>NZ_JBVIYQ010000007.1:0-520484 GCF_055592445.1 Streptomyces sp. NPDC041122 | reverse complement strand
GCCGCACAACCGGCTTTGGGCAGGGACGTCGTGCAGGAATAGTGACACGCCCACCACCCCGACACCAAGACCCCCCGAAAGTGACGTAAATCACCGACAAAGATACTTGTGCGAGGAAGACACACACCCCACCACCCCACACCCCCAACCGCACACCAAATAGGGAGCCCACCCGAAAACGCCTCCGGGCCAGGCCCGACCGGGGCCTCCACCAGCCAGCAGGAGCGGAGCACACCAGCCGGCAAGATCACCGCCTGCCACCGCCGGAGCAGACGCCGAGAAAAAGGGGGGGCCACCAGCACCGCCAGCACCATTAAGTCCTGTCTCTCGGATCAGCTTGCGCACCAGACAAAGACGCCCGCGCAGCGCAGTGTGCCCAGGTAGCCGACGGCTCGCCATTCCGGTTCCTGCGTGGCAGGTTCTCGTCGGCTGCGTTACACGTCGGCGCCCGCGCCGCGCGAGGGGTTCGCGTCCAGGACCCGTCCCCACGGAGTGATCATCCGTGGCAAATGCGGTAACTCCTGGGACCGGCGTGGCCGGGCAGGGTAACGACGAGCCGTGAAGAACGACGCGACCGACCCCTTCGTACACGTCCGGGGCGCCGGCGAGAACAACCTGAGGAATGTCGATGTCGACGTCCCTCGCAACGCGATGGTCGCCTTCACCGGAGTCTCCGGTTCGGGCAAGTCCTCGCTCGCCTTCGGCACGCTCTACGCCGAGGCCCAGCGCCGGTATTTCGAGTCCGTCGCGCCGTACGCCCGCCGACTGCTCCAGCAGGTCGGCGCACCGCATGTGGAGGAGATCACCGGGCTACCACCGGCGGTGGCGCTGCAGCAGCGGCGCGGGACGGCCAGCTCGCGGTCGACCGTCGGCACCCTCACGACACTGTCCAACCTGCTGCGGATGCTCTACTCGCGCGCCGGCACCTACCCGGCCGGCGCCACCCGGCTGGAGGCCGAGGCGTTCTCACCGAACACCGCGGCCGGCGCCTGCCCACGATGCCATGGGCTGGGTGTCGTGCACGACGTCACCGAGGACCTGCTCGTCCCGGACACGTCGCTGAGCATCCGCGACGGTGCGATCGCGGCCTGGCCCGGCGCCTGGCAGGGCGCCAACCTGCGCAGCATCGTGAGCAATCTGGGTATCGACATCGACAGGCCGTGGCGCAGGCTCAAGAAGAAGGACCGGGACTGGCTGCTCTACACCGACGAGCAGCCGTCCGTCCTCATCGAGCCGGAGCCCGGCCGCGTCGACTACGGCTACTACGGCAAGTTCTGGAGCGCCCGCGCACACGTCATGCATGTCCTCGCCGACTCCAAGAGCGAACGGATGCGCGACCGGGCGATGCGATACGTCCGCAGCGTGCCCTGCCCGCTGTGCCACGGCAGCGGCCTGCGGCCGGAGGCCTTGGAGGTCACCTTCGCCCACCGCTCCATCGCCGAGCTCAATGCGATGCCGCTCACCGAGGTCGTCGCGCTGCTGCGGCCCTTTGCCGAGCTGTCCGGGGCGGCGGCCGCCACCTCCACCGCGCTGTCCGGGGAGACGACCGAGGTCGCGGTCCGGATCTGCACGGACGTGGTCGCGCGCATCGAGGTGCTGCTCGACCTCGGCCTGGGATACCTCGGTCTCGGGCGCCGCTCGACGACGCTGTCGCCCGGCGAGGCCCAGCGCCTGCGGATCGCGACCCAGCTGCGCTCGGGGTTGTTCGGTGTCGTCTACGTACTCGACGAGCCCTCCGCCGGCCTGCACCCCGCTGACGCGGAACCGCTGCTGGACGTGCTGGACCGCCTCAAGGAGGCGGGCAATTCGCTCTTCGTGGTGGAGCACGACATGGACGTGGTGCGGCGGGCGGACTGGGTGGTCGACATCGGCCCCGGTGCGGGCGAGGGCGGCGGCCGGGTGCTGTACTCCGGCCCGGTCCCCGGCCTGGAACAGGTCGAGGAGTCAGCCACCAGCAGCTACCTGTTCGGGCGCGCCCAGCCGCTCAGCCACCGCCCCCGGAAGCCGCAGGGATGGCTGCACCTGCGTGGCGTGTCCCGCAACAACCTGCGCGAGGTGTCCCTCGACGTACCGCTCTGCGTCCTGACGGCGGTGACCGGGGTGTCCGGATCCGGGAAGTCGACGCTGGTCACGCAGGTGCTCGGCGAGGTCGTGCGCAGCCATCTCGGGCAGGCGCACGAAGAGCCCGAGGGGCCCGACGAGCCCGGCCGGGCGGAGCTCGAGGTCGAAGTGCGGGACTCGTCGGGGCTCGAATCGTTCGACCGGCTGGTCCGGGTCGACCAGCGGCCCATCGGCCGTACACCGCGTTCCAACCTGGCCACGTACACGGGCATGTTCGACGCGGTGCGCAGGCTGTACGCGGCGACCGACGAGGCGAAGGCGCGCGGCTACCCGGCGGGACGATTCTCCTTCAACGTCCCCGAGGGGCGGTGCGAGACCTGCCAGGGCGAAGGGTTCGTCGCGGTCGAGCTGCTGTTCCTGCCCGGCACCTACGCGCCGTGCCCGGACTGCCGGGGCGCGCGGTACAACGCAGAGACGCTCGAGGTGACCTATCACGGCAAGAACATCGCGGACGTTCTGGCGATGTCCGTCGACGACGCCGTCGGCTTCCTCGCCGACGTCCCGGCCGCCTTCCGGAGCCTTGAGACGCTCCGGGAGGTGGGGCTCGGGTATCTGCGGCTGGGCCAGCCTGCTACGGAACTGAGTGGTGGCGAAGCCCAGCGCATCAAGCTGGCGACCGAGCTGCAACGGGCCCGCCGCGGCCACGCGCTCTACCTGCTCGACGAGCCGACCGCCGGGCTCCATCCGGCGGACATCGCGCTGCTGCTGCGGCAGCTGCACCGGCTCGTCGACGCCGGAAACACCGTCGTGCTCGTCGAGCACGACCTGGACACCATCGCCACCGCCGACTGGGTCATCGACCTGGGTCCGGGCGGCGGGGACGAGGGCGGCCGGGTGGTCGCCACCGGCTCCCCCGCCAAGGTCGCCAAGGCCAAACGCAGCGCAACCGCGCCCTATCTCGCGCGAAGGCTCGCGCGTTCCTGAGCGGGGCGCCGGACGTGGCCCAGGGCGCATGAGGCGCTGACAGTCGGCTGCCGGCTGCCGGCTGCCGGCTCGAAGGGTCGGCAGGACCACGAGGATCACCCCGGCGGATACGGCTTCCCAGCGCGCTCCGAAGGTCCCTTTGAGGCGGAACAGCGCCATGGAGATGGCCCCCCATGCCCTCGGACGGCATGTAGAGGAAGGGGATGTAGAAGTCGTTGTACGCCCTGATGCCCTTGACTATGCCGACCGGTCAGGGCCGCCGCCGCGGCAAGAAGCTCACACACGCGGTCGCGGCATCCGGACGCGTCTCGCCCACCCGGTGCGCGTCCAGCAGCTGCAATCCGCTCCCGGCGATGGCTGCCCTGATCTCGGTCAAGGTGCAGGCGCGTTGCACATGGATCTCGTTCGGGGTCCCGGGCGGCCCGCGGCCCAGGACGCGCACCCGCCGCATGCACGCTCCGCCCGCCCGCTGTCCGCTGCCCTCTCCCGACCGGGTGACCATGTCGCAGACCGCATGACCGCCCGGTTCTTGGGCATGCCCGAACGCGGCGAGGGTGGTGCGCAGCCCGGATGGTGCGAGCGGATAGTTCAGGGTGTCGAACTGACAGGTGAGCAGGGGGAGCCGCTGCGGCAGCCCGTATCACCGATCGCACGGCGGATCCAGCATGCAGCCATGATCAGCTCCTGGTCTGCTGGCGCCGTGGTCCGACCGTGCTGCCGTCCGTACCTGGGCGACCTGGTGTAACTCGCCCGTGGGGGACGGGAGTTGCCGCTCGGACGGGATCAGGATCCGTGACGGGCCCGTTCGAGGCCGTCGAGGATCAGATCGAGCCCGAACAGGAATTCGTTGTCGCGGTCGTAGTGCGGCTGAAGCAGGTGTTCCGAGGTCGTTTCCTGAAGCGAAAACCCGTAGATATAGCTGTCCAGGACGGACACCACGTGGGCGGTCGACTCGGTCGAGAAGCCTGCCTGTCGGAGCGTTCCGATCACTCCGTCGTGGTGGCGCGAGGTCGCGGGGCCGGGGGTGGCCCGCGACTCCATGAGGCCCGTCGCCCAGGGATGGCGCGACATGACCGTGCGGGCCGAGATGGCCCGGCGGCGCATGGCTGTCCGCCAGTCCGTCTCGTCGACCGGCAGGTCGATCTCGGCGAAAACGCTGTCGATCATGCCGTCGAGCAGGTCCACCTTGTTCGCCACATGGCGGTACAACGACATGGCCTCGACTCCGAGTTCCACACCGAGCTTGCGCATGGTGAGCGAAGCGATCCCGCTCGCGTCGGCGAGGGCGACGGCTGTCCGCAACACCCGGTCCCGGGTCAGCGGCGGCCGGGCTGCGGGATCCGGGTGGCTCATCGGCGTCCTCCAGCCCCAGCCCTATGCCTTGACGTGCTTACGGCGTAGCGTACGACTTACAAAGTAAGCTTACGTTGTAAGGGTTCGATCATCGTGTCCGAGCAGCGCAGAGTGAAGGGCCCTTCCCGGGCGGTAGGTCGCCCGCGGGTCACGCGTGCGGCGGCGCGCAGTCGCCGCGCTCATCCGTGCAGTGCCGTCCAAAGGAGGGCACCATGACACTGGTCACTCCCTACCCCACTCAACTCGGCCTCGAGAGCACACCTCGCATCGCCCGCTGGCGACCGCTCGTACAGTGGCTCCTCGCTCTCCCGCAACTGCTGATCGCCTACACACTCAGCATGTTGCGCGCGGTGCTGACCTTCATCGCCTTCTTCACCGTGCTGTTCACCCGCCGCATCCCGCGCCCACTCTTCGACGCGATCGCCATGACCTTCCGCTACGAGTGGCGCGCCACGAGTTACGCGCTGTTCCTGCGCGCCGACTACCCGCCCTTCGACTTCCAGTCCGCCTCCGGCGACGACGGTCTTGACCCGCACACCCTCGTCACGTTCGCCTACCCCGAACGGATGTCACGGTGGCAGCCCCTGGTCAAATGGCTGCTCGCCGTCCCGCACTACCTGGCGCTTTTCCTGCTGAGCTTTGCAGCGATGGCCGCCGTGACCGCGGGCTTCATCGCCGTGCTCATCACCGGCGAATACCCCCTGGGTATCCGCGACTTCGTCGTGGGCGTCTACCGCTACAACCTCCGTGTACAGGCCTACGTCGGTCTGCTCACGGACAGCTACCCGCCCTTCAGTCTGCAGGCCGGCTGACCCAGCGGCCCGCCAGGCTCCGGAGGGAGCGACGCATGCACGGGGCTCCGGCACCGACCGACCGACCGCTACCACTCCCCCGCACGTCCCGTCGGCGGCTCCGCCGCTGGGACGCCTCGGAACGTACCCGGTGCGAGCTTTCACTGCGCGGCTCGACCACACGCTGGAACACACGCCGGTGATGATCGCGGATCTTCGTAGCTTCTCCACGCAGCCGTTTCGGCGTGGCAGCCGCACTTGCGGCGAAGACGAGAGGGGAATCTGATGGGCCTGTTCGGCGGTCCACCGAGAGACATCAAGGAACTCCGCAAGGAAATAGAAAACTGCCGCGTTCTGTGGGGCAGTATGCCCAACGCGCCCGTGCAGATGCGGCAGTACGCGCTGGAGAACGCCCCCGTCGACCTGCGCGCCAAGGTGGTGTCCGCACAGCGGGCGGGTCACCTTGCCGAGGCCATGGAAGTCATCAGTACGGCACGAGAAGCATCCCCGAAGGCTTCGCCGTCTGAAATGTCGTGGGCGCAACTCTTGAGTTACGCGGAGACAGGCCAACGGCCACCTCCAAGCGTCGCGACCTGATCCGATAACGCTGAGTACCGGCCGCTCCGACGAAGCCGTGGGGGTGACTGCACCGGCCCGGGGCCCAGCGCCCCGGGTCTCGACCTCCGCAACGCAGAACCAACAAGCAGGGCACCGCCTGCAATGACCGTGCCCACCGCGCCCGACCTGGAGCATCGATGTCGGCACGCCACCTACTCCGCCTTCAACAGCTGCCGTTGGACCCGTCGCCCTAGTCGTAGGGTCCGCTGCGGGAGCTGCGGAGCCGTCTGGCATACCAAGGCGTCGCATGTCGCCCCCTCGGCAGCCGAATCCAGTGGTCACCCCTCGTCCCGGGGCTCCGTGCGATGGTCGAAGTACGCCCACGCGAAGATCCCCACGACGGCGACCAGGCCCACCGCCACGACCTGGACCACGGTCGGCGCCCCTCGGGTGAGGTAGCCGGTGCCGCCTGCCGCCAACCCGCCCATCAGCATGATCATGCGGCTGGCGAGGCGCTGTCTCGGGTCGTTGCCGCGCTCGGTGAACAGCCCCCTCACCGCCGCCTTCGCCGGCCGCCGCACCCCGCGGCGCCGCTTCGCCCTGAGCGGCCGGATCGCGTGGCCGATGGCTGAGAGGGCATGCGGAGAAAGACAATCTTGACCCCTGACCGTGCCTATCCGAGGAGCAGCCTCACCGTGGGAACCGCCGTCCACGTCCCGCAGACCCGGGACATGTTGGGAGAAGAACTCTCCGGTGACGAAGCCTTCACCGCGCTGCGCCACTACGGGGGTGTGCGGCTGCTGCTGGATTCCTTCAGCCGGTTCCGCTATGCGGACGGTTTCACCAACGCCCGCGCACTCGCCTTTCAGATGGTGCTCGGGCTGGTCCCCTTCACCGTCGTGCTCGTGGGACTGGCGACCAGCGTGCACACCGAGGCCGTGGGCCGGGTGGTGGAACTGACGCTGGCCCGGATCGTGCCGGGTGCCAGTTCCGAGGTCGTGGAGAAGGCGTTCGAGGGCACGCGGCGCACCGCCGACAGCGATCTGTGGAGTGCGGTGGCGCTCTGGCTCGGGATGGCCTTCGCCGTCTTGAACCTGGCCTCGGCCATGGGACAGGTCGAGCGCGGAGCGAACCGCATCTACGGCATCGAGCGCGACCGGCCCGGCCCCGCGAAGTACGGCCGTGCGCTGGTCCTGTCCGTCACGGCCGGGCTGCCGATGGTGCTGGGGTTCGTCGTGATGGTGGCCGGTACGGCGGTGGGTGACGCGGTCGCGCGCACCGCCGGGGACCATCACGGCGGCATAGGCCGGTGGGGCACGCTGGAGATGCCTGCCGGTCTCCTGCTGTCCTGGATCGCGTCGGCAGTGATCCTGCGCCGGGCTCCGCGGCGCGTACAGCCCGGCTACACCTGGCTCGCTTTCGGTTCGGCGGTCCATCTCGCGCTGTGGGTCGCCGCCACCTGGCTCCTGGCTCTCTATGTGGGCAAGAGCGGGGCGTTCGGCGCCATCTACGGCCCGCTCACAGCCTTCATAGCCCTGCTGCTGTGGGCGAATCTGACCGCCGTGGCGCTGTTCCTCGGTATCGCCTTCGCCGCCCAGCTCGAAGCCGCCCGCGCCGGGATCCGCGAGCCGGTCCACCCCGACCCGGGGCGAGGGCGCTGAGCCGGCCGGACCGGCCATCGGTATCCCATCCCCTCACCGCGTCGCCACCGCTCACCACCACGCCACCGCTCACCGCCACGTCGCAGCTCGACGCACGCGGACGGCGCACATACCTCTCGCGGGAGGTGGACGGTGGCGTGGGGCCCACGATCACGGCCTGCGTGGCGCTGCCCCGCCCCAGATCCGGTGCGGCGTCGCGGCGGACCGCCATCGCGGCCGCGTCGCTCGTGACGGTTCGCTCCGAAGAGGACCCGAGACAAGCGGCAGAAAGCGTCGCGCTGTCACATCACCGATCTCCGTCACCTCAGCCGGATTCGGGGGCAGCGGGCAGATGGAATCGCAACAAAAAAGGGCGTAACCGTTGAATTGAGACAGCTCAGTGCTCAGCTCATCACATCTGGGTGGGGCCGATGACTTTCTCGTGCATGTCCGGTGGAGCACGGGGCACATGGTGCCAGCGAGACAGAGTCAAACAACCGCCGAACAAGCGGCTGCCAGGACTTCACCCCGGCCGGGTCTGTCAGCAGACGGAAAGCGCGCCGCAGGCCAGACCAGGAGAAGCCTGCGCGCACGAAGAGACTTGAAAGATCGGAATCATAATGATCATCCTTGGTGTCATCCTGCTCCTCATCGGGATGCTGGTCGGAGTCCCGTTGCTGACGACGGTCGGAGGGGTGCTCGTCGTGGTCGGAGCGCTTCTGTGGGTCCTCGGCGCGACCGGACGCAAGATCGGTGGACGCAGGCACTACTTCTAACAACCGGACAGGCATGCGCACTCGCCGTATGGATTGCACGGCCACAGACTGACTCAGGGGCCTGCGGAGAATTATCTCCGCAGGCCCCAGTCGCATATCTGATGACCCGACAAGGGCAAGGACTCGCGCTGAGGGGCGGAGGCGAATGGCCGCTCCTATCCGGTCCTATCCGGTCCTATCCGGGGAGCGTCGCGTCGGTGCGAGGTCCAGTGGCCGTCAGGACAAGGATGGCCTGGTCGTCATCGACGTCGTGGCCGCCGGTGAAGGCGTGCACGGCTCGGGTGACCGTGTCGATGACGTGCTGTGCGGTGGGGCGGGATGGTGCGGCGGTCACCGCGTCGGTGAGGCGTTGTTCACCGAACTGTTCGTCGTCCTGGCCGCGGGCTTCGGTGATGCCGTCGGTGTAGAGGACCAGGCTCTCACCAGGTTTCAGGTGCAGCTGGTGAGCAGCGACGAGGGGGTCTTCGGCGACGCCGAGCAGGAGGCCGGGGGCTTCGATGGCGTGGACGGCATGCTCGGTGGTGAGGTGCAGCGGAGGGGCGTGACCGGCTCGTACCATTTCGATGTCCAGGCCTGCGGGCGTGGGTGTGAGCTGTCCGTAGACGAGCGTCACGAAGCCGGTTCCGTGGCTTCCGGGCCGGTTGCTCAGGGCCTTGTTGACCGCGTTCACGACGTCAGCGGGGCCGGGCAGGAGAGGGGCGACAGCGCGGGCGGTGTGACGGACCAAGGCCGTGGTGGTGGCGGCGATGGCGCCGCGTCCGCACACGTCACCGAGCATGAAGGCCCAGCGGCCGTCTTCGAGAGGGAAGACGTCGTAGAAGTCTCCGCCGATGTCGAGTCCCTCGCCGGCGGGATGGTAGTACGTGGCGACGTCGGCACCTGGTACGTCGGGCAGGCCGGGAAGGAGCAGACCGGCTTGCAGGTCCCGGGCGAGGGCGGCGCGGTAGGTGTACTGGCGGGCATTGCGCGCCGCAGAGGCGGCACGGCGGGCGAGTTCCTCGGCGAGTGCGACGGTGCGGCCGTCGAAGGCGTGCCCGCCGGTGGACAGCAGGGTCATGGCGCCGAAGGGGGTGCCTCGGTCCATGAGGGGGATGCACAGGTAGCCGGTGACGCCGAGGTCCTGCCAGGGGCCGGGGCCGGTGGGGGTGCGGCGGCCGACCTCGCTCATGCCCGATGCCAGGACGCGGGCAACCGCGTCGTCTGCGGCGTCGTAGACCGGGCAGTGTGAGGTGAGCAGTTCCTGCTTGCGCTGGGTGGCGGCGGAGGCGGCTACGCGCTGTACGCGTCCGCCCTCGATGATGTCGACGGCACACAGCGGGGCGAGCGCGGGGGCGCAGGAGTCGGCCAGCCGTTGGAGGGCTTGGGCGGCATCCAGGTCGCTGCTCAGGGCGGTGCTGGCGTTGAGGAGGAACGCGAGGTCGCCGCGGGCGGCTTTCTCGCGGGCTTCGGCTGCCTGGCGTGCCTGTTCGGCCCGGTGGCGTTCGATGGCCAGGGCGGCGGTGCCGGCGAAGACCCGGGCCAGGGCCAGGTCGGCTTCCTGGGGGGCGCGCGGGACGCGGTGGTACATCGCGAAGGTGCCCAGCAGCGCGCCGTCTCGGGCCAGGATGGGAGTGGACCAGCAGGCGGCCACGCCTGCTTTCTCGGCGAGGTCGCGGAAATCGTCCCAGAATCTGTCGACGGCGATGTCGGTGACGATGACCGGCTCGCGGCGGTGTGCGGCCGTGCCGCACGAGCCCACGCCCTCACCGGTGGCGATGCCGTCGATGGCCTGGTTGTAGAAGTCGGGCAGGCTGGGGGCCGCGCCGTGGTGGAGGTGCCGGCCCTCGGCGTCGGCCAGCAGGACCGAGACCAGCACTTCTTCGGGGGCAAGTTCCTCGATAGCGCGGGCCATGCCCTCCAGCACGTCCGGCAGGGGGGCCTGGCGGGCTATCTGCTCCAGCAGCACCCGGTGCTCGGCCGTCAGCCGCTGGGCCTGCTTGACCTGGGTGGTGTCCACCCCGATCACCCGCACCCCCATGACGTTGCCGCCGGCATCCACGCGAGGCTCGCAGGTGAACTCGAAGAACGCCTCCCGCATGTCGGCTCCCGCGCCCAGCAGCAAGCGCGCCTCCTGGCCGATGTGGGGCTTGCCGGTGCGGTAGACGCGGTCCAGGACCGTGATGAAGCCCTGCTGGACGAGCTCGGGCATCAGCTGCCCCATTGGAACACCGGTGCGGGCACGCTCCATCGTGCTCATCTTGGTGAAGAAGGCTGCGTTCGCCGTCTCCAGCATGTGCGCGGGCCCGGCCAGGGAAGCGAAAACGACAGCGGACCGGCCGAACAACGCCCGCAGATCATCGTCCGTATCCACAGCGGCAGCAGAGCGCGTATCTGCCGTCTCGGCAGGCTGAGCGGCAGACTGCCCCGGTACGCGCTTCATATGATCTGCCTCTCGTCGGGCTGCGTGCCCTCAACATCAGCTGCTGCCGTGCCCCTGTGCTCCGTACCCGCGTCAAGAGCGTGCTCGGCGCTGGCGTACGGGGGGAAGATCTGGTCCAGCCCGGTGAGCGAGAACAGACGGGCCACCGAATCGGGCACGGCCGCCAGCCGCAGCACCCGCTCCTTTGCGGCCAACTGCTGGAAAAGCCATAGCAGAGTGCCGATACCGGAGGAATCACAGAGCGTCAGGCGGGCGCAGTCGATCACGACCGGTCCCGCACCCGACTCCTTGGCCAGCTCTTGGCCGCCCGCCTCCTCCAGCTGCACCAGGCTGTCGAAGTCGAGTTCCCCCCACAGCGCGATCACCACTCCGCCCGCCTTCTGTGTGACCTGCACCGAGAGCACTCGCATCTCCCTCCACGTGACGCGTCCACTGACAACCCCCTCATCGTAGGTACCCCAGGGCCGCCGGTCGGGTCTGGCCGCATCAGGCCGGCAGAACAAGGGCGGTGACGTCCTTGTTCTGCCGGCCTTGTGGCAGGTGACACAGACACGAGCGGCCGGGCCGCGCGCCAACAGCCGGCCATCACCGCCTGCCCGGGACACGCTCGGCGGCCGGGCGCCGGTGGTTCCGGGCGTACGGCCCCCACCGCCCCCCCCTGCGGCAGCCACATGCGTCTCAGCCAGTGCGGCTTCCAGATGAAGGCTTTCCGCCAGCACTTCCCGGTCGATGCTCATTGCTTCGTCCACGTGCCCTGGGAGATCAGGCTCACACTCCGCACGGAGCCTTTTGCCCCTGCTTGGCCCCTACGCGAAGTTGGGTGATCAGCATGGGTGCACTTGCTCGACACTGTCGGCGAAGGTGCAGGGCGGTGGAATCGGCGAAGGTCACGCCGGACAGATCCACGGCCGTCCGCATGCCTTGCCCCTGGGCAGCGTCGAACGGCCCGAACCCCAGCCGCATGAGCAGCTCCCCTTCACCGGCCTGCTGCGAATATCCGGTGGCGGGGCCCTGCTGCCGGTGGTGAAGATCGCGGCATGAACATCTTCCTGAAGACCGATCGGCTCGTGCTGCGCGCGTTCACCGAGGCCGATGTCGACCACCTGCTCGCGTTGGACAACGACCCGGACGTCATGCGCTTCATCAACGGCGGCCGGCCCACGAGCCGCGAGGTGATCCGGGCACAGACCTTGCCCAGGCTCCTCCACGACTACCCGTGCTTCGGGACCCGCGGCTACTGGGCCGCGGAGGAAAAGAACACCGGGACATTCCTGGGCTGGTTCGAATTCCGCCCGATGGACGACCACAGTCCTGCCGTGGTGGAACTCGGCTACCGGCTGCACACGGCCGCCTGGGGCCGGGGGTATGCCACCGAGGGTTCACGGGCCCTCATCCGCGAGGGCTTCACGGATCTCGGGGTGAAGCGAGTAACCGCGAACACCATGACGGTCAATACGGGATCCCGACGTGTCATGGAGAAGGCGGGCCTGTCGTTCACCCGGAACTTCACCGGGGACTGGCCTGATGCGATCGAAGGCTCCGAGCACGGGGAGGTCGAGTACGAACTCACCCGAACCACGTGGGAACAACGCAAGTAGGAGTCAGCTGGTCAGCCGGAAGTCCAGAGGTTCCGCTCCGGCCAAGCAGCCTTGCCCCCAGGCGGTACACAACTCTTGCCATACCTCACCCCCCCGGGCGGGCGGCTCCTCGGTCCGTGAAGCTGCGTGAAGTGGAGTCCGGCGCCGGCATGTGCGCCCCATCGGTATGTCTGGTTCCCCTCCCCATATCGGGGGCACTGGGATGGCCTCAGGTGCTGACGTCGGGTCCGGTGAAGCGGACCGATCTCGCTTGCCCGCCGCTGCTCATCGGGGGTTCTGTCGTGCTGTCGAGGGAGGGATTCATCGGTGGAGCCGGTGGAGGGCTCCGTCTTGGCCACGACGCTCCAAGCGCAGATGGACGGGTGGGATCGTGGTCATGCGGGGTTCCCGTAGTGGCGTGGCGGTGGGGGCGGTGCGTGGGTGCCGCGATCGCGGGTGCCGGCCGCTCTCAGGGCCTCGCTGAGGCCGGGCACGCCGTCCAGGTCCACCGACTCGTGGGAGCGGACGGGGCTCCCGCCGCGCAGACCGGTCACCACCGGCAGTCGCCGCCCGTGCGTCGGCGCGGTGACCGGCGCCGCGTCAGCGAGGTACTCGGCAGCCAGCTGGGCGGTCACATCCATGCGGTGATCCAGATTGCGGGAGGACAACAGCGGGGCGTGCCCGCACTGTCAGCGACGGAGACGGGATATGGAGCAGCACTTTTCCTACGGCTCGCAGGCTGATGCCTGACCGGTAGGTCCGCACATATCCGGACGCCGACAGCAGTGCACGCCACCGCCGCGCCCGGCTGGCAGTCGGAGCCGTGGAAGAGCACATGCAGCTGCGGCATACGCTCCTCAAGAGCGTCGGCCAGAGATCGAGCGTCGACGGCACCCATCAATGTCATGTCGGGCAAGGGCTGGGGAACGCGGATGACCACTCCCTGAGAGCCGGCGAAGGCTCTCGGGCCCCTTCAAGATCAGAAGCAATACGCTGAACTACACGGAGAAGCATTCATGACCCACACGCAAGACGTCCTCGCGGACACCGCCGAGACGGTCGGAGCCACCCGGCCGTCCCCCTCCCCCTCGGCAGAGGCGCGGGAGGAGAACGAAAGCGGAGTTCTCGAGGAGCGGGCCCGGCGTGCCAGACGCCGACTGGAACGGCTCATAGGGGTTGCGGCAACCGAAGGTAATGGGCTGGTCCCCTTGCGCAACGGGGATGAGATCTTCGGGGCGATGCTGCAGGGGATCCGGTCTGCCCGGCACACCGTGGACATGATGACGTTCGTGTACTGGAAGGGCGAGATCGCCCAGCAGTTCGCCGACACACTGGCCGAGCGGGCGCGTGAGGGAGTGCGGGTGCGCCTCATGCTGGACGGGTTCGGCAGCCGGCTCATCGAGAAGGACCAGCTGGAGGCGATGGAGCGGGCCGGCGTGCAGGTGGCCTGGTTCCGCAAACCGCTCTACCTCTCACCGCTGAAGCAAAACCATCGCTGTCACCGCAAGGTCCTCGTCGTCGATGAGGAGACCGCGTTCACCGGCGGGGTCGGGATCGCCGAAGAGTGGTGCGGCGACGCGCGCAATCCCGGCGAGTGGCGCGACACCCACGTGCAGGTACGCGGGCCCGCGGTGGACGGACTGGCTGCCGCGTTCGCCCAGAACTGGGCCGAGTGCCACGACGAGCTCTTCGACGACCGCGACCGGTTCATCCACCACGCCCCGCACGGCGACGCCGTCGTGCAGGTGGTGCGGGGCTCGGCCAGTTTCGGCTGGCAGGACATGCAGACGCTGCTTCGCGTGGCCATCGAATCGGCGGAGGAGCGAATACGGCTTGCCACGGCCTATTTCGCACCTGACGCGTACTTCATCGAGCTGCTGTGTGCCGCCGCACGCCGCGGCGTCGAGGTCGAGATCCTGCTGCCGGGCCCGCACACCGACAAGCGGGTCTGCCAGCTGGCCGGCCAGCACTACTACGAAGACCTCACCGCCTGCGGCGTAAAGGTCTTCCAGTACCAGCCGACGATGCTGCACACCAAGGTCGTCACCATCGACAGAACCATGGCCCTCGTCGGATCGACGAACTTCAACCGCCGCTCCCTCGACCACGACGAAGAGGTCATGCTCGCCGTCCTGGACCAGAAGTTCACGGCGACGCTGGACGGTCATTTCGTGGAGGATCTCGAACACAGCGTGCTCATCAGTCCCGGACGCTGGAAGCGCCGCTCCCTCCTTCAGCGCGCCAAGGAAGCAGTCGTCTTGCCCATCCGTCGCTTCCTCTGACCCATCAGGCGCCGGGCCTGCGCGGCAGCACACGACATTCGACTCCACCATCCGCGACAGCTGACCCGCCTTCTGGACACGGGGGCCACGGCTTGGCCGACATCGGTCCAGTTACTGGTCCGGACCCAATTCCGTCGCGGGGTTCGCTCATGCAGAAGCGGGGGTGGGCCCTCTCAGGGGCCCACCTCAGCCAGTTTGTACGGCCGACTCATGTTTGCCGGCATCCTTGATCATTTCCATGGCATGCCGGGCGTTGCATTTAAGGCCCTGTGGTGAATCGCGGTCGTCGTGCTGGCGCTGTGGCTGCACTGTTCATGATCCGCCAGGTCGCGAGGGCAAACGGCAGGAGCCGCTGGGCAAGCTCGACATCTCCATCGGGCGGACGAGAGCCGACAAGTGTCATATGCAGAGAGTCGGGCAGACGGGATAGCGCGACAGTTCACTCCCGATTGACGTTCGCAGAATGATGCAGAGAGGGGCTGAGGTCCTCGTGACCACGCACACGGCGCCCGAGGTTCAGGAGATCGCCTGTCACGACGCACGCGCCGAGGTCAGGGCAGTCATGGAACCCGCCTGCCGATTCATGCCCTCGAGCCTGGCCAGGCGTTTTCGTGAGGATGCCCTGCTGGTGGCCAGCGAGTTGACGTCCAACGCGATCCTGCACGGCGGCGGGCCGACCCGGTTCCAAGCCCTTGTCGAGGACGGATCCTTGCTGATCCAGGTGAGCGATCACAGCACGACGCCGCCTCACCTCGTACGCTCCAGCCCCGGACGCCCCGGCGGCTTCGGCTGGATGATCACCCAGCGCCTGGCCTCGCGCGTCTCCGTCGACATACAGCCCGACGGCAAGACCATCACCGCCGCCCTAGCTCTCCCCTGACCCCGCTCGTCGCCGACCTGGACGAGCGGGAGCGCACCTGCTCCACCTGCGATTCGTCAAGGAGCGGAATCCGGCGCAGATCGGCGAAGCACTCAGGGTCGCGCAGATGCGCGTGCCCTGATGGATCGCGTGCCTCGTCGCCAAGCTCCGTACCGGCCTGATGACCACCGACGACGCCCCGGCCGCCCACAGCGCGACGGATCGGGCACCGAGGCCGCCACCCTCTGGTCATCCCCGGGCCGGAGGGTGGGGTGCGTTCGGGGAGTCCCGTGTGTCAGGGTGCTGTGCATGACTTCAGGCAGAGCGAACGTGCGACTTGACCAGCAGGAACGTGTGGCGGTGATCACTCCGTTCGGCGACATGGACCTGGAGCATCTCGCCGGCATCACCGCGGGCTTCGCACAGGTGCTGTCCGACCCGTCGACGGATGCGACACTGATCGACCTGTCGGAAGTGACCTTCGCCGACAGCACCTTCCTCAACCAGCTCCTCCAGACACTCTCCGACCACACCGCCGCAGCCAGGCCTCTCGTCCTCACCGGGCCCCTGCACTCGGCAGTTCAACGACTGCTGCAGGTCACCGGAACCGACACCGTGGTCCCCCTCGCCGGCACCGTGCTCGAGGGCCTTCAGCGACTCCGCGCAGTCGACCAGTCCGCGACGAGCAGTCAAGAGCCCGCCGCCGGCATCTGACCTCTACAGAACAGAAGTAACCGAGGCGCCGCCCGCAGGCATCACAGGGGCGGCCCCGGGCTTCGACCAGGGCGCCAGCGGCCGGCGCCCTGGTCGAAGCCGGAACGCCGACCACCAACCCTGACCGGAACCCACGTGCAGCCACCGGCGCGCGGAACGACCCCGGCAAGCGTCCGGACCTCAGGCGGCGTACAGATCAAACGTGGAACTGCGCCGCGGCCCCGCCACCACATCCAACTGCGGATCCACCGCCAGCATCGCCTGATGCAACCGCTGCACCTGCGGCGACGGCTCCACCCCCAAACCCTCGATCATCCTGATCCGCAACCTGCGATAAATCTCCAACGCCGACGCCTGACGCCCCGACCGGTACAACGCCACCATCGCCTGCGAATGCAACCCCTCATGCTGCGGATACCGCGCCGTCAACTCCGTCAGCTCCGCAATCAACCCCGCATGCCGGCCCAACCGCAGATCAGCATCGATACGCCGCTCCACCGTCCCCAACCGGCTCTCCTCCAAACGCATCACCTCAATCTCCAGAATCGGCCCCACCCGCACATCCACCAACGCCGGCCCACGCCACAACGCCAACGCCCGCCGGAAACAATCCGCCGCCCCCGCATCATCACCACCATCAAAAGCCGCCCGGCCCTCCCCCGCCAGACGCTCATACACCTGCACATCCACACTCTCAACAGGTATCTGCATCAGATACCCCCCATGCCGCGTCGCCAGCACATCCTTCGCCGACCCAGAACCACCCGCCCCCAACGCCGCACCCAAATGCCGCCGCAACTGCAGAATGTAGGTCTGCAACGTCGTCAACGCACTCTGCGGCGGCTCCGTCCCCCACAACTCCTCCATCAACGTCGGAACAGGCACAACCCGCCCCGGATAAAGAGCAAAAAGAGAAAGAATCTGCCGCGGCTTCCCCGCCGTCGGAACAATCGACTGCCCATTGACCTCAGCACTCAACGGACCCAAAACCTGAACCTTCATGGAAAACTCCCCCGTACATCATCGAATTCCAACCACAACGCCACAACAGCCAACCCGCTTGGACAGTTCGTCGGACTACCACCGCGCCAATCCCACGGCGGACACCGACACTCCCCTCACCTCATCGCGGCCAGACGCAGCCCACCCCCGAAGGGAGAAGGAGAAGTGCTCCAGCACGGTGTGTACGACAACACGCCACCGGCCGCAGTACTTTGATGCCCCGCCAACGGATACCTAGATCAAGCACCGCCGACAGGTCTCTGCGGCACGGGCGTCCGGTTTGCTGACAACCCGTCAACACCCCCTGCAACCTCGCACGTTAGACCTCGGAGACCAGGAAAAAACAGCCTCGAACGACGACCACGCGGCCATCAGGACAACGTTGCCCTCACCGAGCCCTCACAGCAGCCGCACCGAGAGCGCCAGAAGCCCCAACCCCGCACTACCCCGCAGCAGCCAACGGCCCCCCACCCCGCCCCACAACGGCCCCCTCACGCCCGGCCATCAGGATGGACCGCTGCAACCGCCGCAACCGGACCGAAGGCTCAAGCCCCAGATCCCCCACCAACCTCGCCCGCAACCGCTCGTACACATCCAACGCCTCGCCGCGTCGCCCCGACCGGTGCAACGCCAACATGAACTGCGCATGCAAACTCTCATGCGTGCGATAGCCGTTCACCAACACCGTCAACTCCGCCAACAACTCCCGGTGTCGGCCCAGCCGCAAATCCGCCTCGATCCGCCGGTCCAACGCACACAACCGGCTCTCCTCCAGCCGCTTGGCCTCCACCTCCAACACCGGCCCCCGCGACACATCGGCGAACGCCGCGCCCGACCACAGCCCCAACGCCCGACGCAACCAGCTCGCCGCCCCTGCGAAGTCACCCCCGTCCAACGCCCGGTACCCCAAACCCGCCCACTTCTCAAACACCCCCACATCGCACACCACATCAGCCCCAGCGCCCGCGTCGGTACTTCCACCCGCACCGGCACCCTCACCGGCACTTGCGCCCAGACCGGCACCCGCGCCCGCACCGACGCCCGCGCCCGCAGCCAGCACATAGCCACCCGGCACCGTCACCAGCACATCCTTCGCCAGACGGCGCCCCACCCCCGACCCTGACCCCGGCGCCAGCTCCGAAGGCGGCGAACCGTCGGCCTCACGCTCCAACGCCCCGGCGATCAGCTCCCGCAACTGCAACACGTACGTCTGCAACGTCGTCCGCGCGCTCCGCGGCGGCGTCGAGCCCCACAACTCCTCCACCAACACCGACACCGGCACCAACTGCCCCACCCGTAGCGCCAACACCGCCAACACCTGCCGCGGCTTCGGTGCCGACGGCACCACCGAATAACCCCCCACCCGCACCACCAACCCGCCCAGCACCCCGATATCCACAACAACCCCCAAAAACAAAGATCAAAAAAACCCGACCACAAAACCACGCCCAACCGCACCCAAAGTCAATTGGATCCCCCTGCCCCCTGTCAATAGAAAACCGCACAGCTGGTTTCTACCCAGTCCCCACCTGCAACCCACCACCACACCACCCACGCACCAGCCCAACCGCCCACCGAAACAGCCAACTTTCGCTGTTTTCAGTCGGGGAACCCAACGGACCCCAAGAGCACATAAGCCAGACACATGGAGCAGGTCGGCATGAGGGAGGCGGACACCCTTCAGCGCACGCGGAAGAGGCAGGCAGCACCTGCGACCGGGACACCTCCGAACCCAGGGATGACGGGCCGGCCCAGCACGTCCCCTCGGCCGGCCCCCTACCCCTCCCCGACGGAGACGATCACTAGGCTGGCGCGGTGGCTGGCGAACAGGAACAGGGACAGGTGCAGGAGCGGCCCTCGGGTGTGTGGGCGACAGCCGTAGGGGTGGCCAGGGTGCGAGCGCTCGAGACCGAGCGGGAGAACGCACTGTTCCGCGACCCACTGGCCCGAGCCTTCGCCGCAGCCGGCGACCTGTGGCCTTCCTCCCCACCCCCGGACGACGAGGCTGCACGGCGCCGCCGTCTGGCCGTCTCGTACTCGATCGTCATCAGGACGAGGTTCCTCGACGACTTGTTGCAGGAGGCCTCTGCGGCCGGAGTCCGGCAGGTCGTGCTGCTCGGCGCCGGCATGGACAGCCGGGCCTTTCGTATCGACTGGCCCGACGGCACACGGCTGTTCGAGGTCGACACCGCAGCACCACTCGGCTTCAAGGCATCCGTGCTTCGCCAGGAGCAGGCCGTGGCGCGCTGTGAGCGGATCACCGTCGCGGTTGACCTGCGTGAGGACTGGCCGGCCGCACTCGCCGCCGGGGGGCACGATCCGACCGAGCCGACTGCGTGGATCGCCGAAGGGCTGCTGATCTACCTGTCCGAGGACGCGGTGGAGCTGCTGCTGGCCCGGATCGGCGCGCAGTCAGCGGCGGGCAGTCGCATGGGGCTGACATTGGGCTCGCGCGGCGCGATCGAGCGCTTCGGCACGAACGCCGCGCCGGGATCGGCGGCGTCCCTGTGGGTCTCAGAGATGCCCGACGACCCGGTGGGCTGGCTGGCCGGGCACGGCTGGGAGGCCGAGAGTCACACCTTGCGCGAGCGCGGTGCCGCCTACGGCCGTCCGATCAGCGCCCCAGCGCAGGGCGAAGAGCGCCCCGGCGGGTTGATCTCGGCGATCCGCCGGTAATCCGCCTCCCAGCCGCCGACTCACACTCAAGGGCGCCTGAACCACCGCAGATGAGCTCGGTGAGGCGGTGGAAGGGGCGCTCCCTCAGCATCGTCCCCTCAGCGCTGTTCCCTCAGCACCCGGACGCCGAGCTTCTGCTGCGCTTCACCGCGCTCCTCATCCAGCTCGGCATCCAACTCGCTGCCCGGCTCCTCGCTGAGATCGGGAACGACCGCACCCGCCTTGCCGAAGCCCGCGGCCCGCGGGCCGTCTGAAGGTCTACGCGGGCGCCTCCCCAGGTCACCGGACCCTGCCCTCCCGACAAGAAAGTCGGAGGGCAGGGTGGTCGTGCGTCAGAAAGCCAGGGATTCGTCGGGGTAGGAGGCGAGGCAAGGGAGCATCACGTCCCAGTACTGGGACAGCGCACCCTGAGAGAGCCACCGGGATTCCTTCATGCCCAGAGCCGCGAAGCCGACCGTGGCAGCGATGACAGCGCTCGAAGCCCCCGCAGGCGAGACCCCGTCGGCAAGCGCCCCCTCGCGCCGCGCTGTGCGCAGCAGCGCCTCCACCCAACCCTGCCAAGCACCCCGCAGATCCAACGGTTCGGTCCGCCACGGAGCGGGGCCCACCAGCTGGAAGCCCGCCCGCACCACCACATCCTGCTCCAAGGCCCGCATCAGACCACGCCCCGCCCTCACGAGCTGCCGCAGCGCACCCTCGTGCTCTTCCGCTGCCTCCCGCGTGATCCGGTGCAGAGCAACCAGCGCCGCCGCCTCCACCGCACGCGCCAGAGCCTGCTTGTTCGCGAAGTGAAAGTGGAACCCCCCAGGAGTGACCCCGGCCCGCCGGCTGATGACACCGACCCTCGCCGAGACGAACCCTTGCTCGGCGAACACCTCCGCCCCCGCACGCATCACCAACTCCCGGGTACGCGCGGCCCGTTCCCTCCTCGACACCGACATCCCTCCCGCCCAGACCGACCTCACCCGACGTGTCCCGGACCCGGCCCCGGCCCTTCTAGCGCCACGGGCCATTCCCGGACTCGGACACACCCCACCCCGCCCATCCCCGCTGCGCCGCCGGCCAGCGCCGCAACCGGAGGCGGGCACCGCACTCCAGCCACACCCAGGAGGAACAGCCACAGAACTGCCGCGGAGCATTACTGCGGCGGATTGCCGTGTTTGCGAGCCGGCAAATCCGCATGCTTCGTACGCAACATCGCCAACGACCGTACGAGCACCTCACGCGTCGCGGCAGGATCGATGACATCGTCGACCAGGCCGCGCTCAGCCGCGTAATAGGGGTGCATCAGCTCCGCCCTGTACTCCTTCGCCACCCGCGCGCGCACCGCCTCCGGGTCGTCGGCGGCCGCGATCTGCTTGCGGAAGATGACATTCGCGGCCCCCTCGGCGCCCATCACGGCGATCTCGTTCGTCGGCCACGCGAAGGTCAGATCGGCGCCGATCGACTGACTGTCCATCACGATGTAGGCGCCGCCATAGGCTTTGCGCAGCACCAGCGAGATCCGCGGCACGCTCGCGTTGCAGTACGCGTACAGCAGCTTCGCGCCGTGTCGGATGATGCCGCCGTGCTCCTGGTCGACCCCCGGCAGGAAGCCCGGCACGTCCAGCAGCGTGAGCAGGGGAATGTTGAACGCATCGCAGAACTGCACGAAACGGGCCGCTTTTTCGGAGGCCTCGATGTCCAGCACACCGGCGAGCACGGCAGGCTGACTGGCCACGATCCCCACCGTCTGTCCGTCCAGCCGTGCGAGCGCACAGATGATGTTGCGCGCCCAGCGTTCGTGAACCTCCAGCACCTCGCCGTCGTCGACGATCTCCTCGATCACCCGGTGCATGTCGTACGGCCGGTTGCCGTCCGCCGGGACCATGTCGAGCAGCGCCCCCGCGTCACGGTCGGCCGGGTCCTCGGCCGGGACGGACGGTGGGTTCTCCCGGTTGTTGGCCGGCAGCATCGAGAGCAGATAGCGGACCTCGGCCAGGCAGGTCTCCTCGTCGTCGTACGCGAAGTGGCACACGCCCGACGTCTCGGCGTGCACATCCGCGCCGCCGAGCCCGTTCTGACTGATCTCCTCGCCGGTCACCGCGCGGACCACGTCGGGGCCGGTGATGAACATCTGCGAGGTGTCCCGGACCATGAACACGAAGTCGGTCAGGGCGGGGGAGTAGGCGGCTCCGCCCGCGCACGGGCCGAGCATCACACTGATCTGCGGGATGACCCCGGAGGCCTTGGTGTTGCGCTGGAAGATCCCGCCGTACCCGGCGAGCGCGCTGACCCCCTCCTGGATGCGGGCCCCCGCCCCGTCGTTGAGGGAGACCAGCGGCGCACCGGCCGCGATGGCCATGTCCATCACCTTGTGGATCTTCTCGGCATGTGCCTCGCCGAGCGCGCCGCCGAAGATGCGGAAGTCGTGGGCGTAGACGAAGACCGTGCGGCCCTCCACCGTCCCCCACCCGGTGACCACCCCATCCGTGTGCGGCCGCCTCGCCTCCAACCCGAACCCGGTCGCCCGGTGCCGGCGCAGCTGCCCCACCTCGTTGAACGAGCCCGGATCCAACAGCAACTCGATCCGCTCGCGCACCGGCAGCTTGCCCTTGGAACGCTGCGCCAGAGTCGCCTCCTCCCCCGGCCCGGCCACAGCTCGCGCCCGGACGGCGGCCAGTTCCGCCACCCGCCCCCGCACCCCACCCAACCCAGCCCCCGTCACGGCGTCCCCCTGTCCCAGCCAATGCGTACGCCAACCATCGGCGCCCCACCTCAAAACAGGCTCGTATGCCCCTGGAACCCCCGCAGGAACCGGAGCCTGCGCCTCCTGCCGGAGCGACGGAAGAACAGAGCGAGTGATACGAAAACTGCAGAAACCGGCACGCCGGTTTCTTAATTCCCCAGGCCTCTCCCCCCCCCCCGCACAATTAGGAATTAGCGCGCAGCAATCAGTCCGCTCAAAGCATGGAGAGCGCCCTCAAGAGATCCCACGCGCGCCAAGTCCAGCACGGCTGTCGAGGTCGGATCCGAATTCGGGGTCGCATCCGGGTCCTGGGCCGAAACGGAATCTGAGTTCGCTATCGTTCGGCCGATCTCTCTTGATCGGCATATCGAGCACCGCATAGCGTCACAGCGGTGGACAAGACGCAAGCACCCCGCCCGGCCGCCAGAGTCGTCTGCCTCGACGCCGCCCACCGCCTGCTCCTGCTGCGCTGGCGGGATCCGTTCGACGGGACGTGGGTCTGGGAACCGCCCGGCGGCGGAATCGAGCCCGGCGAGACACCACTGGCGGCCGCGCGACGTGAACTGATGGAGGAGACAGGTCTCGATCCCGCCGGCGTACTGGATCAGTCGGTCCTCGTCGACCGCGATCTGCGGTGGAACGGCAAGCGGTATGTCGGGGCAGAGCACTTCTTCGTCGCTCGGTTCGCCGACGAGCAGCCACCCCTCACACGGACCGGCTTGTTGCCCGACGAGCTGGCCAGCCTGGACACCCATGCCTGGGTCGTATGGTCGGACCTCGCCTCCCTGCCGGACCCGGTTGAGCCGCCGCCGTTGCTGACCGTGCTCGACACCTTGGCGCCGGACGGCCCCTGGCATCCGGCACTCCCTGACATCGGACGGTCTCAGACGCCGCCGAGCTGAAACGCCGGCGTCGCGCCGACCGTTGATGCTCTCAGGCCGCACCGAGCCTCGGCCAGAACTCCGCCTTCGGAACGCCGCAAGACCCTGACCTGCAGCGACTCAAGGGCATCTCCTAGAATCGGTGGCGAGTACGCGGATATCCCGACCCCCGGACCGCCGCCGATGCCCACGTTCCCTGCCGACCGCGAGGAAGCCGGGCCGACTCCTGTCCCCCCGCCTTCGCCGTCCGGGTCTCCCGTCGGCCCTGCCCTGGAACCACTGTCTTGAGCACCGACGAAATCACCGAGGCCCCGCCCTCGTCCCCCGGTTCCCGCGTCCTCGCCCGTCTCGCCGGTCGCGCACCGGCTCCTCCCTCGCCGGTCACCGCCGTGCACAACATCAGCGCGGCCACCGCCGTCCTGCTGGCCCTGGTCGCCGTCGGCTCCTTCATCCATGAACCCGTGCTGATACCCCCGCTCGCCGCCTCCGCCGCGATCATCCACGGCGCGCCGGGGCTGCCGCTGGCCCAGCCGCGCAGCGTGATCGTCGGACATCTGCTGTGTGCCACCGTCGGGTACGCGGTCCTCGCCGCCCTCGGCAGTACGTCCTGGGCCGCCGCGGCGGCCGCCGGGATCAGCCTCGCCGTGATGACCGTGACGCGTACCCCGCACTCGCCCGCATGCGCCACCTCGGTCGTCATCGTCCTCAACACCCCGCAGCCCACGACCTTCGTTCCCCTGCTCGTCGGCTCCAGCGTGCTGCTCGTCCTCGCGGGCTGGGCCGCATCCTGCGCGCGCCCCGGCGCACCGCCCTACCCCGTCTACTGGTGGTGACCAGGCGGCTGTCCCACCCGCTGAGCGGTGACACACGCCGATCCGTCACATCCTCCGACCGCGCGGTGTCTTCATGGGCGTACAGGCAAGCGCACCGCCGAACACCAGCAGGGACGGGCAACCGCATACATGCGCAGTGTCGGCTGGTGCCCGCACTCAGGAGGACACCATGACGCTACGCATCGCGAAGGCAGAACTCCCCGCCGAGCTCGGCAAGAGCATGACCGAGCGGTTCGGCGCCGTTCCCGAGCCCGTCGAGGTCGCGTGGCACCATCCCGCCGCCGCCACCGCCACTTCGGAGTTCGCCGGCGAGGTGGCCACGTGGAATACGGTCGACGAGAGTCTCAAGACGTTCGCGCACATGGCCGTCGCGGCCCAGGTGGGCTGCAGTTGGTGCCTCGACATCAACTACTTCCACGCACAGAACCAGAGCCTGGACGTGCAGAACCAGAGCCTGGACGTGGCCAAGGCGAGTCAGGTGCCGTGCTGGCGGACCTCGGATGTGTTCACCCCGCTGGAGCGGGACGTTCTGGAGTATGCCGAGGCCATGACGGACACGCCGACGACCGTGACCGACGAGTTGTACGCGCGCCTGCTCGACCGGCTCGGTTCGACGGCCATGGTCGAGCTCACCGTGTTCATCGCCTTCACCAACATGTCGACCAGGAACAACACGGCGCACGGGATCTCGTCACAGGGATTCTCCGACGCCTGCGAGATTCCGCTGGCCGCACGTCCTGGGCAGCCCGGCACCGTAGCGTCGGCTTCTTGACCGCGGATCCGTTCGTCGTCCACCGCAGGCTGCTGTTCACCGTCGCGTACGAGATGCTCGGTTCGGCGACCGACGCGGAGGACGTGCTGCAGGACTCATGGCTGCGGTGGGCCGCTGTCGACCAGGAGCAGGTGACCGACGCCCGGGCGTACCTCGTCCGGATCGTCACGCGCCAAGCGCTCAACCGTATGCGCACGCTGTCGCGGCGCCGTGAGGACTACGTGGGTGAGTGGCTGCCGGAGCCGCTGCTGACCGGTCCCGATGTCGCCGAGGACGTCGAGCTGGCGGAGAGCGTCTCGATCGCGATGCTGACCGTCCTCGAGACGCTCGGGCCGACGGAGCGCGCCGTGTTCGTGCTCCGTGAGGTCTTCGACATGCCGTACGGCGAGATCGCCGACGCCGTCGGAAAGTCCGCGGCGGCCGTGCGCCAGACCGCTCGGCGGGCCCGCGAGCACGTGTCGGCCCGACAGCCACGGGTTCGGGTGAGCCCGTCGGAACAGCGAGCCGTGGTCGAACGGTTCATGGCCGCGCTGCGCACCGGACAGATACGGGAGCTCATGGAGGTCATGGCACCGGACGTGGTCCTGGTCGCCGACGGCGGCGGACTCGCGCACGCCGCTCTGGTGCCGGTTCGCGGGGCCGAGGTCGTGGCGGCGGCCCTCGCCCGCCCCGGCCGGATCGTGTCGCTCGTCTCGCTCAACGGCGCAACGGCCGGGCGGATCGAGATCGACGGCCGGGTGGCCGCGATGAGCGTCGTGGTGGAGAACGGGCGGGTCACCCGGATCTATGCGGTGGCGAACCCGGGCAAGCTGACACGCCTGGACGCGCCGGCCGAACTCGCCCGATAGGGCGGGTGGCCGGGACTGCGGGAACGGGAGGGTGGGGCAGTTGGGGGTTGGGGGTTGGGCCGGGGTGTCCCGCCCCAACCCGCGGCCTGCCATCCCCCCCACCCCACCGCCCCGGCCGACGACCACGCAGGCCCAGGCCCAGCCCCGGCCCCGGATCCCACTCCCAAAAATCATGTGACTCGGTGGTCCGAGCGCGTTACCGTCGGAGCCATGAACGTCATCGGCCGGCGCCTCCCGTGGAGGCTCACACGCTTCACCGCAGCCGCGCGAGCGACCAGCTCGCCGGTTGCCGCCGTCTGACGTCTTTCTCTCTCCATCGGCGACCGGAAACGGCCCGCCGATGAGCCCGTGGCCCCCTCACCTGCCACGATCCCCCGTTCGTGCGGACCCGTTGTCCGGCGCCTTCCCCGCTCGTATGCGTGAAGGAGCCACACCATGAACACCGACCCCACCGTGAACAGCAACCCCAGGGTGAACACCGACCCCAGGGTGAACACCGAGAACGTCGTCCGCACGTTCATCGAGTACTTCGAGGAGCGCGGACACCGACGCGTCACCGGGTCCACCCTGATGCCACCGCCCGGCGACGACTCCGTGCTCTTCACCACCTCGGGCATGCACCCCCTCACCCCGTACTTGGAAGGACGGCCGCACCCCCTCGGCCGACGGCTGGTCAACGTGCAGCGCTGCCTTCGCACCACCGACCTCGAGGAAGTGGGTGACCCCACGCATCTCACCGTCTTCGAGATGCTCGGCAGCTGGTCGCTGGGCGACTACGAGGGGCCGCAGAGCCTTCGCTGGGGGTACGACCTCCTCACGGACGGCTTCGGCGTCGATCCACGGGTGATGTACGCCACGGTCTTCGGCGGTGACGACCGGGTCGGCCCTGACACCTCATCCCTGGAGGTATGGGACGAGGTCGGGGTTCCGGTGGAGCTGACCGTCGAGGACAACTGGTGGGACAACGGTCCGACGGGACCGTGTGGTCCCGATTCGGAGATCTTCCTGTGGACGGGTGACACCCCGCCCCGGTCGACGCCCACCCGGGACGAGCGATGGGTGGAGGTCTGGAACCACGTGACCATGCGGTTCCGCAGGCTCGACGATGGTTCGCTCGTGCCGCTGCCGCAGCGCAACGTCGACACCGGGATGGGCCTGGAACGACTGGTCTCGCTGCTGCAAGGCACATCGTCGGTGTTCGAGTCCGACGTCTTCGCCCTCTGGCGTCTGCTCGTACCGGGGCTGTGGGGCGTGGACGAACCGTCGCAACGGATCGTCTCCGATCACCTGCGGTCGGCCATGGCCGTGATCGGCGATGGGGTCCGCCCGGGCACCACAGGTCGTGGCTACGTGCTGCGTCGCCTGATGCGGCGCCTCCTCACCGTCCTGTGGCGCGAGGACCCCACCCGCACCCTCGGGGACCTGCCGGACCAGCTGGTCCGGCACACCCTCGATCACTTCCGGCAGGACATGGACCCCCTGGCCGTGCGCGAGATCCTGCTCGAGGAAGAGCAGCGGTTCCGTCGGCTGCTGGAACGCGGCCGTCGGATCCTGACCCGGCCGCGGTTCCAAGGCCCCCTCGGCGAGGAGGACTTGCACTACCTCCACGACACCCACGGCTTGCCACGCGACCTCGTCCTGAGCCTGCGGCCGGAGTGAGGGAGTCCAGCAGGGTGGCGGCGGGGATGGCATCGCATCAGCCGATCGGGGCCGATCTCTACCGGGTCAGGATCCGAGAGGAGCGACCTGGGAGTGCTCGACCTCTCAGTCGGATGTGAAGGCGGCCAGTGGCAGGGCTGCGGCGTCCTTCGCGGGGCGTGACAGGTGCAGAGCGGTGTGGAAGTAGCCGTCGCTCTCCTTGCCTTGGGGGTCCTCGCCGGCAGCCGTCACCGCAGCGATGGCGTACCGCTGCTCCTGCACGCTCGTGAACCGGCGTTGCGCGTAACTCGGAGCAGCCGCCTTCTCGGTGATGAGGCCATGGTGTGTCAGCCCGTCAGCGATGTGACGGTAGGAGCCGGTGCGCAGGACGAACGCCGCGACCCACACCGGGTCGTGAGCCGCGGCGAGGAGCGGTTGAAAGGTGCGCGGGGACAAGAAGCTCGCCCCGCCGGTCACGGTGATCAGAAGGACCGACTGCGCGGCGTG
The DNA here is from genome assembly GCF_055592445.1 of Streptomyces sp. NPDC041122. Classification (NCBI taxonomy): domain Bacteria; kingdom Bacillati; phylum Actinomycetota; class Actinomycetes; order Kitasatosporales; family Streptomycetaceae; genus Streptomyces; species Streptomyces sp. NPDC041122. The sequence goes on along the minus strand of NZ_JBVIYQ010000007.1, from coordinate 492,585 downwards.
CAAGAGAGCGGGGGTGGGAGAACCCGTTTCGAGGTTCTCGGTGAAGCCTTCGTCCAGCAGACCGACGGCGAGAGCGTAGGAGATGGCGTTGGCTGCGATGTCGAGCCCGATCACACGGTGCGCGTCGGCACGTCGATGAGCGGCGTAGTAGGCGCGGTCCCGCTCGATCAGCTCCGCCGTGGTGAGCGCTGCGGCCTGTGGGGACGTGTAGTGGGCGTACAGGTCCTCCAGGGTGAGGTCGTGATTGAGAAGGGCCGCGTTGATGCCGTACGAGCAGCAGATGTCCAGCACCGTGAGCGGGCCTGCGGCGCGAGCGGTGCGCGTGCGGACGGCTCGCGCGCGGGCGGTAGCCATACGCCGAAATACCGCCTGCGCATGGTGAGGTGTCCGGTAGTCCCACTGGCCCAGGAGGCGGAAGAAAAGCCTGGGGTCCGGCTGGTCGTACGCCTCGTCGAACGAGGTCATCGCCCTCTGACCGCCCGCGGCCGGTACAAGCGGTGATGGGGCGCTCTCCAGGTCGCCTTGACCGTAGGGCCTCGCATGCGTCATCGCAGTGTCCCTTCCCGGGTCGGGGCCTCCTCGGCTTCGACCAGGAATACCGTCCGACCCGCGAGCCCGGAAAGGGCGCATCTGTAAATCCAGCCACAAGATCGCCGCTGCCGTCGACAGTGCCGTGGTCGTAGCCGTGGTCGTATACGACCACGGCACACCGCTGCCCCATCGCCCTCTCGACCGGCCCGGTCCAAGCGAGTGAGCGAGCGTGCAAACGCTCTCCTTCGGCCCGCCGTCTCCTCAGCCGCGTGTCAGTTCACGTCGGGTGGAGCGCCTCTTGAGGTAGAGCGGCAGCCCGTACCAACACACGCCGAACCACAGGAGAATCGATCCTGCGAAAATCTCCGCGAGCAGATCCGGCAGCACCACGTGCAGTATCAGGAGCACCGTGCCGCTGATCGTGAGCGACAGGAGCACCAGCCCCGTCACCATGAACCGTCCGGCCATCGCCACGAGGTCGTCTTTCATCTGCCGGCCCGTCAGGAGCCGGTGCAGCGATACGGGAGCGATCAGCGCCCCGGTGGCCGCGGCTCCCAGAATGACCGTCGCCACGTAGATGGTGGTGTCAAAGGTGCCGAGGTCGTCGAAGCGTGAGGTGAAGGCCACGCTCAGCAGGAACCCGAAAAGGATCTGCACACCGGTCTGCGCGACCCGGGTCTCCTGCAGCACCTCGGCCCAGCGCCGATTGACTCTCTCGTGTCTCTCCTCCTGGTCGTGCCTCTCCTCCCGGTCGTGTCTCTCCGCCCGGTCGCCTTCCGTAGGCGTGTCCGGCCTTGCCATCTCGTCCGTAGTCACCGACTGCCTCCTTCGCAGAGACCTCCAATGCCCACCCTCGCGGCGATTACGTCTGCCCGGACGTCGTGGTCGGCGACTTCGATCATGTTTAGGAGAGGTTCTGGCGGACAACCGCGATGACGTACCCATAGTCGAAGCCAGGGAGCGTGAGCTGACATGACCGCCAACGAGAAGGCCAAGGCGAAGACCGACCAGGCCGCCGGCGCGGCGAAGGAAGCTGCCGGACGCACCGTGGGCAACGAACGGCTCACCGCCGAGGGCAAGGCCCAGCAGATGACCGGGGATGCCCGCCAGGCCAAGGAGAAGGTCAAGGACATCGGCAAGCACTGAAGCACCGCACCACAAGCGTGTGGGGGCGCCCCTGCTCCATGGGAGGCGCCCCCACACGCTTGTGGTGTGCCGTGCCCTGTTCAGGACATGTCGTGCCCTGTTCAGGACATGTGCAGTGCGGGGGTGGTGCGGTCGGCTTCGTCGCGCGCGAGCAGCGCCAGCAAAGAGGCCACGCTCACGTCGGCCTCAGCCGGGTGACGCAGGATCTTAGAGGGGTCGATCGCATAGATGTTGCCGCGGCCCTCCCGCGTGCGGGAAAGGTAACCGGCCTCTTCGAGGTCGGTGATGATGCGTTGGACGGCCCGCTCGGTCAGGCGGCAGTGCACCGCCAGATCCCGTATGCGGACCTGCCGGTTGTCGGCGATCGCGGCCAGCACTCGGGCGTGGTTGGTCAAGAACGTCCACCCAGCGTGTGACGTGGTCAGCTCCTCCATCCGGCCAGTCTAGAACGTCACCCGCCACATGAAACACGAATTACTTTTCCGGTCTCAGTTGACGTGATTCGAAGTTCGTACCAAGCTGTGGGGCGCCAACGAACAGAACGGGAGGTGGGGGCGGTGCTCGACGGTATGGAGCCTGCGATCTGGACCGCAGTTGATACGAACGGCGATCCGCTGTCCGTCCATACGGTTCCCACGGTCCCCCTCATCGAGACCTGCGATCGCGGCGAGCGGATCGACGTGCTGGTACGCGGTGAGGTCGACATCGATGTCGCCTCCGCCTTCCACGAGGCGTTGCGCACCGCCCTGGACCTGTCGGTTGCAGGACTGGATCTGGAACTTGAGCCGTTGCGGTTCTGCGATGTCGCCGGTCTCAGGGTCTTGCTGCAGGTCCGCACGGCGGCCCTGGAGGCGGGCAAGACCCTGCGCATCCGCTCGGCCAGTCCTCTCGTCGCGCGGCTGCTGCGCATCACCCGTACCGACAGGTTGTTCAGCGCGACGGCCGAGCCGGGGAGGGCAGTGGCCTGCTCCCCCACCGAGTTCGCGCTGCCCTCCACGCGCCGTGCCATCACGCCTGCGGACAGCTCTCGCGCCGACAGCCGTCTTACGGCAGCGCGCATGACCCAACAGTCGAGACCCCACCACTCACGCGACACCTCGCCGCAATCCGCCGACACCACCCAGGGAGCACCCTCATGCACGCCGTGACGGCACCCGAGCACACCCCCCACGCAGCCGCACGGACCCCGGACGACCTGATCGAGCGCGCCTACGCCGACCCTTCCTCGGTCCGCCCCACGGATGCCCGTGAGATCGGTCGGCACTTCTTCGACCGCCTCACCCACCTCGAAGAGGGCACGCGCGAGTACAGCTACGTCCGCAACTGCCTGATCGAGATGAACCTCTCCCTCGTGCAGTACGCGGCCTCCCGCTTCAAGCACCGCGGCCAGCAGGAGATGGAAGACATCGTCCAGGTCGGCACCATCGGCCTCATCAAGGCGATCGACCGGTTCGAACTCACCCGCGAAGTCGAGTTCACCTCCTTCGCGGTGCCCTACATCACCGGCGAGATCAAGCGCTTCTTCCGCGACACCTCCTGGGCCGTCCACGTGCCCCGCCGCCTGCAGGAAGCCCGCATCGAACTGTCCAAGGCCACCGAGGAACTGCGCACCCGCCTGGGCCGCTCCCCCTCGACCGCCGAACTGGCCGAACTGATGCAACTCGACCCCTCCGAGGTCACCGAGGCACAGAAGGCCTCCAACGGCTACAGCAGCGTCTCCCTGGACGCCGCCGTCTCCGGCAAGGACGACGAGTCCGACACCATGCTCGCCGACTTCATCGGCATCGACGAAGACCGCTACGAACTCGTCGAGAACTTCCACTCCCTCGCCCCCCTCATCGCCGACCTCGACGAGCGCGAGCGCCGCATCATCCACCTCCGCTTCGTCGAAGAGCACACCCAGAGCGACATCGCCGCCGAACTCGGCTGCTCCCAGATGCACGTCTCCCGCCTCATCAGCAAGCTCATCGCCAAGCTCCGCACCGGCCTGACGGCAACCGAGTAACAGCCCCCCACACACACGCTCAGCCGGCCCAGAGCTCCGCGTTCGCCTCGTGGCGACGCGGAGCTCTGCCGTGGTCGGGGGCAAGTCGTGGGCGGGTTGATCCGCCGACTACGCCTGATCCGCCGACTACGCCGGTGCCCTCGGAGCTCTCTACCAACAAGCTTTCACCCACTGCCTCGACCTCGCCCGCCTGCTCGAAGGCGCCCAGCAGGACGGGGAGTTGAAGGTGGAGAGCGACCACTCTTACGTGTCCGACCAGTTCGGGCACAGGATCCTCCCGCATTCACGACGGGCACGACACTTACTTTTGTACGGCCCGGTCGCTCAGCTACCGCGACCTGCGCGACCTGCACCTGAACGTAAAGGCGTCATGGGCTCGTGCCCCCGCTCGCCGCGACGGCCCGCGCGCTTACTCGCGGCGCTCGGCGACTACGCACCGTGACGCAGACGCGGGGCGTCCACGGCGCCTGCTCTAAATGCTCAGCAGCCCACCTCCGGTGGGGCCGACGCAGCAGCCAGGCAGGCGCTCCGCGCCCCCGCTCCCTCCGCCAGGGCTGCCGAACAAGCACAGTCCCCGCGGCGGGGGCAAGCTGGTTGCATGATGACCGTGCTGATCGTGGCCGACGACGCCGTGGCCGCGTCGTTGCGTCCCCTCGTGCAGGACGGCCCGCACTTTCGGGTGATCTCCCACGCGAGCGGGCCCGTCCAGGCCCTGGCCCAGGCCCGCGCGCTGCTGCCCGACATCGTGCTGATCGACAGCTCCGCTCCCGGCGCCGCCGGGCAGGGGCTGGGTACCTTGTTCCAAGGTGTCCGTGGCCTGCAGCCGCCCAGTGGCGTGATCTGGCACCTGTCCTCGCAGGCGCCGGTCGCATCCGCCTTCCTCGAGGAGGTCGAGGGCAGCGTGCACGTCGTTCGCCACGGCGACCGGGCCGCCCTTCGCGCGGCCCAGCTGGCCATCGGTCGGCGCCGGGCGAGTTGCGATCCCGACCAGCCGGCCTGAGCGTCTCGGGTGACGTGAGCGGCTTGCCCGGCCGCCGACGCCGACGCCGACGGCCGCGACGCGCCACGACGCGAACGCATGCGTGGGGGGGGTCCGGATCAGGGCTTGAAGCGGTGATGGACCCGATCGCGCACCGTGAGGAATCCGGCTCACCCCGGGCACCGAGCTGTCCTCTCGTATCCAGCGGCGAAGAGGAACCGAAAAGCAGAGCGGGTGGCGCCCGGGCCACCGTCCGTTCCCCCGTGACCGGCGCCCTGGGCCTGTGCGCGTCACCCGATCCGGCCCTGGAAGACTGCCCGCATGAACACCGAGCAGCGCGCGATCCTCGTCATCGGCATCGGGGCCGGCGACCCCGACCACTTGACCCTCCAGGCCGTGAAGGCGATTCGCCGGGCCGACGTCTTCTTCATCGTCGGCAAGGGCCCTCACAAGGCGTCCCTCACGGACCTGCGCCACCAGATGATCGAGGAGCACGCGCAGGGCCCGTACCGCGTGGTGGAGGTCGAGGATCCGAGCCGCGACCGGCGGCCGATGGACCGCTCCGACTACGCCGCGGCCGTCCAGGACTGGCGCGAGCGGCGCGGTGACATCTTCGAACGCGCGATGCGCGAGGAGATGACGGCCGGCGAGACGGGCGCGTTTCTCGTCTGGGGCGACCCCTCCCTCTACGACAGCACGCTCGGCATCCTCGGCGACATCGAGGACCGCGGCGCGCTCTCCGTCCAGGTCGAGGTGATCCCCGGCATCACCAGCGTCGCCTCCCTGACCGCCCGGCACCGCATCCCGCTCAACCAGGTGGGCCGACCGGTGCACATCACCCCGGCCCGTCGCCTCGCCGACGTGGGCCAGAACGACGACGGCGACATCGTCGTCATGCTGGACGCACACGAGTCGTTCACCCAGGTCGAGGGCGACGACGTGTGGATCTACTGGGGCGCCTATCTGGGCACCCCCGAAGAACTCCTCGTCGCGGGGCCGTTGCGTGAGGTGTCCGACCGTATCCGCCGGATCCGCGCGGAGGCCCGGGAGCGGCATGGGTGGATCATGGACACGTATCTGCTGCGGATCGTCAAGGGCGCGAGTTCGCCGGAGTGAGCGCGGCCCCGTAGCCGCCCGCGCGGAGGCGCGCACGCGGCTGTGGTCGTCGAGGTTGGCCAACTGGCTGGCTTGCTGGCTTGCTGGCTTGCTGGCGCGTCAATGTCAGCGCGAACCAGGGCTATTCGCTCGGCGGACTCACCCTGGAACAGGTCGTTGGGAGCGGTCGCGGAGGGGGTGGGGGTGGGAGGGGACGGCCAGCACGGCGGTCGTCAACGTTCCGGAATTCTGGTCCACCACCAGCGCGCCGCCCATTCGTTGAGGTTGCGTTCCGGCAAGGTGCGGCGCTCGAGCTCCTCGTCGATGCGTGTGATCAATCGTCCCAAGTCCCGCTTGGCTCCGGGTGGAAGGTAGAGCATCACCCACTCCAGGTCGTCACGGGCGTCACACACACCGGGCGAGTCGAACGCTGTGGCCTCCAAGTAGCGCCCGGATTCTTGGAAGCGGTGCTCTAGGCACGCGAGGGCGTGGGCGACCGCGTTGGGCCACATCTCCTGGTCCTCGACGCGGCGGATCGCCGCGCGAGTCCGCGCGGAGACGCCGGAGACCCGCAGGACCGGATACTGCCATCGGGGCCGCCACCGCTGCGCGCGGACGGCCTTGGGGCGCCTACGCGGCATCGCCCTTTCGGATCAACATGGGGCCATCCTGCCACGGTCAAGAGGGCCACTGACCCAACGTCCATCGGGTCGAGCCCCCGAGTCTCCCGAGTCCCCCGAGCCCTCACGCACGTCGAATACGCCGAGCACGAGCGAATCCCACATCACCGCGTCGGTCGACCTCTCGAGAAGATCACTACGCTGAACGAGTGCTCTCATACGACGAGTTGACTTCTCCCGAGCGCGCGCTGTGGGACGCGTTCCCCCAAGGCCGCCACGTCGACCTGTGCGCGGGTGTGCCCGAGGACGACCACGCTTTCGGAGGTGACCGATGGGGCCCCGAGCGGACGGTCCGTGCCGCCGTGATCGTGGCACTCCTCCAGGGGGCCAACGCCGAGCAGCCGAGCGCCGTCGCCTGTCTGAGGCTCGCCGGGGCGCGGATATCCGGACGCCTCAACCTGGCCGGCGCACAGATCGCTCACGCCCTCTGGCTGGAGCACTGTTGGTTCGAGGAGGGAGTGGACCTCTCCGGAGCTTCGGCCCAGTCCATCGCGATCGTGAGCAGCCGAGTGCCGGGCGTGGAGGCCGGCTCGGTCCGGGTCGAGGGGCGCCTCGATCTGCGGCGCTGCCGCCTGGAAAGCGGATCCGCCTCGCCCTTCCACCGTCGGGTCACCGCCTTGTCCCTCATCAACGCCCACGTGAGCGGCGCCGTGAACCTCAACGGTGCCGAGATCAACGCACCCGGGGAGTGGGCGCTCTCGGCCGGCGGGCTGGTCGCCGAGGGGGGCTTCTACTGCAAGGACGGCTTTGTCGCGCACGGCGAAGTCCGTCTCATGGGGGCGCAGTTGCCGGACGGACTGCACATGCGAGGAGCGTTGCTGGACCATCCCGGCCCGCGCGGGGTGGCGCTCGCCCTGGACAATGCCGTGGCCTCGACGCTCGACTTCTCCGACGGGTTCACCGCTCACGGTACGGTGCGGCTGCGGGGCGCTCAGGCCTCGGATCTGACCTTTGCCGGGGCCGTCCTGCACGGACCCCCGGACAGCCACGGACCGTCGGTGGAGGCGGCGTTGGTGCAGGCCGTCGACTTCGATTTCACGCCGGCCCGGCCGCCGTCCGGTGTCGTGGACCTGCGGGGCGCGCACGTGTCGTACCTCCACGACAGCGACCAGAGCTGGCCGGAGGTGGTGGAACTGGACGGCTTCGTCTACGGCTCCATCAGGTCGGACGAGACGGGCGGGCGACGGGACGACGCGGCGGGGCGCAGGGACTCGGTGGGGGGCAGGGATTCCGTCGCGCGCCGCGTGGCGTGGATCCGTCGCGGGCCCGGCTACAGCCCGCAGCCGTATGAGCAGTTGGCGAGTTGGTAACGCAAGGCCGGCCACGACGACGAGGCGCGGCGCGTACTCCTGGCCAAACAGCGCCATCGGCGTCGGACGCTGCGTCCGGCCGCGCGTGCGTGGGGGCACCTGATCGACGCGACCGTCGGCTATGGCTATCGCCCCTGGCTGGCAGGCGTCTGGCTGCTCGCACTGACTCTGCTGGGCACGGTGTCCTTCGGCACCCACTCCCCCAGCCCGGTCAAGCAAGGCGAAGGCGCGCCCTTGCAGCCCCTCGTCTACACCCTCGACCTCTTGATCCCCATCGGAGGTCTGGGTCAGCGCACGGCCTGGTACTGGTCGCACGGCGGCCTCCAGTGGCTGTCCTACCTGCTCATCGCCTTCGGCTGGCTGCTGACGACCGCCCTCATCTCGGGCGTCACCCGCACCCTGCAGAGGAACTGAGGTACGACGGCGTCCGTGCCGGCGGACGAATACGCCCTCGCCGCTTCCTGGTTCGCCGGGACGAGCCCCGTGGCGGGGTGGGGCCGGCGCGCCGCTGGCCGGCACAACCGTGTTGCAGGTACTTCAGTGCACGTGTCCATCCTGCGCTCGGGCGACGCCAGTCTCATGGGTCCCAAGTTCCACCTGGACTTCCGTTCCCACAGCAGGGAGATATTGCGGGGTTTCACGCACTTCGTCGTGTGCGTCGGTTGATCGCGGTTCCTCGGACGGGGCCGACGCCCACCGTTGCCCGCCACGTGGAGGTGATGCCTCCGAGCCGCTCCCGTAGTTGACCGGTCGTGCAGGGCCCGTCGCTCAGGGCCGGAGCACCACGGCACTCCAGGTGTCGGAGCGCGATGCCGGGGCGTCGGGTACGGCGAGGCTCTGTTGTCGTCCGGCTCGGACCGGACAACCGGAGCCGCACTCGCTCCGCCACCGGCACAGCGTGCCGGACGCGCGCCGCTGGAGTGGAATCCCGACGGCGCCGCGTCACCTCAGCACAGCACAGCACAAGGGTCACTGATGTGGCGCTAGCCGGGATTCAGAACCTCATCGTCCGCGTGCGTGCCGAGCTCGGCGACGCGCACCTCCGCGATCTGCTCGTACCGGCTGATCCGGTCGGTCCACTCCGCGTCGACACCGAACGCCACCTGCGCGAAGCCCACCCGCCCGACGGCCTCGGCCAAGCCCGGATCACCGGGGGCCAGCAGGCGCACTGGCGCGTCGAGCGCCACGGTGTGGGCGGCACGAAGTACTCGTCCGGCAGAACGGCTCGCGCATGGACGAGGGCGCCGCCAGCGACACCCGCGCTCTCGGCCCCACGCGGACATCACCGGCCAGAGTGGCCGTCGGGGCGACGTAGGCGGTGGGATGGACCTGCGGTTCATACCCGCGATGCCGGATGCGGATTCCCTGCGTTGCAGCGATCATGAGCGGATTCTCGCCCGACCGGCCGCGAGCATGCTGACGGATTCCCGACATCACGTCCGGCGAGACTTTCGCCGTCCGCGATCTGAGGCACTACAGGGCGAACGTTGGCTGATGCGGCACTAGTTCGACTTGCCGAGCGGCTGGAGGCCGGCGCACAGGGCGGACGGGAAGGCGGGCTCGATGCGGTGCACGTCGACGCATCCGCCTTTCTTGCTGCGGGCAATCGGCTTCCAGCCCGTCTTCTCGGCACGGAAGAACCACCGGTCGCCGAGGCTCGCCCCGCAGCCCTGACCGGCGCCCTCGGCGCAGGCCGGGCCCATGCGCGAGGAGACGTCGAACACCAGCCACTTCCCATCGCAGTGCTCCTCGCCGCGCATGGTGTGGTTCGGAACGTCGAGAGCCATCACCGCCTGGTCGTAGGAGGCGGGGGTGCAGCCGGTGGGAGCGGGGTGGCAGCCCCGTTCGCCGCACAGGCGCAGCTCGGGCAGGTGGGCGCCGTCGGCGGTGAACGCCGTGTTGGTGTCCATGGCCAGTTCACGGTGACCGAGCGGGGAGGGCAGCCGTACCTTCGCCGTGGCCGTCGCGGTTGCACGGCAGTCGTCGTGCGGGGCGCCGCCCGTCAGGGCGGAGAACGTCACCTGCACCCATACGGTGCGCTTCGAGGTGTCGGTGACGACCGCCTTCAGATCGCGGGCACATGTCTTCCCGCCGCCGGGCACCTCGGCGTCGACGCTGAGCGTGCGCCGGTCGTCGGCGAGGCGGGCGGCGGTCACCCCGAACGGCGCGAACGTCTGCCAACGCGGCGACTCCGTCGGACTCGCCGCGCCGGCCGGCCCGGCATGCAGCGTCCCGCAAGCAGTGAGCAGCAGCAGACCGACAGCGCTCAGCAGAGCGACCACGCCCCCTGGTCTTGTACGTCGCATGTGTTCGAGCCCCCCGAGTATCTGTGATCCCACGGCCGACTATAGAGCGACGCGTGCACGTCAGGTTCTGCGCGGCCACGACGTCGAGGAGGTCCCCGTGACATCCGCCGGGCGCACGGTCTTCGGCCTCGCCACCTCACGGCATCCGTCTCGCTTGACCCCTCGCGCGTCAGTCCGGCAGCCAGCGCAGCTCGTGCGCCAGGGTTCTGGCGACGGCGCGGATGCGGCGGTGCAGCGGCGACTGGTCGCGTGGGAGGACCAGGTGGATCGTCAGGCCGGGCGCGCCTCGCAGCGGTCGCCAGGTGAGACCGGCCGGTTGTGCCGTGGCCGCGGCTTCTCCGGCCGGGGCGAGGGTGACCCCGTCGCGCAGGTCGCGCTGAGACAGGTCGAAGGAGACTGCGGGCGTGCGGAATCGGGGGTGTGGTCGGGTGTCCCGGAACAGTGCGGACAGCTGATCGTGGATCACGGGGTTGGCCGCACGGTCCGGGAGGCGCAGTGGATACGCGGCCGCGTCGGCGACCTCGATCTCCGGGAGTTCGGCCAGCGGATGGTGCTGCGCCAGCTGGACCCCGACGCGCTCACGCCGCAGCAGGGACCGCCGCACGTCGCGGCCCGGCTGTTCACCGCGGGTGATCCCGGCATCGATACGCCCGTCGGCGACCGCGGGGGAGATCTCCGGTGTCGCCATCGGGACCGCGCCGACATCGAGTCCGGTGTTGCCGCGAATCAGCCTGTCCACCAGGGCCGGTGCCGTTTCGGCCCCGGTGCTGAGGCTGTATCCGATGCGCAGCGTACCCAGTTCACCGGCCGCCGCGCTCCGAGCGGTGTCCCAGGCCCGGTCCAGCGCCGCCAGCGCGGGCGGCGCCGACTCCGCCAAAGCCGCACCGGCCGTGGTCAGTACGACGCTACGCGTGTTGCGGACCAGCAGGGCCGTCCCGAGCTCCGCCTCCAACCGGCGTATCCGGGCGCTGAGTGCGGGCTGTGCGATGCCGATCCGGGCGGCCGCGCGGGTGAAGTTCAACTCCTGCGCCAGCACCAGGAAGTACCGCAGGCTCACCGTATCCGGCGCCACGCGCCCTCCCCGCCGATTGATAACGATCCGTTCTGAGCCTATCCCGAACCGGTCTTTCCCTCGGCCGCGCATCAAGCCCTAACCTGCGCGTATGACGGTGCAATTGACTGCGGCACTCGTCGTCGGGATCGATCGATCCGAGGGGCAATTCGACGTCGGACGTGTCCGGCCGAACACAGGAGGTTTTCATGGGTAAGGGCTACTGGGTCAGTGTCTACCCCGCCGATTCCGACCCTGAGAGGCTGACCGCCTACGACAAGCTGGCCGGTGCGGCTGTCCGGGCTGGGGGCGGTCGCGCCCTGTCCCGGATTCCGTCCCGTGGCGGTCGAGTCGTCGCCCACGAGGCCGGCATCACGCAACGCGCCGTTCTGATCGAGTTCGACACCTTCGAACAGGCCGTCGCGGCATACGAGAGCGAGGCATACCAGGAGGCGATGGTGGCCCTCCCTGACGGTTTTCAGCGCGATTTCCGCATCATCGAAGGAGTCGACTGATCGGCGGGGCACAGCCGTCGATCAGCGTCCGCCGCCTGATACGCCCACGGCGCACGTTGAACGGGGGCTCACGAGAATGTTCTAAACCACGCGTAGCCCGTTGCCGACCCGTTGCCGGTGAGCCGCTCCCTCACCGGCACGTGGATGGAAGGCAAAGGCGCCCGTCGTGGACCTCGGTGATGCGGTCGGCGGCGGTGAGGTGGGTGCGGTCGTGGGTGACCAGGACTGTCGCGGTGGCCTGCTGGTGGGTGAGGCGGGTGATGAGGTCCAGGACCGCGGCGCCTCGTTCACGGTCGAGGGCGCTGGTGGGCTCGTCGATCAGGAGGACGGTGGGGTCGTTCATCAGGGCGCGCGCGATGTTGACGCGCTGGCGCTGGCCACCGGAGAGCTGGTGAGGGCGGCGATCGGCCTGGCCGGCGAGGCCGACGGCATCGAGGAGTTCCAGCGCTCGGGTGCGGGCGGTGCGGGGCCTGCGGCCGTCGATCTGAGCCATGACTTGGAGTTGTTCGGCGGCGGTGAGGGAGGGGAGGAGGTTGGGCTGCTGGAAGACGATGCCGATCTTGTGGCGGCGCAGTTCGGTCAGTTCGCCACGGGTGAGGCCGGTGGTGCTCTGCCCGTCGATGGTGACGGTGCCGGTGTCGGGGGTGATCAGGGTGGCGGCGACCGCGAGGAGGCTGGACTTGCCGGAGCCGGAGGGGCCCACCACGGCGGTCAGGCTGCCCTTGGCGACCGCCAGGCTGACCTGGTCGAGAGCGGTCAGGCGGGTTTCGCCGTCGGGGTAAGTGAGGGTGATTCCGGTCAGGTTAAGACTCATCGGGCGCTCCCCAGGGCGGTCAGCGGGTCGACAGAGGTGATGCGGCGGATGGACAGGGCGGCCCCGAGCGCGCCGAGAAGAATGATCACGGCCGCCGGGATCAGGACAGTGGCGGGAGTGAGGAGGAACGGCACGGCGGAGCCGGATACGAGTGCGCCGAGGGCGGCGGCGATGCCGGTACCGATGAGGGTGCCGCCGACGAGCAGGACGACTGCCAGGCCGAGGGCGTCCTTGAGCAGGTTGGCGGTGGAGGCGCCCAGAGCCTTGAGGACGGCGACGTCACCGCTGCGCTGAATGGTCCAGACGGTGAAGAAGGCCCCGATGACAAGGGCGGAGATCGCGAAGAGGAAGCCACGCATCAGTTGCAGGGAGCCGTTCTCGGAGGCGTAGGAGCCGATCGCGGACAGCGAGTCGCCGGTGGGGACCGTCTTGGTGCCGGCCTGGTGGTCGGTGGCCGCCGTATCGGCTTCGGAGGTGGTACTCAAGGCGATGACGGTCGCGGTCGGTCCGTCCGCGTCGCCGGCGGGTGGGGCGGTCTTGCGCCAGGTGTCCAGGCTGGTCCAGATCACCGGGGTGTGGCTGTAGTGGGCGTCGCCCTGGACGGCGGCCACGGTCAGCTGCCGGCCTGCCAGAGTGAGGGAGTCTCCGGCCCGTACGCCGAGGTCGTCGGCGGCGCCGGCGGACAGCACCGCCGTGCTGCCGGTGATCCTGTCGCTGTCCGGGGCGAGGCGGGAGCCGGGCCCGACGCCGAAGGCCGAGACCCCGATGCTCGTATCCCCCGCGGTGGCCCTGGTCGTGGCGATCCCCAGCGGATCGGCACTCTCGACACCGGGCGCCTCGGACCACTTCCTCCACTGTGCCTGTGTGACGGTGGAATTGGCGTACGACAGGTCCCGACCGCCGCCGGGATCCTGGAAGGCGATCTTGTCGGCGGGCAGGGATGTGATCGCGGAGATGTTCTGCCGTCCGAGGCCGGCCGTCAGCCCGGACAGCAGCCCGACCAGCAGAGTGATCAGCACGATGACGGCGCCCATGAGGGCGAAGCGCCCCTTGGCGAACTTCAGGTCTCTCCAGGCGACGAACACGGCCTTGGCCTGTCCTTTCCGGCGGCGGAAGCGGTAGGCCTCCACCGTCGCCGTCGGCCCCGTGTGCGCGCGTCTGCCGCAGGAGAGCTCTTGGCGGGCCGAAAGACGGCGCGCGGGTTCTAACTTTTGATGGAGGCTCCTCCGGCGTCGGCTTCGTAACCTGGGACGCACTGTGAACACTGCCGCCCCTGCCCTGACCCCGACCACCCGGACCCTGGCCTGGTGTCTGCACCTGCTGATCGTCGGCCTGCTCGCCCTGGCCGCCGGCCGGGCCGTGGCCGACGACCGGCCCCACGACGGATGGATCATCGCCACGGCAGCCGTGTGCGGTCTGGTGTACGCGGCGGGGCCCGCGCTGCCGGCCGTACGCCGCTCACAGCGGGCCGCCGCACTGTGGCTGGCCGTGGTGGGCACCTGCTGGCTGGTGCTGCTGGCCCTGTCCCCCGACGCCGTGTGGGTGGCCTTCCCGCTCTACTTCCTCCAGCTGCATCTGCTGCCCCGCCGCACCGCACTGGCAGCCGTGACCGCCACCGCCGCCTCGGCCGTCGCGGGCTTCGCCGCCCACCAGCACTCCTTCGGTCCCGCCATGGCCATCGGCCCTGCCCTCGGCGCGGCCGTCGCCGTCGCGGTGGTGTGGGGTTACCAGGCCCTGTACCGGGAGAGCGAACACCGCCGCCGGCTGATCGAGCAACTCACCGCCACCCGCGCCGACCTGGCGGCAGCCCAGCACACCGCGGGCGTACTGGCCGAACGCGACCGTCTGGCGCGCGAGATCCACGACACCACCGCCCAGGGCCTGGCCAGCATCCAGTTGTTGCTGCGCGCCGCCGATCGAGCGCTGCCCCACGCCCCGGAGAACGCGGCCCGCTACGTCGACCAGGCCCGGCAGGCCGCCGTCGACAACCTCGCCGAGGCCCGCCGTTTCGTCGCCGCCCTCACCCCGCCCACGCTGGAAGGCACCACCCTGGCCGACGCCCTGGAACGCCTGTGTACCACCACCTCTGCCCGGCACCGGATCACCGCACGCTTCCACCTCACCGGCGACCCCGCCCCGCTCACCACCGCGCACGAGGTCGCACTGCTGCGCATCGCCCAGTCCGCCCTGGCCAACACCGTCCAGCACGCCGAGGCCGCCACCGTCGACGTCACGCTCAACTGCCTCGTCGACCATGTCGTCCTCGACGTCGTCGACGACGGACGCGGCTTCGACCCCACCCTCCTGCCCTCCCCCGACCCCGAGACCGGCGGCTTCGGGCTGGCCGCCATGCGTGCCCGCACCCAGGCCCTCGGCGGCACCCTCACCATCGAGTCCGGCCCCGGCCACGGCACCGCCCTGGCCGTCCGGTTGCCCTTCTCCCAGCCGGCCGGCACCGAGCCCGAGGACCGCCCGTGACCGACGACGCACCCATCCGCCTGCTCCTGGCCGACGACCACCCGGTCGTACGGGCCGGACTGCGCGCCGTGCTGGAAACCGAGCCCGGCCTCGTCGTCACGGCCGAAGCCGCCACCGCCGAGGACGCCGTCAGCCGCGCCGCCGAGGGCGACATCGACGTCGTCCTGATGGACCTGCAGTTCGGCAAGGGCATGGGCGGCGCCGAGGCCACCGCCCGGATCACCGCCCGGCCCGGAGCCCCCCGCGTACTGATCGTCACCACCTATGACTCCGACGCCGACACCCTGCCCGCCATCGAAGCCGGCGCCACGGGCTACCTCCTCAAGGACGCCCCACCCGAGGACCTGGCCGCCGCCGTACGGACCGCGGCCACGGGCCGCACCACACTCGCTCCCAGCGTCGCGGACCGGCTGATGAACCGGCTCCGCTCCCCCGGCGCCGCCCTGACCCGGCGCGAGACCGAAGTTCTCACCCTGGTCGCCGACGGTCTGTCCAACCAGGCAATCGGCGCACGTCTGCACCTGACCGAAGGCACGGTCAAATCCCATCTCGCCCGCATTTACGCCAAACTCGACGTCGACTCCCGCACCGCCGCCGTCGCCACGGCCACGGACCTCGGCCTCATCCGGCGTTGAGCGGGGCGAAAGTGAGGCCACCCAACAGCGACACTGGAGTCGTGCTGATCATGGATGCCGTGCTGGAGACCCACGGCGCCACCGACTTCGCTCGCTGGCCCCTCGCTGACCCGACCTCAGATCATCTACTGGCGCTGTCCGGCGAACTGTCCGAGCGAGAGCTCGGCACGGCAATGGCGGCTCTGACCTGCTACAACGTGGACGATCGTGAGACTGAGGCCAACGGTTCCGCCGAGATCTCGGAGCAGATGAGCCAGCTGCTGAGGACCGAGGATGTCGCTGCTCCCGGCGGACTGAGGATCCGGAGCACCGACACCGGCGCCACCGTGGTGCCCGGATGCTGCTTCGGCCTGGAGAGCTGGCGAGACTGGCTCGCACTGATGCGGGGCGAGGAGCCGTGGCTCGGCCACGACCCTACTCCGGGCATCGAACACGTCGGGGCGATGGTGCGGCTGTGGCCTGACGCAGATGAACGGGATGGACGTCCCATCGAGCTGCCACGTGCGCAACTGCCGTACCTCCTGGGCTCCGTTCAGGACCAGTTGCTCGGCTTCTTGGCGTCCGTCGAAAAATGGACTACACGGCACGCCCCGTCGCTCGCCACCACCGTCGTCGCGAAGCTCGACGAGGACCTGAACATCGGATCCCCTCTCCTGGAACCGGACCGAGCCCAAGAACTCCCAATGGAATGATCTTCACGGGGTTGTTTGGATCATTCCGGGGCCGGTGACCTGAGGCGCGGGTGGCTCGGCCGAGGCCGTGGGAAGTCGACGATCAGGCTGCAGGCTGCCGAGACGGAGGCGGCGCGGACCGGGGCGTCGTGAAGTCCACGGCGAGCCGCGCTACTCACGGCTCTGGCCAGAAGACTCAGGGAGACGCCATGACAGCCGTCGAGGACCGCCTCCGCGCCGCACTGCACGCCCGGGCCGGCCAAGTCACCGCCCTCAGCCCGACCTCCTCGCCATCGACCCGCGTACGGAGGGTCATCCACCCCGGACTGCGCAAGGCCCCGGTAGTCCTTCTGGCCGCCGTACTGGCAGCCGTCCTCCTCTTGCTGCCACGGCTCCTCACACGGGGCGACTCATCAGTCCCCGCCGACACTCCCCTGCCGCCCAGCCCGAGCAACAGCGCATCACCTTCACCCGCCTCTCCCCCGCCGGACGAGACGCCTGGGCCCATCGCACCGTAGCGCGCCCGCAGTCGGGCACCGGGGCATTCTCGGCCCGACGCCCAGGCCTTGGAGATCGTTTGTGAACCACGGCGTCGGCGCCAACGACCGACCCGCCCCTCCCCCAGCGCGCCACGTCTCACACCCAAGCCGTTGACCAGCACAGCGCTGACGGGCAGACCTGGTAGAAGTGCTAGACCAGGGGCCTGCGTTCGGGCCACCACCGCTGGACGGCCTCAACGGTCGTCGTCGGGCTCACGTTGAAACAGAGCTTCGCGCCGGGTGCCAGTTCGCGGGTGGCGTCGACCAAGACCTCGAGGAGCGGCGTCAGCACCGGGTCCAGCCGGATGCCGGCGCCGATCACCACGATGTCGTAGTCCTTCCGGGACAGCGCGGCGCGGTAGACCGCCTCGGCCGTGCGACCGTAGTCGAGCAGGCAGAGGTCGACGGTGAAGCCGAGCTCCTGGAGCCGCGCCCGCTCGGCGGCCACCCCGACCCTGACCGTCTCGGCGTCGAGCTCGGGGAACGCCGCCCGCGACGAGGGCGCGGCGTCCACCAGCGCGGGATCAAGTCCGACGGTGAGTATGGACGGTGACATGCCGCGATACCTCCTGCGCCAGTGCTTCTGCCTTTCCGGAGTGAGGATAGGCATGGGGGCGGCAGCGCGGCAGATCGCCTCGATGTCACACACGGTCATCCGACGGGCTCCCAAGGCGTACGGCCGTCCACCGTGACGCACAACACCGGCCGACTGTCCGCTTCAGGACCTCCAGCCTGTCCGTTTCAGTGCTTACGGCCCCCTAGTTCACGAAATTCTCAGGCTACCTTTCCCTCCTCTTGATCTTGTTTCTACTGGGAGGGGAACGTGTGACGACACGTCGCAGGCGCAGATCCGGGTGTGTGTTGACCACGTGCCTCCCGCTGTCCGGACTGCTTGTCGTGGAGGCCGCCGTATCGGGTCTCGGCGCGGTCGAGGCGGCTGCCACCGCGCGCGTGAGCGCCGTGGCCGAACCAGCGGCCGGAGACGACGCCACCGCCCCCGTCCTTCGGGCTCGCCCCGAGGACGAGCGCGTCGAGGTCGTCGGGGAACGCACCGAGACCAGGACGGTGCAGGCCAACCGGCAGGGCGAGCGCCGACGTCACGTCACTGGCGCAGGCGTGGGCCGCCGACCCGCACAACGAGAACACACTGGGCCTGCGTGCGCGGGACGAGAAGCCCGGGAGGCGCAGTTGAGACGTGGAAGCCGATACGGGCGGGGTCGCGGCCGGGCCCCCTTGACCGCCGCGGTCGCCATGGTCGCGGCCACGGCTCTCCTGCTCGGGGCGTGCACCACCGATCACACACCCCCGCACGTCAAGGACGGCCGAGCCGACCTCGACCTCTCCGTGACCGGGCAGCCCGCCTCGGAGACCCTGGCCCTGGTCGAGAAGGCCCTCGTGCGCCTCCAGCGGCATGACGAGGAGGGTCTGGCGAAGCTGTCGTACGACGGCGAGGACGCCGAGAAGACCGCGGAGAGGTGGGTGGCGAAGTGGGGTGACGCGGCGCAGCGGCCGATGACCGCCGACTTCGCCGTCGACCCGAAGAAGTACGTGACCGTGAAGGTCCGCTTCCGCGGCGTGCGGGGCGTCCTGCCCCTCACCCTCGAAGCGGACACCGACGACGACTGGGCCTACGGAATCGTCATGGGCAAGGAGTCCGACAAGCAGTAACTGGCCCTGGAAAGCCGCTGGTTGCCAGAAGGCCCCGGAGTGGCGGACGCTCCGGGGCCTTCGCCTTGCTCGGGCCCGCCCCACACTCCCCTGTCCGAGCCGGCTCCATGAGGGACGGCTCAGGGATCGCTGACCCGTCGGCATGCCTCAGGACCCGCTTCCCTCTGCGCTCTCCGGCGCCCGCCACGCCAGCCGTTCCGTGCAGGTCAGCCAGTGCATGTACCACTGCGCGAACGTGACCCGGTCCGTGCTGTCGAGGAAATGGAACGGGATCACGCCCTCCGCCGCCGCTCGGACGTCCTGCCACATCGTGCCGCGCTCGGGACCTGTCAGCACGAGGAGCGTGTAATAGGCGCAGCCCTGATCGCTCACGTAGAGCGCGCCCTCGGTCAACGATTCGAGGAGCTCGTCGTCGCGTGCGTCCCAGGCAGCGTAGGCCGCGCGGAACCGCTCGTGGTCCTCGGCGGAGTCGCCGTAGGCCGCACGGTAGGGCTCCGCCGCCTGGTGCTGCTCCCACTCCGCCGTACGCTCGGGGCGGAACGGCAGGGCACGGCGGGGCGGGGCGGTCTCCCCTGGCTCAGGCGGCTCGATCGCGAACAGTCCGTAGTCCGGGCCCGCACCGCCCGCGCCCACCTCGAGCTGAAAGCTCCGGTACTCCGCGGGGAAGCGCACTCCGCGCTGCCGCTCCACCGCGCGCATCTGCTCCTCGGTCAGAACCGGCCGCAGCTCGAACTCGTGCCCGGACTCCTTGAAGTACGCGCCGAACACCGCCCGCCGGTTCGGCGCGTCCCGAAGCGCGAGCACGCGCTCTCTCACACCGGTCCATGTCTCGCCCACCCCGCGCACCTCCCCGTTCGGGCCCGCCTCCGAAAGGCCCGGCCCCGCTCACGGCCACCGTACGCACTCGATCAACCGAGCAGTGCCGCAGCTGTGCGACCAGCCGACCGACCGTCCAGAAGCCGCCCCGGTCCTTCGCATACTGAGGTGCGAAGGGCCCTTGAGGTGGCATACGGTGGTCAGGACTCGGCGTCGGGGATCTCGGCGGCCGAGGCTCCTGTTCCTTCTGCATCGATCTTGAGGTGACGACCTATTAACCAGGCCATGTAGTCGTCCGCGTTCCCCACGTGCTGTCTTGTCGCACGTGTCCGGGGCGGACGTCGCGCTGGCCTGAGTTGCGTCACCCTTCCCGCAGTTTTTCCTTCCCGGGTGCAGCTCTGCCGTCTGCCCCCGGCCTTCGTGTTCTCCGGCCTTGGTGTGGCTGTCCGCAGGGCTCCCCCGATTCCTTCGGATCAGGAGCTTCCCGTCGTGTCCTCCTTCGCACTCGACAACGAGCCACAGCACACCACCCAGCCCCCGACCCACCCCGCACCCGGCCTGTCGAAGATGGGTCTGGGCGCCTGGATCGCCCTCCTGGTGCTCCTGGGCGCCGAGCTGATGGACATGATCGACCAGTCGGTCGTCCTCACCGCCCTGCCCGCCATCCAGGAGTCGACCGGCGCCGGGCCGGACGCGGTGCAGTGGCTGACCACCGGCTATTCACTGCCCATCGCCGTCGGGCTGATCACCGGCGGACGCCTCGGCGACCTCTGCGGCCGGCGCAGGATCCTCCTCATCGGCACCGTCGTGTTCACCACGGCCTCGCTGCTGTGCGGCCTCGCCACCGGTCCGGGCGTGCTGATCGGTGCCCGCGGGGTCCAGGGCGTGGGAGTGGCTCTGATGATCCCGCAGATCCTCGCCACCCTGCATGTCACCTTCGAGGGGCAGAACCGCAGCAAAGTGTTCGGCCTGTACGGCGCCGTCATGTCCCTCGCCAACGTCCTGGGCCCGGTGGTGGGCGGCCTGCTGACCGAGGCGGACCTGTTCGGGCAGACGTGGCGGCCGATCTTCCTGGTCAACGTGCCCGTCGGCCTCACCGTCCTGCTTCTGGGACGCAGGTTCATTCCCGAGTCGACCATGAAGAAGGCCGGCCGGCTCGACCTCATCGGCATGCTGCTGTCCGCCCTGGCCATCGTCCTGATCGTCTTCCCTCTCACCGAAGGACATCTTCACCACTGGCCGTTCTGGTGCCTCGTCCTGCTCGCCACCGGCCTCCTCGTGCTCGGTGTCTTCCTGCGCCACCAGCGGCGCAAGCAGAACGACGCGCCCCTCGTGCCCTTGTCCCTGTTCCGGACTCGGCAGTTCTCCGGCGGCATGGCCGCGCAGTTGCTGCACGGCCTGCTGTGCGGGCTGTTCTTCATGACCTGGACGCTCTACCTCCAACTCGGTCTGGGCATGACCCCCTTCCACGCGGCCTTGGCCTTCGTGCTGCTCTCCCTGGGGGAGCTGGCCGGTGCGACGGTCACGGCGAAGAGCGGTGGACGCTTCGCCCGCCGGCTGCCGCAGGCCGGAGTCCTCGTCACGCTCGCTTCGATGGCCGCTTACGGGATCCAGGCCGACACGGGTGCGGCGGAGCCGACCCTGTCGGCGATGGCCGCCCCGGTCGTACTGATCGGCTTCGGTCTCGGCATGGTCAGCGGCCCGCTCGCCGACATGTCGCTGGCGCGGATCCCGCACGAGGACGCCGGATCGGCTTCGGGCCTGTTCAATACCGTCATGCATCTGGGCATCGCCCTCGGTACCGCGCTCACCGCCCTGGTGTTCTTCACCACCACCAACGGCTCCCCCGACCCCGCGCTCAACCGCGAGGCGTTCATTGCGGTGCTGTGGTGGGTCGGTGGCCTCCTCGCCCTGATGTGGACGCTGATGTTCTGCCTGCCCAAGTACGCGGACAAGCAGACGGACTGAGCCACCCTCAGGTCTCCGGGCCCCGGTCACGACGACGTCGACCGGGGCCTGGGCCGCTCTCGGCCGCTCTTCGACTCTCGGCGTGCCCGGCATGTCGGATGGGCGCCGGCGCAGTTGCGTGCGCGCCCCTCAGCGAGGCGGCGCCTCCGACCGTGCGGTCGGCTGACCGCTGCACTGATACGGCGGCACCCTCACCGATGGTGCCGCCGTACCCGCGTACCCGGGCCCCCGAATGCTTCGGCGCCTGCCGGCGAACGGGCCCGTCCGCCTCTCTGCGCCCCCGCTGCACCCTGGCCCGGCCCCGGCGCCTCCCTGACGGTGGTCGGGGGACCACCCCGCAGCGCCGCTCCCGAAGGCTCCGGAGGACACCGTGATTCACATCAGTGAGACCCTGGCCCTGCAAACCGTCGAGGAGTTCCTGACCCCCGACGAGCTCTCCCAGCTCCGCAAGATCATGGACGCCGAGCAGCGAAGCACCGGCTGGACCCCGCGGTTCCAGGCCGAGGTACTCCCCGCGCCCGCCCCGGCCCAGGAGATCCTCGGGTTCGCCGCCGAGCGGGCCCTGCCGGCGATCCGCCAGTCGATGCCCTCCATCAGCGCCGCGGCACCGTGGGGTTATACCGAGCTGGCCCCCGGCGCGGCGGTGCCCACCCATCTCGATGGGATACCCGCACCCGGCGCCGCCCCGCGCCGTCTGGGGCGCCTCGGCGTCGTCCTACAAGACGCGGACGAGGGCGGCGACTTCTACATCGAGACGACGTCCAGCAACACCGTCTGGTCCGGCGAGGTGGTCGGTGAAGCCGAAGGCTTCCTGCCCGGCACCCCGCTCACCCATCGGCTCCCGCACGCGCCCTCACCGGACACGCACCTGCACGACACGGAACCTGCCTGGCTGCGCGCGGCACAGCGCACCCGCTGGATCACCGACGCCGCGGCGGGTACCGGTGTCGCCTACGGCTCGCAGGTCATCCACGGCGTCCTGCCCGTGCGGGCGGGCCTGCTGCGCAAGTTCGTCACCGATCTGCTGGACGCCACGTGAGGCGATCCGTGATGCAACCACCGCGTCGTCGCGGGTGGTTGGCGGTGTCCGTGATGCCGGAAGGCGGGTGGGGACGTGGTCCGGCGGCCGACTCGGGTAGTACGTGCCCTCGCCGGCGCCCTCACACGCTCGTGAGGAGGGCGTCGAGCGGGGCCGGCACCTCATCGGGAGCCAGGGCCTCGGTCAGCAGGCGGCCGTAGCGGATCTTGCGGCCCTTCTTCGTGCCCAGGAAGCGTCGCAGCTGGTGTTCCCGGGGGCGGCCGTGTTGTGCGGGCTGGCGCACGAACGTCTGCCATGCTCGCAGGTCGCCCTCGACCCGGACGATCTCCTCAACCGTCTCCGTGCCCAGCGCGCGAATGAGCTCCTCCTCCAGGTCCGCGTCGCACACGAAGAAGCCGTCGTGCGGCGCGCCCGCCCGCTCAAGGCCCCGTTCGTAGAAGCCCTGTTCGTTCACGTCGCACAGTCCCGTCAGGCGCAGCCCGAGTCCGGGCGGCCCGAGGAGGGATGCGTAGCGGCCGATGCTCATCGCCCCGCCCATCGGCAGGACGCACACGCCTTCCGCGGCCAGGTCCCGGCCCCGCCGTGCGGCAAGCGCCTCCACCGCCTCGAAGTCGCTCGGCCCCTCCAGCAGCACCACGGTCCGCACTCCGAGTCGCACCGCCAGATCCCCCGCCGACGCACCGGCACCGTCGGAACCGCCACTCGCCCAGTCGTCGACCGCGTCCCGGAACGCCTTCATGTCCGCCATAGGGGCGAGTCTGCACCTCCGGCGCCGTGACGGCAGGGAATTTTCCGTGCGCGAGACGGCCTCCGCCACGTACGACGGAAGTCACGGTCCCGAAGGATCGCGGGCGTCGCGGAGGGCACCGAGTTCGCGGACGTCCCCGTCCAGCATGCGGATCAGTTCGCCGACCCGGCCTCCGCCGCCCGGCGCCGCCGGAAACCGTGCCAGCACGTCGGCCACGGCGACGGTCGCCCGCCGCGCCGTTTGCTGCGCCTGTTCGGCACCGACATTGCGGTCGTCCCCGGCGACCAGTTCGGCCGCTCTGGCCGCGTGCGCCCCGGCGCCGAGGATGTGCTTGACCTGCGTGGCCTTGGCCAGGGGGTGCAAGTAGGCCGCACCTGCCGCGGCCATCGCCGCCCGGGCCGCCTCGCGCGCGGCCGGCCCGGCCGTGTCGTTGGCGGCCTTGAGCGCGGCCCACGCCGTGTCGCGCAAGGACTTTCCCCGCTCGCCGCCCCGGGCGAACGCCCACGCCGCGTCGATCGCGGCCCGCGGGCGCGGGTCGTCCCCTCGATCGGCCTCGAACACGTCGAGGACGGCCTCAGCACACGCGGCGGCGAACGCGGTGACCTCACGGAGATCCTGCTTGCTCAGGACGATGTCATCGGCTTCCGCCGCCATGCCGCTCTCCCTTTCACCCTCCATCACGACTTCCCCCTCAACCACGGCTTTCCCCTTCACCACGCGCCCCTTGATCCGCCACCCCGGCCTTCCGCCGCTACGGCCTGCGTCCCCACGCGGAGATCATCGGCGCGGTGGCGAGGTCGAGGCGTCCGGTGGCCACGTTCGCCAGGTGGCGGTCGATCTCCTCGTCGGTGGCCAGGCCTTCGGCCACGAGCAGGGGGCGGATCTGTCGCACCGTCGCCGCCTCCAGGACGACACAGGCAGGCGAGGTGATCGGGAAGTACGCGTCGGCCTGCACGTCGTCCAGACCGGCCTCGCGCAGCAGCCGGGGCAGGGTCCGCCCGTACGCGAGATCCGCCCCGCGCGCCGCCATCAGCGCGCGGAAGCCGGAGCGCAGCCGATTGGCCAGCCGCTGCTCGGGGCCCGACTCCTCCGGGCACAGCAGGGGCTGAAGCCCCGGGTCGGCGTCCTCCAGGAGCAGCCGGCCGCCCGGTCGCAGCGCCTGCACCATTCGGCGCAGCGCCTCGGCGCGGTCGGCGACGTGGACGAGGACCAGCCTGGCGTGGACGAGGTCGAAGCCGCCGGGTGGCGGCGGATCGGCGGCCACGTCGTGGCGCAGCACCTCGATCGCGCCGCCCGCGGTGTCGCGGGTCCAGGACACGTCGATGTCGGTGGCGACCACCGCTCCCGTGGGTCCGACGCGCTCGGCCAGTCCGAGGGGTACGGAGGGGCCGCCGGCGCCGATCTCCCAGCACCGCATGCCCGCGGTCAGGCCGAGCCCGTCGATGTGCCGGAAGGTGACCGGGTCGAACAGCTCGCTGAGCGCCTCGAACCGGATCCCTGCCTCGGATTGCCGGTTGTCCAGCAGGTACTCGTGATCCGTGTCGCGGTCAGCCATGGGAGCGATTCTGGCAGAGGGGCGGCAGGCCGCCGATTGCCCGGTGTGTCATAGGTCACCCGGTATGGGGCGGTCGGTCCGGAACAACCCGGGACCGGGCGTCGTTCCTTCAGGTGTGGCTGCGGAGGGGACAGTGTCCCCGGGCCTCACCTATAGCCCATGGGGACGATCGTTCGGCTGAAGCCCCATGGAGCCTTTCGCCGAGAGGCGACCGCCCTCCGCGTGCCACCTCTCACGGCCCCGGCTGGTCTCCCCCGTCCAGCCGGGGTCTTTGATCTTTTCTGAGCGAGTTGTCCCGAACGGTCTTCACTCGCAGGTTTCGCGGCCGGCTCCCCTTGGGTGATGTCGCGCAGAGCTCGCCGCCGACCGTCACCCGGCCCCGGATTCCGTCCGCACCGCGCCGCCGTTCCGCGTGCCCCGCCGCGGCCCCGGCGAGTCGGCGACACCGACAAAATTGACCCATGAACAACGCCCTCAAATGCACCTCATCACAGGTCTATTGGCTCCATAGAGTTGTACTCACAAGGCGCCGGGAAGGCCCGGAGCCGCACAGCACAGCAGAGGAAGAACCCGTGATGAACGAGCAGACCGCGCCCAAGGCCGTCCTCACCCGCGCCGCCACCGCCGAGACCACCGCGGACCCGAGCAGCGTCATGACCCTGCTCGCGGACCACGGCAGCGACGGCAGCGCGCTCACCAGTTACCGCTCCACGTTCGCGAAGGGTGCGGTCGGCGCTCCCGCGCATTTCCACACCAGAGCGTCGGAGATGTTCTTCGTCGTGGACGGCGCCCTCCAGGTGTTGATCGACGACGAAGTGAAGGTCCTGGAGAAGGGCGACTTCCTGCTGGTGCCGCCGCACACCCCGCACGCCTTCGCCGCGGCTCCGGGGCGGGAGGCGGACGTGCTGTTCGTCTTCAGCCCGGGCATGCCGCGCTTCGACTATCTGCGCCTGCTCGGACGGGTGATGCGCGGGGAGGCAAGCTTCGAGGAGATCAAGAACTCCTCGGAGCTGTACGACAACCACTACGTGGACAGCCCGGTCTGGCAGAAGGCCCTGCAGGCCGCCAAGTAACGACCCTCCGGGCTCTATGGGGCTCTACCCACGGGGCTCTACGGCCTCTACAGGCCTCTACAGGGCGTAGAGGAAGGTTCCCCGTGGGCCGATTCCACGCTCCTACTGATGCCCTCGCGTACCTTGCAGCCGGATCGTGTGGTGGAGATCGCCGGGACACCGCGCCGACGGCCCGCGTGAGCCGCCATCGGCCTGTTCCGATGATTTTTCCGGTCACCTGGAGTCTTCATGGTCGGCAGGCCCACCCAGTCGGCGGGCAGAGGGACGCGCGCCGGACCTCGGCGCCACAGAGGAGAGACGGTGGCCGGGATGGACCATCCGATTCGGCTGTACATGTCGATGTCGCTCGACGGCTGCATCACCGGCCCGGACGACCGGCCGGGGCAAGAACTGGGACGCAACGGTGGACGTCTCTTCAACTGGCTCGACGACCGGGAGTCCGACGGCCCGAGCGGCCAGGTCTACCGCGAAGCGCTGGCGACCGGCGCGGTGATCTCCGGCCGTCGCACCTTCGAACTCGCCGGACGCTGGCAGGGAGATCACCACGGCGGCGTGCCGATCTTCGTGCTCACCCACCAGGTGGACGAGACGGACGTTCCCCCCGGCCACGCGCGTTTCGTCACCGATGTCGAGGAGTGCGCCCGTCAGGCTCGCGCTGCCGCTGGGGACCGCCCTGTCATGGTCCACGGAGCGGGGGCGGCCCAAGCGCTGCTCCGGGCCGGACAGATGGACGAGATGGAGATCCATGTGGTTCCGGTCCTCCTCGGTGAGGGACGACGGCTGTTCGACCACCTGGGCGGCGACCACATCGAACTCGACCTCGTCCGACGACTCGAGGACCGTGACGTCACACATCTGCGCTACCGGGTGCGTCGGCCTGGGGAGGCCGCGTGAAGACGCTCTTCGTCTCGTACCGCGTCAGCGACCTGGACCGATCGCTCGGTTTCTACACCGCTCTGGGCTACCGCGAACTGGGCAGGGTCGAGACCGGTGACGGGGCCCGCCTGGTGATCCTCAAGTTTCCCGAGGAGCCGGCCGCCTCCCTCGAACTGGTCCACCGCCCCGGCAGCGGCCCGGTCGACGTGGGCAGCGGTTTCGACCACCTCGCCATCCAGGTGAACGGGCTCGACGCCACGCTGGAGAGGCTGACCGAAGCCGGCCTGAGACCCGAGGCGCTCCAGTATCCGGGCGGATCCCACGGCCCGAAGACGTCATGGCTCACGGACCCGGACGGCTACCGGATCGAGTTGGTGGAGTGGCCGCCCGGACATCCCGCCGGCATGACCGCGGCGGACTTCGCCTGACGCACGCCGAACCGGCCGCCTCTTCGGTCCCCCACTCACCCGACCGCTCGGGCCCGGCCCGGTGCCGGGCCCATCTCTGCGGGGCGAGGAGGTGACTTCCCCCAGCACCATGGACGGGAGGAACTGGCGGACTGCGTAAGGTCGTTCGACGAACCTGCTCGGTGCACCGCCCTCCGCCGCGTTCGCCAGGCGGGTTCGTCGTTCTAGTCCAGCGGTTCGGAGAAGATGAGGCGGACTTCCGTGGTGCGGTATCCGGCGCGGGTGAAGGCCGCCGCCATCGGACCGTTGCCGAGGTCGGTCGTGGCGGTGATGCGGTCCGCACCGTCTTCGGCCTGGAAGCGGGTGATGGCGGCCAGGATCTCCGACACGTAGCCGCGGCCCCTTAGTTCGGGCACGACGCCGAGATAGCCGACGTTGCGGCTGTACGGCGTGGCCGACGGTATCGCGAGGCCGGCCAGGGCGCCGTCGGGAGTGTGCGCCAGGCGCCACCAGTCCCGCTTGCCGGGGCGGTCGAGGTAGAACCGCAGGCGTTCGCGGGCCGTGGCCTCCGGCCCGTTGGCCGCCTCGCTCTCCACGGTGTGGGCGTCGAGCGTGCCCTCGGCGACCCGCAGCATCGCCTGCAGGAACACCTCGTCGTCCGGTTCCGGCGAGAAGACCAGCCGCTCGGGCTCGGCCGGCAGCGGGACCTCGGGCGTCCACTCGAACTGCAGTCGCTCCACCTCGACCGTCAGGCCCGCGCGAAGGGCGGCCTCCTGGCGCCAGGCCACGGCGGCGACGTGCTCAGGGTCGTTCCGCCACGAGCCGGGCAGCTTCATGAGGTTGTACAGCGGTGAGGCTCCGGCCCCCGCTGCACGGAACGACTGGTGCCCCGCGTCGAGGAGCGCGGCGGCAAGAGCGGCCCGCTCGGTGGCGGGCACCTCGTCCGCGACGGCGAGACAGTCCAGCGCGAGCGGGTGCGCGCTGTCGCTCTGCCCCCACCACAGCGCGCGGGCCAGCACCCGGCCGTTCGGCCCCCAGGCGGCCCAGGTCCACTCCGGGCGGTACATCCGCTGGGCGGCCTCCTCCCGGTACGCGTCGGCGGGCAACCGCCACACGGGCTCCACCGAGGTGAGGGCCAGGACTTGGTCAAGCTCCGTGCCGGGTCCCGGCACGGCGGAGAGACGAGGAGCGGCACCGCTCAGCAAATGCATTCAGGCACCCTTCGCGTGCGAGAGCACCGGTCGGCGGCGCACTGGCGGGACGACCGGAGAGGAGAGGGCCACGACCGGACCGCCACCGGCGGCTGGTCGTGTATGACGACCGGTGCGCGTCGCGCCGACCTCGAGCGATCTTGTCAGGGGTGCATGCGCAGCACAATGAATCGACTCCGCCGGCAGGCAGATCGATCGGCCGACTCCGGGAGTGGACTGTCCGGTCGAGGTGGTGCTGATGCAGGTTCAGGACGGCACAGACGCCTGCGAGCTTCGGCAGCCGAACGCCAAGATCCCCGACAGGGTCAAGCTCAGTGAATCGTCCGGGCCCGCCGCAGTGCCTCCTCGCGGTACGCGGCGAGATCGGACAGGGTTCGCTGCGCGTCCGGACTCATGGTGAGGGCGAGTTCGCGTTGCACCCGCAGTGACAGGGCAGGCAGATGGTTTCGCAGAGCGCATTGACCGTCCGCGACGGCGACCGTGATCTCCTTGCGGCGGAATGCCTCGTCCGTGGCTGTGTTCCGCTGCTCCTTCCGCAAGGTTCTCTGGGCCTGTTCGGGGCTGCGGTACGGATGGCCCAGGTCAGCCATGCAGGAGCGCCATTGGGCCAATGCCTTCGCATAGGCGGGGGTCGCAGCCACGCGTTGCCCGAGTGCGTTGTCGTATTTCTCCGGTACGTACTGCATGCGTGCCCACAGCGCCGGGCTGCCCGCCAGTTGCGCCCGGCTCTCGGCGGTGCAGCCTTCGGTGGCCACGCGCACCTCTCCCCAGTCCGTTCCGCTCACCGTCGCCTTCTTGTCGGCCGGTCCGTTGAGCGCAAGGTCGAATTTCCTCTTCCGGGAGGTGGACAGCCCTCGGTAATAGCGGTCCACAGGAGCCTCGGACACATTCGTGTTCGGCGCCACCGGCGTCGAGATGCCGTACCCCGTCCTTCGGCGATCGGCCAGTTCAACGGCTGCCGCCTCGTCCTCGGGCGCGGGTCGAGACAAAGGAGTTCCCGCCGGGTAACGGAAACCCTTCTCCTCCATACAGGCCCGGACAAGCCGGATCTCCGCCGTGATCAATGTCTGCTGGGTCGTCGGCCAGGTTCCTGAGTGCGTGGCGAGATCGATCGCCGCAGTACTGAGTCGACCGGTGAAGGGCCTCGGCTCCGGCAATGGGGTCGCCGACCGGCCGGCCGGTTGCGCGCCCGCGCAACCGGCCGACGCGGTCAGGAGCAGGAGCACCAGCGCACGGCCCAGGCCCCTTGCAGCCGTTGTCACTACGAGCTGCACCAGCGGTTGGAGCTGATGGTGTTGTCGAAGCCGGCATCGTTGTAGTCCCGGGCGAAGTTGCCGACCTCGTCCCCCCTGGAGAGGCTGTGCCACTTCCCCGACTTGCTGTAATTACGGAGCGAGTAGAAGAACACCGTGCACTGTGTACCGCTGTTCCGCAGCGAGCTGATGCAGTCCTCCCACCCCTTTCCGCTGCCGCAGGAGTTGGTGGAGTTGCCCAACAGGGCGAAGTTGGGGTTGTTGCCCGAGACCTGGCCCCGGTTTCCGGTGAAGTTCTGGCCCGGCCAGAAGCAGGCGTAGCCGGAGGGACAGGACGCCTGTACCTCTGGCTGCCCCCCAGCGGCCTTCCCCGTGTTCACGGAGGCCTGAGCCACCGGGACGGTTCCCAGACCCAGTGCCGTGGCGGCGAACAGGACGGCGAGTTTCCGTTTCACGTGCTCTCCCTAGGACAGTGGCGGCGCCCGGCGGCGACGGACTTGCTCGAACTCCATGACAGGTGGCCGAAGAAGCCCTTTCGTCATGGCAGGGCCGCCGAAATCATCGGGCGTATTCGTGCGAGCCATGCTCGGCCTCGACCGCCGGGGACAGCAATGGTTTCGGTTGTGGCCGAACAGTGACCGGTGAAGGGCCACGACCGGGGGCGTGCGGCGGATGCAGCTCATGAGGAGGAAGCCTTGCTGCGCTTGCACTTCACCGCTGACGACTTGTTACGGGTGACGTACGCGGCCCGACCGGCGCCGATGATGGAACTGGGCTTCGCTGTGGCGATGCTCCAGCGGCGCGATGTACCCGGCCATTCGTACTGGCTGCGAAAGGCGCGGAAGACTCTTCCCCGAGAGGCGCGGGCGCTGCTCGCTCTGGTGCCGCCGACAGCCAGGGGCCCGATGTTCCTCGACCCGCTCAGCAAGGGGATCGACGACGGCATCGACGAGATCCGCGGAACTCCCACTCAACGCGTACGGGCGGAACTGAGCCGTGTATGCCCGACAAGCCGGCCGGTCACGCCCTGGACCAAGGCCCTCAGCCGCCAGGACCGGGATGCCTGGCAGACGCTCGAACGTGCTCTGCGCTCGGCCCACTCCGCGTTGCTGACGGAGCGCTGGAAAGGTATCGAAACGGCGTTTGCCGCTGAACACGTCTGGCGTTCCCGGCTGTTGGCCGGAGACGGAATCCGTGCGACGTTGGCCGGCCTCACGCCCGGAGGGCACTGGGAGGGAACGACCCTGGTCTACCCCCGGCCCGAAACCGTGGAGGTCCGCCTGCGCGGCCATGGCGTGGTGCTGCTGCCGTCCGTGCTGTGGCCCACCCCCATGATCTCGCTGCACGAAGACGCGCCGAGCATTCTCATCTACCCGGCCTTCGCTCCGCTTCAGCTGCGGCCGGAAGGTTCAGCCGCCGATCCCCTGGGCGCTCTGTTGGGCCGTACCCGGGCAGCGATCCTGGATCTGCTGCTACGGGAACACAGTACGTCGGACATCGCCAAGGAACTCAGCATCAGTAAAGCGTCCGCCTCCGAGCACACCAGGGCTCTTCGCGCGGCCCGCCTCATCGTCACCCAGCGAGACGGCACGTCCGTCTGGCACTCCTGCACACCGCTCGGACTGGAATTGCTCCGGAGTTCAGTGAGTCCTCGCACCTGACGGCACTCAGGCCGGGAAGCTCACCTTCAAGGCGGCCGGGTACCCCATCGAGGGCAGGCTCACCTGCTCCAGTGGCGACGAGTCCGACGCCAAGATGATCGTCCACCGCCGCGGTAGCCGTCGCCGCCTCCGGATCACCCGGGAAGAGGCGACACCGGACGTTCGAAGAACGTCTCCAGGGAGACCGTGGCGTGCGTGCCGCTGACCCCCTCGATCGCGTACAACCGCCGCAGCACGTGCTGGAGTTGGGCGGTCGTCTCGGTGCGGACCTTGACCAGGAGCGACGCGCTTCCCGCGATGACGTGCGCCTCCTGTATCTCGGGGATGGCCGCGAACGCGTCCGCGGACTCCCCCATCCACGCCGTCGAGTCGACCATCACAAAGGCCAGCACGCCGCGGTCGAGCGCCGCGGGGTCCACCTCGACGGTGGTGCGCCGGATGACCCCGCGCTCACGCAGCTTGCGCACCCGTTCGTGGGCAGCGCCCGCGGAGAGACCGGCGCCCTTGCCGAGTGCGGCGTACGAGATGGTCGCGTCCTCCTGGAGGAGAGCGATCAGCCGGCGGTCCACGTCATCCACAGTCACCATGGCGAAACCATACAACGTTCTGGCATAGTCATGATCGACAGAACGTCATTCGAGCGAAGACTCATCAGGGGGCACCCATGTCCGGCAACGACCGCACCTCGCCGTACGAGATCCTGGACGAGCGGTTCCGCACCGGCCGGTGCGCGAACGGCGACGACCGGCTCGAGAAGCTGTACGGGGGCTGCCGGTGGGCCGAGGGGCCGCTGTACCTGCCCGCCTGGCGTCAGCTGGTGTGGAGCGACATTCCCAACGACCGGCTGCTGCGCTGGGACGAGACGACCGGCGAGGTCGCGGTCTTCCGCTCCCCCGCCGGGCACGTCAACGGCAACACCCTCGACCGCGAGGGCCGGCTGATCAGCTGTGAACAGGGCAATCGCCGGGTCACCCGCACCGAACCCGACGGCCGGATCACCGTGCTCGCCGACCGGTACGACGGCAAGCGGCTGAACAGCCCGAACGACGCGGTCGTCCGCTCCGACGGCTCGGTGTGGTTCTCGGATCCGGACTTCGGGATCACCAGCGACTACGAGGGTTTCCGGGCCGAGCCCGAGATCGACGGCCTCAATGTCTACCGGATCGATCCGTCCACCGGTGAGGTGCGTCTGGTCGCGGACGGCTTCGGAGGGCCGAACGGTCTGGTCTTCTCGCCGGACGAGCGGCAGTTGTACGTGTCGGACACGCGGGGCGGCTGCATCCGGGTGTTCGACGTGCGCGAGGACGGCACGCTGTCCGACGGGAAGGTCTTCGCCGAGGCGACGGACGGCGTCAGCCGGTTCGACAACATCCGCTTCGACGACGGCGGCCGGTTGTGGGCCGCCGCCATCGCGGGAGGGGTGCACTGCTACGACCCCGACGGCACCCTCATCGGGCGGCTGCGGGTGCCCGAGCCGGTGTCCAACATCGCGTTCGGCGGGCCGAAGAACAACCGGCTCTTCATCACGGCCACCAGCTCGCTGTACTCGCTGGTGGTGTCCGTGACGGGGCTGCCGAGGGTCCGCGCCTGACCGGCCGCCCGACCCGCGCGCACGCTCACTCCGAGGCTTCCGCCTCCACCGGCTTGGGGATGAGGAAGGACGTCGCGAAGGCCGCCGCGATGAGGGCGACTCCGGCGATCATGCCTGCCGTGTATCCGGCGGGCGAGGTCTTGTCCGCCGGCTCCGCGGCGGTCTGCACGGCGTACAGGACCGCGAAGCTGAGGCCCGCGCCGAGGTTGAAGGCGCCCGCGTTCAGCCCCGGCAGGAAGCCCGGGTTCTCCTTCGGGGAGAGCACGATGCCGAGGCCGTTGAGGACGATGTTGCCCACACCCGCGTAGGTGACGCCGATGAGGACCGAGGCGAGCAGGAGCAGCAGCCGCGAGTCGGCGTGCAGCGTGAACAGCATCAGGGCGACCGTCACGGCCGACCCGATGAGCCCGAGGCGCAGGATGCGGCCGTAGCCGTATGTGGCGGCGAGGCGTCCGGCGAGCGGGCCCATGGCCAGGCCCGCGAGGGCGTACGGCGTCAGGGTCCACCAGGCCGACTGCTCGGCGCCCATGCCGAAGCCGGCCTGGGCGTCCTGGGCGAAGGCGGGGATCATGCCGTTCATCACGGCGAAGACGCCCGTCATGGTGAGCACCGTGGTCAGCAGGAGCGCCCAGGTGGAGCGCTGGCGCAGGTGCCGGGTGGCGACCAAGGGGTGGCTGCTGCGGTCCTCGGTGCGCCAGAACAGGGCGAAGGCGACGGCCGTGACGGCGAACAGGGCGACGACGAGGAGCCAGTTCGCGGCACCGAGCTTGCCCGCCTCGTTCAGGGCGATCAGGGCCGCGCCGACGGAGACGACCAGGAGGGTGACGCCGGGCCAGTCCATGCGCGTGTCGGCGGTGCCGGCGGCCTTGGACTCGGGGGTGAGGGTGGCGACGAGGAGCGCGGCGATCGCGGCCACGCCGGCCATCGCCCAGAACACCGCACCGAAGCCGTAGTGGTCGGACAGGAAGCCGCCCGCGAGGGAGTCGAGACCGGCGATGCCGCCGTTGACGGCGGTGATGACGCCGAGCAGGGTGCCGTACTTCTTCGGCTCGTGGACCTCGTTGCGCAGCATGATGAGGCAGAGCGGCACGGTGGGTCCGGAGACGCCCTGGATGACGCGTCCCGCGAAGAGCATCGGCACGCTCTCGGCGAGGGCCGCCACCACACAGCCGACGACCATGAGCGTCAGCATGCCGGCGAGCACCTTGCGGCGGCCGATGAGGTCGCCGAGGCGCGGCAGGAAGAGCGAGAAGAGCGCGGCCGACGTGAAGAACGCGGTCTGGGTCAGGCCGACCTCGGCGGAGGTCGCCCCGAGGGAGTCCTCGACGTTCTTCAAGGCGGGGCTGAGCATGCTCGCGTTGAGCTGGAAGGCGAAGCACGCCGCGAGGAGCGCGGCGACCAGGACCCCGATGCGCACCGGCCGGGAGGCGCGGGGTCCGCCGGGCGCGGCGGCGGGTTCGGTGAGGGAGGCGTTCATGCGCGCACGTCGCCGATCCGCTCGAGCGCGTCCACGACGAGGTCCCAGAAGCGCTGGTGGTCCAGGTCGACGGCGACCTGGGTGTGGCAGTCGTCGGGGGCGGGGGCGCGCAGGTCCGTCACGGTCATGCCGAGCGTGAGGGTGCCGGTGAGCTCGATGTCCACGGGGGCCTTGCGGACCGTCATGACGCCGGGGTCGATGACGTACGCGACGGCGCACGGGTCGTGGACGGGCGGGGCGTCGAAGCCCTGGGCCTCCAGGTACATGGCGCCGAAGAAGTCGAGGAGCTCGTTGACGAAGCGGGCGGGGGCGGTGCCGACCTTGCCGATGCGCTCGACGACCTCGGGGGTGGCGAGGGCCTGGTGGGTGAGGTCCAGGCCGACCATGGTGACCGGCCAGCTCTCGTTGAAGACGATGTGCGCGGCCTCGGGGTCGATCTTGATGTTGAACTCGGCGACCGGGCTCCAGTTGCCGGTGTGGTAGCCGCCGCCCATCAGCACGACCTCGCGGACCCGCTCGACGATGCGGGGCTCCTTGCGGGCGGCGAGGGCGATGTTGGTCAGGCCGGCGGTGGGCACGATGGTGATCTCGCCGGGCTCGTGCGCCATGACCGTGTCGATGATGAGGTCGACGGCGTGCCGTGCGTCGAGGGCCAGGGTCGGCTCGGGCATGACGGGGCCGTCGATGCCGCTCTCGCCGTGGATGTCCGGGGCGGTCTCGACGTCGCGTACGAGGGGACGGGGGCAGCCCGCGGCGAAGGGGACACCGGTGATGTTCGCGATGCGGGCCACCGACAGGGCGTTGCGGGTGACCTTCTCCAGGGTCTGGTTGCCCACCACGGTGGTGACGGCGACCAGCTCGACATCCGGGTTGCCGTGCGCCAGGAGCATGGCGATCGCGTCGTCATGTCCGGGGTCGCAGTCCAGGATGATCTTTCGGGGCATCGCGGAACCTCTTTGTTCGGCTGAGCTGACGCTGCGGAGCGAGAGCTCGGGAAAACGTTCTCCCAAGACTTTGTGCACCGGCACGAATTCTGTCAATGGCCGACGACACACCCCGGCAAAATCCCCCGCAACGGACATGAGAGATGCCCCCGCCAAGGGCCTTCAAATAGGGATGGAAGGGTCTAAATAACCCGGAAAATTGGGTCTGGTGACCCGTCAGGCCCGCTGATAACGTTTGCCGAAGTTCCTCGAAGGGTGGGCGCGGCGTGGCCGACGTAACGCTGAGAGATGTGGCCCGGGCCGCCGGCTGCTCCGTCGCCACGGTCTCCCGGGTCCTGGCCGGCACGCGCCCCGTCGGCGCCGAGACCGCCCGCCGCGTGCGCGAGGCCGCCGAAGCGCTCGGCTACCGGCCCAACCACGCCGCCCGGGCACTGCGCAGCCGCTCGACCGGCACGGTCGGACTGGTCCTGCCGCAGATCACGAACCCCTTCTACCCCACGCTGGTACGGGAGTTGACGCACGCCCTGCACGCCGAGGGGCGGGCCGTGCTGCTGGCCGACTGCGACGACGACCCGGCGGCCGAGGCGGAGTACATCGCCGATCTGCTGGGCCGGCGGGTCGACGCGCTCCTGGTGATTCCGGCGCACGAGGAGCGCAGCAGGGAGGCGGTGACGGCGGCGGCGGAACGGGTCCCGCTCGTCCTCATGGACCGGGGCTGCGGGCCGGCGGTCGCCGACTCCGTCGCGGTCGACAACGCCGCGGGTATGGCTCTGGTCCTCGACCACCTGGCCGCGACGGGCCGCCGTCGGGTCTGTTTCCTCGGCGCCGCCGGGACCGCGTCGGCCGCGGCCGAGCGGCGTGCGGCCTACGCGGCGGGGGCCGGCGCGCTCGATGCCGGGGCGCCGGAGCGGGTGGCCCTCGGCGACTTCTCCGTGGAGTGGGGCAGGGCCGCGGTCGACGAGGTGTGGTCCGCCCGGCCCGACGCGCTGGTCTGCGCCAACGACCTGATCGCCATCGGGGCCCTGCAACGCCTGCAGCAGCTCGGCGCCGACGTGCCGGGCGACGTCGCGGTCACCGGTTTCGACGACATCCCGATGGCGGCGCTCTCCGCGCCGGGCGTCACGACGGTCCGCCAGCCGGTGGCCGAGCTGGCCGCCGAAGCGGCACGACTGCTGGGGCGGCGCCTCTCCGGCGACGACGGCGGCGGACCGCGGCGTGCGCTACGGCTCGCGCCCGAACTCGTGGTCCGCGAGTCGAGCGGCCCCGGCGGCGCGGCCGCCGCGCGCGCGGAGGCGGCCCGGCTCCGGGTGCCGGCGCCCCTGGACCACTCCGGTCGCTGACCGGAGGTTCGACGGAGGGCGGGTCGGGCCCCGCCGCGGGTGCGGGGCCCGACCGTACGACCCGTCCGGCCGCGCCTCAGCTCCTTCGAGGGTCGGCAGGGAGCGAGTGGCGGATCAGCGCCGTACCCGCCACGTGAGCGAGTCCGTCAGCAGGGTGCGCAGGGCTGGGTCGCGGACCGCGCCGGTCGGGTCCGTGGCGCGGAGCGACAGGGTGTGGGGGCGGCCGTCAGCGGGGGTGCCCAGGGAGCGGGGCGTCACGGTGGCGTCGCCTCGCGCCTTCCTGACCTCGCGGCCGTCGACGCTCCAGCGCAGTCGGATGCCGTCCGCCACCCGCACCCGGACCTTGTCGTCGCGCCGCACCGCACGGTCCGTGGGTGTCTGCGCGGTGACCACGGAGGCGTGCCGGTGGAAGCCCGCGATCATCGCCTCGCGGCCGGGCAGGTTGAACTCCCGGCCGAGCGTCCGCATGATCGAGTCCTCCGTCGGACGGTAGAGACCGCGCGGGTAGTAGCCGCCGCCCTCGTACGCGCCGACCGTGCCGCCGTCCGGCGAGGCCTGGCCGATCCACCGGTACCACTTCTTCCGCTGCGCGGTGAGTTCGTCGGCCGTCAGCTTGCTGGTGTTGGCCTCCCAGGGCTCGGCGCCCGTGTAGGTGCCGTACTCGTCGTACCAGTACTCGTCGGCCAGCTTGCCCAGCGAGTGGCCGGTCTCGTGGACGGCGACCTGGTCGGACTGCGCGTTGTCCGAGGAGGCGGTGGCGATGCCGTCGTAGCCGGACGGCGAGGTGATGTCGTTGTAGCCGGCGCCGCCGTACTTGGTGGAGTTGCCGAGGACGATCACCAGGTCGGGGTCCGCGGCCTTCTTCGCGTACGACTCGACCTTGTTGGTGTCCACGCACAGCAGGCGTTCGATGCCGTCGCAGAAGAAGGCCGACCCGAGGGCGGTGTCCTTGACGACGTCGCTGGTCGGGTCGCCGGAGACGCCGGACTGCCGGGAGACCGCGTCGACCGCCCACACGTTGAAGAGACCCTTGTACGAGGCGTACGGCTCGACGGCGGAGACCTTCGCCCACTTGGCACGCACGTCGGCGTGGAAGTCCTCCTGCTGGGAGGCGGTGTAGCCGTCGCCTATGAAGACGACGTCGAGCTTGTCGGCGGCCGGCCCGGCCTGCACGATCGGAGTCACGTCTCCGTCGCCCTCGATCTTCGCGCGCTGCTGCGCGGACAGAGCACGGGGCGCGGCGACTTCTGTGTGCCGGGGGTGGGCGTCGGGGCCGGTGAAGTACTCGACGCGCTGGGTCTGCGAGGCGGTCCGTTCCGGATCCGCGGCGATGGCGGTGCCCGCGGGACCCATGGCGACGGTCGCGGCCGTGAGCGCGATGCCCGTGGCGAGGGCGACGCTCAGCGGCGTGCGTCTGGCACGGCCGGGTGCTCCGGGTATTCGGTTTGTGGGGGGCATGGGCGTCCTTCCGAAGTCCGCGATATAAATGGCGGGTTAAGCAGGGTTAAGGCGCGGATCAACGTAGAGGCTTCCGGGGCGCCAGGCAATGGGTGTGCTGCAAGTTGCCTGTGGTGAAGGGGAGTTCTCGGCCGTCAGGCCCGTCACCCCGTGGGCCGCGCGTCCAGTTCAGCGGTCCTGTTCAGGGGTCCTGCGCATCGGTCCGGTGCAGTGAAGTGACGTACGTACGTACGGAGAGGCAGCGGTGGCTCAGAACGTTCCCCAGGAGGGACCCCCCGAGGGCGTACGACCCGACGACCCGGCCGAGATCGGACGGCGCGTCCTGCGCTTGCGCGGTGAACGCGGCCTCACACAGCGGCAGTTGGCCGAGCCCGCCTATACACCCGCGTACGTCTCCACCCTGGAGTCGGGCAAGGTCCGGCCCTCCGAGGCCGCGCTGCGCCATCTCGCCGAGCGCCTCGGTGTGGGCTACGAGGAGCTGGCCACCGGCCGCCCCGCGCATCTGGCCGCCGGGCTGCGCCTACGGCTCACCGACGCCCGGCGCGCCCTGGCCACCGGCGCACCCGAGGACGCCGCCGAGCTCTACCGCGCCCTGCACGAGGAGGCCGTCACCCACGCGCTCACCCAGGAGCAGGCCGACGCGCTCCTGGGCCTCGGCGACTGCCTCCTGGAAGCCGGTGAACTCGCCGGCGCCCGGGACCGTTTCGCCGCCGCGGAACGCCTCCTCGCCGACGAGCCGCTGCCGCGCCGCGTGCCCGCCATCCGGGGCCGCGCCACCGCCCACCTCCTCACCGGCGAACTCCGGTACGCCTGCTACCTCCTGGAGAGCACACTCGACGAGCTGAACGCCGCCGGGCTGCACGACCCGGAGGCGCTGCTCCTCCTCTACACGGCGTCCATCGCCCCCTACATGGACATGGGCGCCCACGCGCGGGCCGCGCACGCCGCCGAGCTGGCCCTCGCGCTGGCCCCGCGCGTCGACGACCCGGCGCTGGTCGCGGGGATGCACCGCGGGGTGGCCCGCACCCTCATCGCCGAGGGCCGCATCGCCGAGGCGGACGCCTCGCTCACCAAGGCGCAGGAGCTCTACCGCCATCTGCACATCCGCACCGAACTCGCGCACTGCCACTGGATGCGCGGCTACGTCCACGCTCAGGACGGCGACCTGGAGCACGCCGAGAACGAACTGCGCACGGCACGCGAGATCCTCGCCTCCAAGCGGGCCGCG
Organism: Streptomyces sp. NPDC041122; assembly: GCF_055592445.1. Classification (NCBI taxonomy): domain Bacteria; kingdom Bacillati; phylum Actinomycetota; class Actinomycetes; order Kitasatosporales; family Streptomycetaceae; genus Streptomyces; species Streptomyces sp. NPDC041122. Next base: position 453,517 of record NZ_JBVIYQ010000007.1, on the reverse strand, counting down.
CTCTTCACCGGGCAGGTGGAGGTCGAGCTGGCCGACGTGCTGAGACGTCGCGGCAAGACCGATGAGGCGCAGGCCCTCCTGCGGCCGCTGCTCGTCTCCGGTGCCGACGTGGACGGGGCCGAACCGGACGAGGCGGGCGCGCATCAGACCGGTGCGGACCCCGACACGGTCGGGACCGGCACGGGGACGCTCGGTGCCGGGCGCGGGGCGGTGCACGCGGGCGGCGCGCACCGGCTGCTCGGGCTGATCGCCGAGGAGCGGGGCGACACGGAACGCGCCGAGGAACACTATTGCGCGGCGCTCTCCCTCCTCGAACGCTCCAGTGCCGTGGGCGACTTGGCCGACCTCTGTCGCCTCCTCGGCGACTTGCTGCGGCGCACCGGACGGGTGGAGGCCGCGATGGACGCGTACCGCACGGGGCTCGGGCACCGGGCCGCGCCGGGTACGACGACGCTGGGTCCCGCGCCCGCCGCTCCCCCGATGTAAGTCCGGCGGACGCACCGACCGGGCACCGACTCAGGTAAGGGCGGGAGCGGGCGGAGATGCCCGGTCGGGAACCGGACGCGACGGGGCCGGATGCGGTGACGGCTCATGGACGCCGACGGGAGGTGTGCTGCACCATGGCGGGCAGACAGCTGTTCAGCGTTCCGCGTCACGCCATGACAGCCCAGGCCAACGCCTGGAAGGGAGCGGCCACTTGGCCTCGTCGGCCCCCGCACCGCAGCCCACGCCGTCGTCGTCCTCGCCATCCTCGTTCCGGCCGCCCTCGTCGCCGTCACCGCCCTCCTCCCCCGCTGCCGACGCGTTCCGCGCCCTCCCCGCCACCGCCGACGTCGTGATCATCGGTGGCGGTGTGATGGGCGCGAGCATCGCCTTCCACCTCGCCGAGGCAGGCGTACGCCGCATCGTCCTCGTGGAGCGCGGCCGGCTGGCCGGCGGCAGTTCGGGAAAGCCGATCGGCGGTGTGCGGGCGCAGTTCTCCGATCCCCTCAACATCGAGCTGGGCCGGCGGAGTCTGCGGGCGTTCCGGGACTTCCATCGCCGTCCCGGCGCGGACATCGGGCTGGAGACCGTCGGCTATCTCTTTGTGCTGACCACCGCGGGCCAGGCCGCGGAGTTCACGCACAGTGTGCGGACGCAGAACGGTCTCGGCGTCCCGAGCCGCATGATCGGCCCCGCCGAGGCACGGGCCCTCTGTCCCTATCTCAGCACCGAATCTCAGCACCGAGGGCCTGGTGGCCGCCGCGTACTCGCCCGACGACGGGCACGCGCGGCCCGCACAGGTCGTCCGCGGGTACGCGCGCGCCGCGGCGCGGGCCGGCGCCGTGATCGCCACGCACACGTCGGTCGTCGGCATGGACACCGCCGGGGACCGCGTCACCGTCGTCCACACCGACCGAGGCCCGGTGGCCTGCTCGGCGGTGGTCTGCGCGGCCGGCGCCTGGTCCGCGCGGATCGGCTCCATGGCCGGCGTCGAGCTGCCGGTGCGGCCGCTGCGCCGCCAACTCGCCTTCACCGTGCCCCTGTCGCCCGCCGCACCACGCGTCCCCTTCACCATCGACTTCACCTCCTCGGCGTACTTCCACAACAGCGACGACGGGCTGCTGTTCGGGCTCGCCGACCCCGCGCAGAGCGAGGGCTTCGACACCACGTGGACCCCGGAGTGGCTCGAGCTGTTCCGGGCGGTCGCGCGGCGGCGGGCGCCCGCCCTCGCGGAGCTGGCGACCGCCGGGGGCTGGGCCGGCCTGTACGAGGTGACTCCGGACCACAACGCCCTGATCGGCCGCTGCTCCTCGCCGGTCAACTTCCTCTACGCGACCGGCTTTTCCGGCCATGGTTTCCTCCAGGCGCCCGCAGTGGGCGAGGTCGTGCGCGATCTGTACCTGGGGAGGCCGTCCCGCGTCGACGTCACCCCCCTCGGCATCGACCGCTTCCATTCCGGGAGGCGGAGCCGCCCGGAGGCCCACGTGGTGTGAGTCGCGTGAGGCGAATCGTGTGGCATGTGTCGCGTGACGTGGGCCCCGCACCGAAAGGACGATCTCCGTGCCGATGGTCGAGCAGTGGCAGCTGCGCGCCGCGTTCGCCGCGCGGCTCTCGCGGATGTACGGGCGCGAAGTCCCCGCGTACACCACGCTGGTGGACGTCTCGCGCGAGGTCAACGAGGACGTGTTGCGCACGCGGGGAGCCGACGCCGAGCGCCTCGGGGCCATCACCCGGGTCACCGCCGAACGGCACGGCGCCATCCGGGTCGGCACCCCGCAGGAGCTGGGGCAGGTGGCGCGCGTGTTCGGCGCCCTCGGCATGCGCCCGGTGGGCTTCTACGACCTGCGCGACACCCCCGGCGGTGCGCTGCCCGTGGTGTCGACGGCGTTCCGGCCCGTGGCCGAGGACGAGCTGGCCCGCAATCCGTTCCGCGTCTTCACCTCCATGCTCACCGTCTCGGACGCCCGCTTCTTCGACCCGGAGCTGCGCTCGCGCCTGACCGCGTTCCTCGCCGGGCGTGAACTGTTCGGGCCGGAGCTGCTCGCTCTGACCGACCGGGCGGAAGCGGAACAGGAGCTGCCCGCTACGGACGCCGAGCGTTTCCTCGAACTGGCCGTGGCCGCCTTTGAGTTGTCCGCCGAGCCCATCGACGCGGACTGGTACGCGGCTCTGGAGCGGGTCTCCGCAGTGGCCGCGGACATCGGCGGCGTGCGCAGCACCCACATCAACCACCTCACCCCGCGCGTCCTGGACATCGACGAGCTCTACCGGCGCATGACCGAACGCGGCGTCGAGATGATCGACACCATCCAGGGGCCGCCGCGCTGGGACGGCCCGGACGTCCTGTTGCGGCAGACCTCCTTCCGGGCGCTCGCCGAGCCACGGGCCCTGCGCGCCGCGGACGGCAGCGTGTCCCGGGGCGCGCTGCGGGTGCGCTTCGGTGAGGTCGAGGCCCGCGGCATCGCCCTGACCCGCGAGGGCCGTGCACTGTACGACCGGTTGCTCGCCCTCGTCGACGAGCGGGCCGCCGACCGGACCGCGGCCGCACGCTCCGAGGTCGCCCGCGCCGTATGGACCGAGCACCTGCCCGCAACGGAACACGGCCTGGCCGCACAGGGGTGGGGGTTCTTCACCTACCACGCCGCCGTGCCCGCCCGCGCGGCGGCCGGCGGGCGCCCGCCGGCCGGTCTCGGCGGGCTCCTGGAGCAGGGCTGGTTGCGGGCCGAGCCGATCGTGTACGAGGACTTCCTCCCCCGGTCGGCCGCGGGCATCTTCCGGTCCAACCTCGGCGAGGCGGGGTCCTGGCACAGCGGCCGGGAAGGCAGTGCGTACGACGCCGGCCGGCTCTCCGAGGCGATGGGCCGGGACGTCCTCGACCCCTACACGCTGTACGAGCGGCAACGCGACCGCTCCCTCGCCCGGCTACCGCGCGACCTGCGCCCCCAGCCGTTCCCATGACCACCGTCCAGGGAGTCCCATGACCATCGTCGTGCCCACCACCGAGACGCTGCGCACCCGCGTCCGCGCCGCACTCGACCGTGTCGGCGTCGTTCTCCCCGAGGGCGACGCGCTGCGCGCCCGCACCCCGATCACCGGCGAGGACCTCTTCGGCCTGGCCGTGTCCGACGCGGCCGGGACCGAGGCGGCGCTCGCCGCCGCCCACGCGGCGTTCCTAGCCTGGCGGACCACGCCTGCCCCGCGCCGGGGCGAACTGGTGCGACGGCTCGGCGAGTTGCTGCGCGAGCACCAGGAGGACCTGGCCGACCTGATCGGCGTCGAAGCGGGCAAGATCCGCTCCGAGGCGCTCGGCGAGGTCCAGGAGATGATCGACATCTGCGACTTCGCCGTGGGCCTGTCCCGGCAGCTCTACGGCCGCACCATCGCCTCGGAACGGCCGGGGCACCGGCTGGCGGAGAGCTGGCATCCGCTCGGCGTCGTCGGTGTCATCTCCGCGTTCAACTTCCCGGCCGCCGTCTGGTCGTGGAACACCGCGGTCGCCCTGGTCTGCGGCGACACCGTGGTGTGGAAGCCCTCGGAGCTGACCCCGCTCATCTCACTGGCCTGCGACCGCCTGCTGGCCCGAGCCGCCGAGGATGTCGGGGCGCCCCGCGACGTGCACCGGCTGCTGCTCGGCGACCACGCCGTCGGCGAACGGCTCGTGGACGATCCGCGCGTCGCGCTGGTCAGCGCCACCGGTTCGACCCGCATGGGGCGCGAGGTCGGGCCACGCGTGGCCGCCCGGTTCGGCCGCTGCCTGCTCGAACTCGGCGGCAACAACGCGGCGCTCGTCGCGCCCTCCGCCGACCTCGATCTCGCCGTGCAGGGCATCGTGTTCGCCGCGGTCGGCACCGCCGGGCAGCGGTGCACGACGCTGCGGCGGCTCATCGTGCACCGCGACATCGCGGACACGCTCACCGAGCGCCTCGCGGCCGCGTACCGGAAGTTGCCCATCGGCGATCCCTTCGACGACGGCACGCTGGTCGGGCCGCTGATCTCCACACGCGCGCTGGACACCATGCAGGGGGTGCTCGACCGGGTGCGCGCCGAGGGCGGCGAGCTCCTCGCGGGCGGCGCCCGCAGAGCGGTCCCGGGCGCCCCGCACGCCGCATACGTCGAGCCGGCCCTGGTGCACGTCCCCCGGCAGAGCGACACCGTCCGCGAGGAGACCTTCGCACCGCTCCTGTACGTCCTGACGTACGACACGTTCGACGAGGCGATAGCCCTGCACAACGACGTGCCGCAGGGCCTGTCGTCGAGCATCTTCACCCGCGACCAGCAGGAGGCCGAGCGGTTCCTGTCGTCGGAGGGCTCCGACTGCGGCATCGCCAACGTGAACATCGGCACGTCGGGAGCGGAGATCGGGGGTGCGTTCGGCGGCGAGAAGGAGACCGGTGGCGGCCGCGAGTCGGGGTCCGACGCGTGGCGGGCGTACATGCGCTCGGCGACGAACACGGTCAACTACTCGAGCCACCTCTCCCTCGCCCAGAACGTCAGCTTTCTCTGACGGACGGGGCTGGGGCGCAGGGTGGGCCAGCCGCGCGGCCGCCCTCTCGACCACGCTACGTCAGGACGACGGGCACGGTGATGGTGAGGTGTTCGTCGGTGGTCGGCTTGGCGCCGGCGAGTGCCTTCATCCGGGTTGCGAGGTGGCCGATGACCCGGCCCGTCAGTTCCTCGTCCCACTCCGCGGTGCCCTCCGGCGGCAGTCGCGACTCGGCCCTCACAGGGGGGTTGTCGCCGAAATAGCGCGCGGTGTCCATGTTGACGACCCAGCAGGCCAGTGCGATCTTCGCCTGGCCGGGTACCGCCCACTGCGCGCGTACGTGCGCGCACATGGTGAAGTCGTCCCCGCCGAAGGTGACTGTCGTGGCGAACGGCCTGCCACGGGGGTGCTGCCGCAGCAGTTCGAGCACCGCCGGCTCCACGACGGCTCTCGCCATAGGTTCCGTATACACCGTCTGCCCCCTGTCGAGTCCGGCCTTCAGCATCCCAGACGAAGCCTGCGAGATGTGCCTGTCGGCAGGGGGCGCCGCTTCAGGAGGAGCGGACGGCCGATCGTGGTGTCTCCCGCTGGGAAGCGGGAGGACACCACGATCAACCGGCGTTCCTGCCCGCGGCGTTACGGCGCCATCTCGTACGTCCCCGCCAGCGCCTCGACCCGCTCCCACACGCGCGCGAAGCGGGCGTCGTCGACGACCGGGCGGCGTACCGCGCCCAGCGCCCAGGCCTGCTGCTGCTCCGTGGCGGAGTCCTTCCCGTGCAGCTCGACGGCGTGCGCGGAGAAGTCCCGTACCAGGACGGCGAAGAGCTCGTCGAGCACGTCCTGCGGCAGGTCGGTGAGGCGGGCCTGCTCCAGGATCAGCTGGCCGTGCACCACCAGGGCGAACAGCTGGCCGACGGCGAGGAGCAGGTCGAGGTCGCGGCTCTGCTTCTCGTCGGGCGCGGCCGTGGTGACGAACTCACAGAGGGCGTCCGCCTGTTCGCGGAAGCGAGCGACGTTGGGCAGCTCGGTGTACGCGTCGAAGGCGGTGCGCCAGTCGTGGAAGCGGATGGCGCCCAGGCCGCGGGCCGGGCCCTGCTCGAAGAGGAAGGTGTCGTCGGCCGCGTCGAGGCGGGTCGGCACCGTCGCGTACTCCGCCGGGTTCAGCAGGTGGTTGCCCATGAACTTCAGGATCAGCGCGAGGTTGACGTGGACCGTGCCCTCCAGCTTCGGCAGGCCGCGGATCTCGACGGCGGCCTGCGCGAAGTAGTTGTCCTTCTCGAAGCCCTTGGCGGCGATGACGTCCCACATCAGGTCGATGACCTTCTCGCCCTCGGTGGTCACCTTCATCTTCGTCATGGGGTTGAAGAGGAGGTAGCGCCGGTCGTCGGGGCCCGCGGAGCGGAAGTAGTCGACGGCGCGGTCACTGAAGAGCTTCATCCCGACGAGGCGCACATAGGCGTCGGTGAGCTCACGGCGCACGTGCGGGAAGGCGGTGACGGGGCGCCCGTAGAGGATGCGGCCCGTGGCGTGGGTGACGGCCTCGTACATCGCGTGCTCGCAGATGCCGATGGAGGCGGTGCAGAGGTTGAACTTGCCGACGTTCACGGTGTTCAGCGCGGCGTCGAAGGCGGCACGGCCGGTGTGCAGGACGTCGTCGGGGCCGACCGGGTAGTCCTCCAGGCGGAACTCGCTGACGTACTTGGACGAGTCGACGACGTTCTTGACGAGGTGGTAGGCGTCGTGGCGGCTGTCGGCGGCGAAGAAGACGTAGCCGTCGGGGCCCTCGACGTCGGTGCGGCGGCCGAACACGGAGACGAGGCCCGCGGCGTTGCCGTTGCCGATGTAGTACTTGGAGCCGGTCGCCCGGAAGCCGCCGTCGCCGTCCGGCTCCAGGAGCATGTCGGTGGAGTAGATGTCGGCGCCGTGGGCCTTCTCCGACAGGCCGAACGCGAACACCTCGCCCTGGTCCAGGAGTTCGGCCGCGCGGGCGCGGGCGGCCTCGTTGTCGCTCTGCCAGACGGGGCCGAGGCCGAGGATGGTGACCTGCCAGGCGTACCAGTAGTCGAGGCCGTAGAAGCCGAAGATCTCGTTGAGCGCGGCGATCCGTGCGGTGTCCCAGCGCTTGTCGCCCTGCCCCTCCCCCGCAGCGGTGGCCGGGGTGAGGAAGGTCGCGAAGAGCCCCTCCTCGGCGGAAAACGCGAGGAAGTCCGCGAGCCAGGCGCGGGTGCGGTAGTCCTCGATCAGCTTGCGCTTGCCGCGCGCCTCGAACCAGTCGACGGTCGCGCGCAGCAGCCTGCGGGTCTCCGCGTCGAAGTGCTTCGGGTCGTAGGTGTGCGGGTTGAACAGCAGCGCGTCGGCCATGCTCATCTGCCTTTCGGAGGTGGGGTGTCGGGAGGGAGGGGTGAGGGACGGAGGCTGACCGGGGGTGCGGAGCGAGGCGCTGAGGGTGGGCCGGTTCAGCGTTCGGCGCCGAGTCGGCGGAGGGTGGCGAGCACGTCGTCGAGCCAGTCGAGCGTCATGCGTTCGTACGCGATGCCGCCGCGCAGCACGACGTGCTGGAGCTCCCGTCCGGCGTCCGGCGCCTTCGGGGCCGGGGCCTCGGGTCCGGTGAAGTCGCGCCGCTCCCCCGCGAGATAGTGGGCGAGCCGGTCGGCGTGTGCCTGGCGGTGCCGCTCCACCTCGTGGATGAGCGAGGCCGGGTCGTCGAAGGCGGCACCGCGGATCTTCACGGCGAGCTCGTGCCGGACGCTCTCGGGTTCGATCGGCTCCTGCAGCCACCGCGAGAGCACCGTCCGCCCGAGGGCGGCCACCGAGTACTCCTTCTTGTCCGGCCGGTCCTGCTGCGCCACCGCGCGGGCGTCGACCCAGCCGTCACCCTCCATGCGCTTGAGGACGCGGTAGATCTGCTGGTGCGTGGCGGCCCAGAAATAGCCGATGGACCGGTCGAACCGCCGGGCCAGCTCGTATCCGGAACCCGGCTGCTCCAGCAGGGAGACGAGGATCGCGTGCTCAAGCGCCATGCCCGAATCCTTCTATGCAACTAGTTGCATAGACAAGTCGCGCCGGGCAGGTGAGACACGGCTCACGACGCCCACCCTTCACCCACCGCGGACCGCACCGAACCCTGCGGCAACGGCGGGACTCGCGCGCCGCGCGCCGCTACGCTCGCCCGATGGACGAGATCGCGGTGGTGCGCGTCGGCTCGGGGCCCGAGGTCCTGCTCGTGCACGGGGGCGCCGGCCCGCGGAGGACGTGGGGCGGACTGTCCGGACTGGCCGGGCGATGGACGCTGGCGTACGTCCATCGGCGCGGCTATCCGCCGAGTCCCGCGCCGTGTGCGGGGCAGGACTTCGAGGTGGACGCCCTGGACCTGGCGCCGCTGCTCGCCGGCCGGCCGCACGTCGTCGCCCACTCCTACGGCACCCTCGGGACGCTGGCCGCGGTCGCGGACGCCCCGGGTGGCGTGCGCTCTCTCACCCTGATCGAGCCTCCGCTCGCCTCCCTCGTACCGGACGATCCCGAGGTGGCGCGGCTGAAGCGCATCGGCGACGCGGTCCTCACCCACGGACTTCAGACCGACCCCGCCGAGTTGCGCGAGTTCCTCCGCCTCGCGGGCGCCCCCGTCGACGACGGCCCGCTCCCGAAGGAGGTCGCCGCGGGCGTCCGTCGGGCGCAGGGCGCCCGGCTGCCCGGCGAGGCGCGTCCGCCGCTCGACCGCATCCGCCAGGCCCGCGTCCCGGTGCTCGTCGCGTCGGGAGACCACGCGGCCGCGCACGAGCGGATGTGTGACGCCTTGGCGATCGCGCTGGGCGGCGAACGCACGGTGCACCCGGGCGCCGGGCACTTCGTCGCCGCGGCACCGGGCTTCGCCGACCGGCTCGACACCTTCCTGCGCGAGAACGAAAACTGACGCCCTCACAGGGCAGCCCCCCTACCCCTGGCCGCCGCCCTCCTCGGGCGCACCCCCCGTGTTCAGCCACGCTCCGATGCGGGGCAGGGCCTCGGGCCCGCTGTCCCGTCGTACCGATCCCACCAGGTCGGCGATGGTGACCCCCCGCAGGGACGCCCGCCAGGCGGCGTCGGCGGCACCCATCGTGCGGGCGATGGGGCACTGCCGCGTGCAGTCCTCGGGAGGCGTGCCGAACGGGCCGCGCTGACGGATCTCCGTGCAGGTGAACGCCGGGCTCGCCCCGTCGACCGCCTGGACCACGTCCAGGACGGTGATCTCGGCGGCGGCCCTGGTCAGCACGTATCCGCCCGTCTTGCCCTGGATCGACTCCACGAGCCCCGCCCGGGAGAGCGCCTGCATCTGTTTGGCCAGGTAGCTGGGCGACACGTCGTGCAGCTCCGCCAGGCGGGCAGCCGGGACCGGCTCGGTCGCCGCCGTCAGCACCACGCAGCAATGCAGCGCCCACTCGATACCGCCGGACAGTTTCATGCGCCCTCCCGATTAACTCGGACACACAATATCCGAGTATTATCTCGGACATCAGATATCCGAGTTTAAACGCTCACGGAAGGGCCCCATCATGAAGATCACGGTCATCGGCGGCACCGGGCTGATCGGCTCCCAGCTCGTCACCACGCTCCGCGGGGCCGGCCACGAGGTGACCCCCGCCTCCCTGTCGACCGGCGTGGACCTGCTCACCGGCGCGGGGCTCGACCAAGCGCTCGACGGCGCGGAGACGGTCGTCAACGTGTCGAACTCGCCCACGTTCGACGAGGCCTCGCCGGAGTTCTTCCGCACCACCGTGGGGCAGCTGCTCGCCGCGGGCGAGCGGGCGGGCGTCCGTCATCAGGTCGCGCTGTCCATCGTCGGCGTCGACCAGGTGCCGCAGCTGGACTACTACCGCGCGAAGACGCTCCAGGAGGACCTGCTCAAGCAGGGACCCACGCCGTACTCCATCGTGCGCGCGACGCAGTTCTTCGAGTTCATGGACGCGGTCATGTCCTGGACCTCCGACGACAGCACCGTCCGGCTGCCCGCCACGCCGGTCCGGCCCATCGCGACGGCCGACGTGGTCACCGCCCTCGCCGACGTCACGACGGGTGCTCCGCTGAACGGCACACTCGACGTCGTCGGCCCCGACACCTTCACCCTCGACGCGCTGGGCCGCGTCACGCTGGCGGCGCGCGAGGACCATCGCCGGGTGGTCGTCGACGAGAAGGCGGGCATGTTCGCCGCCGTGGACGGCGACGTCCTGGTCGGCGGGCCGGACGCGCGCGTGGCGGCCACTCGCTACGAGGACTGGCTCGCCACGGCCCGGTAGCTCAGCCCTCGCCGAGGCGCCGCACGGCGGCCAGGGCACGGTCGGCGTGCGCGCTCATGCGCAGCTCGCTGCGGACCACTTCGGCGACGACGCGGTCCCGGCCGATGACGAAGGTGACGCGTTTGGTGGGCGCGAGCGAGAAGCCGCGCGTCACTCCGAACCGGCCGCGCACCTCGCCCTCGGGGTCCGAGAGCAGCGGGAACCCGAGGCTGTGCCGCTCCGTGAACTCGCGCTGCCTGTCCACCTCGTCGCCGCTCACCCCCACCGGCCGGGCGCCCGCGGCGCCGAACTCGGCGGCCAGGTCTCGGAAGTGACAGGCCTCGGCCGTGCAGCCGGACGTCAGGGCCGCCGGGTAGAAGAACAGCACCACGGGGCCGTCGGCCAGGAGTTCGGAGAGTTGCCGGGGCGTGCCGGTCTCGTCCGGCAGTGTGAAGTCCTCGACGGTGTCACCGACCGCCACGCGCGCCGTCATGCCCGACTCCCCTGCGGCGTACGGTCCATCGGCGACACGGTGCCTCCTCCACTGGCGGGAGGGAAACCCTACTCGATGGCCGGGCCCACGCCTGCGCAGCCCTCCCGACCAGGCTTGATCCCCCCGAACGCCGTCGTGCGATGCTGGGGCCACGCCGGAGGCACGACGAGAGCGACGACGGGGAGCACGGCATCACGATGGCAGTGGCACGACGGACGGCGAAGGGCATCTGGGACCGTTACTCGGCATCCGACCCCGGACTGCTGCGGCTCATGGCGGGGTTGCGCACGGTCGGGGCGATCCTTCTCGCGCTCGCCGTGCTCGCGCTGCTCGGCACCTCGGTGACCCATCTCGTCGCGGGCGCGATGACGGCGATGGTGGCCACGTTCGCGATCCAGGAGAAGGAGACGCGGGGGCAGGCGATCACGCTGGCCCTCGGTCTGCCGGTGGCCCTCGCGGCGATCTCGCTGGGGGCGTTGCTCAACCACCGGGTGGTGACCGGGGACGCCTTCTTCATCCTGCTGATCTTCGGCGCCGTCTACTCGCGCCGGTTCGGCGACCGGGGCACGGCGCTCGGTCTCATCGGCTTCCAGGTCTACTTCGTCTCGCTCTTCGTGAGCGCCACCACCGGCAAGCTGCCCGGGCTCTTCCTCACGCTGACCGTGGCCTTCGCGTGCAGCGCGGTCGTACGGTTCGCCGTCGTGCCGGAGACGCCGGAGCGCACCCTGGCGCGGCTGCGCGAGGCGTTCCGGGCCAGCCTCGCGCAGTTGATCGCCCACCAGATCGACCTCCTGGACGCGGACGCCGGCTCCTCCGACGGCCAGGAAAAGGTCCTGGACGACCTGCGGCGCAGCACCGCCCGGCTGCACGAGGCGGCGCTGATGATCCAGGGCCGCCTGGAAGAGGGCACACGGGACGCGGCCGCTGCGGCGCTGCTGCAACGCAGGGTCGCCGACGCCGAGATCGCCGCGGAACGTCTGGGCGTCCTGCTGCTCAACGCCCGCAGCGCGGAGCGCGTGGAGACCCTCACCCTGCACCTGCCGAGCGCCCCGCTCGCCATGCCGCGGCGCGCCCAGATCGGGCAGGACGCCGGCACGGCCCTGCGCCGCGACCTCCGGGCGCTGCACCTGCTGGTGGTCCGGCTGGTCCCCGACGACCACGGCACGGCCCTGCCGTACGTACGCAACCGGCTGCTCGGCTACCGCGAGGAGCAGGGGCTGCCGCAGGGGTCACCGGCGATCCAGGACTGCTTCCGCGCGGTCGGTGAGGCAGCCCGCGCCATCTCCGGTCTGCGCCTGGCCGTCGACGGGGCGCAGGACGAGGAGTACGACAGCCCGGAGGCCGCCCGGTCCCGCGAGGAGTTCGAGGCGGAGGAGATCTCGATCTCCGGTGAGGCGGCGGAGGCCGCCGAGGAGGAGCCCACCGGTCTGCGGCGCCCCACCACCAGGGCCGCCGTGCAGGTCTCGGTCGGCTCGGCGCTGGCCATCGTCGGCGGCGAGTTCCTGTCCACGCAGCGGTGGTACTGGGCGGTTCTGACCTGCTGGGTGGTCTTCCTCAACACCGCGTCGACCGGCGAGATCATGGTCAAGGGCTACCGCCGTCTCCTCGGCACGGTGCTCGGCGTGGTGGCCGGTGTGGCGCTGGCCGGCGCCGTCGGGAACCACACGTGGGCCGCGTTCGCCCTCGTGCTGCTCTGCGTCTTCGGGATGTTCTTCACCGCGCCGCTGTCGTACGCGCTGATGTCCTTCTTCGTCACCGCGATGCTGGGCCTGCTCTACACCCTGCTCAACACCTACAGCCTCGACGTCCTCGTGCTGCGCGTCGAGGAGACGGCGCTCGGCGCGGCCTGCGGCATCATCGCGGCGGTCGTGGTCCTTCCGGTGCGCACCTCGCACCGGACCGACGAGGAGCTCGGCACCGTCCTCGCCCGGCTGCGCGACGTGGTGTCGGCGGCTGTCTCCCAGCTCAGCGGTGGTCCCGCGATCGACCTCGTGGACCTGGCGCGGGACCTGGACACGGCCCTGGACGACCTGCGCAGGTCCACCAAGCCGCTGACGCATCCGATCGCCCCGCTGCGGGCCCGGCGGCAGACGGCCCGTTACATCGTCGCGCTGCTGGAGACCTGCGCGTATCACGCCCGTTCGCTGGCGGCGACGGCCGAGTTGGTGCCGTCCAGCAAGAGTGTCGCGGCCGACGCGCGGCTCGCGCTCGCCGGGCGGCGCATCACGCACAACATCGACCTGATCGCGGCGCGGGTGCGCGACGGGGAGGCCGACGGCACCATCGAGTCGGGTGCGAGCATCGCCTCGATGCTGGACAGCGGCCGTCACGAGGTGCTGCGCACCGGTTCGGTGGCCTTCCGGGTGCTGCGGCATCTGCAGCGGCTCGACGAGGGGATCGTGGGTCTGGCCCGCCCGCTCGGGGTCCCGCTCGCGGTGCCCGACGAGAGCGGCGCGACGGCCGCGCGCGGGGTCTGAGAGCACGGCGCCCGGTTACGACTCGCGCAGCTCCGCGACGACCTCGCGCAGTACGGGAGCGGGGATGTCCGGCAGCAGCATCGCGAAGGCCAGCACGAACTTCCCCAGCAGGAAGGTGGTGTCCGGGGTTCTGCGCACGATGTCCTGGACCTCCGCCACGTTCCCGGCCGCGACGGCCTCCAGGAGTCCGGCGGCGTCCGGCCCCGTGCCGTCCTCGGTGAGCACGGACCGGTCGCCGAGGTCGGCCCGGCGCACCATGTGCCGCAGCACCCGGTCACCGGCCTCGGGCAAGTACGCCTTGCGCACGCCCTCGTTGGCGATCCAGCACAGCGCCGAGATCAGATCGGTGGCCGGCTCGTCGGTGTCGAACTCCGCGACGAGGGCGTCGTACGCGACCTGGTTCCCGTGCCGGAACGCGAGCAGCAGCCGCGCCGCCCGTGCCTTGGCCTCGGCCACCTGCGCCGCCGACACCTGCTCGTCGGAGAGCCGCGCCCCGGGCACCCGCGCCGCGGCCGCCTCGACCTGATCGCCCGATTCCTGCTTGTTTACGCCCATCTGGCACATGTTAACGATCAACGTGCCCGGCTCCTCAAGCCCCCACGCCACAAACCGACCAGGTCAACGCACCTGAGCACGGCACGATCGGCGACGGCGGCGCGTCGCCGTCGCAGCCTCGTGTCAGACGTCGGTCACATGCACCCGTTCGCCCTGCTGCCCGTAGATGGCGATGGTCTCGGCCGGGATGTCGTCGCGGGCGTTGCCGATCCAGTGCGGGGTCTCGGTGTCGAACTCCGCCGCCTCGCCCGCCGCGAGTTCCGTCCGGGTGTCGGTCAGGACGAGCTGGACCGTGCCGTGCAGCACGTAGAACCACTCGCGGCCGGGGTGCACGTGGAACTGCGGCGGCGGGAGTTTCGACAGCGGCGGGTAGATCACCTTGTACGCTCGCATGCCGCCCGTCCTGACGCCCAGCGGCACGAACGTCAGCCCGTCCTTGCGGAAGGGACGCAGGTGGACCCGCGGATCACCGGTGGCCGGCGCGGCGACGAGTTCGTCGATCGGCACGGCGTAGGCGCGTGCGAGCGGCAGGAGTTGCTCCAGCGTCGGGCGCATGTGGCCGCGTTCGAGGCGGGAGAGGGTGCTCTGCGAGAGCCCGGTCCGCTCCGCCAGGGTGGCGAGGGTGAGGCCGAGGGCCTGGCGGAAACCGCGCAGCCTGGGCCCGACGTTCCGCAGGACCACCTGGTCATCCGTCACTGCCGACGCTCCCCCTCGACCTCGGTCCGCACCTGCCTCTTGCAACCCTGCAAAAACCCGGGCTGTTCCGCAAGGCTCCCCCCGAGGATCGCACCATGACAGCGACGACACCGAACCGAAGCAAGGAACATCCCCTCCTCCGCCGCCGCCTGGCCCTCGGCGCAGGCGCCCTGGCCCTGACTCTCACCGTCGGCGGGACGGCCGGGTGGAACGCCGTCGACGAAGCCGCCGTGGCGGCGCCTCCCGCGACCGCAGTGAAGTCCGCCGACGCGGCGGCCTCGTACGATGCCGCGACCCGGCACGACAAGAAGTTCGGCGCGACCTTCAAGCACAAGTTCGCCACGGTGCGCGGTGTGCGCATGCACTACGTGACGGGCGGCAAGGGCCCTGCCCTGGTCCTGCTGCACGGCTGGCCGCAGACCTGGTACGAGTGGCGGAAGATCATGCCGGCGCTCGCCGAGCGGCACACCGTGTACGCCCTCGACCTTCCCGGCCTCGGCGACAGCGAGGGACGCCCCTCGGGCTTCGACAAGAAGACGCTCGCCCGTTACGTCCACGGGCTGCTGCGGGACCGGCTCGGCCTCAGGGACGTCGACCTGGTGGCACACGACCTCGGCGCCGGTGTCGGGGCGCAGTACGTCGCGCAGTTCCCCCGCGAGGTGAACCGCTATGTGCACATGGACTACCCGCTCCCGGGCGGCGCGCTTCCGGCCGCGCGGTACCGGACCTTCTCCTGGCACATGGCCTTCAACAGCCAGCCCGCGCTGCCCGAGAAACTCGTCGACGACCGGGGCGACATGCGCGCCTACCTCACCGCGTTCTCCACCCAAGTCGCGTACGGCGGCTCCGCGTTCGGCGGTACGCGGACCCGGCCGCCCTTCACCGGGGCGGAGACCGACGAGTACCTCCGTACCTACGGCCGCCCGGACGCCCGGCACGCGGGATTCGAGCTCTACCGCACCCTGGACCAGGACGAGCGCGACAACTCCGCGGCCACGCCCGTGGACACCCCCACGCTGCTGCTGACCGCGACGGGCTCGCTCGCCGCCACCCGGCCGACCCTGGCGCCGATGCTGCGCAGGGTCGTCCGGGCGGTGGAGATCCCCGGGTCGGGACACTGGCTGGCGGAGGAGAACCCCGCGGCGGTGACCCGCGAGATCCTCTCGTTCACCGCCGGGTGACGTCAGGAACCGTACGCGCCGGTCGGCATGGACCGGCCGAAGTACGTGTACGGGGCCTTGGAGAGGCCCAGGGTCGCCGCCGAGAAGCTGACGCCGTGCGCGGAGCTCACACCGGAGGCGGAGCCGCGCAGGCTCCACAGTGCGCCGTTGCCCGTGTTCTCCATGGGCGCGGCGGCGGCCAGGTCGGCGTGTCCGTCCCGGTCGGTGTCGGTGAGCCGCAGGGCGGAGCCGAAGCGGTCGTAGGCCTCGTTCGCGCCCGGCACGCCCTCACTGTCCTGGTGCACGACCTGCGCGCCGGTGCCGGTCAGCCCGTCGGTGGAGCCGCGCAGGACGACGACCTCACCTGCGTTGGCGACCGAGCCGACCGTCTCGAACTCGACGCCCACGGCCGCGTCGGCGCGCCCGTCGCCGTCCACGTCGCCGGCCGCCACGGCCTCGCCGAAGGCGTCTCCGTCCTCGGTGACGCCGGGCACGCCCGGGCTGTCCTGGGTGAGGGTGCGGCGGTGGGACGCCGTCAGGCCCTCGGCGCCGCCCGGGTAGGCGGTGACGGCGTCGGCGTCCGGCGAGCCGAGGAGCAGGTCGTCCCTGCCGTCCCCGTCGAAGTCCCCGGCAGCCGCCGAGTGCCCCTCGTCCGGCAGGGCGGTATGGGCGCCGGCTGCTCCCGGATAGACGAGCGAGGCCCCGTCGTAGCTGCCGTCCTCGTCATAGCGGCCGGAGACCACGAGGTCGTCCTTGCCGTCCCCGTCGAAGTCACCGGCCGCCAGGGAGCGGTAGTACTCGGAGCTGTCCGCGACGATGGCGGTCTTCAGCTGCCGCTGCCCGTGGGCGCCCGACTTCGTGATGCCGTCGAGGATCCACACGTCGTTGCCGCCGGTGCCGACGGCCAGGTCGGGGCTGCCGTCGCCGTCGAAGTCGCCGACGGCCAGCCGGTTGCCGAACAGGTGGTGGGCGGCCGGCGCCGGGTCGGCCAGCGTCGTACCGCCGGACACCCCGGACTTCGAGCCCCACAGGACCGTCACGGTCCCGCCGTCCACGTCGTCGCCGACCTTCTCGTGCGGTGTGCCGGCGACCACGTCGGTGTAGCCGTCACCGTTCAGGTCACCGGTGGCGAGCGCCGACCCGAACAGGTCGCGCTGCTCCGCGGCGCCGGGGACGCCGGCCGAGTTCTGCGTGACGATCCGGGCGCGATCGGCCGAGATCCCGCCGGACGATCCGGTGTTCACGACGATCGCGCCGGCGCCCTCGACGCCCGACACGGTCGCTTCGGATGCGGTGACGAGGTCGCCGTAGCCGTCTCCGTTCACGTCGCTCTGTCCACCGGGGGTGGCGGCGGGCGCTGCGTGGGCGGCGGGTACGGAGACGAAGAGGCCGGCCGCGAGAGCGACGGCGAGGGCAGGGGCGGTGCGGTGCAGGTGGCGGTGGTGCATGGACCCTTCTCTGTCGGTGAGTGCGCCGACGGCGGTCGTACCGAAGTCGTGGCGCTCTTCGGTACGAGAGATGCGGCATGGACAAGACACACACCGACATCGACAGGTTGTACGAGCACATCAGGTCAATCGGCTGGTTCAGCGCGGGCCGGTCACGTCGTCTTCTGCCGGCGCACCATCTCGGCGATCCAGGTGGGCGCGTACGGAGACGTGCAGCTCGCGGGGGTCGGGTAATCCTTGAGCACCCCGAGACGCTCCCCGATGCCGACCGCCCGGTCGCGGTGCCCGGGGTGCTCGATCCCGATCTGGGTCGTCCAGAGCTCGCGGGCGCGTTCGTGCCGCGTCTTCAGCCGCTTCACGAGAGCGCGCAGCTTGCCGAGGTTCACCCCGTGCGCGTCGCCGTGCCCCTCGTTCACCCGGCGGATCTTCGGGTCCTCCAAGTCCGCCAGCTCGGCCATGACCCGGCACCGGCACCGGCACCGGCACCGGCACCGGCACCGGCCTATGCTGCGCACTCCCTTCGGAGAGGAGCCTCGCCCATGCCCACCGAGCCCAGTCTGCTGGCGGTCTTCGCCCACCCCGACGACGAGTCCCTGGCCGCCGGCGGCGTGCTCGCCCGGCACGCGGCCGCGGGCGCCCGCACCGCCGTCACCACGGCGACCTGGGCCGAAGGAACGCACCGCGCGGCCGAGCTCGCCGAGGCGCTGCGCATCCTCGGCGCCGGCGGTCCGCGGCTGCTCGGCTACGCCGACGCACGCGTCCCCGAGTCGGCCCCCGGCGCGCCCCGATGGTGCGACGCGCCGCTCGACGAGGCCGTAGGACGCCTGGTGGCGCACATCCGGGAGTTCCGCCCGCGGATCGTGGTCACCCATGACGCGTACGGCGGGCCGACCGGCCACCCGGACCACGTGCACACGCACCGGGTCACCGTGCTCGCCGCCCGGGCTGCCGGGCTCGGGCGGCTCTACCCGGAGGCCGGCGAGCCCTGGCAGCCGAGCGCCCTCTACCTGGCCACGTTCCCCGCATCGGCCGTGGCGGCCCTCGGCGACGTGGCCGGCGCGCGCAAGGCGGTGTACGGCACGCCGGACGAGCAGGTCACGGCGACCGTGGACGTCGGCGCCTGGCTGGACCGGAAGGTCGCCGCGGTCCTGGCGCACCGCAGCGAGGTGGAGCGGGGAGCCCTGCCGGGGATCGTCGCCGCTCTCCCCCGCCATGAACGGGAGCGGCTGTTCTCCATGGAGTGGTACATCCGTCACGACCTCGCCCCGGTCGCGGGTCCGCAGACGGCTCTCACCCTCTGAACGACTCGGTTCGAACGACGCGGTGGCGCCGCGGGACGAGGCCCCGCGACGCCACCGCGTCCGGATCACCGTGCGTGCGTCACCAGATCCGGACGCGCTCCGCGGGGTCGAGCCAGAGCCCGTCGCCCTTCGCCGTGCCGAACGCCTCGTGGAACTCGTCGAGGTTGCGCACGATGTTGGCGCGGAACTCCGGCGGCGAGTGCGGGTCGATGGTGAGGTACTGCTGCTCCTGCTCCGTGCGGCGCTTGGTGCGCCAGCAGTACGCCCAGTTCATGAAGAGCCGCTGCGAGCCGGTGAGGCCGTCGCTCTCGGGCATCGGCGCACCGTCGAGCGAGATGAGGTACGCCGTGTGCCCGATGGTCAGGCCGCCCAGGTCGCCGATGTTCTCGCCGACGGTCAGCGAGCCGTTGACGGACTCGCCGGGGAGATTGCGCGGCGAGAAGCCGTTGTACTGCTCGACGAGCGCCTTCGACTTCGCCTCGAAGGCGGTCTTGTCGGCGGCGGTCCACCAGTCGTTCAGGTTGCCCTTGCCGTCGTACTGCGCGCCCTGGTCGTCGAAGCCGTGGCCGATCTCGTGGCCGATGACCGAGCCGATGCCGCCGTAGTTCTCCGCGGGGTCGGCGTCGGGCGAGAAGAACGGCTTCTGCAGGATGCCCGCGGGGAAGCAGATCTCGTTGGTGCCCGGGTTGTAGTACGCGTTGACGGTCTGCGGCAGCATGAACCACTCGTCGCGGTCGACCGGCCCGCCGATCTTGGCGATCTGCCGGTCGGTCTCGAACGCGGCGGCCGCCTGCGCGTTGGCGAGCAGGTCGTCCGCCGAGACCTCCAGCGCGGAGTAGTCGCGGAAGGTGTCCGGGTAGCCGATCTTGGGACGGAACGTGGCGAGCTTCTCGTACGCCCGCTCCTTGGTCTCGTCGGTCATCCAGTCCAGGCGGGCGATCGACTGGCGGTAGGCCTCGAGGAGGTTGGCGACGAGGTCGTCCATGATCGCCTTGGAGGACGGCGGGAAGTGCCGCGCGACGTACTCCTTGCCGACGGCCTCGCCCATGGCCCCCTCGACGAGGGAGACGGCGCGCTTCCAGCGGGCGCGCAGCTCCGGGGTGCCGTTCAGCGTGCGGCCGTAGAACTCGAAGTTGTTCCGGACGAACTCGTCGGAGAGGTACGGCGCGCAGGCGCGGAGCACCCGGGTCATCGCCCAGTCCCGCCACTGCTCCATCGGCACCTCGGCGAGGACCGTGGAGAGGTGGGCGAGGTAGGACGGCTGACGGACGCAGGTCTCGGCGATGGCGGCGTCCGAGCCGCCGAGTCCGGCGACGAAAGCGCGCCAGTCGAACTCCGGCGCCAGCGCGGCCAGTTCGTCGAGGGTGGTGAGGTTGTAGGTCTTCTGCACGTCACGGGTCTCGGCCCGCTCCCAGTGTCCCTCGGCGAGCCTCGTCTCCAGGGCGAGGACGGTCCGGGCGGCGCCCGCCGCGTCCGCGTGCTTGCCGAGGGTGAGGAGCTCGGTGAGGTGGGCGAGGTACTTCTCGCGGATCTCGGCGAACTTCTCCTCGCGGTAGTACGACTCGTCGGGCAGGCCGAGTCCGCCCTGGAGGATGTTGAAGAGGTAGCGGTCGGAGTCGCGGTCGTCCGTGTCGATGTACGAACCGAAGAGGCCGGAGCCGCCGATGCGCTCGAAGCGGCCGAGGAAGGCGGCGAGCTCACGGGTGTCCCGCACCGCCGCGACCTCGTCGATCAGGGGCTGGGCGGGCGCCAGGCCACGGGCGGCGACCGTCTCCTCGTCCATGAAGGAGGCGTAGAGGGCGGCGATCTTGCGCGCGTCCTCGGAGGCCGCTCCGGGATCGGCCGCCGCCTGCGCCGCCAGCTCCTGGATGATCGTCTTGACCTGCTGCTCTGCGGTGTCGGCCAGCTGCACGAAGGGGCCCCAGCTGGAGCGGTCCTCGGGGATCTTCTCGGTGTCCAGCCACACGCCGTTGACGTGGCCGAAGAGGTCGTCCTGCGGCCGGATCTCGGGGTTCATGCCCGGGCGGGCGTCATCCAGAATGCTCATCCGGGCAGCCTATGCGAGCGGCCGCCCCGGCACGACGGCCATCCTGGGGCGGTGGCCGGGCGGCGTCACAGGAGCCCGCCAACTCGCGCGCAAAACATCCCAATAGGAGAGATAAGGTATTGCGTCAACCTCCGTACGCCTGTGACACCCAGGAGAGCCCCCGTGACCGTAGCCTTCTCCCCCTCCGAGGACGCCACCGCCCCCGAGGCCGGCGCCGCCCCCGAGGAAGCCATGTGGTCCGCGGAGCCCGACGCGGCGGAGCTGATCGCCGAGGACGCCCGTGACTTCGGCGTCTACGCCCGCACCGGCGGCTGGGCCTTCGGCCTCAAGGTCGCCCGCAGCGTGCGGCCCGGCGGGCAGGGCGCCGACGAGACGCCCAAGGTCTCGGCCAAGGCGTTCGCCGAGCTGGCCGGCTGCTCGGCCGACCGCGTCATGCGCTACTACAAGGCCTGGGACAAGGCCGCCGACGACGGGATGGTGCCGCACTTCGAGGCGCTCTCCCCCGGCATGGAGGTCGAACTCCCCGATGCCGACGTCTGGTTGTCGTACTACACCGCCCGCTCCAGCGCCCTCACCCAGCGCGGCGAGGCGATCTCCGAGGCGGCCGAGGCCGAGGGCATCCGCCCCACCAAGGCCCTGGAGGTCGCGGAGAACCCCACCGCGCTGCGCGCCGCCATCCTCGCCGACCCCGGCACCGCCGAAGCGGCCCGCAAGGCCCTGATGGACCGCCTCGACGAGGACCCGGCCCTGCGCACCGAGCTGGTCCGCGACATCGTCCGCACCGACGACCTCAAGAAGGCCGTGGCGGCCGAGGCGAAGGCGGGCGACCAGGTCGGATACGTCCGCCAGATCGTGGAGAAGGGCCAGGTCAAGACGCCCGCGGGGCAGATGATCGACGCACCGGCCGAGCTGCGCGAGGAGGCCGAGCGCCACCTGTCCCTCATCGACGAGCTGGACGCCGGCGAGGGGGCCGGCGAGTGGGCACGCGAGGCGTACGACACCGTCAAGGACATGGTCGCGCAGACCGTGCAGAGCGACCCCGAGCTGCGCGTGCAGGAGCGGCGCGCGAAGTTCTACAGCAGTCTGCAGAAGGCCACGAAGGTCTTCGAGGAGCTGACCTTCGACGACGTGGAGGACATCGACGACATCTACGAGGACGACATGGTGCGCCGCCTCGAAGACCTCCAGCAGGCCATCGGCGCGTGCATCAGCGCCCTGCAGACGGCCACCGCACAGCAGGCCGCGACCGCCCAGCAGCCGGAGTCCGCCCAGCACCCGGAGCCCGAGCATCAGTCGGAGCCCGACCAGCAGGCGCAGAACGCTTCCTGATGGCGTCCGCGTACCGGCGTCCCGTACGTCCCGAGATTGATCACGGTCGGCCCGTGTAGCACTCGAGTCGTACGCGATGACCCGTAGCGGGAGGGATTCGCCGCCCCCACCCCGGCTCGTAGCTTCTTGATCACGTCACATCGCCACCGATCGAGAGGCCTCGGATCCATGGACGTCAAGGCATTCGCGCCGGAGTACCAGGGCGAACTGGGCTCGGAGCTGACCGTCAACTCCTCGTACGAGGACGTGCGCGCGACGGCCCGGCGCGCGCTCGCCCGGGCGGACGGTCCCGCCGAGCGGGCGCGTGCCGCCCTCGCGCTCGCCGAGGCGAACAGGCGCCTCGGGCGGGTCGACGACGCGGGCGCCGCGTGGCGGCAGAGTTACCGCAGCGCCCGCACCACCGGGGACGCGGGCGCGATGGCCTGGGCCCTGTGGAGCGGCGGCACCCTCGCGCGCCAGTGCGGGGCGCTGCCCCTGGCCCGGCGCCTCCTCGCGCACTCCGTCGAGCTGGCCAGAAGGGGCGGCGACCGGCTCGCGCACGGGTACGCGCTCGCGGGCCTCGCGGAGACGGGGCGCATCCAGGGGGACTACGCGGCCGTCGCAGCGCTCCACGAGGAGTTGCTGGAGCAGGGGCGGCGGCACGGTGAGGCGCGGCACATGGTCTGGGCGATGACCGGGATAGCGCAGATGCACCGCAACCGCGGCGACCACGCGAAGGCTCTGGAGCTGTTCGAGGAGTCGGTACGGATCTCCACCGACGCGGACGACGCGCGTGGGCGCGCCTGGTCGCTGCGGGGCGTGGCCGACGTACTGTCACTGCGCGGCGAGCCGGAGCGGGCGCTGGAGCTGCTGTCCGAGGCCGAGGTGGTGTGCCGCGCCATGAACCTGACGAGCGCGCTGGCCTACAACCACAAGATGCGTGGCAACGTCCTCTACCGCGCCGGGCGTTACGCGCAGGCGGAGGAGACGTACGGCGTCGCGCTGGCGGAGTTCGACACGATGCGCGAGCCGCGCGGCTCGGCGCTGTCGCGGCTCGGTCTGGCGAAGTGCCGGGCGAGGCTCGGGCGGGACAGGGGGGCGACACTCGCCGAACTGGCAGAGCTGGAGGCCGACTTCGGGCGGATGGGCCTGCGGCACGCCCGCGAGACGGTGGTCGCCTTCCGCGCCGAGACAGCGGCGCCCGCGACGGCCGTCAGCGCGTGAGGGTGATGCGGATCCCGACGGTGCCGTTCAGGCCGCGCCGGATGCGGCTGCCGAAGAGGGTGAGGAAGCCGAGCACCCCGTACTTGTGCAGGATGAGGGTGCGGTAGCGGGCGGTGACGTCCGGTTCGCAGATCTCGGCGGTGGCGGGCACCTGCTCGCCGGTGGGGTTGCCCCGCCGGTCGCACGGTCCGACTGTGACGTCCGCGCGGCGGCGGATCCGCTTCACCTTCCATGAGTCGCCGGGCGTCCAGATCCCGAGCGCGTCGTCGTCCCCGACGACCCAGACCGGGGTGGGAACCGGGGTGCCGTCCTTCCGGTAGCTGCTGACCAGCAGGTACTTTCCGGCGCTGAGCTGCGTCAGCAGGGTGTCGACCATGCCGAGAGTCTAGGACCGCCCCGCTCCGGTGGCCTGCCCCGGGCCCGGCCACCGGGCCGGCGCACGCAACCTCTCAGGTTGGTCACATGGAACCGCCCCGGTCTGCCGTGCCCGCCCCGCAGCCCCCGGACCCGCCCACGCCTCGGCTCCGGCCCCCCGGCATCCCGATGCGCTCCCGCAGCGGTTCCACGTACCGAACCCTCCGGCATCTGCGTCGTCAATGAGGCGGCCGCCCGCCCTCCACTGATCCCCGCGAGCGCGCCGGGCGGTGAGCGCGGCTGGGCGGCGGGCGCCGACGGCACCCGCCTGCTCGCCACGGTCGTACGTGACCCCGTGGACTTGTTGACCGACCCGCTCGTCCACCGCATCCGGATGTGCTCGGCCGAGAACTGCGCCCTGATCCACGTCGACACCTCCCGCCCCGGCCGCCGCCGCTGGTGCTCGATGGAACACTGCGGCGATCGCCACAAGGTACGGACGTTGCGCGCTCGCCGCGCGGAGGCTCCGCGGCCCTGCTCGTAGGATTCCGGGGCGAGACGCAGGCCCGGTGCCGACCGGCCGGGAGAGCGCCGCCGGGAGGTCACTGATGAGCAGCCAGAGCAGGGGGCTACGGCCGGGGACGGTCGCCCGGGGCTCAGGAGCGGGCAAGGGAGCCCCGCGCGAAGGGCGCGGCAGAGACTCGGCGTCCGGCGCCGGAGCGCTGCGGCCCGTCGATCTGGCGCGCGCGGCCGGTGTCTCGCCGCAGCAGATCCGCAACTACGCCGACGCGGGCATCCTGCCGCCCGCCCCACGCTCCCCCGCCGGGTACCGCAGGTTCGACGCGGGGCACCGGCAGGCCCTGCTCGTCTACCGGGCGCTGGCCCGTGGGTACGGCCCGGGCGCGGCGCGGGAGGTCATGCGGGCCGTGCACGCGGATGACGTGCCGGGGGCGCTCGCTCTACTGGACGCCGGCCATGCGGAGCTGCACGGGCAGCGCGGCTCCCTGCGGGCGACCGGGGAGGCGCTGCGGGCCGTCGCGGAGGACGGGCCGTCCGCCCCGCCCCTGCCCCGCACTCGGCTGCGCATCGGTGAGGTCGCCGCCCACCTCGGCGTGCGCACGTCGGCCCTGCGGGTCTGGGAGGCCGCGGGGCTCCTGACGCCGTCACGCGATCCGGGCACGCACTACCGCTCTTACTTGCCCGCCGATGTCCGCGATGCCCGCATCGTCCACCTGCTCCGGCAGAGCCACCACCTGCTGCCGCAGATCCGTCCGGTCCTCGACGACCTGCGGCGCAGCGGCGGCGTCGACGCGCTCCGCACGGCCCTCGCACAGCGCGAGAGGGCACTGCACGTGCGGGCGCGGGCGATGCTGGAGGGAGCGGCCCAGCTGCACGACTACCTCGCGGACCGGGCCTCGGGAGAGGAGGCGTCGGCCTCCTGCGGTCCCTAGAGTGCCGTCGCGGGAGTGTCCCCGGCGCAGACGGGCGACGACGACCTCCGCGAGACCGTGGCCTTCGGCCCGTTCACGCCGCCGGCCACGGGGACACCTCCGTCACCGCGTCCACCGGCAACGGGCCGTAGATGTGCGGGAATTCGGCACCCCCGGGCTCGGCGGCCTCATAGCGCAGCGGAGCCGTGAGGCGTTCGCTGTCGATGGTGAGGACCACCAGGTCGTCGGGGCCGTCGTAGTCGCCGTAGAGGAACTCGGCGACGCCGCGCAGCTGGGCCGGCGTCGAGCAGTGGATGAAGCCCACTTCGCTCAGCGTCTTCCCGCGCGTCGACATCTCGTACGTCCCCGACTCCCGGGCCGCGTCCCACAGGGCCCGCTCGGTGATGTGCAGCAGTGGCGTCATGGATCAACCGTACGTGCCGCCCGGTGCACATCCGGTGCGGGCTCTCGCTCGGCTCCCTGCCCCGGCGTGCCGGGTCAGGGCCGCAGGGGCTGCGCGGCCTCCAGGGCTTCGGCGACCAGGGTCAGGTATCGGGCGTGCTCCCTTGCGCTGGGCGG
Organism: Streptomyces sp. NPDC041122; assembly: GCF_055592445.1. Lineage (NCBI taxonomy): Bacteria > Bacillati > Actinomycetota > Actinomycetes > Kitasatosporales > Streptomycetaceae > Streptomyces > Streptomyces sp. NPDC041122. Next base: position 428,230 of record NZ_JBVIYQ010000007.1, on the reverse strand, counting down.
CAGTTCGGGATTCCACGGCAGGACGGGGACGCCCGGCCCGAAGGCGTCGCCCAGCACCGCGGCGTTGCTGCGCACGTCGGTCAGGACGATGTCGGGCTCCAGCGCGGCCGCCTCCGCCCAGCCCGTGGTGGACCAGTTGGCGCCCTGTCCCGGCTCCGGGTCCACGAGCCCCACCCCGGCACCGGCGAGCGCGGCGAGGTCCGGCCAGGCGTACGGCCTCGCCAGGTGGACGGAGTCCGGCCCCGCCGGGGAGAGGGCGAGCACGCGCGGCCGCGCGGTGCCGGCGGCGGCGTCCGCCAACCGTCGTTCAGCCGAAGCGAGTTCGGCCTCGGCTTCGGGCTGCGGCGCGGCGCCCAGGCTGCGGGCGAGCGCGGTGAGCCGGTCCCTGATCCCGGCGAAGCTGCGCCCGCCGCCGACGTCGAGCACCACGAACGGCACCTGTTCCTCCAGGTGTTTGGCCGCCTCCGGGTCGATGCCGTACACCTGACCGGTGCCGTAGGTGAGCGCCACGGCCAGATCCGGTCCTGCGGCGAGGAGGGCGTCCAGGTCGAGCGCCGATCCCGCGCCGAAGTAGGGCACGTCCGCGATCGGGAGGCTGCCGGCCTTCGCCGGATCGGGGACGGCCGGATCGTCATGCGCGGAACCGAACAGTCCGGCGAGCTCTATGCCGTGGTCGTGCAGCGCCGCGCCGGTCGGCAGGTAGGCGACCGGCCGGGACGGGCGGCGCGCGGTCCTGACCAGGTGGTTCCGGTCGTCGGTGAACTCCCATTCCCGGGCCGTGTCTTGTGCCATGGTCTCCCACTCCTCCTGCCGTCCCGGGCCGCGGCCCGTCGCGCCGCGGCCGTTGCGGTGCTACCTGCCCGGGCGCACCCCGGAGTACACGGCGACGGCTTCGCGCGCCCCTCGACCGCTCCGTGCACCGCGGGGGCCGGCCTGGGACGTGAATCCGGTGACGTCGTCCTCGCCCCTGTCGCGCGATCCGGCCGGGCTCCTCCCGTCGGCCTAGTCCTCGCGAGGATCCGGCCTAGTCCTTGCGCAGGTACCGATCCCGGTCGTGCGACAGATGTGTCAGCGGGTCACGCCTTCGTAGCTTTCTCGGTGTCGGAGAACAGCGGCCGACGCCCGCAGCAGAGACGCGCAGTCACGCGGGAGCGCGGAAGCACCGCCGCACCCAACCGAGGAGACGGAACAGACATGAGCAGCAGCCAGCAGACCCTCACGGTGGCCGTCGTCGTGGCGAGCACCCGGGAGGGCCGCTTCGCGCCGACCATCGCCGACTGGTTCACCGGACTGGCCGCGCAGCGCCCCGATCTGGAGGTCGACGTGATCGACCTGGCGGAGGCGGGCCTCCCCGACAGACTGTCCGGGGCTCCGGGCCCGGAGGTCACCGACATCACCCGCCGCCTCGACGGTGCCGACGCCTTCGTCGTCATCACCCCCGAGTACAACCACAGCTTCCCGGCCTCGCTGAAGACCCTGATCGACTGGCACTACGCCCAGTGGCGCGCCAAGCCAGTCGGCTTCGTCAGCTACGGCGGGCTGGCGGGCGGCCTGCGCGCCGTCGAGCATCTGCGGCAGGTCTTCGCGGAGCTGCACGCGGTGACGGTGCGCGACACGGTCAGTTTCCACGAGGTGTGGGACCGCTTCGACGCGTCCGGCGCGCCGAAGGACCCCGCGGGAACGGAGGCCGCGGCCAAGACGATGATCGACCAGCTCATCTGGTGGGGCCGCGCCCTGCGCGACGGCAAGGCCGCCCGCCCTTACGCCGCCTGACGCCCCCACGCCTCTCTCTCTCTCTCCCCCCCCCGCATCTCCGTGTTGCACCAGATCAGGAGTCGACCACCATGCATGCCGTACGTCTGCACGCCTTCGGGCCCGCCGAGAACCTCGTGTACGAGCAGGCCCCCGATCCCACCCCGGCGGCCGGGCAGGTACGGATCGCCGTCGAGGCGGCCGGCGTCCACCTGCTCGACACCGCACTGCGCGACGGCGCGGCCGACCAACTCCCCTTCTCTCTTCCCGAGTTGCCGTTCCTTATGGGCCGCGAAGTCGCCGGAGTGATCGACGCGCTCGGCGAGGGGGTCGAGAAGTCCTGGCTGGGGCGGCGCGTCGCCGCGCACCTGGGCCTCGCGGGCGGCGGCTACGCCGACTTCGCCGTACGGGAGGTCGAGGAGCTGCATCCCCTGCCCGACGAGGTCGCGTACGACACGGCGGTCGCCATGGTCGGCACCGGCCGTACCGCACTGGCGATCCTGCACCAGGCCCACTTGACCGCCGACGACGTGGTACTGGTGACGGCCGCGGCGGGTGGCATCGGGACGCTCCTCGTGCAGGCCGCCCGCCATGCCGGCGCGACGGTGGTGGGCGCGGCGGGCGGCGCCGAGAAGGTGGAGCGGGTCGGGGCCCTCGGCGCGGATGTGGCCGTGGACTACGACGATCCCGGGTGGCCCGGGACGGTCCGTGACGCCCTGGGCGGCCGCGAGGTCACGGTGGCACTCGACGGAGTGGGCGGCAGGCAGGGACGCGACGCCCTCGAACTCATCGGTTCCGGCGGGAGGTTGCTGCTGTTCGGCTGGTCGTCGGGAGAGGCCACCGAGCTGTCCGGGAAGGACGTGTACGACCGCATGCTCCAGGTCACGGCCGCGCTCGGGCCCCGTCTTCTCACGGTGCCCGGTGGGCTGCGCGGCGCGCAGGACCGGGCCATCGCGGAGGCCGCGGCAGGGCGCCTGGTTCCCGCGGTGACACGCTTCCCGCTCTGGGAGGCGGCGGCCGCCCACCGGGCGCTGCAGGACAGGGAGACGGTGGGGAAGGTCGTCTTGGTGCCGTAGGGGGAGGGGCAGGTCCGAGGCGGCGTCGGCGCCGGGCCCGCCTCGACCGCTGCCCCACCCCCGCTCGACGCCCGCTCCACACCGTTGCACGACGATGCGGCATGTCCCCTTCTCCGTCGCGGCACGCCATGTCCGCGGCGACCGCGGCCGACCGATCGGAGCTCCGCATGCCTGCGTACGTCATCGTCGACGCCGAGGTCCTGGACATGGAACGGGCCGCCGAGTACCGGACGTTGGCCGAACCGTCCGTGCGGCGGTACGGCGGCCGTTACCTCATCGAAGGCGCCATTCCGGAGGCAGCGGAGGGGGCGTGGCCCGCCTCGCGGATCGTGGCCGTGGTCGAGTTCCCGGACATGGCCCGGCTCAAGGAGTGGTACCACTCGCCCGAGTACACGAAGGCGAGGGCCGTGCGGGACTCGGCGATCGACATGCGTCTGCTGTTCGCCGAAGGGAAGCCGGCCTAGCGGTAGTCGGCCTAGCGATAGTTGGCCTACCGCCCATTGCGGACCGGCCTGCCCTCCCGGCGGCCGTCGTCTGAGGCGCCGGCGGATCGTGGTGCGGGCGCCGCCCCTCCCGTACGCCCCGATCCGCCGGACAGGCCCTCGCTCTCACTCGAACCGCAGGATGCGCGGTGCGAACGTGCCCTCGGGGCCGTCCGCCCTGCCCACCGACCACACCGACTCCGTGCCCGGCACCGGTGCCAGGCGCAGGGTCGAGGACTCGCCCTCCCCCGCCACCGCCGGCTCGCTGTACGGGGTGAACGCCTGCCCGTCCCAGGCGAGGAAGTCCGGCCCTGGCACGATCGGCGGGAAGGTCCCGGGCGCGCCCAGCTTCTGCGAGCGGGCCACCGACACCCAGCCCAGGCCGCCGGACGCGGCGGCCGTCAGAGAGCTGACCGAGCCGAAGTCGGTGGGAACGTCCACGTGGCTCCACGACGTCCCGTCCCAGCGGACCAGCAGCGGCGGGATCGGCTTGCCCGGCGGGCCGCCGACGAACCCGGCCGTGCCGCCCGCCCACACCTCCGTCGGCGAGACCGCGAGGACGCTGCCGACGGACGAGCGGGGGAATCCGTCCACGATCGTCTGCTGCCACGCCTGCCCGTTCCAGTGCGACACGGCGGCGCCCGACGCGGTGTCGCCGGCGGCCCAGACGTCGTCGGCCGCCAAGACGTGCAGTCCGTACACGGACCCCGGCGGCACCGGCACGTCCATCCAGCCGCCCCCGTCCCGGCGCAGCAGTACCTGTGCGCCGCTTCGCGCACCCAGCAGCCAGGTCTCGCCGCCACCGGTGAAGACCTTGGTCAGGACGACACCGGCCGGTGGACGGCTCTCGTGCCAGGCCTTGCCGTCGAAGCGGAGCAGGCGGGCGCCGCCCGCCGTGTCACGTCCCGCCGCCCAGGCCGCGGTGGGTGAGGTGGCGGCGATGGAGAGCAGCTCGCCCTGCCACCGGGTTCCGGGCAGCGCCTGGCGCCGCCAGTTCGCCCCGTCCCAGCGCAGCAGCAGCGGGAAGCCCGGCGCCTCTCGGCCGACGGCGTCGGTGCCCACCGCCCACGCCCGGGCCGGGCCGAACGCCACGGCCTCGTTCAGTCCGGCCTGCGGTCGCACCTGGGCCGGGACCGGGACGTGCCGCCAGGTCCGAGGTTCCGTTGCGGCCGAGGCGAGGACGGTCACGACGGTCATGGCGACGGCGAGGGCCGCGACGAGGAGTCTGCGCATCAAGGTCGGCCTCCCAGCCGCTCGCTCATCAGGTTCGGCTTCGCGCCGTAGATCTCGACGGTGCCGAAGGACAGCAGGGACGTCCCGGTCCTCGCCAGCGCGCGCGGGGCGACGTCGATCGCGTTCGTGCGCTTCGGTCCGTACGAGAAGGTGGCGCGGTCACCGTCGAGGCGCGCGTACCGGGACCGGAAGGCGCGGTCGCTGCGCACCGGCAGCCACAGCGCGCCGTCCGGGCCGCGCACCATGGCCTCGGTGTAGGTGTCGCCCAGCGGCGGGCGGTCGGTGCGCCAGGCGCGTCCGTCCCAGGTCATCAGGTACGTGCGGGCCGAGCCGTCCACGTACTGGCTGCCCCCGATCGTGGCCCGTCCCCCGGGTTCGAGCAGGATCGTGTGCACGTTGCTGTCGGACGGCAGCGGCACCTCCGCGTCCCGCCACGCCGTGCCGTCCCAGCGCAGGACCGTGGGCCCGGTGTCGGTGTCGGCCCACGCCCAGGCGTCGCTCGCCGTGCGTGCGGTGATCCCCATCAGGTACAGCACACCGTCCGGCGTCGACTGGGTCGTCCAGCCGGAACCGTCGTAGTGCAGCACCTTCAGGCCGGTGTCGTCCTCCCCGACCACCCATGCGGCACCCGGCACCGCGGCGAAGTCCTGGTAGGTCCACAGGGTCCGCGGCAGCGGGACGGTGCTCCACGCGCCCGCCGACCGGCGCAGGATCTCCCCCTCCCCCGCGCGGTTGTGGAGGACCCACATCTCGTCGCCGACGAACTGCACCCTGCCGAGCCAGCCCGGCTCACCGGCCCCCGGGAAGCTCGTGTCCCGGCTCCACGCCGTGCCGTTCCACCGGTACAGCATCGGCAGCAGGCCGTCGGCGGCGTGCTCGTACCCCGTCGCCCAGGCCTCCCCCGGATCGCGGGCGGCCAGGTCGGACACGGTCACGGGCGGGGCGGCCGCGGGCACCGGGAGCGCCGCCCAACCGGGGGTCGCGGCGACGGCCGGCGACACCGAGGCGGTGCAGGCGAGCACGAGGCAGACGATGACCGCACGGAGACCGTTCACGAGACCCCCCAGAACGCGCCGGTACGCGAGAGTCGCACAGGCTATTGGCGTTCACACGCGATGAACAGGGCCGCATCCGGCCGATGAGGGCGGCGGACGGGGCTGCGCCGAAGGAGGGAGAAGATTCCTGAAAATCACCTCGCGTCGGCACTACTGCTTCGGCTATTTCCGGGTAGGCGGGCTCCTGTGAAACAGGAGTACGTGGGTGACGAGGCCGTCTGTGACCGGGCGGCGGGCGAGGGCGACCGGGAGTCGCTGGTGAGCGAGTTCCTATCGGTGTCTGCGGCGTTCGAGGACAGCGAGGAGATCGGCGCCGCCCGCGATCTGGCCCGCGGCTTCCTGACGGACGTGCAGTCCGCGCACGGTCTTCCCGTGTCCGGCCGGGCGGTCGGCATGGTGGAGCTGGTGGTCAGCGAGCTGGTGACCAACGCCCGCAAGTACGCGCCGGGCCCGTCGCTGCTGACCCTGGACGCGCGGGGCGGCACCGTCGAGGTGAGCGTGTGGGACAGCAGCACGGCGCTGCCCCTGATCCTGCCGCCGGATCCGAGCCGGGTGGGACAGCACGGGCTCGAGATCGTCATGGCCCTGTGCCAGAGCTTCTCGGTGCACCGCGAGCCCGTGGGCAAGCGGATCACCGCGGTGATCGCGCTGACGGAGAACCCCGGCTGGTCCTGACCGCGGCCAACGACACCAACACACGGCGAGGCTCGGCAGAAGTACCCGCGCCGGCACGTGCTGCCGCACGTCGGTGTCAGGACGCCTGGAGCCCCCGGAGGAGCAGGGCGATCAGGCGGCGCGGATCGTAACGGGGATCGTTGTCACGCCCGACGCAGAGATTGCCGATCCCGCGCATCAGCTCGTAGGGCTGCGTCCCGGACCGGATGTCACCGGACTCGACCGCCGCGTCGAGCAGTTGGGCACACACGGGCAGCAGCCGGTCGAGGAAGTAGGCGTGCAGCGCGGCGAAGCGGTCGCTGTCGGACTGCAGGGCGTCGGCGAGTCCGTGCTTGGTGACCAGGAAGTCCACGAAGAGATCGATCCACTGGCGGAGCGCGTCGAACGGTGAGTCCGCGTCCGCCAGCAGGCCCGGACCGGCCTCTGCGCACGCCTCGATCTGATGGCGGTAGACGGCGGTGACGAGATCCGCCCGGGTCGGGAAGTGCCGGTAGATCGTCGCCATTCCGACACCCGCCCGGGCCGCGATCTGCCGGATCGGCGCGTCCACCCCGGCGGTGACGAACACCTCCGCGGCGGCCTCCAGCACCGTCTGCCGGTTCCGCTGGGCATCCGCCCGCTTGCCTCGGGGCGGGGTCGGCCCCGTAGCGCTCTCGCCCGCAGCCTCCTGGGCCACAGCTTCCGCACGGCCATCGGCGGCCACCGCCCACCTCTTCCACATCCACGTCGATTGACAAAGCGGAACAGCGCTCCGGATACTAAGTGGAGCGGCGTTCCGTTTCAGCTTAGCCGAAACGGAACCCCCTGTCCGCCGTGCCCGCCACCGGTCCAGGAGACCGGAAGGCGGCAGGCGTCACCCAAAGGGAGCCACCTCGTGAGCACATCCACCCTTGCCGATCTCCAGAACACGACCGTTCCGGTGCTGTCCTTCGGCCCGGTCGTCCTACCCGTCCCCGGGCGCCCCGTCGACCTCCAGCTGCGCGTCACCGCGCCCGCGACCGGATCCGGCCTGCCCGTCATCCTCCTCTCGCACGGCCACGGACCCTCGAACCACCTCTCCTCGCTGCACGGCTACGCTCCCCTCGCCGACCGCTGGGCGGCTCATGGATTCGTCGTCATCCAGCCCACCCACCTCACCTCGCGCACCCTGACCGAGCGGGTCGCCGACGCCCCCGGCGCGCCCGTCTTCTGGCGCTCCCGCGCCCAGGACATGAGCGACATCCTCGACCGGCTCGACGTCGTCGAGAACGCCGTGCCCCAGCTCGCCGGCCGCGTCGACCCCGACAAGGTCGCCCTCGCCGGGCATTCGCTCGGCGGCTTCACCGCCTCCCTCCTCCTGGGCGCCGGTGTCACCGACCCCGAGACGGGGCAACTGGTGCGTCTCGCGGAGCCCCGCATCAAGGCGGGTGTACTGCTCGCCCCGCCCGGCAGGGGCGGCGACGTCTACAACGGACCCGTGGCCGCGCAGTGGCCGGTCATCGGGGCCGTCGACTTCTCCACCATGACCACGCCCGCGCTGGTCGTCACCGGCGACAAGGACGACCCCCGGCACTTCACGGACATGGGGCCGGACTGGCACGCCGACCCCTACACCCTCGCGCCGGGCCCCAAGACCCTGCTCACCCTGTTCGACGCGGAGCACGGACTCGGCGGGATCTCCGGATACGACGCCGCCGAGACCACCGACGAGAACCCCGCACGCGTGGCCGCCGTCGCCCGGCTCACCGCGGCCTACCTGCACACCCGGCTCCACCCCGGCGCGCCGACCTGGCCGACCGCGGCCCAGGCGCTGACCACCGGACCCGAGGCGGTGGGCCGGGTCGAGTCCAAGTAGCCCCGCCCCGGCGGCAGTCGGGCCCGGCCACTCCGGCCCGGTCGGACCGGGTCACGCACGCCGGCCGGGCTGGCTCCCCCAGTCCAGGCGGAGCACCGCGAGGTCGTCGGAGTGCCGCCCCGCGTTCAGCGCGTTCGTCTCCTCGATGAGCAGATCGACGTGGGCGGCCGGGTCCGCCGTCGGCAGGTTCCCGATCAGCGTCAGCAAGCCGTCCACGCCGAGCCGCTCGCCGGTGGCGCCGTTGTGCCCCTCGGTGAGGCCGTCGGTGTAGAGGGTCAGGGCGCCGGAGGCCGGCAGCGGGACGACCGTGGAGGGCCACTTGCGCAGACCGGGGACGACACCCAGGGCGATGCCGTGCGCGGCCGCCAGCTCCTGGGTCCCGTCTCCCGTGGTGAGCAGGGGCTCGTGGTGACCGGCCAGGTGGAGGGTGGCGGTGGCGGCGCTCTGGTCGAGGGTGAGGATCGTGCACGTGGCGAACAGGTTCTGGCTGCCGCGCTCCGCGATGAGGATGCGTTCCATCAGGTGCAGCAGATCGTTGCCGCGGTGCCCGCCGAGCACCAGCGAGCGCCAGGCGATGCGCAGGAAGACGCCCAGCGCCGCCGCGTCGGGACCGTGCCCGCTGACGTCGCCGACGACGGCGTGCAGCAGCCCGTCGTCCCCCTCCACCACGTCGAGGAAGTCCCCGCCGAGCAGGGCCCACGCGGCGCCGGGAAGGTAGCGGGTGGTGACCCTGACCATGGAGGTGTCGAGGATGGGCTGGGGCAGCAGGCCGCGTTCGAGGCGTGCGTTCTCCTCGGCCCGCAGCCGGGCTGCCTGGGCCTCGGAGTTCGTCCGCTCGGTCCGGCTGCGGTAGACGGCGTAGCGCACCGTGCGGTGCAGCAGGTCCCCGTCGACCTTCCCCTTGACGAGATAGTCCTGCGCCCCGGCGGTCATCGCCTCGGCGCCCGCCTTGGCCTCGGACAGCCCGGTCAGGACGATGACCGCGGTGTGCGGGGCGAGACCCCGGACCGAGGTGACGGCGTCGACGCCCGACACGTCGGGCAGGTGGAGGTCGAGGAGAATGCAGTCGACCGCCCCGCCGGCCAGGTCCGCGCGGGCCTCGTCCAACGTCGTACGGACAGTCAGCTCGAACCGGAGCCCGGTGTCGTAGAGGAGTTCCTCGACGAGCAGGGCGTCCCCCTGGTCGTCCTCGATCAGCAGGATGCGGTACAGCTGCTCGTCCGGAGCGACCGGCACGGCTGCGGTCATCGTGCGGGCTCCGCGTCGGTACGGCGGGTCGCCTCCGGCAGCGTCGAGGGGCCGTGGGTCTCCGGGGGCTCGGGCGCCAGCGTGAAGGTGATGCGGGCGCCCTTGGTGTAGTCCGGGTCGACGTGGATGGTGCCGCCGTGGAACTCCACGATCTTCTTGCACATCGCCAGGCCGATGCCGCTGCCGGAGTAGGTGTCCTTCGTGTGCAGCCGCTGGAAGATCACGAAGACCTTCTCGGCGTACTCCGGTTCGATGCCGATGCCGTTGTCGGTGACGGTGAACCGCCACAACTCGCCTTCCCGGACCGCCGCCACGTGGATCTCCGGTGCCACTCCCGGCCTGCGGAACTTGACGGCGTTGCCGACGAGGTTCTGCCAGAGCATGCCCATCTGGGTGGGGTCGGCGACCAGGGTGGGCAGCGGATCGTGGGTGATCTTCGCGTCGGCCTCCTCGATGGATACGCTCAGCGCGGACAGCGTCCGCTCCAGCACGGTGTCGAGGTCGACGCTCTGGTGGGCGTGGTGCAGCCGGCCCACCCGGGAGAAGTCCAGCAGGTCGTTGATGAGGGTCTGCATGCGGTTCGCCCCGTCGACCGCGAAGTCGATGTACTGGTCGGCCCGGCTGTCGAGCTGTCCCGCGTAACGGCGCTGCAGGAGCTGGGTGAAGCTGGAGACCTTGCGCAGCGGCTCCTGGAGGTCGTGCGAGGCCACGTAGGCGAACTGCTCCAGCTCGGCGTTGGAGCGCTGCAGGTCCGCGGCCTGCGCGTCGAGGCGCAGCCGCGCCTCCTCGCTGAAGGCCAGTTCCCGCACCAGGCGTCGGCGCATGAAGTCGATCTCGCCGCTGAGCTGCCGCAGGTCGGCGGGGCCGGTCGGGGTGATGGGGTGGTCGAAGTCGCCGGCGGCGATGGTCCTGGCCTCGGTGCCGAGCTGTTCGAGCGGCCGGTTGATGCCGCGGCGCAGCCCCTCGAAGACGAGCGCGGTCAGCAGCAGGATGAGCAGCGCGATGGCGGAGAACACCCAGTTGCGCAGGGTGGTGGTGGCCATCAGCTCGTCCCTGGCCTCGGCACGCTCCGCGCGCAGCCGCTTCTGCTGCCGGTCCAGGGCAACCCGGACGCGGTCGAAGGACTCCTTGCCCTCCGTCGCCCGGTCGGTGGCCAACTGGGACGGCGAACCGGAGGGTTCGGCGGCGACCGGCCGGGCGATCCTCTTCTGCCAGCTCGCCACGGCCTCCTGGACGGCCTTCAGGTCCTTCTCGCCCTCGGTGTCGCCCTCCAGCAGGGTCTCGAGCCGGCGGGCGTTCTCGCGCTGCTCGGTGACCCCGCGCCGGTAGGGGTCGATGAAGGCGGGCGTCCCGGTGAGGCCGTACCCCCGTATGCCGGTCTCCTGGTTGAGGATGGCCGCCTCGAGGCGGATCGCGGTCGTCAGCGTGGGCGAGCGCACGTCCACCAGATCCTTGCTGATGTCCGCGGTACGCGCCAGAACCCATGCGCCTGTCACGCCGAGCAGCGTCAGCACCACCAGGGACGCGGCGACGCCCACGCGGAGCCACCTGCGGGTCGTCCACGCAGAAAGCGTCCGCACGCCTGATTGCCTTTCCTCGCCGGTCATCCTGTGGACTCCTTGTTGCGAAAGCCGCGTTGCAGAGTGCGGCCCGCACACTCTAAAGGCTGACAACACTTGTTGTCGCCAGTGGTCATGAAGACCTAGAGTGCCTGACATGTCAGGCAAGCACTTCGAGTTGCGGGCGACGCCGCAAGAGACGGCCGCCATCGCGGACACGGCGGTCGGCGACGTCGCGCAGCGCCTCGCCTGGCAGTTGCTGGACGGCCCCGCACAGATCGCGTCGGACGACCCGGCACAGGCTCTGTTGCTGCTCCATGTGCTGGACCAGCTTCAGCAGGCCACTGAGCGACTCCAGCGGGAGGCGGCCGGGGCCGCCGCCCAAGCGGGCGCCGGATACCCCCAGATCGGCGCCGCCTGTGGCATGACCCGCCAAGGCGCACGACGCCGCTGGCCGGGGCTCTTCAACCACTCCAACGAGAAACGCACGGAGCGTTCAATGATGACGACCCCCGCCCGCCCCTTCGACGTCCTGCTCGTCGAGGACGACGTCGCCGACGCGATGCTCATCGAGGAAGCCCTCTCCGAGCGCGGGGCCCGCAACCTGGTTCAGGTCACCGACGGGGTCGCCGCGCTGGAGCACCTGCGCACCCCGGGCACCCCGCGCCCCGACCTCATCGTCCTCGACCTGAACATGCCGAGGATGAACGGCCGGGACCTGCTGAAGGTGCTCAAGGCCGACGAGAACCTGCAGAGCATCCCCGTGGTCGTGCTCACCACGTCCACCGCCCCGGAGGACGTGACGGGCGCGTACAGCAGCCACGCCAACGCGTACGTGACCAAGCCGGTTAACCTCGAGGAGTTCGAGACGGCCGTCCAGAGCATCGACGCCTTCTACCTCGACACGGCGACGCGCCCCCGCGCCTGAACAGCCGTCCGGCACGACGACGGGGCGGCCGCGGATCCTTCCGCGGCCGCCCCGTCGTCGTGCGCTGCCCCTGCTCTCGCTTACTCCTCGCTCTCGTCGCTCTCCTCGTGCTCGAAGTGCAGGGCGATGGACCGGAGCACGTCCGCCGACGACACCTCCGTGTGCCCCTCGTCATGGACCTCGGCCAGCTGGGCGAAGGAGAGGGCGAAGGCGGAGGTGATCTGCTCGATGACGGGTCCCAGCTCCTGCCCCACCACCGCCGCCACTTCGATGGGGGTCGCCTCGGAGGGGATCTCGATGCGTGGCAGCATCTCCTCGAGCATCGCGCCCACCGCGCCACTGTTCTCGATCTCGCCGTCCGGATTCTCGCGGGCCTGGCGGCGCATTTCCATCGCCTCGGTCAGGATGCCGACGACTCGTTGCATGATCTCGCGCTGCTCCATACCTCGAAGCCTAAACGCTGGCGGAACACCGATGGCCGGTTCAGCCGTCCATGCGTCGCCCGGCGAGTTGGGCGACCATCTCCGGGTCGTGGTGGTCGAAGAACAGTGACCGCCCGGTGTCGAGGGTGCTGATCTGGGCCATCTGATGGTCGGAGAGCTCGAAGTCGAAGACGTCGATGTTCTGCGCCATGCGCTCCGCGCGGACCGACTTGGGGATCGCGACGATGCCGCGCTGGGTCAGCCAGCGCAGGACGACCTGTGCGACGGACTTCCCGTACTGCCGGCCGATCTCCCGCAGCAGCGGGGTGGCGAACAGGCCGTTCCTGCCCTCGGCGAAGCCGCCCCACGACTGGAGCTGGACGCCGTGCTCGCGCATGAGGTGGTGATCCGCGGAGCGCTGGAAGAAGGGGTGGGTCTCGATCTGGTCGACCGCGGGCGTGATGTCGTTGTTGAGGATGAGGTCGAGCAGCCGGTCGGGGTAGAAGTTCGCGACGCCGATGGCCCGGACCCGGCCCTCGCGCACGAGGGCCTCCATGGCGCGCCACTGCCCGTACACGTCCCCGTAGGGCTGGTGCATCAGGTACAGGTCGAGGTGGTCGAGGCCCAGCCGGCCCAGTGAGGTGTCGAAGGCGCGGCGGGTGTTCTCCTCGGCGGGGGCGTCCTGGACCCACAGCTTGGTGGTGACGAACAGGTCCTCGCGCGGGATGCCGCTGGCTTTGATCGCCCGTCCCACGGCCGCTTCGTTGCCGTAGGCCGCGGCGGTGTCCAGCAGCCGGTAGCCGGTGGCGAGGGCCTCGGAGACAGCCTTCTCGGTCTCCTCCGGCGGGATCTGGTAGACGCCGAATCCGAGGATCGGCATCTCGACGCCGTTGTTCAGGGTGACGTGCTGCATGAGCCTTCCTTCGGTGCCGGGGCAGGCATGCCGGGCTTCGGTGCCGGGGCAGGTGTGCCGGCGGTCCCTCGACCACTCACGGATCCACTGTGACCCGCGCCCCCGGCGCGCGCTCGCCCAGACGGCCGACCGGGCGCGGGCGGCCCTGCGGCACGCTCACTTCCGCGCGCACAGCGCGTCGTCGACGAGCTGGTCGGTGCGGGTGTCGCGGTCTTCCGACGCCAGGTTGGTGGAGCGCATCACGACGACGCCGCGCCTGCCCTTGTCGACGAAGCCGTTGGAGTTCAGGTGGCCGAGGGTGGTGCCGCCGTGCCCCCAGTAGCCGCCTCCGCAGCTGAGCTGCGTCCAGAAGATGCCGAGGCCCATCCGCTGGACCAGTTCGCTGCTGTCGTCGGGGGCGGGCACGGTGTCGAGCATCTGCGCCATCTGCCGGGGCGCGAGCAGCTCGCCGCCGAGGAGAGCCCGCCAGAAGCGGGTCAGGTCATGGGTGGTGGTCACGAGATCACCCGCGGAGCCGCCCCAGGTCATGCTCACCTCGGTGCTGTCGACCAGCCGGCCGCCGGGCTTGAACTGCTGGTAGCCCTTGGCGTGCGGCCGGGGCAGGCCGGTACGCGTGCCCGCGGAGAAGGTGTGCCGGAGACCGAGGGGCTCGATGATCCGTCGGCGGACCTCGTCGCTCCAGGCGTGCCCCGTCGCCTTCTCGATGATCATCCCGGCCAGTATGTAGTTGGTGTTGGAGTACCCCCAGCCCTTGCCGGGCTCGAAGAGGGGCCGGTGCCGCAGCGCCATGTCGACGAGATCACGCGGCTCGAAGCGGTCGAAGCGGTGCTTCTGGAACTCCTTCTCGTCGGTGATGGGCAGGTCGTCGTCGTAGTCGGGCAGACCGCTGGTGTGCTGGAGCAGCTGCCGTACGGTGATGCGACCGCCGTCGTTGCCGTTGCCCTCGACCACCCCGGGCAGCCACCGGTCGACGGTGTCGTCGAGCCGGATGCGGCCCTCGGCGACCAGTTGCAGCACGACGGTGGAGACGAACGTCTTCGTGTTGCTGCCCATCCGGAAGTAGCCCTGGCGCGGTATCGGGCGGCCGGTGCCGCGTTCGGCGCTGCCGCTGCGTGCGGACGTGCGCCGGCCGCCGTCCACGACGGTCGCCTCGGCGCCGACCACCCCGTCCTTGCGGACGATGTCGTCCAGGCCCCGCTGGAGCTCCGCGCGGCCGTACCCTCCACCCGGGCCGGTGTCCGACCGGGCCCAGGCACCGGAGACCGGCATCGCCAGCGTCGCCGCGACGGCGATCGCCGTGACCGATCCGAGGGCGACCCGGCGTCGTACGGGGGCGGTCCGGGGGCGGACGGCGGTGGTGCCGTCGGCGCGGGGTACGGAGCTTCGCGGCTGCGTCATGGCGGGTTCCTCACATCGCTGGAAGGTGCGCGGCATCCGCCAACCCAGCGTGTTTCAGGCCGCGTTGGAGGGCGGTGCGCGAGCGGTCGACCGTGCGGCCGCCTGGAGATCATTGACCCATGCGGGAGCGGCGGACGGCCATGGAGGAACCCCCCTGAGGGGCGCTACGGGTAACCCCACCCTCGGTGGACGGGCGGGCGTGGGAACAGCGGGCGAGGCGGGAGCCGGGAGGAGTGGGCGCGGGTCTCCGGCCCGGGTCAGCCCCTCAGCCAGTCCCCGGCACCCCAGACCCACTCCGTGAACAGCTTCTCGTCCCCCAGGACCTCGATGCCGTCAGCGGCGGTCGCGCTGCGGCGCCGGTAGAGGAGGAGCAGCAGGTCGGCGAGGGTGCCGCGGACGGCGGTGGTCGCCTTCTCGTGGGCGTGGGACCAGGTGACCGGCTCCTCGGTGAGGTCGATCAGCCACTCCCCCGTCCCCTCGGGTGCGTCCGTCGCGTGCAGATGGAGCGTGCGGCCGGGGCCGAGCAGCGCGCGGTGCGCCTCCTCGGACGCGTAGGCCTGGGGCAGGGTGCTGAACTCCATCCACTCGTCGAGGCCGTCCAGCGCGACGTCCGCGGTCAGCGTGAACGTGCCGCCCACCGCGGCCGTGGCGTCGAAGCGGTGCACGACGGTTTCGTACGTCATCCGGCGGGCCCAGAAGAGCGGGGTGCCGCCCGGGGCGACGGTCCACACCTTGACCTCGGGCCCCGCCTCCCGCAGCGTCTCCGCGAACTGGGCGGCGCCTTCGGTGAGCCAGGCGGACAGCGCGGGGATGTCGTCGTCCGCCTCGGGAGTGACGGCGTTGACCTGCTCGTCGGAGACGGGTTCGGTGGCGCGGGTCCGCACCACCGTCTCGGCCCAGCGGTGCGCGCCGCCCACGTGGCGCAGCAGATGGGCGAGGGTCCAGCCGGGGCATCCCGGGACGGGCGCGGTGGCCTCGGCGCCGGCGACGGCGGAGGTCAGCAGGGCGGTCTGGTCGATGATTCGGTCGGCGTAGCGGTCGTGGACCGCGGCGGGGCTCGGACGCGTCATGACGTCACGGTAGACCACGTATGGCGGCGTACCGGGCGCGTTCCAGCGGCAGTTGAGGCGCACCGCCGACGGTTCGCGGATGTGCCGCCGGGACGCCCGGCGGCGGCGACTTATCATGACGACGTTGGCGCAGGGGCATCGCAGGGTCACTGCATCGAGACGAGCGGGGAGCCCGATGAGCCTTCGTCAGTACGAGTACGCCCTGGCTGTCGCCGAGGCGGGCTCGGTGACGGCCGCGGCCGAGCTGCTGCACGTCGCCCAGCCGTCGATGTCCCAGCAGATCCGCGGCCTGGAGCGGGAGCTCGGTGTGCAGTTGTTCGCCCGTACACCGACGGGCCTCGTGCCCACCGTGGTCGGCCGGGCGTTCCTGCGCGAGGCACAGGTCGCGGTGAGCGCGTCGCGCCGGGCGCGGGCCACGGCGCGGGCCGGGGCCGACGAGCTGACGGGCGAGCTGACGGTCGCGGTGCAGATGGGCTTCGGCACGCGGCAACTGCCGGGCGCGCTCGCGGCGCTGCGGCGACGCTACCCGCGGCTGGAGGTCACCGTCTTCGAGGAGCAGAGCTCCGCCGAGCTGGACCGGCTCTGCGCCAAGGGTGTGCTGGACCTCGCCCTGATGGCGGCGTGCGAGCGGACCCCCGCCGACGCCCACCGGCTGGGCGCGGAGGAGTTCGTGGTGGTGCTGGGGGCCGGGCACGCGCAGCTCGCCGCGGACCGGGTCGAGCTGCGCGAGCTGGACGGTGAGCCGTGGGTGCGGTTCGACCGCGACAGCGCGCTCGACGGTGTCATGCTCAGCGTGTTGCGGGACAACGCTCTCGCCCCGGTCACGGCCGCCCGTGTCTCCCAGACGGCCACCGCCGTGCGCTGGGCGGCCCACGGGCTCGGGGTGACGTTGGTCCCGGCCTCCGCGGTGCCGCAGGGGCACGAGCACCTCGTGCGTCCGACGTCGCCGTCGGTGTCCCAGCCCGTCATCGCCGTACTCCGGCAGGAGGCGGGCCCGGCGGAGACGGCGCTGCTCGAACTCCTCCGGCAGGAGACCTGGACCGATTCCACTGCCCTCTCTTCGGCGTCCTGACGGACGAAAGGTGAGCGGGCGCCGCCGCCTTCTTCCCCTCGTTCATTGGAATTCCGAGCCGCCATGACCACATCCGGAAATCTGGAGTCGGTCGACCGGACGAGGAATAACGGACGAGGAATACAGAGTCGTTTCGGCGACGCCCATCACCCTCTCCTTCCCGTTCACCCCCTGGGGAATTCACCCCCGTCCACCACGAGGTTGCTCGCCGTCAGCCAGCTCGCCCGGTCGGACACCAGGAACAGCACCGCCTGGGCGATGTCCTCCGGTAGTCCGTCGCGCCCGAGCGGCGTGCTGTCGTCGGCATTGGTCATGACCGGCCCCCCGCCCATGCGCGCGGACACCTCCGCCCACTTCTCCCGCGTCTCCTCGCCGCCGGGCGTGGCGGTCCTGCCCGGCGACACCGTGTTGACCCGGATGCCGAACGGGGCCAGCTCAAGGGCCAGTCCCTTGCTGTAGTTCTCCAGGGCCGCCTTCGCCGCCGTGTAGTGCAGGAACGGACCCGGCGGGGCGAGGACCGCGGCCGAGGACACATGGATGATCGCCCCGGACCGCCGCTCCCGCATCCCCGGCGCGAGCAGGGCGTCCAGCCGCACCGCCGCCAGGTAGTTCAGGTCCAGCGCGTCCTGCCACTCCTCGTCCGGGATGGCCACGGCGCCCTCGTGCGGCCGCGCTCCGCCCGCGTTGTGCACGACGATGTCGATGCCGCCGAGCTTCTCCTGGGCGGCCGCGGCGAGCGCCTCCACGCCGCTCCGTGTCCCGACGTCGGCCTTCACGAAGGCGGCCCCCTCCGGCAGCGTGCCCGCCTCCGACCTCGCGGTCGTGAGCACCTCGGCGCCGGCGTCGAGAAGATGGCGCACGACCGCGGCGCCGATTCCGCGCGTGCCGCCCGTGACCAGGGCCCGCTTTCCCGCGAGTTCCCGCCTACCCGTAACGCTTTCCATTGTGGTCATGCCACCGGCCCTCTCAATTCCGTATGTGTTCCCGTAACGATGTATTGACGGTACGTCCGGGAAAGAGGGCGCGACAAAGACGTAGATTCAGCAGGGGGTATAGAGAGGGCCTATGGCAGAGGGCTCAGCGCGCCCCCCGCCCTTCCAGCACCGCCTGCCAGCCCGGCACCCCGGCCACCGAGGACTCCGTCCGGGCCGCATCGGTCCGCCGACGGCCGCCCCGGGTGAAGAAGTCGGCCAGCGGGAGCGTCGCCGCGCCCACCGTGACCGCGTCCGGGCCGAGTTGCCCCAGCGTGACGGTGGCGCGGGCGGCGGGGTGGCGCAGCGAGTACGCCTCGGCGTACCGCCTGATCGCGGGCAGCAGATGCGGGCCCAGTTGGAGCCCGGCCCAGCCGCCGACGAGTACACGCTCCGGGCCGAAGAGGTTGACGAGGTCGGAGATGCCGGCGCCGAGGTACTCGGCGGTCTCGTCGAGGACGGCCGCGGCGACCGGGTCCGGTGCCGTGCCGTCCTGCGGGTGCGCCGCAGCGAGCAGGGCGCTCAGCGCCGTCTCCTCGTCCGCGCCCGCCGGCACCCTGCCGCCCTCTTCCCGCCACCGCGCCAGGAGCGCCTCGGCTCCGGCGTACGCCTCCAGGCAGCCCCGCGCCCCGCAGCGGCAGCGCCGACCGCGGACGCTGACGGTCAAGTGGCCCCACTCGGCGGGCCCGCCGCGCGCACCGCCATGGATCACCCCGCCGGTGACGACGCAGGCGCCGACGCCGGAGCCGATCAGCACGATCGCCGCGTCCTGCGCCCCGCGTCCGCCGCCGAACCACATCTCGGCCTGACCGAGGGCCCGGGCACCGTTGTCGACGAAGTAGGCGGTGTCGGCGTGGAGTGGGATCGTCTCGCGCAGCATCCGTTCCAGCGGGACGGCGTCCCAGCCGATGGTCTGGCCGTGCACCACGGTGCCGCCCGCGTCGTCACGGTCGACGATGCCGGGCACGCCGACGCCCACGCCGATCAACGAGCCGTAGGGGGCGTCGACTTCGATGCCCGCCTCCGTCGCGACCTGCGCCACGCCCTCGCCGATGTGGCGGACGATGGTCTCCACGTCATAGCCGCTGTCGGTCAACGGACGTTCGGTGCGGGCCAGTTCGGTGAGGGCCAGGTCGAACGCCTCCACGCGGACCCGGGTCTCCCCGACATCCACACCGATGAGGCGTCCGCTCGACGGCGCGACGCGGAGCAGGGTGCGCGGGCGGCCGCCGTCGGACTCGACGCTGCCCGCCTCCTCCAGGATGCCGTCCGCGGTGAGTTCGGCGACGACGTTGCTCACGGAACCCGAACTGAGTCCGGTCGCGGGCCCGAGCGCCTGACGGCTCATCGGGCCGTCGAAATACAACCGTTGCAGTACCGAGGCGCGGTTGCCCACGCGCAGGTCGCGCACCGTTCTGCTGCTCCGCTCGGCCATGTGGCTCCTCTCCGTCCGGCAACATACCCGTGCGCCACCTCTTGACGCGACTATCTCTCAGGTTTTAACTCACGTCCTAAATTAAGCCGTGAATCCGTTCGGACGCCGAACTCGGCGCGCTCACCTGCCCGTTCTCAATCCCTGTCATCCACCACGAAAGGGACGGATCCGCCATGCGCAGATTCCGAGCCGTGGCAGCCCTTGCCACCGTGACCGCTCTCACCGGTGCCGCCCTCACGGCCTGCGGGGGCGGCACCAGCGGCGGCGAGGGCAGCAATGCCTCGCCCAAGACCCTCACGTACTGGGCCTCCAACCAAGGTCCGAGCGTCTCCGCGGACAAGAAGATCCTCACTCCCGAGCTGAAGAAGTTCGAGGAGGAGACGGGGATCAAGGTCAAGCTGGAGGTGGTCCCCTGGTCCGACCTGCTCAACCGGATCCTGGCGGCGACCACGTCGGGCCAGGGCCCCGACGTCCTCAACATCGGCAACACCTGGTCGTCGTCGCTCCAGGCCAGCGGCGCGCTGCTGCCCTGGGACGCCGAGAACTTCAAGGCGATCGGGGGCCGGGACCGCTTCGTCGACGCGGCCCTCGGCTCGACCGGCGCCGCGGGCAAGGACCCGGCGGCGGTGCCGCTGTACTCGCTGTCGTACGCCCTCTATTACAACAAGGCGATGTTCAAGGAAGCGGGCATCAGCAAGCCGCCGGCCACCTGGGACGAGCTGGTCGCCGCCGGCAAGAAGCTCTCCAGGGGCGGCAAGTGGGCGCTGGGGGCCGAGGGTTCGAACCTCGTGAACAACATCCACCAGGCCTTCGCCCTCGGCAAGCAGCACGGCGCCGACTTCTTCGACGCGCAGGGCAAGCCGACGTTCACCTCGCACGGTGCGGTGGCCGCGGTGAAGCAGTACGTCGACTTCATGGCCAAGGACAAGATCATCGCGCCGGGCAACGCCGAGTACGCGCAGAACCAGTCGTTGCGGGACTTCGCCCAGGGCAGGACGGCGATGGTGCTCTGGCAGGCCGCGGCGACCACCTTCGCCGCGCAGGGCATGAAGCCCGACGAGTGGGGCGTCGCGCCGGTCCCCGTGGAGTCGGGCAAGCCCGGCGCGGACCGGCAGGTCAACTCGATGGTCGCGGGCATCAACATGGCCGTCTTCAAGAACTCCGACAACCTCGACGGCGCCCGCAAGTTCGTGAAGTTCATGACGAGCGACGCCGAACAGGCCCTGCTCAACAAGGCGTACGGATCCATACCGCCGGTCAAGACCGCGCAGCGGGACGCCGCCTTCGACCGGGCCGACACGGCCGTGCTGCGCGACACCCTGCGCAAGAGCGCGGCCCCGCTGCCGCAGGTGCCCAACGAGTCGCAGTTCGAGACGACGGTGGGCACGGCCATCAAGGCGCTGTTCGCCGACGCGGCGGCCGGCAGGCCGGTCACCACGGCGTCCGTGACGGCCGAACTGACCAAGGCCCAGCAGCAGATGCCCAAGAGCTGAGAGCGGTGCCATGACCACGCTCACCACTCCCCCCACGGCCGAGGAGGGCGCCGCGCCGCCCTCCGGCCGGCGCCCGAAGCGCCCACGGCTGCCCGACCGGCTGCGCCGCGTCTCGCTCCCCTACCTCCTGCTGCTTCCCGCGCTGCTCCTCGAACTCATCGTCCATCTGGTGCCGATGGGCGTCGGCATCGTGATGAGCTTCAAGGAGCTCACCCAGTTCTTCATCCGCGACTGGGGCTCCGCGCCGTGGAGCGGCCTGGACAACTACGAGATGGCGGTGGACTTCGACGCCCCGGTCGGCGAGGCGCTGCTGCACTCGTTCTTCGTCACCGTGGCGTTCACCGTCCTGTCCGTGGGCCTCTGTTGGCTCATCGGCACGGCGGCCGCCGTCTTCATGCAGGAGAACTTCCGCGGCCGCGGCCTGCTGCGGGCCGTCTTCCTCACGCCGTACGCCCTGCCCGTGTACGCCGCCGTCATCACCTGGTCGTTCATGTTCCAGCGGGACACGGGGCTGATCAACCACGTCGTGCACGACCAACTGGGGCTCACCGACAGCCCGCCGTTCTGGCTGATCGGCGACAACAGCTTCGTCGCGCTGCTGACCGTGTCGGTGTGGAAGGGCTGGCCGTTCGCCTTCCTGATCGTCATGGCGGGGCTGCAGAACATCCCCAAGGAGCTGTACGAGGCGGCGTCGATCGACGGCGCCGGGAGGTGGCAGCAAGTGCGGCGCATCACGCTGCCGTCGCTGCGCCCGGTGAACCAGGTGCTCGTCCTGGTGCTGTTCCTGTGGACGTTCAACGACTTCAACACGCCGTACGTGCTGTTCGGCAAGTCGGCGCCCGAGGCGGCGGACCTCATCTCCATCCACATCTACCAGTCGTCGTTCGTCACCTGGAACTTCGGTACGGGCTCCGCCATGTCGGTCCTGTTGCTGCTCTTCCTGCTCCTGGTGACGGCCGGCTATCTGCTCGTCACCTCGCGGGGAAGGAAGACCGCCGATGTCTGAGTCCCTGAAGACGCGGGCTCCGTCCGTGCCGCGGGCCCCGTCCCTCCCGGCGCGCTCCCCGAGCGCGCCGCCCCGCTCCTTCCTCTGGGCGCGGCGCGTCTTCCTGACGCTGCTGACCGGGTTCGTGCTGCTTCCGGTGTACGTGATGGTGAGCAGCTCGCTGAAGCCGCTGCAGGACGTGTCGGGGTCGTTCCGCTGGATGCCCAGCGGGTTCACCGTGCGGCCGTACTTCGACATCTGGAAGACGGTGCCGCTGGCGGACTACTTCGTGAACTCGCTGATCGTGGCCGGCGCGGCGACGCTGTGCTCGGTGGTCGTCGCGGTGTTCGCGGCGTACGCGGTGAGCCGGTACCGCTTCCGCGGCAAGCGGGTGTTCACGGTGACCGTCCTGTCGACGCAGATGTTCCCCGGCATCCTCTTCCTGCTGCCGCTGTTCCTCATCTACGTCAACGTCGGCGACGCCACCGGCATCGCCCTGTTCGGCTCGCGGGCCGGACTCATCCTCACCTACCTCACGTTCTCCCTGCCGTTCTCCATCTGGATGCTGATCGGCTACTTCGACTCGGTGCCGCGGGAGCTGGACGAGGCGGCGCTGGTCGACGGGTGCGGGCCGCTGGGCGCGCTCTTCCGCGTCGTGGTGCCCGCCGCGATCCCCGGCATCGTCGCCGTCGCCGTCTACGCCTTCATGACCGCCTGGGGAGAAGTGCTCTTCGCCTCTGTCATGACCAACGAGACCACGCGCACGCTCGCGGTGGGCCTGCAGGGCTACGCCACCCAGAACGACGTGTACTGGAACCAGGTCATGGCCGCCTCGCTCGTCGTGAGCGTCCCCGTCGTCGCCGGCTTCCTGCTGCTGCAGCGCTACCTCGTCGCCGGACTCACCGCAGGAGCCGTCAAGTGACCCTCCCCGAAAGGAATTCCGTGACCGACCCCTCCCCCCGCACCGAGCCCTCGCCCCTGGACCTCTCCGCCCTGCCGCAGGACTTCGCGTGGGGCGTGGCCACCTCGGCGTACCAGATCGAGGGGGCCGTCGCCGAGGACGGCAGGGCGCCCTCGATCTGGGACACCTTCTCCCGTGTGCCCGGTGCCATCGACGGCGGGGACACCGGCGACGTGGCCTGCGACCACTACCACCGCTGGCCCGAGGACATCGCGCTGATGCGGGAGCTCGGCGTCGACGCCTACCGCTTCTCTCTCGCCTGGCCGCGCGTGGTGCCGGGCGGCGACGGACCGGTCAACGCGGCGGGCCTCGACTTCTACGACCGGCTCGTCGACGCGCTCCTGGCGGCGGGCATCACCCCGAGCGCGACGGTCTACCACTGGGACCTTCCGCAGGCGCTGCAGGACCGCGGGGGCTGGCCGGAGCGCGAGACCGCCGAGCACTTCGCGACGTACGCCTCGGTGGTCGCCGAGCGGCTCGGCGACCGGGTCGGCCACTGGGCCACGCTCAACGAGCCGCTGTGCTCCGCCTGGATCGGGCACCTGGAGGGCCGCATGGCGCCCGGGCTCACCGATCTGACGGCCGCCGTACGGGCCTCGTACCACCTGCTGCTCGGGCACGGGCTCGCCACGCAGGCGATCCGCGCGGCCGCCCCGGGCGCGCAGGTCGGCATCGTCAACAACCTCTCCCCGGTGCGGCCCGCCTCCGACCGGCCGGAGGACATCGCCGCGGCCCGGCGCGTCGACGGGCACACCAACCGGTGGTGGCTCGACCCGCTGCACGGGCTCGGCTTCCCCGCCGACATGCGTGAGGTGTACGGCGTCGACCTGCCGGAGCGGGCGGGCGACGCGGTGACCATCGCGCAGCCCCTGGACTGGCTGGGCCTCAACTACTACTTCCCGGCCGTGATCGCCCACGACCCGGCGGGCCCGGCGCCGTTCGCCCGCCAGGTGTACCGGCCCGAGGTGCCGCACACCGGCATGGACTGGGAGATCGACGCGGACGGCCTGGAGAACCTGCTGATGCGGCTGACCGAGGAGTACGGCGCACGAAAGCTGTACGTCACCGAGAACGGCTCGGCCTACCCCGACGTGGTCGGCGCCGACGGCACGGTCGACGACAAGGAGCGCACCCAGTACCTGCGCGAGCACCTGGCCGCGTGTGCCCGGGCCGCCCGCCGGGGCGCCCCGCTGGCCGGGTACTTCGCGTGGTCGCTCCTGGACAACTTCGAGTGGGCGTACGGCTACGACAAGCGCTTCGGCCTGGTCCACGTCGACTACGCGACGCAGCGCCGCACGGTGAAGTCCAGCGGCCGCCACTACGCGGACCTCGTCCGGTCCCACCGGCACCGCGCGGCACGGGCGGCCTGAGCCACCACCCGCCTCCGCCGGTCGCTGCCCGGTCCCGTCCACGCGCGGGCCGGGCAGCGTCCTGTGCGGCCGTCCGGTCTGCGTCGTGCTCACACGGTCACCCGGACGCCCCGTTCGACACGCGCGCGAGCCCCCGCCTTCCCGCCGTAACGTCCGATTCGTCCCCCGACCGTCGTGACTCAGGCGAAGGAAGACCCCTCCCCCATGCCGACATGTGCACCCGCTTGCGCCGGACCGCCGGCCCATCGCGCGGCCCCGCTGACCCGCTCCCTCACACTGTTCCTTCTCGCGCTGCTCACCGCGGCGAGCGGCTTCCTCGTCGCCCCCGGACAGGCGCACGCCGCCCAGGTGCCCGCCGTGGACCGGCTGTCGACGGTCTCGGCCGCCGCCGACGAAGCCTGCACCAGCAAGGACCCGGCCGTCTGCATGATCCGGGAGATGACCCCGGAACAGCGCGAGCAGGCGCGTGAGGTCCGGATCCGCTATCACGGGCTCCTCGACGACATGGAGCGCGTGGCCGACGAGATGCGGGCCGCGGGCGCCTCGGACGAGGAGATCGCCCGCACACTGGTCGACATGCGCAACGACGCGAAGGACATCACCCGCGCGGGCATGTCCCCCGAGGCGGTGAAGGCCCTGGAGGAGCGGAACATGAAGAAGTACGGCAACCCGCTGGGCCCGACGGCGGACCAGCAGTTCGCCCGGTACGGCAGTTGGGGCGCGGTCATCGAGGCCGCCACCCGCAGCAGCGCGGCCGTGGACCAGGAACTCGGTCTGGCGCCCCGCGGCCGATGACCCTCCTGGCGGACTACGACCGGCACGGCCGGGTGTGGGAACTGGCCCCCGTGACGGGGCTCCTCTCCCCCGCACCCGGCGGACACTGCCACGGGTTCGTCCACCTGCCGGGGCCCGACGCGCACGCGGCCACCGCCGTGTACGCGACGGGCCCCGGCGCCGGGACGCTCTGGCTGCAGTACGGGGCGCGGCGCTGGGACTGCGCGACGGTGACCGTCCGGCAGCTCTCCCTTCCCGGCGGCGGCCGCCGGTTCACCGTCACCGGGCCCGACGGCGCCGCGCGGTTCGAACTCCCCTACCCCGCACCGGATCCAGGCCCTTTCGACCCGGCCTACGACTGGCTCGACGCGGTCGCCGACGACTTCTTCCTGTGGGCGGCGGACCGCCTGGCCACCGAAGCGTCCCGCCGTACGCTCCTCGCCCACTTCCTGACGGGCTTCGCCCCGCCGTGACCCCGGCTGTGCCCGCCGCGGTCGGGCCTCAGCGGGTGATCGCGCCGAGCAGCGCCTTGGCGCACAGGTCGCGCACCTGGTCCCGGCTCAGCCCGGGCTCCGCCAGCCACTCCAGGCAGACCGCCACCATGAACGCGAGCCAGCCCCGCACCGCGAGGCGCAGCGCGGGCGCGTCCTGGGTGATGTCCGCGGCGTCCGGGTCCGCGGCGAGAGCCGCGAGGATCTGCCGCTCCTGGGCGGCGAGGCCGTTGCGGTAGACCTCGCGCACCAGCGGGTCACCCGCCGCCTCGGCCCGGTGGAAGGCGCGGAATCCCTCGGCGTGGCTCTCCACATAGCCGAGGAACGCGTCGAGGCCCGCGGTGATCTGCTCGTCGACCGGAAGGCCGGGTTCGGCCGCGGTCAGGCGCAGCATGCGCGCGCTCTCGCGGTGCACGACAGCGGCGAAGAAGTCCCTTTTGGTGGGGAAGTAGTGGTACAGGAGCCCGCGTGAGACGCCCGCGATCTCCGCCACCCGCTCGATCCACACATCGTCGTACGGCTTCTGCGCGAACAGCCGCGCCCCGACCGAAAGCAGCTGCTCACGGCGCTCTTCGGTGCTCAGTCTGCGGCGGGTGCGCTCCTGGGGGTTCGCGGCCATGCGGGCACTTTACTTGACGCGAATTCAATAGCGGTACCAGACTGGAAGCTCCTATTGAATCCACGTACAACAGGCCCAACGGGCCCGTCGGACAAGGGAGATGGGCAGATGGCGCAGACGACGCGGTCCGCGGCGGCACCGGGTTCCGGCCGACCGGGCGGGCAGGGGGCACCGGCCGCCCCGGAGAAGGGGTTCCGCAGCGCCGAGCTGGGCTGGCCCGAGCTGCACCGGATCCCGCATCCGCCGCGTCGGATCCCGCTGCTCGGCGACATCCTGGGCGCCGACGTCCGTACGCCTCTGCAGGACTCGATGAAGATGGCGCGTGTTCTGGGGCCCATCTTCCGGCGCAAGGCGTTCGGCAAGGAGTTCGTGTTCGTGTGGGGCGCCGAGCTGGCGGCGGACCTGGCCGACGAGTCGCGGTTCGCCAAGCACGTGGGCCTCGGTGTCGCCAACCTGCGGCCGGTCGCGGGCGACGGCCTCTTCACGGCGTACAACCACGAGCCCAACTGGCAGCTGGCCCACGACATCCTCGCTCCCGGGTTCAGCCGCGAGGCGATGGCCGGCTACCACCCTCTGATGCTGGACGTGGCCCGGCAGTTGACGGCGCGCTGGGACGAGCGGGAGGCGGCGGGCCGCGCGGTGGACGTGCCGGGCGACATGACGAAGCTGACCCTGGAGACGATCGCCCGCACCGGTTTCGGCCACGACTTCGGCTCCTTCGAACGGTCCGCACCGCACCCCTTCGTCTCGGCGATGGTCGGCACCCTCTCCTTCGCCCAGCGGCGCAACGTCGTACCGCCCCTGCTGACCCCGCTGCTGCTGCGCGGCGCCGACCGGCGCAACGACGCCGACATGGCCTACCTCAACCGCACCGTCGACGCGGTGGTCGCCGCCCGCCGCACGGCCTCTGGATCGGGCGGCCACGGCGACCTGCTCGACCGCATGCTGGAGGTCGCCCACCCCGACACGGGCGAGCGCCTCACCCCGCAGAACATCCGCCGCCAGGTCATCACGTTCCTGGTCGCCGGTCACGAGACGACGTCCGGCGCCCTGTCGTTCGCGCTGCACTACTTGTCGCGCCACCCGGAGGTGCTCGCCCGCGCGCGGGCCGAGGTCGACGAGGTCTGGGGCGCCGCGGGCGAGCCCGCGTACGAACAGGTGGCCAAACTGCGGTACCTGCGCCGGGTGCTCGACGAGTCCCTGCGGCTGTGGCCGACGGCGCCGGCGTTCGCCCGCGAGGCGCGCGCCGACACCGTCCTCGGGGGCGTCCATCCGATGCGCCGGGGCGCGTGGGCGCTGGTGCTCGCGACGATGCTGCACCGGGACCCGGCGGCCTGGGGCAAACACGCCGAGGAGTTCGACCCCGACCGGTTCGCCCCGTCGGCCGTACGGGCCCGGCCCGCCCATGTCTTCAAGCCGTTCGGCACCGGCGCGCGTGCCTGTATCGGACGTCAGTTCGCCCTGCACGAGGCGACCTTGGTGCTCGGCCTGCTGCTGCGCCGCTACGACCTGCACGCCGATCCCGCCTACCGGCTGCGCGTCGCGGAGCGGCTCACGCTGATGCCGGACGGCCTCACGTTGCGGCTCACCCGCCGCGCCCCGGCCGCGTAGAGCGCCGTTGTCAGACCCGTGCGCGAGAGTGGGAGGTGGCATCCCGCAATGCCGTACACGCCCCCCAGCGCAGAGGAGTCGCACGACATGACCGGCACGACGTCCGAGGAACTGCTCGCCGCCCAGGCCTGCCTGCGTCTGCTGCACACGGCGCGCGCCGCGCTCTCCGACTCCGCATCGGTCTCCCCCGTGGCCGCGGCGACGCTGCTGGCGGGTCCGATCGCGGAGGCCGACGAGGCGCTGCGCCGCGCGGGCCTCGCGGGCAACGAGGCGGCACTGATCGACCGCATCTACGATCTGGCCCCGCCTCCGCCATCCCGCGCCGCCGCCGAGGACACTCGTCATCAGCGGGTACCGATGACCCGGTCCTGCGCGCGCGAGAGGAGCCAGTCATGAGTTCGGAGCAGGGCAACGCCTCGTACGGGCACAAGGAGTTCAAGCGGTCCAAGAGCCACTTCGCGGACCGCGTCACGGCGGACGGCGCGGACGGCTGGCCCGTGGAGGCGGGGCGCTACCGCCTGGTGGTGAGCCGGGCCTGCCCCTGGGCGGGCCGCGCGATGGTGGCACGCAGGCTGCTGGGCCTGGAGGACGCCCTCTCCCTGGGCGTCACCGACCCGGTCCAGGACGACCGCAGCTGGCGCTTCACACTGGATCCGGACGGCCGGGACCCGGTGCTCGGCATCCGCTTCCTCAGCGAGGCGTACGAGGCCCGCGAGACGGGGTATCCCGGCGGGGTCAGCGTCCCGGCGATCGTGGACGTGCCGAGCGGCAAGCTGGTCACCAACGACTTCCAGCAGATCACGCTCGACCTCGCCACGGAGTGGTCCGCGCTGCACCGCGAGGGGGCGCCCGATCTGTACCCCGAGCCGTTGCGCGACGAGATCGACACCGTCATGGAGGGCATCTACCGCGACGTCAACAACGGCGTGTACCGCGCGGGCTTCGCCCCCGACCAGTCGACGTACGAGTCGGCGTACCGCGATCTCTTCCGCCGCCTCGAACTCACCTCGGAGCGCCTGGCGAGCCGCCGCTACCTGGTCGGGGACACCATCACGGAGGCGGACATCCGCCTGTTCAGCACGCTGGTGCGGTTCGACGCGGTCTACCACGGCCACTTCAAGTGCAACCGCAGGAAGCTGTCCGAGGACCCGGTCCTGTGGGCGTACGCCCGGGATCTGTTCCAGACCCCGGGATTCGGCGACACCATCGACTTCGACCACATCAAGCGGCACTACTACCAGGTGCACACCGGCATCAACCCGACGGCCATCGTGCCGCTGGGCCCGGACCTCTCCGGCTGGCTGACGCAACATCACCGGGAGGAGCTCGGCGGGCGCCCCTTCGGCGACGGGACACCGCCGGGGCCGGTACCCGCCGGGGAGGAGGTGCCGGCCACGGGGTGGCCCGGGGCCTGAGCACTTCCGGTGGCCTCGGGCCCCCGCCGGGCGGCGGCCCTCTCAGCCCGTCGCGTTGCCCGGGTCCGCGAGCGGCCCCTGGGCCGGGTCGATGAGCCGTTCCTGGGTCCCTTCCCGGGGCCGTTCCGGGAACGGCTCCTTGCCGGGACGCCAGGTGAACTTGTCGCCGCCCACCCACCGCACCGCGTCCGGGTCGTCGAGGTCGTGCACGGTGATGCCCGCCATCGCGGCCGCGTCCAGGACGTCCGTCACGGTCTTCGCCTTGCCGACGACCTCACCGTCGATCTCCACGATGCGGAACGGCGGGTGTCCGGGCTGGACACCGAGCACCGTGATCCGGGGTTTCGCCATGTACAGATACGCGCTTTCGGTCATGCCTGGAACTCTTCCACCCCGACCCGTAGTCCCGCCTCGTCACTCGGCCGCTCGGGCTACGGGACAGCGCTCGTTCAGAGCGTTCAGAGAAGGTCTGAGGCGGTGGCCCCGACCAAGACTCCGGTCGGGGCCTGTGCTGGTAAGCCGCCGCTTCGTCCGACAGGGATCCTTCCTCAGGCACGATGCCTGCTCGATGGGGCTTTG
Organism: Streptomyces sp. NPDC041122; assembly: GCF_055592445.1. Lineage (NCBI taxonomy): Bacteria > Bacillati > Actinomycetota > Actinomycetes > Kitasatosporales > Streptomycetaceae > Streptomyces > Streptomyces sp. NPDC041122. The sequence continues at coordinate 398,809 of NZ_JBVIYQ010000007.1, read as the reverse complement.
AAGACGCTTCAGGTTCGCGGTTTCGTTCCTGTCACTGTGACCGTGGCCATGCCCAGCTCGAGGAACCCGGGCTGGGAGAGTCGGTCGATGACTGTGGTGACGTCGTCGCGGTGGATGTCGGGCAGCTCCGCGATGTCGTCGGCGAGGTGTTGGAGGGTGAGTCGCCAGAACCGGCCTGCCGGAGTGTTGCCTGCGACGGTGGGGCAGGTGACACGCATCGTGACGTCGCTCAGGCCGAGTTCGGCCAGCTGGTGGGCCAGGTTGAGGGAGGGCGTGCCGCAGTCGGTGCCGACGCGCTGCGCGAGCACGGTGAGAGCGCCGAGGGAGACACGGCGGTAGGTCTCGTCCTGGGTGGCCTGCAGGGGGAAGAGAGCCGGCTCCTCCAGGACCAGGTGGCCGCCCGGGGCCAGCCACTTGGTGATCTCGGACAGGACACGTTCGCGGACCGGCAGGTGGTGCAGCAGCCAGCGGGCGTGGATGAGGCCGAAGGCTGCCTCGGGGAACTGGTCCTGGGTCACGTCGTGGCGGACGAAGTCGAGGTTCTTGCGGCCTTCGGCCTCCAGGTGGCGCAGGTCCAGCTCGGTTGCGGTGACCTGCGCGGAGGGCAAGTGGTCGGCCATCCAGCGGGCGATGGTGCCGCTTCCGGCGCCCAGCTCCAGGCAGGCCGCGTCGCCGGTGTCCGGAAGAGCTTCCAGAACGGAGATGGTGATCGGGTCGAGGGCCTCGCTCAGGGCTTCCAGGCGGGCCTGGTCCTCGTCACCGGCGTGAGTGTAGGGGAGGTCGGTGTGTGCCGGTCGGGTGCTCATGGCGTTCCTTTCAGGTGCGGTGGGATGACGGGGGTGAGATCCCGCGGCGACAAGGTGTCGCAGCGGTGGTGGCCGGTGAGAGCGAGCGCGCTGGTGAACTCGGCCTTCAGGCAGTGCAGGAGATGCTCGACGCCGGCCTGTCCTCCGACGGCCAGCGCGTAGAGCCACGCCCTGCCGACAAGGACGGCTTCGGCGCCCAGCGCGAGGGCGATCAGGACGTCGGTGCCCGAGCGGATACCGGAGTCGAACAGCACGGGAATGCGGCCGTCGACCGCGGTGATGACGGGAGGCAGGCAGTCCAGGGCGGCCACGCCGTTGTCGAGCTGCCTGCCGCCGTGGTTGGACACCACGAGAGCATCGGCTCCCGCTTGGTACAGCTGGGCGGCTTCTGCGGGCGCGCAGACGCCCTTGACGATGATCGGCAGGGTGGTCCAGGAACGTAGCTGTTCCAGATCCTGGGGGCGGAACGTGGGCCTGGTGAAGATGCGGTTCCACGTTTCCGCAGCGGTCTGCGTCGCTGCAGTCGGTTCCTGCCGCGGCTCTATGTCGGCATCCAGCCCGGCCAGTTCCCGAAAGCGGGGGTCCGACAGGTAGTTGCCGAGGCCGTGGGCGGCGAGGAACGGGGAGAAACCGGAGGCGAGTTCACGGGGCCGCCAGCCCGCCACGTAGCAGTCGCCCATGACCATGATCGCGCTGTAGCCCGCGTTCTCGGCACGCGTGACCAGCGACCGGGCCAGCAGTTCGTCGTCGGGCCAGGCGAATTGGAACCAGCGACGGCCCTCCGGCGCGGCCTGCGCCACCTGCTCCAGTGACGTGGACGTCGTCGCCGACAGCACGTGGACCACGCCCGCTTCGGCTGCGGCGCGCGCCGCAGCCTGTTCGGCCTCAGGGTGCGCCAGGCCGGCAACACCCGCCGGGGCAAGCATGACGGGCATGCTCATCGGTGTCCCCATGACAGTGCGGGCCGGGTCGGCGTCTCCTTCCTCGCGCAGCACCTTGTAGATGAGACCCCACCGGTCGAACGCTTCCCTGTTCGCGGCCAGGGTCACCTCGCGGCCGGCGCCCCCCGCGAAGTAGTCGAAATCCCGGCGCGGAAGAGCCGACCGGGCTGCTCGTTCCCACCCATCCATGGTGAATGGAAAAGAGCTGCCACCCTCCGCGAACACCTTCGACTGATAATTGCTGGTATACCCCATGGCCTCCTGCTCTCAGCATTGCGACAGCATCCACATGTGCCACCGAACGAAGTGCTCTGAACCCCGGAGGGCAAACCTCCGGCAGGAACGGAACACGAGACATATCACCGCCACAAAGAAAGGAAATCGCCATCCCGTGGGGGAGCATAATTCGGCGCTTTGTGCATATTTGCCGGCGCGGGGACGGGTTCGCGGGGCAGTAGTTTCCCTTGGGGTGTTCAGCTGCCGACGAGATACGGCCGATTCCACTAGCTCAGCAAGCAGCGCACATTTCAGGCCATGTGCTGCCATCCATATTTCGTCGGCAGCCACCGGGCTTTCCCCAACCTCACGCTGATGCGCGGTGGAGGGCGAGGGCGGCCTTCACCAAGTCGGTGATTCGGTTGGTGCGTCCGACGGGATCGGTGAGGATCTGAACGTTCGTGCCAGGGCGCCTATGTTTCCCGGCGTGGACCGGTGTCGGCGACGATGCGGCCGATCGGCAACAAGGTGCCGTCGAGGATGGCAGACACCTTCGACCACAGTGTTTGCTTCGCCTAGAGCCACGGCGAGCAGGGCTTGACGTGCGGCAGGAAGGCGCGCTGGCACCACGTACCGATCTCCTGCCGCCGGGTTGCCAGATGCCGCGTCAAGAACCGCAGGAGCTTCGTCGTTGAGGGCGATCAGAGGCTGCTGATCAGCAGGTTCACTGTCTCAGTCATGTTCGTAACACCTGCGGTGGTCGCGCAGGACAGGAGGTTTGGTTGCAGGAAAGTGTTCACCGCTATCACACTGTCTCCGGCAAACTTCCCTGCTGTGACAGTTCCTATCCCCGTGGACACGTGGGAGATGGTGAAGCTTCCTGTACCGCCGATCAGCGGGCTCAGGCACGAGGCCGAAACCCCGTTTGTCCACTCCGACGAGTAGGCCTGCCGCTGCTGTTCTCCCCGTTCGCTTCCGAAGTCATAACCACGCTGAGCGGATCATTTTGACCTCCAACCGGTTTCTCACTAGGGTCCCGTGCGCAGCGCTGCAGGACTAGGTTCGCAGCAGATACAAATGCGGAACGGGACGATGAATTCCCTCGTCGGGATTCTCGTCGGGCGCGTCCAGCTCGGCGGCGAGCGCCGCGCTCTCATCGGCCAGGTCGCGCCGGTAAGGGCGGGGCAGCGCGTTCGCCAGCAGCATGACGCACCGGATCGCGCCGAGACCAATGGCCGCCGACTGGGTGAGCGCCGCGCTCATCAGGCCCGCGCCCAGCCCGGGCTTCTTAAGCCCGCGGAAGAACCGTGGGCCGACCCGGCAGCCGAGCGCGAACAGGAACACGATGAAGAACAGGTTCTTCATCGTGTCGTCGAAGCGCCTTCGGGCGCCCAGTCAGCTGCTCATCCTGTCCACCCCACGTCGAGCACCTCGACGGTGTCGCCCGGCACGGTGCACGTGACCCAGCTCGATGCCCCGAACACGACGGTTGACGTTCCCGGCGGTCCGGGTGAAGGCGAGTGGCCGGCCCTGGCCGTCGCAGGCCAGGTGGATCTTCGTGGTCAGTCCGCCGCGGGAGCGTCCGAAGTTTCCACAAGATGCCGTTGACCACCTGGCGGCGGTCCCGCACCGGCCGGCCCATCCGCGGCGCAGCCAGCAACGGCTCGATCACCGCCCACGACTCATCAGTCAGCTCACGACGACGCACCACACCCAGACCAACGGCACCACCACTTTGCGGACATGCCCTAGGGTCCGTCCGCCCCTTCGGCCGCCTGCCCCAGTAGTCGGGCCGCCGCGGACCGCGCGGACGCGAGGGCCCGGGCGCGGTCCGCGTCCCGCTGGCCGAGGACCACGCGCGTGCTCAACCCGTCGAGGAGCGCGAGGAGTTCACCCGCGCGGTCCGCGCCCGCGCCGGGCGCGAAGACGTCCGCGGCCACGCCCTGGGCCAGGAGCACCGTCAGGTCCTCCTGCCAGCCCCGGTCGAGTTCCTCCTGGGCGGCACGCAGCGATGCGTTGGCCCCGGCGCGCGCCCAGAGTTCGATCCACAGCATCCAGCGGGGATCGCGCGGCCCCGTCGGCAGATACAGGCGGAGAAAGCGCTCCAGCTTGCGGGCCGGCGCCGACCGCCCGGCGAGCAGCGCGCGCCGCTCCTCGGTGAGCGCCGCCTCGCTCCAGCGCAGCGCCTCCAGGAACAGCCGGTCCTTGCTGCCGAAGTAGTACAGGATGTGGCCGCCGCTGGTGCCGAGACGGTCGGCGAGCGCCGACATGGTGAGTGCGGCGAGGCCGTTCTCCGCGATCGCCGTCATCGCCTCGTCCAGCATCCGGTCCCGCGCGACCTGGCCGTCCCGCCGTCGTGCCACGTGTGTGCTCCCGCCTCTCCCTGTGCGACGACCCTATCCCCGCGCCGCCGCGAACCGATTTCGGCCGGGGTCTTGACGGCACCGGGGGACGTGCCGCACTTTGAATGCCGTTCTAAGTCATAGAACGGCATTCAAAGTCTGGATGCCGGAGAGCGAGGTCCCGCATGGCGCAACAAGCCCCGGTGTCCGCCGGGATGGGCACGGGAGTCACCAGCGACGAGGTGTTCCGGGTCGAGACGCACGGCATCGACCCGATCCCCGCGGCGGACCGGCACGGCAGCGCCAAGGACCTGTTCTGGCTCTGGTTCGGCTCCAACCTGACCTTCACCTACGTCATCAACGGCGCCCTCGCCGTCTCCTTCGGCCTCAGCTTCTGGCAGGCCACGGCCGTCGTCGTCATCGGCGGCCTCTCCTTCTTCGCCATCAGCGCGGCCGGCCTCAGCGGCGTGCGCACCGGCACCGCCACCCTGGTGATCTCGCGGGCCGCCTTCGGCATGCGCGGGAACTTCCCCGCCGGCCTGCTCAACTGGGTCGTCTCGATCGGCTACACCGTCGTCAACACGGTCGTGGGCACACTCGCCCTGGAGGCACTCCTCGCCGACCTCGGCCTCGGCGGCGGGGACACCGCGCGGGCCCTCGCCCTCGCGGGGACCCTCGCCATGACCTTCGCCGTCGCCATGTGGGGCCACGCCACGGTGCAGCTCGCCGAGCGGTGGATGGCCTACGTCCTCGCGGCGGGCTTCGGCGTCCTGCTGCTCCTGCTCCTGCCGGACGCCGACCTCGGCGCGGCCGGCGCCGGGGGCGGGGCGGACTTCTCCGGGTGGACGCTCGCCTTCGTCGTGATGCTGGCGGGCCCCTTCTCGTATCTGCCGATGCCCGCCGACTACACGCGCTATCTGCCGCCGGAGACCTCACTGCGGTCGATCACGGTGGCCGGGGCGCTCGGCGGGTTCGTCTCGTCCGTCGCGCTCGGCGTGGCCGGGGCCGCCGCCGCGAGCCAGGCCGACATGACGGACGCGGTCGCCGGGGTGGAGGGACTTCTGCCGGGCTGGTTCCGGCCGGTGTTCCTGGTTCTGGTGCTCGGCGGTTCGGTGACCAACTCGATCCTCACCCTGTACTCCTCCAGCCTCAACCTTCAGGTCCTCGGCATCCCGTGGAGCCGGGCCAAGGCCATCGTCATCAGCGTCGCCGTGACGGCGCTGGGCTCGCTGGGCGCCCTGTTCCTGACGGACTTCACCGAGTCGCTGCTCAGCTTCCTCTCCCTGCTGATCATCGTGTTCGCGCCCTGGGGCGGGGTGTTCCTCGCCGACATGCTGCTGCGCCGCTGCCACTACGACACCGACGCGCTGCACACGCGGGGGCGGGAGGGCGCGTACTGGTACCGCGCCGGTTTCCATCCCGCCGGGATGGCCGCGCTCGCCCTCGGCATGCTCTTCGCCGCGCTGACCTGCGACTCCGAGCTCTGGACGGGTCCGCTGGTGGCGCCGCTCGGCGGGGGCGACCTCACCCTGCTCGGCTCGGTCGTCTCCGGGCTCGCCTACTGGGGCCTGGCCCGCCGCTCGGTACCGGCCGCGATGACTGTGTGACGTCACCCGCGCCCCCGGCCCCTACCTACTTTCCCGTACGACCCGAACCCCTCCCTTCCCGTACGACACGAACCACCCGCACCAGCCCAGGAGCTCGCCCCTCATGCCCCGCACCACCACCTCCGTCGCCCCCTCCCCCGCCGACTTGGTCCTGCGCAACGCCCGCATCCACACCGTCGACCCGGATCTGCCCACCGCCGAGGCGCTCGCGGTCCGGGACGGCCGGATCCTGTGGCTGGGCCCCGACGCGGAGGCCGAGGCGTGGACGGGACCCGCCACCCGCGTCGTCGACGGGCGCGGGCGGCTCGTCCTGCCCGGGTTCATCGACGCCCACAACCACGTCCGGCTCGGCTCCGACGACGCCTGTGTGCAACTCGCCGGCGCCGGCAGCCTCGACGAGATCCACGCCAGGATCCGCGCCTGGCGCGCCGACCACCCCGACGCCCCGTGGATCGAGGCGGAGGCCTTCGACTACTCCGCGATCCCCGGCGGCCGTATGCCCCGCGCCACCGACCTCGACCCGGTCACCGGCGACACCCCCGCGTTCGTCCTGAGCTACGACGTGCACACCGCCTGGCTGAACACGGCCGCCCTGCGCCGCCTCGGCGTCGACCGCGACCACACGACGCTGCCGTTCGGGCGGGCGGAGACCGATCCGGCCACCGGCGAGCCCACCGGCTTCGTCAAGGACTTCGCGGTGCGGGGCCTGAGCCGGGACGGACACCGGGCGCTGCGCGCGCTGGGCGTTCCGTGGGCCTCGCCCGACCGCCAGTACGGGCGTCTCGCCAAGAGCCTGGACGACGCGATCGGCTTCGGCATCACCACGGTGGTCGAGCCGCAGAACTCCCTGGACGACCTGGCCCTCTTCGAGCGGGCCCGCGCCGAGGGGCGGCTGCGCTCGCGGATCGTCGCCGCCCTCTTCCATCCGCGCGGCACCACCGACGCGGAGCTGGACGACTTCGCCGAGGCCGCGGACCGGTTCGCCGACGAGCGGCTGCGGGTGGGCCCGCTGAAGCTGTACATCGACGACGTCGTGGAGCCGCGTACGGCCGCGCTCCTGGAGCCGTACGCCGGGTGCGGGCGCCACCGGGGCGACACCTTCTATCCGGCCGAGGAGTTCGCGGAGCTCCTGACGAAGCTGGACGCCCGCGGCTTCCAGTGCTTCGTCCACGCGACGGGCGACCGGGGCATCCGCACCGTCCTGGACGCGGTGGAGCAGGCCCGCTCCGTGAACGGGCCGCGCGACGCCCGCCACCAGGTCGTCCACGTCGAGTGCCTGGACCCGCGGGACACCCCGCGCTTCGCCGGCCTGGGCGTCGTCGCCTGTATGCAGCCCCGGCACTGCGCTCCCGAGATCGCGGGCCCCGGCAAGGACTGGGCGGAGAACATCGGCGCCGACCGCTGGCACAAGGCCTGGCCGATGCGCAGCCTCCACGAGGCGGGGGCCGTCCTCGCCCTGTCCAGCGACTGGAACGTCGCCGAGATGGACCCGATGGCGGGCATCTACACCGCCGTCACGCGCCGCCCGCTCGGCGGCGGCGCCCCCTGGCAGCCCGGCGAGACCCTGGACGTGGCGACCGCCGTGCACGGCTACACGATGGGCTCCGCGTACGCCAACTTCCTTGAGGGCGAGCGCGGTTCACTGACCGTCGGCAAGCTTGCCGACTTCGTCGTGCTCTCCCGGGACATTCTGCGGGTACGCCCCGAGGAGATTCCCGGGACCGTGGCCGAGGTCGTCGTGGTGGGCGGAGAGACGGTCGTCGAACGGTAGGCGGGGGGGGCAGCGGTGGGGCGGGGCGGCGTGCTTCCGGGTGATCACCGCGCCCACGCGGGCGTCCAGGTCCCCGCTCCGTCGGCGGCTGCCCTGGCGGCGCCGAGATGGCGGCGGAGCGCCGTCAGCGCGGGATGCGGGTTGTCGGCGCGCCGGATCAGGGAGTGCGGGTAGACCGGGGTCGGGTCGTGCAGCACGATGCGGCGCAGGTCGTCGTCGGCGGGCCAGGCGAGGCGGGTCTGCCGCCCGACCAGGGTGGCGAGGCCCGGGGACTCGGCGATGGTGTCGAGGAGCGGCTCGGTGCCGAAGTCCGGTCCGGTCGCCTCGATGGTGAGCCCGAACGCGTCGGCGAGCGCCTCGTAGTAGGCCGCCCATTCGGTCCCGCTGACGATGCCGGGCATCCAGATGCGGTGCCCGGCCAGTCGGTCGGGGGTGACCGCGCGGGCACCGGCGAGGGCGTGCCGTGGTCCGGTGAGGAGCTGGATGGGCTCGTCGTGGACCCGCTCGGCCTCGATGCCGTCGGGCAGGTGGCGCACCGGCCGGGTGACGGCGCGGAAGGCGGCGTCGATGGAGCCGGCCTTGACTGCGGTGACGGCCGCGTCGGCGTCGAAGAGCGTCACGACGTCGAGCGGGGTCTCGGGATGCGCGCGGTGGAAGTCGCGCAGCAGGTCGGCCGGTGCGAGCCTGCGGCCGATCACGTCGACGCGCAGCGCGCGGCTGCCGGGCTGTACGGAGGCGGCGGCGCGCTCCTCGGCCTGGAGGAGGTCGCGGGCGTGGGGCAGGAAGGCCTGTCCGTCGATGGTGAGCGCGACACCGCGCGAGGCGCGCGTGAACAGCCGTACCGCCAGCTCCTTCTCCAGCCCGGCGACGCGCTTCGACACGGCCTGCTGGGTGATCGCGAGGTCCGCGGCGGCGCCCTGGAACTGGCCGGCGTCCGCGGCCGCGACGAAGGCGCGCACGGCGTCGAGATCCATGCCCACCACCTTAGCCAGGTCCACGTGCGGCGGACCTGGCGGTCGGACGCGCACTCCGGCGGACCTCCGCCCCCATGCCACAACCGGCGGTTGTGGCGTGCGGGCGGAACGGTTGTTTGATCCGCAGGTCGGTCGCCCGCTTGGATGTCTCCCGGCGGCACGGGGTCGTCCGGTGAGATGTGCGGGGAGCGGCGAGGCATGACGGGGAGGCGGGGCCTCGGGCGGCGGTTCGGGTGGCTCTGGGCGGCGTACGCGGTCAGCTCGTTCGGGACGCGGCTCGCGTTCGACGCGTTCGCCATGATCGCGATCCTGGTGCTGGACGCGGGCACTGCTCAGGTCGCGCTGCTCGCCTCCGCGGGTCTCGCGGTGGGGGCGGCGGCAGCGGTGTCGCTCGGGCCGTGGGTGGAGCGGCGCCGCAAGCGGCCGGTGATGGTGGCGATGGACCTGGTCCGGTGCGCGGCGCTGTTGAGCGTGCCCGCCGCGTACGCGCTCGACCTGCTGGGCTTCACCCAGCTCCTGATCGTCTCGGTGGTGGTAGCAGCGGCCGACATCACGTTCGGCGCGGCGAGCGGGGCGTATCTCAAGGCCCTCGTACCGCCGGAGGATCTGCTGGCCGCCAACGGCCGGCTGGAGTCGACGACCTGGACCACGACCATGCTGGGGCCGCCGCTCGGCGGGGCGGCGGTCGGCCTGTTCGGACCCCTCATGACGGTGGTGGCCGATGCCGTCAGCTATCTCCTCTCGGCCCTGGGGCTCCGCGCGATCGGCCCGACGGACCGCGACGAGCCGCGCCCGGTACGCACCGGCGAGGCGTCCCGGCTCCGTGCCGGTGACCTGCTCGACGGCTGGCGGTTCATCCTCGCCGACGCCGCGCTGCGTCCGCTGTTCTTCAACACCGTCCTGGTCAGCGGCCTCATCATGGCGGCATCGCCGCCGCTCGCCGTCCTCATGCTCGGCCCGCTCGGCTTCGCGCCGTGGCAGTACGGCCTCGCGTTCGCGCTGCCCTGCGTGGGCGGTCTCATCGGCTCACGACTGTCCCGGCCCCTGGTCACCCGGTTCGGGCAGCGGACGGTCATGCTCACCGCCGGCACGCTGCGCGCGTGCTGGTCCGTCGGGCTCGCGTTCGTCGGCCCCGGGCCTGCCGGGCTCGCACTCGTCGTCGTGCTGGAACTCGGGCTCATCACCAGCATGGGCGTCTTCAATCCGGTGTACGCCACCTACCGGCTCGCGCGGACCCCGACGGACCGGGTCGCCCGGACGCTGTCCACCTGGTCGGTCAGCAGCAAGGCCACCGTCGCGGCCATGACCGGCCTGTGGGGACTGCTCGCCGGACTCACGGGACCGCGTACGGCCATCGCCGTCGCCGGGCTCCTCCTGCTGGCCACCCCGCTGCTGCTGCCGCGGGGCAAGCAATGGGCGGCGCCGGAGACGGTCGGCGTTCCTGCCGAGTGAGACGGCGCCGAAGCGCTCTCGCCCGGACAGCGCGGCTCGTCCTCGGCCAGGAAGGTGCCGCTCGGCCTCGGTGTGAGGCTCTAGGTCAGCCGCTCGATCGCCTTCAGCACGTGCCCGGCGCCGTCCTCGGCGGCCATGGCGCGGGCGATACGTCCGGGTCCGGCGGAGCGCGCGTACGTCTCGTCCCGGACCGCGTGGCCGAGGGCCTCCGCGAGACGGGGCGCGGTCAGGTCCTTGAAGGGGATGGGGGCGGTCGCCGCGCCGAGTGCGGCGAGACGGGCCGCCCAGAAGGGCTGGTCCGCCGTGACCGGGACGGGGACGGCCGGTGCGCCCGCGCGCAGCGCCGCCGCCGAAGTGCCCGCGCCCGCGTGGTGCACCACGGCCGCGACCTCGGGGAAGAGCAGAGCGTGCGGCACCTCACCGACCGTCAGGACGTCGACGCCGGACGCCGAGAGACCCGCCCGTCCCGCCTGCAGCACGCCCCGCAGCCCGGCCGCGCGCAGGGCCGACACCGCGATCTCGCTCAGCCGTGCGCCCTCCCCGCCCGCCATGCTGCCGAAGCCGATGAAGACCGGGGGCGGCCCCGCCCGCAGAAAGGCGTCGAGTTCCGGCGGCAGTGCGGTCTCCCGGCCGTGGTGGGGCCACCAGTTGCCGACGACGTCGAGGCCGGGGCGCCAGTCCGCGGGCCGGGGCACCACGGCCGGGCTGAACCCGTGCAGCACCGGCCACCCCGCCCGCTCCTGTCGGGCGCGGACCGTGCCCGGCGCGGCGGCGGGCAGCGAGAGGCGGGCGCGCAGGTCGCATATCGCGTCGGCGTACACGCGGTCGACCATGCGCAGCGAGAAACTCCCAAGAGCACGGTTGCCGAGGCCTCCGAGCGAGCGCGCGCCGCCGACCACGGGCGGGAAGGCCCGGGTGGGGTGCGCCGGCTGGAGGTAGGCCCCCAGTGTGGGGACGCTCATCGCCTCGGCCAGCTGCCAGCCGAGCGGCGCGGTGGTCGTGGAGAGCACCAGCAGGTCGGCGCCCCGCACGGCCGCGTCGACGAGACCGCCGCCGAGCCCGCGGACGAAGTCCGCCGCGGCTCGCATCAGCTCCTTGCGGCTCTCGGCGCGTCGCTCGGCCTGTGTGTTGGCCGGCAGCTCGCGGAACCTCAGGCCCGCGGCCTCGACGAGCGGCGCGAAGGTGTCGTGGGTGGCGAGCGCGACGTCGTATCCGGCCTCGCGGAGCCGGACGCCGAGTCCGGTGTAGGGGGCGACGTCACCGTACGAGCCGGCTGCGGCGATCAGGATCCGGGTCATCGTCTTCCTCCGGGGCTGGACGCGGGTACGGGGCCGAGGTCCGGGCCGGGGTCGCCCGCAGCGCTCGGCGCGGCCCCGGCCGGATCGCAGGTCTCGACCTCAGCTTCAGCGTGAGGGTTGACCTCAGGTTCAGGTCGAGCGTGCGAGCTCACTCCACGCGCTTCACGTGCCGACCGGTTCTCCGCGTTGGCGTGTACGGCGGTACGGAGATACGCGGCGAGCCCCGGGCGCTGCTGGGGTGGCGGCACGACCAGGGCGAAGGCCCGCGGGTCGTCCGCGAAGTCGTCCGCGATGCGCCGATGCATGTCGGGCGGGCAGGGCGTGAACCACCGGGCGATGTGCTGCCGGTGAGCTTCGGCCAGGTCCCGGGCCCGTTCACCCTCTGCCGCCTCCCCGGCGTCGAAGGCCGCGAGCAGTTCTTCGCGCCACCGTGCGGCCTCGCCCATGAGCCGGGCCCAGTCCTCCTTGGAGTGCGCGGCGGCGCTCGCCATGGCCGTCCGATGGCCCGCGCTGTCCCGCCACTTCAACTCGGCCTCGGTGGCGTGACTCAGGTCGAAGGTGATCTCACCGAACACCTCGAACCGTTCCTCGGGGCTGAGGCGCACCCCGGTCCGCTGCACCTCCATGGCCCGTTCGGCCACCTCCACGAGCCGCTCCAGCTTGCCGATCTGCTCGCGGAGCGACCGGTGTCTCGCCTTGAGCCGGGTGAGGGCGTCGGCCTGAGGGTCGGTCAGGAGCTCGGCTATCTCGTCGAGGGCGAAGCCGAGTTCGCGGTAGAAGAGGATCTGTTGCAGCCGGGCCAGATCGGCGTCGCCGTAGAGGCGGTAGCCGCCGGGGCTGCGCTCGCCGGGCGTGAGGAGCCCGGCACGGTCGTAGTGGTGCAGGGTGCGGACGGTGATGCCCGCGAAGCCGGCGACCTGACCGACGGTGTAACTCATGGACCTCGCCTTTCGTCGACGCTCAGCCTGCAGCCTGACGTGACGTGAGGGTCAATCCTGGACCCCTGGGCCCCTGGGCCCCTGGGCCACACCCGGATTCCTCCTCATACGCGCGTGGTGCGAGTCCTGCGCGTTACACGAGCTGACGGAGCATTTGGTCGCAGGCCGCCGCCTCGTCGTCGTGCCGTGCGAGGGGGTGGTGGGCGCCCCGCTCGTACGTACCGACCTCCCACGCCCCTCCTTCGGCCTTGCGCAGATAGACGAAGTCGGGAGGTGTGGGCGCCGGTTCGTGGACGCCCTCGATCCAGTAGTAGCCGTCGGCGACGTGGGCGTCGCGCAGTGCCATAGCCAGTTCTCGGAGGTCCACGGGCCGCTCTCCGTTGCTCCGGGCTCTCGCCCGGCTCGCGTATCAGTTCACAGGGGCGCGGACGGCCTTGAGGTAGCCGTGGTCCAGCAGCCACTTCACGTTGAGGCGCTGTCCCTCGCCGGGGTTCAGGAAGGTCGGGTCCAGCTTGATCTGCCGGCCGCCGCCGGGCTGGGCGAACCAGGGGGCGATGCTGCCCTGCCAGACGCGGAACGGCTTGGTCACCTTGTAGACGTGGTAGTCGCAGGTGAAGGCGGCGTCGCGGGTGTTGAGGTTCTGCGGGGGCAGAGCGCGCGCGGCGTAGGAGTCTCCGGCGGGCGCGAGGTACCCCCCGTACTCGGAGCCGAAGCGGTCGAGCCGCTCGCCGCGCCGCAGACGCTCGGGGTGCTTGTCGACCTCGCCGTTGACGGACCCGAACCCGTCGTTGGGCGGGTACTTCCAGCTGCCGGTGTCCGCGGGGCCCTCCCAGTACTTCTTCAAAAAGGCCTTCGGCGACAGCTTGCCGGTCCGCTTCCAGTGCTTCAGGAGCGGTCCCACGGGACGCTGCCCCGACCTGGGGAGCCAGGCCGGGCCGAGCCGCGAGTCGCCGTGGAACTCCCCTGTGCAGGGTGCGTGCGCGGCGGCCGCGCCCACCGGGGGCGCGGGCACGGCGGAGGTCGGCGCGGCAGGAGCCGAGGCGCTCGCGGCGGGCGCGGCCGCCATGGCGCCGGCCACTCCCAGCGCGGCCAGGACGGTACGGATCCGGATCACACGGTTGTGGTCCACTCGGCAACTCCTCGTACGTGTGCGTGCAGTCGACATGAATCGCTCGCACACCGTATAAGGGTCATCGCTCTCAGTGGTCGGCCCAGCGGCCCACGCGCCCTCGTATGGCCGAAATCAGCCCCGAGCGCCGGGTATCCACAGTGGCCCGAGCATGCCGAAACCGGACGGTGTTCGAGCGCGTCCTGAAGGTCGATAAGGTCGGTCGCTGTACCGCACGAACACGGGGGACGCATGAGCCAGGCGCTCTACAAGGAGCAGTCGTGGAATCCGCTGGCGCGGACCGTCGAGCTGACGGAGGAAGCGCTGGGACGCGGCGGCAAGGTGACGCCGCTCGGTGAGTTGAACCTGCCGGCCATGGCCGAGGCGTTCCTGCGCGGCCACTGGCTCGGCGGCGGCGGTTCGGAACGCGCCCTGGAACGGCTGCCCCAGGGCAGCGGCATCGTCCCGGTCACGCGGGTCACGGGCACCGCCGTTCCCGTAAAGGTGCGCCGGGCGGCCGAATTCACACGGGAGCTGGGCTCGTTGGCGGTGCGGCACAGCGGCGGCGCCGGCCGGTTGACCGCCCTCGCCGAGCAGGCGCGGGCGGAAGGCGTGCCGTTGTGGATGGCCCGCCGCCGCGCCGACGGGCCCGCCGGGCCCGTGACCGTGGCGGTGGACCGCCGGCTGGTGCGCGTGGATGTGTGGGGGCCGGGCGCTCCCGTCGTACGGATACGTGCCCCGCACGGCTTGCTGAGCAGCTCCGCCGACCAGGGGCAGGGGCTGCGGATGACGGTCGGGGATGTGCCGGCCGCCCTGGTCCTGAAGCGGACGACGCGCAAGTCCAAGCGATACGCGCGGATACAGCTCCCCCAGGGAGTCTGGGAGCTCCGGCGGGAGGACGGCACGAGCTCCTGGCTGCTGCGGGACGACCGGCGGGTCGCCCTGCTGGAGCGACCGCCGCGCCGCCCCGACCTCGACCCCGACACGGTGCTGCTCCCCCTGTCGCCCGTGCGCTACGAGAGCCCGGACCCGCTCGACGCCGTCATGGCCCAGGCCTTCGCGGTGGCCTTCGGCCTCGGCAACAACACGGGCACGGCCCGCTTCCGGAGGCGGCGCCCGCAGCCGGACGCCGGCGAACCGGTCGCCTCCGACGACGCGTGGGACCGCCCCTGGTTCAGCAATCTGGGCAACGGCGGCGACGACAACGAACCGGGCGGCGCGGACGGCTGGGGCTCCGACGGGGGCGACGGCGGGGACGGCGGAGGAGACGGGGGCGGCGACGGGGGTGGAGACGGAGGCGGCGGGGACTAGGCGACGTAGGGCCGCGGCGCCCTCACCGCCTCCGCGGCTCGTCGTGGCCACCTCCGTCGACCCACCCCGGCCTCACCGGACACGACAGCCTCGTCCCCCTTGTCCGTCGCCTCATGTACGCGACACTGTGTCTGCCACATCCGTCACCATCGACGCACGAGGTGCAGGTATGAACAGCGGAGCAGGGTCGGACACGGGAGCCGGGAGCGGTCCCGGGCGGCGGCGGTTCGTCGGAGGGCTGCTGGGCGCGGCCGCCACGGGCGCGCTGTCCTCCGTCTCGGCCTGCGGCTCACCGGCCCCGCCGGAACAGTTGCGGCCCGACCGGACCCGCAGCACCGCGGCCTCCTCCACCGGCCGGTCGCGTCACCAGCCGCGCAGCAAGGGGCAGTTGTTCCTGGGCACGTACACCTCGCAGGAGGGCGGCGGCCGGGGCATCGGCCTGGCGACGTACGACGACGCGACCGGCCGTATCACCGCCACCGGCACGCTCACCGGTGTCCCCGACCCCTCCTACCTGGCGGTGCACCCCTCGGGCCGTACCCTCTACGCCGTCGACGAGCGCGAGAAGGGCGGCGTCACCGCCGTCGCGCTCTCCGCCACCGGTGCGCCCGAGATCCTCGGCGCCCGGGACACGGACGGCGCCGGCCCCTGCCACCTCTCGGTGCACCCCGGCGGACGCTGGCTGCTCAGCGCCAACTACGGCTCCGGCAGCGTGGCCGTCCACCCCATCACGGAGTCCGGCGCGCTGGGCGAGCGCACCGACCTGGTCACGCACTCCGCACCGCCGCCGGGCCCGGGGCAGGACGGCCCGCACGCGCACCAGATCAGCACGTCCCCGGACGGCCGCCACGTCCTCGCGGTCGACCTCGGCAACGACACCGTCTACACGTACCGGCTCGACGAGAAGGCGGGCACGCTCCACCAGGTCTCGTACGCGAGCCTGCGACCGGGTGCGGGCCCGCGCCACCTCACCTTCCACCCCTCGGGGCGGTGCGCGTATCTCGCCAACGAGTTGGACAACACCGTCGTCATCTGCGCGTACGACCCCGCCACCGGCCGCCTCACCCCGGGCGAACCGCAGTCGACCGGGACCGGCGAGGGCACCAGCTACCCGGCCCAGATCGTGGTGACCCGCGAAGGGCGCTTCGCGTTCCTCGCCAACCGGGGGCACAACAGCGTCACGCGATACGCGATCGAGGGGGACGGCGCGCGGCTGCGGCTCCTGGACACGGTCTCCGTCTCCGGGGACTTCCCCCGCCAGCTCGCGTTCTCCCCGTCGCAACAGCTGCTGTTCACGGCGAACCAGAAGTCGAGCTCGGTGAGCGTGTTCCACGTCGACGCGACCAGCGGCGAACTGCGCCTCGCGGGCAAGCCGTTCGCGGCACCGGTCGCGGTGTGCGCGCTGCCGCTCTGAGCACCCCTGTGCCACCCGGTCAGGCGCAGATCCTCTGATACGGGATGCCGGGCACATATCTGGCCCACTCGTCGGCATCCAGGCCCCCTCCGCTGACGTCGCAGGCCAGCCGCTGGGGGGAGGCAGTCGCGGCGGGGAGATCGCCCAGACCCCACAGCCGCAACTGGCCGTCGCCTCCCACGGTGACCAGCGTGTCGCCGTCCTCCGTGAACGCCACGTCGTCGATGCTCTCGTCGAACTGGGGCAGCCGCGCCGCGACGGCGGGACGGCTCAGGTCTCCGATGTCCCAGATGACCGCAGTACCGGCGTCGTCCGCCATGGCCAGCAGGTCGGCGCCCGGATGGAAGGCCCAACCGCCGGTGCGACGCGGCAGGTCGGGCAGCGCGACACGCTCGTCCCCGACGGAGCGCCCCCGCACGGTGTGGATGCTCCTGCCGTCGGAGATGAGATGGCCCTTCCGGCTGAACTTGACGGCCGATGGGGCCAGCGGATCGATGCCGGGCTCCTTGGCCACGAAGACAGGGCGTGCCGGGTTCCTCAGGTCGACGAACCTCGTGCCGGCGCCGGGGAGGGCGAGCAGGGTGCCGTCGGAATTGAAGGACACCCCGTCGCCCACCCAGCCCACGGCGGCCTTCAACTTGTACGAGACCAAGGTGTGGGCCCTGCCGCCCTTGACGGTCCACACGGTGGCCCATCCCTCCATGGGGGATTTCGTCAGGGCGGCGCCGCCTCCGGCGCCGGCGAGCAGGCCGTCGCGGGGGCTGAACTCGAGTGACTGGAGGCTGCCGCCGGTACGGACCACGGCTGTCCTGCGGGGGCTGCTCCGCTTCGCCGCGTCCCAGACGATCAGCCGGCTGTCATGGTCGCCGGCGGCCAGGTACCGGCCGTCCGCGGAGAAGGCGATCTTCTGGACGGCGGTGGTGAAGCCGCGCAGCTCCGCCAGCCGCCGGGGACGTTCGGGCGCGGAGATGTCCCACACCAGCACGCCGTGTTCGGCTCCCGTGGCAGCCGTCCGTCCATCGGGCGACACGACCACGGTGTTGACGCTGTACGGAGCCGCACGCACGTGGGCGCGTTGCCAGAGCGGGCGGCGCGGAGCCACGTTCCAGGTGACCGCCGCATCGCTGCTGTCGACCGCCAGGACGTGCCCACCGCCTGCGGTGAAGGCGATGGTCTCGCCGAAGCTCAGTTCGCTGTCGGGCAGTCGCTGCGAACGGGGCTCGTCCGGTTCGGCCAGGTCCCACCGGACGATGACACCCGCGTCGTCCAGAGTCGCCGCCGACCGGCCGTCGGGCCCGAACGCGGCCGCCCGCAGGTTGCCCTTGTGACCGCCGACGGTGCCCAGCAGGTGTGGGGTGCGGGAGGGGCGGATCCGCCACAGGAAGGCTTTGCGTCGCTGGCCGCTGATGAGGGTGGACCCGTCGGGGCTGAACTCCAGGGCGCCGTCCCAGATGTCATTGCGGCCGAGTCGGCGCGGCCGGGCGGGGTCCGTCGTGTCCCAGACGGTCATTCCCGAGGTGTGGTGGACGGTTGTCCTGCCGGTGTCCTCCTCGCTCAAGGAGACCTTCGAGGTGGCGCTGACCACGGTTCTTCCGTCCGGGCTCATCCGCACCTGGCTGGTGTCGAAGAGCTTCGTCGCCGAGCCCAGCCGACGCGGCCGGTCGGGCGCGTGGATGTCCCACAGATCCATCCGGCCCGTGCTGTCCTTGCCTTCGAGTACGGTGACCAGCCGCCGGTCGTGGTCCCCGAAGCCACCGGCACTCAGGCCGGCGGCTCCCGGCAGGGCTGCCCTGCGGCGCGGCCGCTTCGGGTCGGAGATGTCCCACAGTTCGTGCCCCTTCGTGGCCGCCGCGAACAGCAAGGTGCCGTCCCGGCTGAACGCGACGTCCGTGACGTCTCCCGGGGGTGACGTCATCCGGTGCAGCAGTCGGCGCGTACCGGGGTGGGAGACGTCCCAGAGGTTGATCCTGCCGTTGCCCGCGTTGGCCAGCACGGTGGCGTCGGCGTTGAGTTTCCTGACGAGCAGGCCGCGCTTGTCGCTGCCGGTCGATCCGCTGCTGTAGGGGGTGGTGCTCAGCGCGTTCACGAGGGCCGCGCGGGTGTCCTTGTTCGGGCTGAGCCGGTCGGCGGTCAGGCTCAGCCGCACCGCGGTGCGCGGGTCCTTCGTCAGCAGGTTGCGCGATTCGGCGAGGAGCGCGCGCATCGTGGCCTCGCGCCGCTGCAGGTTCGCCTCCTTGCCCCGCCGTTCCGCGTCGTTTCCGCGCACCTGGGCCAGGGTCCCGAAGACGAGCGACGCCATCAGTGAGACGGTGAGGCCGACGATCAGCGTGCGTCGCACGACGACGCTCCGCTCGTGCTGGCGTACCTCCTCGCTGTCGAGTTCATCCTTGCTCATGCCGTGCACGGCTGCCGCGACGGTGCCGATGCACTGGCGGAACCTGCCGTGCTGCAGGGACAGCCGGGTGCCGGGTTCGATCCAGGTGAGGTCGACCCACAGGGGTTCGGCCGTGAACCATCCGAGCAGTTCGGCGGGGAGTGCCGTGGAACGTACCGGGTCGAAGTCGCCTGTCGAGTGGTCCCAGTGCAGTTCGCCGTCGGCCAGGATGATCAGGAGGCGCGCGGCGGAGCAGTGCTGTTTCCAGTACGCGAGTTCTTTGCGCACCCAGGGCGAGCGGGCCGACTGCGGTGAGGCGAGCAGGATCAGGTAGTCGCTGTGGGCCAGCTTGGACTCGATGGCCGCCCACAGGTCCGGGCCGGCCTCGAGGGAGACCTGGTCGTGGAAGACCCGTAGGGCGCGGGGCCGGTGCCATGGTTTGGCCAGTCGGCTGAGCGCCTTCTGCACGGCGGGCGCCAACTCCCCCTGGGCCGCGTGGCTGTAGGAGAGGAACGCGTCGTAACGGGACCCGTCACGGGACTTGATCCGCGGCATCGGCTGCCCCTCACATGTGGGAGGCGCGCCACAGCGTGTGCTCACGCGACACGGCGTCCTCGGCGCTTGCCACGAAAGTGGCCCATTCCTGTTCCGATACGGGCCGGCGGGCGCGGAAGGCGACGGCCGCCAGCTCGTGCCGGGCGACGGCGTAGGCCGTGGCGAGCGTCTTGTGCTGTTTGGTCTGCACCCAGGCCGTACCGCCCGCCGCCAAGGCCGCGATCACGCCGAGGAGGTCGATGTCGACGACCCCCGTCACCTTCGCCACCCCCGCGCAGACGCCGAGCAGTTCCAGGACGGTGAGCGTGAGGGCCCACGCGGTGCTCCTGCCCTCGTTCCAGCGGGACTTGGCCGTGTACCACTCCCGCTGCTGCTCGATCCGCTCCCTCAGGTAGATCTCGCGGCGCTGCTCCAGGGGGAGTTCCCGGATGCGGATCATGTCCTGTGTGATCTGTTCCGGGGCGCCCTGGTCAGGGATCAGCCAGGCGGCCTCCACGTCGCGCTCGATCTCCGTGAAGCGGGCGAGGAGCAGATCCGCGGCGGCGTCGGCGTCCGTCTCCTCCTTGCCCAGAGGGCCACCGCCGACCATGTAGCGCCAGGTCAGGGTCTTGGCGGACTCGGCGACCGCACGTCCCTCGTACCAGACGCGGTCGGGCCGCTCCTTGAGCAGATACACCTCGCTGACGACGGCCGCGCAGAACGCCACCACCGACAGAGCGGCCGCGATGTCGGCCCCGCCGGTCTTCCAGGTGAAGACGCCCAGGGCGGCGGCGGCTATCAGCGCCGCCAGCTGACACCGGGTCGCGATCAGATAGCGCCGCTGGCCTCTGAGCGAGTTCGCGTCAGCGGCCCTGAACAGCGCCGGGAAGTCATCAAATGCCGGCACCCTGCCCCCGTTCGGTCATACGCCCTAGGACACCAGGCGCCATGATCGCAGACGGTCGAACGCCTGTCTCGTGAAGTCCCTTGCAACCAGGGGGAGATCACATCTACCGCGTTCGTACGCCGCGGACCGCGCATCGCGATGACCTGCCGCCGCCCCGGGCACAACACCCCGCCCGGCAGGGCACATGACGGAGGGCGGCAGGACGGGGACCCGCGCGGTGCCTTGCCCCTGCGCTCCCCGACCCACCGCCCCCACGCCCACGCCACCTCTCAGTTGGACGTCAACCCGCCGTCCACGGCCAGCGCCGTACCGGTCGTGAACGTCGCGCGGTCGCTGCACAGCCACAGGGCCGCCTGGGCGATCTCCACCGGCTCGGCCATCCGCTTCTGCATCTGCCGGGCGACGAAGGCCTCTTCGAGCTCCGGCCGCGCCTCGACGACCTCACTGATCATCTCCGTGCGCGTGGTGCCCACGACGAGCGTGTTGATGCGGATGTCGTGCGCGGCGTACTCGGCCGCGGCGGCCCTGGTCATGCCGAGCACGGCGTGCTTCGCGGCGACGTACGGCACCGGGGCGCCGGTGGCCACCATGGCCGCCGTGCTGGCCGTGTTGACGATCGCGCCCTTGCCGGCCTCCAGCATCACCGGGATCTGAGAGCGCAGACAGTTCCAGGTGCCGCGGACGTTGATGTCCATCGTGCGGTCGAAGGTCTGCTGGTCGAGCTTGTGCAGCGGCTGCAGGTCCTGGCCCGCGTAACCCGCGTTGTTGAACGCCGCGTCCAGGGCGCCGAAGTGTTCGCGCGTCGCGTCGACGGCACGCTGGACGTCCTCGGCGACCGAGACGTCGCCCACGCTGACCGCCGCCTTGCCGCCCGCGTCGTTTATCTCCTGGGCGATGCGGTTCAGCGTGTCCCCGCGGCGTGCCATCAGCAGGACCGCCGCCCCCTCGGCGGCGAACAGCCGGGCGGCCGCCTCACCGATTCCGCTCGACGCACCCGTGATCATGACGGCCTTGCCGGCCAGCAGTCCATTCGTTTCGGTCATGGCGTGATTAAAGCCTCTGCGACCGCGGACCGCACCCCTCGGTGATCATGAGATCTCCCACAAATGTCCCACAGAGCTCCACCAACCGCCCCAGAGCTGCACGGCAGGCCACCCAAACGTCACATCCCCTGGCCGGGGCCCGAGTTCGGGTCGCTATCCTGCCCGACGTGATCAACTCAGTGGCGGCACACGCGACATCGGCGGCACTCGCGGCGTCAGGGGACACCGACGTGGCGACGGCCGGGGCACGCGCGGGCGCCGAGGTGGTGCGTTCCCTGTACGGCCGGCGACTCGCCCGCATCGACAAGGGCGCCGGCGACTTCGCCACCGCCGCGGACGTGGCGGCCGAAAAGGCGATCCTCGACGTCATCCGTGCCGCCCGCCCCGACGACGGGGTGCTCGGCGAGGAAGGCGGACAGCGGGGTGGCGCCGACGCCGCACGCCAGTGGCTGGTCGACCCCTTGTGCGGCACTTTGAACTACGCCGTCGGCAACATGCTCGTGGCCGTCAACGTGGCCCTGCGCGACGGTCCCGCCGCGGTGGCCGACCCGTTCGGCGGCGAGGTCTTCTTCACCGACGGCGCGACCGCCCGGGTACGGCACGAAGGCGTCGAGGCCCCGTTGGCCCCCTCCGCCGACACCCGGCTGGTCGACGTCAATCTGGACCCGCCGTTTCCGGGCGCGCCCGGCTTCCGGGGCGTGGACCTGCTGGCCCACCCCGAGTTCGTGGCACGGTTCCGGCCGCGCGTCGTGTCGACCACGCTGGCCCTGGCGTGGGTCGCGGGCGGCAGGCGCGCCGCGTACGTCACGGACGGCGGCGACCTCTCGGGGAGCGTGCACTTCGCCGCCGGCATCGCCCTGTGCCGGGCCGCGGGCTGCGTCGTCACCGGAATCGACGGGCTTCCCGTCGGCGAGGGAGGCCAGGGTCTCGTGGCGGCGGCCGACGCCGAGACGCACGACCTCCTGATGGCGATGATGCGCGACCTGTCCGCTAGCCGCGGGGGCGAAGGGTGACGTCCGCGCGGGGGATCACCGCGGTCCCACCGCCGCCCCGTCGCGCGCGTACGGTGGCCCTCTGATCCAGGGGGCAGCCGTATGGGCGACATGAGACTCGACGAAAGACTCGACACGCGGCTCGTCGCCGCGGTGCGGGCCGGGGATGCCGACGCGGTGCGGCGTCTGCTGGACTCGGGCGCCGATCCCGACACGAGGACCGCGGACGGGTTGCCGGTGCTGTGTCTGCCGGTGGCGGGCCACGACCCGGCGGTCGCCGAAGCGCTGGTGGAAGCGGGAGCCGACCCTGATCGGCCGTTGCCGGACGGAACCTCCGCTCTGTGGCGGGCCGTCGACGGCGGCTCCCCGGCCGTCGTCGCCGCCGTGCTGGGCCGCGAACCGCGACTGCGACTGTCGGCGCCGGACCGCGCGCGGCTCGTCGCGCTGGCCCGTCACTGGTACGAGACGGGAGCGGTCGCAGAACTGCGGCGCAGGACCGGCGCGGTGGGGCCCGCCGTCACGGAGCGGGTCATGGACGACGCCTACGACTGGGTCGACCGGGTCACGCTCGGCGGATGCGCCGTACGCGCCGGGCACGGCGCCATCCTCACCTCGCTCGAGTGGGCCTTTCGCATGCTGACGCCCGTGGACGAACTCATCGCCCGGGCGGTCCGCACACCCGACGAGGATCACGTCGACTGGTCGGCGGTCTGCTGGACCCTCGTCGACCGGCCCAGCGACGAGACCCGGGAGGCCGTCGTGGCCCACCGCCACCACCCCGGAACGGCACACCGCCGGTTCGTCGCCGACCACCTGCGGCGGAAGTCGTTCGTCGTCACCGGCAGCCCCCGTCACACGAAGCAGGACAGTGAGCTCCTGATCGCCTGGGCCACCGAGGAGACGGACGGGGCGCTGCTGGCCAAGGTGCTGGAGGCGCTCTCCGGGTACGATCACCCCGGCCGAGCGGCCGTCGGGCTTCTGCACACCGACCACCCGGACCCCCGCGTACGCCGTGAGGTGCCCTACACCTTCCTCACCGAGGACGGGCTGCGCTCACCGGCCGCCCGGGAGGCGGTGCGCGCCCTCACCCGCGACCCGGACCCCGAAGTACGGCGCCGCGCCTGCGAAGTGGGCGCGCCCGACGACGCAGCTCCCCCTACGGCCTGACGAACCCCGCGTCGGCCAGGCGCACCGGCCGACGGGCGCGACGGGCGCGCGGGGCGCCTGAGACGGGGCGGGCCGTGTGGGTATCGGCTTGAGCCATCCCGTCGTCATCCCCGTGGGACGCGGGGCCTGCACATGGTTAACGTACGGGGTTATGAGCACGGATCTGACCGCACTTCTCGTCGGCGCAGCCGTTCTGGTCGCCGCGACGCTCGTTGTCGCGGTGGTACTGCTCGTCCGTCTCGTCCGGGCCCGGCGCGCGCTGCGCAGAGCCGGGCTTCCCGTCGAGCGGCAGTGGGTCTTCTGGGCCGCGATCGCCTATCTCGTCCTGCCCACCGATCTGTTGCCGGATCCGATCTTCCTGGACGACATCGGGGTCCTTGTGGTGGCCCTGCGGGCGATGGGGTCAGCCCCCGACGGGCCGGCCGCGCCGCGTGGCTGAGAGGCGCGCCTTCATCAGGAGCGCGTGCATGCACTCCGTCACCTGGGTGACGTCCTCCACTACCTGATGGAACGGCAGACGCACGTCGGCCTGGCCGCGGGCGCGTTCGAGGCGCAGGCAGATGCCGTGCATGTCGATGGCGAGCGGACGGACCCGGACCACGCCCTGCAGGCTGTCCGGGCCGATGAGGCGGGTCAGCTGCTCCACGGCGTCCGGGTGGGCGTCGGCGAGGTGGGTGAGCAGGCGCGACTCCGCCTCGGCGAGGGGGTCGGGCACGGACAGGGCGAGTTCGTCGAGCTCGATGCCCTGGCGCTCTCCGGTGGAGTCGTGCAGGACGGCGCAGGTCGGTTCGAAGATGAGCTCCTCTCCGTCGTACGACAGCGACCCGGACAGCCACAGCCGCGCGCGGATCCGGTCCCTCAGCGGCACCGGCGCGACGTCGGCGAACTCGACCAGGGTGGACGGTTCGCCGCGTGGCGCGCAGATGAGAGCGGCGGCGAGCGCGCTGTCCTCGGGCGGCGACAGCCTGATCCTGCCGTCCTCCGTGACGCTGTGCGCGCCCACGAGTTCGTCCCTGCCGATCTCCGTGGTCACCGCGCAGGACCATGCGGTGGCGAGCACTGAACGAGCTCGTGCCGCCGCTGAGGGCACGGTCGTGCTGCTGTGACGGACACCCATTCCCAACCTCCATTAGGTAAGCCTTGCCTAACTTATCCGAGATCGCGGAACAGGGCCAGTACGCGGGCCGGTACGGCGCATGGCCCCGCGCGGCGAACCACGCGAGGCCATGCGATGTACGTCGAAGAGCGGACCAACGGTCAGTGCCCGCGGGCGATCCACTCCTCCAGGTGCGGTGCCTCGGCGCCGACCGTGGTGCTGTCGCCGTGCCCGGTGCGCACCACCGTCGCCGGCGGCAGGGTCAGCAGCCGCTCCTTGATGGACTCCACGATCGTCGGGAAGTCGCTGAAGGAACGGCCCGTCGCGCCCGGCCCGCCGGCGAAGAGCGTGTCGCCGGTGAAGACGGTGCCGAGGCCCGGGGCGTGCAGGCTGACCGCGCCGCGGCAGTGGCCGGGCGTGTGCAGGACCTTCAGGACCGTGCCCGCGACGGCCAGTTCCTGGCCGTCGTGCAGCTCACCGTCCGGGGCACGGTCGGGATGCGTCAGCTTCCACAGTTCCGTGTCGGCCGGGTGCAGCAGGATGGGCGCGCCCGTGCGGTCGGCAAGCGCGGGGGCCGCGTCGACGTGGTCGTCGTGGGCGTGCGTACACACGATCGCGACGAGCCGGCGCTCCCCCACCGCCTCCGCGATGGCGTCCGCGTCGTGCGCGGCGTCGATGACGAGGCACTCGCTGTCGTCCCCGACGATCCAGACGTTGTTGTCGACGTCCCAGGTGCCGCCGTCCAGCGAGAACGTGCCGGAGGTGACCAGGTGGTCGATGCGCGGCGCCTGTCCGCCCGACGTGGTCCCGGCCGCCATCAGAACACCACCACCGAACGGAGCACGTCGCCGTGGTGCATGCGCTCGAAGGCCTTCTCCACGTCCTCCAGGGCGATGGTCTCCGTGACGAACGCGTCCAGGTCCAGGCGGCCCTGCCGGTAGAGGTCGATGAGCATCGGGAAGTCGCGCGAGGGCAGGCAGTCCCCGTACCAGCTCGACTTGAGCGCGCCGCCGCGCCCGAAGACGTCGAGCAGCGGCAGCTCGATCTTCATGTCCGGGGTCGGCACCCCGACCAGGACGACCGTGCCCGCCAGGTCGCGGGCGTAGAAGGCCTGCTCGTACGTTTCCGGGCGGCCGACGGCCTCGATGACGACATCGGCGCCATTGCCGCCGGTCAGCTCGCGCACGGCCTCGACGGGGTCGGCGGAGCGGGAGTTGACCGTGTGCGTGGCGCCCAGCTCCTTCGCCGTCCGGAGCTTCTTGTCGTCGATGTCCACGGCGATGATCCGGGCGGCGCCCGCGAGCCGGGCGCCCACCACCGCGGCGTTGCCGACGCCTCCGCAGCCGATGACGGCGACCGAGTCGCCGCGGCCCACGTTGCCCGTGTTGATGGCGGCGCCGATGCCCGCCATCACGCCGCAGCCGAGGAGCCCGGCCGCGGCCGGCGAGGCGTCCGGGTCGACCTTGGTGCACTGCCCCGCGGCGACGAGGGTCTTTTCGGCGAAGGCGCCGATGCCGAGCGCGGGCGAGAGCTCGGTGCCGTCCGCGAGGGTCATCTTCTGCCGCGCGTTGTGCGTGTCGAAGCAGTACTGGGGGCGGCCCCGCAGACACGCCCGGCACTGGCCGCACACCGCTCGCCAGTTGAGGATCACGAAGTCGCCGGGGGCGACCTCGGTGACGCCGTCGCCGACCGACTCCACGACGCCCGCGGCCTCGTGCCCGAGCAGGAACGGGAAGTCGTCGTTGATGCCGCCCTCCCGGTAGTGCAGGTCGGTGTGGCAGACGCCGCACGCCTGGATCTTCACCACGGCCTCTCCCGGCCCCGGATCCGGGACGGTGATCGTCTCGATCCGCACCGGCTCGCCCTTCGCGCGTGCGATCACGCCCCGCACCTGCTGCGCCATGACTCCAGCCCTTCTGTCGCTGCACGTCTTACCCACCCATCGTTACAGGTCGAGCGCTCCGGCAGGGCGATCTAGGGTGTGCCCGTGCGCAACCTCGCCGCCCAGGCCCTTCTGCCGGTCAACACCGCGCTCGCCGTGGCGCTGCTCGTGCTGCTGCTGGCCGCGGCGACGACGGCCGCCGTCTTCCGGCTCACCCCGGACGGCTCGCGCGGCCGGGCCCGCGAGATCCTGGTCGCCGGGGTCCGCGCGGGCGCCCAACTGGCGGTGGTCTCCCTGGTGATCGGCTGGGTGGTGCACCACACGCCGGCGCTGTTCGCGTTCCTGCTCCTGATGTGCGCGGTCGCCGTCCGGACCGCGGGGCGGCGCCTCACTCCGAACGGCACATGGTGGTGGACGGTGCTGCCGATCGCGGGCCCGGTCGTTCCGGTGGTCACCGGGCTGGCCCTGGCCGGTCTCGTTCCCGTACGGGGCGTCGCCATGATCCCCGTGGCGGGCATCCTGATCGGCGGGGCGCTCACCGCGACCGTCCTGGCGGGGCGCCGCTCCCTGGACGAACTGCGCACCCGGCTCGGCGAGTTCGAGGCCGGCATCGCCCTGGGCCTCGCCGACCGCGACGCCCGCCTGGAGGTGATCCGCCCGGCCGCGTCGGACGCGCTGCTCCCCGGCCTCGACCAGACCCGCACGGTCGGCCTGGTCACCCTTCCCGGCGCGTTCGTCGGCATGCTGCTCGGCGGCGCGTCCCCGGTCCTCGCCGGCGCCGTACAGCTGTTCGTGCTGATCGCCCTGATGGCGGTCCAGGCGGTCGCCGTGGCCCTCACGGTCGAGCTGGTCGCCCGCGGCAGACTGCACCGCGAGGCGTAGGCTCGGTCACTATGTCTGTCTACGAAGAAGAAATCGGCGCCCTGCAGGGTGGCCCCGCCGACCTGCGCCAGTACGAGGGCAAGGCCGTCCTGGTCGTCAACGTCGCCTCCAAGTGCGGTCTCACCCCGCAGTACGCGGGCCTGGAGCGGCTCCACGAGCAGTACGCGGCGCGCGGGTTCAGCGTCCTCGGCGTGCCCTGCAACCAGTTCATGGGCCAGGAGCCCGGCACCTCCGAGGAGATCGCGGAGTTCTGCTCGGCGACGTACGGCGTGACGTTCCCCATGACGGAGAAGGTCGACGTCAACGGCGGCGACCGGCACCCGCTGTACGGCAGGCTCGTCGGCACGGCGGACGCGGAGGGCCACACCGGCGACATCCGCTGGAACTTCGAGAAGTTCCTGGTCAGCCCCGCGGGTGACGTGGTGGCCCGTTTCTCGCCGCAGACCGAGCCCGACGCCCCGGAGCTCGTGGCCGCCGTCGAGAAGCACCTGCCCGCCTGATCCACGCCCGTCCGGGCCCGCGACCTTCGGCCGTCGCGGGTCCCGGGACGCGGGCGCAGGAGGGGGCACTGGTCGGGTTCGCGCTGGTCCACCCGGCGGCGGAGACGGCGACCAGGTTCTCCGACCGAACTTCGGGGCGCTCACGCAGGCGCGATCCGGGCGCGCTCGCTCTCCCCGTCCGACAGGAACGCCGCCAGCGTCACGCCCTCCGCCTCCACCTCGGCACGCCCCGCGCGGGACAGGCGGCGCAGCGGGGACACCACCACCGTGCCCGCCTCCACCGTCCACGTCGCGGCGACGCGCCCGTCGACCAGGACGGCCCGTTCCCCGGCGACCGAGAGACCGCGGTGGGTGTCGTCGATGATCCGGCCGCGGTCCTGGTAACCGAGGATCACGTTGTCGAAGGCGGACAGGAAGCGTACGGGCGCCGGGGTGTCCGGATCGGGGCTGCCGCCGCGCGGCCTGTGCCGTCGCGCGGCCGAGGGCCCGGGTGTCGAGCACGGTCACCGGCTCACCGCCGACCGCTGGCGGGCCGGCCCGAGGCCGTCCGGGTCTCGGCCGGGTAGCCGGTGGGGTCATGAGGGGACACGGGCATGCGGAGTGCTCCTGGGGTCGCTCGTCCGGACGGTGGTCCGTCGTTGGCGCCGGTTGCCGGTCGCCGGGAGGTCGGTCGCCGACGACTGTCTCAGGGGGCGCGGTCAGCTTCTGTCCGCAGATCGCCTATCTGCTGGGGCACGGCGCCTGGCACAGCGGGCGGTGCCGGGATCGGGCCTCCAGGAGTCCGTCCGGCTGCGGAGCCCGGCGAAGGACGCGGTCCCTCGGGCCCACACCGCTGTGTCGTCGGCGTTCCGGAGGGCATCACTCGGCGGCCGGTCCCCGCCGTCCAGCCCAACCGCGCTCCGTCACAGGTGTGGGAGCTGCCGACCGGCCATGCCTGCATGGTCACCATGCCGGGCGAGCTCGCCGAGCTCCTCCTCGAGGCCCTTCGACCGTTCACCCGCCCCAGCCCCGCGTCCGGCCCGTACATCCAGCCGGACCAAGCCGATCTGCGGACTCCGGACGGCGCTCATACGGTGGCTGAATGGTCATCAGGTACCTTCCGCGCCCCTCCTCCGTACGCATCGCGGCCCTCACGCTCGGTGCCCTGGTCCTCCTGTCCTCGCAGGCCGCGGCCACCGACGTCCCGGCCGAACCGGCGCCGCCGCGACCTCTGCCCGCCTATTCGTCCGCGCTCCTGGACCGGCCCGGTGTCCAGGTCAGGCCTGGCCCCGGTGCCCCGGGTCTGCCGGGTGACGTGTCCGCGCTCGCCTGGGTGGTGGCGGACGCCCAGACGGGCGAGGTGCTCGCCGCCCGGGACGCGCACCGCCAGCTGCCGCCGGCCTCGACGCTGAAGTCGCTCTTCGCCCTGGCGACGCTCCCCCGGCTGGACGCCCGGATGCAGCACGTCGTCGACGAGCACGAGCTGGAGGACATCGGCGAGGGCAGCAGCATGGTGGGCGTGGCGGCGGGCCGCTCGTACCAGGTGTCCGACCTGTGGCGTGGCGTCTTCCTCAGCTCCGGCAACGACGCGGTGCACGTCCTCGCGGGGCTCAACGGCGGCCTGGACACGACCGTACGGGAGATGCGTGCCAAGGCCCGCGAGCTCGGCGCGCGGGACACCCACGTCGTGACGCCCGACGGCTACGACGCCCCCGGCCAGGTCTCCTCGGCGTACGACCTGGCCGTCTTCGGGCGGTCGGGGCTCGCCGACCCGCAGTTCGCGAGCTACTGCTCGACGCGGACCGCGAAGTTCCCGGCGGGCGGCTGGTCGTACCCCATCCAGAACACCAACCGGCTGCTGACGGGTGCGGACGGCGTGACGCCCTATCCGGGCCTGCTCGGCGTGAAGAACGGCTACACGAGCCACGCGGGGTCCACGCTGATCAGCGCCGCCCAGCGGGACGGCCGCACCCTCGTCGTGACGGTGATGAACCCGCAGGCGGGCGGCGGGCGTGCGGTGTACGAGGAGGCGAGGTCACTGTTGGACTGGGGGTTCGCGGCGGCGGGGAAGGTGGGGCCGGTCGGCTCGCTGCTGCCGCCGCCGAAGCCGGACCGGACGGGGCCGCGGCCCGCGCACGCCGCAGGCAAGGCCGCTCTGAGCGCGGAGTCGGACGACTCCGACTGGCCCGCGATCCTGATGGTCGGCGCGGGCGCGGCAGCCCTGCTCGCCGGCTGCGTCGTGGCGGTCCGACGCCGGGCGGCTACGGTGGCCCGACGCACGCGCCCGGGAGGCCGCGGCGACTGAGCGGGCAGGGGAGGGCGTCGGATGGGCGAGTCGCTGGGGGTGGCCGTCCTCGGGGCGGGCCACATGGGCGCCGACCATGTGCACCGGATCGGCACGACGGTGGGCGGGGCCCGGGTGGTCGCGGTCGCCGACCCCGACGTGGCGCGGGCCGAGGCGGCGGTCGCGGGGCGCGCCGGCGTGTCGGTGCACCGGGATCCGGCGGCCGCGCTGGCCGCTCCCGGGGTGGACGCGGTCCTGGTGGCCTCGCCCGAAGGAGCGCACGAGGAGGCCCTGCTCGCGGCCCTCGCGCACGGCCTTCCGGTGCTCTGCGAGAAGCCGCTGACCCCCGACTCGACGTCGGCGCTCAGGATCGTGGAGGCCGAGGCGCGGCTGGGCCGCAGGCTGATCCAGGTGGGTTTCATGCGCCGGTACGACACCGAGTACGCGGACCTGAAGTGTGTGCTCGACTCCGGACGGCTCGGCCGTCCCCTGCTGCTGCACTGCCGCCACCGGAACGTCGCGTCGCCGCCGCACTTCACCTCGTCGATGCTGATCAGCAGCTCGGTCTCGCACGAGATCGACGCGGCGCGGTGGCTGCTCGGCCAGGAGATCACCGCGGTGACGGTGGTCCGGCCGACGCCGTCGGCGCACGCTCCACGCGGGCTGCTCGACCCCCAGCTGGTGATCTTCGAGACGTCCGGGGGCGCCGTCGTCGACGTGGAGATCTTCGTGAACAGCGGATATGGGTACGAGGTGCGGTGCGAGGCGGTCTGCGAGCGGGGCAGTGCCGCGGTGGGCGACGCGCACACGATGGTCGTCCGGTCGTCGGGGCGCGCGCAGGAGGACGTGGCGCAGGACTACCTGGTGCGGTTCGCCGACGCGTACGACCGTGAGGTGCGGGCCTGGGTGGCCGCCGCCCGCGAGCGCCGGGTCACGGGGCCGAGCGCATGGGACGGGTACGCCGCGGCCGCCGTCGCCGAGGCCGGTGTCGCGGCGCTGCGCACCGGCGCCCGCACGGCGGTGGATATGAGCGAGCGGCCGGCGCTGTACGCCGCGGGAACCCCCGGCGCCGCGCCCGTGCCGCCGTCGCTCTGACCGCTCATTCACACACCGCCGAGCAGCCGTGACAGACCGCTGTCGAGATCCAGGCTCTCGTCCTCGGCGCCCGCGGGTACCGCGCCGTACGAGCGCACCAGGAAGCGGCGCAGCACCATCGTGTCGAACTGCACGAGGGCCAGTCCCTGGTACGCGTGGAACTCCAGGACCGTCCGGGCCCGCCCGCACGGCCAGATGTGCACGTCACCGCCGCCCGCCGGGGCGCTGAGGCCCTCTTCCAGGAGCTGACGGGCGAAGATCCAGGTGACCTCCACGCCGTCGAGCGAGGCTTCCGCGGGGAAGATCATCTGGACGGCCAGGGGGTCTTCCGCCGAGTAGCGCAGAACCACGGCCAGTCCGCGTTCACGGCCCTCAGGGGTGATGAGGCGGGCGCGAACGTGCTGTTCGAGGGTGACGGCCATGGTCGGGCTCCACTTCTGGTGCTGCATGTTTCGGCGGTGCGGTTGCGGGGACTCCTGTGTCCTTAGGACCCGGGACAAAGGGCTCTCATCACGCAAATCCGCCGAGAGATCCATGTGACCTGCATCACTCACCTTTCATAATTCGGAACGTCTGCGGTCCGGGTGCCCACCTCAGGCGACCGCACGCGCATCCCGGAGCAACATCACCCTCGTGCCACAGCGGCCCCGCGCCCGCTCCGGCGAGACCCTTGGAATACGGGCCTCCATGTCCCTCCCCATCACCCGTCGGTGATCGTCTCGGTCAAATGTCCTAAGCCCTGCGGCCCCCTCCCGGCTCCGTCCGGGATCAGCCGCAGGCCCGATGCCGCCCACCCGGCCCGGGCGACACGATGCCGGTGCAGAGCCGCCCACGGTCCGAAAGAGCCGACCGACGAGGGCCCACCGAAGGAGCGCGTCATGTCGTACCCGCACGATCTCTCGTATCCGCAGCCCCGCTACCACGGCACCCGGGGCGAGGTGAACGCCTCCTTCCGTACGGCGGACACACCGGCGGACATCTCCTCGCCGGGCGGGTCCACGCACTACCTCGCCACCCATGCGTCGACCGGCGGCGAGTTCGGCCTGTACAAATCGGAGCTGGCCCCGCGCTCCGCGGGGGCCAAGCCCCACTTCCACCGGGCGATGTCCGAGTCCTTCTACGTCCTCTCCGGCGAGCTGGAGCTCTTCGACGGCGAGAAGTGGGTGACGGGCCGGGAGGGGGACTTCCTGTACGTCCCCGTCGGCGGTCTGCACGCCTTCAGGAACGTCACCGACGAGCCGACGTCCATGCTCATGCTCTTCTCCCCGGGTGCCCCGCGCGAGGAGTACTTCGAGCGGATCGCGGAGATGTCGCGACGCGGCCCCGCCGAGCTCAAGGAGTTCCGCATCCGGCACGACAGCTACTTCACCGAGGACTTCGACGGCCTCGACGAGGAGGGCGGCGCCAGCAGGTGAGGGCGCACGTGCGCCGCGCCCGGCCCCGGTGCAGGATGGCCTCATGCTGCTTGCCCGGCTCGCGGACGTGTCCAAGGAAGTGGCCGCCACCTCGGCGCGGTCCAAGAAGATCGCGCTGCTCGCGGAGTTGTTCCGGGCCGCCGAGCCGGACGACGTGCCGATCGTCATCCCGTATCTGGCGGGCAGGCTCCCGCAGGGGCGGCTCGGCATCGGCTGGAGCCTGCTGAAGGACGCGGGCCCGCCCGCCGACGGGCCGACGCTGACGGTGCGCGGCGTGGACGAGGCGCTCACCGCGATCGGCGCGGTGTCCGGCGCCGGATCGCAGACCGAACGCAAGCGGCTCGTCGACGCGTTGATGGGCGCCGCCACCGCCGACGAGCAGCGGTTCCTGACCGGCCTGCTCACCGGTGAGGTGCGTCAGGGCGCGCTGGACGCGGTGGCCGTGGAAGGGCTCGCGCTCGCCACGGAGACTCCGGCGGACGCGGTGCGGCGCTCGGTGATGCTCGCCGGTTCCGTCAGCCCGGTGGCGCAGGCGCTCCTGTCGCGCGGCGCCGAGGCCCTGGACGAGTTCCGGCTGACCGTGGGCAGTCCCGTGCTGCCGATGCTCGCGCACAGCGCCGCGTCGGTCGCGGAAGGCATCGACAAGCTCGGGGCGTGCGCCGTCGAGGAGAAGCTGGACGGCATCCGCGTGCAGGTGCACCGGAACGGGGACGACGTCCGCGTCTACACCCGCACCCTGGACGACATCACCGACCGGCTCCCCGAACTGACCGCAGCCGCGCTCGACCTGAAGGGGACCCACTTCATCCTGGACGGCGAGGTCATCGCGCTCGGCGAGGACGGCCGGCCGCGGCCGTTCCAGGAGATCGCGGGGCGCGTCGGCTCGCGCCTCGACGTGTCCGCCGCGGCGGCCGGCCTGCCCCTCTCTCCCGTCTTCTTCGACGTCCTGTCCGTGGCCGGCCGGGACCTGCTCGACCTGCCGTTCACCGAGCGGCACGCGGAGCTGGCGGCCCTGGTGCCCGAGCCGATGCGGGTGCGGCGCGCGCTCGTGACCGAACCGGCCGACGAACGCCGGCGCGGTGAGGCGCAGGAGTTCTTCGAGGCGACGCTCGGGCGCGGTCACGAGGGTGTCGTCCTCAAGGGGCTCGACGCCCCCTACAAGGCGGGCCGCAGGGGCGCCTCCTGGCTGAAGGTCAAACCCGTGCACACCCTGGACCTGGTGATCCTGGCCGCCGAATGGGGGCACGGACGGCGCACCGGGAAACTCTCCAACCTGCACCTGGGGGCGCGGCGGCCCGACGGCACCTTCGCCATGCTGGGCAAGACCTTCAAGGGGATGACGGACGCCATGCTCGCCTGGCAGACCGAGCGCCTCCAGGAACTCGCGGTCGAGAGCAGCGGTTACGTGGTGACGGTGCGGCCCGAGCTCGTGGTGGAGATCGCCTACGACGGTCTGCAGAAGTCCACCCGCTACCCGGCGGGCGTCACGCTCCGCTTCGCCCGGGTGGTGCGCTACCGGGAGGACAAGTCCCCCGAGGAGGCGGACACGGTGGAAACGGTCCTGCGCGGCGGCGACCGCGGCCCGGCCGCGTGAGGTGTGACCGCGCGTAACCCGTGATCTTGTGCCGCGTCGGTCCGCGCCGGGTCGCGCGGGCCAGGCGTACCCCCAGCGGCTCTCCCCCCTTCCTCCCCCGGCCCCGCCGGGCCCCGGTCTCGTCGTGAGCGGATCCGTGGTGCCCGGCGGGGCCGCGCCATGGGCGGGATTTTGCCAATCCTTGGCCCCGATAGGGTGACAGCCGGGGGAGATCGTCTATTCACGCAAGGGGAGAAACCGTGCCCGCATCACGACTCAGCCGTACGCCGCTTCCCGGCATCGGCATCCGGTACGACCTGACGACCCGAGAACAGCAGCGCCTCTCGGTGGTCGCACACCGGGACGGTGCGCGGACCGTGAGCGCCTACCGCTCCGACGACCCGGACGCCTGCGCGCTGTCGATGCGCCTGAGCTCGGGCGAGGCGGACGCGCTGATCGACGCCCTGATGCCGTCGCACCACAGCCCCAACCTGCTGCACACCACCGACCTCGGCCTGGTCGCCGAACGCATCCTGCTGTCGGCCACCTCGCACTGGAACGGGCGGCTCCTCGGCGAGACCCGGATGCGGACCGAGACCGGCGTCTCGATCGTCGCGGTGCTCCGGCGGGCCGACGCCATCCCCTCGCCGGCCCCGGACTTCCGGCTGGCCGGGGGCGACACCCTCATCGTGATCGGCACCCGCGAGGGCGTGGAGACGGCCGCGACGATACTCGGGCGGGAGTGAGCGCATGCATTCCGCTGTCTTTCTGATCGAATTCGGCGCGATCATCCTCGCGCTCGGGCTGCTCGGCCGGTTCGCGGGCCGCTTCCGCTTCTCCCCGATCCCGCTGTATCTGCTGGCCGGACTCGCGTTCGGCGAGGGCGGGCTGCTGCCGCTCGGGGCGAGCGAGGAGTTCGTCGCCATCGGCGCCGAGATCGGCGTCATCCTGCTGTTGCTGATGCTCGGCCTGGAGTACACGGCCAACGACCTCGTCAGCAATCTCAAGACCCAGTACCCCGCCGGTCTCGTCGACTGCACGCTCAACGCCCTGCCGGGCGCCGCCGCCGCGCTGCTCATGGGGTGGGGCCCGGTCGCCGCCGTCGTCCTCGCCGGTGTCACCTGGATCTCGTCGTCCGGAGTCATCGCCAAGGTCCTGGGCGACCTCGGCCGGCTCGGCAACCGCGAGACCCCGGTCATCCTCAGCATCCTCGTCCTCGAGGACCTGGCGATGGCCGTCTATCTGCCCATCATCACCGCCCTGTTGGCGGGTGTCGGCTGGGCCGCCGGCAGCCTCACGCTCGCCATCGCACTCGGCGCCGCGGGGATCGTCCTCTTCGTCGCGGTGCGCTACGGGCGGCTCATCTCGCGGTTCGTCTCCAGCGACGACCCCGAGAAGCTGCTCCTCGTGGTGCTCGGTCTGACCATTCTGGTCGCCGGCATCGCGCAGCAGTTGCAGGTCTCCGCCGCCGTGGGCGCCTTCCTGGTCGGCATCGCGCTCTCCGGTGAGGTCGCCGAGGGCGCCCACTCGCTGCTCGCGCCGCTGCGGGACCTGTTCGCCGCCGTGTTCTTCGTCTTCTTCGGACTGCACACCGACCCGTCGAGCATTCCGCCGGTGCTGCTGCCCGCGCTCGCGCTCGCGGTCGTCACCGCCCTGACGAAGATCGCCACAGGGTACTGGGCGGCCCGCCGCGCCGGCATCTCGGTCAAGGGCCGCTGGCGGGCGGGCGGCGCGCTGGTGGCGCGCGGCGAGTTCTCCATCGTCATCGCGGGGCTCGCGGTCACCGCGGGCATCGAGCCGTCGCTCGGCCCGCTGGCGACGGCGTACGTCCTGATCCTGGTCATCGTCGGCCCGCTGACGGCCCGTTTCGCCCAGCCGATCGCGGGCTACGCGAGCGGCGTGATGGCGCGGCGCGGCAAGACCGCCGGTTCCGCTCCCGAGGCCGCGCCGCAGGTGCCGGCGCCCCGGGAGACGGCCGAGACGCTGGACGCGCAGGACGCCACCGAACGCTCGTAGGGGCGCCGGCGGCGGAGCGACCATCCATCGGACGGCACGCGGGAGACGGTCCCGCGTGCCGTCCGACGTGATCATCCCGCCGGGGCCACACCGGCAAGATCCAGGCAGTTCGGGGCACTTCGGGCATCTCTTGGGCTCGCCGCCCCCTGCCCCTCCGTCGCCTGGCACGATGCTCCCCATGACCTCCGGGCCCGCGTTCCGCCTCGCACGAGCCGCGATGTTCGCGGCCGTCTGCGTGGTGGCGACGGCCTTCGGTCACGCGCTCATGTCCGATATCCCGTTGCCTTGGTGGGCGGTGGCGTACGCGTTCGGCGCCACGGCCGCCGCGGCCTGGTGGCTGACGGGCCGCGAGCGCGGGGTGGCGACCGTCACGGCCGCCACCGTCGCGGCCCAGCTGTCCCTGCACGAACTCTTCGGTCTCGCACAGCGGTTGGGCGCCGCGCCGGGCGCCGGCGGCCTGGCGTCCGCGCCGCCCCGCCGGGGCGGCGACGGCATGAACCACATGAACCACCCGATGCCGATGTCCGGGCCGATGTCCGGCTCGTCCTCCGGCGCCGGCGCGTCCGGCTCCGCGCACTCCGCCGGCATGCCCGACGAGGGCCTCTCCCACTGGGTCATGTCCGTCTTCGGGCACAGCGGCTTCGGCATGTTCCTCGCCCACGTCGCCGCCGCGCTGCTCTGCGCGCTGTGGCTGTGGCGCGGCGAGGCCGCCGTCTTCCGCACCGGACGCGCCCTGGCCGCCGCGGTGTTCGTGCCGCTGCGGTTCGTGCTCGCGGTCCTGGTCGCCGCACTTCCTCCGTCGCCGGCGCCCGTCGGCGCACTCGTCCCCGTACCGCGGCTCCGCGGGGTCCTTCTCCAGCACGTCGTCTCCCGCAGAGGTCCACCGGTCCTTCCGGTCAGTTCCTGACGACCGCCCGCACCCCTCGGTGCCGGGCGGCTCTTCGGCGTCCGCGCTCCCGGGGGCACAGCCCGCGCCGGGTGTGCCGCGGCGCTCTCCGAACTCCTTTCACCGAAGGACCTTTTGCGATGACACCTGCCCTCTTGCGGACACGGCCCGGCACCGACCCCACCCGCGACGACCGCATCACCGCCTGGGCCCTCGCCGCCCGCGACGGCGACCCCGCGGCGTTCGAGCAGTTCGTGCAGGCCACCCGCCGCGACGTCTGGCGCTTCGTGGCCCACCTCAGCGGCGATCTGCACGCCGCCGACGACCTGACCCAGGAGACGTACCTACGGGCCCTGACCTCGCTGCACGGCTACGCCGCCCGCGCCGGGGCCCGTACCTGGCTGCTCGCCATCGCGCGCCGCACCGTCGCCGACCGTTTCCGTTCGGCGGCGGCCCGGCCGCGCATCGCCGACACCAGTGACTGGCAGGCGGCCGCCGAGCGCGCCCAGCCACGCGGGGTGCCCGGGTTCGAGGAAGGTGTGGCCCTGCTGGACCTCCTGGAGTCGCTCGACGCACCGCGCCGTGAGGCGTTCGTCCTGACCCAGCTCGCCGGGTTGCCGTACGCGGACGCGGCCGACGCGGTCGGCTGCCCGATCGGCACCGTGCGCTCACGGGTCGCGCGCGCCCGCGAGCGGGTGAGCGAACTGCTGCTCGCCGCGGACCGGGCCTCGTAACGCACCGGACCGTGCCGGGGCCTCCGCACAGAGGCCCCGGCCGGCCCCGCACACGGTCCCCGCAGGGCACCCCCAGGCCCGGGTCGCGGGCCGCGCAGGCCCCCGGTCGCGTCACCCGATCAGGGCGTTTAGCGTGGGGCGGGGGCGTCTGGAGGCCACCATGGACCGTGAAGCCACGTCCACGCCGGGGACCGTGCCGGGGCCGGATCCCGCACGCGAGGCCGACCCGTCGGCCACCGTGCTCAGCACGGGCGGCGGGCGTCACGAACACCGCTGGCTGATCCTCGCGGTGATCGGCATCGCCCAGCTGATGGTCGTGCTGGACGCGACGATCGTGAACATCGCGCTGCCCTCGGCCCAGCGGGATCTGGGGTTCAGCGACGGCAACCGGCAGTGGATCGTCACCGCGTACGCCCTCGCCTTCGGCTCCCTGCTGCTCTTCGGCGGCCGCATCGCCGACCTGGTGGGCCGGAAGATCGTGTTCCTGGCCGGTCTCGCCGGCTTCGCCGTGGCGTCCGCGATCGGCGGCGCGGCGAACAGCTTCTCGATGCTGGTGGCGGCCCGCGCGCTGCAGGGCCTGTTCGGCGCGCTGCTCGCGCCCGCCGCCCTGTCGCTGCTCACCACCACGTTCACGGATCCGCGGGAGCGCGCCAAGGCGTTCGGCATCTACGGCGCCATCGCGGGCGCGGGCGGCGCGGTGGGCCTGCTGCTCGGCGGCGTCCTGACCGAGTACCTGAACTGGCGCTGGTGCCTGTACGTGAACCTCGCCTTCGCCGTCGTCGCGATGATCGGCGGCGCACGCCTGCTGCACCCCGGCGCTCCGCCGGACCGGCCCAAGCTGGACGTGCCCGGCACGGTCCTGGTCTCGGCGGGCCTCTTCTGCATCGTGTACGGCTTCTCCAACGCGGAGACGCACCCGTGGGGTTCCGTGCTGACCTGGGGTTTCCTGGTCGTCGGTGCGGTGCTGGTCGCGGCGTTCGGATGGTGGCAGGCGCGCGCCCCGCATCCGCTGCTGCCCCTGCGGGTCGTCCTCGACCGGGACCGCGGGGCGTCGTTCCTCGCGATGTTCATCTCCGGCGCCGGCATGTTCGGGGTGTTCCTGTTCCTGACGTACTACCTCCAGCAGATCCTGGCGTACTCGCCGGTCAAGACGGGCCTGGCGTTCCTGCCGATGGTCGCGGTCATGGTGGTGGGCTCGGTGGTGACCACCAATTTCCTGGTGCCGAGGGTGGGTGCGAAACCGATCGTGCCGCTGGGCATGGGGCTCTCGGCTGCCGGCATGGCCTGGCTCACCGCCCTCGACGTGACGAGCGGCTACCCGGCGCACGTGCTGCCGCCGCTGCTGGTCGCGGGGCTCGGCCTCGGTTTCGTCTTCGCTCCGGCGATGAGCATGGCGACGGCCGGCGTCGCCGCCCACGACGCGGGCGTCGCCTCGGCGATGGTCAACACCTGCCAGCAGGTGGGCGGTTCGATCGGCACCGCCCTGCTCAACACCCTGGCCACCACGGCCGCCTCCAACTATCTCGTCGGCAGGAAGCCGACGCCGCAGGTGCGGGCCGACGCGGCGATGCAGTCGTACTCGACCGCGTACTGGTGGTCGGCGCTCTTCTTCGCGGTCGGCCTGATCGTTACCTTCGTCCTGTACCGCCGTGGAGCGCCCGCGCACCGGGAGACGAACGACGGCGCGGCGCACATGTAGGACGGGTACGCGGGGCCGGCGTCGAGCACGGAGGAGGGCCATGGCTTCAGGTCCGGTAGGACGTCCCGGGCAGTCGGGGCGTCCGGGATCCCCAGGGCGGGCGGCCCCCGGCCCGGAGCCGGACGCCGGTGCCGGTGTCGCGCTCGCCTCGGCCCGCGGGCGCTGGGTCCTGGCGTGCGCGGTGCTCGCCTCGGGCATGGCGCTGCTCGACGGGACCGTGGTCAATGTCGCCCTGCCGACGCTGGGCAGGGACCTCCACACCTCCCTCTCCTCCCTCCAATGGGTCGTCAACGCCTACATGCTCACGCTGTCGGCGCTCCTCCTGCTCGGCGGCGCGCTCGGCGACCGCGTCGGGCGGCGGCGCACCCTCATCGTCGGGGTGGTGTGGTTCGCGGCGGCGTCCGCGTTGTGCGGCGTCGCGCAGGACGCCGGGACGCTGATCGCGGCCCGCGCGCTGCAAGGCGTCGGCGGCGCGCTGCTCACCCCGGGCTCGCTGGCGCTCGTCCGCGCCTCCTACCGGCCCGAGGACCAGGGGCGCGCGGTGGGCGCGTGGTCGGGCCTCGGCGGTGTGGCGGGCGCCGTCGGCCCCTTCCTGGGCGGCTGGCTGATCGACGGGCCGGGCTGGCGGTGGATCTTCCTGATCAATGTGCCGCTGGCCGCGCTGGTGCTGCTCGCGGTGCGGCACGTGCCCGAGAGCCGCGACGAGAGCGCGGCCAAGCAGCGCTTCGACGTGCTCGGGGCGTGTCTCGCCGCGTTGTTCCTCGCGGGCATCAGCTTCTCGCTGATCGGCGCGTCCGGTGACACGTCGGCGTCCGGCGCGGTCCTGCCCGGGGTGCTGGGCCTCGCCGCGGGCGCCGTCTTCCTCGTGGTCGAGCACCGCAGACGCAACCCGATGCTGCCCCTCGGGCTGTTCCGCTCCCGCCTGTTCACCGCGGCCAATGTGATGACGCTCTGCCTGTACTCGGCCATCGGCGGGATTCTGTTCATGCTGCCGGTGCAGTTGCAGACGACGCTCGGGTACGACGCGCTGCAGGCGGGCACGGCGACGCTGCCCATCACGATCCTGATGCTGCTGCTCTCCGCGTCCGCCGGTGATCTGGCGCGCCGCCTGGGGCCCCGGCTGCCGCTCGTCGCCGGTCCGTTGGTGGCGGCCGCCGGGGTGCTGCTGATGCTGCGGGTCAGGCCGGGCGCGGCGTACGTCACGGAGGTGCTGCCCGCGGTGGTGGTGCTCGGCCTCGGCATGAGCCTGTTCGTCGCGCCGCTCACGGCGACCGTGCTGGCCTCGGTGGACGCCGCACGCGCCGGGCTGGCCAGCGGAGTCAACAACACGGCGGCCCGCATCGCGCAGCTGCTCGTCGTCGCGGGTCTGCCGCTGGCGGTCGGCCTGTCCGGCACGGCGTACGCGGATCCGGGCGCGCTCGACGCGGCCTTCGGCAAGGCGGCGGTGGGATGCGCGGGGCTGTTCGTCCTCGCGGCGGCGGCCGCCGCGCTGTTCGTACGGCCGCGCCCCGCGGACTGGCACGGCGACCACGGCAACGCACCGCAGTGCAGGACGTGCCTGGGGGTCGCGTCCCCGCCGCTGGAGCCGGGTGGACGGGCCGGGGAGTGAGGTGCGCCGCTTGCGGGGCGCGGGTCCGGGGTGTGCCGGTCAGCGGGGCGTCTCGCGGACGAACAGGGTCACCGACACACTCGCCTCGAAGCCGTTGCGCCGCATCAGGGCGGCCGACGCGGTGTTGCGGGACTCGACATCGGTGACGACGGCGCTGGCGCCCGCCTCCGTGAGCGTCGCGCAGCAGGCCTTCACGAGACGGCTCGCGATGCCCTGTCCCTGGTACTCGGGGGCGCTCGCGATCCACTCCAGGTTGCCCCAGTCGGGCCGCTGGTCGAAGCCCATGGAGCCGAGCACGAACCCGGCCAGCCGGTCGCCGTCGTCCAGGGCGACCCAGCAGGCGGAGGCCTCGCTGTCCATGTGGCGGGCGATCGCCGACAGCGACCAGGAGGTGTACGGCTTGACGGACGTGTCGTAGACCCGGCGGCCCAGGGCGAGGACGTCGGCCAGATGGGTGGCCGTCATCGGCTCGGGGGTGATCGACGCCGGGCGTTCCGGCGCGGCAGGGCTGGACATGGGGCCTCCCGGAAGGCGGGCGCGGCGCCGGGCCGCGGCTGCGTGCACCTCACGCTATGAGGCGGGCGGGGGACGCGCATGCCGAGGTCTCCGGAGGTGTACGGGCACCGGGCTCCGGCGCACGCCGAGCCCCGGGCCGACCGCCGCTGCCGGCGCTGGGCGGACACGCCGCAGCCGTGCGCCCCCGGCGTACCACCCATCGTCCGCCAACTCACGCGCGGCTGCGGTACTTTGATCAGGTGGACGCCTGTCCGAGGCATGCCGTCGGAGCCCTTATCGTGGACCGCATGTCCGTTCCTGAGCTCATCCGCATCGTCTCCCGCTCCTCCCCCATGGCCCTCGCCCAGGTGGAGCGCGTCCGCGCCGAACTCGCCGCGCTGCATCCCGGCATCCGCACCGAGGTCGTGCCGGTCACCACCTCGGGGGACCGCTGGATGGGCGACCTGGCGGCGCTCGGCGGCAAGGGGGCGTTCACCAAGGAGGTCGACGCCGCATTGCTTGCCGGCGACGCGGACCTCGCGGTGCACTGCGTCAAGGACGTCCCCGCGGACCGGCCGCTGCCGGCGGGCACGACGTTCGCCGCGTTCCTCAAGCGGGACGACATCCGCGACGCGCTCATCCACCCCGGCGGCCGCACCCTCGACGAACTGCCCGCGGGGACCCGCATCGGCACGTCGTCGGTCCGCCGGGTGGCTCAACTCGCCGCCTCGCACCCGGAGTTGGAGTGCGTTCCGATGCGCGGCAACGCGGGCCGCCGGCTGGAGAAGCTCGCCGCGGGCGACGCGGACGCGCTGCTGCTCGCCCAGTCGGGCCTCGACCGCATCGGCCGCCCCGAGCTGGCCAGCGAGATCCTGTCGGTGGAGACGATGTGCCCGCCGATCGGGGCGGGCATCCTCGCCCTGCAGTGCCGTGAGGACGACACGGCGACCATCGACGCCGTGTCGGACCTTGGCGACACGGACGCCTGGCGGGAGGCGACCGCGGAGCGCATGTTCCTGCACGTGCTGCAAGGCCACTGCAACTCCCCGATCGCCGGGTACGCGCGTTCCGAGCGCGGCGGCGACCTGTCGCTGCGGGCCTGCGTGTTCACACCCGACGGAAAAACGGTGCTCAACGCGCACGAGTGGGCGGGCCGGCTCGACCCCGCGACGCTGGGGACCTCCGTGGCCGTGGCACTGCTGCGCCAGGGCGCCCGGGAGCTGATCGACGGCATCGCCCACTGACTCGCCCGTCTGTGCGTGTGCGGTCCACCTAGGGTCTTTGGTCCCGGGTCACGGGGTGGGTCTCGGGGCACCCGTCCGCTGCGGAACGGTTACTCCGGTCGCCGGACTCATCTGGCGCCACCCCGGCGTGTGCCCATGCTGAAGAGGGGTACCGGAGCGTCCGGTCGGCTGCGAAATCGCTGCGAACACAGCACCGCACCAAACGCACAGCATCAGAGGAAGGCAACGTCATGGCTGACAACACACTGAACGGCCACCGTGTCCTGGCGATCGTCACCAACTACGGAGTCGAGCAGGACGAGCTCGTGGTGCCGGTGCAGCACCTGCGCGAGCGCGGCGCACATGTCGACGTGGCCGCCGTGTCGTCGGACGAGATCCGCTCCCTCGTCGGCGACAAGGACCCGGGCAAGAGCGTCCAGCCGGACCTGACGCTCGCCGACGCGGACGCGTCCTCGTACGACCTGCTGCTCATCCCGGGCGGCACGGTCAACGCCGACACCCTGAGGCTCGAGGAGACCGCCGTCTCGATGGTCCGCTCCTTCGTGGAGTCCGGCCGCAAGGTCGCGGCGATCTGCCACGGTCCGTGGCTGCTGGTGGAGGCGGACGTCCTGGAGGGCAAGACCCTCACGTCGTACGCCTCGGTCGCCACCGACATCCGCAACACCAAGGGCACCTGGGTCGACAAGTCGGTGATGCACTGCGGCGCGAACGGCTGGGACCTCATCACCTCCCGCAACCCCGGCGACCTCGACGACTTCCTCGGCGAGATCGACAAGACGCTCGCCGCGGCGGGCTGACGCAGCGGCCGGGACGGACGGGAGGGTCTCGTACGCGTATCGCGCGCGTCAGGCCCGAGAAGTCCCGAAGAGTGGTGGCCGGAACCCCGCGGGGGTCCTCCGGCCACCACTTCCGCGCCGCTATTCGGTCACTCCAGGGACCCGTGCGACGGCGAGGTCACGCGGTGTAGGCGGTGATGTCGTCCAGGGTGGTGTTGCCGCCGCAGATCACCAGACCGAGGTGGGTGTCGTCGCCGGTCTTGGCCAGGACGCGCCGGGCGGCCGGCAGGAGACAGCCGGCGGCGGGCTCGGCCCACACCTTGGCGTGCTCGGCCAGTTCCCGTACTCCGGCGTAGGCCTCGGCCTCCGGGACGACCAGGACCTCGTCGACCATGTCGCGGACCATCGTGTACGTCAGCGGGGAGACCGTGGGCGCGCCGAGCGTGCTGATCCGTGAGTTCACGTCCACCTGGAGCGGCCCGCCGTGGGCCAGGGCCTGCGACATGGCGTCGGCTCCGGTCGTCTCCACTCCCCACACCCGCACGCCGGGCCGTCGCGCCGTGAGCGCCGCCGCCACGCCCGCGATCAGGCCTCCGCCGCCGATGGAGACCACGACGTCCGTCAACTTCCCCGCGTCCTCGGCCAGTTCCAGTCCCACGGTGCCCTGTCCCGCGATGACCACCGGGTCGGCGAAGGGGTGCAGCAGGGTGAGCCCCTCGGCTTCCAGACGTTCCATGAGGGCGAAGGCCTCGGCCATGGTGTCGGTCAGGCGGACGTCGGCGCCGGCGTTCCGGGCGGTCTCCACGGAGCGTGCCGGGGCGGTGCGGGGCATGACGACCGTGGCCCGTACGCCCAGGGCCGCGGAGCTCTCGGCCACGGCGACGCCGTGGTTGCCGCCGGAGACGGCGACGACGCCGGCCTCGCGTTGGGCGTCGGTCAGGGTGAGGAGCTTGGCGACGGCTCCGCGCGCCTTGAAGGAGCCGCTGCGCTGGAGCAGTTCGAGTTTGACCGTGACCGGCACGCCGAGCAGTGCGCTCAGACCCGGGCTGGGCACGGTGGGCGTGCGCACCACGTGGCCCGCGATGTGTGCCGCGGTGGCCTCCAACTCCTCGACACCGATCATGGC
This sequence comes from Streptomyces sp. NPDC041122, assembly GCF_055592445.1. Lineage (NCBI taxonomy): Bacteria > Bacillati > Actinomycetota > Actinomycetes > Kitasatosporales > Streptomycetaceae > Streptomyces > Streptomyces sp. NPDC041122. The sequence continues at coordinate 354,323 of NZ_JBVIYQ010000007.1, read as the reverse complement.
GCTCCTCCGGGGTGTGGGTCGGTCGTATGGCGTGTTCCGGTCGCACGATACGTGGAGGTGGAGGCGGCCGTGGCGCGTGACGTACGACCGGATCCGCAGAGCCGGGCGAGGAACACGCTCATCCGGCGTCGCTGCCGCCCACTTTCCCTCCGTACGGGGAGAGATGGGGCAGGGCAAGGCGGTAGGCGACCGCGACCGTCTCGGCCTCCACGAACCCCGGGATCTCCGCGCAGCGTCGGGCCGACGCCAGTGCCCCATGGTCGAAGGCTCGCTCCCCACCGCGTGGCGGCGCGTCGCGACGGAGGCCCCACAGGTCCATCAGCAGGGCGCCGAACACCGCGAGAGGGCCGTGAACCGGTCCTACGCGCCGTGTCCAACGCTCCGCGATGGCGCCGCTGACGAACGGAATCCGTTCGATGCCCTGCCAGAGGGGATCCGGCGCCGCGTAGACGACCGTGCCGACGTGCGCGTGGAGGAGGGCGCCGCTGCAGAGGAGGCACGGTTCGAGCGTGGTGAAGAGGCGGTGGTCCTCATACCGTCGCTCGGCGGTGACTTGGCCTAGGACGTTGATCTCCGCGTGTGCGATGGCGGCTCCGGCGAGCTGTCCCGGCGGGGCGGTGGCGGCGGCCTCCTGGCTCCGGTTCCGCCCCCGGGCCACCACGTTCCCCCGCGCGTCGACCAGGACGGCTCCGACAGGCCGGCTGCCCGCCCGCAGCGCCTCCCACGCCAGCGCGAAGGGCTCGCGCCAGAGTGCCGGGAGCGCGGAGTCGTCTTTGCCCGTCATCGCTCGATTGTCCGTGGTGGTGTCGGTGCGGGTACGGCGAGTCAGTGGTTTGCGGGGGGGGGGGGGGTGAAAAGTGGTCAGGAGCACCGCAGTTGACACGGGAGGCAAGCGGTGGTTTTCAATCCGGGGCAGAACGGGCAGTGGGTCCGCACGCGTACGGACGCCGACACGAAGGCGTTCATCGAGGAGAAGCGGGCCGAACAGGAACGTTCACAGGAGACCGGTACCGGCACGGTGATCCTGACCGGTGTCGTCGTGCTCTTCGTGATCGCCGCGGCACTGTACGGCCGGCTCGGCTGAATCACCCGCCCGCGCCGAACCCCGGCCTCCCGCTGCCGCAGTCGCCGCCGGCGTCGAGCGGCAGCGCCTTGGGAGGGTAACTGCGCAGGACCAGGGACGTGGTGACCGAGCCGTGCCGGGCCAGCGAGTCCACGATCTCTTCCAGGTGTTCGGCACGGGAACAGTGCACGTCGAACAGCAGGCAGTCCTCGCCCGTCACCCGCAGGGTCGACACGACTTCGGGGATCCGCGCCGCGAGGGCCAGCGCCTGGGTCAGCCGCGCGTGGGTGGTGCGCAGCCGGATCACCGCGTGCAGGGTCAGCCCGAGCGCGGCCGGGGCGACGACCGCGCGGTAGCCGGTGATGACTCCGCTCCTCTCCAGACGTTGGATGCGCGCGCTCGCGGCCGGTTGGGACAGCCCGACGCGCCGTCCGACCTCGGCCCCGGTGAGCCGTCCGTCGGCCTGGAGCAGGTTCACAATGGCGCGGTCGATCTCGTCGAGCGATTCCATCGTCGTCACCCACACTTTCTTTGTGATCGCTTGCCGGCCCTTGCCGCGGCCGCCGCTCCGCCGAGAATCGTCCCGAGTTCGGCCCGGAGAGCGGACGGGCCACGACGGACACGGTGGAAGGGCGGAGAACGATGGTCGCGTATGTCGTCATCCCGGGTATCGACGGGTCGGACGAACGGCACTGGCAGAGCCTGTGGGAGACCCGTTGGGAGGCGTCGGCGAGCCCGGCGTCAGCGGTCCGGATCGCCCCGGCCTCGTGGAGCGCGCCGGATCTGCCGGACTGGGTGTCGTCCGTCCACAGTGCGTACGAGACGGCCGCGCGCCGGGACGGCCAGGTGGTGCTGGTGGCCCACAGCCTCGGGTGCTGGGCCGCAGCGCGGTGGCTGGAACAGGCCCGACCGACGCGGGTGGCCGCGTTCCTGGTGGCGCCTCCGGACCCCGGCGCGGCGACGTTCCCACGGGAGGCGGCCGCGACGTTCCTGAACGTGTCCGCTCGCCCGCTGCCGTGCCCCGGCATGGTGGTGGCCAGCGGTGACGACCCGTACTGCGACCCGGTGACATCCACCTCTTTCGCGCGGGCGTGGGGTGTGCGGTGCCATCTGGTCGGCGACCACGGCCACCTCAACTCGGGGAGCGGCCTGGGCGCGTGGCAGCACGGGGCGGAGCTGCTCCACGCTCTCGTGGAGTCCTCTGCGGAGTGATTTGCGGAGTGATTTGCGGAGTCGTCGGGTCCGTGAGGAGGACTGCCGTCAGCGGTCTTTCAGCGGTCGCTCAGCCGCCGTTCAGTCGTCGGGGGCGAGGTCGGGGCGCAGCCGGTGCCAGACGGGGTGGCGGAGCAGGCCCGCCCGGGTCAGCGCGGTGTAGCGGACCTCGGCGACCAGCCGGGGCAGGACCCAGTGGGCACCGGGCACCGCGGGCACGGGGGTGAAGGGACACGCGTCCATGGCCGCGATGCCCAAGAGGTGGGCGAGGTCGGCGCGTTCCCGTTCGTTCCATCCCGTGCCCACACTGCCCCGGTACACCAGATCACCGCCCTCGTACTGGCCGACCAGGACCGCGCCGGGCAGCCCCGCCAGGCGCCCGCGGCCGGGCAGCCAGCCGCCGATGACGACGTCGAGAGTGCGGACGTTGCGGATCTTGACCCAGTTCGGTGAACGTCTGCCGGGCTCGTACACGGAGTCGAGCCGTTTCAGCACGATCCCTTCGAGGCCGTGTTCGCGGGCGAAGTCCAGGGTCTCGCGGCTGTGGCCGGCGACTGCCCCCGGGACCGACCAGGTCGCTCCTGGGCCCGCCGCGACGAGCCGCTCCAGGACGTCGCGCCGCCGGGCGTAGGGCAGGCCGGTCAGGTCCTGGCCCGCCGAGAACAGCACGTCGAAGAGGACCAGGTGCACCGGCGCGCGGGCGGCGAGCCGGGCCGCCTTCGCCGGGGAGCCCGCCAGTCCCATGCGCGGCTGGAGCCGCTCGAAGTCCGGACGGCCCGCCTCGTCGAGGACGACGATCTCCCCGTCGAACACCGTCGGCACACCGCCCAGCGTGTCGGCCAGGGCGTGGAGTTCGGGGTACGCGGCGGTGATGTCGTCGCCGGAGCGCGAGCGGATGAGCAGGGTGTGGTCACCGGGCAGATAGATCAGCGCGCGCTGCCCGTCGTACTTGGTCTCCGCACTCCACAGGTGCTCGCTCTGCGGGGGCGGCAGCGAGCCCGCGCTGGCGAGCATGGGGGCGAGGCGGGGCAGGGTGGCCATGCTTGTCAGCCCTCGCCCCGCGCGGGCGCGTTCATGCGTGACGGCGGCGCATCTCGCCCGGTCGGCCCTGCGACCGGGCATCGAGCGGGCCGGCTGATCCGTGGCCGGCAGGGCGCGGGCCCGGTCCGGGACGCGCTGCCCGTCAGCTGACGACCTGGTCTCCGTCGGGGACGTCCTGGACCGTGACCACGTCACCCGGCACCCCGAGCCCCTGCGACACCGCACGGGCGAGCCCGTCTGGGTCCGGCCCCTCGGGGACCGGCACCTGCTCCCCCTCGCCGTAACTCTCGATCGCCTTGGTGAAGTAGCCGGGATGCCATGCGCCGACGGCACCCCGGACCTCGACCGCGGTCACGGGCCGGGTGCCGACGAGGCGCCGGAGCGCGGGCAGGATCTCGTCGGACCGCAGTTCGCCGGGCACCTGGAACAGACTGGCGTGCGCGCCGAGGAGCCCGCCCTCGCGCTGCCGCACGGTGACCGTGAGGCAGCTGGTCACACTCGGATACGTGATCACTCCCCCGGACGGCACCTCCTTGACCTGCCCCTCCGTGACCGTGACCTTGTCCGGAGCCTGGGTGAGGGCCTGTCCTTGGGCCTCGGCCGCGAGGTGGTGCCGGGGCTCGGCGGCCTGGGCCGGGGCTCCGATCCCGACCTGCAGAGCCATGAGCGCCGCCGACAGAGACGTGACCCACGCGACAGCCCCGCTCCGGCGCGCTGACGATGAGGGTTGGCGGTGTGCGTGGTGCGCGGGCACGAAATCTCCTGACGGACGAACTGAACGGATCGCTAAAGGATCTCCCATGCGAGTGCGTGCTCGCCGACTGCCGTCGGCAGGTAACCGTCGACCGCCTCACCGGACTCGAGCGCGGTGGCTGTCGCCTCCAGGAGAGCCGGCAGGGAGGTCCACATGGTGTGCGGCCTGAAGGAGCTTCCCGTCTCGTGATCGGCGTGGCCGATCCGGCCACGGCGGTGGTGTTCGCGCTGGTCGACGATCAGGCAGTCCCCGGCACCGTCGGCGGCGAAGGGGATCCACTGGACGTGCCACCAGGGCCCGGACTCCCCGGACGGCTCGGATTCGTCCGCGTCGATGCGGTCGTCACCGTAGATGCTCAGACGCAGGTGGTAGGCGTCCTCGATGTCGCGTACGGCCATCAGTTGCCAGAACGGAGGCAGCAGCACGTCGTCGCCCGTGCCGTCGTGCCGGAGCAGTGTCTCCGTCAAGGAGTCGGGGAAGGGCAGGCCGACGGCCGCCTCGGCGGCGGCTATCGCCGCCCGGTCCGCCGGGGGAGCCAGACCGGCGAACGTCCGCGGCGCGTGCCGGGCGAGCCATGTCTCGATGCGGTCCCAGGACGTGGACACGGGGGGTATGGATGCCGTCATGGGGCGGATCATGCCAAGGGGGAGGCCGACGAGCCCAGCCCGGGCCGGCCGGCCGTGAGGCCGAGTCCCGCCAACTCGGTTGCTCCCGTGGCCGCGTGGGGGCCGCCCGCCAGGAGCAGTGTGCGGGCCGCCTGGTACGGGGAGCCCGCCGCCGTGAACGCCTTCGCCGTGGCCAGTGCGCGCGGGACGTCCCCGTCGAGCAGCGCCTCCGCGCGGGTCACCTGGGCGGAGGCGACCGGGTTGCCGGCGACCACGGCCTTGGCGGCGGCGATCCTGGTCCGGGCCTCCGGGTGGCCGGCCAGGACCGCGGCCTCCGCCCGCAGGGCCACGTACCAGTGCAGCCAGATCCAGCACACCCACTTCCACACCTGGTCCGGCTCCGGAGCGACCCGCTCCAGTGCGGCGTGCGCGTCCCCGTGGTGCAGCAGAACCGTGGCGTCGAAGACGGCACCGTAACCGTGGCGGTGCTCCGGCACCGTGTCCGCCCGCTCGACGACCGTGAGCCAGGCGGCCCGGGCTTCGTGGTCGCCGCGCAGGCCGTGCGTCATCGCCACCGACGCCGCTGCGGCGCCCAGCGAGAGCGACCGCTGGCGGCCGCTCCGCTCCCAGGCGTCGAGGAACCGCACGCTGCGACCGAGCACCGCGTCGGCGTGGCCGGCGAACGCGTCTGCCGCCAGGATCCAGCACGTGGCGTGGTGACCGGCCTCAGCCAGCAGCGGGTGCTCGGCGAGTTGTCGGCCCCACCGCCGCGCCTCGGCCAGTCCGCCCACTCCGAGCGCGGTGCCCGCGGCCATGGCGAGAGCGTCCGTCAGTTCGTGCGTGCCGGCGGGTGTGGGCGGCACGCACGTCAGTACGTCGATGCGCTGTCGGGCCGCCGCCGCGACGGCGAACGCGTCACCCGCCCAACTCCGCGCGCCGGAGAGCGCGTCGAGGGCGGCGGACCGTGCCACCGGGTCGCCCGCGATCCGGGCGAGCTCGATGGCCCGCTCGGCCCGCCGCACCGTTTCGCCCACGGTGTTCCGCGCTTCTCCCTGGACCGCGCCGAACGCGTCCACCACGACGGCCGCCTCGGCCAGCGCGACGGCCGCCACGGCGGCGGGGGCGTCACCGGACAACTCCCGTGCCTCGTCCAGCATCCGCGTCACATCGGCCACGGCGGGAATCCGCGCGAAGGAGGTGGAGAAGCGGTACGCGACGGTGGCCGCCGCCGCCAGATCCCGCCCCGCGCCGGGTGCGTCCCCGGCCCGGCGTGCGGCCGCCGCGGCGGCCCGGTGCAGGCGGAACATGTCGTCGCCCAGCCTCCGGCAGCCGGCCACCCCGGCGGCGTGGCGCAGCGCGCCCGCGCCCGCCGCGGCGTCCTCGGCGAGCTCCGCCGCCTGCTCGTACCGCTGCTGTGCCTCACCCAACAGGTTGCGGGTGAAGGCCAGTTCGGCCAGGGCGAGGGCGAGTTCGTACGCGTTCTTCCGCTGGTCAGGCCGGTCGGCGGCCCAGGCGAGGGCGGCCCGCAGATCCTCGGCCAGCGCGTCGAACCGCACGCGCCGCTCGGCCTGGGCGCGCCAGTCGGTTTGGGTCGGCGAGTCGGCTCGGGCCTGCGAGTCGGCCCGTACGTGCCCGTTGGCGCTGCCCGAAGCGGGGGCGGCCGAAGCGAGGGTGTCGGCTACGGTGGTGGCCGCTGCGGTGCAGGCCGTGGCCGACGTGAGAGCCGTGGCGCCCGCCAGACACCACCCGACGTGCCGGGCGCGGATCTCCGCGACCTCGTCGGCGTCGGCCAACCGCTCCGCCCCGTACTGGCGGATCGTCTCCAGGGCCTGATAGCGCGTGCCGGACTCGGACCGCGTCACGGCGAGCAGGCTCTGCTCGGCCAGCCTTCCCAGCCCGTCGAAGACCGCGGCAGGCTCCAGCGCGGTGCATTCCGCCACCCCGGGCGCCACCCCTGTCCCTGCCCCCGCCGCGACCTCAGCCGCGTCCGCCGCGGTGAACGGCGCCATGAACACCGAAAGCCGCCGCAGCAGCACACGGTCGCGCGGTTCGAGCAGGTCGTGGCTCCAGTCGAGGACCGCGCGCACCGACCGGTGCCTGCCGTCGGCGCGGGGGCCGCCCGCGAGGATCCTGAGCTGGTCGGAGAGGCCGGCCAGCAAACCGTCGAGGCCGAGCGTGGGCCAGCGCGCGGCCGCCAGTTCGATGGCGAGTGCCATGCCGTCGAGCCGTTCGCACAGCGCCGCGACCTGAGCGCGGTCCTGCGGAACCGCTGCCCCTCCGACCGCCGCCGCCCGCTCCAGGAACAGAGCGACCGCCTCCGAACCGCCACCGCCGACCCGGGAGAGCGGCGGGACCGGGAAGACCCACTCGAACGGCACCATCAGGCGGGCCCGGCTGGTCGCGAGCACCCGTATCCCGGGGCAGGCCCCGAGCAGCTGCTCCAGGAAGGGCGCCACCCCGTCGAGCACGTGCTCGCAGTTGTCGAGGACCAGCAGCGCCCGCCGGTCCCCCAGTGCGGCCACCACCGCGTCGTCGATACCGCGGCCGGGCTGCTCACCCACCCCTACCGCCGCCGCGACCGCGGCGCCCACCCGGCCGGGGTCGGTGACGGGCACCAGGTCGACGAACCACACGCCGTCCACGAAGGCGCCGGCCGTCTCCGCCGCGACCGCCAACGCGAGCCGTGTCTTGCCCACTCCGCCCAGACCGACCGCGGTCACCAGCCGGCGCTCCGTCACCGCGGCGGCCAGCTCGGCGCGTTCGCGCACCCGGCCGACGAACGCCGTCAGCGGTGCCGGGAGCGCGGGCGCGGGGCGTGGCCGTTCGGTGGTCGGGGCGGGGCGGGCCTGCGCGGACGCCCGCCGGGACAGCGCCCGCCGGTCCGGCATCTCCAACTTCCGCAGCAGCGAGGAGACATGCGACTCGACCGTCCGTACGGAGATGAAGAGCCGCGCGGCGATCTCCGCGTTGCTGAGGTGCTCCCCGAGCAGGGCGAGCACTTCGGCTTCCCGGGACGAGATCGCTGGAGTGGACATCGGCTCATTATCCGTACGGGGCTCCCCTTACGGGGCGGTGGTTTTTCCGTGGTCCTTCCCTGGTCCTCTCCGTGGTCCTTTCCGTGGTGAGCACGGAGGCGGCCCGTACCCCGGCCGGGAGAGGCTTCAACCACAGCGAAACGAGCCCGGCAACGGCCGCCAGAACACCAGGAGTTCCCATGCCCAGTCCCGTCAGCCCCGCCGACCCCATCCGCTCCTCCTCCGAGACCCCGGAGATCAGGACCCTGCTGCTGCCGGTGTCCGACCTCGCCCAGGCGAAGGCCGTGTACACCGCCCTGCTCGGTGCCGCCCCGCAGATCGACGACCCCTACTACGTCGGCTTCGACACCGGCGGCCGGCCTGTCGGCCAGCACGTCGGTCTCCTGCCGGGCGGCGGTCCGCAGGGACTGACCTCGTCGTTGGCGTACTGGCACGTGCGGGACATCGAGGCGAAGGTCGCCGAGCTGACGGCCGCGGGCGCCACCGTGAAGGACGCGCCGGGCGACGTCGGCGGCGGCCGCCTGGTGGCCACCCTCATCGACCCCGACGGCAACCTGCTCGGCCTCCTGGAGGACCGGGACCGGTGACCGCGGCCCCCGCCCCACGCTTCTCCTCCTCCCCCTCCTCCCCCTCTCCTCACTCTCCACGCAGCCGAACCGCCCTACCCCATCCCTAAGGAGCACCCCCGACATGACCAGCACCGACAGCGCCAAGCACGAAGGATTCACGGCCGAGGAGCGGGCCGCGATGAAGGACCACGCCCAGGAGCTCAAGAAGGCGGGCCGCCGCACCTCGGCCGCGGACAAGGCGGCGGAGGCCGTACGGGACGTCCTCACGAAGATCGCCGCGATGCCGGAGCCGGACCGCGTCATGGCCGAGCGCGTCCACGCCGTCGTCACGGCCAACGCCCCGGCCCTCGCGCCGAAGCTCTGGTACGGGATGCCCGCCTACGCCCTGGACGGCAAGGTGGTCTGCTTCTTCCAGAGCGCGGACAAGTTCAAGGCGCGTTACGCGACCCTCGGCTTCAGCGACCTGGCGCAGCTGGACGACGGCCCCATGTGGGCGGCCGGTTACGCCCTCACCGAGGTGACACCGGAGGTGGAGACGCGGATCGCCGACCTCGTGCGGCGTGCGGTGGGCTGAGGCGTGCGACGGGCCCCGGAGCGCTCCGGCCCCCGCTGGGGGCAGTGGGCCGGAGCGCGGCCCGTGGTCGCGGACGCCGCTGCGCGGAGCAGACCGCGCCGGCCTCCCGCCGGACCCAGAAGCCGAGCGCTCAATAGCCGAGCACCGAGAAGCCGACCGTCACGAATTCTTCACGCCCTCCTCACTTTACCCAAGGGCAAGAACGGGACATCCGCGCGGGAGGAAACGCGCCACATGGACGCCGCGGCGCCACCTCCCCGCGGGGGAAGACCCCCAGGGCAGACGGAGGGAAGCCGCGTTCCGTGCGATTCGCCCGAACCGGGACCGCCGCCCGGCCGACCGGTCGACGGACCACCCGGTCGCCCGCCTGAGCCGGGCCGCCACGGGGATCACCCGCGTCCCCTTCACCCGGCGGGCCTGGGCCGAGGCGGCGTACTGCCTGATCGGATTGCCGCTCGGCCGCGCGGGCGGGGTCGCCCTCGCCGCGGTGCCGGCCCCCGGGGCCGGACTCACCGCCTCCCTCGTGCTCGCCGTGGTCGGCGCGCTGTTCCTCGTCGCCGGCCTCCGGCTGGCCCGCGCGCCGGGCGGCGCCCACCGCGGCCTCGCCGCCGCGCTCATCCGCGAGTGGACAGCCGTGCCCCTGCCCGCGCCGACGGGCAGCGGCTTCGTGGGGCGGCTGGGCGCGCCGCTACGGGACGGCGTCGGCTGGCGGGCGGCGGTCTCCGTCCTCGCGAAGCTGCCGGTTGGGCGCTCTGGGCGCGTACGCCGCCCTGTGGTGGGTCACCGGCCTGGTCAACCTCACCGCGCCGCTGCGGTGGGGACTCCCGGGACGCGGCGGGAGTGGTCCGGTCAGCCGTACATCGCCACGCGGTGGAGAGCAGCGAGCGCGGCGTCGATGGGGTGGGGCCGCGGCTTGCCCGCGGCGTCGAACGTGTTCCACCGCTGCAGGTTCACCGCGACCGCCAGCTGCCGCTTGCCGTCGGCACGGGTCATGGCCAGCGCTCCACCGCCCCACACCGACCCGCCATGGCCCCAGAAGACGCCCTCCCCGGGACCCCCCATCGGGTGCAGACCGAGGCCGTAGTCGATCGTCTTTCCCTCCTGGGAGATCACCGGGCCGGTGCGTTGCATCTGCGCCAGTGACGACGGGGCGACAATCTCCCCGGCGAGCAGCATGGCGTAGAAGCGGTTGAGGTCCGCGACGGTCGATATGAGGGAAGCCGCCGGGCCCACGAACGACATGTCGAAGACGCTGTAGTCACGCGGCGGGTCGATCATGCCGAACCACGACTCGTAGAGCCGCGAGTGCGGTCCGTCGACGTACGGCCCGGTGGGGAGTTCGGTGTCCTGGAGCCCGGCGCGTTCGATGACGTTCCGGGTGATGCACTGCTCGGCCGAGGCGCCGGTCACCTGTTCCAACAGCTGGCCGAGGAGCAGGTAGTTGGTGTTGGAGTACACCCCAGGAGCGCCGCCCGGGGTGCCGACGGCGGGCGCGGCGACCCCCATCTCGATCAGCTCGACGGGGTCGAACCGGGTGTGCCGGTGGTCGTCCAGGCTCTGCGGCCGGGTGCCCACGGGGTCGGGGAACGTCTTCAGGGAGGGGTAGGCGTACGGGAGGTACTCGGCGAGGCCGCTGGTGTGGTTGATGAGCATCCGGACCGTGATCGCGTCACCGCGTTCGCCGGGAACGAGCTTCGGCAGGTACCTGCCGATCGGTGCGTCGAGCCCGATCCGGCCTCTCTCGACCTGCTGGAGAACCGCCGCGGCGGTGAAGGTCTTGGTGATGCTGCCGACCCGGTGCCGCATGTCGGCGGTGACCGGGCGGCCCGTGCCGAGATCGGCGACCCCGACGGCGCCGCGCCAGACCCCGCCGTCGGCGCGCACCTCGGCGAACAGGCCCGGCACCCCGGCGCGGTGGACGTCTTCCATGGCGGCATCGAGCGCCGCGGAATCCAGTGAGTTCCTCACGACATGCGTCCTTTCGCAGTACTCGGGCCGGGCTCCGCATCGGCCGCCCGAGCCGGGTGACAGGGCACGCGTGACGCGTCGGCCCGGCTGCTGCCGGGTCGCTCGGCACGCTCATATCCTCATTATGCACGCGGTGCGTGCATCACCAAGTGCATACCGAATGCCTGGGCTAGACTGAGCGCGACGAGAGGGGCGAAATGGCAGGTCGAAGGCGCTGGACGACCGAGGAAATCCTGGACGCGGCAGTGGAGTTGCTGCGCACGAGCGGCACGGAGTCGTTCAGCGTGCGCAAGCTCGCCGCGACGCTGGGGACCGATTCCTCCAGCCTCTACCGGCACTTCCGCAGCAAGACGGAGCTGCTGCGCGCGGTCGCCGACCGCACCCTTCTGACGTCGATGGACGGTTACCGCGCGGAGGGCGACTGGAAGCAGCGCATCACCGCCGTGGCCCTGCGCGTGCGGGAGGCGTTCGGGGAACAGCCCCAGCTCGCCGCGGTCTGGGGACGGTACGCCTCGGGCGGCGCCGGTTCCCGGCTGGTCGTGGAGGAGATTCTGCAGGCCCTGCGCGCCTCGGGCCTGCCCGACGAAGAGGTCCCGGTGCGCTATCACCGGCTCGCGGTCCTCATCGCCGCGCTGGTCGCCTCCGAGGCCGGAGTCGACACGATCAGCCCGGAGGAGTACGAGCAAGGCATGGAGCTGTTCCGCGTCACAGTCCTCGGCGCCGACCCCGAACGCTTCCCCGCCCTGGCGCACTTCGCCCGTGACGTCCGTCCGCTCGGCGCGGACCGCCGGCCCGCGTTCGAAGAGATCCTTGCGGCCCAGCTGGGCCACATCGAGGCCGCGATCCGCCCCGGCTAGGGCCTCCTCCGCAGCGTCCACATACCCGTGGGCCAACGGCATATGTCAGAAGCACCACCGCATCGTGTGTTGCCAAATCCCTTACGGGCCACCCCCTGCTGTGCGAAAGTCGTTAGCGGTCCACCACCCGCCAAGTCGGTCGCACCGCACCTTCACCGGAGCACCTCATGCCGTCCCATGTCTTCGCGGACCACGCAGCCGCCCGGCCGCCCGAGCGCGGCACGGTCGACGCGCTGATCTCGCAGACGCGCCGGCTGCGCGGCGAGGTCGACGCCGTGCGGCGTGACGCCGTGGCCGAGGCCGGCCGCGGTGACCTCGAGGGACGCTGGCAGCGAGCCCTGTGCGACCTGGCGGTGCATCAGCTCAACGACCTCGACGATCATCTGGCGCAGCTGCGGGACGGTCCGCCGCGGGCGGGTGGGGAGCCCGCGGTCCCGGCCGCCGCGGAGGGCGCCGATCCACACCGCGGATCGCTTCTGAGCCGGGTGGGCAGCGCCGAGTGGAACCTCCTGACCGACGAGGCGAGTTGGTCCGCCGAGCTCTACCACATCCTGGGCCGCGACCCGGCCGCTCCCCCGCTCTCCCTGGACGAACTCCCCTCCCTGGTGCACGCCGAGGACCAGCCGCGGCTCACCACGATGGTCACGGACTGCCTCATCGACGGAAAGCCCATCGACGGCGAGTTCCGTGTCAAGCGTTCCGACGGCCGGCTGCGGCAGGTGCACATGATGGGTGAGCCGGTGCTCGCCGCGGACGGCTCCACCGCCTCCATGTGGGCGGTGCTTCGGGACGTCAGCGAGTTACGCCGCAGCCAGCGCGTGCTGCGCGAGAGCCGCGACTCCCTCCGGCGCCGGCACGACATCGCGCAGACCGAACACCGCCTCGCGGTCGAGCTGCAGGAGGCGGTGCTGCCGCCATGGCGCGACTCCCTGCGGCTTCCGCACGGCGGCCCCGGTCGGCTCGATCTCGCCGCGCACTACCTCCCCTCCTCGACCAGCTCGCTCATCGGCGGCGACTGGTACGACGCGATGGAACTCCCCGACGGAACGGCCCTGTTGAGCGTCGGCGACCTCACCGGGCACGGCGTGTCGGTCACCTCGGGCATGGCGATGCTGCTCGGCGCGCTGCGCGGCATGGCGGTCGCCGGAGCCGCACCGGGCCGGATCATGGGCTGGCTGAACCAGTTGCTGGACGCCACGGTCCAGCCCGCCCTCGGCAGCGCCGTCTGCTGCCGCTACGACCCGCCCACCCACCTCCTCACCTGGGCACAGGCCGGCCATCCCACCCCACTGCTGTTCCGCGACGGGACGGGACGCGCCCTGACGCCCCCGCACGGCGTCCTCCTCGGCGCCACCTCGGGGGCGGCGTACGAACAGGCCGAAGAGCAACTCCGTTCAGGTGACCTGTTGTTGCTGCACACCGACGGCCTGGTGCCGGGGCAGGACAGGGACTCCGCGACGGGACTGCTGCTCTCCCTCGCGTCCCGCCTCACCGAGACGCGTACCGCACAGGACTGCGTGCGCACCGTCGTCGAGGAGTTCGACGTTTCTCCGCGCGAGGACGACGCGTGCCTGCTGGTCGTGCGGATCTGAGCCGAACGCCCCAGCCCTTCCCGTGCCTTGCGCCCTCTCCGTACCCGCTACGCCCTCGCCGTCCTCCCCGCGCCCCTGGCCGCCTTCGGCAGCGCGAGCTTGATCTCCTCCCGCAGGTCCTGGATCTTCGGATAGCCGCCGTACTGCGCCGTCAGGCGATACATCTCCCGCAGCCGGTCCCAGGTGCGCTGCGAGGAGTTGGCCCGCATCGACACCAGTGCCAGCCGCGCATAGCGGTCGGCCTGTTCGGGGTCGTCGGCGATGAAGCAGGCCGAGGCGAGGGAGATGTAGTCGAAGATCTGCGACCGGTCACGGTTCTTCGCCCGCAGCTCGATCGCCTCCTTGGCGTGCCGCTGGGCGACGTTCGCCGCGGACGCCTCGTGGTCGGCGAGGGTGCGGTACGCCAGGGCCTGCATGCCGTGCAGGTCCGCCTCGTCGAACATCTGCATCCAACTCGGCGGCGGCACATCCCCCTTGTCCGACACGAAGAGGTCCTCGGCGATGCCGAGCGTGCGCCGCATCGCCTGGCCGCGCCCCATCGACGCGTGCGCCCACGCCTCGATGGTGTACAGCATCGCCCGCGTGCGGGGCAGCGCCTCCTCGCCGGCGCCGGACCTGGCGAGCTTCATCAGGTCCAGGGCGTCGTCCGGCTTGCCGAGGTGCACCATCTGGCGCGCGGCGCGGGACAGCGCCTCCCCGGCACGCGGCCGGTCGCCGCCCTCGCGGGCCGCGTGCGCCGCGATGACGAAGTACTTCTGTGCCGTGGGTTCGAGCCCGACGTCGTGCGACATCCAGCCGGCGAGTACGGCGAGGTTGGCGGCGACGCCCCACAGGCGCCGCTGCAGATGGTCGGGGTGCCGGTAGGCGAGCATGCCGCCCACCTCGTTGAGCTGGCCCACCACGGCCTTGCGCTGCAGCCCGCCGCCGCGGGCCGCGTCCCACGCGCGGAACACTTCGACCGAGCGCTCCAGTTCCTCGATCTCCTGGGACCCGATGGGGGCGGCCTCGTAGCGGTCGAACCCAGCGGGGTCGGCGTGCAGGGGATCGTCGATGTGGGGGGCGTCGGCCGCGAAGGCCGGATCGGTGTGCAGCCAGTCGTGCATGGCGCTGCTGAGTGCGGAGCCTGCGGCAAGCGCAGCGCCCGCGCCCACCAAGCCGCGTCGGTTGAGCATGAGGTCCATTCCCGTGAATTCGGTGAGGACCGCGGCTGTCCGCTCGGGCGCCCACGGCACGCCGTCGGGGTGCTCCACACTCCCGTCGCCACGCCGTTTCCCTGCGCGCCCGTGCCGGACCATGCCTAGATCCTCAGTGGTCACGACACGGCCGAGACGCTCGGTGAAGAGAACAGCCAGCACCCGAGGCACCGGATCGCGCGGGATCTCTCCCGTGTCGATCCACCGCCGCACCCGCGAGGTGTCCGTGGCCAGTTGCGGGTGGCCCATGGCCGCCGCCTGCCGGTTCACCAGTCTCGCGAGCTCCCCCTTGGACCAGCCGGCCAGGCCGAACAGGTCCGAAAGGCGGGTGTTGGGTTGTCCGTTCACGTCAAGCCCCCAGGTTCTCGGCTGAGTTGACAGTAACCCTCTGTCAGTTGCTGAGCGACTATTCGCCAGGGTTCGCCAGGGTGCGCCAGATGGTGTGCCAGGGGACGACGGGTGTCAGGTAGGAATGCGCCACCCCGACCCGGCCGCCGCACGGCACTCCCCAGGGTGCACCCGAAGCGGCCGGGCCGGGAGGCGCACGCAACTCACAGGCACACGAAGGGATCTGTATCGCCCATGTACGCAGCATCGTCCTCCGTGTCCGCCCCGCCCCGGCCGCTGCGCCCGCGCCCCCCGGTCCACCGGAGCCGCGAGATCCCCCCCACGTCGGGGAGCGGCCCCTACCTGGAGCCGGTGCGCGCCGTCGGCGCACCGCTGGGCGTGGGCCGCACGCCCCGCATGCCGGGTTCCGGCACGCAACCGCTCAGCGGGAGACTCGACTTGTCAGGCCCCCAGGGGGCGCAACTGCGCACCGCGATCGCCTCGGTGCACCGCATCTGCCCGGAGTTCAATCCCGTGCAGGTACTCCGCCGCAGCGGGCGTACGGTGTTGCTCGTCGGCACGGCGGGGCGCGGTACCGCCGTCGCCAAGTGTCTGCTCGACCACTCACCGGTGTGGGCCGAGCGGATCAGGCACGAGATAGCGGCCTACCGCTCGTTCGTCAGGCACCGCCCGCCGGTCCGGGCTCCACGGCTCATCGCCGCCGACCCCGACGACTGCACGCTGGTGATCGAGCGGATGCCCGGCCGGGTGGCGGCGCTGCTCCGCCACCCGATCGAGTCGCCGCCCCGTGCCGACATCCGAGCGGCGCTCGGTTCGGTATGCCGTCTCAACCAGTGGCGCCCTCCGGCCGAGATGTTCGGCAGGCCGTTCGACTACGGCAAGCGGATCTCCCGCTTCCATGAGCTGGGGCTGCTGACCGACCGCGACATGGGTGACCTGCAGAAGCTGCTGCACGGCATCGCGCACTCGGTGGGGCACCAGGGCCAGGGCTCCCAGGCCATGTGGCAGTTCTGCCACGGCGACGCCCTGCTGTCGAACATCCTGCTCTCCCCGACCGGCCCCGTCCTGGTCGACTGGGAGCACGCCGGCTGGTACCTGCCGGGGTACGACCTGGCGACGCTGTGGGCGGTCCTCGGTGACGCCCCGATGGCCCGGCGCGAGATCAGCCAGCTGGCGCAGGCCGCGGGCCCCGCGGCGCGCGACGCGTTCCTGGTGAACCTGATGCTGGTGCTGACCCGCGAGATCCGTACGTACGAATCCGCCGTGCAGCGTTCGATGCACGACGCGACCCCGACGGCACCGGTCCAGGCCCACCCCGGTGCCGCGCCGTCCGGCGAGGAACAACGGCTGCTCCTGAGGCGGCTGCACGACGACTGCCAGCTGGCCCGCCGGGCCGTGCGCGCGGCGGTCGGCACTCGCTGACGGGGGACGAGGTCCGCAGTGCGCTTTGGACAGGGGCGCACTGCGGACTTTCGTATGCCTCCGGCGACTTCCCAGTGACTATGACGCGGACGCGTGTATGCGACAGGTACGCGACGCCTGTGCGCCGACGCCCTTGCGAGGCCCTGGGGCCCTGCGAAACTCGGGCCCGTCCGACGGTCCGGCGAGGACCGTCGCGCCGTTTCAGGCAAGGGAGTTGAGCGCGGTGGCGATCAGGGTCGTCACCGACTCCAGGTGGTCCGGCGCGGGCAGAGTGTCCGTGGTGAGGACGAGGGAGGCGTGCGGGGGCACGGGGACGTGCAGGCGGGTGGGGGCGGGCGGAACCGGCGCGAGGTAGAGGTCGGCCCTCGCGCAGTCCAGGACCCCGGGGACGCGGTCGGCGACAATCCGGACCACCTCGGCCGCCGTGGCGGCCTCCCTGAGCGTCACGACGAGGGCGTGCGTCTGGTCGAGTCTGGCGCGGGCGGCATCGAGCGCCGCGGTGAGCGCGATGCGGTCCTCCGTCGCGCGGAAGCGGAGCGTGCGTTCGCGGTCCAGGGCGGTGACCCGCTCCTTCAGGGTGAGGAAGCGGTCGCCGGGGTCGATGCGGACGGCGCGCAGGTGGACGGTCGGGGTGGCGAGCCACTGCGCTCGGGCACCGAAGCAACGGCACCGCACGCGCGAGCCGTCGTATCCGTGCAGGGTGAGGCCGGCGGGCGTGGGGTGGCCGGTGCGTAGCCACTGGCGGACGAACGAGGCCACGTCGTCGGCGGTCTCGGACACCATGGCGCTCAGGGACAGACCGTCCTCGACGCCCGGCAGCAGCCGCACGGCCGCCGGGTTCGCGGCCAGGACCCGCGTATCGGCGGCGACGAGCAGCACCGGTTCGGTGAGCAGTCCGGTGATCTTGCGGAACAGTCCCAGTGTCTCGTCATGGATCACGGGATGTCGCCGTAGTACTCACGCCCGGTGCCCTGGTCCGCCTCGCACGGCGGCCGCAGATGGACGACGACGCGGCAGCCCACGTCCCAGCGGGCGATGGTCTTGTCCAGCTCCACGCGCGCGTAGCCGAGGTTCTCCGAGGCGATGGTCCCGAAGAGGTTCGACGTCATCATGCACATCGAGGGCCGTCCGACGACCTTCTCGCCGAACGGGCAGACGCGGTTGCCCAGCACGATGCGCTGGTCGTTCTCCTCGATGACGAAGAAGTCGCCGCCCAGGCGCCTCTTCAGGTCGACCATGACCTTGGCCACCTGTCCGAGGTCGAGCCGGTCGGCCGAAAGCGCCTTGGCGTACTGGCGGTTGATGTCCGCGCCGAGGGTCTGGCTGACGAGGCTGACGTATCCGGCCGCTTCCTCCAGGCCGACCACGTCCTCCAGCACTCTTGCCAGTTCACGGATCAGGCTCCGCATGAACACATCGCGATCGAGGGCGATGTCTGCTTCCGATGGTTCCACTGGGGCCCCCTCGCGGTGTACCCGTCCGACGTGCGGGCTTCACCTATCGTCACTCCATGATTGCGTGCGGTGACACGTGTTGTCGACCGATTCGGTCATGGGGGGAGACGAATCACGTCTCCCTGCCCCACGCCCCTGCCCCAATGCCCTTGTCACACCTCGCTGCTAGCGTGCGGTTGTCCGTCGGGTGATCATCTGACGGGTCAACGGCGGGGCGTGGAAGGGACGGGCATCGTGCGAGAAGTGGCACGTCACGAGGTCGGGCGGCAGGATCTGGACCGGGCGTTGGAGGACATCCGCGGGCGCGCCTTCGGGCAGTGGCACACGCTGCGCTACGACCGCTTCTCCCTGGCCGGGGTCAGGTCCCTGCGGGACGACCTCCTGGACCACGTCGCCGCCCGGACGACGACGCGGGACGCCCCGTTCGACGAGGACACGCGGACCGCCCTGCGGACCGCGGCGGCCTGTGCGCTCGGAGCGTTGAGCGTCGGCTGCTTCCCCGACGGGGACCAGGAGATCGCTCTCCCCCTCGTCGATGAGGTACTGAGCACGGAGGAGCTCTGCCTCGGAGACAGCGTCGTCGGGAGGGCGCCCACCGCGCGGACGTGGGTCGAAGCGTTCGCGCTGTGCGTGGTGGCCGGCACGGTGTGGGACTGGCGGGACGCGACAGGCCTGGTGCTGCGCGGCGACTACGCGCCCGCGATCCGGGACGGCGTGCCCTACTCGACGTTGGAGTCGGTCTCGCGCCCGGCCGATCTCGCCGGGATGGACGCGCTGTGCCGCTATCTGACCGAGGCGGGCGGCCACCTGCCCCGGGACTGGCCCACCGTTGCACTGCGGAAGCCGGAGGCCGAGGAGCGCGCGGAGGCGGCCCGGGCGCTGGACGGCGCGGGCTCCCTGTCACCGGATCAGCGACTGCTCCGGGTGCTGCTCGACGACGATCGGTCTGCGTTCGAACAGGCCCTTGTCGCCCGGCTCGTGGAGTACAGGCAGGGCATGGAGCACGGGGTGGGTGCGGGGCGGCCGGAAGGCGCGGGCGCGGAGCCCTCGTCCGCGCCTCCCCGGACCCTGCTGCCCACCGGCACGATCGCGCTCGCCGCGCTGGCGGTCCAGGTGCACGGGTGGGAGTTGGGCGTCCGCTCGGACTACCTGCCGCGCGATCTGCTGGGCCGCACGGACGCGCTCCGGCAGGCGGCCGAAGGAGGGGGCAACAACCTGGGCCAGTGGACCGCACGCCGCTAGGCCGACGTCTCCTGGCGTCCCTGGCCCGCGCCCGCCCGGGGGTCCGCCCGGAAGTCCGCCCCGCCGTCCGGCTCGCGGTCCGCCACCGTGGCCTGGGCCAGGAGCGTCAGGGCCGCCTGCGACGGCGAACCGGCCTCGGCGACGGCCAGGACCACGTGCTGGTCCCCGGAATCCGGCAGCCCGAGGCTCTGGTGGGTGACGGTGAGCGTGCCGACCAGCGGGTGCCGCATCTCGTGCCGTGCCAGGTGGCAGGGGCGTACCCCGTGGCCGGACCACATGGCGGTGAACTCGGGGCTCTTCACGGCGAGTTCGCCGATGAGGGCGGAGAGCAGCGTGTCGTCGGGGTGCCGGCCCGCGACCATGCGCAGGTTCTCCACCATCGCTGCGCCCTTCGCCCGCCAGTCGACGTACAGCTCACGCGTGTGCGGATCGAGGAAGAGCATGCGGGCCAGGTTGGGCCGCTCGGCCGCCCGCCGCGGGCCGGCGGGGTCCATGTGCGACGCGAACAGGGCGTGGCCGAGGCCGTTCCAGGCGAGGACGTCGGCGCGGCGGCCCGTGACCAGGGCGGGCACGCCGTCGAGGCTGTGCAGCAGGTCCAGGGTGGCGGCACCCACGTGCTCGGGCCGGGGGCGTCGGGCCGGCGTACGTCGTCGTCCCGCGTCGGCGAGATCGTGGAGATGCGTGCGCTCCGCCCCGTCCAGCCGCAGGGCCGAGGCGACGGCGTCCAGGATCTCCGGGGAGGCTCCGGTCGAGTGCCCTTGTTCCAGCCGCGTGTAGTACGAGGCGCTGACCCCGGCGAGCAGCGCGATCTCCTCCCTGCGCAGGCCGCTGACGCGCCGCCGGTCTCCGTAGTCCTTCAGGCCGACGTCCGAGGGACGCAGCTGTGAGCGTCGCGCGTGCAGGAAGTCGCCGAGTCGGCCTCGCTGTCTCATCTCTCCAGTCTGCCGCCGGACCGTGCCCGCGAGCCTGCCCCTGTCCGGGATAGGCAGCGGCGGGTCTGGCTGCCCCGAGCGGGCCCGGTGACGGTGGTGATCCGGAGCCGACGCCCGGCCGTGAGGCGACGGCACGACGACGCCATGGAGCACCGATGGAACAAGAACTCCCCGCAGCGCAGAACCACCCCGTGGAGCACCGCATCCGCGCAGAACAAGGCCTCCCCGCGCAGCATCGCCTCCCCGTGGAGCAGATCGAGCTCGGCGCGGTCACCGTCACGCGGGTCAAGGAGTACTACGGGCCCGTCGGCATGACGCCCGACGCGTTCTTGCCGACCAGCCCGCCCGCCGCCTGGGAGAACCCCGCCTGGCACACACCCGACTTCCTCGATCCGCGCACGAACGTCGTCAACGCTGCGGCGCAGAGCTGGCTGCTGCGCAGCGAGGGCCGGACCATCCTCGTCGACACCGGGGCCGGCAACCACAAGGAGCGCCCCTACGCGCCGGTGTGGAGCCATCTGAACACCGACTTCCTGGGCGAGTTGGCGCGGGCCGGCGTCGTCCCGGAGGACGTCGACGTGGTGATCAACACGCATCTGCACATCGACCACGTCGGCTGGAACACCCGCCTGGACGGCAGGGACTGGGTCCCCACCTTCCCCAACGCCACGTATCTGATGCCCGAGGCCGACTTCGTCTTCTGGAACCCGGAGAACGGTCACAGGACCCGGCTCGGGCGCGGCAACCAGAACGTCTTCGAGGACAGCGTCGCCCCCGTGCACCGGGCCGGCCTGGTCCGGCTCTGGGAGGGGCGGCACAGGATCGACGCCAACCTGGTCCTGGAGGCGGCGCCCGGCCACACCCCCGGCTCCAGTGTCCTCACCCTCGACAGCGGCACGGACCGGGCGGTGTTCGTCGGGGATCTGCTGCACAGCCCCGCACAGATCGTCGCTCCGGACCACAACAGCTGCTTCTGCGAGGACCCCGCCGAGGCCCGCGCCACGCGCCGCCGGGTGCTGGGCCGGGCGGCCGACCACAACGCCCTCGTCGTACCCGCGCACCTGGGTGGACACGGCGCGGCCGTGGTCGAACGCTCGGGCGACGCCTTCGCCGTCAAGGGTTGGGCCCCCTTCACCCCGTACGCCGGTGCTGACCCGTACTGCCGTGAGAACCCGCACGTCCGTGCGGGTTCGGACACCGGTGAGGAGGACGGCGAATGAGCGGCGTCCCTCGGCGCGACGGCGCGGAGCCACGGATCGTGGGCACCGCCCACGGGGCGGTCGCCGGCGCACGTGAGAAGGGCTTCACGGTCTTCCGCGGAATTCCGTACGCCGCTCCCCCGGTCGGCGCCGCCCGCTTCGCCGCACCCCGGCCGCACGCGCCCTGGGCCGGCGTGCGGGACGCGACGGTGCCGGGCCCCACCGCGCCCCAGGCCCGGCGCGACCTCGGGGCCATCGACATGTCGCCCTACTTCGGACCCGGTTGGGTCCGCGGCGAGGACTTCCGGGAGGGCGAGGGCTTCCGGGACAAGGACACGGAGGACTACCTCACCCTCGACGTGTGGGCGCCCGAGCCCGCCGGTGAGGACCTGCCGGTCATGGTCTTCGTGCACGGCGGTGGCTTCGTGGCGGGCTCGACCCGCGCGAGCCTGTACGACGGCGCGGGTTTCGCCCGCGGCGGAGTCGTCCTGGTGACGGTGAACTACCGCCTGGGCATCGCGGGGTTCCTCGATCTCCCCGGCGCGCCCCGCAACCGCGGCCTCCTGGACGTACTCGCCGCCCTGGGCTGGGAGCGGGAGAACATCGCGGCCTTCGGGGGCGATCCGCAGCGGGTCACGCTGTTCGGGCAGTCCGCCGGGGCCACGCTGACGGCGGCCGCCATCGCCGTGTCGGGGATCCGGGGTCTGGTGCGGCGCGCCATCGTCCAGAGCGGCAGCGGTCTGGGGGCCTTCACGCCGGAGCAGGCCGGGCGGGTACGGGAGGCGGCCGCGGCCGCGCTGGGTGTCGCGCCGCACGCCGACGCGTTCGCTCCCGTCTCCGACGCGCGGCTGGTCGAGGCCGCCGCCGGGCTCGGCGGTATCGATCTGCGGACCGCCGGCGCCTTCGACCCCCTCGTTCGGCTCAGTCCGTTCAGCGTGGTCGCCGACCGGCAGCCCGCCGAGGCCCTCGCCGCCGGGAGCGGGGCCGACGTGGACCTCCTCGTCGGCACCAACGCGGAAGAGGGGAACCTCTACCTGGTGCCCTCGGGGGCCCACGCCACGTCCACGAGCGCGGACGTGCGAGCCGTCGCCGAGGACGCGCACCCGGCGCCCGATCTCCTCGTGGCGGCCTACCGCGCGGCGTACCCGGGAGCCGCGCCGGGGCGGCTGCGGTCGGCCGTCCTGGGGGACGCGCTGTTCGGCGCGGGCAGCTGGGCCCTGGCCGACGCGCACGCGGAGGGGTCCACCGGTGCCACGTACAGCTATCTGTTCGCGTGGCGCTCGCGTGCCTTCGGCGGGGAGCTCGGCGCCACCCATACGACGGAGCTCCCCTTCGTCTTCGGTGCCGATCCCGCTCCGCTGCGCGGGCCCGCCGCGCTGCTCGGCCCCGGGGACCCGCCGGCCGGTCTGTCCGCGCGGATGCGGGCGGCCTGGATCCGGTTCGCCCGCACCGGCGACCCCGGCTGGGCCGCGTACGACACTCGGAGCCGGTCGACGATGATCATCGACCGCGACTGGGAAGTGTGCGAGGACCCCCGCGGGTCCCTGCGGCGGGCCTGGGCACGCTGACTGCCCGGGGCACCCCGTTAAGGGCCGCGCCCGGGGCCACCCCGCAGGGGCTACCCCTTGAACAAAGATGCGCCCGCCCTCTGCTGAGATTCGGAGGGAAGGAGGCCGTTCGCAGGGGACCCGACCGGGGGACGCCCGCCGCTTCCCCGTCTGAAAGGATGTACCCATGGATGTACGGAGCAGGAACCACGTGACGGTGACCGGCCGGCCCGACGGGCCGGTGCTGATGCTGGCGCACGGCTTCGGGTGCGACCAGAACATGTGGCGGCTGGTTCTGCCGGCGCTGGAGCGCGATTTCACCGTCGTCCTCTTCGACCACGTGGGCGCGGGGCGCTCCGACCTCTCGGCGTGGAGCAAGGAGCGTTACTCGAGCCTCGACGGCTATGTCGAGGACGTCCTGGACATCTGCCGCGAGCTGGCGCTCGGTCCCGTCACCTTCGTCGGGCACTCGGTGAGCGCGACGGTGGGCGTGCTCGCCGCGGCGCGGGAGCCGGAGGCGTTCGCCGGTCTCGTGCTGCTCGCCCCGTCCCCGTGCTTCATCGACGACCCGGACACCGGCTACCGAGGCGGGTTCAGCGCCGAGGACATCGAGGAGCTGCTCGAGTCGCTGGAGGCGAACTACCTGGGCTGGTCGGGTGCCATGGCGCCGGTCATCATGGGCAACCCCGACCGGCCCGAGCTGGGCGAGGAGCTGACGAACAGCTTCTGCCGCACCGACCCGGAGATCGCGCGGGTCTTCGCGCGGGTGACGTTCCTCTCCGACAACCGCGAGGACCTCGCGCGGGTGAGCGTGCCCACGCTGGTCGCCCAGTGCTCCCACGACGCGATCGCGCCGCCCGAGGTGGGCGCGTTCGTGCACCAGCAGATCGCCGGAAGCCAGTTCGTGACGCTGAAGGCGACGGGGCACTGCCCGCAGCTCGCCGCCCCCGAGGAGACCTCCTCGGCCATCGCCGCGTTCGCGGGTGCCCTCAGGTGATGTGCAAGACCGACAGCGGGGAGCACGGCAACGGCGGAGGACGCGGCAGCGGGGACCACGAGCCCGGTCTCGGCTCCGGCTCGGCGGAGGAGCGCGCGCAGTTCTCCGCCCTGCTCGAAGACAGTGCGGAGGACCTGTACGAGCACGCTCCGTGCGGGTATCTCTCCACGCTCCTCGACGGCCGGATCGCCAAGGTCAACGCCACCCTGCTGGACTGGCTCGGCTACGGGCGCGGCGACCTGGTCGGCAACAAGCACTTCTCGGATCTGCTGACCGTCGGCGGCCGGCTCTACCACGAGACGCACTTCGCACCGCTGCTGCGCATGCAGGGGGAGATCAGCGGCATCGCGCTGGAGCTCAAGGCCGCCGACGGCACCCGGCTCCCGGTTCTCGTCACGTCGGTCGTGAAGACCGGCAGCGACGGACAGCCGCTGCTGATCCGCACCACCCTCTTCGACGCCCGCGACCGTCGCGCGTACGAGATGGAGCTGCTGCGCGCCCGTCAGGAGGCCGAGCGGGAGCGGGAGCGCCTGCAGCGGCTCAACGCCACCCTGCAGCGGACGCTGCTGCCGCCGACGCTGGCGAGCGTGCCCGGTCTGGACGTGGCCGCGCACTACCACATCGCGTCCACGGACGAGGTCGGCGGCGACTTCTACGACCTCTTCCCCCTGGGCTCGGGTGCCTGGGGCCTGTTCCTCGGTGACGTCTGCGGCAAGGGCGCCGCCGCCGCGGCGGTCACCTCCCTCGCCCGCTACACCCTGCGTGCCGCCGCCGTCTACGACCCGGATCCCGTGGCGGTCCTGAAGAACCTCAACACCGTGCTCAACCACGAGTACCACGGCACGGACCCCCGGTTCTGCACCGTCATCTTCGGCCTGATGACGCCCGAGGGGGACGACGGCGGTTTCCGGGTGACGCTGGCCAGCGGCGGCCACCCCTCCGCGGTGCTGATGCGGGCCGACGGCACCGCCGATTACGTCCCGACGCCCGGCGGCCAGCTGATCGGCGTACTGCCCGACGCCCACATCGCCACCACCACGATCCGCCTCGACGCGGGCGACACCCTGCTGCTGCACACCGACGGGCTCACCGAGGCGCACACCGCGAGCACGGGCGCCAACGACCGCTACGGCGACGAGGCCCTCCTGAACTTCGCGCGCGGTCTGGCGCCCACCACGGCCGCGGACACCATCGCCGCGATCCGCGAGCTGCTCGACACCCTCGGCACGGGCGTGGACGACGACACCGCCGTCCTGGCCATCAGCGTCCCCCGACCCACCAGTGAAGAGCAGCAGTGACCCCACTCCTGACGATCCGTACGCTCGTCGGCCCGGCCGGAGCGGTCATAGAGCTGACCGGGGAACTGGACCACCGCACCGCCCCCGACGTCCATGTCGCGCTCCGCGGACTCGAACTGCGGTCCGGCCAGCAACTGGTCCTCGACCTCGGGCGACTCACCTTCTGCGACTCCACGGGGATCACGGTCTTCCTCGCCGCCCGCAACTACGCGCTCGCCGCGAGCGCGGCCATAGTCCTGGCGGCGGTGCCCGCGCGCGTCACCCGCGTGTTCCGCATCGCGGGACTGGAAGAGGTCTTTCCCACCCATCCGACCGTCGAGGCGGCACAGGCCGCGTGGCGGCCGCCGAGCTGACGCGCGCATTGACGGGCCCCGGGCCGGGAGGCCTGTCGTCAGACGGTGAGCGCGGCGGCGAGCTGGGTGCGGGAGCGGATGTTGAGCTTGCGGTAGACGCGGCTCAGGACCGTCTCCACGGTCTTGACCGAGATGAACATCTGCTGTGCCGCCTCCTGGTTGGTCGCACCCCCGCGCACCAGTTCGGCCAGCCGCAGCTCGTGATCGGTCAGGAGCTGCCCCGGCGTACGGCCCGTCAGATGCGCCAGGTGGTCGTCGGCGAGCGCGCTCCAGGGGTGTGCCTCGGCGTCCGCGAAGAGCGTCCGGGCCGTCTCCCACGCGGCGCGGGCCGCGGCGGCGCGGCGACGGCGTCGCTCGACCCGGCCGCGCAGCAGATGGGTGCGGCCCTCCTCGACCGGCAGACCGAGCCGGGCGAAGACCGCCGCCGCGTCCGCCAAGAGCTCGGCGGCCTCGTCGCCCGCGCCGTCGAGGTGCTGACAGAGTCCGCGGGCCCGGGTGAGCGCGGCGCGCAACGCGGCGTGCGCGGGATGCGGTCCGACGCGCTCCTGCATGGTTTCCAGGAGTCCCTGTGCCGCACGCGTGCGCCCGCTGAGGGCGAACGCCTCGACCGCGTCGCCCTGCCAGCGGAGCACGGCCGGGTCGGCGGCCCCGGACCGGGACTCCAGCTCGGCGACCTCGGCGAGCGCGGCGGCGGCGCTCTCGACGCGGCCGGTGTGCAGGAGCGTCGCCCCGAGAACCCACAGGCCGCGCGCCGTGTGCAGGGCGTCCTCCTCTTCCCGGGAAGCGCGTACGGCGTGGACGGCGAAGTGCAGCGCGCGATCGTGCCGTCCGCCGCAGGCCTGGGCCAGGGCGGCGGTGTACCAGGCGGGGCCGGGTGACAGGCCGGCGGCCGCGGTGAGGTCGACGGCGCGCTCCGCCCAGCGCAGGGCGTCGCCGCAGGCACCGCGGCCGGCTTCCACCTCGGCGAGGCTCCGCCACAGGTCGACCAGGTCCTCCGGCTCCCCCGACTCCTCGGCGACGGGCAGGAGTTGGAGCAGCAGCGAGCGGGCTTCCGCCGGGCGGGCGTCGAACACGGCGTGGCGGGCGGCGAGATACTGCGGACTGTTCCGTACCCCGAGCCGCGCCGGCGGCACGGCCAGGGACAGCGCCCGCTCCAGTGCGGTCGCGGCGGCATCCACGCGGCCGAGTACGCGCCGCATCCGGGCGGTCATCGTCAACGCGGCAGCCTCCAGAGGCGAGTTGCGCGCTGTTACGGCCAGGGCGGTGGCGGCCTCGGCGTGGTGCAGGGCGCCTGCGTGGTCCTCGCCGGAGATGTTCGCCTGGACGGCGGCGCGGAGCTCGACGGCGGCGAGCAGGTCCGGGTCGTCCGCGGCGATCCTGCGGGCGGTGGCGAGCAGGGGGCGGGCGCCGGCCGTGTCCTGTCCGGTCGCGTCGACGACGGCCAGCAGGGCGTGCACCTGCTGGGCGGGGGTGCCGTGTTCCGTCATGATGCGGTCCGCCGCATGGCGGGTGAGGGCGGCGGACCCGGCGGCCGCCGCCTGTTCCGCGGCCGCGGCGAACCGCTCCAGGCGCGGTCGGGGCCGGTCGGCCGGGGTGAGGCGGGCGGCGAGGAGCAACAGCTGTGCGGCGCGCGGGCGTTCACCCGCGGCGCGCGCCAGGGTCGCGGCGTACGCGGTCTCCTCGGCGACCCCCGGGTCAGGTGTCTCCTGGGCCAGGGCGGTGTGCAGGGCCCGTGCGACGGGGCCGTGGAAGCAGGCCGCGAGTGCACGGTGGATGGCGGTGCGACGGTCGCGGGACACGGTGGCGGCTGCGGCGTCCGACAGGGCGGTCGCGGCGAACCGGTACGAGGCTCCGTGCGGGGCGTGGCCGGATGCCGGGTCCGGGCCTTGGGGCTGGTCCTGGTCCTGGTCGTCGAGGAGCAGCCCCGCGTCACACGCGTGGGAGAGCTGGTCTTCGGCCTGACGCCGGCCGCTGTGGCGCAACAGGTCCACGTCACAGGTGCCGGCCAGAGCGGCGACCTGGAGGGTCTCGAGCACGTCCGGCGGGACGGAGGCGAGCCACGCGGCGGCGAGCTCGCGCACCTGGCGGGGTGGGGCGGGCGAGAGGCCGGCCGTCGCGCCGGACCTTATGGCGGGGGCGTCCGGTGCGGCGGGCGGCCGGGGGTGGTCGGCGGCCGTGCGAGGCAGTGCCGCGGGCACGGTCGGCTCGCCCGGTCGCCGGACGTCGGCGGCCGACGTGCCTGGCGTGGGGAGCGGGGCAGCCGATGCGACAGGCGTCCGGGGCGCGGCAGCCGGCGCGTCGGGCGTCCGCGCCGGAGCGGATCCATGGCGGACCCACGCGTCGAGCAGGGCCCGGTGGCCCCCGCAGTGCCGGTGGACGGACGCCGCCCACCGCACGGACAGCCCGGCACGCGCGCAGGTCGCGGCCGTCTCGGTCAGGTCCGCGGGCGGTACGGAGAAGACCGCCGGATGCCCGCCGAGCAGCGTGGCCGCGACGGCAGGCCGGCCGCCGGTGCGTTCGGCGACCAGCGCCCCCAGTTGCGCCCGGGGAACCGTGCGGAGCGCGTAGCCGATCAGTTCCGCGCTGTCGGGATCCAGCCACTGCGCGCCATCGATCACGAGGAGCAGCGGCGGCCCTTCGCTGAACATCCGTGTCAGGCCCAGCCGCAGCGCCAGCCGGTCGTCGACGTCGATGTCGATGCCGGTGTCGTAGGAGAACGCGCTGGGGCGGGGGTGGGTGTGGTCGTTCCCGGTGACTCGCCCTTGGCCGGGAGCCGGCCCTCGTACGGGAGGCGGTGCCGCGAGATGTCGCAGGAGCAGAGAGGCGGCGGTCGTCGTGGGGCGAGGGGGCTGTGCGGGGCGCCCCTCGGCTGTGGGGTGTTGGAGGTCGGAGCTGCGGCAGCTCCCGGAACCCGCACCGGACAGGGCGCCCTTCGGCTCCGGGACGACGGCACCGGCGCGATCCCGCGTACCGGGTGACATCCCGCCGTCGCCACCGTTCACC
Organism: Streptomyces sp. NPDC041122; assembly: GCF_055592445.1. NCBI lineage: Bacteria > Bacillati > Actinomycetota > Actinomycetes > Kitasatosporales > Streptomycetaceae > Streptomyces > Streptomyces sp. NPDC041122. Next base: position 326,065 of record NZ_JBVIYQ010000007.1, on the reverse strand, counting down.
TCGGCCGCGCTGAGCAGTTGGACCAACCCTCCGTAGCGGACGTCGGCGTCACCTTCCTGAGCCGTCACCCGCAGGCAGCACCGCGCCGTTGCCCCGTCCTGGGCCGGCGGCTGCTCGGCCAAGGCCTCCAGCAGCATGCTCTTGCCCGCGCCCCAGGGGCCGGTGACCGCCAGTCGGCCGTGGCGTCGCAGCAGGGATGCGGCGCCGCTGACCACGGCTGCCCAGCCGTCCTCCGCCGCGCACGCATCGAACTCTCCGTCCGCGCTCGTCCGTCCTCGCACACCGGGCACCGTAGGCGGACGGCTCCGCGGCCACAACGCCCGTGCGTGGCGCACGCACGGAGCGAGGGATCTCCCTGACATCCCCCTGATCCCTCCCGGCCCCCCTCAGCCCCTCCCCCACACACGACAGGGGCCCTCCCGGATACCGCCCGCGCCCCGGCACCAGGACGCTGTGCCCCGTTCAGTGACGGCACGCCATCGCCCACACCTGCCTCACCAGGCGCCCGACCACCCCGGTTCACGACCGAACCGCCGCTGACACCCCGCCACCGGCACACCCGCTCCCGAAAGGACTCCCCCATGCGCACCCCAACACGCCGCTCTCGCCCTCGGTCTCGGCCTCTGCTGGCCGGCCTCGTGGCCGTCGCGGCCCTCGCCGGGCTCGGCGCCCTGCCAGGACCGCTCGCCCACGCCGACAGCAGCACCGCGCCCCCTCCCCTGCCCGCGGGGCTCCGCGCCGCCCTGGCGCGTGATCTGGGGCTGGATGCCGCTGGGGTACGCGAACGCCTGGCCGACGAGAGGCGCGCGCAGCGTGCGGCGACCGCCGTCCGTGCCACGGTCGGCGACCGCGCCACCGCGCTCTGGTTCGACGCGGCCGACGGCCGCCTGCACGTGTCCGTCACCACGGACCGAGCAGCCGCGGCCGTACGAGCCGTCGGAGCCGTACCGCACGGAACACGCACCACCCACGCCGAGCTGGAGGCGGTGACGCGGACGGTCGGTGCCTGGAGCCGAGGGGTTCCCGGGGTCCGCTCGTGGGGCCCGGACGCACGGTCGGGACGGGTCGAGGTGGTCCTCGACCCCGACGCGTCGACCAGTGCCACGAAAGACCTGCGGACCCGACTCGCCTCCCTCGGCGCTCTCGTACGCGTCGTCGAGTCCCACGACCTGCCCCGTCAGCAGGGCGGCGACGTGGTGGGCGGAGAGAAGTGGATACCCGGCAGCGAGTCCCCCTGCTCCATCGGTTTTCCGGTGACGCGGACCAGCGGCGGCGGCAAGGCGTTCCTCACGGCCGGGCACTGCACCAACGACACCGACCAGCCCGCGTACGGCAAGGACGGCACACGCGTAGGCACCTCGAACAGGAACGGTTCGGGGTCGGTCAACGCCCGCGAGGGCGACATGGGCATCGTCGACGTCGACCAGCCGGGCTGGTCCCTGGCGGCCAGGGTCGCGGGCTGGGGCAAGGGTGACGTCCCCGTGACAGGCTCGTCCGACGCGGTGGTCGGGACGGCCGTGTGCCACTCCGGTCAGACGACCGGGTACCAGTGCGGCGAGGTGACCAAGGTCGACCAGAGCGTCGACTACGGGAACGTGGTGATCGACGGACTCTCCTACACCAGCGCCTGTTCGGCGGGCGGGGACTCGGGCGGTAGTTACGTCACCGCGGCCGGAGGCAAGGCCGTGGGCCTGCACTCGGGCGGCGGCAGCGCGACCTGCAGCAGCGGAGGGGGCGAGAAGTTCACCATCTTCCAGCCGGTGAACGAGGCACTCGCCAAGTTCGGTGCCCGGCTTGCCACGTCGGACCCTCAACCCGGCGAGGTGACGGTGGCGGCCGTGTCCGCGCAGACCGGCTCGACCGGCAGTCCGGTGGAGCTGCGCAACAGCGCGGAAGGCGGAACGGCTCCCTACACGTGGACCGCCACCGGGCTGCCGCCGGGGCTGTCCGTTGCGGCGTCGACCGGCACCGTCACGGGCACACCGACGACCGCCGGGACGTACCAGGTGACGGTGACCGCGACGGACTCGGCCGGCAAGAAGGGGTCCACGTCCTTCGCGTGGAAGGTCACCGCGCCTGGCACGGGGGCGCCGCAGCTCGCCTCGCCGGGGAGTCAGACTGCCTACGTGGGGCGCCCGGTGAGCCTGCCGCTGACAGCGACCGGCGGCACGGCCCCGTACACCTTCACCGCGACGAACCTCCCCGCCGGGCTGGCCGTCCACCCCACGACGGGCGTGATCTCGGGTACCCCGACGAGCTGGGGTTTCCGCAACGCGACCCTGACGGTCACGGACGCGGCGGGCAGGAAGTCGTCCGTCACCGTGACGTTCACGGTCTGGTCCTGACCCGGGTCCCGCCCCCGTGAGCCGCCGCCCTCCTCTCGTTCCCTCGGCCTCCCGCTACTCCTCCGTCACCTGGGGCGTCTCGTCGGGCTGTGCCGCATAGACGTACTGGTGCACCACCACCCCGCCCTCGTCCGGCAGCGGCTCCGGATCGGTGGGGCTGGTGGCGTTCAGGTGGTCGGCGATGGCGTGGGCCACGGCGTTCACGGTCGTCGCGTCGGCGGAGTGGACGGTGATCCGGGCGAGGCCGGGATGGGTGAGATGTGCGCCTTGAGAAGTCATGCCGGAACAGACAACCCGCCCCATGGCGGCGGTTCGGGCAAAGCGGCCGCTTCATCCGGATAAGGGACCTTTGAGGCGGCAAGCTGCCCGCCCGGGCTCAGCCGGAGACGGGGAACGCCTGCGGGTCGACCTCGCAGTGGTCCACCGACTCCGCCAGGCCTCCGCCCCCGATCTCCACTCGGGCCGTCGCCTTGCCGTGGCCCGGAACCTTCACCTTCTCGCTCCGCTCCACGATGGTGATGCCGGCCGCGTCGACGAAGGTGACGGAGACGTAGAAGCGGCTCGTCCTGCCGTTGCTGTTCGTGACCTTGACGGTCGCGTACGGCTTCGCCGGACTCGCGCACTTCACCAGCTTGGCCTTGGCGTCGCGCAGCGCATGGCCGCCGGGCGAGCTGGAGGCGGTGGAGTCGTGGTTCGGCCTGCGGTTGTACGCTCCGCCGCTCGACCGGCCGCCGCTGCTTGCGCTCCCGCCGCTGGTGCTGCTGCCGTACGAGTCGTCGTCATCGTCGTAATCCGAACCCGCGGACACCGATCCCGAGGAACCGGAGCTGCTCGACGAGGAACTGTCGTGGTCCTGGCTCGAACTGCTGCACCCGCCCCCACCCCCGCCGCCTCCGTGACGGCTGCTTCCCCCGTGGCCTCGCCCCGTGGTGAACCCCGTCAGCGCGAGCGCCGACAACGTGAGTACGGCTGCAACTTTGCATGTGCGCCCCCGATTTGTCATTCGGCCATCCTACTTGCGGCCACTGACAGAATTCGGCCGGGGGCGACGCCGCCCCCTTCCTCATCGGCCTTACCGGAGACGGCAGTTGGCCCGAATTCGGCGTGTCGCACCATGGGGGCGATTCGTCCCTGCGCCGCTTTGAAGTCTATCGCGTAACGACATTCCACACTTTATGCAAGCGAATGCGAAGGGCTGGCCCCCGGGGTCGCTGTCAGTGGTGGCTGAGACGCTGGACCGTATGGACAGCGACGATGAGCAGCTGCTGCGCGGCCGGGTGTACGGCCAGGATCACGAGCAGCCGGGCCCGCGGCCGGGACAGCGCTACGCCGAACTCGTCGGCGGGCCGCTGGACGGGCTGCTGCTCGACATCACCGGGTGGACACCGGAGGAGATCGACACGGGCGTCGCGCTCCCGACGGAGCTGGGGCGCTTCGGAGCCGGAGGACGGGCGACATACGGGCCGCGCCCGCGCGACCCGGGCCGCTTCGACTGGTCCGGCGACACCCCGTGAACCGCGAGCGGGCCGGACCCGCACCGACCTGTTGGGTCACCATCAGGTTCCTCGGTCACCCAGAAGTGCGTTCTTCCACGTCAGCGGCGGCTCTCCTACGGTTTTGGAGTAACGACGAGGGACGCGTACGCACCATGTCCACGAGCGACGCGTACGGGCCCCGCACACGAGAGGGCGGCACAGCATGACCATCACCCTGGTGAACCCGAGCGGCCTGCCGGAAGTCGCCCCCTACCATCAGGTCTCGATCGCGTCCGGGTCCCGCCTCGTCCACATCGCGGGGCAGGTCTCCTGGGACGCCGACGGTGTCACGGTCGGCGAGGGCGACCTCGCCGCGCAGGTCGAGCAGTGCTACCTCAACATCGGGACCGCCCTGTCCGCGATCGGCGGCTCCTTCGCCGACGTGGCGAAACTGACCGTCCACGTCGTCGACTGGGTGCCGGAGAAGATGCCCCTGTTCCTGGAGGGCGTGGCCAGGGCCGCCGCGAAGCTGGGGGTCACTCCGGTGCCGCCCGGCACCCTGCTGGGCGTCGCGGCGCTGGACATACCCGCCCACCTGGTCGAGGTGGAGGCCACCGCGGTCCTCGACTGAGGCCGGCGACCGGAAGGCTCCACCGAACAGGTGGATCTCGTGGAGCCCCCCACCCCCTCATTGGTCCACGCCACTGACGCGACGCAGGCGGTGCCGCCGCCTGTGGCGAAAACCCGACCCCAACCCGCCGAACCCCGCGCTGACATGGGAAATCCCGTGCCCTGGGCATGATTGACGGATCGTCGGAGAGCCGGTACCACTGACCCACGCCCGGCCCCGCACGCCCCGTCACGCTTCACCGGCCCAGAAGTCCCAGGAGGCTGCATTGCGAGCATCCGGCACCGCCCCCACCCCGTCCGCGCGCAGACGTACCGTCAGGACGGCAGGCGCCCTCGCGGCGGCCGGCCTGCTGGTACCGCTGCTCGGCGCGGCTCCCTCCTCGGGCGCGCCCCGACCGACCTCGGCGGACGGGCTGCAGGAGGCCTTCGCGGCCGCCGCCACCGAGTACCGCGTACCGCAGAGCGTGCTGCTCGGCGTCTCGTACCTGCAGTCGCGCTGGGACGGGCACGGCGGCGCGGCCAGCGTCACCGGCGGCTACGGCCCCATGCATCTGACCGACGCCCGCACCGCCCTGGCCTCGGCCCCGCACCACAGCGAGGGCACGGAGGACGCGCGCGGCGACACATCCCGCCCGGCCGCGCCGCCCACCACCGAGGTGCCCGCGGAGTCCGAACTCCCCGCGCGGCTCAAGACATTGCCCCGCGCGGCGAAGCTGACCGGCAAGTCCGCGCAGCAGCTCCGCACCGATCCCGCCGCGAACGTCGCGGGTGGCGCGGCGCTGCTCGCGGCGGCCCAGCGGGGGCTCGGCAAACCCCTGAGCGGCGATCCGGCCGACTGGTACGGCGCGATCGCCCGCTTCTCCGGGGCGGACGATGAGGCCACGGCGGCCACGTACGCCAACGACGTGTTCGCGGTGATGCGTGACGGCGAGCGGCGCACCACGGACTCCGGTCAGCGGGTGGCGCTCGCCCCGGTGCCGGGGCTCAGGCCCGATGCCGCACAGGTGCGACGGATGGGGCTGCGCAAGGCGCCGGCCGGCCAGACGGAGTGCCCGAAGACGGTGTCGTGCGAGTGGATCCCGGCGCCGTACGAGGAGTTCAAGGACCCGCAGGGCAACCCGGACTACGGCAACCACGACCTGGCGGACCGGCCGAAGAGCCAGAGCATCGACTCGATCGTCATCCACGACACCGAGGGCCGGTGGGAGGGCGTCCTGAACCTGGTGCAGGACCCGACCTACGTGTCGTGGCACTACACCCTGCGTTCCACCGACGGCCACATCGCCCAGCACGTCAAGGCGAAGGACGTCGCCTGGCACGCGGGCAACTGGTACGTGAACTCCAAGTCGATCGGCCTGGAGCACGAGGGGTTCCTCACCGCGCCCGACACCTGGTACACGGAGGCGATGTACCGCACGTCCTCGCGGCTGGTGAAGTACCTCGTTAAGAAGTACGGCATCCCGCTGGACCGCCAGCACATCCTCGGCCACGACAACGTCCAGGGCACGGTGACGTCGTCGATCCCCGGGATGCACACCGACCCGGGGCCGTACTGGGACTGGCAGCACTACTTCACGCTGCTCGGCAAGCCGTTCAAGGCCACGAAGGGCAAGGGCGGCGGGCTGGTCACCATCGCCCCCGACTACGCCAAGAACCGTACTGAGTACACGGGTTGCGTCAAGCCCGGTGAGACGTGCGCGCCGCACGGTTCGGCCGCGGTGCGCGTGCACACCGAGCCGCGCGACGACGCGCCACTGGTCAAGGACATCGGCAGGCGCCCCGGCGGCCAGGACTCCACGATCGACGTGAACGACACGGGCGCGCGGCTCTCCACCGGCCAGCAGTACGCGGTGGCCGACCGCCAGGGCGACTGGACGGCCGTCTGGTACCTGGGCCAGAAGGCCTGGTTCAAGAACCCGGAGCAGCAGCCCACCGCGGTGGACGCGCGAGGCTCCGTGGTGACGCCGAAGGACGGCGCGGCCGAGGTCCCCGTGTACGGACGCGCGTACCCGGAGAAGGAGGCGTACCCGGCGGGCGTGCCCGTGCAGACCGTCTCACCCCTGCCGTACAAGATCCTCGCGGGCCAGAAGTACGTGATCGGCGACAAGGTGCCGGGCGAGTACTTCTACGCCCCGACGTTCGACACGGCGCCGCACAAGGTGGTGCGCGGCAAGGACATGTACTACGTGATCCAGTACGGGCACCGGGTCGGGTACGTGCGGGCCGCCGACGTGAAGGTGGTGCGGTCGGCCGCTTAGCGACGTCAGATGAGCGTCGGGTCCGGGTCTGCAAGGGGCAGGCCCGGACCCGACGTACGACCGGCCCCTCTCCTGCGATGCGGAAAGGGGTGCGTGCCACCGGCGCACGCGTTCTCCTCGAAGAGGCGGATCGGGGGATTCAGAGAAGCCCGCCCAGGAGTCCGCCGAGGAGACCGTCGAGGAGGCCGCCCAGCAGGCCTCCGCCCCCCTTGCCGCCCTGGGTGGTCGCGGCGGGGTCGTCGGCCATCGCGGTGCCGGCGCCGATCATCAGGACGGTCACGGTGGTCATGCCCGCGGTGAGAAGTCGACGAGTACGCATGAACCTCACTCCAATCGGTACGTGGAGTCTCCAGTGCAGCGGTGCGTCCGCCGTGCCGCATCCCGCGCGTGGCATACGAGGGACCGTCGGCGGCCTGGCCTCATGCGCTCAGGCGGTGCCCACTCCGCCGGTGCCGCCGTTGCTGAGCGCATCGATGTGAGCGCCTGAACCAGCCGCTCCGAAGTCGTCGTTCCAGTGGGCCTGCCGGAACCGGTCGCCCCGCGACCCGCGCACGTCCGCGCCGGGCAGCACAGGCTGCCCGGCGCGGACGGGATCACTCACTCACCCCGTGGAAGGGTCAGTGGTGGTTGTGGTGGTGTCCCCCGCGGCCCCAGGACTTCACGTCCACGGTGCGGTCGTGGTCGTTGCGCAGGATCGCCTTGTCGGCGTGGTTGTCCCACACGTAGTGGCGACGGTCCTGGTAGAGGTCGGCGCGGGTGTCGTGGCCCACTCCGGTGTGGACCTTGACCGACGACCGGCCGGCGAGCCAGACGTTTCGGAAGTGGTAGGTCTGGCCGTCGCGGTTGCGCAGCGTCCAGCCCTTCAGGTTCACCGAGTGCCGGGTGGTGTTGGTGACCTTGACCCATTCGGCGTTCCGCGACCGGTTGGAGTTGTCGTCACGGCCGGGGCTGTCGGCCTGGACACCGCTGATCGCGACCTGCGGCTGCCGGTGGTGGCCGTGGTCGGCGGCGGCGGCCGGCAGCGCGACGGTCGAGATGACGGCGCCGACGGTCACGGCCGTGGCGGCGATGCGGCGGGCGGTCGAAGAAGCAGACATGGTGCTGTCCCCTCAAGAGCAGTGCTCCACCAGCCGATACCGAGACTGGTGGGTGCGCGGTACGAGTTCCCGGTCCGGTGTGGGCCGAGGAACCAAACTGTGAAGCTTCGGTGACGCCTCCGGCAGGCCGACCAGGATCAGTTACGAATCACGGACATTTCCGTAACCATTGCCTGAACGTCTCAGCAGCTCATAAAAGTCGTGACCCTGACATTCACTGAGCTCTACACCCACCCGTTGAAAGATCAATGGCAAGCGCTTGTGCGCTCCGGCGCACGGCCGGTGACACCGCCGAGCACATCACCCGAACGGACCTGTCCGACTTGGTAACGACCGTTCTGCACATTTCTTCGCACGTGCGGTCCCGCCCCGCACGCATCGCCGAAGGACAAGGTCAGTCGAAGACATATCGTCGGCCCGCCTGCGCCTTCACGCTTTTCTCGCCGTTGTCCTTGCCCTTGCCCTTGCCCGCGTCGAACAGCGTGCTGCGCAGGATCAGTTCCCGTGTGCGTGACGCCTTCAGGACGATGCGGGTGGCGCGGCCCGACGCCCAGTCGATGTCGACGGTCGCGCCGCCGCGTACCCGCAGTCCGCGGACCGAACCCTTCGGCCAGGTCGTCGGCAGGGCGGGCAGGATCTCGATCACGTCGTGCTGGCTCTGCACCAGCATTTCGACGATGCCCGACGTCGCGCCGAAGTTCCCGTCGATCTGGAAGGGCGGGTGGGTGTCCCAGAGGTTGGGCAGCGTCGAGGACTTGAGCTGTTCGCCGAGCATCCTGTGCGCGTGGTCGCCGTCGTACAGCCGCGCCCAGAAATTGATCTTCCAGGCCTTGGACCAGCCGGTGCCGCCGTCGCCGCGCGCCGTGAGGGAGACCTTCGCCGCCTCCGCCCACGTGCTGCCGGGTTCGATCTGCCGTCCGGGGTGCAGGGCGTAGAGGTGCGAGACGTGGCGGTGGTCGTCCGTGCGGCCGTCCAGATCCGCCTTCCACTCCTGGAGCTGGCCCCAGGAGCCGATGCGCAGGCCCGGATCCAGGCCGTCCAGGGTCTTCTCGAGGTCGGCGCGGAACGCCGGTGAGTCGCCGAGCACCCGGGCCGCTTCGAGGGTGTTCGTCAGCAGGTCGTGGACGATCTGCTGGGCCATCGCGCCGCCCGCGGTGAAGTCGCCGTGCTCGGGCGAGTAGCTGGGCGTGACGACGAGGGTGCCGTCGCGCGGGTCGGTGCGCAGGTTGTCGAGCCAGAACTCGGCGGCCTCCTTCATCGCCGGGTACGCGGTGGCGCGCAGGTAGTCCGTGGAGCCGCCGAAGCGGTAGTGCTCGTAGAGCTGGGCGGTGAGCCAGGCGGCGGCCTCGGGGAACCAGAAGGACGTCGCCCAGTCGTGCACCCCGGTGAAGCCGTAGGGGTTGGTCTCGTTGTGCACGACCCAGCCGCGGCTGCCGAACATCTCCTCGGCGGTACGCCGGCCGGGCGCGCGCAGCGCCTCGACGAAGCGGTCGTAGGGGGCGGTCGTCTCGGGGAGGTTGGCGGCCTCGGCGAGCCAGTAGTTCATCTGGAGGTTGATGTTGGTGTGGTAGTCGGCCGACCACGGCGGAGTGGTGCTGTTGTTCCAGACGCCCTGGAGGTTGGCGGGCAGTGAGCCGGCGCGCGACGAGGCGATGAGGAGGTAGCGGCCGTACTGGAAGAAGAGCGCCTCCAGCGCGCGGTCGGCGGCAGCTGCCGCCTGCGGGTCGGCCCCGGCGGACGCCGCCCCGTACTCCTTCAGCAGCCGGTCCGTGGGCATGCCGTCGGGGAGCGCCTGCCCGATGTCCAGGGTGACGCGGTCGAACAGGGCGCGGTGGTCGCGCAGATGGCGGGCGCGCAGCGCGGCGTGGCCCGTCGCGATGGCCTTGTCGACGGTGCGGGTGACGGCGGCGTGCGGGTCCTCGCGCCGGTACGCGGGGAAGGTGTCGGCGTAGTCCGTGCCCGCCGCGAGTACGAACCACAGGTGGTCGGCGCCGGTCACCGTGATGCCCCCGTCGTCGTGCGCGACGCGCGTCCCGCCCTGCTGCACCACGCGCAGTTGGGCCTCGAACTTCAGCGCGTTGTCGGCGAGTTCGCCCCGGACGGCGATCCGGTCGTCGTGCGCGGTGGCGGTGCAGTCGGCGCGCGGCGAGGAGTGGCGGAGCGTGCAGGTGAGCTGCGCGGGCCGGTCGGCGGAGAGTCGTCCGACGATCACCCCGTCGGGGTACGAGGCGAAGAACTCCCTTCGGTGCCCCGTGTGTTCCTGGCGGTACGTGACGGTCGCGAGGCCCTGTCGCAGGTCGAGGGTGCGGCGGTAGGAGGTGTCGGACGCCGCTGGGGCGCCGGCCACGTCGATGTGGAGGTCGCCGAAGGTCTGGTGGGCGCCGTAGCCGCGGCGTGGCTGGCCGAGCCGCGCGGCCACGTCGTCGGGGGTCAGCCGCCCCCGCGCGGCGAGGTCGTCGCGGACGGCGTCGAGCGCACCGGGCCGGGGCGTGCGCCAGTTGCCGAAGTCGTAGCCGTCCCGGGAGCCCGGGCCGCCGGTCCACAGGGTCTTCTCGTTGAACTGGAGCCGTTCGGAGCTGAGGGTGCCGAAGACCATGGCGCCGAGCGTCCCGTTGCCGATGGGCAGGGCCTCCCGCTCCCAGTCACCGGCAGGTCTGTCGTACCAGAGCGTCAATTCATCGGAGGTGTCGCGCTTCGCTTCCTCGGCGGCCGCCACTCCGGGGCCGGCGGCCGCAAGTGCGCCACTCCCTGCGGCGAGCCCGGCAGCACTGCCGAGCGCGGACTTCATGGTCGTCCTGCGCGTAATCCCGTGGGTCCCCTGAGTCATGACCGGTCACGTTAAAAGTCCGATGACTGGCTGGCAAGAGCACGACACAAAACTGCCCCGATCCCTGGACCGGATCGGGGCAGTGCGCGGAAGGAAGTGCGGATGCGCGGGGCGAGCCCCGGCGCGCGGGCGGCGGCTCAGCCCTGCTGGAACAGCTCGGCGGGCAGCGGCTTGAGCAGTGCGTACAGGTCGTCGGTGATCGGACGGTCCCAGGCGGCGATGGTCACCAGGACGTTGTCACTGCGGTCGAACTGCACGCAGGAAATCCGGCTCTCGGAGAGCTTGAGGCGGCGCACGATGAGGAGGTTGTCCCCCTGCATCACCGGCAGGTCCTCGGACGAGACGACGGTGACCTCCTCGTCGTTCTCCAGGGCCAGGAGCAGCTGGGCCACCTCGAAGGGGACCTCGCCCTCGGCGGTCTCGCGGGCGGGCGAGCCCTCGGGGAGGTTGCCGATGATCATCGCGGGGCCTCGGCCGCCGAACAGGTCGTACCGCAGGAAGACGCCCTGGCAGCTGCCGTCGGGGGCGGGCAGCAGGCCCGCGCCGAGATTGCCGGGCCAGTCACCGGGGTCCATGGCCAGGACGTCGAAGTCCGGGCCCGCGGGAGTGGCGGAGCTGCGGCGGCGGAGGAAGGACATGCGCCCATGGTACGTGGCCTCCGGCCTTTCCCGACGCGGGGGCGGGGCGCCCTCGCGGACCGCCGGGCGCGGCGCGACCAGCCACGGAGCACCGGCGGCGGGCGCGGCGGGGGAAGCGAGGGACGGCCTCCTCACCGGCACGGCCCGTCCGGCACCGCGTCGGTGCCGGACGGGCCGTGCGTCCTGACCACGAGAAGCGCGCGCCGGCCTACGTCAGGTCGAACTCGCCCGCGCGGGCGCCATGGACGAAGGCTCCCCACTCCGCCGGGGTGAAGATGAGGGAAGGGCTCTCGGGGCGCCGACCGTTGCGCATCGCGACGAAGCCCTCGACGAAGGCGATCTCCACATCGCCCTGCCCCTCGCTGCTCGATCGCCAGTCCGCCGTGCTGAGGTCGAGCTCCGGCTTGTCCCAGCCCGCGAGTGGATGGTGCTGAATGGTGCTGTCGGCCACGTCCGTGCTCCTCCCGAATGCGTCGTCCGGCGCCAGCCTAGCTTTCGCTCCGGGCGCCGGACAGGCCGCGAGGGCAGGACTCCGGTTCGCCTGGCGGGCCGGGTGCCGTCAGGTGGTGGGGGGTTCGACGCCGACCAGCCACATGGCGAAGAACTGCGAGCCGCCTCCGTAGGCGTGGCCCAGCGCCTTACGAGCGCCGTCGACTTGGTGCTCCCCCGCCTGACCGCGCACCTGGAGCGCCGCCTCGGCGAAGCGGATCATCCCGGAGGCGCCGATGGGATTGGTCGACAGGACACCGCCGGACATGTTCACCGGAAGGTCGCCGTCGAGTTCCGTCACTCCGGCCTCGGTGAGCTTCCACCCCTCGCCCTCCGCCGCGAAGCCGAGGTTCTCCAGCCACATCGGCTCGTACCAGGAGAACGGCACGTACATCTCGACGGCGTCGATCTCCCGGCGCGGGTCCGCGATGCCGGCCTGCCGGTAGACGTCGGCGGCGCAGTCCTTGCCCGCCTGCGGGGAGACGAAGTCCTTGCCCGCGAAGAGGGTCGGCTCGCTGCGCATCGCCCCGCCGTGCATCCAGGCCGGCGGCCGGGGTGAACGGGCCGCGCCCGCACGGTCGGTGAGGACCATCGCGCAGGCGCCGTCGGAGGACGGGCAGGTCTCCGAGTAGCGGATCGGGTCCCACAGCATCGGTGACGCCTGCACCTTCTCCAGCGTGATGTCCTGCTCGTGGAGGTGGGCGCAGGGGTTCTTCAGGGCGTTGCGGCGGTCCTTGTACGCGACGAGCGAGCCAACCGTGTCGGGCGCGCCGGTGCGCCGCATGTAGGCGCGCACGTGCGGGGCGAAGAATCCGCCGGCTCCCGCGAGCAGCGGTTGCTGGAAGGGGATGGGCAGGGAGAGGCCCCACATCGCGTTCGATTCCGACTGTTTTTCGAAGGCGAGGGTGAGGACGGTGCCGTGCACGCGGCCCGCGACCAGGTTGGCGGCGACCAGCGCGGTGGAGCCGCCGACGGAGCCCGCCGTGTGGACGCGGAGCATGGGTTTGCCGACGGCGCCGAGGGCGTCCGCGAGGTACAGCTCCGGCATCATGACGCCCTCGAAGAAGTCCGGGGCCTTGCCGATGACGACGGCGTCGATGTCCGCCCACGTCAACTCGGCGTCCGTCAAGGCGGCTTGAGCGGCCTCCCGGACCAGTCCGGCGATCGACACGTCCCGCCGCGCGGCCACGTGTCTGGTCTGTCCGATCCCGACGACGGCCACGGGCTCCTTGCCCACCGGAGTGCTCATCGTGCGTCTCCTTCCAGGACGGCGACCAGGTTCTGCTGCAGGCAGGGCCCGGACGTGGCGTGCGCGACGGCCCGGTCCGAGGCGCCCCGGTGGATGCGGGCGGCCGCCTCGCCGAGCCGGATCAGCCCGGCGGCCATCACGGGGTTGGCGGCGAGGGCGCCGCCGGAGGGGTTGACCGTCACGTCGTCGCCAAGTTCGAGGGCCTTGCGCAGGACGACCTCCTGGGAGGTGAACGGGGCGTGCAACTCCGCGGTGTCCACGGGACGTTCGAAGACTCCGGCGCGTTCGGCGGCCAGTCGTGTCGAGGGCGAGTCGGTGAGGTCCCGCACGCCCAGGGCGTGGGCCTCGATGCGGTGGTCGATGCCCCGGATCCAGGCCGGCCGTTCGCACAGCTCCCTGGCCCGGTCCCCCGCGGCCAGGATCACGGCGGCCGCTCCGTCACCGATCGGCGGGCAGTCCCCGGTGCGCAGGGGGCGGACGGCGTACTCGCCCTGGGCGACCGAACCGCTCAGCTGCGCATGGGAGTTGCCCGCCGCGTCGGCACGGCTGCGGCGCGCGACGCCGGCCAGCGCGGGCTCGTCCGTCTCGCCCGCGTCGATCAGGGCCTGCGCCTGGAGGGCGGCGAGCGCCACGGAGTCCGGCCAGAGCGGGGCCACGTAGTACGGGTCGAGCTGGCGGGTCAGCACGTCGCGCACGGACCCGGGCGAGGACTTGCCGTAGGCGTAGACGAGCGCGGTGTCGGCCTCGCCGGTCTGCAGCTTCACCCATGCCTCGTACAGCGCCCAGGCGCCGTCCATCTCGACGTGCGACTCCGAGATCGGCGGCCAGGCGCCCACCCCGTCGAGTGCCATCGTGAAGGAGAAGGCGCGGCCCGCGAGGTAGTCGGAGGAGCCGGAGCAGGTGAATCCGATGTCGCTGGTCTTCAGGCCGGTCGCGGCGAGGACCTCGTGCAGTACCGGCATGAGCATCTCGACCTCGGAGAGCTCGTCGGTGGTGCGCAGGTGGTCGCTCTGCCCGAAGGCGACGACGGCGACGTCGCGGACGGGTCGCATCACAGTCGGCTTGCGGGGCGCCATCAGACCAGCTCCTTGTACGTGTCGTAGTCGGCGTCGGGCTCACCCGTGGGCCGGTAGTGGTCGGGGTAGCGGCCGCCCTCGGTCCACACGGGTTCGACGCGCAGGCCCATGCGGACCTCGTCGTAGGGGATGCCGGCGATGCGTGCGTGCAGGGCGAGGTCGGCACCGTCCAGCGCGATGTGCGCGTAGACGTAGGGCACTTCGATGTCGAGGTTCCTCGCCTTGATGTTGACGATGCAGTACGTGGTGACGGTGCCGCGCGGCCCGACCTCGACCCGCTCCACCGTGCCGACCCCGCAGGTGGGGCAGGCGCCGCGCGGCGGGACGTACACCTTGTGGCAGGAGGGGCAGCGCTCACCGACGGTCTTGCGCTCGGAGAGGGCGTGGATGTAGGCGCTCTGGGCACGGCCGGGCGAGTAGGTGTAGTCGAGCCGGGCGGCGGCGACTATCCCGGTGACGGGATCGGCGAACTCCCCGCTGTGCGGGGCGCTTTCGGCTGCTGCGCCGGCTTCCTCGTACGGTTCGAAGCAGGCGATGTCGGTGATGGCGCCGACGCGTTCGGCGGTCCAGCGGACGCGGACGCGCATCCCGGTGCGGACGGCGTCGGGGCCCGGGGCGTCCAGGGCGTGGAGCAGCGCGGTGTCGGCGCCGTCGAGCCGTACCAGGACCCAGGCGAAGGGGGTGTCGAGGGGCTGGCCGCGGCGGGGGTCGTGGTTCCAGGCCCAGGTGGTGACGGTGCCGGTGGGGGCGACCTCCACCAGGTCGCGTATCTCCTCGGCGGTCACCGGGTCGTACTCGACGGGTGGCACGAGGGTGCGTCCGTCGCCGGTCCTGACCCCGAGCAGGGTGCGTTCGCGCAGCCCGGTGAGGAAGGCGCTCTGTACAGGCCCGAGGGACCGGGTGAAGGGGAACTCGACGACCAGCGGGGCGCGCAGGACTTCGGGGGACGCTGATGCCATGACCGGGACTCCGTTTCATGCGACGACGGGGCGCCCCGGAGGGGGGGCGCGGGGACCGCGCGGCCGGCCACGGCGGCCTCGCGGTCGGGGTGAGGGCTACGCGCGCCGGAAGACGGGGGCGCGCTTCTCCGCGAAGGCCCGGGAGCCCTCCTTGGCATCGGCCGTGTCGAAGACGGGCCAGCCCCGCTTCAGTTCGGCCGCGAGGCCCTCGGTCTCCGTCAGCTCCGCGGCCTCGTAGACGGAGGCCTTGACCGCCTCCACGGCCAGTGGCCCGCACGCGTTGATCTGCTCGGCGATGACCAGCGCCTTCTCCAGCGCCGTGCCGTCCGGTACGACGTGTCCGACGAGGCCGACGGCGGCCGCCTCCGCCGCCGAGTAGGGCCGCCCGGTGAGCAGCATCTCCAGGGCGTGCGTCCGCGGGATCTGCCGGGGCAGCCGCACGGTCGACCCGCCGATGGGGAAGAGTCCGCGCCGGACCTCGAAGAGCCCGAAGGTGGCGGATTCACCGGCGACGCGGATGTCGGTGCCCTGGAGGATCTCCGTACCGCCTGCCACGCAGTAGCCCTCGACCGCGGCGATGACGGGCTTACGGGGGCGGTGGTGACGCAGCATCGCCTTCCAGTGCAGATCGGGGTCGGCCTGGAGGCGGTCCCGGTACTGCTCGCCTTCCATGCCCTTGCCCGCGAGGGCCTTGAGGTCCATGCCGGCGCAGAACGCGCCGCCCGCGCCGGTGAGCACGATGGAGCGGACCTCGTCGTCCTCGTCGGCCGCGAGCCACCCGTCGTAGAGGCCCACGAGCATCGCGAGGGACAGGGCGTTCTTCGCCTCGGGCCTGTTCAGTGTGAGTATCAGTGTGGCGCCCTCGCGCCGCACGGAGAGGTGTTCCGTCCCACCCATGTGCCGTGCTCCCTCCATCGACGGCCACCGCGCGGGCGGCCTGTCGCCTCCGGACCTGGAACAGGTTGCAGTAGCCGGGGAGCCAGTTCAATAGTTTTCTGACACTCAGTCAGTTTTCTTCCGCGGGGGCCCTTCCCACTTGGGGGCCGCTCTGCTCTGATGACCGCCAAGCCGGCCCGACGAACCGCCGGGCCGGACGTCGCCGTGGGGCACCGGGGTCAGGAGGAGTGCGGTGGAGTACAACCTTGCCGACCTGTTCGAGTCGGTCGTCGACGTGGTCCCCGACCGTGAGGCGCTCGTCTACATCGACCACCCCGGCACCGGCGCGGAGCACCGGCGGACGTACGCCGCGCTCGACGCGGCCGCCAACCGTATCGCCCACCACCTCATCGACAGCGGCCTCAGGCCCGGCGAGCACCTGGGTCTGCACCTGTACAACGGCGTCGAGTACCTGCAGACCGTCCTCGGCTGCCTGAAGGCACGCCTCGTACCCGTCAACGTCAACTATCGCTACGTGGAAGAGGAGTTGGTCTACCTCTACCGTGACGCGGATCTGGCGGCGCTCGTCTTCGACGCCGAGTTCACCGAGCGGGTCGCGGCGGCGCTGCCGCGCACGGAGAAGCTGCGCCACCTGATACGGGTGGGGGCGCCGCCCGCGGACGCTCCCCCGCTCGACGTGGTGGCCTTCGCCGATGCGGAGGCGGCGGGTTCCCCCGAGCGCGGCTTCGGCCCGCGCTCCGGGGACGACCTCTTCATCATCTACACCGGCGGCACGACCGGCATGCCCAAGGGCGTGATGTGGCGCCAGGAGGACCTGTTCTTCGCGGGGCTCTTCGGCGGCGAGCCCACTGGCGAGCCGGTGAAGCGCCCCGAGGAGCTGGCCGAACGGGTCGCGGCGGGCGGCCCGGGCCTCACCTTCTTCCCCGCTCCCCCGTTGATGCACGGCACGTCGACGCTGACGTCGTTCATCGCCTTCAACTACGGGCAGCGGGTGGCCCTGCACCGCAAGTACGTCCCCGAGGAGGTGCTGCGCACGATCGAGAAGGAGAAGGTGTCCAGCGTCTCGCTGGTCGGCGACGCGATGCTCAGGCCGCTCATCGACGCGCTGCGCGGCCCGCTCGAGGGCACGGATCTGTCGTCGTTGTTCAGCGTCTCCTCGTCCGGGGCGATCATGTCGGAGACGGTCCGCGCCCAGTTCCAGGAGCTGGTCCCGAACGTGCTGCTCCTGAACAACTTCGGCTCGTCCGAGTCGGGTTCCAACGGCCGGGCGACGGACGACTCGGGTCCGGAGAAGGGCTTCCGCCTGGAGGTCAACGAGCGGACGCAGGTAGTGGATCCGGCGACGTACGAGCCGGTCCCGGTGGGCGAGCCGGGCCGGCTGGCCCAGCGCGGCCACGTACCGCTCGGCTACTACAACGACCCGGCGAAGACCGCCGAGACCTTCTTCCAGAAGGGCGCGGAGCGCTGGGTGCTGCTCGGTGACATGGCGACGGTCGACGAGGACGGCATCGTCACCGTGCTCGGGCGCGGTTCGCAGTGCATCAACACGGGCGGCGAAAAGGTGTATCCGGAGGAGGTCGAGCAGGCCCTGAAATCCCATCCGGACGTGTACGACGCGCTGGTGGCCGGGGTGCCCGACGAGCGGTGGGGCAGCCGGGTGGCGGCGGTCGTCCAACTCCGTTCCGGAGCACCGGCGTTGGACCTGGCGGCGGTGCAGTCGCACTGCCGTGAGCGGCTCGCGGGCTACAAGATCCCGCGCGCCGTCGTCTTCACGGACCGCATCCAGCGCTCCCCCAGCGGCAAGGCCGACTACCGGTGGGCGAAGACGGTGGCGGCCGCGGGGTAGCCCGCTAGGCGGCGGACTCCGCCCCCAGGACCGCGGCCGCCAGGTGTGTGCGGAACCAACGGTGCCCCGGGTCCGAGGAGTTGCGCGGATGCCAGGCCATGCCGAGCTCCACCGGTTCCAGGTCCAGCGGGATCGGGAACGTGCGCAGGCCGAGGGCCGAGATGGTGTCCGAGAGCCAGTCGTCCAGGGTCAGCGCGACGAGGTCGGTGTTCCTGGCGAGCACCATGGCACTGGTGTGGCTGGGCACGACGACCGCAGTTCGGCGCCGCAGGCCGAGGGCCGCGAGGGCACCGTCGATGGGGCCCTCGCGTTTGCCGAGCCGGGAGATGCCGATGTGGTCGGCGGCGGCGAAGCGGCGGGCGTCGATCGGCCCGTCGAAGAGGGGGTGGCCGCTGCGGGCGACGGCGACCACCCGGGTCCGCGCGAGCCGCTGGGTCCGGATCTCCGGATCCAGGTGCCCCAGCGAGCCCAGTTCGACGTCCAGCCAGCCCTGTCGCAGCGCGGGGCCGCCCTCCACCGACTCCGGCAGGAAGACCACGTCCACGTGCGGGGCCGCCGCGTGGATCCGTTCGGTGAGCGTGCCCGCGAGCCCCGCCAGGAGCAGGTCGGTGGCCTGCACGGTGAAGGTGCGTTGGAGCCGGGCGGCGGCGAATCCGGCCCCGGGGCGCAGGAGGTCGTCGCAGCTGCGGAGCAGCTCGCCGACCTCGCCGCGGAGTTCCAGGGCGCGCGGGGTGGGGACCATGCGCTGCCCGGCGCGGACCAGCAGCGGGTCGCCGACGGCGCGGCGCAGGCGGGCCAGTGTGCGGCTGACGGCCGCGGGTGACGTGCCGAGCCGCTCGGCGGCGCGGGTCACGCTGTTCTCCTGGAGCAGGGCGTCCAGCACGCGCAGCAGGTTGAGGTCCAGTGCCAATTCCGAGCTCCTGAGCTGCGTCTTCACGTCCGGTTCGAGGGGTGGATGTTGATTTTGGCACGGTGCCACCTTCCCGCCGCATCCAGCGCGGAGGGAACGCGACGCGCGTCTCCGCGCACCCCCGCTTCAGGCCACCCAGTGCGGGCGTGCGGCGGCCGGTGACGGCACCGGGCCGTCGGCGAGTGCGGCGGCCATCCGGCGCACCGCCTCGCGCACGGTGTCGGGCGCGGTCGTGTACGGGATGCGGAGCCGCTGTTCGAAGACGCCCGGGTCGGTGGCGAAGCACGAGCCGCTCTCGATCCGTACCCCGTGGTCGAGCGACCGCTCGGCCAGAGCCGACGCGATGGGCTCGCCCAGATCCACCCAGAGCGACAGTCCGCCGGGTGGCAGGTGCCAGCTCCAGCCGGGGAGGTGGTCGGTCAGCGCGGCGGTGAGCGCGGCGCGCCCCGCCCGCAGCTGCTCCAGCCGACGGGGCAGCAGGTCGTCCGCCCGGTCGAGGAGGTCCAGGGCCAGGAGCTGGTCGAGGACGGAGCCGCCCATGTCGGTGGCGACGCGCTGCCCGGCGAGTTCGGTGACGAGCCGGGCGGGCGCCCGCAGCCAGCCGATGCGCAGGCCCGCCCAGTGGGTCTTGCTCATGGAGCCGAGGGTGATGAGCTGGCCGGCGCCGCCCGGCGCGGCGTGCGAGGCGAAGGGCGCCGGCGCGGGTACGTCGAGGGCGAGCTCGGCGAGGGTCTCGTCGACGACGAGCCAGGAGCCGCACCGGCGGGCGGCACGCAGCGCCACGGCCCGCTCCTCCGGCGGCATGAGGCAGCCGGTCGGGTTGTGGAAGTCCGGGATCAGATAAGCGAGTTGGGGAACCGTCTGGCGGAATGCCGACTCGACGACCCTCCTGTCCCAGCCCTCTTCGGTGACGGGAACGGAGACCGTGCGCAGCCGGCCGCGGCGCATGGCCTCCAGGGCGTTCGGATAGGAGGGGTTCTCGACCAGGACGCGGTCACCGGGGCCGCTCAGGAGACCCAGGACGAGGGTCAGCGCGTGCTGGGCGCCCGAGGTGATCAGGATCTGCTCGGGCACGGTGGCGAGCCCTCGCCGGGTGTAGCACTCGGCGACGGCGGCCCGGAGTTCGGGCAGGCCGTAGGGGTGGTAGCCGGGGGTGTGCGCGTGGGCCGCCAGCTGGGACGCGACCCGGGCGAGGGCGTCGGTGAGCTCCCGCTCCGGCAGGCCGGGCGCGGCTCTGGCCAGGTCGATCGCGGTGTCCTCGGCCGCGAGGAATCGGCGTACGCCGTGCGGGGCGCGCCCCTCGGGCAGCGCGGTCCAGGTGCCGGCGCCCTGACGGCTGTGCGCGTAGCCGCTCTCGCGCAGCAGGTCGTACACGGCGGTGACGGTGGTTCTGCTGGTGTCGAGCGCGGCCGCCAGCTCGCGTTCGGCGGGCAGCCTGACGTGCAGGGCGATCCGGCCGTCCAGGATCAACTCGCTGATGGCGCGGGCCAGATGGCGGTAGGCGGGCCGCATGCCGGCGGGGTCGGGCAGCAGCGCGGCGAGCTGGCGGCTGCCGAGCGTCGTCCGGTCCGCCCTGCGGACCCGCTCGTCCGGGGCCGGGGGCCGCTGGGGGCGCGCGTCGACCACACCATTCTCCTGAAATTGGCTGTGCTTTCCGGGCCAATCACTCTACAGAGTGGCCGCAATGGCTCCGAAGACCCGCGGCTTCCCCCGCAGTCCTCGGAGCACGCACCCGCTCACCCGGCACGGAGGCCAGAACATGCGGCAGGACATCTCGTACGTCCCCTTCCACGAGCGGCCCCTGAGACGTCTGCCCCAGCTCCTGCTCGGCCTCGCCCTCTACGGCTTCAGCCTCTCGATGCTGGTCCGGGCGGCGCTCGGCGTGAACCCGTGGAGTGTGCTCTACGAAGGCCTGGAGCACCGCACGCCGCTCAGCTTCGGCACCATCAGCGCCGTGCTCGGCGTGCTCGTACTACTGCTGTGGATCCCGCTGAAGCAGCGGCCGACGTTCGGGACCTTCGCCAACATCGCCGTCCTGGCCGTCTCTTCCGACCTCGGCCTGCTCGTCCTCCCCGCAGGCTTGGGCCTGCCCGCCCGGATCGGGCTGCTCGCGGGCGGGGTGGTCCTCAACGGCCTCTCCGTCGCCGTCTACGTCGGCGCGCGCTTCGGGCCCGGCCCCCGGGACGGGCTGATGACGGGTACGGCCGCCCTGACCGGCCACTCACTGCGGCGGGTCCGCACCGTCATCGAGCTCACCGTGCTCGCGGCCGGCTGGCTGCTCGGCGGGACGGTGGGCGCCGGCACCGTGCTGTACGCCGTCGCGGTCGGCACCGTCACCCAGTACTTCCTGCCGTGGGCCGCCTACCCCCGCGACGCACCGCGTGTGTCAGTCCGCGCAGACTGACCGCAGCGCCCGCCCCAGGGCGGCGGAGTGCAGGCCGTCGAGCCGGTCCTCGTGCCGCCCGCGCACGGCCGCGACGGTCAGGACACCGCCGCAGTACGGTGCCGTCCGCGCCTCGGGCGACAGGGCGATGCCCCGTACCAGTTCGGCGTTGACGCGGTTGATCTCCTCGCGGACCTCGTCGAGGTCGGGCCGCTCCTTCGGGGCCTGGGAGGGGTCGGCGTCCCAGCGGCGGAACAGCCCTCGCTGGACCACCTTGTTGGCCTCGATCTGGTCGCGGAAGATCCGCACGGTCGCCTCGGGGTCGGCGCCCGCCTCCTCCGCCTGCCGGGCCACCGCCTCCAGGACCTGGCGCTCGCGGGCCGGGTCGTCGATGGGGCTGTCCGTGCCGTACTTGGCGGCGGCGACCAGGTCGGCGGTGGCCAGCCGCCGCGCGGACAGGCCGGCCAGCGCGTGCAGCCGGGCATACGAACTCGCGGGCGCGGCGGAGGCGGCGGGCCGGGTGGGTTGCGCGGGCGCCGCCACGGCTGCCTTGCCGCCGCCCGCGAGCAGGACGGCGGCCAGCGTGCCGGCGGTGACGAGGCGGCGGGTGTCGGCGGCGAGGCGCACGGCGGTTCCCCCTGAGGGTCGGTGACGGCGGTCCGGCGACCGCGCACGGTCGCCGGTCATCGTACGAGCCGGAGTTCCGTCCCGCCGTACACCCCGCCACACTTCGGCCCGAGGAATCCCAGCGCCGTGTCGGTCCGTCAGTGCTGTGCGAGGAATCCTTCGACCCGTCGCACGAACCACTCCGGGTCGTCGAGCCACGGGAAGTGCCCGCCGCCCGGCTGCACTTGGCACACGCCGCCCGGGAAGAGCGCGGCGAGCTCCTCGGCGCGGGCGGGGCTCGGGCCACCGTCGAAGCCGCCCGCCAGGACGAGCACCGGGGCCGTCAGCTCCGCGAGCGCGGCCCGGGTCGCGGGCGGGTCGAAGGTCGCCTCGCCGTAGTACGCCATGGAGGCCTCCGCGTTCTTCTGCGCCGCGCTCTGCGCCCGGTGGGCTTGCGCCTGCTCGTCCCAACGGCCGTATGTGAGCGGGGCGATGACGTCCCAGCCCGCGCTCGGGGCGCCGTTCGCCGCTATCTCGCGCAGCGCCGTCTCGACCGCCGGATACCAGGGCTCGCCCTTGCGCAGCGCGGCCGCTCCCATCCGGTCCTCGACGGTCACGACGCCGCCCACCGCGAAGGTCGCGGGGGTCACGAGGACGAGGGTGCGGATCCGCTTCGGGTGGCGGGCCGCGTACAGCGTGGCGAGGTCACCGCCGGCGGAGTGGCCGAGCACGTCGACCCGGCCGAGCCCGAGGTGCTCGCGCAGCGCCTCGATGTCGTCGACGAGCCGCTCACAGCGGTACGTCGCCGGGTCCTTCGGCACCGCGGAGTCGCCCGTGCCGCGCAGGTCGAGCAGGATCAGCTTGCGGCGCGCGGCGAGTCCGCCGAGGTCGCCGAGGTAGACGGAGGCGCGCATGGGGCCGCCCGGCACACACAGCAGCGGCTCGCCCTCCCCCTTCTCGTGGTAGGCGAGCTCCGTCCCGTCGTACGCGCTGAATGTCGGCATGCGGGTGATCATCACATCCCGGGGCCCGCCCGGGCAATGCCGGACGTATCTGGCCCATGACGGTGGCCCATGCCCCTGCGCCCCAGCTCAAAGCAGCCGCGCCCGATCTCTTGACGCCTACTGCCGGGCCTGGATTACTGAGCTGCACAGAAGATCGACGACCGAATGATCGGTCGCCCGTTCGGGACGGGAGCACTCGTTATGACGCGTATGCCGCTACTGCTCGACGCGGCGGAACGGCTCGGCCCGCGCGAGCTCGGGGCCCTGCAGCTGGAACGGCTCCAGGACACCCTGCTGCACGCGTACGAGAACGTCCCGTTCTACCGGGCGTCCTTCGACAAGGCGGGGCTGCACCCCGACGACTGCCGCGGCCTCGCCGACCTCGCGCGGTTCCCGTTCACCACCAAGGACGACCTGCGGGCCAACTACCCCTTCGGGATGTTCGCGGTCGAGCAGTCGGAGGTGCGCCGGCTGCATGCCTCCAGTGGAACGACCGGGCTGCCGACGCTCGTCGGCTACACCGAGCAGGACCTGTCCATGTGGGCGGACGTGGTCGCGCGCTCGATCCGCGCGGCGGGCGGCAGGCCCGGCGACAAGGTCCATGTGGCGTACGGGTACGGCCTGTTCACCGGCGGCCTCGGCGCGCACTACGGGGCCGAGCGGCTGGGCTGCACGGTGATCCCGGCCTCCGGCGGCATGACGGCGCGTCAGGTGCGGCTGATCCAGGACCTGCGCCCCGAGATCATCATGGTGACCCCGTCGTACATGCTCACCCTCCTCGAGGAGTTCGAGCGGCAGGGCATCGATCCGCGTACGACGTCCCTGCGCGTCGGCATCTTCGGCGCGGAGCCGTGGACGGAGGAGATGCGGCGGGAGATCGAGGAGCGCTTCGCGATCGACGCCGTGGACATCTACGGCCTCTCCGAGGTGATCGGCCCCGGCGTGGCGCAGGAGTGCGTGGAGACCAAGGACGGGCTGCACATCTGGGAGGACCACTTCTACCCGGAGGTCGTGGACCCCGTCACGGGCGAGCCGCTGCCGGACGGCGAGCGCGGCGAGCTGGTGTTCACCGCGCTCACGAAGGAGGCCATGCCCGTCATCCGTTACCGGACACGGGACCTGACCCGGCTCCTGCCCGGTACGGCGCGGATCTTCCGGCGGATGGAGAAGGTGACGGGCCGCAGCGACGACATGGTGATCCTGCGCGGGGTCAATCTCTTCCCCACGCAGATCGAGGAGATCGTGCTGCGCACCCCGGGCATCGCCCCGCACTTCCAGCTGCGCCTGACGCGGGAGGGCCGGATGGACGCCCTGACGGTGCAGGCCGAGGCCCGCGCGGACACTCCGACGGCGCGGCGCGAGAGCGCGGCCCGGGAGATCGCGGCGGCGGTGAAGGACGGCATCGGCGTCTCGGTGGGCGTGGAGATCGTCGATCCGGAGACGCTGGAGCGGTCGGTGGGCAAGTTCAAGCGCATCGTGGATCAGCGCGAGAGGGACGGCCGGGGCTGACGGGGCGACGGCCTGGGTCGACGTCGCCGGGGGCGGGTGAGGCGTGCGGCCAGGAGTGCCCTGGTGGGGCGGTGCGTCAGGCGATGCTGTCGGGCGGCGGGCCCGGGTCGACCGCGGTGACGACGAGATCGGGCCGCGGTGTCGTCGCCGGGCTGGAGCGCGCCGCGTTCGACTTGGCGACCGCGGACTCCAGTTGCTTGCGGACGGCGGCGGGCAGGGCGCAGCCCTGGACGGTCGCCACGACGTCCCCGGCGAGCACGTGCAGTTTGATGTTGGTGTTCTGCGAGGCGGTGACCAGGACGTCCCAGGCCGCTTCCGGG
Source organism: Streptomyces sp. NPDC041122 (assembly GCF_055592445.1). Lineage (NCBI taxonomy): Bacteria > Bacillati > Actinomycetota > Actinomycetes > Kitasatosporales > Streptomycetaceae > Streptomyces > Streptomyces sp. NPDC041122. The sequence goes on along the minus strand of NZ_JBVIYQ010000007.1, from coordinate 301,547 downwards.
CTCAGGTTGAAGGAGGACATCAGGATGCCGCGGGCCAGGTCGATGGCGGGCCGGGTCTGCATGGCGCGCCGCAACTGGGTCACCACGCTCCGCAGATCCTGCTCGGCGTCGTCCGCGGCCGTTCCGTGGACGACCGGGCATGCCGCATCCGGGCCGCCCGTCTGCCCGGCGGGCGTGAACAGGTGGCGGGTGCCGGTGAGCTCGAAGACGCGCTCCATCGCGGGACTGTTCCTGGCGATGAGGACCGTCTTGCCCTGCTCCATGGCCTGCTGGCGGAGGCCGAGCAGGAGATTGAGGCCGGAGCAGTCGCAGAAGTCCACCTCGCGCAGGTCCACGTCGACACCCTCGGCGGCGCGACTCAGGGCGCCGTACAGCTCGGACCGGAGCCGCTGGGCGGCATCGAGGTCGAGCTCGCCCCGCACGGCCACGGCTACCCGGCCCGCCTCCGGTGCGGGGCGCGCCGACGGGCGGGGCGACGGCGAAACCGGAGGTGCCGGAAGCGGAACCCGGGTACGGCTGTCACCACTGCCCTCCCCCACGAGGGGTTCACAACAGAACGCGGGCTCCGGCATGGCCTCTTCCTCTCCTCATCGCCTACCGCCGGTCCTAGGCTGCCCTCCACCCCGCACACACGTCAACTAATACCTGAAATCCAGTACGTGTTTTTGAAACCGTGTATAACTCGTCATAGAGTTGGCCTATGGATGGAGTGCCCGAGTCACACACCGGATGGACGTTTCTCACCAATCACGCGCGCGTACTGGCGGCCATCGCCGACGATCACAGCGCCCGTATCCGTGACATCGCCGCGCATTGCCGGCTCACGGAACGCGCCGTTCAGAAGATCATCGCCGACCTGGAGCAGGACGGATACCTCTCCCACACCAAGGAGGGGCGCTCCAACACGTACGCGATCGACCCCAGCAAGGTGCTGCGCCACCCCGCCGAGTCCGGGCTGGCCGTCGCCTCGCTGCTCTCCCTGCTGGCCCGGGACGAGGCCGACCGCACCGGGCCGTCCGAGAGCGGCACATCTGCCGAAGGCGGCGCGTCCGCCGAGAGCGGTGGGCGTCATCACGCCAGCGCCTGACCGTACGACGGGCAAGGGCCGGCGCCGCGCGCCGGCGCCCGCCGTACGCGCCTCGGGGAAGCGGCCCATCCGCATGGTCAGTCGGTGCGGAAACGGTCCCGCAGTTCCCTCTTGAGGATCTTGCCGCTGGCGTTGCGCGGCAGTTCGTCGACGAACAGGACCCGTTTCGGAGCCTTGAAGTGGGCGAGCCTGTCCCGAGCGTGCGCGATGAGGCCGGCCTCCGTGAGCTCCTTGTCGCCGCGTACGACGACGGCGGTCACCGCCTCGATCCAGCGCTCGTCCGGGAGGCCGATCACCGCGGCCTCCGCGACGCCCGGATGCGTGTAGAGCGCGTCCTCGACCTGCCGCGAGGCGACGAGGACTCCCCCGGAGTTGATGACGTCCTTGACCCGGTCGACGACCGTGAAGTACCCCTCGGCGTCGCGCACCGCGAGGTCCCCGGAGTGGAACCAGCCGTCGCGGAACGCCTCCGCGGTCTCCTCCGGCTTGTCCCAGTAGCCGTCGCACAACTGCGGCGAGCGGTAGACGACTTCACCCGCGGTGCCGTCCGGCACCTCGCGTCCGTCCTCGTCGACGACACGGGCCTCGACGAAGAGCACCGGCCGCCCGCAGGAGTCCATCCGCCCCTGGTGCTCGTCCGGCCCGAGGACGGTGGCGAGCGGTCCGATCTCGCTCTGCCCGAAGCAGTTGTAGAAGGCGAGCCCGGGCAGCGCGGCGCGCAACCGCTCCAGGACCGGCACCGGCATGATCGACGCCCCGTAGTAGGCCTTGCGCAGCGCCCTCAGGTCGCGTCGGGCGAAGCCTGGATGGTGGGCGAGGCCGATCCACACCGTCGGCGGCGCGAACAGGCTGTCCGCCCGCCCAGCTTCCACCAGGTCGAAGATCCGTTCCGGGTCGGGCCCGTCGAGGAGGGTGTTCTCGGCGCCGACCGCGAGGTACGGCATGAGGAAGACGTGCAGCTGCGCCGAGTGGTAGAGCGGCAGCGAGTGGACGGGCCGGTCGGTCTCCTTGAGGTCCAGGGCCGTGATCGCGCTGGCGTACTCGTGGAGCAGGGCGCGGTGCGACATCTTCGCGCCCTTCGGCAGCGCCGTGGTGCCGGACGTGTAGAGCAGCTGGACGAGCCCGTCACCGCCGTCCGCACCCGGGAAGAACTCCGCCCCGCCGTCCCCCTGTCGGCGGCGGACGCGGTCGAGGAGCGAGTCCGCGGTGTCGCGCAGCGGCAGCACCCGGGAAAGGCCACTCAGCCGGTCCCGCAGGTGCGGATCGGCCAGGACGGTGGCGCTGCCCGACTGTTCGACGATGTACCTCAGGTCCTCGCCCGTGAGGCCGTGGTTGATCGGCACATGGACGAGGCCCGCCCGGGAGCAGGCCAGGAAGCCGATCACGTAGGCGTCGGAGTTGTGTCCGTAGGCCCCGACGCGGTCACCGCGGCGCAGCCCCTCCTCCGCGAGCACTCCGGCCGCCGCGGTCACCGCGTCGTCGAGCTCGGCGTACGTCCACGCGCGCTCCTGATGGCGCAGCGCCACCCGCCGCGGTGTCCGGCGCGCGCTACGCGCGAGGATGTCGTCGACTCTGCTGCCACCCGCACCCGTCATGGCGTGATCCTGTGGCCCCCGCGCCCCGCGGTCAAGGGACCGTGAACGGATGGACCCGGGAAGGGCGGCCGGACCGGCCGACGGGCGGGCAAATGACCGACCGCTTGGTACGCTCAACCGCTCCTTCCCTGAACCCAGTTGGGAGGCACGATGCGCATCCGCACGAGACGCACGGCGGCGGTGGGGATCACCCTGCTGACGGCGGTGGCCCTGCTCCCGTCGTCCGGCGCGGGAGCCGCGCCCCGGGACGCCCGCCCCTCCGACGGCGGCCTGCACGCCACCGTCCGCTACACCGAGTACGGCATTCCGCACATCCTCGCCGAGGACTACGAGAACCTCGGCTTCGGCACCGGCTGGGCCCAGGCAGCCGACCAGATCTGCACCCTCGCCGACGGCTATCTGACCGTCCGCGGTGAGCGTTCGCGCCACTTCGGCCCCGACTCCTCCCCCGGCGGCGCGCTGTCGTCCGCGGCCACGAACCTCAGCAGCGACCTGTACTTCCGCGGCGTGCGCGAGGCCGGGACCGTCGAGAAGCTCCTGGACCAGCCCGCGCCGGCCGGTCCCGGCCGGCGCACCAAGGACCTCATGCGGGGCTTCGCCGCGGGCTACAACGCGTGGCTGAAGCAGAACCGCGTCACCGACCCGGCCTGCGCCAAGGCCGACTGGGTGCGGCCGATCACCGCGCTCGACGTGGCCCGGCAGGGCTTCGCGGTGCAGGTGCTCGGCGGTCAGGGCCGCGGCATCGACGGCATCACGGCCGCCGCGCCACCGGCGACCGCGACCGATGACCGCACGCCCGATCCGCGCCGCACGGCGAGGGCCGCCCGCGAGTTGTTCTCCGCGCAGAACGCCGACATGGGCTCCAACGCCGTCGCGTTCAGCGGCAGGACCACCGCCGACGGCCGGGGGCTGCTGCTCGGCAACCCGCACTACCCCTGGCAGGGCGGGCGCCGCTTCTGGCAGTCGCAGCAGACCATTCCGGGTGAACTGAACGTGTCGGGTGGCTCGTTGCTCGGCACGAGCGTGGTCAACATCGGCTTCAACGGCGATGTGGCGTGGAGCCACACGGTCGCGACGGGCGTCACCCTCAACCTCCACCAGCTCACGCTGGACCCGGCCGACCCGACCACGTATCTGGTGGACGGCGAGCGGCGGAAGATGACGAAACGCACGGTCACGGTGCCGGTCAAGGACGGCGCACCGGTGACGCGTACCCAGTGGTGGACCCGGTACGGTCCCGTCGTCACCGGCCTCGGCCCTCAGCTGCCGCTGCCCTGGTCCTCGACCACGGCCTACGCGCTCAACGACCCCAACGCCGCGAACCTGCGCGGCAGCGACACCGATCTCGGCTTCGGCAAAGCGCGTTCGACCGCCGACGTCCTCAAGGCCCTGCGCACCACTCAGGGGTTGCCCTGGGTGAACACCGTCGCCGCCGACCGCCGCGGCCACTCGCTGCTCAGCCAGTCCCAGGTGCTCCCCCGGATCACCGACGACCTGGCGGGGCGCTGCAGCACCGCGCTCGGCAAGGTCACCTACCCGGCCTCGGGCGTCGCCGTCCTCGACGGCTCGCGCGGCGCGTGCGCGCTCGGCTCCGACAAGGACGCGGTGCAGCCCGGCATCTTCGGCCCGTCGAGGATGCCGACCCTCAAGGACGCCCCGTACGCGGAGAACTCCAACGACAGCGCCTGGCTGACCAACGCCGACAAGCCGCTCACCGGTTACGAACGGATCTTCGGCACGGTCGGCACCCAGCGGTCGATGCGCACCCGCGGCGCCATCGAGGACGTGTCGGCGATGGCGGCGAAAGGCGGCCTCACGGTCCGGGATCTGCAACGCCAACAGTTCGCGAACCGGGTGCCGGCCGCGGACCTCGCGGCCGACGACGCGGCGAAGGCCTGTGCGGCCCTGCCGGGCGGCGCCGCGACGGGCAGTGACGGCAAGGCAGTCGACGTGTCGGGCGCGTGCGGGGCGCTGGCCCGCTGGGACCACCGGATGGACACCGGCAGCCGCGGCGCGCTGCTCTTCGACCGTTTCTGGCGGAAGTTGACGGCGGCCGTGCCGAACGCGCGGCTCTGGAAGGTGCCGTTCTCGGCGGCCGATCCGGTGCGCACGCCGAACACCCTCGACACCGCACTGCCCGGCTTCCAGACCGCGCTGGCCGACGCGGTGACGGAGCTGACCGCGGCGGACATCGCCCTGGACGCGCCGCTGCGGGAGAACCAGTACGTGGTGCGGAGCGGCGAGCGCATCCCGGTCTCCGGCGGTACGGAGTCCCTCGGCGTCTGGAACAAGGTCGAGGCCGAGTGGGATCCCGCGCGCGGTTACACCGAGGTCGTGCACGGGTCGAGCCACATCCAGGCGGTCGGGTGGAACGACGGCCGCTGCCCCGAGGCCCGCACGCTCCTGTCGTACTCACAGTCCTCCAACCCCCGCTCGCCGCACTACAGCGACCAGACGAAGCTGTACGCGAAGGAGCGCTGGGTGACCTCGCGCTTCTGCGAGAAGGACATTCTCGGCGACCCGGCCCTGAAGGTGGTGCGGGTACGCGAACGCCGTTGAGGCGGCGGGTACTTCGGGTGGTGGTACGGGCGAACTCCTTGCCCGTACCACCACCTCGGGATCGGTCTTGACGCCCCGTCACACGGCGCGCTCGCGGCCCTCCCAGTACGGCTCGCGCAGCCGCCGCTTGTACAGCTTGCCGTTGGGGTCGCGGGGCATCGCCTCGATGAAGTCGACGGTCTTCGGCCGCTTGTAGCCGGCGAGCCGCTGCTCGCAGTGGGCGAGGATCTCGGCGGCGAGCACGTCGTCGGCCGCACGGCCCTCGACCACCTCGACGACGGCCTTGACCTCCTCGCCCCAGTCGTCGTGCGGGATCCCGAACGCGGCCGCGTCGGCGACCGCGGGGTGGGTGAGCAGCGCGGACTCGATCTCGGCGGGGTAGATGTTCACCCCGCCCGAGATGATCATGTCGATCTTGCGGTCGCGCAGGAAGAGGTAGCCGTCCTCGTCGAGCAGCCCGAGGTCGCCGACGGTGAAGAAGTCGCCGATGCGGTTCTTCTTCGTCTTCGACTCGTCCTTGTGGTACGAGAAGCCGCCGGTGGACATCTTCATGTAGACGGTGCCGAGTTCGCCGGGCGGGAGGCGTTCGCCGTCGTCGTCGAAGATGGCCAACTCGCTGATGGGCCAGGCCTTTCCGACCGTCCCGGGCTTCTTCAGCCAGTCCTGCGCGGTGGCGAAGGCGCCGCCGCCCTCGCTGGCCGCGTAGTACTCCTCGACGCACTCGCCCCACCACTCGATCATGGCGCGCTTCACGTGGTCGGGGCAGGGAGCCGCGCCGTGGATGGCGTGCCGCATGGAGGACACGTCGTACGCGGCCCTCGTGGCGTCCGGCAGCGCCAGCAGCCGGTGGAACTGGGTGGGCACCATGTGGGTGTGCGTGCACTTGTGCGCGTCGATGAGGCGCAGCATCTCCTCGGGTGTCCACTTGTCCATGAGGACCAGTGGGTGGCCGATGTGCAGGGCGGCGCCCGCGAACTGCAGGACGGCGGTGTGGTAGAGCGGTGAACACACCAGGTGGACGTTGCCGTCGAAGGGTTTGATGCCGAAGATGCCGAGGAAGCCGCCCAGGTAGGACTCCTCGGGAAGCTTGCCGGAGAGCGGGCGCCGGATGCCGCGCGGGCGGCCGGTGGTGCCCGAGGTGTAGTTCATGACCCAGCCGAGGGTGCGCTCGGCGGGCACCGACTCCAGCTGCCCGTCCAGGAGTTGGGCGTAGGGGCGGAAGCCGGGCACGTCTCCGACGGCATGGCGGTGGCTCGCCGGGAGGCCCGCCTCGTCGGCCGCCGCCACCGCGGCGTCCGCGAACCTCTCGTGGGCGATCAGGACCTTCGCGCCGGAGTCGGCGACGATCCAGGCGATCTCCGGGCCGACCAGGTGGTGGTTGACGGGGACGAGATAGAAGCCGGCCTGGGACGCGGCGAGGAAGGCGGTGAGGAACTCGACGCCGTTGGGCAGGACGACGGCGAACGCGTCGCCCCTTTCCAGTCCCGCGGCGCGCAGCCCGTGCACCAACTGGTTGACGACGCCGTGCAGTCGGCCCGCCGTCCACTCCTCGCCGTCGGGCGCCACGAGGACGGTCCTGCCGGGGTCGGCGACGGCCTGGGCCCAGAAGCCGTTGGGGGGTGTGCTCACGACTGACTTCCCCTTTCCGCGATGCGGATGACTCGGTCGACGGCCCGCTCGAAGCCGCGGGTCAGCTCGTCGAAGACCGCCTGGACGCTGCGTTCGCTGTTCATCCGGCCGACGATCTGGCCGACCGGGGTGCCGAGCAGCTCCCGCACCTCGTGCTTCTGGATGCGTGACACGGCCTCGGCGACCAGGAGTCCCTGCAGCGGCATCGGCAGCGTGCCGGGCCCCTGCGGGTCGTCCCAGGCATCGGTCCAGCGCGTGCGCAGCTGGCGGGCGGGTTTGCCGGTGAGGGCGCGGGAGCGGACCGTGTCCCCGGAGCCGGCGGCGAGCAGCTTCTCGGTGAGGGCGGGCGAGTGGAGGTCGGCCTCCGTGGTGGTGAGCCACAGGGAGCCGAGCCAGACGCCCTGCGCGCCGAGCGCGAGCGCGGCGGCGATCTGCTGGCCGCTGCCGATGCCCCCGGCGGCGAGCACGGGCAGCGGCGCCACCGCCTCGACGGCTTCGGGGGTGAGCACCATGGAGGCGATCTCGCCGGTGTGGCCGCCCGCCTCGTACCCCTGGGCCACCACGATGTCGATGCCCGCCTCGGCGTGTTTGCGCGCGTGGCGGGCGCTGCCGGCGAGGGCGGCGACCACGAGGTCGTGCTCGTGGGCGCGCCGGATGACGTCCGCCGGTGGCGAACCGAGCGCGTTGGCGAGGAGCTTGATCGGGTAGTCGAAGGCGACGTCGAGCTGGTTGCGGGCGACCTGCTCCATCCAGCCGGTGATGCGCCAGCCCGACGCCTCGCCCTCGTCGAGTCCGGGAACGCCGTGCTTGGCGAGGGTCTCCCTGACGAACTCCCGGTGCCCCTCGGGGATCATCGCCTCGATGTCGGCCTCGGTGAGCGGCTGCCCGTCCGCGGCCTCGACCTTCTTGGCGGGCATGACGACGTCCAGCCCGTAAGGCCTGCCGTCGACGTGCTCCTGCATCCAGTCGAGATCCCTGGCCAGCTCGTCGGGCGCGGTGTAGCGCACCGCACCGAGCACCCCGAACCCACCCGCCCGACTGATGGCGGCGGCCACCGCGGGGAAGGGCGTGAAGCCGAAGATGGCGTGCTCGATCCCCAGTTTCCTGCTCAACTCCGTCTGCATGGGCGCAGGATGCCGCAGTGGCGTGGCCGAGGGAAGAGATTTTCTGATGCAGTGTCAGCTTGATGCCGCCGCACGCTTCAGGCGCGCGTCACCTCACCGTCGTCCCCCACCTCCGAGAGGGGGCACGGCATCGGTCATGCGCCCATCGCCCCCATCCCGTCCCTCTCCATCACGGCCATCGCCGCGTTGTGCCCCGGAATGCCGCTGACGCCGCCTCCGCGTACCGCGCCCGCGCCGCAGAGCAGGACGTTCGCGTGGCCGGTCTCCACTCCCCAACGGCCCGTGCCCTCCTGGGCGTAGGGGAAGGCCAGGTCGCGGTGGAAGATGTTGCCGCCCGGGAGGCGCAGCTCGCGTTCCAGGTCGAGGGGGGTCTTCGCCTCGATGCAGGGGCGCCCCTCCGCGTCGAGGGCCAGGCAGTCGGCGATCGGTTCGGCGAGGTGGGCGTCGAGTTGGGCGAGGGTGGCGGTGAGGAGGTCGGCTCGAACTGCGTCGTTGTCGTGGGCGAAGAGGCGGGCGGGCGTGTGCAGGCCGAACAGGGTGAGGGTGTGGTGGCCGCTCTCGACGAGGTCGGGGGCGAGAATCGTCGGGTCGGTCAGGGAGTGGCAGTAGATCTCGGACGGCGGCGCGGCCGGCAGCCTGCCCGCGGAGGCCTGGGCGTAGGCGGCGGCCAGCGCCTCGTACCCCTCGGCGATGTGGAAGGTCCCGGCGAACGCCTCGTACGGGTCGACGGTCGTGTCGCGCAGCTTCGGCAGCCGCTTGAGCAGCATGTTGACCTTGAGCTGGGCGCCTTCGGCGGGCTCGGGCGGCTCGTCGCCGAGCAGCGCGGCGAGGGCCTGCGGCGAGGCGTTGACCAGGACGTGGCCGGCGGCCGCCGTGTGCACCCCGTCCTCCGTCGCGTACGTGACTTCGGCGCGCCGCCCGTCGGTCTCGATGCCCGTCACCTCGCACCCCGTGCGCAACACGGCGCCCGACGCCCGCGCGGAGTCGGCGATGGCGGCGGTGAGGGCGCCCATGCCGCCGACGGGCACGTTCCAGTCGCCGGTGCCGCCGCCGATGACGTGGTACAGGAAGCAGCGGTTCTGCCGCAGCGAAGGGTCGTGGGCGTCCGCGAACGTGCCGATGAGCGCGTCGGTGAGGACGACCCCGCGGACCAGGTCGTCCGCGAAGCGCTCCTCGATCGCGGCGCCGATCGGCTGCTCGAAGAGAGTCCGCCACGCGGTGTCGTCGTCGACCCGGGCACGCAGTTCCGCGCGTTCGGGCAGGGGTTCGGTGAGGGTGGGGAAAACGCGCCGGGCGACCTCGCCGGTCATCGCGTAGAACTCCCGCCAGGCGTCGTACTCGCGGTGCCCCCCGGTCAGCCGCTCGAAGGCCTGCCGGGTACGGGCCTCGCCCCCGCCGACGAGCAGGCCGGTGGCCTGGCCGGCTCGTTCGGCCGGGGTGTACGAGGAGACGGTGCGGGTGCGGACCCTGAAGTCCAGGTCGAGGTCCCGGACGATCTTCTTGGGGAGCAGGCTGACGAGGTACGAGTAGCGCGAGAGGCGCGCGTCCACCCCGGGAAAGGGCCTGCTGGAGACGGCGGCGCCACCGGTCCCGGCGAGCCGCTCGAGCAGCAGCACGGACCGCCCGGCGCGGGCGAGATAGGCGGCGGCGACAAGACCGTTGTGGCCCCCGCCGACGATGACGGCGTCGTACGCATCACGATCAGGCATGGCTCTTCCTAGCACGGAGGGCGCGGGCCCGTGGCCCTTCGCCGTCGGGACAGGCGTGGCGGTTCCACACCGGACCGCACCCGAGGTGGGTGCCCCAAGGCGGGGCGGCCCCGGGCGGCGATCTCCGGTCATCCGGTCCTCCGGCCGACCTGCCCTCCGCCCTTTCCGCCCGTCCGATCCCGTACGAACCCGTACGACCGGGCTACCGCTCACCTCCAACCGGCCAGCGGGACGGGCCGCTTGGGACCCGCGATGGCCAGTGGCAGCCGCTGCCTTGGCACTTGGGCCCGCGTACGCCGGTCACGAGCGCCGCATCAGCCGCCCCCTCCCGCCCCCTCGGCGGACCAAGTGAAAGGGGACACCCGCACCGCCGTGCGTTCAGTACCCGCCCGTGGCCCACCGCTGCCGGCGCACCGCCACGCTGCGGTAAAGGTCCACCGCCTCGGGGCCGCGGCCCAGTTGTTCCAGGCAGTGGGCCTCGTCGTTGCGGCTGGCGAGGGCGTCGGGGTGGTCGGCGCCGAGGACCTGCTCCCGGGCCGCCGCGACCCCGCGGTACTCGACGAGCGCGTCGGCCCAGCGGCCGAGCCAGCCGAGGCCGACGGCGACCTCGCGGCGGCTCACCAGCGTGTCGGGATGGTCGGGGCCGAGTACCCGCTCGCGGACGGCGCACACGTCGCGGGCCTCCGCCAGCGCCTCCTCCCAGCGGCCCTGGCGGCCCAGGTTCACGCCCAGCCCGTGCCGGGCCCGCAGCGTCTCCGGGTCGGCGGGGCCGTTCACGCGCGTGCGGTCGTCGATCAGGTCGCGGTACAGCTCGAGGGCCTCCGCGCTGCGGCCGAGCCTGCCGAGGCTGATGCCGACCTCGTAGCGGGCGGCGAGGGTGTCGGGATGGTCGGCGCCGAGCGCCCGTGTCCGTGCCTCGGCGACCTCGCGATAGGCCTCCAGCGCCTCGGGCCAGCGCCCCAACTGGCCGAGCGCATACGCCACTTCGTACCGCGTGACGAGCGTGTCGGGATGGGTCGGCCCGAGCACGCGGGCGCGGGCCGCGGCGACCTCCTCGGCCAGCCGGTGCGAGTCCTCCAGGCGGCCGAGGCGGCTCAGGTTGTACGCGAGGTTGTGGCGACAGCGCAGCGTGTCCGGATGGTCGGGCCCCGAGGTGCGCTCGCGGGCCGCCAGCACCGAGACGTACGCCTGGTGGGCGTCGAAGTGCCGGCCGAGCTGCCCCAGGACGAAGGCCATCTCCTGGCGGGCCGCGAGCGTCTCCGGGTGCTCGGCGCCGAGCACGTGCTCCCGGCCCCGCACGACGCGGCCGTACTCGCGCAGCGCGTCGGCGGCGCGGCCGGTGCGCGAGAGCGTGAAGCCCACCTCGTAGCGGCTGGCGAGCGTGTCGGGGTGGTCGGGGCCCAGCGCGTGCTCGCGCTCCGTGGCGACGGCGCGGTGCACCTCGCCCGCCTCGTCCCAGCGGCCGAGGCGCCCCAGGCTGAGCCCCGCGTTGTGCCGGCTGATGAGCGCGGCGACCACCTCCGGCGGCGGGGCGGGCCGTTCGGGCCCGCGCGGGGCCGCCTCGCGGCGCGCGTCGACGCGCGGGATCCACTCGCCGGTCAGGCCGGCCGCCGCTTCGGGCGGGGTGGCGCACAGCGCGGACGGGCCGCTCGCCTTGTGACCGGTGGTCATGCCGCGGGTCCACGAAGGCAGCTGGTCCTCGGCGGACGGCGGCAGCTCGGGGCGGCGGCGGGAGGCGGGTGCGGGGGGCGTGACGTACGGCGGCGTGCCGCGCCCCTCGGCGATGCGCCGGCCCAGCTCGTGGGCGTCGCGCGGCCGGTCGGCGGGTTCCTTGGCGAGCAGGTCGAGGACGATCCGGTCGAAGTAGTCCGGCAGTTCGTCACGGTGGGCGCGGGGCGGCTCGGGCTCGGTGTCGCGGTGCCCGACGAGCACGGACCAGGCGTCCTCCATGTCGAACGGTGGGGCCCCGGTGGCGATCTCGTAGAGCACGCAGCCGAGGGAGTAGAGGTCGCTGCGCTGGTCGACGGCGTCCCCGCCGATCTGCTCGGGCGACATGTAGTGCGGCGTGCCCATCGCGACGCCCGTGCCGGTCAGGCGCGAGCTGAAGCCGATGTCGGCGCCGAGGTGGGCGATGCCGAAGTCGCAGATCTTCACCGTGCCGTCCGCGAGCCGCATGATGTTCGCGGGCTTCAGATCCCGGTGCACGATGCCCTGTTCGTGGGTGTACGCGAGGGCCGCGGCGACCTGGCCGGCGATCTCCACGACGTCGGCGACCGGCAGGGGGCGCTGCTTGCTCTCCTCCAGGAGTTCACTGAGGTTGTGGCCGTCGAGGAGCTCCATCACCAGGTACGGCACGCCCTCGAACTCACCGAAGTCATGGACGACGGTGACCCCGGGGTGCTGCAGCGACGCCGCGACGCGAGCCTCGCGCCGGAACCGCTCGCGCAGCACGCGCGCGAAGGACTCGTCGTGCTGCAGTTCCATCGGTTTGAGGCATTTGACGGCGACCCGGCGGCCGAGCGACTCGTCGCGTGCCCGCCACACCTCGCCCATGCCGCCACGGCCGATCAGATCCAGGAGCCGGTAACGGCCCTGGATCAGCCTCGTGTCCGCCATCTCCCGCTGTCGCCCCCGTTGCTTCGCCGCGCCCTCCCCGGTTCGTCCAGTATGGCGTTCCGTCTGCGGAGTCCGTGCGGGGCCGGGCGGCTGCCCGGCCCGAGCCTGGCCATGGCCCGCAGGATGTGCTTGGGCGGAAGTTGCCAGCGTACGCGGGCGGGAATGCCGCGCAGGATGGTGCCCGTGAGGACCAGCCGACGGGTCACCGCGGCGGGCGGCGGGGCCGCCCTTCCATACAGCGCGTGGGCGTACGGCGGCAGCGAGCCGTACGCGAGGTTCGCCACGCGCCGCCAGAGCAGGGGCGTGCCGGGACGAGGAGCGGATGTGTGGGCGGGCGCTGCAGGAAGTCGTCGACGGCGCGGGCGTCGCCGCCGACGGCGAGCTCGGGCCGCACCTGCGCGAAGTAGGCGGCGAGCGCGGCCGTCGACGCGGGTACGTCGTCGGGGTCGAGGCCCACGAGCCGGGCGCTCTGCCGGTGCTCGTCGACGTAACGGTCGGCCTGCGCGTCGGTGAGACGGATCCCCGAGCGGCGTACGACGTGGAGGTAGGAGTCGATCTCCGCGCAGTGCACCCAGAGGAGCAGCTCGGGGTCGTCCACCCCGTAGCGCTCCCCCGTCTCCGGGTCGGTGGCCTTGAGCATCGTGTGGATCTTCCGCACCCGGGCGCCCGCCTTCTCGGCCACCTCGGTCGTGCCGTAGGTCGTCGTGCCCACGAAGCCGGCGGTCCGCATCAGCCGTCCCCAGGCATCCTTGCGGAATTCGGAGTTCTCCATCACGCCGCGGACCGCGCGGGGGTGCAGGGCCTGCAGGTAGAGGGCCCGGATGCCGGCGACCCACATCATGGGGTCGGAGTGGATCTGCCAGGTCACGGAGGCCGGTCCGAAGAGGCCGGGGTCCGGGTCGGGAGCGGGTGTGTGCTCGGGCATGACGAGGCCATCTCCTGACGCGCGGCGGTGCTCGGGGCAGGGCTTCAAGTGTGACGAGGTTTCCCCCTCGGTTCCAGGTCGCGGTCCGGTTCCAGGTCGTGGCCCGGTTCCAGGTCGCGGCCCACCTCCTGGGGCCGGGCCCGGACGGGGTTCCCGAGGATCGGCTACCCGCTGTCCCGCAGCCGCACGGCCGCCCGCCCCGACGCCGGATCGTGCTCCAGCACCACATAGCGGCCGAGCGCGGCGAGGGCGACGAGGCAGCCGCCCATCTCCAGCCCCTCCTCCACGATCGTGCCCAGCATGAGCACGGTCTGGTAACTGTGCTCGTTGGCCCAGCCGTTGAACGCCTCGGCGATCAGCGCGCCACCCAGGTACACGGCGAGCGCACCGAGCAGCCCGCGCCTGAGGGCACGCGGCAGCCCCCGCGCCCACAGCACGGCGCACACGGTGCCCACCGCCGCGAGGACCGCGCCCGGCAGGATCCAGGCGTGCGTGGGCAGCGAACCTCCGGCCCACCGCTTCCACGACCGGCCGACCTCGCCGAGGCGCTCGTGCAGCGAGACGGTCTCGTCGACGCTGAGCAGGGCGGTCGCGGCGGTGAGCCCCAGCCAGGACAGCCGCCCGGGCCGCGCCGCGTCCGAGCTGAGCAGGGCGGCCGTCAGCGCCATGCCCGCCACGGCCAGCAGCAGCGTGCTGTTCCACCAAGTGGGCAGGTTGGCCTCGACGTCCACGCTCACCAGACGGCGGATGCTGGGGATGGAGTCGTAGTGGTTGTACGCGCGGGTGGCGAGGTCGGCGACGAGCAACGACGCGGTGATACCGGCGGCGCACCATAAGACGCGGCGGGCCGGCGGTCTCGCGAGCCCGGTCGCACGTCGCTCACTCGTTGAGGATTCGGTCATGCGTACGAAGATTAGTGGTGCGGAGGGAGGCGGCGGCGACCGGGGCGGCGGACAGCACCGGGGACGGCGGCGCGCGGTGGACGCGATGCCGCCGCCCCCATCGCAGACGCGGAGGCGAGCGTGGCGTCCATCGAGCCGTCGGCGCCGACGACCATGACGGTGCCCGCGTACGGACCGCGGGCCGGCTCGTCGCGGCGGATCAGCTCGTACGCCGCGCACGGTGTACGGCCGGTGCAGCCGGGGCCGGGCGCCCCGTGTCCGACCACAGCCGGAACGGCCGCGGCCGGACCGCCATGACGCCCCTGTACCCGGCGCCGCCCCCGGTGGGTTTCCACCGGCCAGGTCACCGCGCCGCTCAGCGGCGGACTCTCGGCATCCCCAGCCCGATCCACGAGATGATCTCGCGCTGGATCTCGTTGTTCCCGCCGCCGAAGGTGAAGATCACGGCCGAGCGGTAGCCGCGTTCCAGCTCGCCGTGGAGGACCGCGCCCGCCGAGCCTTCCTTCAGGGCGCCGGCCGCGCCCACGATCTCCATGAGCCAGGCGTACGCGTCACGGCGCGCCTCGGAGCCGTAGACCTTGACGGCGGAGGCGTCCTGGGGGGTGAGGGTGCCTTCGTGGACGGCGTTCACCATCTGCCAGTTGAGGAGTTTCATCGCGTCGAGCTTGGTGTGGGTGCGCGCGAGGCACTGGCGGACCCAGCCGAGGTCGATGACGCGGCGGCCGTCGGCGAGCTTCGTGTCCATGGCCCAGCGCTGCACGTCGTGACAGGCGCGGATCGCCATGGTGCCGTGGGCGGCGAGGGTGACGCGTTCGTGGTTGAGCTGGTTGGTGATCAGGCGCCAGCCCTTGTTCTCCTCGCCCACGCGCCGGGACGCGGGGACGCGGACGTTCTCGTAGTAGCTGGCGGTGGTGTCGTGCGAGGCGAGGGTGTTGATGACGGTGCAGGAGTAGCCGGGGTCGCTCGTGGGGACCAGGAGCATGGTGATGCCCTTGTGCGGCGGCACGCCCTCTTCGGGCACAGTGGTGCGGACGGCGAGCCAGACCCAGTCGGCGGTGTCGCCGTTGGTGGTCCAGATCTTCTGCCCGTTGACGAGGTAGTGGCCGGTCTCCTCGTCGCCCTCCCGGACTGCCTTCGTCTTGAGGGACGCGAGGTCGGTTCCGGCGTCGGGCTCGCTGTAGCCGATGGCGAAGTCGAGTTCGCCGGAGAGGACGCGCGGCAGGAAGTACGCCTTCTGTTCGTCCGTACCGAACTCCATGATCGTCGGGCCGACGGTGTTCAGGGCCATCAGCGGCAGCGGGACCCCCGCCTGGGCCGCCTCGTCGAAGAAGATGAACTGCTCCATCGGCGTGAGCCCGCGCCCGCCGTACTCCTTGGGCCAGCCCACTCCGAGCCAGCCGTCCGACCCCAGACGCCGGATGGTCTCCCGGTAGAAGCGCTTCTGGGCGGCCGGTTCCCCGTACCGCGCGTAGGCGTTGTCGGGCACGAGCTCGGCGAAGTACGCACGCAGCTCGGTGCGCAACTGCTGCTGCTCGGGCGTGTATTCGAGGTGCACGGCCCCTCCAGGTCTCCTGGTGCTTGCGACCGCTGGCGCTTCCGGAGACCAGCTCCTGCCGGCCACCGGCTCGTCCGGCCGCCGTCTCGCCGGGCGGTCCCGGATCCGACGGCGCACACAGTAGAACCCGTTTCAGAAATAGGGAATGGCGGCGGCGTGCGGCCTTGAGAGGAGTACTCGGCCATGACAGGCGGCCTGCCCCGACGGCCACGGTCAGGATGTTCTCCCCGGCCGGCCCCCTCGGTCGAGCCGAGTTGCCGCCCCGGCTCCCGCGGCGTCACCGCATCGCGTGCCGTCCGGCGAACTCCTCCGCGAGCAGGCCCATCATCACGAGGTCGTGGTACTCGCCCGCGAAGAACACGTGGTCGCGCAGCCGCCCCTCCTCGACGAAGCCGAGCCGGCGGTGCAGGGCCAGCGACGCCTCGTTGTGGGCGAAGATCCGCACCTGGCACCGGTGGTAGCGCCGCTCGGCGAACATGTAGCGCAGCAGGGTCACCACCGCCTCCGTCGCGTAGCCCTTGCGCCGGTGTTCCGCGCCCATCGTGATGCCGTACTCGAACCAGCCCGAGCGCGGGTCGGCCATGCGCGAGCCGATGACACCGACCGCCTCCCCCGTATCGACGGCTTCGATGGCCAGCCCGAAACAGTCGCCGTCGGAGCCGGCCACGGCCTGTTCCCTCACCCACGCGCGGAAGCTCTCGGCGGAACGGGGAGGCTGGATCACGTCCCCGAGCCCCTCCTCGTCCGCGGTGAAGCCCATGAACGCGGTCCAGTCGTCGGGTTCGATCCCCCGCAGGCGTATCCGCCCGCCCCTCCAGAACGAAGTCATCCCTCATTCGAGCACGCCGGGCCCGCCGAGGTCTTCGCGCTCGCCGATCGGGAGCCAGCTCCGCCCCGCCACCGTTCGCCCGGCCGCGGGGGCGGTCAGCCCAGGGTCGTCAGGAAGTCGTCGCAGGCCTTCGCGCATCGGCGGCAGGCTTCCGCGCAGCCGGCGGAGGCGGGGCGGAGGTCGCTGAGGGCCGCGCACCGCAGACAGGTCGCGCGGCACCATTCGACCTGCATACGGACCCGCTGTTCGTCCTGGTCGCCCTGTTCGGCGAGGACACGGGACGTCGCGTCGCACACGTCGGCGCAGGCGGTGTTGAGGCGTGACGCGTCTCCCCAGTCCGCGGGGCCCCGGCGGCCCAGGCACGCGCTGACGCACTCGTCGCAGGCCTGCGCACAGGCGAACCGGTCCTCCAAGTAGCGGACGAGGTCCTGCCGGCTGGGCTCCGCCCCCGGCTGCGGCGGGGCGGCTGGCGCGGCGACGGGCGCGTCGGATACCGCGCCCGGCACCGCGTCCACGGCCGGTGAGGGTGTCGTGGCGGTCGTCGTGGCGGTCACGGAACCCCTCCCTTCGGTCCCGCACGGGTAGCCGAGGCGCGCGGGACCAAACCCGCCGGTGCACCGGTGCGGCGCGCCCGATCCACCGCCGGCCGGCGCGGTAGAACGTCGGCATGACGACTCAGCACGGCAGCCGGGACGTACCGACCGGGGAGATCGGCGACCGCCACCCCCTGTCCTTGGTGCTCATCACCCTGACGGTGGTCAGCGGTCTCGTCGACGCCATCTGCTATCTGAGGCTCGGCCGGGTCTTCACCGCCAACATGACGGGCAACATCGTCCTCGTCGGCTTCGCCCTGGCCGGGGCGCCCGGCTTCTCCGTCACGGGCTCCCTCGTCTCGCTGGCGGCCTTCCTCCTCGGCGCCGTGGCAGCGGGACGCCTGGCCAACGCGTTCCGGGGTCGGCATCGGGTGCCGTGGGTGCGCACGGCGGTGTGGTGCGAGGCCGCGCTGCTCGGCATCGCGACGGCCGTCGCCTTCGCGGGCGGGGGAAGACCGCCGTACCCGGTGATCGCCCTGATCGCCCTCGCGATGGGGCTGCGCAACGGCACCGCGGGCCGGCTGGCCGTCCCCGCCATGAGTACGACGGTGCTGACCCGCACGTTGGCCGCGCTCGCCGCCGACTCGCGGCTCGCGGGCGGCGCCGACCGGCGCGCGGCCCGCCGGACCATCGCCGTGAGCGCGATGATCCTGGGCGCCGTCCCGGGCGCGTGGCTGGTCCTGCACCACGGAATCGGCTGGCCGCTGCTCCTCACGACCGTGGTCGTCGCGGTCACCGCGGCGGCGTACCGCGAACACGCCTGACGACGCCGTCCTGACCGCCCGTTGACATGCAGCGGGCCCCGCCGCGACGGGGGAGACACGGCGGGACCCACCAGTCGAGTGCCCGCTGGGGAGACGCTCACACCCACGAGTCGCACTGAGTTGCGAACTCAATGCCCGACGACCGTCGCCGAGGTCTCGTCCTCCGACCACGGAGGGCGCGACCCGCCCCGGTCCGGTGTCAGGCGTACGTCCGCCTGCCGCGCCGGTACGCGATCTCCCCCAGCACGATGTCCAGCATCAGGAACCCCGCGAGCGGAAGGCCCAGCAGTGGCACGAAGTAGCCGAGGACGGCGGTGATTGCCATCAGCGGCACCAGGATGTGAGGCGGTACGTTCCGCCAGGCGCCGCGCGGCACCGGCCGGCCGAACCGGGAGGCGCGGCCGCGCTGCCACCACATGCGGTACCCCCACACGATCAGCAGGATCAGGCCAAGGGCCAGCGCGGCCAGGGCGATCTGGTTGGGCAGGCCGAAGAGGGAGCCGGTGTGGGCGTCGATGCCCCAGCGCGTCAGCCGGGCGAGCACCGGGTGGTCGGCGAACCGCAGGACGTCGGTGACCTCGCCGTTCGCCGGGTTGACGGCGACGGAGTCCTGCTTCTCGGGCCAGCTGCGCCGGATCTGCTTGACGACGTACGCGGACGATCCCGTGGCGTCGGCCGGCGGGACGATTTCGACCGGGTCCGAAAGGCCCTGGCCACGGGCGGACTTCAGGACCGCGTCGAGGCCGACGTCCTTGCCGCCCGGGCCGGATCCGGCAGCGTCCGGGCCCGCCCCCGCCCTCATGTGCTCCGCGTGCTCTCCCCCGGATCCGCCGGACCTATCCGGTCCGCCGCTCTCGTCCGGTCCGATCGCTCCGGACGCCCCTGTCCCCGTCCCGTGATCGACCCTCGTCGACACCGTGGGCGTCGCCTGACCGATGGCCTCCCTGAGCTCGCTGATGCTGCCGCCCGCGTACGTCGACCACGTCAGCCCGGTCGCGGAGAGAAAGAACAGACCGAGGGCCGTCCACACGCCGACCGAACCGTGCAGCGTCAGCGTCCGGCGGCGGCCGCCGCCCTCCGTGCCCCGCACGCGCCGCCGGGACCTGCGCCGGCCGAACCACAGGACGAGGCCGCCGCCCGTGATCACCCAGAGCCAGCTGGCCGCGAGCTCGCTGTAGAGACGTCCCGGTTCGCCGAGGTGCAGGTCGCGGTGGAGGGTGTCGATCCACGTGCGCAGCGGCAGAGCGCCGGACGAGCCGTACTGTTCCAGCGCGCCGCGGACGTCACCGGTGTACGGGTTCACGAAGACGGCGAGGGTGCGGCCGGGGTCGACGCCGGGGACGCCGGACAGCAGGACGCGCGTGGTGGCACCCGCCTCCGGTGCCGGCCGGACCGCACTGACCGCGCCCTCCGGGTGCGCCTCACGGGCGGCGGCCACCTGGCGGGTCAGCGGGAGTTCGGCCGCGTCCGCGGGGACGTCGACGCGGAGTTGGTCGGCGTACACGATCTTCTCGGCCTGGTACGAACCCGCGTACAGGAGCCCCGTCACCGCTGCGACCAGCAGGAACGGGGCGATCAGCACACCCGCGTAGAAGTGCAGGCGCAGCACGAGCGGGCGCAGGGACGCCCAGCCGGACCGCCGTTCCGTGGACCGTCCCTCCGGGGCGCGCGGAGGAGTCGGTGGGGCGCTCGGCGGTTGCGGGTCGCCCTCGGTGAGGAGGGTGGGCTGGGCGGACATGTGGTGCTCTCCTGGATCGACGGGCCGCGGTCCGGCTACTGCGCCGGGCCGGTCCAGGAGTCGGACCGCAACTCCGTCGGGTTCCGTTCACCTCATGTGACGTGCGGCACCGGGCGCTGCACGGGCTCCTCTTCGGGGGCCGCCGACTTCGCCGCTCCGCCGCCGAGCGTCGTCGGCGGTCCCACGACGGCATCCGTCACGCCGCGTCCCCTTCGGACCGCTCACGGATCGCCTGCACGATCGCCGAGAAGTCCCGCCCCGCTCCGCCGTCCGCGACGAACTCCTCGTACAGCGCGGCCGCCCGCAGTCCGAGCGCGGCGTCCACGCCGGACGCGCGGGCCGCGCCGGCGGCCAGGCCGAGGTCCTTGGCCATGAGCGCGGCGGCGAACCCCGGCCGGTAGTCGCGGTTGGCCGGGCTCGTGGGGACAGGGCCCGGCACGGGGCAGTTGGAAGTGAGCGCCCAGCACTGCCCGGATGCTGTGGAAGCCACGTCGAACAGGGCCTGCGCGGTGAGGCCCAGGCTCTCGCCGAGGACGAACGCCTCGCTGACGGCGACCATCGTGATGCCGAGGATCATGTTGTTGCAGATCTTCGCCGCCTGCCCGGCCCCGGCGGAGCCGCAGTGCACCGCCCGCTTTCCCATCGCGGCCAGCAACGGTTCCGCCGCCGCGAACTCCGCGGGGCCGCCACCGGTCATGAACGTCAGGGTGCCCGCCTCGGCTCCCACCACGCCGCCGGACACCGGGGCGTCGAGGCCCCGGTGCCCCGCCGCGGCGACGGCCTCGTGGGCGGCGCGTGCGTCCGCGACGTCGATGGTGGAGCAGTCGACGAACAGCGTGCCCGGGGGCGCCGCCGTGAGCAGGCCTTCCTCACCGTAGAGGGCGAGTACGTGGCGTCCGGCGGGGAGCATGGTGATCACCACGTCGGCCTCCCGCGCGGCCGCAGTGGCGGAGGCGGCGGGCAGCACGCCCCGCTCGGCGGCGGCAGTCACGGCCTCGGCCGAGAGGTCGTGGCCGGTGACGCGGTATCCGGCCCCGACCAGGTTCGCGGCCATCGGCCCGCCCATGTGGCCGAGGCCGATGAAGGCGACGTTCCGTGCCGCCGTGGACTGTGCGGATGTCACCACGCCACCTCCTGATCCGTCGCCCCGTCTGCCAGACCCAGTTCGCGGGCCCCGAGCGGGGCGAAGAAACGTCCGACGTCACCGGCGGTCACTTCGGCGAGCGTGCCGGGGTCCCAGCGCGGCGCCCGATCCTTGTCGACGATCTGCGCCCTGATGCCCTCCACGAGGTCGGCCGAGGCGAGGGCCGCGCACGAGACGCGGTACTCCTGGTCCAACACCGCTTCCAGCGACCCCATTTCACGCGCCCGCCGCAACGCCTCCAAGGTCACCTTGAGGGCGGTCGGTGAGCGGGAGAGGAGTGTCTCGGCGGCCTCCTTCGCCGCACGCGGGCCGGCCGCCTGGAGCCGCTCGACGATCTCCTCGACCGTGTCGGCCGCGTAGCACGCGTCGATCCACCCCCGGTCTTCGATGAGTTGAGAGGGCGGGGCGTCGCACACGTACCGCGGGAGCACCTCGCGTACCGGCGCGTCGGAAAGGTCCGCCAGCAGGCGGGGCAGCGCGGACGACGGTACGAAGTGGTCGGCGAACCCGCACCTGAGCGCGTCGCCCGCCGCCACCTGGGCACCCGTGAGCGCCAGATGAGCCCCAAGGCCGCCCGGTGCGAGGCTCAGGAGGTAGGTTCCGCCGACGTCGGGCACGAAGCCGATGCCGGTTTCCGGCATGGCCACCCGGGACCTTTCGGTGACCACGCGCACGCTGCCGTGCGTCGAGATCCCCACCCCGCCGCCCATCACGAGGCCGTCCATGACGGCGACGTACGGCTTCGGGTAGTGCGCGATGCGGGCGTTGAGGCGGTACTCGGCCCGCCAGAATTCCCGGGTCGCCCCGGCGTCGCCGGTCGTGGCGTCCTCATGGATGGAGCGGATGTCGCCGCCTGCGCACAGGCCGCGCTCCCCCGCGCCGGTGAGCACGACGGTCTCGATCCCGGGGGCGTCCGCCCAGGCGGCCAGCGCCTCGTCGATACGGCACACCATGGTGTGGGTGAGGGCGTTGAGGGCCTTGGGGCGGTTGAGGACCACGTGGGCCGCGCGGCCTTCGACGCGGAGCACCACGGAGTCGTCGGCCGCGGTCATCGGACGGCCTCGGTGAGGCCGCGGGCGACGATGAGACGCATGATCTCGTTGGTTCCTTCCAGGATCTGGTGGACCCGCAGGTCACGGACGATCTTCTCGATGCCGTACTCGCTGAGGTAGCCGTAGCCGCCGTGGAGTTGCAGGGCCCGGTCGGCCACGGAGTAGCCGGTGTCCGTGGCGAACCGCTTGGCCATGGCGCACAGCTGCGGGGCCCGCGGGTCGCCCCGGTCGAGGGCGTCCGCGGCCTGGCGCACCAGCGCGCGTGCGGCGGCCAGTTCGGTGGCCATGTCGGCGAGGCGGAACCGCAGTGCCTGCGCGTCCAGCAGGGGCGCGCCGAACGCCTCGCGGTCGGCGAGGTGGGTGACGCTGCGGTGCAGTGCGCTCTGCGCGCCGCCCAGGGAGCAGGCCGCGATGCCGAGGCGTCCGCCGTTGAGGCCGGTCATGGCGATGCGGAAGCCGTCGCCCTCGGCGCCGAGGCGCCGGTCGGCGGGGATGCGCACGCCGTCGAGGATCACCTGGCGGGTGGGCTGGGCGTTCCAGCCCATCTTGCGTTCGTCGGCGCCGAAGGAGAGGCCGGGGTCGTCGCGTTCGACGACGAAGGCGGAGATTCCGCGGGGGCCCTCCTCTCCGGTGCGGGCCATGACGAGGTAGACGGCCGAGGCGCCCGCTCCGGAGATGAACTGCTTGACGCCGGTCAGCGCATAGCCGTCCCCGTCCCGTTCGGCGCGCGTCCGCAGGGCGGCGGCGTCCGATCCGGCCCCCGGCTCGGTGAGGCAGTAACTGCCCAGCGTTGCCGCGGTGCACAGGTCGGGCAGCCAGCGGGCGCGCTGCCTCTCGTCGCCGTACCGGTCGATCATCCAGGCGACCATGTTGTGGATGGAGAGGTAGCCGGCGATGGAGGGGCAGCCGGTGGCGAGGGCCTCGAACACGAGGGTTCCGTCGGTGCGGCCGAGCGCCGAACCGCCGTGTTCCTCGCGTACGTAGACGCCGCCGAGGCCCAGCGCGGCGGCCTTGCGCAGTACGTCCACGGGGAAGTGTTTGTCGCGGTCCCAGGCGACGGCGTGCGGCGCGAGGTGTTCCTCGGCGAAGTCCAGTGTGACCTCGGCCAGGGCGAGTTGGTCCTTGGTGAGGGCGGCGGGATGGTCGTTGGTGAGGGCGGCGGCCGTCGGTGTCATCGCCGTCATCCCATCGTCGGGATGGTGAAGCTCGCGCCTTCCCTGGCCCCGGACGGCCAGCGCGAGGTGACGGTCTTCGTACGGGTGTAGAAGCGCACGGCGTCGGGGCCGTGCTGGTTGAGGTCGCCGAAGCCGGACCGCTTCCAGCCGCCGAAGGTGTGGTACGCGACCGGCACGGGGATCGGCACGTTGACGCCGACCATGCCGGCGCCGACGCGGCGGGTGAAGTCGCGGGCGGTGTCCCCGTCCCTGGTGAAGAGGGCGACGCCGTTGCCGTAGGGGTGTTCGGTGGGCAGGCGCAGGGCCTCCTCGTAGTCCGCGGCACGGACCACACAGAGGACCGGGCCGAAGATCTCCTCGCGGTAGATCCGCATCCTGGGCGAGACGCGGTCGAAGAGCGTGGCACCCGCGAAGAAGCCGTCCTCGTGGCCGGGCAGGGTGACGTCCCGTCCGTCGACGACGAGTTCGGCCCCTTCGTTGACGCCGATGTCCACGTAGCGGCGGACCCGGTCGAGGGCGTCGCGGGTGACCAGCGGGCCGAAGTCCGCCTCGGGGTCGTCGGAGCGGCCGATGCGCAGCTCCGCGACGCGTTCCTTGAGGCGGGTGACGAGCGCGTCGGCGGTCTCCTCACCGACGGGCACGGCGACCGAGATGGCCATGCACCGCTCCCCCGCCGAGCCGTACCCGGCGCCGATCAGCGCGTCCACGGCCTGGTCGAGGTCGGCGTCCGGCATCACGATCATGTGGTTCTTGGCGCCGCCGAAGCACTGCGCGCGCTTGCCGTGTGCGGCGGCGCTCGCGTAGATGTGCGCGGCCACGGGCGTGGAGCCGACGAAGCCGAGCGCCTGCACGCGCGGATCCTCGATGAGGGTGTCCACGCTTTCCTTGCCGCCGTTGACCACGTTCAGGACGCCGGGCGGCAGCCCCGCCTCCAGGAACAGCTCGGCGAGCCGGAGCGGCACCGAGGGCGCGCGTTCGGAGGGCTTGAGAACGAAGGAGTTTCCGCAGGCGAGCGCGGGCGCGGCCTTCCACAGTGGGATCATCGCGGGGAAGTTGAACGGGGTGATCCCGGCGGTGACGCCGAGCGGTACGCGCAGGGAGTGCACGTCGATGCCGGTGCCGGCGTTGTCGCTGAACTCACCCTTCAGCAGGTGCGGGATGCCCGCCGCGAACTCCACCACCTCTAGGCCGCGTTGCAGGTCGCCGTGGGCGTCGGCGATCGTCTTGCCGTGTTCGGAGGAGAGCAGCCGGGCCAACGACTCCCGCTCCTGTTCGACGAGTTGGAGGAAGCGCAGCATCACGCGGGCGCGCCGCTGCGGGTTCCACTCGCCCCAGCCGCGCTGCGCCGCTTCGGCGTCGGCGATTGCCGCGGCCGTCTCGTCGCGCCCCGCCAGCGGCACGTGGGCCTGTACGGAGCCGGAGTTGGGGTCGTACACGTCGGCGAACAGCCCGGAGGCCCCGCGCACGTGCTTGCCGCCGATGAAATGTGTCAGTTCACGGACCATGAGAGCCTGCTCTCGTCAGGTGAGATCCGAAGATGGCACGGCAGGCCGACGGCACCGCCGGACAGGCGGATCGATGGGCCTGACGTGGGACGCGAAGGCCTAAGAGCCGTCGTGGAGTCGAGCGTCGGCGACGGCCGCCGCTCGCTTCGCCGGATCACCTGGGTCGTGGGTACGGACCGGTGCCATGCGTGTCTGCTCCATCCTCGTGGACAACACGGAACACCCCGCGGCCGGTATCCTGACTCCCGGATCAGCGCGCGTTCTCCCGCCTTCCCGACGGACTCGTCCGTCAGTGGCGTATCGCTCGGCGAGAACGCACTCCCCGGTCACAGTGGCGGGACCGCGCCGGATTCACACCGGCTTCCCTGCACCGCGGGCTCTGGTCACGAACATATAGTTGGACGTCCTAGTAAGTCCACCCCCGCCTTTCCGGCCACACGGGTCCGGACCGCGCGGCGGGCCGGCGGCCGAACGTGCCGCCGCGCCTTTGGGATCGTTTCTTCCTGTCGCTTCATCCCCGAAAGCGCCGTTGATGGCCGGGGCGGCCGGCAAGCGGCCTGACCGCGAACATGGCCAGAAATGATTTAACCTTCAACCTGTGCTAGTGGCATTCTTTTCAGGGCGACGCCGACCAGCATCGACGACCAGCCAACTACGCGCCTACGTACAGGAGATGACCGACATGACGCAGACACCGACGCAGATGCAGACACGGTCTGAGCCGCACGCCCAGGCCCGGTCCCTGCCCCTCCGTCTCCACCACCACGCCTGGATCACCGACGACCAGGAAGCCAACCGCCGCTTTTACGAGGACGTGATCGGCCTGCCGTTAGTGGCCACGTGGACCGAGCGCGAGGTGATGCACGGCGTCGAGCGCGCCTACAGTCACGCTCTCTACGGCCTGGCCGACGGCAGCGCGCTCGCCTTCTTTCAGTTCGCGGACCGCAACGACCAGGAGGAGTTCAGGACCAGCATCAACTCAACTCCTCTGCGCCACATAGCCTTCAAGGTCGAGGCCGGGGCACAAGAAGCCATTCGCGAGCGCGTCGAGGCGGCCGGCTCCGTGGACGCGAACCCTCACGTGATCGACCACGGCTTCTGTGTCTCGCTGTACGTCACGGACCCCAACGGGCTGATCCTGGAGTTCGCCGTCGACCACCCCGACGTGGAGAAGATCGACGTCGAGCAGCGCGCCACCGCACACGCCGACCTCGCCCGTTGGCTCGCCGGGGACCATACCAGCAACAACCGCTGGCGCTGATCCGTACCCCGTGGCGCAGGCCGAAGCGGCGCTTTTGCCTCAGACCGGGAGCGCGTAGCGGGACTGTGCGGGTCAGCTGACGCGCTGGAAGGCGCCGGCGGGTCCGATGCGGCCCCCCTGGCGGGCGTCGGCGGCGAGGTCCTCGGCGATGACGGTGATGCGGCGGACACGGCCACGCGGTAGCCCGTGCCGGCGCAGGATCCGGTAACCCACCTCGTGTCCGGGTCCTGTGGCGACCCGCTGAAGGTGGAGCGCTTCACCCTCACCCGCTCGCGCCGCACCTGACCCGGAGGAGCATCCACGCATGATCACCCGAACCGCGCTCGGCTCGCCCGGTCTCACCGTCAGCGCGATGGGCCTGGGGTGCATGGGGATGAGCGAGAGCTACGGCCCCGCCGACTGGGACGGCGGCCTGGCCACCATCGACCGGGCCCTGGAGCTGGGCGTCACGTTCCTGGACACCGCCGACGCCTACGGCACCGGGCACAACGAGGTGCTGGTCGGCCGGGCCATCCACGGCCGCCGGAACCAGGTGCAGCTGGCCACCAAGTTCGGCATCGACCGCAGTGCCGGCGACCCGGGGACGCCGCATCCGCGGTGCCCGGGACTTCGTGCTGCGCTCCTGTGACGCCTCGTTGCTGCGGCTGGGCGTCGAGACGATCGACCTGTACTACGCCCACCGGCCGCCCCAGGACGTGGAAATCGAGGAGACCGTCGGGGCGACGGCCGAGTTGGTCGCGGCGGGCAAGGTCCGCCATCTGGGCCTGTCCGAGGTCGACGGCGAGCTGCTGCGCCGGGCCCACGCGGTGCACCCGATCGCCGCGGTCCAGAGCGAGTACTCGCTCTGGACCCGCGAAGCCGAGGCGGTCACCCCGGTGATGGCAGAGCTGAGGATCGGGCTGGTGCCGTACTCGCCGTTGGGGCGGGGGTTCCTGACCGGCACCCTGGACCGCTCCACGCTGGGCGAGAGGGACTTCCGGCGCACCAACCCCCGCTTCGCCGACGAAGCGGGCGAGGCCAACGAGAGGATCGCGCAGACCGTGCGCGAGGTGGCCGACCGGCTGGGTGCCACCCCGGCCCAGGTGGCGCTGGCTTGGGTGTACGCCCAGGCCGAGCGGCTCGGGGTAGCGGTGGCCACCATTCCGGGCACCCGCAGCCCGGCCCGGCTGGAGCAGAACGCGGCCGCGCTGGAACTCGTACTGGACGCCGAGACGCTGGCCGCGCTGAACCCGCTGAGCGACCAGGTAGTGGGTGAGCGCTACGCCCCCGCACACACCGCTGAGGTCGCTCGGGGTTAGCCGGCGGGTTCGACGCGCACGACGTCCAGCTCGCCGAGGTCGTTGACGTCGCGCCACGCTGTGTACCGGGGTGCTGATCATCGTTCTGGACGGCAGCGTCGTCACCGTGGCGCTCCCCACGATCGGAAGGGAACTGGACTTCACACAATCGAACCTCGCCTGGCTCGACCACGCCTACATGATCGCCTTCGGTGGACTCCTGCTTCCATCTTCTTCATCAACGTGCCGATCGGCGCGGCCACCCTCCTCGCCGCCGTGTGTCTCTTCGAACCCGATCGGGGCCTCGGATTCCGCACCGGCGCCGACCTATTGGGGGCGTTTCTGGCCACCTCGGGCCTGATGCCGGCCGTCTACGCGATCAACAGGATCGAGAGCGAGGAACGAGCGGCCCAACTCCGGCCCGGCGACCGCCGTTCGGACGCCCAGCGCCCGGACGGCTCCCGCTCCGGCGTCCGGCCCCGCTCCCGCCTTCCGCTCCGGCGCCCGAGGCTCACTGACCGTCCTTCAGCTTGATGATCTTCCCGTCCTTGTCGACGGTGTGCGTCTCCCAGTACGTATCCCACTTGTCGCCGACGTGCTCAGGGACCTTGCCCGCGGGATAGCGTGAATAGCCCTTGGGCGGCTCCTCTCCCTTGGGGGCGCACGCGGATCCGCTGCTTCCCACCCTCAGAACCGGATACTCCCCGCCGCCGCAGGTCGCGTCCTCCATGGAACAGCCGGTGAGCACCGCGGCCGTCACGCCCGCCAGTGCGAGCCCCACGACCGATCGCACCGGCCGGCTTCCGATCACACGCGAGAGCGGACGAACTCGATTACCCTTGGTCACTGCTGGCTCCCTCTCCTCGGCTTCGGGTTGCACCCCCAGCCTGCGCGAGCCGGGCGAGCCGATCATGAGTACGGGTACTCAAACGCACCCGCGCGACCTCACAGGTAGTCCATCACCTGCGAACTGCTCGACGTGCCCTCCGCCGACCGGGACACGTTCCAGCGGCACACCGAGACGTCCATACCCCTGGCCGCCACCGAGGAAGAGCGAGAGGCAGCCATGGCGGCCATCCACGAATACATGCGCGAGCTCGTCTCGCCACACGGGCCGCGCCCACGCATGACTTGCTCAGCGATGTCACCGAAAGCGACCTCACCGACGAGGAGCTCGGCGGAATCAGGGCCTTCTTGCTGGGCGCCGGAGTAGCCGGCGCCCGGTGTCAGGAGAGCGTGCGCACCACGTCCCGCACCTGCCCCGCGACGGACTCCGGCAGCGGCGCGTAGTGCAGCCGGGACAGGTCCCGCTGTCCCTCCTCGCTCGCCGTGTAGGTCAGGAACGACTTCAGCGCGGGCAGGGTCTGCCGCTGGTTCCCCTTGTCGCAGACGATCTCGTAGGTGACCTGGACGATGGGGTACGCGTCCGGCGCCGAGGCGCCATAGCGGAACTTCAGCGTCATGTCGTTGCCGCGGCCCGCGACCCGGGCCTGGGCGATACCGGCCGACGCCGTCGAGGGCGTGGGTTCGACCGGGGCGGGCGCGCCCGTGTCGAGTGCCACGGTCTTGATCTCGCGGGCCCGCGCGAAGGACAGCTCGAAGTACCCGATCGCGCCGAACCCCGACGTCACCTCCGCCGCCACGCCGCTCGATCCGCTCGCGGAGGCTCCGCCCGTCCCCTGCCAGGCCTTGCCCACCGGGTGCGGCCACTCCTTGGGGGCCGAACCTGCGAGGTAGGCCTGGAAGTTCTGGGTGGTCCCGGAGTCGTCGGACCGGTGGACGGGGCGTACCGGCGTGGACGGCAGGTCGGCGCCGGGGTTGAGACGCCGGATCTCCGGGTCGTCCCACGTGGTGATCTCGCGGTCGAAGATCCTGGCGAGGGTCGGCGCGTCGAGCACCAGATCGTCGACGCCGGGGACGTCGTACCCGAGGGCGATGGGCCCACCGACCATGGGCAGGTCGATCGCCCGCCCGCCGCGGCAGACGTCCTTCGAGAGCGCGGCCTCCTCGGGCTTCAGCGCGCTGTCCGAGCCGCCGAACGCGGTGGCGCCGCGCAGGAACTGGGCGCCGCCCGCCCCGGATCCGATCGGGTTGTACGCGATCCGCACCCCCGGGCACGCGCCCTGGTACTGCTTGATCCAGTGCTTCATCGCGTTCTGCTGGGCGCTCGAACCGGTCCCCTGCACCCTGCCCGTGCCGGCGCAGTCGATCCCCGCGACGGCGGATGCCCCTGCGGCGGCCCGCCCCTCGCCGTCACCGTCGTCGTCCCCGAGTCCCGCGACACCGCATCCCGCCAGGGACAGCGACAGCAGGGCCGTCAGGGAGAGGGCCGTGCGCGCTCTCCCTCTCTGGTACGTACGTCCTGGACGTGGGCGTTGCAACGTATTCCCCTCGGGGTACCGCGAAACGGATCTCAACCGGAATGCCGGACTGAATGGTCGCCGATCCGGGGTGACGGCAGGTGACGCCCGGGCGAACAGCGGGCGACACGCTTGGGTACGGAGGGGAGGCCACCCATGGGACACGGGGGGCACGAGGGGCAGGGGCTCGCGCGGAGGGGCGTTATCCGCTTCGCCCGCGCCACCCGCCCCGGTAGTCTCACGGCAGCACCCGCCCCTGCGAGGAGTCGAGATGCCCGGTCGCCCGAGCACGCGCTGACGTTCAGGTCGTTCGACCCGTCACCGCGTGCTGCCCCGCACCCGCGGCACCCGCGCCTACCCGTGCGGCACCTGCCCGGACCCGTACCCACGGCGGCACAGCGAGCCCTTCTCCCGGCTCCCACAAGGGGTTGTCGTGCCGTCCCGCACCCGTTCCCGTTCGCGTTCCTCCCATGGCCTCCTGTGCGATCCCGACTTCCGTCGGCTCTGGGCGGGTCAGACCGCCTCGCAGTTCGGCGCGCAGGCCACCCAGGTCGTCCTGCCGCTCATCGCCGTCCTCTCCCTCGACGCCTCCACCGGCCGTCTCGGCGCGCTGCGCGCGGTGGGACAGGCTCCGATCCTGCTCTTCTCCCTGTTCGCCGGCGCGTGGGTGGACCGTCGCCGCGCCCGTGACGTCATGGTCCTGTCCGACATCGGGCGCGTGCTGGCGCCGGCCGCCGTCGCCCTCGCGTATCTGCTGGGCACACCGGGGCTGCCGGTGCTGTTCGGCGCCGCGTTCCTGGTGGGCGTGTCCGGGGTGTTCTTCGACGTCGCGTATCAGGCGAGCCTCGTACGCCTGGTGCCCCGCGCCGAGTTGGCCCGGGGCAACAGTGCCCTCGAAGGCAGCAGGTCCGCCGCGCAGATCGGTGGGCCCGCGCTCGGTGGCACGCTGGTATCGCTCCTGTCGGCCCCGGGCGCCGCGGCGGTGAGCGGTCTCTTCTTCGCGCTGTCCGCGCTGTCCCTGGGGCGCATCCGCCGCGAGGAAGCCGCGCCCCCTCCCCCTCAGTCGTCGGTACCCGTCCGGCGGCAGATACTCGAAGGCCTCCGTTTCGTCGTCCGCCACCGGGCGCTGCGGGCCGTGGGGCTGGCCTCGGCCGTCTTCCAGTTCTCGTTCGCCGCCCTGATGACGGTGTATCTGCTCTTCCTGCCGCGCGAACTGCGGCTGCCGGGCGCCGTCGTGGGCCTGGCGCTCGCGGCGGCGGGGCCGGGCGCGGTCCTCGGGTCGCTGCTCGCCGCCCGGCTCCCCGT
Source organism: Streptomyces sp. NPDC041122 (assembly GCF_055592445.1). NCBI lineage: Bacteria > Bacillati > Actinomycetota > Actinomycetes > Kitasatosporales > Streptomycetaceae > Streptomyces > Streptomyces sp. NPDC041122. The sequence goes on along the minus strand of NZ_JBVIYQ010000007.1, from coordinate 270,843 downwards.
CCGGTACGGCTACGGACGGGTCCTGGTGGCTTCGGCGGTGCTCGCCGACGGTGTGATGCTCTGCGTGCCCGTCGCGCACGGTTCCACCGCGACGACGGTCTGGCTGCTCATGGGCGTCAACTTCGTCTTCGGCACCTGCGGTCAGCTGGTCGACGTCGCTCTCATGGCCGTGCGCCAGGCCGTCACGCCCGTCCGGCTCCAGGGCCGGGTGGTCGCGACCATCAACGTCGTCGGGATGGGGCTGACTCCACTCGGGTCGCTGCTCGGCGGCGTCCTGGCCGATGCCTGGGGGTTGCGGCGCGGCCTGCTGGTGGCCGCCGCCGGGCTCGCGCTGTCCCCGGTGTGCATGGCCCTGTCCCCGCTGGCACGCCTGGGGCGGCGGCTGCCGGTCTGACGCCGCCCGTCACCCGCCGTCCGTCACAGCGGCCCCGACCCCAGGAGCTGTCCGCCGTCGACCACCAGGGTCTCCCCGGTGATCCAGCGCGCGCCGTCGCCCGCGAGGAACGCCACGGCCTCGCCCAGGTCCTCCGGTTCGCCGATGCGGCCCAGGGGCGTGGCCGCGGCGACCTTGGCCTCGTTCTCCTGCCACAGCGCCTCGGCCAGTCTGGTGCGCACGACGCCGGGGGCGATGGCGTTGACGCGGACCTCGGGGCCCAGTTCCAGGGCGAGTTGGCGGGTGAGGTGAATGAGCGCGGCCTTGGAGACGTGGTAGATGCCGACGTCCTGCGCCACCGAAAGGCCGCCGATCGACGCGGTGTTGACGACGGATCCGCCGTGCTCCCCCATCCACGCCTTCACCGCCAGCGACGTCCAGAGGATCGGCGCCCACAGGTTGACGTCCATCGTCTTGGCGAAGCGCCCGTGGTCCTGATCGATGACCGGGCCGTACGCCGGGTTCGTACCGGCGTTGTTGACCAGGACGTCCAGGCGCCCGTGCGTCGCCAGGGTGTGGTCGACGCAGGCGCGGGCGGCGTCCTCGTCGGTGGCGTGGGCGCCGAACCCCGTGACGCCGGCGCCGAGTTCACGGGCCGCCTCCTCGGCGCGCTCCTGGCTGCGCGAGGTGATGACGACCTGCGCGCCGCGGTCCCGCAGGGCGGCGGCCGCGGCGAGTCCGATACCCCGCGACGCGCCCGTGACGACGGCGACCTTTCCGTGGAGGGAGTCGTTCATCGTGCGCTCCGATCGGCCTCGCGACGGCGCAGTTCACGTACGGCGATGGTGCGCTTGTGCACCTCGTCGGGGCCGTCGGCGAGGCGCAGCGTGCGCAGGTGGGCGTACATGCTCGCGAGCGGGAAGTCGTCGCTGACGCCCGCGCCGCCGTGCACCTGGATGGCGCGGTCGACGACCTTGAGGGCCACCTCGGGGGCGGCGACCTTGATCGCGGCGATCTCCGTGCGGGCCTCCTTGTTGCCGACGGTGTCCATCAGGTGGGCCGCCTTGAGGGTGAGCAGGCGGACCATCTCGATCTCGACCCGGGATTCGGCGATCCAGTCCTGGATGTTGGCCCGGTCGGTCAGGGGCGCGCCGAACGTCGTCCGTGACTGAGCGCGGTCGATCATCAGGTCCAGGGCGCGCTCCGCCATGCCGATGGTGCGCATGCAGTGGTGGATGCGGCCGGGGCCGAGCCGGGCCTGGCTGATCATGAAGCCGTCGCCCTCGCCCGCGAGCAGGGCGGTGCGCGGCACCCGTACGTTCTCGAACAGCACCTCGGCGTGGCCTTCGCGGTCCTGGTAGCCGAAGACGGGCAGCCCGCGCAGGACGGTCACGCCCGGCGTGTCGAGCGGGACCACCATCATGCTCTGCTGACGGTGGCCGGGCCCGTCCGGGTCGGTCTTGCCCATGACGATCAGGACGCGGCAGTTCTGGTGCAGGGCGTTCGACGTCCACCACTTGCGGCCGTTGAGGACGTACTCGTCGCCGTCGCGGACCATCCGCATCTCGATGTTGCGGGCGTCGGAGCTGGCGACCGCGGGCTCGGTCATGGCGAACGCGGAGGCGATCTCGCCGGCGAGCAGCGGCTTGAGCCACTTCTCCTTGTGCTCGTCGGTGCCGAAGAGCGTGAGGACCTCCATGTTGCCGGTGTCCGGCGCGTTGCAGTTGGTGGCCTCCGGGGCGAGGTGGGCGCTGCGGCCCATGATCTCGGCGAGTGGCGCGTACTCCAGGTTGGTCAGGCCCGGGCCCCACTCCGGGTGCGGGTGGAACAGGTTCCACAGGCCCTGCCGCCTCGCCTCGGCCTTCAGCTCCTCGATGACCGGCGGCTGGAAGTGCGGGTCGCCCGCCCGCGCCATCTGCTCCTCGTACACCGCCTCGGCGGGGTAGACGTGCTCGTCCATGAAGGCGAGCAGCCTCTCCTGGTACTCCTTGGCGCGGTCGGTCACGTCGAACACGGGTCCTCCAGCGGTCTTGGTCGGATCTGAGTCTGGGCCCGGGGCGCGCCCGGTGGATACACCGCGCCGCGGCTGTCGGCCCGCGTCCGAGCCCTGTCACGGGTCGGGGCGTGTCACAGGTGGGCCGCGGGTCCGAGGAGCCGTGCCAGCTCGGCGGCCGTGGCGGCGGCGTCGCGGTGCACCACCCCGGCGAGGCCGAGCCGCTGCGCCGCCACGATGTTCTGGGGCAGGTCGTCGACCATCACCGTGTGCTGCGGGCGTACGCCGAGGCGTTCGCAGGCGAGGGCGTACGCGCGCCGCGAGGGTTTGCGCACCCCGATCTCCCGGGAGACGGTCACGGCGTCGAACATCGCGGGCAGGTCGAAGCCCGCGTAGCAGTCGTCGCCGAGGGAGTTCGAGAGGAGCCCGGCCCGGTGACCGTCGGCCCGGACCCGGGCCACCAGGGCGATCATGGCGGGGTCCGGACGGATCCTGGCCTGGAGGCGCCGCACCAGGCCGGGCGCCTGGACGTCAGCCCCGTGCGCGCGCAGGCGTACGGCGAGGCCGTCCTCGAACTCCCGCTCACCGATGCGGCCCTCTTCGTGCGCCACGAGCAGCGCACCACCTTCCTCGTCCTTCGCGAGCACGCGAAGCAACAGGCGTGGATCGTCGGCGAGTTCACGGCCGATCTCCTCGAAGGCGGCGACGACACTCGTGGTGAGCACCCCACCGAAGTCGAACAGAACCGCACCGCGCGTCCGTACGCCGGCCATCGCACCGCACCTTCCCTCGCCTCGGGTCCGGTCAACGTAATTGAATCCGGGTTCAGGTTCAAGGGTGGGCCGATGACGGCCCGCGTGGTATCCCTGGGGTGCGTCATGACGTCAGATCGGACGCCGCGCACGGAGGTCGGCCGATCGCTCCGGGACGAGGCGAGTCAGGACCTTGTGTTCGACGATCTTGATCGGCAGGGTGTCCGGCGTGACGTACGTCCAGAAGTTCGTCCTGACGTTCGTCCTGACGTAGGTCACATACGTCCCGACGCGACCGGTTGAGGAGATCCGTACATGAGGAAGCACATTTCGATCGCCGAGTGGGAGCGGGTGGCGACCCGCGAGGTGACCTCGGGCGATGTCACGCTCCGGGTCTTCGATCACGGAGAGGGACGGCCCGGCCGGCCTCCGGTGGTGCTGTGCCACGGCTTTCCCGAGCTGGCCTTCTCGTGGCGTCACCAGGTCTTCGCGCTGGCGGAGGCGGGGTACCGCGTCCTGGCCCCCGACATGCGGGGATACGGAGGGAGCTCACGGCCGGCCGACATCGACGCGTACGACATCCTGTCGCTCTGCGGCGACCTGGCCGCGATCCTCGACGACGTGGGCGCGGACGACGCGGTGTTCGTCGGGCACGACTGGGGCGCCAACGTGGTGTGGCAGATGGCCCTGGCCCACCCGGAGCGGGTGCGCGCGGTGGCCGGGATGAGTGTGCCGGTGAGCCGGCGGGCGCCGGCCCCGCCGCTGCCGATCCTGCGCGAGCGGCTCGGTGAGGACTTCTACATGGTGTGGTTCCAGGAGCCGGGCGTCGCCGATGCGGCGTTGCGGCACGACGTGCGCCGGACGCTCGTGACGAAGGAGATCTACTCCGCACGGTGGGCCGCCAGGACCGAGCGCGAAGAGGGTGAGTCAGCTCCCCCGCCGTGGCTCGACGCCGACGAACTCGCCTACTACGTCGACACGTTCGAGGCGACCGGCTTCACCGGCGGCCTCAACTATTACCGCAATCTGGACCGCAACTGGGCCCTCACCGAGCATCTCGCCGAGCGCCGCGTCACGCAGCCTTCCCTGTTCGTGACCGGGTCCAAGGACCCCGTCGCCCAGTTCATGCCGGCGAAGGACCTGGACCGGATGCTCACCGACCGGCGTGGCACGCTCGTGATCGACGGCGCGGGCCACTGGATCCAGCAGCAGCGGCCCGACGAGGTGAATGCCGCTCTCCTGGAGTTCCTCTCCGAGGTCGGCTGATACCATCCGCTGCCACCGATACGTACAGGTTCGACCGACAGTGAATGGATAGCGGTGGCTGCCCAGGCCCCGGCCGCGGACGGCGGTCAGAAGCAACCGATCACTCCCCGCAGCGCCCGCGGCGTCAGGACGCGCAACGCCCTGATCGCCGCCGCCCGCGAGGTCTTCGAACGCGACGGGTACCTGGACGCGCGCATCGCGGACATCTCCAGGGCGGCCCATGTCGCGTCCGGGTCGTTCTACACGTACTTCAACAGCAAGGAAGAGATCTTCCAGGCGCTCGTCGCGCAGGTGCAGGAGGAGATGCTCCACCCGCACCTGCGCGAGCGCACCGGGATCACCGATCCCCGCGAGCTCATCGACGCGTCGAACCGCGAGTATTTGCGCGCGTACAAGAAGAACGCCCGCCTCATGGCGCTGTTCGAGCAAGTCGCCCAGGTCGACGAGCAGTTCATGGCGTTGCGCATCGAGCGCGGCAACGCCTTCGCCCGGCGCAACGCCAAGCTGATCCGGACCCTGCAGGAGGACGGCCGCGCGGACGCGAGCCTGGACCCGCTGGTCACCGCGCACGCCCTGTCGGTGATGGTGAGCCGCATGGCCTACCTGGTCTTCGTGCTCGGGCAGCGGATTCCGTACGAGCGGCTCGTCACGACGCTCAACACGATCTGGGAGAACGGGCTGCAGCTGAAGGATCCCGCGACGCAGCCCGCGGGCGGCAGCAGCCGCTGAGAGGCCCATTCTCTGTCGGGCTTCTCCTTCTCTGTCACGCCTTCTCTGTCACGCCCGGCCGGCGAGCAGCACCTCGTAAGGGTTGTGGCGCACAAGGCGCTTACACCAGGCTGATCGTCATGAGAGAGCACAGCATTCACGGAGATCACGCGAGCGATCAGCAGTCACCGACCGGACAGCTCACCATGCCCCGCACCCGCGTCCGCCCGGCCGTGGAGGCGGACCTCCCGGAGCTCGTGCGTCTGCGGGCGCTGCTCTTCGAGACGCTCGGCGGCGATTACTTCAATCCGTCGCCGGAGGAGAGCGCGTGGCGCCGCGAACTCGCCTCCGTACTGCGCGAGAAACTCACGTCGGACTCCGCGTGCATCCTGGTCGTGGACGGCGAGGAGGGTCTCGCCGCGTGCGGCATCGGCACGGTGGACCAGTGGTTCCCGGGTCCGCACAATCACAACGGCCGGGTGGGCCACGTGATCGGCGTGGTCACCGATCCGGCGTACCGGCGACGGGGCCACAGTCGCGCGATCATGGGGGCACTGCAGGACTGGTTCCGCGCGCGAGGAGCCTCCCGCGTGGACCTGTACGCATCGCACGAAGGCGAGCCGCTCTACCGGGACTTGGGCTTCGTCGACCATCCGGATCCGGCACTGTACTGGCGCCCCTGAGCTCACACCGCGACATCCCCCTGACGGACGGCGCCCGGGTGGCCGGCCCCGGGTGCCCTGCATCCCCACGTCTGCGCTCAGCGGCCGTAGCACCCCGCGGGGGCATGTCGTCGGCGTGGTGACCGGCGATGATCCCACCGGTGGCGTCGTACGCGTCCCAACGCGGGCACTGGGGACAACATGCCTGCGCTCGTCCCTATGGTCCAACCGCTCGTCTCCGCTCGGGACGCGGCAGAGCCGGTCGGCCGTGTCGCAGCCCGACGTACACCCGTGTGGTGATCTACGGGGCACCGTTACACGATCTATGACTGTCTGTAATGGGCGGCGATTTACTCTTATTCCGTACTCGCCGGACTACAGAGACAAAAGATCTGCAACCGCGCAGAGCCATTCGACCAGTGGTTTCGCGTCGTGCGAGTGCACACCACCGCATCGTGAAGGGGAACACCGCCGTTATGCGCACCATCACCCACCGCCGCAGCGCCCTGCGCACCGCCACCGTCTCCGTCATCGCCGGCACCGCCCTGCTGGCTCCGGCCGCGGCGGCCCTGGCGAGCACGTCCGCCCCCGAACGGCCCGCCGCCGTGCAGCCCGTCGCGTCCGCCGCCCACACCACGAAGATCGACATCGGTGCCGGTGTCACCATCACCGTCAAGGACGGCCACCCGTACTACAACGGCAAGGTCATCAAGCCGGGCCAGACCGTCGACGACGGCATCTACGTGCACTTGAGCGCCGACGGCAAGCGCCTTTACAGCAAGACGCAGGGTGGCGGTGTGCCGTACGCGATCTGGGACGTCAGGACCGGCAAGTCGCTCGGCACCCAGAAGAACAGCCCCACCGCGACGACGAAGGCCTCGCTGACCGCCAAGCCGTCGGCGACCACCGTGAAGGCCTGGCAGGACCTGCGTGTCAGCGGCAGGGCGACGGGCATCAAGGCCGGCAGCAAGGTGAGCCTGCAGCAGAAGCAGCACGGGGCGTGGAAGACGCTGCCCGCCTCCACGAGCGTCAACAAGTCCGGCGCGTACTCCCTGCGCGTCAAGCTCGGCCTGAAGGGCAAGAACGACCTGCGCATGAAGAGCGGCGCCACCTTGTCGCCGGTCTTCCAGGTCACCGTGCGCTAGCGCACCCGCTCCGACCGGTCCCGTGTGCCTGCGTCCAGGCACACGGGACCGCCGCACGTGGGCGCGGGGTGTACGACCCCGCGGGGGCGTCCGGGAACCCGCAAAAAGTGGGGCATCAATACGTCACTTCGGGTCAATGAGTGAATGCGCATTCACTCGGACGGTGATTGATCGTTGCGCCTTCGTGAGCCGATAGCGTCGGTAATCCGATCGTCATGACCCCCTATGCCGTGGCGGCATAGGGACGCTGCCGAATTGGCCCGTTCACGGGGTACGAAAGCCGCAGTAGCCTGGCGCGGAAGAAACCTCGAACACCATCCCGCCAGGAGGATTCAGTGGCTGAAACGCACGTCTTCGCGAACCCCGCCGAACTCGCACGCGCGGTCGCGGACCACGCGGCCCGCTCCCTCGGTGCGACCGTCGACCGGGCGGGCGGCGCCACCTGGGTCCTCGCCGGCGGCAGCACCCCGGCAGCCGCGTACCGACTGCTCGCCGAGGAGCAGTCCTCCGCGGAGCGGCCCGCCATCGACTGGCCCCGGTTGCACGTCCTGGTCGGCGACGAGCGCTGCGTCCCCGTCAGCCATCCCGACTCCAACTGGGGGCAGGCCTCGGCGGCGTTGCTGGACCGGGTCCCGGTCGAGCCGGGCCGGCTGCTGGTGCCGGAAGGGGCCCTGTCGCCCGAGGAGGCCGCCTCGCACTACGAGGCCGCTCTCACCCTGCTGCCGAAGAACGCCGACGGGCTGCCCCGGCTGGACCATGTGTGGCTGGGCGTCGGGGAGGACGGCCATACGTTGTCCCTGTTCCCGGGCCTGGACGCCGTCGAGGTGACGGATCGGCTCGTCGTCGGGGTGCATGATGCGCCGAAGCCTCCCCCGGAGCGCATCACGCTCACCCTGCGCGCGCTGCGGGGGGCTCAGGACTGCCTCGTCATCGCGGCCGGCGCGGGCAAGGCCGAGGTGATCGCCGGGGCGCTGGAGGGCGACGACAAGCTCCCGGTGGCGCGTGCGGTGCGAGCGGTGGAGGCGGCGGGAGGACGGGTCACCTGGCTGCTCGACGAGGCAGCGGCCGGAAAACTCTCCGGGTGAGGTGGCATTCCCGTACTCAATTTCCCTCGTCCGCGAGCTGCCGATTGCACTCATCCATGTCGTCCATGAGCTTCTCCCCGCTCAAGGACTTCTTCCTGCCGAGAGATGCGGCACGGATCATTTCGGCGAAAATCATGGCGGCCGAGGAAAGGCTGTCCGGTTTCCAGTGCAGCCATACGTCCGTGTAAATGGCGCCGTCCGACGCCATGAGCACGCTGCCACGGTCCGCTTCGGACGGGTCGATGTTGTCCCGGGCCACGATGGGAATGCCCACGCCGCCGCGCCCCAGCGCCAGGAGCGACAGGGGGCTCGAGCTCTCGACCAGGACGTGCGGGCTGAACCCGCATTTGGCCGCGCCCCGCTCCAGCTCGACCCTGGAGAAGTAGCCGAGCGGGGCGGTGAGCAGGGGAAAGCCCCGCAGGGCGGCCAGTTCGACCTGGGCACTCCCGTGGTCCGGGTGGTGTTCCGGCAGGACCGCCACGATGTCCGCCCGGTACGCCTTGAACCCGTCGAAGTCGTTCCTGGGGCCCGGCGCCATGGCCAGGTCGAGCGTGCCGAGGCGGAGGTCCTCGTAGAGCCGCCGCGCGACCTCGGCCCGCCTGCTGTCCGCGAGTCCGGTGAACTCCATTCTGATGGTGGGGTGTTCGGCGAGATAGGCGCCGATGACGGGTGCCAGCAGATATCTGATGTGCACCGGGAAGCAGCCGAACCGCACCAGGCCGGTACGGCCCTGGCTCAGGTCCGCCGCGATCTCGCAGAGCCTGTCGTTCGCGCCGAGGACCCGCTGGGCCTCCGCCAGCAGAAGGGTGCCCGCCGACGTCAGCACCACGCGGTTGCCGGACCTCTCGAAGAGAGGCACTCCCAACTCCCCCTGCAGGCTCTTCACTTTCCGCCACAGGGCCGGCTGGGACACGTGCAGACGCTCTGCCGCCAATACATAGGAACCCGATGTGGCCACGGCAGTGAAGTAGGTCAGCTGTTGCAGTTCGATGGTCATTCCGACCCCCGTCTATGCCGCCGGAACATAGGCTTCTTACGAACTTGTGCCATTGACCGGCACTCAACCCCTGCCGGGATAATGGTGCATGAGCCCACGACACACAGGGGTGTCCGGTGGAATTCGGGAGTCCGCGGTGACCAACAGGAGGCAGGCGACGGGTGGAAAGCAGTCGTCGGCATCGGCGCGCGGACGGAATTCCCCCCTGGATCCCGTACCGCAGCGCCGCGCCCTGAACACCGGACTCGTCGCCGTGGGCTGCGGGGCGACCTCGCCCGCGACGGCCCTGTTCGTCCAACAGACGGGCTGCCCGGCCTGGTTGCTCGTCACCCTGGTCATCGGCGCCCCGGTCAGCGCGTCCCTCGTGGCCGCCGTCACGTACACGCTGATGCGGCGCACGGACGCCGCCGTGCGCGTGTGCGAAGAAGCCGCCGGCGCCGCTCGCGACTCGGTCGTGGAGACCGCCCAGTTGAGCACTCTGGAAACGCTACAGCAGATCACCTCGCACGGCGGCCAGTTCGTTCTCACCAGGTCGGCGGACGGGGCGATAAAGATCGAATGCACGGCAGCGGCACGGGAATCCCGGACCATCACCCAAAGGGATACCGGGCGCCGCCCCTCGGCAGCATGATGTAAGGAAGCGAAACGGGGGTGCCGTCATGGCTATTCGCTTCGGTCCGGGGCCCGTTCGAGTACCGGTATGGGCTTATGCGGTTCTGGGGTTCGTTCTTGTGGTGGGGCTCTTCCTTGGCATCAGGGGAGTCGCGTCACCGGAGGGCGGGGCGCGGGGTGGCGGGGGCAGTGGGAACAATGGGGGCTCGCTGAGTGGCGGCTCGGATACGGGTGCGAGTACGGGCACTGCGGGGGGCTGCGGGCACGGGTGCCGCGGGCGGCAGCGGCGGATCGGACGGGAGCGGCGCCACCGGCGGGACAGCGAACGGCTCGTCGAGCGGGGCGACGGACGGGGCCTGGCAGACGGGTGGCGGGGACGGCAGCGGCCCCGGGGGCGGCGACACCGGCGCGGGCGGTGGTCATGGGGGCGGGACGCCGCCCGGCTGGTTGCCCTGGGGGCCCAAGTCACCCAACACCGACGAGCAGTTCGAGCCGGACAGTCTGTACGACCTCCTCCAGCGCGGCGAGTGCGAGCAGGCTTACCACAGCGCCCTGTCACCGGAGGAGTGGAACAGCAACACCGGCTCCCCGCAGTCCTGGAAGGTGATCGAGGGACTCGCCGGGATCTGCAAGGCCGCACGCGGTGAGCCTGCCGGCATGGGCATCGCCACCCGGGCCGAAGCACGGCTGCGCGCCGCAGGCTACCGGCCCGCGAACACCGCGTACCGGTGCAAGGACGGCGACGCCTACGCGGTCCTGCGGCGCTTCGTCGACTACTACCGACAGCGTCCCGGTGAGCGGGTGGTGCTGCGCTCCGCCCCGGCCGGAACCGCGGCCTGCGCCATCAAGCTCGCCGCCACCGCCCCGAGCTTCGCACCCGGCTCCACCGCCGGCTTCGACGGCACCTGGCCCGACGAGCCCGACACGGTGGAACTGCGCGCGGCGGAACTGTCGCAACCTCTGGTGCTGAGGCCCTTCGGCGACGCGGACGACAAGGCACGGTGCTGCAAGGACGCGACGGTCGCCGTGGACCTGCCGGGGCCGGACGGGTTCGGCGGGCAACGTCCGACGGTGGTCGACGTGACGCTCGTGACGAAGAGCGGGGCCAGGGTGGTCAAGCGGGCCGCGTTCACCCTCGACTGGAGCGGTGTCGCCCGGGCTCCCGCGCCGTCCACGGCGCTCATGCCCTCCTCGGCGTCACGGTCGATCCGTATCGCGGGTGACGCCCTGCCGAAGGTGCTCGCTCGATGAGCGAGCCCTTTCCCCCGGTTCCGGAGCCGGGAAGGAGGACGGGGCCGGACCCGAGCCCTGATCCCGACCCGGGGCCACGGCCAGGACCGACGCCGAGCCCTGATCCCGGCCCGGAACCGAACCCTGATCCCACCCCTGCTCCCGCGCCACCACCGAACCCGGACCCGGCACCAGCCCCCTCCCCCACACCCAGCCCGACACCAGCCCCCACCCCCTCCGGGGTCGGCTGGGTCGAGATCGTCGGGGCCATCGGATCCCTGGTCACCCTCCTCACCGCCGTCCTCTTCTACTTCGGCTGGGCGAGCACCGACGCCGAGACCAAGGCGCTGGGGCTGCGCGACACCGTGTTCCACCTGTCCACCAGCGACTATCTGTTGCGCAGTGTCAGCGCGCTCTATCTCCCCGCCTGGCTGGCGGCGGGCGTCGCGCTCGGCATGCTCGGGCTGCTCCACCGGGCCGCGGCCGAACCGCAACGGCTCGTTCGCGCCGTGCGTATCCTGCGGTTCGCCTGGACGGTGCCGGTCGCGCTCGTACCGCTGTACCCGCTCGGACCCTGGCTGTTCGACCTGTTGCTGCCGCTCACCGCGATCGGCGGCTTCGCGCTCAGCGCGTACGCCCGCACCCGGGAACGCCAGGACCTGCGGCTCTGGGGGCTCACGGCCTTCATCTGCGTCCTCTCGCTCTTCTGGGCCGTGTCGGCGTACGCGGCGATCGCGGGCCGGGGCCGCGCGGAGCTGACCGAGCGGACCGTTCGCGGCGAGTTCCCCGCGGTCGTCGTGTTCAGCGAGAAGGACCTCATGATCCGGGGTGGCGGCAGCTGCTTCCGGCGCGTCACGGACAAGGGGAGCCAGTTCGCCTACGAGTACGCCGGGTTGCGTCTCTTCCACGTCTCGGGAGACCGCATCTTCCTCGTCCCCCGCAACTGGTCGCCCGGTGACGGCACCCTGTACATCCTCAAGGAAGGGGCCGGGCAACGCGTCGATCTGCTCAGTGGGGCGGTGCGCCGGGCCCGGGAGTGCGGTGGGTGAGCGCGCACGGCGGGAGCCGTGGTCCAGTTCACACTGATCCGCCGGAACTCGTGGCGCGCACGGGCCGACTCCTGTCGAGGACCTGCGGACAGGCCCTGAGGACCTGACGTACCGGGGAGCGAAGGAGTGCCTGTGACGGCCGAGGCGAGGAACGTGCACCCGACAGCCGCGGACGGGGGCGGGCCGCGCTCCGACGGCGCGCTGACCGCGCTGCTGACCGGCGCCATGGCCTTCTCGATGATGCAGCTGTTCCTGCTCGGCGCACTCGGCCCGCGTCTCGTACGGGACTTGGATGTCTCGCCGACGGTGCTGGGCCTGACGACGACCGTCGGCTTCGGTGCGGCGGCCGTGCTCTCGCCGCTCGGCGGCCGGGTGGTCGACCGGGTGGGGCCGCGCCGGTGTCTGGTGGTGCTGCTCGTGGTGGCGGCTGGGGCGCTCGCGCTGATCGGGGCGGCGCCCGGTGCCGGGTTCCTGCTGGCGGCGGTGGCGCTCGGCGGGTTGCCGCAGGCGCTGGCCAACCCGGCCACCAACAAGGCGATCCTGGCCGCGGTGCCCGCTGAACGCCGGGGCGCGGTCACGGGAATGAAGCAGTCGGGGGTGCAACTCGGCGCGTTCGCGGCCGGGTTGCCGCTCACCGCGCTCGCCGGGCTCGTGGGCTGGCGCGCGGCCGTGTGGACGGCTGCGGCCGCGGCGGTGGGAGCCGCGGTGTGGGCGGCGCGTTCGCTGCCGGCCGACCCGGCCCCGAAGTCCCCGCCTCCACGCGCCGCCTGGTGGCCACGCGGCACGATCGCGTGGCTCGCGGCCTTCTCGCTGCTGCTCGGGGCCGGCATCGCGTCCGTCAACACCTATCTGTCGCTGTACGGTGCCGAGCGGCTCGGATGCGGGCCCACGGCGGCCGGCGCCCTCGTGGCCGTCCTCGGCGTCGCGGGGATCGGGGGGCGGGTGGGCTGGTCGAAGGTCGCGGGCGACCCGGACCGGGCACGCCGGTTGCCGGCGGCGCTCGCCGTCGGGGCGGTGGCGGCGGCGTTGCTGCTGGCCGCGTCGGCGTACGCGCGTCCGTTGGCGTGGCTCGCGGCGGCTGCCGTGGGTGTCTTCGCGGTGTCGGCCAACGCGGTCTCCATGGTCCTGGTCATGCAGCGCGCCGCCCCCGGCCGGGCGGGCCAGGACTCGGCGCTGGTCTCGGCGGGCTTCTTCGCCGGTTTCGCCGTCGGCCCCCCGCTGTTCGGGATGCTGGCGTCGGCGGGAAGGTACGGGGCCGGGTGGCTGGTGGTGGCGGGCGAATTCGCGGCGGCCGGTGCGGTGGCCCTGACCTGGGCGGCGCGTGAGCGGGGCGCGTCGGCGCGGGTGGTGGGCGGCCGGTGAACGCGACGGGGCGACGTGCCGATGCGGGCAGTGGGTGGCCGGTGAGTACTTGTCAGGCGGACCGATGTGGGTGGGGGCGGCCCGGGGGGTACGTACGACGACGTGCTGTCGCGGACGGCGAGTGGCCGATGAGCACATACGACGACGTGCCGTGGTCGGCAGGAGGCGGCCGATGAGTGCGTGGGACGGCGGGGTGACATCGACTGCGTCCGGCGGTCCGTCGCCGATGACTCGCGCTCGTGCCGAGGCGGCCCTGTCCGCCCTTCTCGACCGGGTCGCCGTCACCCACGCCCAGGTGGGCGACCGCTTCCCGCTCTTCGCGGAGCCGGGCTCGGGCCGGTGGACCACGTCCCTGCGGGGTTCGTGGACGGGCGGGTTCTGGTCCGGTCTCCTGTGGTTGCGCGCCCGCGTCACCGGCGAGGCGGCGGACCGTGAGGCCGCCGCCCGCTGCACCGGCCGGCTCGTGGCCATGGTGGAAGCGGACACCGCCACTCGCGGGCTCATCTTCTGGTACGGCACCGCGCTCGCGGACGACCCGGCGGCGAAGGCGTTGCGCGACCGTGCGGCGCACGCCGTGCTGTCCTCGTACGAACCCGAACTCGGTCTGGTTCCCTGGGGGTCGGCCTTCGGCGGCGAGCGGCTCCTCGCCAGGGTGGACGGTGTTCCGGGCCTCGTGCCGATGCTGGCCGCGGTGGAACCCGAGGCGGCGGCCTCCCACTTGCGCCGGCACCTCCAACTCTGCCTCGCTGGGCCACCGTTCACCTGGTGCCTGCGGTACGACGCGGACGCCGGCTGGACGGCCCGCGACGAGCCGCCACCCGGATGGGCCCGGGGCCCGGCCTGGCTCCTCCTGGCCGTCGCCGACGCCGTGCAGCACCTCACGGGTCAGCACGACCGGTGGCCTCGCCCGTACGAACTCGACGCCCTGCTGGGAACATTGGCGCCCGCCCTCCGCGTTCCACCCGCTGATGAGGCGTTTCCGGACGGCCCCCGTGACACCTCCGCCGCCGCGCTCTCGGCGTTCGCTCTGCTGAAGCTCGGACGACGGGACCAAGCCACCGCCCTCCTGGCGAAGCTCGTCCGCGACCACGTCACGGAGGACGGGCGGCTGCTGGACGGCTGCTACGACCTCGGATCCGGTACCGCCGTCCGGCACGAACTCGTCTGGGGCGACTTCTTCCTCGCCTGCGCCCTCGCGGTCCTGACCGGAGTGATCGACGCCCGGGAGCTGTAGCCGGCGATACCCCCGCCTCCGCCTCGCCCCTCCACCCTCGCGCTCACCAACCCCGTGCCCCGCACACCCGACCTCCGCGCGGAAAAACCAAAGGCGCAGCTCTCAGGCATTCAGGCATGATCGGACCTTCCGACCACTCGGCTCGTCAGGAGAGACGACGATGCTTGCCCCCATAGGCGACCTGTTCGACCCCGCCCTGCTCGCACACTGCCTCGACGAAGGCTTCGTCCGCGAGCAGAGCCACCCCTCGCTGCCGCTGCGCATTCTCAACTACACCGAGAGGGCGCAGTTCGAGCGGGAGTGGAACCAGGTCACCCGGCAGTGCCGCGGGCTCGTCATCGACGGTCAAGGGCACGTCGTCGCCCGGCCGTACGCCAAGTTCTTCAACTATTCGGAACACCCCGAGGGAACCTTCGGCCTGGACGACCCCGTGGTCGTCACCGACAAGCTCGACGGTTCGCTCGGCATCCTCTACCCGGTCCCCGGCGGCGGCCACGCGATAGCCACCCGGGGCTCGTTCGCCTCGGACCAGGCCCTGCACGCGACGGAGATATGGCAGGAGCGCTACGCCGCCACGGCCACGATCGCCCCCGGCGTCACCTACCTCTTCGAGATCATCTTCCCGAAGAACCGGATCGTCTGCGACTACGGCGCCCTCGACGATCTCGTGCTGCTCGGCGGCGTCGAACTCGCGACCGGCGCGCCCGTACCCGCGGCCGACCTGCCGTGGGAGGGGCCTCGGGTGGACACCTTCGGCTTCGCGACACTCGCCGAGGCCCTGGCCGCCGCACCGCGGCCGGGCGCCGAGGGCTTCGTACTGCGGTTCCCCGGCCGTGCCGACACCATGATCAAGATCAAGCAGGACGACTATGTGGCGCTGCACCGGATCATCACCGGCCTCAACGCCCGGGTGGTCTGGGAGCGCCTCGGCGCGGGCGACACCGTCGCGCGGATCTGTGACGGGCTGCCCGACGAGTTCCACGGCTGGGTCAAGGAGGTCGCGGCCGACCTGACCGCACGGCGCGAGGCGACCCTCTCCGAGGCGAACGCCGAGCACCGGCGCGTCCTCGCGGCCCTGCCCGAAGGCTGGACGCGCAAGGAGTACGCCGCCCTCGCGAGCCGTTCACCGCTGCGCGGCTGGCTGTTCCAGCTCCTGGACGGCCGCGATCCGTCGGACCGGATCTGGCAGACCCTGCGGCCCGAGGGCGACACGCGCCCCTTCCACTCCACCCCCGAGGACGACTCCTGATGCCTTCCCTGCACTTCACCCGTGGCCTGCCCGCCAGCGGCAAGACCACGTGGGCCCGCGCCTGGACCGCCGAGGACCGGGCCGGCCGGGCCCGTGTCAACCGTGACGACCTGCGCGCCATGCTCGACTCCGGCGAGCACGTCAAGGGCGTGACGGAGAAGCGCGTCATGGCCGTCCGCGACGCGGCCATCCTCGACCTGCTGCGCCGTGGGTACGACGTGGTCTGCGACGACACCAACCTGCCGCAGCGCGTCGCCCGCGACCTGGCCCGGCTCGCGGCGCAGGCCTGCGCCGAGCTGCACGTACGGGACTTCACCCATGTCCCGCTCGCCACCTGCCTGGAGCGGGACGCGGCCCGCGAGGCCCCCGTGGGCGAGGACGCCATCCGCGACCTCCACCTGCGCTACCTGGCGGGAAAGAGCTCACCGCTGCCGCTGCCCGAGGAGAGCCGGACCGCCCCGCCGACCGGACGCCCGTACGAGCCGAAGCCCGACGCTCCCAAGGCGGTTCTGGTGGACATCGACGGCACGGTCGCCCAGATGACGGGCCGCAACCCGTTCGACGAGACCCGCGTGCACGAGGACGTGCCGAACCCGCCGGTCGTCCAGGTCGTCCGGGCGCTGCACGCGGCGGGCAACCGGATCGTGTTCCTCTCCGGCCGCACCGAGGGATGCCGCGAGGCGACCGAGGCGTGGCTGACCGAGCACGTCGGCGTCCCGTACGCGGGGCCGTTCATGCGGCCGGCCGGCGACTCCCGCAAGGACTCGATCGTCAAGGTGGAGCTCTTCGACGCCCATGTGCGGGACGCGTACGACGTCCTCTGCGTGCTCGACGACCGCAGCCAGGTCGTCCAGGCGTGGCGGGCCATCGGCCTGACCGTGCTTCAGGTCGCCGAAGGAGACTTCTGACGCGACCGGCCCGGGGGTGCGGCAGCACCGGTCCCGTTGTCGACTCCGCCGTGTCAGTCGGGGTCGGCGACGGGCCTCGGCGCGCTGCTGCCGGTGTACGAGGGGAGGTCGGCGACGAGCCGGGTGAGGGCCGGGTCGCCCGCGTAGCGTCGCGCGTGCAGGTCGGCGATCTTGTCGGCTATGCCGGGGTCGTCGCTGTCGGTGGTGTCGTAGGAGACGAAGGACTCCAGCAGCGGCAGGCCGATCCGGTCGGTGTGGGCGTGCGAGGGCGCCATCAGGTACTCCCAGTAGCCGTCGAGGTCCTCGATGAGGAAGACGGCGCCGTACTCGAACTCGCCGCCGATGTCCCTGCCGACGACGTACCGTTCGACCGCGTCGATCGACTCGCCCTGGTTGCGCAAGCTGGCGAGGGCCTCCTCGCGCTGGGGGGCGGTGACGGTGGTCTTGAAGGTGAAGCGGTTGTGGTGGTAGATCATTTCTCTCCTTCGGTGGTCTGCGGGCGGTCTACGAGGTTCGTGGGCGGGGCCAGCCAGTATCCGAGCAGCGCGGTCACCGCCTGGTCGGCCAGGCGCCGGGCGCGGTCGAAGCCGACGTCCTCGATCGACCCGATGCTCGCGAGACCGTGCAGCGTGCCCCAGAGCAGGTCGGCGGCGTCCTCGAGGTCGGGCAGGTCGGCTGCGGTCTCGTCCGCCCAGGCGCCGATCAGCTGCCGGGTGAAGGTGATCACGTGGCCGGCGGCGGAGCGGCGGGCGGAGGCATCGACGTCCGTGCCGGGTGCGCCCGACACGAGCTGGTACAGAGCGGGGCGTGACCGGGCGAACTCCAGGTAGGCGGCCGCCGCCAAGTGCGGGCCCCGTGAAGCCGGTTCACCGGCCACCGCGGCCCGCATCCGCTCCGCCAACTCGCCGTTGCCCCGCTCGAGCAGCGTGTGCAGTACGGCGTCCTTGCTCGGAAAGTGCTGGTAGATCACCGGTGCGCTGTAGCCGATCTCGGCGGCGATCCGCCGGATGGTCACCGCCTGCCAGCCCTCGGCCTCGGCCATCCGGCCGGCGGTCTCCAGGATCTCGGCGAACGTCCGCTGACGTACCTCTTCCCGCTTCCCCACCACGAACTCCTAACGGCGTTAGTAAATCTAACGTCGTTAGCATCTTGCGTGTTCCCGGGTCTGTCAAGCCGTCATGGTCAGGCTGGGGGGAAGAGGCTCCCGGAGTGCAGCTCGGGCGCCGCGATCCGGCCACCACCCCTCCCCCTCAAGACAGTTCGGCGCGCAGCACCCGGCGCGCGACCGAGGTGATGTGGAGTTCGTCCGGGCCGTCCAGGATCCGGGCGGTGCGGGCCGTGCGGTAGAGAGCGGGCAGGGCGGTGTCCGGGCCGAGGCCGGCCGCCCCGTACACCTGGATCGCGGCGTCGGTGACCTGGTGCAGGGTGCGGGCGGCGGCGACCTTCGCGAGGCCGACCTCCACGTGGGCATCGTTGCCCGCGGCGACCTCGGCCACGGCCTCGTACACGAGCGGCCGGGTGGTGCGCAGGGCGAGCAACGCCTCGAAGACGTGGCGCTGGACGAGTTGGAGGTCACCCAGCGGGCCGCCGGAACGGCTGCGGGTGACGGCGCGTGCGCGCAGCAACTCGAAAGCGCGGTGGGCCTGTCCGAGCCAGCGCAGAGCACGCAGGGTACGGCCGAGCTGCAGACGTTCGCCCGCAATGTTCAGGGCCGCGCCGGGTTCGCCGACCACGTGGTCCGCGTCGACGTGTACGCCGTCCAGTGCGATCTCCCACTGCCCGGCCGCGCCCAGGACGGGCAGCGGGCGCACCACCCGGAAGCCGGGCGCCGCGGTGGACACCAGCAGCAGGGACAGGCCGGTACGATCCGGAGCTCGCCCGTCGGTGCGGGCCAGCACCGTGACGAGGTCGGCGTCGCCCGCGCCGCTGGTGAACCACTTGCGTCCGCTCACCCGCCATCCGCCGCCCTGCTGCGGCTCGGCGCGGGTTTCGGTCAGGAACGGGTCCGTGCCGGGGGTGTCGGGCTCGGTCATCGCGTAACAGGTGCGGAGTTCACCGGCGGTCAACCGGGCCGGGTAGCGCTCCCGCACCCCGGGGCTGCCGTGCCGGGCCAGCATCAGGACGTCCAGGAGCGGCGCCGAGCCGAGAGCCATGGGACCGTGTTCGCTGGCCCCCTCCACCTCGGCGACGTGCGCGTACGAGGTGAGCGGCAGCCCCTGACCGCCGAACTCCACGGGGAGTGGCAGTGCCCAGAGCCCCGCCTCCCGCGCCTCCTTCTGGAGGCGGGACATGAGCGGCGCGGCTTCCGGTCCGCCGGCGTCCAGGACCGGTTCGCAGGGCATGACGCGCTCACGCACGAAGGCGGCGACCCGGTCCCGTATCCCGACGGTGTCCTGCGGACACGGAGGCCCTCCGCGTACGTCCCACATCTGCCGCTCCCTCACATTTCCGGCGCCGCCCGGGAACTCCCGCGAACGGCTGTCCGACTGACTCTTCTGTGGAACAGGTCGGGGGCGCGGGCCCCCGAGTTCCCGCGCGCAAGGCATCCCGCGCGCAAGGAATGGAGAGACATGGCGACACCGATCACGCAGGTCATACCGGCACTCGCGCGGAGCGCGGCACCGCTGGAGGGTCTGCGCACGGAGAACTCGGGGCCACCCGGCCCCGCCGACGGCCTCGTCGCGGAGCATCTGCGCCTGCTCGGCGCCGTCGCCGGCGGACAGCCCGGCGGCCAGGTCACGCTGGGCGGCGGGGAGTTGGGCGAGGTCCGCGCACGCTCGGCGTGGAGCACGCGAGCCGATGTCGTCGACGAGGCCACCGTCCAAGCGGTCACCGGCATCATGGCGGTGCACGGGCGCCGGGACGGCGGGCCGCGCGGCCTCGCCGTGGATTACGCGGCCACCGCCGCCGGGATCCTCACCGTGCAGGGCCTGTTGGCCGCGCTCGTCGCCCGGGCCCGCGGCGGGCGGGCCGCCGAGGTCGAGGTGACGGCGGAGCGGGCCGGGCTGCTCGCCGTCTCGCAGTATCTGGCCGCCGCGGGCGCCGAGGAGGGCGAAGCCGCCGAACTCGCCGCCGGAGGGCCGCCGTTCACGTCGTCCGACGGGGTCGTCTTCGAGCTGGAGACGCTCGATCCCGGGGTGTGGGCGGTCTTCTGGCGCTCGTTGGGGGCGCCGGAGGATGCGGTACGGCACGGGTGGCGGCCCTTTCAGTTCCGGTACGCGACGGCGTGTGCGCCCTTTCCGGACGCACTGCACGAAGCGGCACGCGGGCATGCGTGGGAACGGGTGCGACAGGCGGCGGGCGCGGCCGGCGCCGACGTGTGCCGGCTGCGGTCGCTCCAGGAGCGGGCCGACGAGTTCGACGGCCGGGCGCCCTGGGAACTGAGCGCGCGTGCGGGGTCGTCGTACCGTGCCGCCTTCCCATGCGCTCCCGAGCCATCCGGTGTACCTCGCTCCCCCGGTGTTTCCGCGAGCGCGCCGCTCGCCGGGCTCACCGTCCTGGAGGCGGGCCGCCGTATCCAAGCGCCGCTCGCCGCCCACCTGTTGGGGCTGCTCGGCGCCGACGTCGTCCGTGTGGAGCCGCCGGGCGGCGACCCGCTGCGCGGCATGCCGCCCGCCTGCTCGGGCGTCTCGGCACGCTGGCTCGCCCTGAACCGGGGCAAGCGTGCCGTCGAGGTGGACATCAAGTCGGCGGCGGACCGCGACCGGCTGCGCGCCCTGGCGGCCGAAGCCGATGTGTTCCTGCACAACTGGGCACCGGGCAAGGCCGCCCAACTCGGCTTGGAAGACGTGGATTTGGCAGCCGACAACCCCGGCCTGCTGTACGCCTACACGAGCGGCTGGGCCGGCCGACTGCCCGGCGCCCCGTTGGGCACCGACTTCATGGTGCAGGCCCGCACCGGCGTCGGCGCCGCCGCACGTCCGGCCGACGAGCCGCCGACGCCGTCCCTGATGACCCTGCTCGACGTGCTCGGCGGCCTGCTCGGCGCCGAGGCCGTCCTCGCGGGCCTGCTGCTGCGCGAGCGCACCGGCGCGGGCGTCCGCGTGGACTCCTCCCTGCTCGGCGCCGCCGACGTGCTCACCGCGCCCGCACGGGCGAGGGCGGCACAGGGTCTCGACCCGCGCCGACCGGCCGGTTTCCGGCGTCCGCTGCCCACCGCCGACGGCCTCGTCGCCCTCGCCGACCCCTGCGCGCTCCCGTACGACGTGCGGGAACCGTCCCCCGGACCGGCCCCGGGCGCGACGGACACAGGCCCGGCCCTGGAGCGGCGCACCACCGAACAGGCCCTGCGGCAGCTCCGCGCCCGCGGCCTGTCCGCCGTACCCGTCGTCACGGACATCGCCGATCTGCTCTCCTCCGACGCCATCAGCCGCGACACCCACGGCGCCCCCGCCGTGCCCACCCCCTGGAGCTTCCTGTGACCGTGGACCTGCACGACCTCCTCCCCACCGAGCTGCGCCGCTCCTGGGCCGTCGACGGCACCTGCCCCGACCTCGACGTCTACAGCCTCTACCGGGCACGCCAGATCGCCGACCCGCACGCCACCGCCGTGATCGACCGCAAGGGAAAGCTCTGTTACACCGCCCTGGACCGCAAGGTCCGATGTCTGGCCGCCGGGCTCACGGAGCTCGGCGTGCGCACGGGGGACGTGGTGGGTGTCCAACTGCCCAACGGACGTACCGCCGTCATCGCGGACCTGGCGCTGGCCGCCGTCGGCGCCGTGGCGCTGCCCTTCCCGGTCGGCCGGGGCGGTCGCGAGGCCGCCTCGCTGCTGCGCAGGTCGGAGGCGGTCGCGGTGATCGCGGTGGCCGAGCACCGGGGCAGCCGGCACGCCGCCGACCTGCTGGCGCTCGCGGGTGAACTGCCCGCGCTGCGCACAGTGGTCGCGGCGGGCGACGCCCCCGAGGGGAGCGTGCCGCTCGCCCGGCTGCTCCGCTCCGACCCGACGGCGTTCGTACCGGCCCGGCCCGACCCCGACTCGGCGGCCCGCATCCTCGTCTCCTCCGGCTCGGAGTCCGAGCCGAAGATGGTGGCGTACTCGCACAACGCGCTCGCCGGAGGCCGCGGCAACTTCCTCGGCTCCCTGATGCCGGACGGACAGCCGCCGCGCTGCCTGTTCCTGGTGCCGCTGGCCTCCGCGTTCGGCAGCAACGGCACCGCCGTCACGCTCGCCCGGCACGGCGGAACCCTGGTCCTGCTCGACCACTTCACCCCCGAGGCCGCCCTGGAGGCGCTCGCCGAGCACCGGCCGACCCACCTTCTGGGCGTCCCCACCATGATCCGCATGCTCCTCGACCGGATCGCGCGGGGCGGCCACCCCGACCTGACACCGCCCACCGCCCTGGTTGTCGGCGGCTCCCCGCTGGACGCGTCGACGGCGGCGGAGGCGCGCGAGGCCTTCGGCTGCCCGGTCGTGAACCTCTACGGCTCCGCGGACGGCGTCAACTGCCATACGGGGCTGGAGAACCGCGAGGCGACCGACGGCGCGGGCCCGGGCATCCTCGCGGGGCACCCCGACCGGCGGGTGGCCGACATACGCATAGCGGAGCCCGGCACGCCCCAGCTCGTCGAGGCGGCACCGGGCGCGGTCGGCGAGATCGTCGCCCGCGGCCCCATGACGCCGCTGTGCTATGTCGCCGCGCCCGAACTCGACGCCCGGTACCGCACGTCGGACGGCTGGGTGCGCACCGGAGACCTCGGGATGATCGCGCGGGACGGCGCGCTGCGGATCGTCGGACGGCTCAAGGACGTCGTGATCCGGGGCGGCGCCAACATCAGTCCCGCCGAGGTGGAGGTCGAACTCGCCGCGCACCCGGCGGTCCGTGACGTGGTGTGTGTCGGGGTGCCCGACCCCCTCATGGGCGAACGCCTCGCCGCCTGCGTGGTGGCGCGGGACGGCGCCGCGCCCACGCTGGAAGAACTGGGAGCACACCTCGACGCGCGTGGCCTGGAGCGGCGCAAGCACCCCGAACGCCTGCTCCTCCTCGCGGAGTTGCCGCTCACCCCGGCGGGCAAACCGGACCGCGCCGCGCTGCGGGAGCGGGTCGCGGGGCCGGTGGAACAGCGGCGGCCTGTCGCGACGGCGGGCTGACCGCTGGGTGACAGGAGACGTGCGAGAGGGCCCGCCTGGAGTATCCGGGCGGTCCCTCTTGTTCCTTGATGGGGTGTCAGCCGAGGGAGAGCGCCCCCGGCACCTGTCCAGCTCGACTCACCTCAGGTGGATGCGTTCATGGCCTTCTCCACCGCCGTCGCCGCGTTGCGGTACACCGCCAGCAAGTCCAGGTCCCGATCCGGGTAGTTGACGATGCCCACCTGGCGCGCCCCCGAGTCGGGCAGTACCTTGCCCGTCGACATGTGCACGTTGTCCATGACCAGGGCGGGCTTCTTCTTGGAGAGGTCGGCCAGCTGCTTCGCCGTCACCGCCTCGGGGCCGTACGTGCCGACGATCCGCGCTCCCGCCATCTTCGCCGACCACGCGGAGTAGACCTGGGCGACCGCGGTCGGCGCCTTGCCGTCCGGCCACGCCTTTTCGAGGTCCTTGCGGAGGGTGGCGTACTCGGCGTCGAAGGACTTGTTCCATTTCGCGGCGTCCTTCTCGGTGCCGAACAGCTTGCCCAGCCGGGTCACTTCGGCCTTTACCTTGGCCGGATCGTTGTCGAGCTTCTCCTCGACCAGTTCCGCGTCGGAGCCCGCCGCCTCCTTGATCTGCTCCGCGTACGGCTCGAAGGGGGCGTAGAGCACGAAGTCGGCCTTGGCGACCGCGGCCAGGTCGGAGGGTTTCGGGTCGTAGTCCGGGGCGTGCTGGGCCGAGGACGGGACGATGACCTCGACGTCCTTCGCGCCCGCCGCCTTGGCGAACGCGGCCTCCCAGGTGGTGGTGGCGACGACGACCGGTCCCCCGCCTCCGTCCTTGGACTTCGTGCCGTCCGAGGCGTCGCTGTCGCCACCGCAGGCGGTGGCCGTCAGGGTCAGGCCCGCCGTGAGGGTCAGTGTGAGGAGGGGAGTGATGCGGCCGCGGGTGCGCGCCATGAGGTGATGCTCCGTTCGGGTATGAGGTGGACGGCGAGGACAACCACGCCGGCCGTGAGGACGAGGACGGGCCCGGGCGGCAGGTCGAAGCGGAGCGCGACGAGGAACCCGGTGAGGTTCACGACGACGCCGATGCCGACCGCCCAGGCGGTGATGGAGGTCAGGGAGGCGCCGAGCCGCCGGGCCGCCAGTGCGGGCAGCAGCGTCAGGGCGTCGACGAGCAGCGCGCCCGTGAGCTTGATGGCTCCGGCGACCGCCACCGCGACCAGGACGAGGAGGACGAAGGTGAGCCCGTCGACCCGCACCCCGCTGGAGACGGCCAGTTCCCGGTCGTGCAGCAGCAGCGCGATGTCGCGCCGCCGCCACCAGAACAGGCCGGGTACGGCCACGGCGAGCGCGGCGAGCACCCACAGATCGGCGGCGGCCACCGAGAGGATGGACCCCCACAGCAGCGCGAACGCGCCGGCCGCGTTCACCCCCGAGACCGAGAGGACGAGCAGCGCGGCGGCGACGGCCAGGCTCATCACCAGACCCATCGCGCCGGAGAGCCCGTCCGGCGTGCGGGCCAGGGGCGCGACGCCCGCGCCGGCGAGCGCGCACGCCACCAGGGCGCACAGCATCGGATCGAGACCGGTCAGGAGGCCGATCGCGATCCCGAGGAGCGCGACGTGCATCATCGCGAACCGCACCGGCATGATGTCGAGCCCGACGATGACGACGCCGACCACCGGCAGGCCGACCGCGGCCAACAGCAGCGCGAATCCAGCTCGTTGGACGGGCACCAGCTGCAGCAGCTCCCCGACGTCGGCGGCGGCCAGGGTGGTCACCGGACCTCCCGCAGGCGTCCCGCGGCCATCTCCAGGACGCGGTCGCAGCGGTCCGCCAGCGCCCGGTCGTGGGTGACGACCACGACGGTCACCGGCAGCCCGAGCAGCACGTCGGCGGCCTCCTCCTGCCCGGCGAAGTCGAGCGCGGCGGTGGGCTCGTCGGCGAGCAGCACCCCGGCACCCGCCGCCACGCACCCGACAGCCCGCGCCAGATACATGCGCTGGAGCTGCCCGCCGGAGAGAGTGTGCAACGGCCGGCCGACGAGGGGGCCCACGCCCAGCTTCCGTGCCGCCTCGCCCGCCTCGGCGGGTGCGCCGCTGCTGCGCAGCAACTCGCCCGCCAGCAGCGGGAATCGGCCCGCCGCGGGCTTCTGCGGGATCCACGCACAGGCGCGGCGGCGCCAGGCCCACTCCGCCGCGTTCCCCGTGCCGCGCCCGCCGACGAGGATGCGGCCCGCGAACTGCCGGTGCAGACCGATGACCGCGCGCAGCAGCGTGGTCTTGCCCGACCCGTTGGTCCCGGTCATCGCCACTCGCTGGCCCCGCGCGACGTCGAGGTCGACGTCGCACACCGCCTCGACCCGGCCGTGCCGACAGACGACGTCACGCATCCGGACGTCCAGTCCCTCCATGCCACCTCCCTGTTCCCCTCAGCAGTCGGGGAGGAGGGGGCGCTGGTTCCCGGGATTCTCAGCTGGGTGGGCGGGACGGTGCGCCAGAACAACCGTCCCCTCGCGGGGCCGTCGTCGCGTCAGGTCACCTTCAGCTCCGCGATTCCCGGGTGCTTCTTCGCGTCCGCGTCACCCCGCACCGTCACCCGTACGAAGCGGGCCGGCCGGTCGTCACCTGCCTTCACGCGGTGCCAGTGCCGGCCGTCCAGGGAGAGTTCGACGGTGTGGGCGGCCGGCTTGGTGTCGGTCCAGGTCGGGGTGACCTTCCTGATGCGGGCGCGCTTGCCGAGGTCCGTCGTCAGATGGCCGGTGGGGCCGTCGGGGACCCATGCCGTGGCCGTGTTGCCGTCCACGGCCGCGCCCGCGTACATGCCGGGCTGCTCGGAGGAGGCCGTGGCGTCGGTGCACCGGGCGCTGTTCGTGGTGGGGGTGAGGTCGGGCCGGCGCGTCTTGAGGACGGCGGGCACCTCCTTGCTGACGATCTGCTCGCCCTGCGGCGTGTCGATCGTCATCGGCTCACCCGCGGTGAGTCGCACGGTGGTGCGGTGCGCGCCGAGCTCGATGTCGTACGTACGGCCCTGCCAGGTCAGCCCGCGCAGGGTGACGCCGCGGCCGAGCTGTGGCGGCAGCATCGGGTCGAGGTGAACGCGGTCCTCTCGCATCCGCAGGCCGGTCAGTCCGTTGGTGAAGACCTGGAGGAAGCCCCCCTTGCCCGTGAGGAAGTCGTGCGCGGGCGAGCCCGCCAGCGGGTCGTCGGCGCCGGCCTTGTCACCGCGCGCCTCCGAGAACTGCGCGAAGGGCCCGCGTACGAACGGTTTGATGGACCGTTCCAGATAGGTGTACGTGGAGCAGCCCTCCTCACCGATCCCGGCGGCGTCGATCGCGTGGACCGAGTCCGTCATGGCCGGGCCGTCCGGGTCGGTGCGCTGCGCGTAGTAGTCGAGGGTGCCGGCGGCGGCGCCCTCGGGCATCCGCCACTCCAGCGGGTACATCAGCAGGACCGTGTCGGCCTGCTTGATGGTGCTGCCGTCGTAGCCGTCGTACTGCTGGAAGACCTTGCGCCGCGCGTCGTACGGAATGCGGATGCGGTCGGCGATCGCCTTCCACTTCGCGGGCGCCTGTTCGCCCAGCAGCTCGGCGGCGCGGGTGGCGTGGCGCAGAGCGGTGACGGCGCCGGCGTTGGTGAACACCGCGTCGTCGACGCCGTTGCTGTATTCGTCGGGTCCTGCCGTGTCCTTGATCGAGTAGCTGCCGTCCTTGTTGCGGCTGACGCGATCCGCCCAGAACTCGGCGATCCCCTTCATCACCGGCCAGCCGCGCTCACGCAGCCATCGGTCGTCCTTGGTCGCGAGGTAGTACTGCCAGGTGGCGAGGGAGATGTCGGACTGCAGGTGGATCTGGGTGCGGCAGTGCGGCGGGTCGACGCTGTGGCACTCCTTCGCCAGGTCGCCCGAACTCCCGCTGTTCCAGGGGTAGAAGAGCCCGCTGTAGCCGAGCTCGCGGGCGTTCGCGCGGGCCCCGGCGCGCGTCCGGTAGCGGTAGTCGACGACGGTCTTGGCGAGTTCGGGGCGGGTGGCGAGCAGCCCGGGGTACATCCAGGTCTCGGCGTCCCAGAAGACGAGACCGGCGTAGTTGTCGCTGGTCAGCCCGGCCGGGGCGATGCTGTTGGCCGCGCCGGCGCGGGTGCTGGAGTACAGCCCGTACTGCGCGGACCGCACCCATGACCGCATGGCGCGCCGGCCGTGCACCTCGATGTCGCTGCGCCACAGCCTCGCCCAGGCGGTGGTGTGGGAGCGCAGGAGCTCCGCCCAGCCACGGCCGGCGGCACGCAGGGAGGTGGCGGTGGCGTCCCGGCGCGGCGAGCGGGAGGTGAGGGCGGTGTCGATGCCCACGTACTTCGTGAAGCCGTACGACCGCCCGCTGCGGACGGGCAGCTCAAGGGACTGATGTGTCGTCAGTTTGACTGCCGCGCCCGCTCGTTGCGACTTGACGGCGCGTGTTCCGCTGTCGGCGTGGAGCGTGGAGGCCACGGCACCGTCGACCTTCGTGCCGTCCGTGCGGAACGTGACGTCCATACTCGACGCGGCCGCCCGGCCGGGGTGATGCCCGGCGGTCCGGTCACCGCCGCCGGTCTGCCGAAGGCGCCGCGCGCCGCGACCGTCCAGCAGGTCCGTGACGGTCGCCCTGCCGCTCCAGTGCGGCGTCATGCTCATGCGTACGGCACCCGCGTGCGGGTGGGCGCGGTCGGCGAGCACCTCGTACACGAGGTCGGTGCGGCGGCCGTCGGCGGCCGTCCACGTCAGGGAGGTCCGCACGACGCCGCAGTGGAGGAAGAGTGTCTGCCGGTAGTGGGAGATGCGACCGGACGGTGTCGAAGAGTTGAAGGTATCGCCGTGTGCGCCGCCGATGCTGACGTCGAGCGCGGACCAGGTGGGCAGCGCGGCGGCGGCCTGACGGTCCTTCGCGGTCCGCTTGTTGTGCGCGTACAGGCCCGACACGAAGGAACCGTCGTAGCGGGGGGTGAACAGCGGCCAGCCCGTCTTGATCTTGCTGTCGGCGTAGCCGGCACCGTTGGGCGGTACGCGCTGACCCAAGTAGCCGTTGCCGACGAAGGCGTCATGGGTCTCGGTGGCGGACGGGCTGGTGGTGCCGAGCGTCCAGCCGTCGCCCTCGCGGCAGTTCGCATCCGTGGGGGTGGCGGCGGCCGGGCTCGCGGTGGCGATGTCCGGTGCCGCCTGCGAGGCTGCGGACGGCACCGGGGCGACGAGCGCCCCGGCAAGCAGGACCGCGGCCAGTCGGGCGGCACGCGGCCGTGCGCCGAGGGAGTACGTCATTGTTCTCCGTCACTCTGGTTCGCCTGTGAGGGTCCAGGGACCATAAATTTCCTGAACGATCCACGTCAATAGATGCGAGATATCGGTCAAGTCCCGAACGCATCCGCAGCAGCGCAGGCGGGATGAGCGCACCTCGGCAGGAGGAGAAGGAGAGAGGATGCCGGCACGGCAAAGGGAGGGAACACCCGTGTACGGGTGTTCCCTCCCTGCGCCTTCAGCTGCCCGTCAGAGGACGCTCACCGCGTCGACGGTCCGGGCGTCGGCCGCTCGGACGCCGGCGTCAGTGGCTCGGGCCCTGCTTCCGGTCGCGCCAGTTCTCGCCCTTCGTGTCACCGCGGCCACGCTCGCCCTTGGCGCGGTCGTACTCGATCTGCTCCTTGCGCACCTGGTCGGAGACCTCACGGGTCTCGGTGACCTTCTCGGTCTCCAGACGGACCCGCTCGACCGGCACCGCTTCCTTGCGGACGACCGGCTTCTCGGCGTGCAGGGTGACCTCGGCCTCTTCCTCGCCGATCCTGGCGCGCGTGCCCTCACCCTCGCGGATGGGCTCGCGGACGACGCGCACCTCCTCGTGCGAGACGGGCACGGACGTCGTCACGTCCTCGGTCACGACCACCTTGCGGAGCCGGGCCTTGCCGACGGTCTCCTCTTCGGTGCCGACGCGCAGCCGCTCCTCGGAGCGCACCATCTCGTCGCGCTTGCGGTCGCGGTCGTCGGCTCCGGCGCGCGTCGCGAACTCGCGTCCGGCACCCGCACCCGCGCCCGCTCCGGCACCGGCCATGTCACCGCGGCCGCGCCCCGTACCGGGCCGGATGCCGCCACCCATGCCACCGACGGCGTCAGCGGGCCGCTCGAGACCGTAGTGGCGGTAGAGCTCGTGCTCCTGCTCCGGCTCGAGGTGCTGGTCGGCGTCCACGCGCGGGGCGTCCTTGACGGCCTCCTTGGTGGTCGCGACGTGCAGCTGGTCCTCCTGGCGACGGGCGCCGGCGAGCGGGACGAAGCTCTGCTTCATCCCGAAGAGACCGGTCTTGACGGTCACCCACTCGGGACGACCGCTGCGGTCGTCGAGGTAGACCTGCTCGACGCTGCCGATCTTTTCGCCGGTCTGGTCATAGGCCGTCAGGCCCGCAAGCCCGTCGGGATTGGTGAAGGCCTCGCCCTGCGTCATGGGTGATCACTCCCTTGGAGCGCGCGACGGGCAGAATCGACTCTCGCCACGGACGACGCACGCCTCCCCTCCATCGCGCGCCCACCCGCTGCACTCCGCAACCAGGAGAATCACGGAGCGTGTGCGGATCGCCCGGCGAGGGGCGTTCTGCGGCACGATTACGGCGATCGGAGCGATCTGGTCCGCTCCCCCAGCCACTAGCCCATTCGAGTCACCCCGCCGAGTCGCGCCTCGACCGTGGTCGGGGCGAGAGCGGACGGACGGGACCGGAAGGTGGGCGGAGGAGACCGGAAGGCGGACGGACAGGACCGGAAGGTGGACGGACGGGACCGGAAAGGAAAGGGCGAGGGCCGGGGAAGGCTGCCGCCCGGCCCCGACCGCAGGCTAGGTTGAGCGCCATGAGCAACCTTGACCGTCAGGCGGTTCCCTCCCTGTGCGGCGGACGCGGATTCGTCGTCGCCGAACCCGTACGCGAACTGCTGAGCCCTCGCCGCGTACAGCTCGGCGCGTCGACCGAGGTCCGCCGGCTCCTCCCGAACCTCGGGCGCCGCATGATCGGGGCGTGGGCCTTCGTCGACCACTACGGTCCCGACGACATCGCCGACGAGCCGGGGATGCAGGTGCCGCCCCATCCGCACATGGGGCTGCAGACGGTCAGCTGGCTGCACGACGGCGAGGTGCTGCACCGCGACTCCACGGGCAGCCTGCAGACGATCCGGCCGCGCGAGCTCGGCCTCATGACGTCGGGCCGGGCGATCTCGCACTCCGAGGAGTCGCCGAAGTCGCACGCCCGGTTCCTGCACGGCGCCCAGCTGTGGGTGGCGTTGCCGGACGAACACCGGCACACGGAGCCGAAGTTCGAGCACCACGCCGACCTGCCGACGGTCACCGCCCCTGGTCTTGAGGCGACGGTGCTCCTCGGCTCCCTCGACGGCGCGGCGTCGCCCGGCTCCACGTACTCACCGATCGTCGGCGCCGACCTCGCCCTGACGGCGGGCACGGAGACCCGCCTGCCGCTCGTCCCGGACTTCGAGTACGGGGTCCTGTCGATGTCGGGCGAGGCGCACGTGGACGGTGTGCCCCTGCTGCCGGGGTCGATGCTCTACCTCGGCTGCGGACGCGACGAGTTGGCCTTGCGCGCCACGTCCGACGCGGGCCTCATGCTCCTCGGCGGCGAGCCGTTCGAGGAGGAACTGATCATGTGGTGGAACTTCATCGGCCGCACCCAGGAGGAGATCGAACAGGCCCGCGAGGACTGGGCGAAGGGGACACAATTCGGCGAGGTGAAGGGTTACGACGGGGCCCCGCTGCGTGCGCCGCAGCTTCCGGATCTGCCTCTGAAGCCGCGAGCACGGGTTCGCTGAACCCCGCGAACGCACTCCTGCGAGGAGCGTGCACGCCGGGAGGTGGCCTCGGCCTCCTCCCAGCCACGGGGAGCCATGCCGGTTGCCGTGCAACGGCTCACCGACCAGGACGACCAGGCGGGTGCCGGTCGATGACGACCTGGCGGAGCCGAAGGACAGCTGGATCTGGAGCAGGGGCAACGGGCCGATGCGACCGACGATCCGGTCCGCGACCGACTACGAGACACCGGAGAGCGAAGCCGGCTGTCACTCCGTCCTGCCCGAGCGGCGGGGAAAGTCGGCGCAGGCCGACCGGCTCCCTTTCGCCGAGGCGTACGGCTTCGCGGGAGCCCTCGGACGCGTCGATGACACGCGCGAACGGCCCTTTCGCGGGCCACCCTTCACCCTCCCAAATCGAACTGGTGCAGTAGAAATTCTCGTTCAGTCCGGCGGCGGTGATCGCGGGAGACTGCGACTCGTTCTGAGGGTTGTTAAACCCGCCGGTAAGCGGTCGAATGAGAGGGCACGGGGGATTCCCTCGGGAGGCGCGATGGACATCGTCCAACGACGACGAACGAAACCATTATCGGCGGCAGTCATCGGCGTACTACTGCTGGCTGGCCTAACCGCCTGCAGCAGCGATACGAACGACAGTGGGGCGAAGGCCAGCGCCGGTGAGACCGCCGACGGGAGGAAGACCAGCAGCGCGGCGCCTCCCGCCGGCAAGGGCACGAAACCGCCGATCCAAAATGGTGACTGGAGGCTGGACTCCATCACGCCCAGCGACGCGTTGGGCAACTTCGGCGGTCGCGCCCGGATCACGTACACCGGATTGAACAAGAGTGGCGGCACCAATGTGTTCACGATCACCATATTCAAGGGTGGTCGCGATATCGCGAGCCTCAACGGTTCGGCCAGCAAGGTTCTCCCTGATCACGCCGTTACGGCGGATCTGACCTCCAGCGACAAGTACGTTTCCGGGCCGTACAAGTTCGATTTCCAGAACGACCTGTAGGTGACACCCTCTGTCGATCGACAGGAAGGCAAGCACTGATCAATCGGTCAATTCCCGGAACTTTGCGGTGCGCTTGATGACCTGTTTGCACGCTTCATCCTCCAGGAACAGGATGAAATAGGCTCAACCCGCGCCGCAACTCCGCGAGTTGACGATCCGACCTGGCGCTGGCGCCGACCGCATGGCCAGACTGGTGATGTGTGCCTCCCCCGCGCGAGGAGGTGAGACGCGCTTGTTCGCCCGGACGCTGTCGTTCTGCATGCTGGATGGGTGAAGGACACCCCGTACTCATCGACCGACCGGGGCAGCCGAGGCCGTGCGTGTGTCACGGCTGAATGATTTGGGCGACAGTATTCCCTGCCAACGCCGTGACGGTCAGGAACACGACGTAGAGGGGGAGGACGGCGGAGACGTCAGCGAGTTGGTCGCCGAGCTTGGGGGACCTGAGTCCGTCGGTGGCGACCTCGGACGACACCCCGGAGCCGTCCTGACAGAGTCAGGCGCCGGCGCTCACCGCGGGCTGCGCCGACTCCGGTAGGCCGCGACGCTGGCCCGGTGGGCGCAGGTTCGGGTGCAGTACTGCTTCGAGCCGTTGCGCGAGAGGTCCACGAACGTGGCCCGGCAGGTCGGCCCGGCGCATACGCCGAGACGAGCGGGACCGAGCGTGGCGATGACGGAGGCCAGGGCGCTGAGCGTAGTCGCAGCAAGATGCGCCGAGCAGCGGTCGGCGTCGGAGGTCACCTCGGTCCACCAGCGGTCGTCCTCGTGGCGCAGCACGGGGGTGGCGCGGCTGCGACGCAGACCGTCGTTGAGCAGAGCCGCGGCCTCGACCGCGTCCGTGTCCGCCCGTTCGAGCACCGCACGCACCGTCTCGCGCACCGCGCGGACTTCCGCCAGGTCGGCACGGGTGAGATGCCGCGGACCGGCTCCTTGGTCCGCGGCCGACCCCGGAGGCACGACCTCGGGATGGCCGTCAAGGAACTCCCGGAGCTGCTCCACGGTTTCGAGCTCGTCCTCCCCCTTGACCGGCATCAAGGTGTTGGCCAGGTCGACGGCTGCCTGGACCCCCGAGGGGCTGTGATACGCATCCCGCACTTGACGTGTCTCCTCTTCGCTCCTTAACGTGACACTCAAAGGAGCTTTAGCATGTCACAACATGCCCGGCAGGGGACAACGCGGCACACGATCCCGTCTGGGAAGGACTCGACGTCGGAGCGAACCGACGCCCCGGACGGGCGTCGGCTGGGGCTGACGCTGGGGATGCTGGTGCTGCCGATGTACGTGGCACTGGGAGCGCCGTCGGTGGCCCTGCCGGCCATCGGCCACGCACTCGCGGTGCCGTTCGGGGCCACCGCATGGATTCTCGCCGCGTGGTCGCTGACCTCCGCGCTCGCGATGCCGGTCGCGGCGCGCGGGAGCCCGCGCCGACGGCCCACCAGCATCCGATCCGCTGACGCCTCGACCAGCAAACTCGACCAGCAACTCGACCAGCAAGGAGCCTTGCCATGTCCGCCGAGCCATTCGAGGTCAGCATCGCCGAAGCCGAGATCGCGGACCTGCGTGAACGACTGCGACGGACACGGTGGCCCGAGCGCGAGCCGGTGGACGACTGGTCACAGGGGCTGCCGCTGGCGTACGCGCAGGAGCTCTGCCGCAGTTGGGCCGAGGACTACGACTTCGGGTTCGCCGAGCGGCTGAACGTGTTCCCGCAGTACCGCGACACGATCGACGGGCTGGGCATCCACTTCCTGCACGTCCGCTCGCCGGAGCCGGACGCGTTCCCGCTCGTGCTCACGCACGGGTGGCCGGGGTCGGTGCTCGAGTTCCTGGAGGTCCTCGGCCCGCTCACCGACCCGCGGGCGCACGGCGGTGACCCGGCGGACGCGTTCCACGTGGTCGCGCCGTCGTTGCCCGGGTACGGCTGGAGCGACAAACCGTCGACGACCGGGTGGGGCCTCACGCGCACCGCGCGGGCCTGGGACACGTTGATGGTCTCGCTGGGTTACGAACGGTACGGCGCGCAGGGCGGTGACTGGGGTTCGGCGTTCTCCGGGGCGCTGGGCGAGGTGGCGCCCGAGCGGGTCGCGGGCGTGCACCTGAACCTGGGATCCGTGGCGGCGGGCACGTTCGACGACCCGACGCCCGCGGAGCTGGCGAATCTCGAGGCCGAGCAGGAGATGCGGCGCACCGGCCGGGGGTACTCGGCGATCCAGGCGACCCGGCCGCAGACGCTCGGCTACGGCCTCACCGACTCCCCTGCGGGGCAGGCCGCCTGGATCGCCGAGAAGTTCTGGGCGTGGACGGACAACGACGGCCATCCCGAGGACGCGCTGTCGCGGCGGACGATCCTCGACGAGATCTCGGTGTACTGGTTCACCGCGTCGGCCACGTCGTCGGCTCGCCTGTACTGGGAGAGCTTCGCAGGCTTCCGGGACAAGGTGACCGCGCCATCGGGCCTGTCCGTCTACCCGCGCGACATAACCCGCCCGTCGAGGCGGGAGGCCGAGCTGCGGTTCACCGATCTGCGCTGGTTCGAGGAGCTGCCGCGTGGTGGCCATTTCGCCGCGCTGGAGCAGCCGGCGTCGCTGGTCGATCAGGTGCGCGGGTTCTTCCGCCTGTTCCGCTGACTGTCCGCGCCACCCCCTGGGAAGCCCGCGCCCAGGGGGTCGTCCTGTGCACCGAGGACCCGGCGGGGCACGGCCGACGCCGTTCGGACGCCGGTCAGCCCTTGGCGAGGGCCTTCACGCGGGTGAGACTCCCGTTGAACCGGTCGTGGTCGCCGACGATCTTCCCCTTGGAGGTGTACTGCCACACCGTCTGGTACTTCCAGCCCCCGGGCAGGGCTCCGACGGAGGAACCGTAGTGCGGCACCCACAGCGGATGGGTCTTCCTGAACCCCGAGTAGTTCCCCGTGCAGCTCCGCCACCAGTTGGTGGAGGTGTACAGGACGACGTTCCGGCCGGTCTTGGCCTTGTAGGTCCTGAAGAAGTCCCTCACCCAATTGACCATTCCCTGGCGGCTCAGGCCGTAGCAGGTGGCGCCGTAGGGGTTGTACTCCATGTCCAGAGCGCCGGGGAGGGTCTTGCCGTCCTTGGACCAGCCACCGCCGTGCGCGAGGAAATACCGGGCCTGGGTGGCGCCGCTCGAGGTGTTGGGGGTGGCGAAGTGGTACGCGCCCCTGATGATGCCCGCTTTGTATGACCCGTTGTACTGCTGGGCGAAGAAGGGGTTCTTGTAGCTCTTGGACTCCGTCGCCTTGATGTAGGCGAACCTCACGCCGGACTTCCGCAGCGAGGACCACGGGACGTTGCCCTGATGACTGCTGACGTCCACCCCTTCGGTCCCCCGGGAGGCGGCGAGTGCGGCGCCACTCTTGCTCGCCCCCTCGTGCCTGAGGATCTGGGAGCCGGCGAAGTCATCCTCGGGGCGCGAGGGCTCTGGTGTGCCGGGGGCGGCACCTGCCGGACCGGACAGGACAAGAGCGAGAGCGGGAATACCCGCGCCCAGAACGGACACGAGGGTCGAGACCCGGCGACGTGCGGAGAGGGGCACAGACATGGGACGCCTCCTATGACGGTCGACATCAACCTGCACGGGAGCCGGGGCAACACCCCGTCAGGCGCGCGGAGAGCGCTGCTTATATCACCTGATACGCCGTACGTTCAGCGGACGATCGCCGGCCTGTCCAAGCTCCCGACACGGTGGCCGGGGCAGCCGGCAAGGACGCGGGTCCCTGCCCGACGGGCATACCGGTACTGGGGCTCTGTGGTGCAATATCATCTGGCCGGCAGCGGCACCGTCCCAGCGCCCACCGCGGGAACGCGCCCCCAAGGCCGCGAACAGCGAGGAGACAGTGTGACCGGGTACGGGCCTCAGGCGGGCGGTGAACCACCCACTCGTACCTACGGGAACGGGGCCGCGAACGGAGATGGCCGGAGTGCCATGACGTTGGCGGAGGCGCTGACGGCAGCGGAGGCCGCGGCGCCCGTGGAATCACTCGACGTGGTCGCGCACATACTCCAAGACCGCCTCGGGGCCGCGTCGGTGTCGTTCCTCATCACCGATTTCACCGGTGCCTCGGTCGTCCGGCTGGGCGTCGCGGGGAGCGTCGAGACCGGTGAGCCCGCCCGCCGCATCAGTCTGCGGGGCACCCTGTACGACGACGTGATCCGCACCCAGCGGCCCTGCATGGAGGACAGAGGCGAGGGCGGGCTGGTGCGGATCGTCGCGCCGGTGACCAACCGTGGGGACGCCATCGGGCTCCTCGAACTCTTCCTGCCCGCGGCGCCGGACAAGGAGGTCATGCGGGAGATCGGCGAGACCGCGCACGCCTTGGCCTACATCGTCATCGCGAACCGGTCCTACACCGACGTGTACCAGTGGGGTCGCCGTACCTCGCCGCTGAGTCTGGCCGCGGAGATCCAGCACCGGCTGCTTCCGGCTTCGCTGGCGTGCGAGGCGGCGCAGTTCGCGGTGGCGGGCGCACTGGAACCCGCCGATCACGTCGGGGGCGACACCTTCGACTACGTGGTCGACCGGGACACCGTGCAGCTCTCCGTCACCGATGCCATGGGGCACGAGGTCGACGCCGCGCTGCTGGCCACTCTCCTGGTGGGTGCCCTGCGCCGGGCCCGACGGGCCGGTGCCGACCTCGCCGAGCAGGCCCGCCAGGCCGACCAGGCCATGCGCGAGCACGGCCGCCAGAGCTACGTCACCGGTCAGCTGCTGCGCATCAGCCTCGTCGACGGCAGCAGCGAGTTCATCAACGCGGGGCACCCCTGGCCGCTGCGCATGCGGGACGGCAGGGTGGAGGAGATCACTCCGGAGGTCGACATGCCGTTCGGCTTCGAGATCCCCCACACCTACCGGGTCCAGTCGCTGGACCTGCGAGCGGGCGACCGGTTGGTGATGCTCACCGACGGCATGCTGGAGCGCAACGCCGACCGCCTCGATCTGCCGGATCTGATCGTGCGCACGCGCGCGCTGCATCCCCGCGAGGCCGCCCGCACCCTGATTGCCGCGATCGTCGACGCCAACCACGGCCACCTGCAGGACGACGCGACCGTCATGTGCCTGGACTGGCACGGCGTCGGCCACTCCCGGCGCGACGCCGACACCGGCGCCGACCTCGCCGACGCCTCCGCCCCGTCGCGAGCGGAAGCCTCCGCTCCTGGGCGGTGACTCGACGACCGCCCCACCACTCCGCCAGGCGGTGTCGTCAAAGCCTCGGGGCACGGCCGGCTGCCCAGGGCGCGCAGCGTAGGACCGCTCCGTGGGCAGCCGGGCTTCGGCCCGACGGACGCATGAGGTAAGAAGACATCCGTGACCGAACCGCCCCCGACCGCCACCCAGCACGCGTTCGTCGCCCTCGCGCCGCCCGACGGCGCGAAGAACGAGCTGGCGCACGCACTGAGCCCGGCCTATGCCGCCTATCCCGACCTGCGCTGGAACCGCATCGAGGACTGGCACATCACCCTGGCCTTCCTGGGCGAGCTGCCGGTGCAGACCGTCCAGCAGCTTCGTTCGCCCCTCGCCGAGCTGGCGGCCGCCCGTCCCTCTCTCGAACTGGCGCTGCACGGTGGCGGGCACTTCGACGAGCGAGTGCTGTGGAGCGGCATCGAGGGTGATCTCGAAGGGCTGCACGAGCTGGCCGAAGCGGTACGGGCGCGGATCAGGGACAGCGGCGTCGCCTTCGCCGAACGTACGCTGCGCCCCCACCTCACGCTGGCCCGCGCCCGCCGCTACGACACCGCGTCCGTCACGGCGGCGGCAACCTGCCTCGACGGCTTCACCGGACGCCCCTGGCGGACCGAACGCCTCCACCTGGTCGGCAGCACGACAGTCGGCCATCCAGGTCCCCGGCAGTATCAGGACATCGACGCCTGGACGCTGATCACCGGCCACCGGCCCGAAGCATCCCGATCCGCAACCGCCACGGACTCCTGTGCTTGAGCACTGACGCGATCACCGACCGCGCGAGCGTGATCCTTCCGCCCTGCGGGGTACATGACCGCGCATGGCAGATGTCGTACTGGCCGGACTCTGGGGGCTCGTCGCAGGCTCCGCGCTGCTGCTCGGGGCGGGGGTGGGGTACTTACTGCGGGTGCCGCAGAAGGTGATCGCGACGATCATGGCCTTCGGGGCCGGGGTGTTGATCTCGGCAGTCTCCTTCGAGCTGATCGATGAGGCGTACCAGCAGGCGGGGCTCGCCCCCACGGTCATCGGCACACTCGTCGGGGCCGCGGCCTACACCGCCGGGAACGTGTGGCTGGCGAGGCGAGGCGCCCGGCACCGTAAGCGCTCCGGCCACCACCGAACCCAACAGCAGCCGACGGAGGCTCAACAGGCCGGCTCCGGAACAGCCTTGGCGTTCGGGGCGCTGCTGGACGGAGTGCCCGAATCCGCCGTGATCGGGGTCAGCCTGCTCGACGGTGGCGCGGTCAGCCTGGTGACGGTGGCGGCGGTGTTCCTCAGCAACGTCCCGGAAGGCCTGTCGAGTGCGGCAGGCATGCGGCGCGCCGGGCGCAGCCGGGCGTACACCCTGGGCGTGTGGGGAGCCATCGCCGCTGCCTGCACCGTTTCAGCGGTGCTCGGGTACGCCGTGGTCGGAGGCTTCTCCCCCTCCGTGATCGCCGCGGTGACCGCGGTGGCCGCCGGGGCGATCCTCGCCATGATCGCCGACACCATGATTCCCGAGGCCTTCGAGGACGCCCACCTGGCCATCGGGCTCATCACGGTCGCCGGTTTCCTGGTCTCCTTCGCGCTCTCGCACGCGGCCTGACGGTTCCCCCTCAGCGGTGGTGCCGTGGTCAGCGATGGTGCCGTGGCCGCTCGTCGAGCCGGAGGACGTTCCCGTCCGACAGGTCGGGCCTCACTCCGCCCGGGAGGAGGCCAGGGTGGAAGATGACCCCGCGCTCGCGGCGGTCTGCAGGTGGGCACACGTCCGCTTGGTGCTCACGGAGGGCAGGCGCATACGACGGAACAGATCGCGCGTCATGCGCCGGGTCAGGCTGCTGCGCCAGTCGACATCCGGGTAGCAGGCGCGCAGGTGGGACAGGGCGCGCGTGCCCAGGCCGCTGTCGTGCAGGGAGGACTCGACGTAGACCTCGGTCACCAGCCCGCTGCTGCACTGGTCGCACAGCTCGTAGGTGAGCCGGCCGACCACTCGACGCGTGTACACCAGAAGCAGGCTGTGCTCACGGGCGGAAGGCACATCGGAATGCAGGATCTCCACGTCGCGGTAGGCGAGGAGCCGTCGACGCAGGCGGCCACGACGACGGTTCGACCGCGCGTGCCGGGGTGTGGTGCCACGCTGGATGGCGCGTACGAGCAGTCCCGTCGTCTTTGCATGTGTATGGGCCATACGAAGACGGCTACCCCTGGTCCATGACCCGAATCGTGCGCGCGGCGAGGTTATGCCCGACGAGCGGGCCGCAGGACCGGGTCCCGTTACTCTGCCCGCGTGAACGAAGTGGAGCGGGTGCAGGGCCTCGCCGACTGGCGGGTGCTCGTCGTCGGGGGCGCGTCGGGCATGGGGAAGACCGGAGTCTGCCGCGCGCTGGCACGGCGGTACGACGTGCCCGTCGTGGAGGCCGACGACATCGTCGAGGCCCTCCTCGCGGTGACACGGCCCGAGCACCTGCCCGAGGTGCACTTCTGGCGCACTCACCCGGAGGCCGCCCATCGCGCGCCGGAGTCGGTGGTCGAGCGGCAGATCGCGATCGCCCGGGCGCTGGAGCCCGCGATCGAGGCGGTGGTGGCCAACCACGTCGGCACCGGCACACCCATCATTCTGGAAGGTGACTACGTACTGCCCGGGACGGCGACGCCCGGGGGCCCGGTCCGCGCGGTCTTCCTCCACGAGGACGACGAGGCGCAGGTGACGGCCAACTATCTGCGCCGGGAGCCGGCGGCCAGCCCGCAGAGCCACCGCGCACGTGTCAGCGTGCTGTACGGCCGGTGGCTCGCCGCGCAGGCACACGCGGCGGGCGTGCCGGTCGTCGCTCCGCGCCCGTGGGAGGACTTGGCCGACCGGGTCGCCGAGGCGGTGGCGGGTGCGGAGTGCCGCCGCTCTTGGTGACGACCCCTCACGCTTTTACGGAGGACTACCGGGTCCTCTTCGCGTTCCACGAGGGCAGCTGCTCGAAGAAGCCCACGGCCTCGGGGCGCCAGCGCCGACGCCAGGACGACGCTTCGGCGGAGGCGGCTTCCGCGTACCGGTCGATGGACGACTGCAGACGGCTGTGCACGCCGCACCGGTAGGCGATGTCGCGGATACGGTCGATGGTCTGCGGTGTGCACGCGGGGCTCCCGAGTGCGGCCTTGACGGTGCTGTGGTCGTCCGCATCGGTGGCGGCGAGCAGGTCACGGACCAGGTAGGTGAGGCGGCCTGCCCGCAGATCCGCGCCGCTGGGCTTGCCGGTGACGTCCGGGTCGCCGAAGAGGTCGAGGTAGTCGTCACGCATCTGGCCGCTGATGCCGGCCGGCACGGCGTAGCGGCGCAGGCTCTCCTCGTGTCCGGCCAGGTCCTCGCCCGCGGCCAGCAGGCCCAGGCGCAGGGGGGCGAGGATGGAGTACCGGGAGGTCTTGTACTCGCACACGGTCTCCAGCAGTTCCTCGTCCACCGATGGGGCGACGTCGCGTTCGAGGTCGAGGATCTGGCCGATGACGGTGTCGGTCGTCACGCCGAGCTGGACGTCGAGCAAGGCCCGCTTGCGCTCGGCGGGCAGGTCCGCCCGGTGCAGAACGCGCAGCGCAAGGAAGCCGGCGAGATCGCCCGCCATCATGGCCAGCCCCATCGCCGTCTGCGGGTTGTCGGGGTGGTCCGCGCGGCACGCGTAGTACGTCGAGGGGCCACCGCGGCGCGTGGGTGAGTCGTCCATGATGTCGTCGAGGATGAGCGCGTGACTGTGCAGCAGCTCGAGACTGAGCGCGGCCTCCAGCAGTCCCGGCGCTTCCCCCTCCGTGACGAGGCGTGCCGCCTCGTACATCAGGACGACCCGGATCCGCTTCCCGCCGCGCAACGACAACTCCGCCAGCAGTTCCAGGCACCGGGGCGTGAAGCGGCCCAGCCTCGCACCGTTGAGGTCCTCGGCGAGGTCGGCGAAGTACTTCTCGAACGACGCGTCGAAGCGCTGCTGGTGACCGGCGGCACGTTCCAGGGCGTTCTGGGCACTGCTGTTCATCTGCGTTCCGACCGGCCTTCCCGTGGGTGTCTCTCCCCAGCCTGCCATCGCCATGGAAGGTGACTGGACCGCGGGTGGGTAGCGTGCACGGCCGGACATGCGTCACCCGAGCCGGCCCGGCCCGCTCATCGCGCCGCCGGAAGGAGGGCGGCGGCCTCCGCCGCCGTGTGGGAGTTGGTGAAGGTGAACGCCCGCGGGGAGGGCCCGTCGGTCCGCAGGCTCGCCAGTCGGTCCAGGGCCTCCTCGATGGAGGGGATGTGCCCCGCGGGAACCCACCAGAGCACCAGGTGCGCCTCGACATGCCGGTCGAACCACTCGCGTCGCCGGCGCATCACTTCCAGGTGTCCGCTGCGGTAGGTGAACTCCCACAGGGCTTCCTGTGTCTGCCATACGGAGAGGTTGACGACGACGTCCTCGCCCGCCGGGCGCAGACCCGTGGCGTCCTCCTCCCCGTCCGCCACGAGCCGCCACACGAAGCCGGGTGCGCCGTCGGCGGCGGCGTTGATCGGGTTGAGCTGCTCGACGAAATCGGCCATCTGCGGGTGGTCGAAGGGGTGGCGCAGCGTGACGACGTTCAACTCGGCCAGGTGGAAGGCGTGTTGTGGAGAGGTCATGACCTCATCCCAGCACGGCCCGCTTTTCTATGTCAATCAATATTGTTTTTAGAATCTTCGAGCACGACGCAGCACTCCCCCGGCCGGGCGTCCATCCGGGCCGTCACGGTGCCACTGCCGAGCAGTCCCTCCACGAGCGCGAGGTTCATTCCGCAGACGAGCGGCGGGAAGCGTTCGGCGACCACGTGGAACGGGCAGTTGCGCATGCGCACGACGCGCGGGCCGGCCCCGTCGACGCCGACGGCGCCTTCGGCGTCAGCGTTTTCGAGGTGCGGCGCGTAGCCCCGCGCGGCCAGCAGCTCCATGGCGTCGTCCAGGCCCTCACAGGGCGCGGCCGATCCGCGGTCCGCCTCCCCCCGGCGACGCGCCGCCGCGAAGAGCCGGGCGTCGAGTCCCGCTTGCTCGGCGGCTTCGGCGAGCAGTTCGGCGACCGTGCGGTAGTCGCGGGCCGGCAGCGACACCGACCGTTCGGTCCTGGCCGGCGTGTAGACCTTCGCGGGGCGGCCCGCCCCCGGTCCCGACCGGCCCGTCAGACGGCGGCTGCCGCTCTCCAGCAGCCCGACCTCCGTCAGCTTGTCCAGATGGTGCGCGGCCAGTGTGCGGGCCACCCCGACCGCCTCGGCCGCTTCGTTGCGGCCCACCTCGCGGCCCTGCGCCGTCACGTACGCGTACAGGCGACGCCGTACCGGATCCTGCAGGGCCGCGATCGCATCGATGTCCTCCACGCGGCCAGTCTAAGAACACCATCGCCGCGCGATCGTTCTCGCCGGACTCCGAGCCCGCGCTCACCGCTCCCGGCGCGCCGGAGCAGGGGTGAGGAGCGCTCCACCGCACGCGAGGACCACCAGCGCCATGGCCAGCCACTGGAGGTGGGTCAACGCCTGGCCCAGGACCAGCAGTCCGGCCAGTGCCGCCGCGGGCGGGGCGAGGCTCATCAGGACCGAGAAGACGACGGGGGGAAGCGTACGCAGAGCGATGAGTTCCGACGCGGTGGGCACGACCGAGGACAGCACGGCCACGGCGACGACGAGCCCGGTGTCGCCCGGCCCGGGAAGGGTCACCCGCCCGAAGGCGAGGCCCACCGGGACGCTCGTCGCGGCGGCGACGGCCATCGCGACCGCCAGCCCGTCGAGCCGCCGGAAGCGCACGCCGGTGCGCACGCTGAGCTGGATGTAGCAGGCCCACAGGCCGGCGGCGCAGAGTGCGAAGGCCACCCCGGCGGGGGCGAGACCGTCGAAACCGTCCCTGCTCAGCAGGAACACCCCGGTGAGGGCCAGCAGCGCCCACAGCGGGTCGGTGGCGCGCCGGGAGCCGAGCAGGGTGAGCGTCAGCGGACCGAGCAGTTCCAGCGTGACGGTCGGCCCCAGGGGCATGCGCTCGATCGCGAGATAGAAGCAGCTGTTCCAGGCGCACAGCGTCAGCCCCAGGAGGCCGGCCACCACCCAGTCCCCCGTCCCATGGCCGCGCAGGGCCGGGCGGCAGAGCGCGAGCAGCAGTGCCGCGGAGACCGTGAGCCGGAGGACGAGTACGCCCCAGACGCCCACGTCGGGGATGAGCAGGGCGGCCGCGGCGGATCCGAACTGGACCGCCGCGTCGGCGCCGAGCAGGAGAGCCAGGGCCCCCGCCCGGCCCCGGACGGGTGTGTCGCGCGCGCTCGCGTTTCCGGCGCCCACCTTCACCCCCGCCCGCGTACGGCGACACACCGGTCAGCGCACATGGTCACGTCCGTCTCGTCGTCGGGAACCGTGGGGCGGAGCGTCGTCGGCGGGGAATTCGGTGACCTCCGTGACTGAGGATGGCATGGACACGCGTTGGGGCCGATGACACCATCTGACGGATGGTCGATGACAGCAAAAGACATTCCTCGATCTGGAAGAACCGCGAGTTCCTGCTCTTGTGGGGCGGTCAGACGGTCAGCGAGATGGGGACGCAGATCACCGTTCTCGCCCTGCCGTTGGTCGCCGTCGTGCTGCTGGACGCCACCCCGTTCCAGGTCGGCCTGCTGGCCGCCGCGGAGACCAGCGCGTATCTCCTGGTCGCCCTGCCGGCCGGAGCCATCGTGGACCGCGTCGCCAAACGGCGGCTGATGATCTGGTGCGACGTCTCGCTCTTCCTGGTGATCGGATCGGTGCCGCTCGCCCATGCCCTCGACGCCCTGACCCTCGCCCATCTCTACGCCGTCGCCCTGGTCTCCAGCGTCCTCTCCGTGTTCTTCGCGGTCGCCTATCAGGCCTACCTGCCCGCGGTCCTCGAACACCACCAACTCCTCGACGGCAACGGCAAACTCGCCGCCTCCCGGTCGGTCGCCCAGGTCGCCGGGCCCAGTTCCGGCGCGGGTCTCGTGACCCTGGTCGGTGCCGCCGGCGCGATGGCGGCCGACGCGGTCTCCTTCGTGCTGTCGGCGAGCGCGCTGAGCGCGATCCGCTCCCCCGAACCGCGCCGTCAGACCGAACCGGGCCCGCGGCCGACGCTGCGCTCGCAGATCCGTGAAGGGCTCGACTACGTCCTGCGCGACCGCATCCTGCGGAACTCGGTGGCGTTCAACGGCACCGCCAACTTCTTCGTCATCATGGTGGAGACCCTGGGCCCGGTCTTCCTGATCCGTACCCTCGACCTGCGCCCCGGCCTGGTCGGGCTGCTCCTCGCGCTGGGGGCCGTCGGAGGGGTGGCGGGCGGGGTGGCGGCGCGGCATCTCGCCGCGAGGTTCGGCTCCGCGCGGATCAGCTGGATCTCCATGACCGTGCTCTCGCTGCCGGGCCTGCTGATTCCGATGGCCGGCTCCGGCTGGTGGGTGCTGCTGTTCGGTTTCGGCTGGATCTCGTGGACCTTCTCCTCGACCGTCGCGGGCATCTCGCTGACCAGTTACCGGCAGGCCGCCTGCCCGCCGGAGCTGCTCGGCCGGGTCAGCGCCGCCGCCCGCTGGATCACCTGGGGCACCCTGCCGGTCGGCGGACTGGTCGGCGGCGGGCTCGCCACCCTCCTCGGCGTCCGGCCCACCTTGTGGATCGCCGTCATCGGCGGGTGCTGCGCGGGCCTGTGGCTGTTCTTCTCGCCCCTGCGCGGCATGCGCGACATTCCCCTGCACGCGCCCGAACGCAAGCCCGGCCCGGAAGCCGAATCCGTGGCCGAGAAGCCGTAGGACACCGCGTCACACCGTCATCGGATGAGGGAACCCATGATCCCGCTCTCCTATGCCCAACGCCGGCTGTGGTTTCTGTCCCGACTCGAAGAACACGGCGCCGCC
The DNA here is from genome assembly GCF_055592445.1 of Streptomyces sp. NPDC041122. Classification (NCBI taxonomy): domain Bacteria; kingdom Bacillati; phylum Actinomycetota; class Actinomycetes; order Kitasatosporales; family Streptomycetaceae; genus Streptomyces; species Streptomyces sp. NPDC041122. The sequence goes on along the minus strand of NZ_JBVIYQ010000007.1, from coordinate 226,288 downwards.
TACAACGTGCCGCTGGCCCTCCGGCTGACCGGCCCCCTGGACCGGGAAGCGCTGCTCCGGGCCTTCACCGATCTCGTCGAGCGGCACGAGATGCTGCGCACCGGTTATGCGGAGGTCGACGGCGAGCCCTACCAGCAGGTGCGGGAGGGCGAGCAGGCCCGGCCGGTCATCCTCGTGCGGGAGAGCGACCCGGAGCGGCTCGCGACGGACCTCGACGCCGCCGCACGCCATGTCTTCGACCTGGCCGCCGAACTCCCCGTCCGCTGCCACCTGTTCGTGCTCGGCGAGACCGACCATGTGCTGTTGATCCTCGCCCACCACATCGCGGCCGACGGCTGGTCGGTCGGGCCGCTGACCCGGGATCTCGGCACGGCGTACGAGGCACGCCGCTCGGGCGGCGAACCGGACTGGGACGAGCCGCTGCCCGCGGGGTACGCGGACTATGTGGCCCGGCAGCGCGACTTCCTGGGCGATCCGGACGATCAGAACAGCGTGCAGGCACGGCAGTTGAGGTACTGGACGGCCGCCCTGGCCGGGCTGCCGCCGGAACTCGACCTGCCCTACGACCGGCCGCGGCCCGCCGTGTCGGCCCACCGTGCGGGCACGCTGCAGTTCCGGCTCGGCACCGCCGTGCAGGGCCGGCTCGTCGCCCTCGCGAAGGAGAGCCGGGCGACGGTCTTCATGGTGCTGCAGGCCGCGGTCGCGGCGCTGCTCTCCCGGCTCGGTGCAGGCACGGACATCCCGCTGGGTTCGGCCGTCGCGGGCCGCTCCGAGGAGGAGTTCGAGGATCTCGTCGGCTTCTTCGTGAACACCGTGGTGCTCCGCGCCGACCTCTCCGGGGACCCGAGCTTCCGGGAGCTGATCGGCCGGGTGCGCGACACCGACCTGGCGGCCTACCAGCACCAGGACCTGCCGTTCGAAAGGCTGGTGGAGGCGGTCAACCCCGATCGCTCGCTCAACCGGCACCCGCTCTTCCAGACGATGCTGACGTTCGAGGTGCGCTCCACCGCGCCGTGGCACCTCGGCGCCGCGCGGGCCGTACCGGTGGAGACCGACACCAGCGCCACCAAGTTCGACCTGCTCTTCCAACTGGAGGAGGAGTACGGTCCCGCCGGTGAGCCGCACGGCATCCGCTGCGTGGTCGACTACGACGCCGAGCTCTTCGACCGCACCACCGTCGAGTCCATGGCCTCCCGTCTCGTCCGGCTGGTCAACACGGTGGTGGCCGACCCCGACGTACCCGTGCACGGCATCGACCTGCTGGACGCCGCCGAACGCCGCAGACTGCTGACCGACTGGGGCGGCGCCGGGGACGAGACCCGCGCCGGCGGTGCGGACGCGACCTCGGTGGCCGAACTCGTGGAGCGGCAGGCCGCCCTCACCCCCGACCGGCCCGCGGTCCGGTGCCGGGGCGACGTGCTCGACTACGCGGAACTCGACGCGCGGGCGAACCGGCTCGCCCGCCGCCTGGTGGCCTTCGGGATCGGGCCCGAGGATGTGGTGGCCGTCGCCGTGGAGGGCTCCGTCGACCTGCTGGTCGCCCTGCTCGCGGTGCTCAAGGCCGGCGGCGCCTACCTGCCCGTGGACGCCGGCTACCCGGCCGAACGCATCGCGTTCATGCTGGCGGACTCCCGCTCGGCGCTGCTGCTCACCACCCGTTCCCTGCGGACGGCCCTGCCGGACACCGGTCTGCCCGTCTGGGAGCTCGACCGGCCGGAACCCGCGGAACCGGGCGCCGAGCACGACCTCACGGACGAGGACCGCCGTGCCCCGCTGCACGACCTCCACCCGGCCTACGTCATCTACACCTCCGGCTCCACCGGCAGGCCCAAAGGCGTCGTCGTCACCCACCGGGCCGTGATCGACTACGTCTCCTGGGTGGGCCGGGAGTACCCCGGCACGCTCGGCGTCGCCATGCTCAGCTCCTCGGTCTCCTTCGACATCTCCGTCACGACGCTGTTCGCGCCACTGACCGTGGGCGGCTGTGTCCTGATTTCGCCGCTCGAACACGACCCCCGGCTCGAGGCCTGGCTGGCGGACCACCCGTGCACCCTGCTCAACGTGACCCCGAGCCATCTGGCGCTGCTCGACGCCCTGCCCACGGCGTTCGTGCCCACCGGCGATCTGATGCTCGGCGGTGAGCCCCTCACCGCACAGGCCCTGGAGCTCTCCCGCCGCAGGCGCCCCGGGCTGCGCACCCACAACCTCTACGGCCCCACCGAGACCACCGTCACCTGCACGGAGTACCGGTTGGAACCGGGACAGCAGCCGCCGCCCGGGCAGCTGCCGATCGGCGCCCGGCAGCCCGGCAACCGCCTCTACGTGCTCGACGAACGGCTGCGTCCGGTCCCGGTCGGCGTGAAGGGCGAGTTGTACGTGGGCGGCACCGGAGTGGCCCGCGGCTACCTGGGACGTCCGGGCCTGACCGCGGAGCGGTTCGTGGCCGATCCGTGGGGGCCGCCCGCTTCCCGGATGTACCGCACCGGAGATGTGGTCCGCTGGCGGCCGGACGGAAACCTGGTGTTCCTCGGCCGGTCCGACGACCAGGTCAAGATCCGGGGGTTCCGCGTCGAACTCGGCGACGTCGAAGCGGCGTTGACGAACCATCCCGCCGTGACCCGAGCGGTCGTCACCGCGCACGCCGGTGCCGCCGGAGACATACGCCTCGTGGGGTACGTCGTGCCCGCCCCGGGCGCCCGTCCCGACCCGGCGGAGCTGCGCCGCTTCGTGGAGCGCACCCTGCCCGATCACATGGTGCCCGCCGCCCTGGTCACCATCGACGAGGTACCGCTGACCGGCAACGGCAAGGTGGACCGCGAGGCGCTGCCACGGCCGGAGTTCGGCGCCTCGGCCACGGGCCGGGCGCCACGCGGAGCCATGGAGGAGCAGTTGTCCGCGCTCTTCGCCGCGGAGCTCGGGGTGGCGGCCGTGGGGGCCGACGACGACTTCTTCCGGCTCGGCGGCCACTCCCTGCTCGCGGCCCGTCTGGTGGCCCGGATCCGCGCCGCCACCGGTCGGCAGCTGGGGCTCAGGGCGCTGTTCGAGGCCCCCACCGTGGCGGAACTCGCGCTGCGCCTCACGGACCGTCCCGGCCGTCGGGAGATGCTGGAGGACGACGACTTCCGGACGTTGCTGCCGCTGCGCCCGTCGGGTTCGGGCCCCGCACTGTTCTGTGTGCATCCCGGTGGCGGCCTCGCCTGGTGCTACGCCGCCCTGCTCCCCCACATCGCTCCCGCCCACCCCATCCATGGCGTGCAGGCGCGCGGCATCGCGCCCTCCGCCGAACTCCCCACGAGCGAACTCCCCACGAGCGTCGAGGAGATGGCGGCCGAGTACGTGGAGCAGCTGCGGTCCGTCCAGCCGGCCGGCCCCTATCACCTGCTGGGCTGGTCGTTCGGCGGCCTGGTCGCCCACGCGATGGCCGTACTGCTCCAGGAACAGGGCGAAGAGGTGCCCTTGCTGTGCGTTCTCGACGGCTACCCCGGTGACCTGGCGGCACAGGACGCCAACGACGGGCCGGGGGACGGCCCGGGGGACGCGCTCGCCGCCATCCACGAGTCCCTCGGGGTGGACGGGGCGGCGCCGGACGCCGTGGAGCGCGCCGCGGCCCTCGGCCTGACCGAGGGCCGGCTGACGGCGATGGTCGAGGTCTTCGAGAACGACAACGACCTCGCCCGGTCCTTCCACCCCAAGCCGTTCCACGGTTCGCTGCTCTTCGTGACCGCCGCCCTCGACCGGGGCGACGTGCTGCCGTCCGCCACCGAGGCCTGGGGCCCGTACGTGGACGGCGCCGTCGAGGACGTGGCGCTCGACTGCACCCACCACCAGTTGCTGACCGGCGCGTTCGCCGAGTCGGTGGGCGAGCTGGTCTCCCGGCGACTGGGCGACACCCGCTGACCGTCACCGTGCCTCGGCGGCCGGCAGGAGCGCCAGATGTTCGGTCCACACCAGCCGGAATCGCAGCGCGGTGGAGACGACGGCCTGGCGCAACCAGTTCCCGCCGGAACGGCCCGACGCCGGCTGCTGGTCGCGGACGCCGAGCTTGTGCCGGGCTATGTACTCGATGTGGAAGTTGACCGCCGCCGGGCTGATCCCGTGCCAGGACGCGAGCGGGCTCAGTCTGCGCACGATCTCGGCGGTGCTGGGGATGGCCACCGTGGCGGGGGTGCGCAGTTGGGGTTCGCACAGCGCGACGAGGACCAGGAAGTACTTGGCGCCGGGGTCGAGTGCGAACGCCGGGCTCGGCTCCTCGGCGGGGCCCGCGTCCCCGGCGTACGCGTTGGCCGGGGACGGCGCGCGGACGGACAGCTGCGCCGGGCCGGAGGCGGACGGCAGGCTGATCCTGGCGTGCGTGAAGGGGACGGGCATGTCGAGCCGGCCCGGGGGCACACAGACGTACTCGCCGCCGCCTTCCTCGTTCTCCACCACGTAGGTGCGCGACCGGCTGAGGTTGGTGATGAACCACAGTCCGTCCTCGGCGGCCCTGATCCGTCCGGCGACGGGCTCCCCGTCGGGGTCCTCGATCCGGACGTCGACCTGGGCGTCGACCTGGGCGTCGGCCGGCCCGCGGCCGAAGGTGACCTCTTGGTTGCTGCGGACCTCGACGGTCCCGCCGCCCGCATCCGTGCCGGGCAGCGCGATGCGCAGGTCGGCCGGAGTCCTCTCCTCGGGTGCGGGAGGTGCGGGGGTCGCGTCGGCCGGTCGGTGTCGCGGGCCGGGGCGGCGGTCCGGCGCCAGCCCGATCCGGAGGCGGGAGAGGCCCTGGAGGAAGTTGGACGGGCGCCGGACGGGCTCGCCGGCGAGTTCGATCGCCGCGATCCGGTCGACCGCGGCCGCCAGTACACACCGCACCTCCAGGCGGGTCAGGGTGGCACCGACGCAGTAGTGCGGCCCGCCGCCGAAAGCGATGTGCGGATTGGGACGACGGTCCAGACGGAAGGTGTCGGGATCGGGGAAGACCCGTTCGTCGCGGTTGCAGGAGGGATACCAGACCGCGATCCGGTCGCCCGCGGCGATCCTGACGTCGCCGAGGACGGTGTCCTCCGCAGCGGTGCGCAGGGCGTGCAGGGCCGGTGAGGTCCACCGCAGGATCTCCTCGACCGCCGTGTCGATCGCCCCCGGATCTTCCCTGAGCCGGCGCCACACCTCGGGTCGGCGGGCGAAGACGAGCAGGGCTCCGGCGAGCGCGTGCGAGGTGGTCTCCAGGCCGCCGTTCATCAGGCCGTCGCAGTTGAGCAGGATCTCGTCGTCGGTCAACGGCACGCCGTCCGGGGCGGCTTCGGCGAGCGCGGAGACGATGTCGTCGCCCGGTTCCGCCCTGCGCAGGTCGAGCAGGTCCTCGAAGTGGCCGAAGATCTGTGTGTGCGCGGCCGTCCGGGCGGCCTCACCCGCGGGGCCGGGGTCGGAGTCGTCGAAGGCGGCCTCCATGGTGCGGGCCAGGCCGTCCTGGTCCTCCTCGGGGACGCCCAGGAGGTCGAAGAGGGCCCACCGCGGTACCTCGGCCGTGAGTTCGGCGATCGCGTCGAAGGAGGTACCGCGCTCCAGCAGGGCGTCCAGGCGTTCCTCGACGCGGGCGCCGAGCGTGGGGACGAGGGCGGCGACGGAGCGCGCGTTGAACCACGCCTGGTGCACACCGCGCAGACGCCGGTGCTCGGCGCCGTCGGAGACGACGAGCATGCGGCCCGCCGCGGCCCGCACTCCCGCGGGGTTGGCCTGGAGGCGCATCCCCTGGACGGAGACGAAGCTCGCCGGCCGGCGGATCACCTCCGAGCCCTCGGCGTGGGTGACGACCGACCAGAAGCCGCCGGCCAGTTCCGACTCCGTCCATGCCACCGGATGCGCGCCGCGCGCCTGCCGCCACATTTCCAGATGCGTCTCGTCGGTGTACAAGTAGGGGTCGGCGAGGTCCGCACCATCCCGACCGGCCGTCCATCGAGGAGTCCGAATTTTCATGGTTCCCTTTCTGGCACGCAATATCGTGGGCTCCGGATTTTCGCAATAGGCGCCGCCTACCTATAACCCTCCAGGGGTGACACTCACTCAACGACCCGTTAGGGTACGTTGAACGCTTCAATCATCGTCATCCACCAGGCGGTTCTGATGTTCAAGGAAGCCACCCTCTACTCTCCGGTAATCACGAATGACCACGGCCGGGTTTCCGTGATCTTCGCCAAGGACCACCCCGGTTACGAGGACCGGCCCTATCAGGAGCACCGGGCCCGCATAGCCGATCTGGCATTACGGCACAGGCCCGGCGAGCCGGCCCCCGATATTTGCTACACGGAGGCCGAGCACGAGACGTGGCGCATGGTGAGCGAGGAATTGTCCGCCAAGCACCGCGTGCATGCCTGCCGTGAATTCCTCGACGCGTCGGACCTGCTCGACCTGCGGCGCGACCGGCTTCCGCAGCTCAGCGAGGTATCAGCCCGAGTTAATCCGCTCACCGGATTCACCTTCGGCCCCGCCGCGGGTCTCGTGGCGCAGCGCGATTTCTACGGGTCGCTGGCCGATCGCAGGTTTCAGGCGACGCAGTACATACGCCATCCTTCATTTCCGCGGTTTTCGCCGGAACCGGACATGATTCATGAGGTGGTCGGGCACGGCACGCACCTTTCCAGTAATCGATGGGCGACGTTGTACGAACTTCTCGGGAAGACGGTGCGCCGTTTGGAGTCCGATGCGGCCGTCGGTCTCGTGTCCCGGGTCTTCTGGTTCACCATCGAATACGGACTCGTGAAGGAGGGCGGTCGCACGAAGGCCTGCGGAGCCAGTCTGCTGTCCTCCTGCGGCGAGATGGACTACTTCCTCGGGGCGGACATCTTCCCGTTCGACTCGGCGGCCATGGGGCGCCAGGGCTATCTGGTGGAGAAATACCAGCCGGTGCTGTTCCGCGCCGAGTCCTTCAATCACTTCGAGGACTTCCTCAGCGAATTCCTGACCAGTGTCGACGACGACAGCGAGCTCGTCGCGCGTTAGCGCGGCGCGGGCCCGGGCCGGCCGGTTCACGTCCGGCTCCGGCCCGGCTCCTTCGGTGCGCCGCCCGTTGGACGGCTCGACGGGGCGAGGACTCTCAGCAGGTTCTCGTGCAGCAGCAGTTCGCGGTCGCGCCGGGGCACCCCGGCGAAGACGGTCGGCCCCTCCACCACCTCGTGCACCGCGCGGCGCAGGCCTCCCGACATCCGGCCGAGCGGCCAGTCCGTTCCGAAGATCACCTTGTGGTTGATGCCCATCCGGAACAGCCTGTTGAGGTGGTCCGGCCAGCTCGGCAGGGTCGCGGAGCTGGCGAATCCGCCGATGTCCAGATACACGTTGGGCCGGTGCGCCGCGAGATAGGCCGCCGTCTCCACGTCGGTCACCCCGGCATGGCCGAGGACGAAGTCGACGCCGGGGAAGTCCCTGGCCGCCCGGTCGATGTGGAGCGGGTGGGCCGGCTCCGTGTCGAGGGAGGGCACGCTGGGGCCGGTGTGCACGAAGACCGGCAGCGAACGGGCGGCGCACGTCTCGTAGTACGGATACAGGCTCCGGTCCGACGGTGAGTAGCCGCACGGCGGGTAGAGCTTGATGCCGTCGAAGCCGTAGTCGTCGAGCACCGTCTCGAAGAACCGGAGGTTCTCGGGGCCGTGGCGCGGGTCGATCCCCATGTAGACCCAGAACCGGCCGGGGTGCCTGAGCCGGATCCGGTGGTGCCGCTCGGCCATCTCCCACGGGGTGAGCGGGCAGGCCATCCGATGACTGAAGTCGGGTACCAGGAGCACCGAGCGGTCGATCCCGGCCCGGTCCATCTCGGCCACCAGGCCGTCGGCCTGGTGGTCCTGGTGCTGTGCCCGGTAGCCGTCGGCGATCCGGTCGGGGGCGGGGGCCGGGCCTCGCGCGGACAGCCGGCTGTGCACGTTCCGGGACACCCCCTCGACGAAGGCCGACGGGACGAAGTCGGTGGATGCCACATGGCAGTGGCCGTCGTAGACGATCACCGCAAGCAGTGCTCCACCAGGCCGCGGACGCTGACGCCCGCGCCCGGGTCGTAGGTCGCGTAGTCGAACTCCCGGTCGCTGCGCTCCTCCAGGTAGGAGATGAGGCCGACCAGCGCCATCGAGTCGAGCAGACCGGAGTGGGTCAGCTCCGTCTCGGCGTCGATGTCTGCCTCCGCCTCCCCCTCGTTCCAGTTCTCCACCCACGCGATGAGATCCTTCTCCACCGCCGAGACGTCCTCGCTCACGGCCGACCACCCCTTTGCTCCGCAGGTTTCCGCCCCACGAGGCGGAGGCTGTTGCCGCTCATGATCATCTTTCGTTCCGCCTCCCGCAGTCCGGCCACGGCCGGCGCTCCCCGGGAGAACTCCTTCAGCAGGCCGCCGAGCGACTCCGACATACGGAAGGACGGCCAGCAGGTGCCGAAGAGGATCTTGTGCGCTATCCCGGCCCGGAAGAGCCGGTTGACGTGGGTCTGCCAGCCGTCGGCGCTGAGCACCGAGTGGAACTGGCTGATGTCGAGGTGGACATTGGGCCGGTGGGCGCAGAGGTACGCGGTCTCCTCGACATGGGTGACCCCGCCGTGTCCGAGGATGAAGTCGACCCCGGGGAAGTCCCGGGCCGCCCGGTCCACGAGGAGCGGCCTGCCGAAGGTGAAGTCCAGCGGCCCCCAGCCGGGGCCGGTGTGGGTCAGCACCGGGATGCCGTAGTGGGCACAGCGCTCGAAGTACGGGTACAGGCGCGGGTCACTGGGCTCGTACCCGCAGGGCGGATAGAGCTTGAGACCGGCGAATCCGTACTCCGTCACGCACCGCTCGAACAGGTCGATCCCGTCCTGCCCGCCTCGCGGGTCCACTCCCCAGAAGACGTGGAACCTCCCCGGGTGGCGTCGGTTCACCCGGTCGTGCAGAGCCGCCAGTTCGGGCTGGCTCAGCGCGCACCGCGCCACGTGCGAGTAGTCGGGCGCGATGAGGAAGGCCTGGTCGACCCCCGCCTCGTCCATCTCCGCGACCAGTTGGTCCGCGTCGTCGTCCGCGTACAGCGAGAAGACCTGGTTGCGTACGCGGTCGGGCCGGCCGCCCACTCCGTAGGCGTCGAGCCGGTGGTGGACGTTGGCGGCCTGGTGTTCGATGAAGGCCCGGGGGATGGCGAGCAGGCTGGCCAGGTTGACCTGCGCGTCGATGATCCGGTGGGCGCCGGGCGCCGTCTCCCGTGCCGGGGTCACCGGGGCTCCGTCCCCGCGCCGCCGGGGCCCGCGCCGCGGACCGTGTCGGCGAAGTGCCGCGCGACACTGGCCCTGCTCAGCTTCAGGTTGCCGGTCATGAACCGTGCGTCGGAACGCAGTTGCCGGTCGGAGAAGATCACGGAGGCGATCCGCTGGTGCGGGTCGAGGCGGCGGTTGACCTCGTCGATGCGGGTGCGCACCGTGGCCGGCAGGTCGCGGTCCGCGGGGTCGGTGGTGGTGACCACCGCGCCGAGCCGGCCGGACTCGGGGGTGGGCACGACGATGATCTCCGCGATCCCCGCCACCGAGGCGAAGGCCTCCTCTATCTGGGCGGGGTGCACCTTGCGCCCGTTGCCCAGGGCGATCACGTCCTTCTTGCGGCCGAGGAGGGTGAGGAACCCGTCGGCGTCGAGCGCGCCGTAGTCGCCCGTGGCGATGGTCCCGTCGGAGCGGAAGGTCTCGTCGGCGCCCTCGTCGGGGGCTTCGAAGTAGCCGCTGCTCAGCGGGGCGGGGCGGTCCAGGATCACCTCGCCGTCGTCGAGGAGGCGGACGTGGCTCGGGTCGAGGAGTTTGCCGACGGAGCCGAGCCGGTGCTCGTCCTCGGTGTTCCAGGCGACCATTCCGGTCTCGGTCAGACCGTAGGCCTCCAGGAGCCTCACATCCCCTTCCCAGAAGGCGTCCAGCGTCTCCCTCCTGATGGGGGCCATGCCGGTGATCAGGAAGCGGATCGCGCCGCCGAGGAAGTCGCCGAGCGCGCCCGCGTCGGGGGACTTGCGGTGCAGCTGCAGCACCGTGTCGTAGAAGACCGGGGGCCCGATCAGGAAGGTGGGCCGTTCGCTTCTGACCGCCTGGAAGACGCGCTGGTAGGGGGCGAGCGTCAGGTCGGCGCCGAGCCACAGGCAGCAGTAGAGGGACAGCCGCTGCTGGTAGTTGGAGAGCGGCAGGAAGATCAGGTGGCGGTCGTCCGGGGTGACGTGGAACGCCTCGATGAAGCGGTTGATGACGTACTCGGTGCCCTTGGCGCTGATCTTCAGCCCCTTGAGCCTTCCCGAGGTGCCGGAGGAGTAGACGAGGCTGTGGACCTCGTCGCGGTCCACCTGTCCCGCCGTGGCCGGCACCACGCCGGGGCCCGGCCGCCCGCTCGGCGCGATCACCGCGGGGCAGTCGGAGCCGAGGCCGTCGGCGATCAGCAGGGCGAGCTCGTGCCGGGCGACGAACTCGGCCGGGTCGGGCACCTCGGTGTCCTCGGGGAACGCCTTGAGCACCGCACCGTGCATCAGCGTCGCGAGGTCCCAGGTGATCCAGTCGATGCTGCCGGGCGCGCGGATGCCGACCAGCTGCCCCGGCCGCACGCCGGCCGCCGCCAGCTGTTCCGCGCGTTCGGCGGCCAGTTCGTGGAGCCGGCTGTAGGTGACGACGCGTCGCCCGCCCGAGATGTCGATCTCGGTCAGCTGTGCGTCGGTGTGCTTGCGGTACCGGTCGCCGAGCTCCGCGATGTTCATGCTCACGCGTTCTCCAACTCCTTTTCCAGACGGGCCAGCAGGTGGGTGAGGCGGTCCTCGACGAACAGCGCGACCCGGCCTCCGAGCATCTCCTCGTAACCGCCGCTGCCGGTGTCCCAGGCGACGCGGACCTCGACGGTGCAGCCGCCGCCGGGCGCGGGGCGCACCACCGTGGTGCGCTCCAGTTCCTGCCACAGCCAGCACGGTTCCGCTCGCAACTCGACGCCGTCGTCGCACAGTTCGACACGGTCGGCCCAGACCACCTCGTCCTGGCCGAGCCGGCCGCTGAACTCCTCCTCCGTTCCCGGCCGCCCGCCCCGGTTGTCCCGGGCGAACGGATCGAGGAGCCGCGGCCCGGCGTGCAGGAGCTCGATGACGGCGTCGGCGGGCCGGGCCAGCGCGGCGACGCGGGTGAGCGGGGACGGCGTCGCCGTCGTCCGTACGCTCCCCCGGGCCGCGTCGGCTTCGGCCAGGACGCCCTCCAGGACGCCCAGGCCGCGTTCCAGGTCGGCGTCGGAGATCACCAGGGGCGGCTGGACCCGTAGCACCCTGGGGTTGTAGAGGGAGTACGTGGACGTCACGCCCTCCTCGATGAGCCGGCCGAGGACCAGACCGGTCAGGGCGTCGTCGCGGAGTTCCAGGCCGTGCATCATGCCGACCCCGCGGTGTTCCGCGATCACCTCCGGGTACCGCTCGGCGGCGGCGGCCAGCCGGGCGGTGATCCGCTCTCCCTTGACGCGGACACCGGCCAGGAACTCCTCGTCGGAGGCGATGGCGATCGTCTCCAGGCCGGCCCGGCACGCCAGGGGGTTGCCGCCGAGGCTGGAGCCGAAGGTGGAGGGCAGCTCGCGCAGGACGTCCCAAACCGCCTCGGTGCCCAGCACCGCGGACAGCGCGAGCATGCCGCCGCCGAACGCCTTGCCGACGCAGACCAGGTCGGGAGTGATGTCGTACCGCTGGTACGCGAAGAAGGTGCCGCACCGGCCGAACGCGGTCTGCATCTCGTCGAGCACGAGCAGCGCGCCGGCCTCGGTGCACAGCCGCCGGACCTCGCGCAGATAGCCCGGCGGCGGCGGGACGACGCCGGCCTCCGCCTGGACGGGTTCGAGCAGCACGGCGGCCACGGAGTCGTCCAGGGCCGCGGCCAGCGCGTCGAGGTCCCCGAAGGGCACCTGCTGGAACTCGGACATGAGCGGGCCCAGGCGGTCCTGGTGCTCGGGCCGGGCCGCCGCGCCGAGCGTGGCGAAGGTCTTGCCGTGGAAGCAGCCGAGCGCGCTGATGAACCGCGGACGGCCGGTGGCGGCCCTGGCCAGCTTCAGGGCGTTGTCGATCGTCTCGCCGCCGCCGTTGGCGAGATAGGCGAACGGCAGCAGCCGGCCGGTGAGTTCGGCCAGTCGTTCGGTGAGGCGGATCTGCACCTCCTCGAACATGATCTTGCTGCTGTTGAGCACACCGGAGTCGAGCTGGTCGCGGAGTGCGGCGACGATCCGCGGATGGGAGTAGCCCAGGGACTGGTTCCCGTACTGGTCGAACATGGCCAGGAAGGAGCGCCCGGCGTCGTCGAGGACGCTGGACCCGGTGCCCACGCCCTGGACACCGCACCCCATGACGAAGGCCATCTTGGAATAAGTGGGGTGGTTGTGGGCCGCCTTGGCCTCAGCCAGTACCTGCCGGTATGTCCGCATACTCGGAGGACCCCCTCGCGTAGCCGTCGAAGTCCCGGAAGAAGTAGCTCAGCACCCGGTTGGCCTCGGCGCCCGCCTCCTTGCAGCGGCGCACCGCCCGCGGCACGTCGAGAGCGGCCACCATGCTCAGCGGCGCACCGGTGAACCGCGGGTCCCGATAGGGGCCGTGGACCGGTACGAATCCGATGTCGGTGTAGAAGTCGCGCAGCCGGCCGTCGAGGTCGTCGACGAAGAAGTCCCCGAGGATGCAGGTGACTTGGTGCGTCCGGACGCTGTGCACCAGTGCCTCGCGCATGAGCCGCATGCCCACCTTGTGGTGGCGCACGTCCGGCAGCGTCATCAGGTGGCCGAACTCCACGAGCCGGTGCCCGGTACGCCATGCGCCGAGCGCGGCCACGTCCTCGCACGGCAGGCCGGCCGGTGAATCCGGGACGATCTTTATCGTGCCGACCGCCTCGGCTCCGGCGTACGCGAGGAGGTAGTAGGCCTGGTCATCGAACTTGTCGAAGGTGTCGGCGGTCTGCGCGGTGTCCGTCAGCCGCTCCTGGTCCTGCACGTACACCGCTTCCCGCAGCCGCAGCACGTCCGCGGCCTCCGCCGGGGTGCGCGCCCTGCGGAAGGTGATGTCGTCGAGCATGGTCCCTTCCTTCCGTACGTCCGTCCACGATCTGCTGTGTCGTCCACGTCGCGGGGAGGGGCTACTTGCTGCCGACGAAGCTCTTGAAGTAGGCGAAGTAGCCGGGGTGGTAGTGGCGCAGGCGGTCGCGCACCTCGACATGCAGGTCCGGCAACCGCTCGATGGGAAGGTTGGGCATCAGATGGTGCTCGACATGGAAGTTGTTGCCGTTGGTGTACCAGGTCAGCAGCACGTTGGACTTGATGGTCCGGGTGTTGGCGAACGGCGAGCGGTCGAGCGTGTCACAGCGGAAGTGCTCGGGCAGCTCGATCAGGGCGTGCACCGGTGCCGCCACCAGGACCAGCGGAAGCAGCCAGACCCAGAGGACCGCGGTGGCCGCGTACACCGCCGAGAGCACCACCGCGGCGACCAGGACGGCCAGGGCCAGCAGATGCTCGACGCGGATGCGGCGGGTGTTGCGGGCGCTCTCGCCGTCGAAGGCGCCACCCCGCAGCGCCCTTGCGACGCCGAGCGCGAACTGCCAGTAGTGGTACGCCATGGTGAAGCGGACGAGCCAGGTCAGCGCGGTCCCGAACCGGCTGCGGTGCTCGCTCTTGCCGTACTGGTCCCCGTAGTCGAAGAACTCCCGGTTGCCCGGCGTGCCGAGGTCCCGGTGGTGGCGCATGTGGGCCACGCGGTAGGCGGTGAACGAGATGAGCATCGGCAGACCGAGCGCCACGCCCATCACGCGGTTGGCGCGCCGGCCGCGGTAGGCGAGACCGTGCAGCGTCTCGTGCTGCAGTTCCGCGGCGTGCGCGAACATGAGCCCGATCAGCAGGATCCCCATCACCCGCAGGGGCACCTGCGACTGGAGCGCCAGCCCGCATCCCGCCGCCGTGATCACGGCGCAGACCAGCACTTTAAACGTGAATAATCGGCCGCGGATCTCGCCACGAATTGCGTTTCGCACTTCACGAATGGCTACTGCATCCATCGGTGGCCGGGCATCACTTCTCGCCCCTCCGTCCGCTGGGCGTCCCATTGGTCCCCCTTCTCGACCGACCACTGTCGGGAGCAATGAAGTGCGGGGCTGCGGTGGACGACTGCAGCCGCCTGCATGGAAATCGCCACTGCCTCAGGGCAGGGTCCTGTGACGGAGATGCGCTTCATCTCTCCGGCGTTCCGAATACGCTCAAATCGTGGTGCGTCGGGAATCTCTACGGCCAGGACAGCTGTATCTCCGGTGCACCAGTGGCGCACCCGCATGCCATCTTCATTGCGGGCGGCACCCACAGTCAAGGCCCCCCTTTCCATCAACTCGCCATGTATAGTCGACGATTGCCCGAGCCGGATTCGTCACTCTCGGTATACCGGACGTAATCGGATCACCCCTCAAGGGTGCTCCCGCGGTCCGTCTCTCCCCACGCAAAGCGCATCCGCGGAACATCCCGTGCCGCATCACGGACGACCTGCCCGCATCACGGCGAAAGCAGACGTCAACGGCTTGCTGGAGGATTCTTGGCTGCTGAACCATTACGCGACGTCGCCGCGTTGTTGGACATCTATCGGCAGGGTCTCGTCTTTCACTGCCTCAGTGCCGTCAGCCGGCTGTCCATCCCCGACCGCATGGCGGACGGCAGACGCGACATCGCCGAACTCGCCGCGGAGACCGGGACGGACGAGGACGCCCTCAGGCGGGTGCTCGTGCTCCTCGCGGGCAGCGGGGTCGTCGACGTCGCCGCGGACCGGAGCAGCGCGGCACTCACCGAACGGGGCAAGGTGCTGTGCCACCGTCACCCGATGTCGCTGTGGGCGACGTTCGCCACCTTCGGCATCCCGGACGTCGGCAACGCGCTCACCGCGACCCTCCAGGACGGCGGGCCCGCCACCCGGCACGCCCTCGGGGTCGACTTCTGGGAGCACTTGGCGAAGCACCCGGGCCAACAACTCCTCTTCGGCGAGGCGATGGCGGAGCAGGCGCGCCTGCTGACCCTGCCGTGCGTGCCGCTCCTCGACTGGCCCGCCGACGGCACGGTCGCCGACATCGCCGGCGGCATCGGGGTGCTGCTCGCCGACATCCTGGACGAAGCGCCGGACGCCCGGGGCATTCTCGTCGACCAGCCCGAGGTGCTCGGGCGCGCCCGCTCCTACCTCGCGGAACAGGGCGTCGACGACCGCTGCACGGTACGCACCGGCGACCTGTTCGCCCCGCCGCCCCGGGCGGACGTCTATGTGCTCTCCCGCGTCCTGCACGACTGGGACGACGACAGCGTGGCCGCGATCCTCGACGCCGTGCGGCGCGGCGGGGACGGTACGGCCGTGCTGCGGATCTTCGAGGACGTCCTGCCGGACGACGCCGTTCCGTCGGCCCTCCAGGGCTGGGCCGACGTCGCCATGCTCGCGCTCTACCACCGGGCCCGGGAACGGACGCTGCCGGAGTTCCGGCGGCTCCTGGAGCGTGCCGGCTGGCGGCTCGACCGCGTGGTCCAGGGGCCGCCCGGGATGTGTGTCATCGAAGCACGTCCGATCTCCGCCCCCTGAGCGCGGTGATCGGGAGACCAGCGTCAGCGGACCGCAGACAAGGAGCAAGGCCGTGATCGATCGAGACACCTATCCGCTGTGGAACAGCCCGAGCATGAGCGCCTACCTCACCACCTTGTCCAGCGAGAACATGCTGGTGGAGGGGCGCGGCGTGCGGGTGCGCGACGCCGCGGGGCGGTGGTTCCTCGACGCCCGCTCCGGGCTGTGGAACGTCACGCTCGGCTACGACCATCCGGCGGTGACGGAAGCCGTCGAACGGCAGCTGCACACCCTGCCGTTCGCCAACCTGGTCGGCTACGGCCGGCCGGGGGCGATCGCCGTGGAGGCGGCCGAGGCGCTGCTCCCGCACCTCCCGGTGCACATGAACAAGATCCGTTACTGCAGCAACGGCTCCCAGGCGGTGGAGACGGCGGTACTGCTCTCCCGCTTCCTGCACCACAGCGGCGGCGACCGGGAGCGGCTCGCGGTCTTCGGCATGTGGCGCGGCTACCACGGCCTCGGTTCGGGCGCGGGCGCCGTGACCGGCATGTCGTACGTACACGATCAGTCGGGGCCCCTACTGCCGCAGGTCCACCATGTCGCCGGCCCGTTCGAGGGTGCGGCTGCTCCCGGTGAAGGGCTGGAGCAGACCATCACCGCCTACGGTCCCGACCGGGTGGCCGCCGTGGTCCTCGAACTCGTCGTGGGCGAGGGCGGGCACGTCCTGTCGGACGCGTATCTGCACTCGCTGGAGCGGTTCTGCCGCGGCCACGGCATCCATCTGATC
Organism: Streptomyces sp. NPDC041122; assembly: GCF_055592445.1. NCBI lineage: Bacteria > Bacillati > Actinomycetota > Actinomycetes > Kitasatosporales > Streptomycetaceae > Streptomyces > Streptomyces sp. NPDC041122. Next base: position 209,986 of record NZ_JBVIYQ010000007.1, on the reverse strand, counting down.
GTCGACGAGGTCAGCACCGGCATGGGGCGGACGGGCGCGTTCACCCGGACCGAACAGGTCGGTATCCGCCCCGACATCGTGACCTTGGGCAAGGGGTTGAGCGCCGGGTACGCGCCGCTCTCCGCCGTGGTGCTGTCGGACGAGGTCTCGGCCCGGCTCTTCGACCTCGACTTCGAGCAGAAGTTCCTGGTCGGCTCGACCAACGACGGCCACCCCCTGGCCCTCGCCGCGTCGATCGCCGTCATCGAGACCCTTGCCGACGGCGGGGTGCTCGACAACGTCGAGTCCATGGGCGCGCTGCTGCGGGAGGGCCTGGTGGAGGTGGCGGCGCGCCATCCGCACGTGGCCGCGGTCCGCGGCACCGGCCTGATGCAGACGGTGGAGATGGCGGTGGGCGGGGACGGGGCCACCGCGGGAGGCGCCGTGGCGGACCATCTGCGGCTGGCCCTGGAGGAGCGGGGGGTCCTGGTCTCCTCGCTCGCCATGGTCCCCGCCATCATGATCATCCCGCCGCTCGTGGTCACCGCGTCCGACATGGAGGAGATCGTCACGACGCTGGACAAGGCGCTCGCGGACATCAGGTACTGACCGGCCACGCCCCACGGCCGCAGCGAAGCAACCCGCCCCCTGGCCCTGAGGCTTGGGGGCGGGCGGCTGTACGGGTCCGCTTTTTCGGGGCCCGCGTTCTCGGGGGCGTGCTTTCTCGGGGCCTGCTTCTCTCCGGCGGTCAGGCGCCCGGCCGGGTGCCCAGTACCTGAGCCACCTCGGCCAGCGACGCGGCGTGCAGCAACGCCCCGGGGGCGCAGTCGATGTCGTGGTTCTCCAGCCGGCCTCCCACGAACGGGCGCCAGGACTCGGCCGGTGCGCCCCCCGGCTGTCCGCCCTGCGTTGCCGTGAACAACACCGCCTCCCCGTCGAAGAGTTCGGGACGATGACCGGCCAACAGCGCGCTGGTGTGCCGGAGCGTCCGGGCCAGCGCCGCGGTCCTGCTCTCGTCGAGCTCCGCGAGGTCGGCCAGCTCCGCGGAGAACTCCCGCACGGCGGCGGTGGCCCGTGCGACCGTCAGGGGCTCGCCCGAGGTGTCCGGCACCGGGCAGTCGAAGCGGTCGAGGAGCGCGCGGAGCGCCTCCTGCTCCGACATGCCGTTCTCCGCCCCCTCCGCCGCTCCCCCGGCGGGTTCGCCGCCCAGCATGGCCAGCAGCTCCACCTCCTCGCCCTGTCCCCGCAGTCGCACGGCCATGGCGTGGGCCGCCCGCGCGCCGAAGGACCACCCCAACAGGCGGTACGGGCCCGCTGGTTGGATGCCGCGCACGGCATCCACATACTCGGCGGCCAGCTCCTCCAGCGTGGCCGGCAGCCCGGTCTCCTCCGCCAGGCTGCGCGCCTGAAGCCCGTACATAGGCACGTCGGCGGGCAGATGGCCCGCGAGGCGCAGGTACGCCCAGCTCTGTCCGTCGGCGGGGTGGACGCAGAACAGGGGCGGCTTCTTGCCCGTCGCCCGCAGCGGGATCAGCAGGGCGTCGCGGTTCCGCACGGCGCCGTCGCCGAGTTGCCCCGCGAGACCGGCCACGGTGGGGTTGGCGAACAGCTCGCCGACCGACAGCTCCCGGCCCAGCGTGGTCCGGATCCGGCCGAGGAGCCGGGTGGCGGAGAGCGAATGACCGCCCAGGTCGAAGAAGTTGTCGTCGATGTCGACCTGGGGCACCTTGAGGATGCGGGCGAAGAGCCCGGCCAGGATCTCCTCGACCGCCGTCCGCGGCACCTGGTCGCGGTCGACGACGGCCGCGGTGGGCGCGGGCAGCGCGTTGCGGTCCAGTTTGCCGCTGGCGGTCAGCGGCAGTTCGTCCAGGATCACCAGCCGGCCGGGGGTCAGATAGCCGGGCAGCCGGTCGCCGACCTCGGAGCGCACGGCGGCCGCATCGAGGCGCCGGCCGGGTTCGGGCACGGCGTACCCGATCAGCCGCCGCTCCCCGGTCTCGTCCTCGAGCACGGTGGCCGCGGCCCTCGCTACGCCCGGCACGGTCCTGATCCCGGCCTCGACCTCGCCGAGTTCGATGCGGTAGCCGCGCAGCGAGACCTGGTCGTCGTTGCGGCCGACGAAGACCAGGTCACCGTCGGGCGTCCAGCGGACCAGGTCCCCCGTGCGGTACATCCGGGTGCCCTCGGGCCCGTAGGGGTCGCGTACGAAGCGTTCGGCGGTCAGTTCGTCGCGCCCGCGGTAGCCCTGCGTCACGCCGGCCCCTGCCACGTACAGCTCACCCACGGCTCCGACGGGCACCAGTTCAAGGCGCTCGTCGAGCACGCGGACGCGGACGTTGCGCAGGGGTGTGCCGATCGGCGGCGCCTCGGCGTCGGCCGGTGTGAGCGGCTGGCTCATCGCGGTGGAGATGGTGGCCTCGGTGGGGCCGTAGCCGTTGATCAGCCGGCAGACCGGCGACCAGCGCCTGACGACGTCCGGGGAGGACGCCTCCCCCACGATGGTGATGGTGACCCCGGACGGCAGGTCGTCCGGTGACATCACCTCGAGCACCGAAGGGGCGAGGACCAGGTCGTTGATGTCCGCCTCGTCGATGAGCCGGGCGAGGTCGGGGCCGGGCGCGAGGCGGTCGCTCGCGGCCACCACCAGCGTGCCGCCGACCAGCACCGACTGCGTCATCTCCCCCACCGACGCGTCGAAGCTCGCGGAGGCGAACTGCAGCGTGCGGCTCCCGGGCCCGGAACCGAGCCGGTCGAGCATGGCTCCGGTGATGTTGACGACGCCGCGGTGGGGCACCACGACTCCCTTGGGGCGTCCGGTGGAGCCCGAGGTGTAGATCAGATACGCGGGGAGGGCGGGGTGGAACGCTCCGGTCCGCTCGGCGTCGGTGAGGTCCTGCTCCGGCAGCCCGGAGAGCGTCCGCCGCAGGCCGGGGTCGTCCAGCAGCACGCTCTCGGTGCCGAGAGCTTCGGCGAGGTGAGCGGTCGAGGAGTGCAGCAGCACCAGCGCGGGCGAGGCGTCCCGGACCATGAAGGCGAGGCGTTCCACCGGGTAGGCGGAGTCGAGCGGCAGGAAGGCGGCGCCGGTCTTCAGCACGCCGAGCACCGCGGCCACCACCTCCTGCGACCTGGGCAGGGACAGGCCCACCACACTGCCCGGGCCGATGCCACGGGACACCAGGTACCGCGCCAACCTGCTCGCCTGCGCGTTGAGTTCGCCGTAGCTGTAGGTGGCGCCGCCGTGCACCTCCACCGCCGGCGCGTCCGGAGTCCGCTGCGCCCACTGCTCGACGAGGGTGTGCACCCCTGTCTCCGGGATGTCCCGGACGGGCCCGGCGCCCCAGGCCAGCAGTTGTTCCCGCTCCTGCGCCCGCAGCAGCGGCAGACGGCCCAGCGGCGTCTCGGCGTCCGCGGCGGCGAGGCCGTTCGCGAAGTGCAGGAACCGGTCGAGGTGGGCGCCGACCTCCGCCGACGTGTAGAGGTCCGCGTTGCCGGCCGCGATGAGCTCGACCGACCCGTCGGCGGAGGTCTGGAAGAAGGTGAACATCAGGTCGGCGACGTGCGAGTGGGAGAGCGCCCGCATGCGCGCCGGGGACCCGGCGAAGTCCAGGTCGTGGGAGAAGCCCATGACGTTCAGCGCGGGCCCCCACAGGCGGCGTTCGGTGCCGAGCAGCCCCAGCTCCCGGGAGAGTTCCTCCGAGGGGTACCGGCTGCGCTGGAACGCTGCGCGCGCCTCGGCCCTGGTCTCCCGGAAGAAGTCCGCCAGCGAGGTCCGCGCGTCGGTGGCGATCCGCAGCGGTACGGGGTTGGTCAGCATGCCGGGGGTGTCCCGCTCGACCCGGGTCAGCCGCGCCGCGACCGGCATGCCGACGGTGACCTCGGGCGAGTTGGTCATCCGTGCGGTGTAGGCGGCGGTGAGGCCGGTGGTCAGCTCGACCCAGCTGACGGCGTACCGCTCGGCGGCCGCGCGCAGCCTCGCCAGCAGCGCCGGTTCCATGGCGGTCCTGCGGAGCAGTACGTTCTCGCCGCCCGCCGCGCGCCGGGTGGTCAGGCGCACCGGTTCGGCACGGCCGGACAGCCGCTCGAGCCAGAACTTGCGGTCCCGCTCGCGGCGCGTCGAGGCGAGGTAGGCCGTCTCGCTCTCCACGAGCATGCGGAAGGGCCGGAAGGGGGTGTCGTCGACGGCCCGGCCCGCGGCGAGCCGGGTGTAGACCTGCGCCGTGCGGTGGTGGAGCATGCCCAGGCTGCCGCCGTCGAGAAGCAGGTGGTGGACGCGGCGGTAGAGCGTGAACCGGTCGGCCGCCAGCTTGAACAAGGCCGTGGTGAACGGCGGGGGTTCCGACAGTTTCACCTCCTTGGCCATGTCGGCGCGCATCCACGTCTCCGCCGAGGCCCCGGGGTCGGCGTCGGAGCTGACGTCGAAGTAATGGGCCGGAGGCTCCGCCAGGTCGTCGACGTACTGGGCCGGTCCGTCGGCGGTCTCCACGAAGCGCAGGCGCAGCGCCTCCACCTCCGCGACCACCCGGCGGTGGGCCTCCTGGAGGAGTGCGGGGTCCAGGGGCCCCTCGATGTCGAGGCAGTCGGCGATGCTGTGGTGGGTGACGGTGGGTGCCAGAGCCTGCGCGAACCAAATTCCCCGTTGTGCGGCCAACAGGGGCAACAACTCGCTCGAACGGTCCGGAGTTACTTTGTCCTGCGGCCCCGGCATGAAGTCCCTCGCATTCGTCGTAATGCGGTCATGAGAAACATGTGGCACGTTTCCTGGGAACCAGAAGCTCTGCTCGGGCGATGCGGCCACTGACGGGAGATAAACCCGGCCGACGGGCCCTGATTTCGAAGTCGTGGCGGGTGAAGTCATGGCGAGCTTCAGGAGAGCGAAAAGGGACTGTAGCAAGCACGCTCACCGCCTGGGAAGAGGGCTGGATCACGGCAAAAACCGACCCGCCGGGCATATCGGTCTTTAGCGACAGTCGGCAGTATTTGACCCCTGGCACGCGCTTCCGCCGCCGGGCGGACGGATGCTTGCTGCCGTTCCGGAGAGCGGGTTACGATCCCGGAGTTCCACGGCTGACACAGGTATGTCTGCACCCTGCATCTTCGGACCGGAATATCGTCGACCGGATGAGGCGGTTTCCCTACCGCGAGGCGCAGTGCAGCCACAAAATCAGGCGGATGTGGAATCTCGGGACCGTCTCCGTTTCCCCGTCACTCTCTTCTCCGCTCCGGCCGCCCTGCCGGCCGCGGCCCCGCGGTAGCGCTCGTCCTTTCCGCCTCGATGTCTTCGGGCGTCGGGTTCGACCACGAGGAGCACGCCTTGAGTGAGCAGTACTCGACCAGGGAACGGCTGTACCGGACCATGCGGTTGATCCGCCGCTTCGAGGAGTACTGCATCAAGTTGGTGCGGTCCGGGGAGATCGCGGGCGGCATCCACCCCTATATCGGCCAGGAAGCCATCGCCGCCGGGGTGTGCGCGGCGCTGCGTCCCGACGACTACATCACCAGCACGCACCGGGGGCACGGCCACGTACTGGCCAAAGGGGCCGACCCCGCCGCCATGATGGCCGAGTTGACGGGCCGGGTCACCGGTCTCAACAAGGGCCGCGGCGGCTCCATGCACGCGGCCGACGTCAGCCTCGGCATCCTCGGCGCCAACGGCATCGTGGGGGCCGGGGCCCCGATCGCGGCCGGTGCCGCCTGGGCTGCGCTGCGCGCCGGCGAGGACCGTGTCGCGGTCAGCTTCTTCGGGGACGGCGCGGTCAGCCAGGGAGTGGTCCTGGAATCGTTCAACCTGGCGGCGCTGTGGCGGCTTCCGGTGCTCTTCGTCTGTGAGAACAACGGGTACGCCTCCACCCTCACCGTGGACGACGCGATCGCCGGCACGATCGTCGGCCGGGCCGCCGCCTTCGGTATCCCCGCCGTGCAGCTCGACGGCGCGGACGCCGAGGCCGTCATGGCCGCCACCCGCGAACACGCCGACCGGGCCCGCTCGGGCGGCGGCCCCGCGCTCCTGGAGTGCACCGCCTACCGCTTCGACGCCCATCACACCTGGGAACACAAGTCGTTCGTCAGATACCGGACGCAGGAGGAAGTGGCCGAGGGCCGCTCGCGTGACCCGCTGCTGATCCAGGCGGAGCTCATCCCGCCCGAGGCCCGCGACCGCATCGACCGCGAGGTGGAAGACGTGCTGGAGTACGCACGGGAGTTCGCCCTGGAAAGCCCCAAACCCGACCCCGCCGACGCCCTGGACCATCTGTACGCGACAGGGCTGCGCCCGCGACCGGGGGTGGCGTCCCATGCCTAAGCTCTCCTACCTCGGCGCGCTCTCCCGGGCCCTCTCCGACGAACTCGCCCGCGACCCCGACGTCTGTATTTTCGGCGAGGACGTGCGGGTGGGCGTCGCCAACATCACCAAGGGGCTCGTTGACCGGTACGGCCCGCAGCGGATCGTCGACATGCCCCTCTCCGAGCAGGCCTTCACCAGTTTCGCCACCGGTGCGGCCCTGGTCGGGCAGCGCCCGGTGATCGAGTTCCAGATCCCGTCGCTGCTGTTCCTGGTCTTCGAGCAGATCGCCAACCAGGCGCACAAGTTCTCGCTCATGACGGGTGGTCAGGCCAAGGTGCCGGTCACCTATCTGGTGCCCGGGTCCGGCTCCCGCGTCGGCTGGGCGGGCCAGCACTCCGACCAGCCCTACGGCCTGTTCGCCCATGTCGGCCTGAAGACCGTCGTCCCCAGCACCCCGTCCGACGCCTACGGTCTGCTCGTCTCGGCGATCCGGGACGACGACCCGGTGGTGGTCCTGACCCCGGCCGCCTCCTCCATGGACCGCGAGGACGTGGACCTCTCCGCACTCGGCCCGCTGCCGCTCGGCGTGGGCAACGTGGTGCGTCCGGGTTCGGACGTCACGGTGGTGGCGGTCGGCCATCTGGTGCCGGAGGCCGTCGCGGTCGCCGACGAACTGGCGCCCGACCTCTCCGTCGAGGTCTTCGACCCACGCACGGTGTACCCGTTCGACTGGGCCGGCCTCGCCGCGTCCGTGGGCCGCACGGGCCGGCTGGTCGTCATCGACGACACCAACCGCTTCTGCGGCTTCGCGGCCGAGGTCGTCAGCACCGCCGCGGAGGAACTCACGCTCACCGCGCCGCCCCGGCGCGTAACCCGCCCCGACGGCACGGTCCTGCCCTTCGCCCTGGAACTCGACCGCGCGGCCCAGCCCCATCGGGACCAACTCGTGGCGGCGGTGCGGGGGGTGTGCGGGGCGGCGAAGTAGCTGGGACCGAAGTCGGCCAGGTCGAGGATGTCGAAACGCACCTCGGGCAGGTGCTCGACGCCGGTCTTGGCGACCCAGTCGGCCACCATGTGGCCCCGGCGGCCCGGGCGGGTGCTGCCCAGGACGATTCCGATCTTGGTGGTCATGCGACGCCTGCTCTCTTCGGGTGGGGCGTGGACGGCTGGTGGGTGGCTCCGGGGCATGCCGATGGTCGACGTGATCGGCCGGCCGGGTCCCGGCCCGGTTCGGGGATGTCGGTGATCGGCCGGCGCAGTGCCGCTCGCAGTGCCTGGTTGAAGCGTTCCGCCTGGTCCTGCTGGACCATGTGGCCGCCGCCTTCGACCATCGTGAGCTGGGCGCCGGGGATCAGGCGTGCGCACTCCTCGGGGACCGACAGCGGAATCTCGGTGTCGAGGTCACCGTGGAGGAATGTGGTGGGCACGCGTATGCCCGCCAGGCGCTCACGCGGATCGTACGAGGCCTGATCGAGGATCAACTCGTCGATGAGGGACGTCGATTCGAGCACCTGTCGGACGGTCCAGTCGATCATCGCCGCGCTGGTCCCCGGCCGGTACCAGCGCGGGACGAAACCGGCCAGGGTGCCGGCGCGGTCGGTGCAAAGGTCTGCCAGCAGCTCGTCCACCGCATCGCGGACCGTGGTGAAGTGGTGGACGCCGGCGCCGACCGGAACGATCGCGCCGATGCGGTCCGGCGCCGCGAGCGCGGCCTCGAGGACGAACGAGCCGGCGATCGACGATCCGACGAGCACCGGCTCGTCCAGATCCAGGGCGTCGAGGAACGCCAGGATGTCGCGGGTGGCGTCCGCGATGGTGTAGCCGGTGGTGGGCCGCTCGGAGCGGCCGCAGCCGCGCTGGTCGAGCGTGATGACCCGGTGGCCGGCCATCAGGTCCGCCACCTGGGCGTCCCAGACCCGACCGCTGCTCCCCAGGCCGTGCAGGAACACCACGGGCCGTCCGGCGCCGTGATCCTCGTAGTACAGCCTGATTCCGTTCGCTGCCGCGTAGGCCATCCTTCGTCCCTTCTGCCCGCCCGCGTCCGTGAGGGTGCGGGCCCGTAGCCGGAGTTCGACCACGCAGGCCATTCCAGCCCGGACACGGACGCCGGCCAAGGGGCGCTTCACTCATATAGTGATCAAGGATCGTGATGAATGGGGGGCACAATGGAGCTGCGCCAGCTGCGGTACTTCGTGGCCGTGGCCGAGGAACTGCATTTCGGGCGGGCCGCCGAACGGCTGCACATCGTGCAGCCCACCGTCAGCCAGCAGATCCGGCGACTGGAGCGCGAGTTCGGGCTCGAGCTGTTCCATCGCACCACCCGCACCGTGACGTTGACCCGGGCCGGCGAGGCGTTCCTCCCCCACGCGCAGGCCATCCTCAATGCCGAGCGGGCGGCGGGTGCCTCGATGGCCGACCTGCGCGCTGAAGTGCGATCGACCCTCACACTCGGTACGAGCACCGGGCTGGGCTCACACCTCGACGACCTCTTGGGTGAACTGGGCCGACAGGACGCGCAGTTGCCGGTCGAACTCATCAGCATGCCCCGAGCCGTCCGGCTCCAGCGGGTCCGCACGGGAGAGCTGGACGCGGCCCTCGTCCGCGGCTCCGAGTGCATCCCCGACCTGGAGCTTCTCCCTCTCTGGCAGGACACCCTGGTCGCGGCCCTCCCGGCCCGCCATCACCTCGCGGGCCGGCAGCAGATCGACCTTGCGGAGCTGGCCGAGCTCCCCCTGCGGATCACGTCCCGCGAGACCAACCCCCACCTGGTCGACACCGTCGTCGACGCCTGCCGGACAGCGGGCTTCAGCCCCCTCCTGGGCCCCGCGTTCACCACCGACCAGGACACCCTCGCCGCCGTCGCCACCGGCAAGCCGAGTTGGACCGTCTACTACGCCGCGCAGGCTGAGCACCACCCGGCACCCCGGGTCGCCTTCCGTCCCCTCGCCAACCCCACCCCAACCGTGCCCACCTACTTGGTAGTTCGCCCGGACCCGCCGGGCCGGCCGCTGACGCACCTGCTGGCTGCCTGCAGTCGCCTCGCGCTCTGACCCTGAAACTCAGGGGCAACGTCACCCGTCACTGCGAACCGACCGCCACCAGCCTCGCCGTGATGGGTTCGAGCTCCGTGATCAGCTCGTCGAGTTCGGCCGGGGACAGCGCTTCGAACGGCGGGGCGGCGAGGGCGTCGGTGAGGGCCTCGATCCCTCGCTTGGTCTCGCGGCCCGCCTCGGTGAAACGGCCGTCGCCGTCGACGAGCCCGCGCTCGCGCAACCCGGTCATGACCGCCGCCAGCCGCTCCTTCGGCAGGTGATGGATCCGCCCGAACGACTCGGCCGGGTGGACGCCCATGTCCAGCGCGCTGAGCACGTGGGCCTCCGTGCCGCCGACGCGGGCGCCGACGAGAGCGGCGATGTGACCGTCGCAGCGGTGCTCGCGCAGCATGGTGGCGGAGTGCCACAGCCGGGCGACCGGGTCGTCCGGCACGGGCAGAGTGCGCATCCCCGCGTACATCGTCCGGCCTTCCATGGGCGCGCTCGTCGCGGCCTTGGTGGTGAGGTCGGCGGCGCGCGCCAGGCCCGCGGATTCGGCCATTCTGCCGCCGAGAATCCGCCGTAGAGAGGCCGCGCTGCCGCGTTGCCGCGCGGCGACGGACGCCTCGGGCGGGATCGTCTCCCACGCGCTCGGGATGTGCCGGGCGACCTCGCCGTCGGCGAAGCTGTAGAAGGCCGCGTGCACGACCTCGGCGGGCGCCCGCCCCAACGGCGCGGCGCGGCTGGCGAAGTAGCCGTCCCAGTAGGTCCGGTGGCCGAGTGCGGCCAGTTCCTCGTTGGCCTCGTCGGCGTGGAAGGTGACCAGGCAGATCGGTTCCAAGAGCCCGAACATGCGGCGGGCGAGGTGAGTCATGAGCCGCATTGTGCCCGCGGGTCGGGTCGTTTCGCGGTCAGGGCGGATCCAGGCGCGTGGAGTTCGCCGTCTCCGCGGTGCTGATGCCCGAACGGCGCCTCCGGATGCCCCAGTCGCCGCCCGGTCGGCCCAAACGGGCGGCAAACGGGGCACAGGCGGCCGTTGACACAGTGAACAACCGAGGCCAATGATTGTTGCTGGCCGGACCACTGACCCTCTGATCAGGCCTGACGACGGCCCGCGATCCATTCCCGCCGCCCACGTTCACGCACCAGAACCCGTCCCTCACGATGAGACCGCCGGACGCGCAGGCGCCGGCCTCCGGGCCCCGCCCAGTGGTCCGTGACCCGACGCGCCCCGGTCGCTCGCGGTCGTTCTCGCTGTGCCGCCCCCGGCACCCCTCGGCACCCACCCGTTCCCCGCGCCCGCTACGGAGACGCCGCGACCGGCCCTCGTCGGCGACGACCGTCCACCTCACGGCAGAAGGACCGCCCCTTGACGGCGACACCCACCCCCCGCCACCCCTCCTCCCCCGTACCGGAACCCGGTGCTCCGACCCTTTCCTCCTTCGGGCAGCAGCGCCTGTGGGCGATGGAACAGGCGGAGGGCTCCCACGCGGCGTACAACGAGCAGCTCGCCTACCTCATCGAGGGAGAACTGGACGGGGTATCGCTCGCGCGGGCCCTCGACGCGCTGGCCGCACGGCACGAGACGCTGCGCACCCGGTTCGTCCCGGTGGCGGGCGAGGCGCGCCAGGAGATCGCGCCGCCCGGGAGTGGTTTCGCGCTGCGCTCGGAGGACCTCTCCGGTCGGCCCGATGTCGAGGAACTCCTCGTCGCACGGCAGCGCGAGGAGTGCGAGACCCCCTTCGACCTCGGCGCCGGGCCGCTCGCCCGGGGGCAGCTCCTCACGCTCGCGCCGGAGCGGCACGCGCTGCTGCTGACGCTGCACCACTCCATCTACGACGGTCTGTCGATGGGGATCATCCTGACGGAGCTGAGCACCCTCTACGCGGCCCTGCGGCGCGGCGAGCCGGACCCGTTACCGCCCCTGCCCGCGCAGTTCGCCGACCATGCGGCACGCCAGCATTCCTGGGTCGAGAGCGAGGATGCCACGGCACAATCCGATTACTGGCAAAGGCAGTTGGCGGGCGCGCCGGCGCTGCTCGCCCTCCCGGCCGACCGGCCGCGCCCGATGCGCCAGGACCACTCCGGAGGCCGGGTCCCGGTCCGGCTCTCCCCCGCGCTCACGGAGGCGCTGCACAGTGCCGCACGCGCGCAGGACGCCACGTTGTTCACCGCCGTCCTCACCGGCTGGCAGATCCTTCTCGGCCTGCTCTCCGGGGAGTCGGACATCGTTGTCGGGATCCCGGTCGCGGGGCGGCGCCGGCCGGAGTACGAGGGCCTGATCGGCTTCTTCGCCAACTCCCTCGCGGTGCGCGCCGATCTGTCCGGCGATCCGACCGGGGCCGCGGCGATCGGCCGGGTGCGCGCTGTGCTGCGCGAGGCGCTCGACCACCAGGATCTGCCCTTCGAGCGGGTGGTGCACGCGGTGAACCCGCCCCGCAGCCTCGCCCACAGCCCGCTGTTCCAGACGATGTTCTCCTGGGGCACCACCCCGCGCGGCCTGCTCCAGCTGCCCGGGGCCCGCGTCGAGGCCCTCGACATCCCGTACGCCCCCGCCAAGTTCGACCTCACGCTGCTGCTGCACCGGGAGGAGAACGGCGTCACCGGGTATCTCGACTACGCCCGCGCGCTCTTCGACCACGACACGGCCGAGCGGTTCGGCCGCTATCTCACGCGCGTCCTGGAGCAGTTGGCCCGGCACCCCGAGCGGGAGATCACCGCGTACTCACTGCTCGACGCCGACGAGCGCGCGCAGCTCCTGGCGGAGGGCCGGGGCCGGGTCACCTCCGGCCCGGTCGTCGGGCCCGTCGAGCGCTTCGCCGAGCAGGTACGGCTGCGGCCCGACGAACCGGCTCTGGTCTGCGGCGACACCCGGCTGACCTACGCCGAACTGGACCGGCGGGCCAACCGGCTCGCGCACGCCCTGTGCGCCCAGGGCGTGCGGCCCGGCCAGGTCGTCGGGCTGCACTGCGGCCGCACGGCGGAGTTCGTCGTCGGCATGTGGGGCGTTCTCAAAACCGGCGCCGCGTATCTGCCCCTCGACCCCGGCCAGCCGCACGGGCGGCTCAGGGCCATCGTCGAGGAGGCCGCGCCCGCCGTGGTCCTCGGCGATGTGGCCAACCCGCCCGGACCATGGCTGTCGCTGACCGACGTGGAGGCCGAAGGGGTGCGCGACGATGCACCCGGCGAGCCACCGTCAGCGTCACAACTCGCCTACGTCATCTACACCTCGGGCTCCACCGGCCGTCCCAAGGGCGTCGCCGCGACCCACGCCAACATCGCCAACCTGCTGGAGAACTGGCTCGCCGCCTACGGCGCGCTGCCCGGGGAGCCGTCCTCGGCCTGGGCGAGCTTCGGCTTCGACGCGTCCGTGCACGAACTCTTCCTCCCGCTGACCACGGGCGGTGTGCTGCACCTCGTACCCGACGCACTGCGCGGCGACCCTGAGGTGTTGCTCGGCTGGATGCGGGAGCACCGGATCGCCCACGCCTGGCTGCCCGCCTCCTACGTCAGCTGGATCGACGAGGACCCCGAAGCGCGCCTCGCCGGGCTGTCGCTGCGCCAACTGGCCACCGGGGCTGAGCCGTTGCCCGAACGTGCGCTGTGGCGCCTGTGCGCGGTGCTACCGGGGCTGCGCGTGTGCTATGTCTACGGGCCGACCGAGACCACGGTCTACAGCATCACTCACAACGTGCCACGGGACCTGGACCGGCGCTCCCCGATCGGGCGGCCGGTCGACAACACCCGTATCCATCTGCTCGACCGGCGGCGCGCGTTGGTGCCTCCCGGGGTCGTCGGCGAGGTGTACATCGGCGGAGCCGGTGTCACCCGCGGCTACCTCAACCGGCCCGACCTCACCGACGAGCGTTTCCTCGCCGACCCCTTCGTACCGGGCGAGCGGGTCTACCGCACCGGTGACCTGGCGCGCCGACTGCCGGACGGGGACTACGAGTTCGTCGGGCGCGCCGACGACCAGGTCAAGCTGCGCGGGTTCCGCATCGAGCCCGGCGAGGTCGCGGCGGCCCTGCGGGAGCTGCCCGGCGTCCTGGAGGCCGCGGTCCTCGCCGACCGCGACGAGGCAGGGGAGCTCCGCCTGGTCGCGGGCATCGGCCGCGGCGACGCTCCGGAATCCACCCCCGCGCAGTGGCGCGCCGCACTCACCGAACGGCTGCCGGACTACATGATTCCGGCGCTCTTCGCCGAGTTCACCCGGCTCCCGCTGAACCGCAGCGGGAAGCTGGACCGCGAGGAAGTCCTCGACCGCGCCCGCGCCGCGCGGTCCGACCAGGTCAACACCCTCGCGCCGCGCGACCGGGTCGAGATGGCGCTGTACCGGATATGGCGCAAGGTCCTGGTGCACCCCGACATCGGCATCACCGACGACTTCTTCGCGGTGGGTGGCACCTCGCTCTCGGCCATCAAGGTGGCGCACCTGATCCGCGAGGAGTTCGGCCGGACGCTGCCGATCCGGGACGTCCTGCAGTACCCCACCGTGGAGCAACTCGCCGCCCGGCTGCGCGGGCAGGCACCGGCGACGCCCGACAACGGGCTCATCGAGTTCCGCGCGGGCCGGAACGGGCAGCGCGTGGTCTGCGTCCATCCGGGCGGCGGCACCGCCTTCTGTTATCTCCCGCTGGCCACGGCTCTGCCGGACGGCGTCCGTGTGCAGGGCGTGCAGGCGCAGGGCATCGACCCGGGCGAGCAGCCGCTGCGTTCGGTGGAGGCGATGGCCGGGCACTACCTGACGCTGCTGCGGCCCGCCCCCGACGAGAACCTGGTGCTCTGCGGTCTCTCCTTCGGTGGGCTCGTCGCGCACGAGATGGGGCGCCGGCTCGCGCTGGCGGGGCATCGCGGGGTGTCCGTGGTGCTGCTCGACACGCACGGGACGGACGACCCTGCGGAGCGTGCGCGGCTCGCGCCGGTCGACGCCGCCGAATTCCGCGACAAACTGGTCCGCTTCAACGGCATGTACCCCGGCATCGACGACGCCCAGATCGACCGGTACTTCCAGATCTACAACCTCAACCGGGCGGCCGCCCGCGACTACGCGCCGCAGGCCTCCGACGCCCCCCTGCTCCTCGTACAGGCCGCCGAGACAGAGGTCCCCGAAGGGGGCGACCCCGTGGCGGCGCGCGCGGCGCTGCGGCGGTTCTGGCTCGCCCGCGCCGACGCCGGCCTCAGCGTGGAGACGGTCGAGGGCGGCCACTGGGACGTCCTGGAGGGCGAACGGATTCCGCGCATCGCCGCGCTGATCGCGGACCGGCTCACCCGGCCCGGCGCCCCGGCCGCCCCGGGCGATACGGACCCTGCCGGCACCGCCTCGACGGCGACGACCACCACGACAGCTACGACCTCTACGACCTCTACGACTGCCACAGCTACCACGACCGCTACGACTGCCACGACCGAGGACTGATGCGCACCACATCCCGTTGCGCCGGGCTGGCCCAAGCGGTGCACGAACAGAGCCTGTTGACCCCGAACTCCCCTGCCGTCAGGGACGGTGGGCTGTCGTTGAGCCACGCCGAGGTCGACGCGTCGGCCGCCGCCGTCGCGGCCGGGCTGCGTGCGCGCGGGATCGGCCCCGGTGACGCGGTCGCCGTCGGGCTCGCCCGCTCGTGGCAGCTCGTCTGCGTGATGCTGGGCGTGCTCCGGCTCGGCGCCCGGGTCGTCCCCGCCGACCGGCTGAGCCCTGCCGACCGGCTCCGGCACATCCTCGACGACTCCGGCGCCCGGCTCCTGGTGCACGACGGCACGTTCCCGTCCGGCCCGACCGCCCGGACCGCCGCACCGCCGGTCGCTGGGCTGCCGATCGACTCACTACCGGTCCACGAGCTGCTCGGCGCGCCGGTCAGTACATCGGACGGGCCCGCGCCGGCAGCGCCCGCCCCGGTTTCCTTCGTCTTCTACACCTCGGGGACCACCGGACGGCCCAAGGGCGTCGAGGTACGCGACGCCGGCATCATGCGCCTGGCCGACCCGGGGTTCCTGCCCGACTCGCAGGGCGCCCGCTACGCCTGCCTGTCGAACCCGGCCTTCGACGCGCTGAGCTTCGAGGTATGGGCACCGCTGCTGACCGGCGGCTGCTGTGTCGTGCTCGGTGACGAGGACGCGCAGTCCCCGGAACGGCTTGCCGCGGCCCTGCGACGGGAGCGGGTGCACACCGCCTTCCTCACCACGGCGCTGTTCAACGCGGTGGTGGACACCGAGCCCGGGTGCTTCGCCGGCCTGACGGAGCTGCTGATCGGCGGCGAGCAGCTCAACGTGCCGCTCGTGCGGCGCTGGCTCGGCCACCCCGCCAACGCCGGCAGTCGCACCCGGCTCCACAACATCTACGGCCCCACCGAGTGCACGACGTTCGCGCTGCACCACCCGATTCCGCGGGACTTCGACGCGCCCGTCGTACCTCTCGGACGCCCGCTGCCCGGGACCGGCGTGACGTTGCTGGCCCCCGGCACCGACCGCCCCGCCGTGCCCGGTGAGGAGGCCGAACTGCTCCTCTCCGGCGCCGGCCTGGCCGCCGGATACCGCAACCTGCCCGAGGAGACCGCGCGCCGCTTCGTGACCCTGACCGGCGACGACGGCACGACCACCCGGTACTACCGCACCGGCGACCTGGTCCGCCGCTCCTCCGACGGCGACCTCACGTACGTAGGACGCGCCGACCGGCAGGTCAAGGTACGCGGTTTCCGCATCGAGCCGGGCGAGGTGGAGCAACACATCGCCGAACACCCGGAGGTACGGCAGGTGTACGTGTGCGCCCGCCGGGACAGCGGGGGCGGCCCGGCGGAGCTGCACGCCTACCTCGTCGCCGAACCCGGCTTGTCCTGGGCCGGGTTCGAGGAGCACTTGGCCGCCGGCCTGCCCGCCTACATGCGCCCGCATCACCTCTACCGCGTCCCCGCCCTGCCCCTCACCGCCAACGGCAAGATCGACGAGGCGGCCCTGCGCGCGAGCGGCGGCGCACCGTGGCGGCCGGATGCCGTGAGCGGTTCGCCATCCGGCGCCCCGACGGCGATGGACGAGCCGCTGCGGGTGGTCCTCGACCTCGCGGGCGAGATCCTCGGCGTGTCGGGGCTGCGGCCCGGGGACCGGTGGATCGCGTGCGGCGGTGACTCCCTGAAGGCGCTGCGGCTGCGTTACGGGATCCGGCGCCGCCTGCGCTGCGAGGTGGCCGCGCACCGTGTACTGCACGGCGACCTCGCCGGTGTCGCGGACGCGGTGCGCGAAGCCCTCCGCGACGCAGCGCCCGCCCTCCCGGAGGCCGTCGCGGCGGGCGCGGTGTCCGGCCCCGCCACCGGCGAGCAGGAACGGCTGTGGTTCCTGCAGCAGCGATCGCCGGATTCCCGTGCCTACGACGTCCGGCTGGCGTTCGCGATTACCGGCCCGGTGCGCCAGGAGCCCCTGCGGTCGGCCCTCTCCGCCCTGGTCGAGCGCCATCCGGCGCTGCGCACCGGTTTCGAGGCGACCGCCGAGGGCCTGCGCCAGCGAGTGGGCGAGCCGTACGACCCGTGGACCGACACCGTGGCCATGCAGGCCGACGGGGCGGCTCCCGACTCAATACCGGCGTGCTTCAAGCCTTCTGACGGAACGTCGGATCCGCACGCCTCGCCCCTCGATCCGCACGACGTCTTCTACTCCGTGCCGTTCGACCTCTCGCGTCCCAGGATGCTGCGCGCGTGCTGGCTGCCGGAGCGGGACGGCGGCACGTTGCTGCTGCACCTGCACCACGTCGCCGTGGACGGCTGGTCCGTCAACGTGCTGCTGCGCGACCTGTCCACCGCGTACACCGAGGCAGCGGCGGGCAGCCCGAGCGACACCGACGGCACCGGAACGCCCACCCCGCTGGACTTCGCGGACTGGCAGCGGCGCCGGCACGCCAGTCCCGCGTATGCGGCGCAGCGCGACGAGCTGTCCGCCCTGTACGCGGCCGACACCGCCACCGAGGCCACCGGAACCCCGCCGCTCCCCCTGCCCCGCCCCGGTCGCGACGCCGCGGGCCGGCTCCTGAGCGACCCGCTCGACGCGACCGACCGGGCCGCCCTGGACCGGCTCGGCGGCGAGCTCGGGCTGACCCGCTTCGAGCTTCTGTCCGGCCTCTATGCCTGGGCGCTGTACGGCGTCACCGGTCAGACCCGGCCCCGCGTCGCGGCCCCGGTCGCCCACCGGCCCGTGCGGGAGTTCACCGACAGCGTCGGCATGTTCGCCAACACCGTGCTCCTGCCACTCTCCGTGGACCCGCGGGCGTCCGTACGGGACGAGGTGGCGCGGACCGCCGCCGCCGTACGCCAGGTGATGGCGCGTCAGGATGTGGCGCTCGCCGATGTTCTGGTGAAGCGCGAACACGGCGTGGCGGACGGGTCACCGTTCGACTTCCTCCTCGTGCTGGAGAACACCGACTACGACTCGCTCGCACTGCCGGGCTGCACCGCACGCCCGCTGTGGCCGGTGCCCGCCGAGGCCAAATGCCCGGTGACCCTGACGGTGGTCGATCGCCCCCAGGGTCTGGAGTGCCTCTGGGAGTACGCCGACGACCGTATCGACGCCGGTCAGGCCGCGACCCTGGCCCGCCTCTTCCGGCAGGGTCTCGCCGCGCTGGCGGAGACCCCGGACACCACGCCGGCGGAGCTGGTCGCGCCGTACCGCGGCTCGCTGCCCGAGCCCGGCCGTGGCACGCCGGCCGAGCCGCTCTGGAGCACGGTCGCCGAGGGGTTCGCCCACCAGGTGGCGTGCACCCCGACGGCTCCGGCGCTGCGGACCGCGACCGGTGCCGTCACGTACGCGGCACTCGACGGGTACGCCGCCGCGCTCGCCGCGGAGCTGACCACGGCGCTGCGGATGCCGGACGCGGACGAACAGTGCCACGTCGCGCTGTTCCTCGAACCGTCGGTCGAGCACGTCGTGGCGCTCCTCGCGCTGGCCCGGCTGAACCTCACCGCCGTGCCGCTCGACCCCTCCTACCCGCCCGCGCTGCTGCGGCAAGTCCTGGAGCAGACAGATCCGTTGTGCGTGCTGCTGCCGCCGCCGCCGTGCGACGGGACGGACTTCGACGCGGTGGGCGCAGGTGACGTGCCGCGGCTGCACATCACGCTGCCCGAGACGGGTGCCGGCGCCGGTGTCGTGCGCCCCGACGCGCCGCCGCTCACCAGCCGCCGAGGCGCGCGACCCCTGTACACCCTCTTCACCTCCGGCTCCACGGGCCGCCCCAAGGGCGTGCGGGTCTTCGACCGCACGCTGTGCAACCTGCTGCACTGGCAGGCCGGTCCCGGCGGTCTGGGCGCGCCCGCGCTGACGCAGCAGTTCGCCATGCTCTCCTTCGACGTCTCCTTCCAGGAGATCTTCGGAACCCTGTGCACCGGCGGCTGTCTGCGGCTGATCGACCCCGCCCTGCGGCAGGACGTCCCCGCTCTCCTCGACCGCCTCGACACGGAAGGCGTCGAGCGGCTCCACCTGCCGTACGTGGCGCTGCAGTTGCTCGCCGAGCACGGCGTACACCTGGGCCGCTACCCCTCGCGGCTGCGCGAAGTGATCACCGCGGGCGAGCAGTTGGTGTGCACCGACGCCGTCCGCCGGTGGTTCGCCGGCCTGCCCGGGGCCCGTCTGTTCAATCACTACGGCCCGACCGAGACGCACGTCGTCAGCGCCCTGTGTCTGGACGGCGACCCTGCCGACTGGCCGGACCGTCCGGCGGTCGGGCATCCGGTGGCCGGTGCGGTGCTGCGCGTCGTCGACGAGGCGGACCTCCCGCTGCCGCCCGGCAGTGCGGGCGAACTCCTCATCGGCGGCATACCGGTCGAGCCCTGCTACCTGGGTGACACCCCGCTGAACCGGGAACGGTTCGTCCACCTCCCCGGCGGCGGTCTCTTCTACCGCAGCGGTGACCTGGCGCGGTTCGACCACGACGGCCTGCTGCACTGCCTCGGCCGCGCGGACGACCAGATCAAACTCAGCGGTCACCGGCTGGAGTTGGGTCAGGTCGAGGCCGCACTGCTGCGGCACGACGCCGTCCTCGGAGCGGTCGTCGGTGTCGACGGTTCCTCACTGGTCGCCTGTCTCCAGTGCCTCGGCGACGCCCCGACTCCGGCGGAGCTGCGGGAGCACCTGGCCGGACTGCTCCCCGGGCACGTCCGGGTCGAACGCTTCCGGCAGCTGGAACGACTGCCGCGGGTTCCGAGCGGCAAGCTCGACCGGGACGCCGCGCTGCGCGCACCCGGCCGGGACCTCGCCGACGCCCCCGGCCGTGCCCCCACGTCATCGCTGGCATCGCCGCCGTCGACACAGGAAGCCCAGCTGGTCGCCGTCTTCGAGGAGGCGACCGGCGCGCCCATCGCGCCGGACCAGACCTTCTTCGCCGCCGGCGCGTCCAGTCTCGGTCTGATGCACTTCCATCTGCGCTGCACCGCCGGGCTCGGGCTCCGCTTCACCATCGCGGACCTCTTCGAGCACGTCACTCCAAGGAAGTTGGCGGCTTTCCTGTCGCATACGGGGCGTTCGGGTACGGAGTCCGTGGCGGAGGTGGGCGGGGCCGGCTCCCCCCATGCCACCGCTACTGCCACTGCCACTGCCACTGCCGGCGACGACGGCGTCGCTGTGGTCGGGATGGCCGTCCGCGCGCCCGGCGCGCCGGACCTCGCGTCCTTCTGGGACCTGGTGGTCTCCGGACGGAGCGGCATCGAGTACTTCGACGCTCCGGACGGCCTGGTCGGCGTGCGCAGTCAGCTGGACGGGATGCTCGCCTTCGACCCCGCGCGGTTCGGCATCAGCCGCCAGGAGGCCCGGCTGATGGACCCGCAGCAGCGCCAACTGCTCATGACCTGCGTCGAGGCACTCGCCCACGCGGGGATCGCCGACCCCGGGGTGTCGCGGACCGGTCTGATCGCGGGCGCGGGCGAGAACACGTACTACCGGGCGATGCTCCGTGACACCGACGCCGACACCCTGCCCGACGACTTCCAGCTGGCCCTGCACCACGAGAAGGACTTCCTCGCCACCAAGGCCGCCTTCCACCTCGGACTCACCGGACCCGCGCTCACCAGCCAGACGGCGTGCTCCAGTTCGCTCGTCGCCGTGCATCTCGCGGCGTCCCTGCTGCGGCAGGGCGACGCCGACGTGATGCTCGCGGGCGGCGTGCTCGTCGACGTGGAGCTGACCGACGGATACCGCTACCGCCCGCAGCACATCTTCTCCGCCGACGGCCACTGCCGGCCCTTCAGCGACGACGCGGGCGGCACCGTCGGCGGCAGCGGGGCGGGGGTGCTCGTGCTCAAGCGGCTCTCCCTCGCACGCCGCGACGGAGACACCGTGTACGCGGTGCTGAGCGGCTCGGCGGTAAACAACGACGGTACGGCGAAGCTCAGTTACAGCGCGCCGTCCCTGGCGGGGCAGCGCGAGGTGATCCGGGGCGCGTTGGCGCGCAGCGGTCGTACGGGCGCCGATGTGGCGTACGTCGAGGCGCACGGCACCGGCACCCGGCTCGGCGACCCGGTGGAGGCGGGCGCACTGCGCCAGGCCCTTGAGGTGACGGAGCCCGACCACTGTGCCCTCAGCTCGGTGAAGAGCCAGATCGGCCACCTGGGGGCGGCAGCGGGCGCCGTGGGCCTGATCAGGGCCGTGCTCGCCGTCCACCACGGCCGCATACCGCCCACGCGCGACTTCCGCGCGCTCAACCCGGAGATCGGCCCTGACCCTGCCCCCTTCTACGTACCGACGAAGGCCCTTCCGTGGCCTGCGGACCGGGACCGGGTCGCCGCGGTGAGCAGCTTCGGCATCGGCGGCACGAACGCACACGTGATCGTGGAGGCGGACGGGGTGACCGGAGAGACCGGAGAGACCAGGGTGACGGCAGAGACGGGGGCCGACGGATCCGCTCCCGTGAAGGCGTCAGCAGGCGCATCCGAGTCCCCGCACTTTCCTGAGCAGGCCACCGGTACGGGCGACGCCACGGTGCCGCTGGTCGTGCTCTCCGGTGTCAGCGAGGCTCAACTCGTCGCGGACGCCCGGCGGATCGCCGACTATCTCACGCGGCACCCCCACAACTACGCCCGTACCCTTCGGCACCTTCAGGCGGGCCGCCCGCAGGGCCCGTTGCGGGCGGCCGCCGTCTGCCGGGATCCGGCGTCCGCGATCGACTGGCTGCGGACGGCCGCCGCGTCCGCGTCACAGGCCAGAGCCGTGCCCGAACGCGCTCCCCAGGCCGTTCCCGAGCCCGCTCTCCGGACCGGAGGGCACTCGGCCACGGATCTGGCCGCCGCCTGGCTCGCGGGCCGCACACTCGCCTGGCCGGACGGACCGGCCCAGCCACCGTGGGACTTCCCCGCCCCGGCCTTCGACCTCGCCGACTACGACGTGCCCCGCGCGAGCGCCCGGCCCGTACCTCCGCGGTCGGCCGAGCCGCAGGCTGAGCGGGAGCCGGAGGTCGTGGCGATGCCGGCGCGGCTCCCCGAGACCGAGTGGCTGCACCAGCCGCAGTGGACCCGGCTGCGACGGGCACCGTCGGAAGCAGCGGCGGCGTGCGCGCGGACGTTGGCCGTGGTCGCCGACGGCCCCGCGGACGGCGCGGTGCCGGCCGCGCTCGCCGCGGGTCACCGCCGGGTGGTGTGGATCAGGGCGGCGGAGCACTTCGAGCGCCGAGGGCCCGACCGTTTCGAGGCCGACCCGGCCGACGCGGGGCAGTTGGGGCGCGTCCTGAGCGCGCTCGTGGCGGAGGGCTGCACGGAGGTCGACTGGCTGCACACGCTCGCGCTCGGCATCGACGGGCCGGTCGGCGACAAGGCACTGGACCATGCGGCCTGGGCCTGCCTGGACACCCCCGCCGCCACGGTACGCGCCCTCCAGGACGCGCCGCACGAGCTGGCCGTACGGCCGTGGTGGCTGTCGTGCGGGGCCCGGCCGGTGTTCGGCTCGGTCACCCGCCCGGAGGCGGCACTGCTCGCCGGTGTCACGGAAGTGGCGCCGCAGGAAGGCGCCCCCACCGGTCACTGGGTGGACGTGGAGAACCCGGATGCCTGGGCTCCGCAACTGTCCGCGCTCCTCGCCACACCGGCCTCCGCACCACCACCGCCCCGCCATCTGGCACTGCGCGGCGGCTACTGGTGGGAACAGGTGACGCTGCCCTTGCGTGCGACAGAGGGGGTCGAGGAACCGGCAAGCGAGGAACCCGCCATCGCGCCGACTCGGGCGGGGACGGCGCCCACGGCGGGCGGGGCGGCTTCCGCAGGCGTAGCCGCGAGCACAATCGTCCCGACCGCCGGCGACCACCTCGTGCTCGGTGGCACCGGCGGCCTCGGTGTCGCCATCGCGTCATGGCTCCTCCAGCACACCGACGGGCGCGTGCTGCTCCTGTCCCGACAGCCGCGGCTCCCCGAGGAGTTGGCCCGCTGGGCCGACCGTGTCGAGCTCGTCGAGGCGGATCTGGCGGTCACGCCGCTGAAGGAGGTGGCGGCCCGGATCGCCGCCCGTACGACCGCGCCGGCCTCCGTGGTACATGCCGCCGGAGTAGCCGCCGGCGGCATGCTGGCCCGGCGCGATGCGGGTGCCGCACGCGCCGCCCACGCCGCGAAACTCCGCGGCGCCCTTCTGGTGGAACTCCTCGTCGAACAGTTCCGGCCGGCGCTCGCGGTCTACTGCTCGTCCATGTCGGCGCTGCACGGCGGCGTCGGCCAGTACGACTACGCGGCGGCCAACGCCATGCTCGACGCCTTCGCCCAGCACGGCGGGGACGGCGCGGGGCACACCACTCGGATCACCATCTGCTGGGACGTGTGGCGGGAGACCGGTATGGCGCTGCGCGCACCGCTGAGCGACACGCGGCACCAGGCGCACCTCGGGGTCGGCCTGACGATGGCCGAGGGCCTGCGCACGTTCGCGCGGGCGCTCGCACTCGGCCTGCCGCACCTGCTCGTGTCCACCACCGATCTCGACCGGTCGCGTGCCTTCTACGCGGGGCCCGTGCCCGGCGCGCCACGGCAGGACACCACATCCTCCGACAGGCCGGCCGAGGACCCCGCCGCGCTGCTGACCGAGTGGGTGCGGGCCGCGCTGGACGTCGACGACCTCCCCCCGGACGCGTCGCTGTACGACCTGGGGGCCGACTCCCTGATCCTCCTGGACCTCATCGAGAAGATCGACCGGCACTTCGGTGTGGAGCTCGACCTGGCCTCCTTCGGGCACCGGGCCGGCCTCGCCGAGATCGTGGAACTGCTGGCCGAACAGCGGGACGCCACCGACGAGATCACCCTGGAGGTGTGGCAGGAGGGCACGGGCTCCGGTTCCGGCTCCGACGTGGTGTGCCTGGTGCATCCGGTGGGCGGAGACATCCAGTCGTACCGTCCTCTGGTCGCGGCACTCGATCCGCGGCTGACCGTCGCGCTGATCGCCGACCCGGGCCTGCGGCAGGAAGAGCCCGCCGGGTGGACGTTGAGCGAACGCGCCCGGCGCTACGCGCAGGCCCTGCGGGCCCGCTTCCCGCAACCGGCGTGGCGCTGGCACCTGGCGGGCTGGTCCTTCGGTGCCTGGGTGGCCGCCGACATGGCGGCGGAAGCCGAGGCGACCGGGCACCCGGCCGGCTCGCTGCACCTCGTCGATCCCCCGCCGCCCGGCAGCGGCCCGGTCTTCGAGGAGTACGACGACACGCAGCTCAGCACGGTGTTCGCCGCCGAACTCGGCGTCACGAAGGCCGCAGGCGTCGCGGAGGCCGCGCAGGCCGCAGGGCCCGCAGATGTTCCGGATTCCGCAGGGGATCCCCCCGCGAGTCGGCGGGCCCGTGCGTACGCCGACCGGCTCGCCCGGTGCTGCCGGGCCAATCTGCGCAGTATGGCGGCCCATCAGGTGCCCCGGCTCGACACCACCGTCACCCACCTCTGGCAGGCCGCACGGCCCTTCTCCGGCCTTCCGGCGCTCGGCGACCCGGCGGAGCAGCGCGCCCGGTGGGGTTCCCATCTGCCGGTGACGGCGAAGTGGAGCGTGCTGGCCACGGACCACTACGGCGTGGTCAGGCCGCCGTACGCCGGAACGGTGGCGGAGGCGGTCAACGCCGCGGTCCAAGCCGCACCGGAACGCTCCTGACCCACGCGGATCCGAACCGTTCCGCACGGTCCGACACCTGCTCACCCACTCGCGGGGGTTCGCGCCACGGCCCTCCCCATGCTTGTTCCCACCACATTCCCACCACCCCGACCCGCCGCACCCCAGGAGGACGCTGTGGAGCAGTACGAACTCGATGCCCTCGAAGCCATCACGACCAGGCAGCCGAGGGGCTACCGGGAGATCTCCGTGGCTCCCCTGACCCCCGTCATCGGCGCCGAGGTCTCCGGTGTGCACCTCGGCCGGCTGTCCGACGCGCAGCTGGCCGAGATCAGGACGGCCTTCCTCGACCACCACGTCCTGGTCTTCCGGGACCAGGAGATCACCGTCGAGGAGCACAAGCGCTTCGCCGGCCGGTTCGGCGAGCTGCGCCCGGTGAACCCGCCGCCGCCGGAGGGCGATCCGTGCGTGCTGGAGATCAAGACCGGAGCGGCCGACGCGAACGTCGCGGGGAACGCCTGGCACGCGGACGGCACCGCCGACGCCGAGCCCTCCCTCGGTTCGATGCTCCACATCACCGAGATACCGAAGGGCGACAGCGGCGGCGACACGCTGTTCGCCAACATGCACCTGGCCTACGAGATGCTCTCACCCACCTGGCGCGGGCTCCTCGACGGCCTGACCGCCGTGCACGACGGGAAGCAGAGCTTCCGCGGCTACACCATCCCGCCGAACTACGAGGTCCCGGTCAACGAACACCCGCTCGTGGTCCGCCACCCCGAGACCGACCGCCCGATCCTCTACGTGAACCAGGCGTACACCTCGCGCATCCCGCAGCTTTCGGAGGACGAGAGCCGGGCGGTGCTCGACATGCTGTTCGCCCTCGTCACCGACCGACCGCTGCTCACCTGCCGGGTCCGCTGGGCCCCGAACACCCTGGTGTTCTGGGACAACCGTTGCGTCCAGCACCACGCGACGTACGACTACTACCCGTTGACCCGCTACGGCCGCCGCGTGGCGATCAACGGCGGCCCCCTCAAGGGCTGATCGCCTCATGTTGATCGGCTCAAGAACTGACCGGCGGTCCAGGCAGGAGTGGGCCCCGCGCAGCGGACTTCGAGCATCCTGCGCGGGGCCTGCGGTCGTGCGGTGGACGTGGCGCGACGGTGCGGATCAGCGGACCGTGGTGACCCGGTGTTCCCTCAGGGCGCCGCAGTTGGAGCCGTAGACGCTCACGTACACGTTCTTGATGTTGCCGCCCCAGTCGACGCAGTGCCCCTTGCCGTAGACGGAGGCCGGGCCGGCGTACGAGGTGTAGACGCCGCTGTCCGAATCACCCTGGTCGGTGTCGGCCACGTACACCCAGGCCGACATGTCCATGGCCGTACCCGGGTTGCTGCGGATGGTGGCCACACAGTTGCGGCCGTTGGACGCGTTGTAGGTCAGGTAGATGGTGCCGAGCGAGCCCACCGACGCGGAGTTGACCGTCTTGTAGCTGCTGCCGCACACCTTCTGCGGTGTGGTGTTGGCCGCCGCGGACGCCGGTGACGCCAGGACGGCAGAGGACCCTGCCACCAGCGCGGACACGGCCGCCAGCGAAAGCACAGAACGCCTGAGTCGCATATCTCCCCCTTGTGGTCTTTCTGGCTTTTTGTTTGTGCTATGTGTGACACACCGCACACGAAAAGGGTTGTCGCGGCATCGGCGATTGGCCGAGAATATTCGACTTGGCCGGTACTGGACGCTCCAGTCGTGCGGCGCCGGATGCGTCAGCCGTGCGTGGCCCTGGCGTACAGGGCGGCCGCCTCGACGCCGAGGATCACGCTGTACGAGACGTCGGGGGTGTCACCGCCGCCGTGGTAGCCGCCGAGAACGCCGGTCAGATGGCCGTCGGCGGTGACCCACGGACTGCCGCTGGTACCGGTGCCGAAGTCGGGGCAGCCGATGCGCTGCTGGCCAGCGCGAAAGCGGCGCGCGGTGTTCGTGCAGGTGCGCGGGGCGTCCTCGTCGGACGGGTAGCCGGTGACGGTGACGCGGTGGCCGGTGCCCGCCGCGGTGTCCAGGACATTGGCCCCGGTCACGTCCTCGACCCGTCGGCCGTGCAGGGGTTCGAGCACGGCGAAGGCGAGGTCGTGGTCCTCGGCCTCGTCGTGGGTCCAGTGGTCGTCGGCGTGGACGCGGTTGATCGTCCACAACCCGTAGGGCGCCTTGCCGTCGTGGTAGCCGGGGGCGAAGGTGACACCCTTTCCGTCCCCGAGGCAGTGGCCGGCGGTGGCGATGAGATCGCGGCCCTTGCTGTGCACCACGGACGCGGTGCAGAAGTGGCGGCCGTCCAGGCCGCCCTTGAAGAGGGCGCCGACCCGCGCGCTCTCGGGGGGCTGCGGCTCGGGGCTCACGGCCGGGGTGACACCGCGAGGCAGCGCATGACTGTCCGCCAGCGCGAGGCACGAGAACAGGGCGCCGACGGTGAGCAGCGCCCGCAGGCGCCCACGTTTCACCCACACGCGCCTCATCCGCCACTCCCCTCGTCCGGTTGCCGGGAAGCATGCCCGAGGAACCTGAGGATTCACTGTGACGCCACCCACAAATGGCCCTGATCGACGATGAATATCCGCAGGCCGGCGCGTTAACGACCGAAGGCCGGCATGCCGTCCACGCGGGTCCGGCCACGAACCCCGCTCCCACCCGGCCCGTCCCGCCGCACATCACCGGAGCACGGTCTCACTCCCCTTGAACTGTCGCTGCACTCAGGCCAGTTGAGGGCGCAGCGATCCTCACCCCGAGTCAAGTCGAAGCAAAATTTCCACCGATTGGTCCAGTCCATTACGGGCTCAGGAGCGCGACAGAGGGCTTCGCCACCCCGGATTGGTACGGCCCGGACGCCTCTCCGTCCGCATTGACATGCCCACGAGCGGTGGTTCCCTGAGAGGCCTGTTTCGCAGAAGGTCTGGACCACAGCGGGTCCGGACCACGGTCGGACCGCGCCCCCATAGGTCTGGCACCGCATCAGGTCGGCCTCACTCCCCAAGGAGAGCCGTGTCCCCACTCAGATCCGCAGCCAGACCTCACCCGTCCCCGGCCGGGCCCCGGCGCCTCATCGCGATCCTCTCCGTGCTCGCACTCGCACTGGCCGGGCTCACCTCGCTGGCGGCCCCCGCCGTTGCCGCCGCCAAGCTCACCGCCACCTTCGTCAGCGAGGGCAGCGGTTCGTCCTGGACCGGCAAGTTCGTCGTGAAGAACAGCGGCGACACCGCCGTCGACACCTGGTCCCTGGAGTTCGACCTGCCCGACGGCGTCACCGTCGGCGACCACACCCACGGCACGGCAGAGGTCAAGGGCAAGCACGTGGTCGTGACGCCCGCGTACTACAACGCCCGCGTCCCCGCGGGGCGGGACACCGAGCCGTACAGCTACACCTTCCGCGGCAGCGGTCAGCTCAAGGCGCCCACCGGCTGCCTCATCAACGGCGACAAGTGCGACGGCACCGCGGCCGTGCCCCCGAAGGCACCCACCGGACTGAGTGTCGCCGACACCACCGCCCGTACGGTCAGCCTGAAGTGGACGGCGGCCGCGCAGGGCGACTTCCCCGTCGCCTCGTACGAGGTGCTGCGCGGGACCACCGTCGTGGCGGCCAGCGCCACCACACAGGCCACGGTGCGCGGCCTGGAGCCGGCGACGG
Source organism: Streptomyces sp. NPDC041122 (assembly GCF_055592445.1). Classification (NCBI taxonomy): domain Bacteria; kingdom Bacillati; phylum Actinomycetota; class Actinomycetes; order Kitasatosporales; family Streptomycetaceae; genus Streptomyces; species Streptomyces sp. NPDC041122. Next base: position 181,995 of record NZ_JBVIYQ010000007.1, on the reverse strand, counting down.
CCTACCGGTTCAGCGTCCGGGCCAAGGATTCGCGTGGCAACACCGGCGACGCCGGCGCCCCGGTCACGGCGACCACCGTGGACCCCGCGACCGACACCGTGCCGCCCACCGCGCCCCGTAACCTCCGCTCCTCCGAGGTCACTTCGAGCACCGTGAAGCTCGCCTGGGACGCGGCCACCGACAACCAGCGCGTCGCCGCGTACGACGTCTACCGAGGCACCACCCTCGTGGAGAGCCTGCCCGCCGACACCCTCACCAGCACCGTCACCGGCCTCGCGCCCGCCACCGAGTACGCCTTCACCGTCAAGGCGCGGGACGCCGCCGACAACACCTCGCCCGCGAGCAACACCGCGGCCGTCACCACCAAGGACCCCGTCGGCCAGGACGGTTACGCCAAGGTCGGGTACTTCGTGCAGTGGGGCATCTACGGACGGCAGTACTTCGTACGGGACCTGGAGACGTCCGGCGCCGCGGCGAAACTCGACGTCATCAACTACGCCTTCGCCAACGTCGACCCGAAGAACCTCACCTGCCTCAACGGCGTCACCAAGGGCACCACGCAGAACCCCCAGGACCCCAACCAGGGTGACGGGGCCGGGGACGCCGAGGCCGACTACGGCCGGGCCTTCCCCGCCGGGCAGTCCGTGGACGGCGTCGCCGACGACGGCTGGGGCAAGCTGCGCGGCAACTTCAACCAGCTGAAGAAGCTCAAGGCCAAGCACCCGAACCTCAAAGTCGTCGTCTCGCTCGGCGGCTGGACGTACTCCAAGTACTTCTCCGACGTCGCCAAGACGGACGAGTCGCGGAAGAAGTTCGTCAAGTCCTGCGTCGACATGTACATCAAGGGCAAACTGCCCGCGTACAACGGCGCGGGCGGTGACGGCGTCGCCGCCGGCATCTTCGACGGCTTCGACCTGGACTGGGAGTGGCCCGGATCGCCGGACGGCCACCCCGGCAACCACTGGAGCACCGACGACAAGGCCAACAACACGGCCCTGATAGCGGAGTTCCGCAGGCAGCTCGACGCGCTCGGCGGCAGCCACCGGCTGCTCACCGCCTTCACCCCGGCCGACGCCAAGAAGATCAACGACGGCTGGGACCTCAAGGAGGTCTTCACCTACCTGGACTTCGGCAACGTCCAGGGCTACGACTTCCACGGCGCGGGCAGCGACAACTCCTGGGAGCCCCATCGCACCGGCCACCAGGCCAACCTGTACAAGGACGCGCAGAGCCCGTACGCCAACGACTTCAGCGTCGACGACGCCGTGAAGGTGTACACCGATCAGGGCGTCAAGCCGCGCAAGCTGACCATCGGCTTCCCGTTCTACGGGCGCGGCTGGCAGCAGGTCGCCGACGGCGGCACGCACGGCGAGTGGCAGAGCGCCAACGGCGCCGCGCCGGGCCAGTTCCAGGAGGAGGCGGGCACCCGCGGCTACGACAACCTCGTCGCGAGCCTGCCGAACCTGACCGTCTACCACGACGAACAGTCCGTCTCCACGTACGGCTACACGGGGGCGAACGGCCAGTGGTGGTCCTTCGACGACGCCTGGTCCATCGGGAAGAAGACGGCGTACATCAAGTCCAAGGGCCTGCTGGGCGGCATGATCTGGGAGATGTCCGGAGACACCTCGGACAACGTCCTCTTCAACGCCCTGGACCGCGGCCTCAAGTAACGCTCACGGCGACCGCCGCCCCCGCCCGTGCGGGGGCGGCGGCGTCCGGATCAGCCCTCCAGGGCAGTCGCGATGCGGTCGAGGTCGGCGCGGAGCGCCGTGAGGCGCCGGGGCTCCATCCCCGCGATCATGCGCTCCTCGACGGCGTACACGGAAGCCTGGACCGCGGCGAGACGCGCCCGGCCCTCTTCGGTGAGGCGTGCGGGCAGGGCCCGGCCCTGATCGGCGGTGGCGGGGCGGATGATCAGCCCCGCCTCCTGCAGTCCCCGCAGGACGACGTTCCCGGACTGACGGGTGACGAAGGTCGCCCGGGCGAGGTCCGCGTTGGACATGCCGGGGTGCTGGGCCAGGAGTTCGAGGGTGGAGTACTGCGGCACGGTCAGCCCGTGCTCGCGCAGGACCTTGTCCATCGCGCCGCGCAGGGCGGCCTGGGCGCGTTTGAGCAGGTACCCCACGTGGTGGGTGATGTCGTCCGCCGGACGCACGGGCTCGGTCGGCTCGCTCTCCTTCATGTCAGCATTTTGACATAGGTACCTCCACGCCGTAACCTTCATGTCAAAGTCCTGACATACACCCATGCCTGAATACACCAATGAGGGAAGCGCACATGTCTTCTGTCGCCATCGACGGTCCCGACTTCGTCGCCCTGCAGGTCCACGACGTGGAGGCCGCGGCCGCCTTCTGCGAGCAGCACCTGGGCCTGCGCCGCGCCGCGGTCTCGCCCCCGCACGCGGTCGTGTTCGACACCAAGCCGACCCCGTTCGCGGTCCGCGCGCTCCTCCCGGGCGTCGACCTCACCGACGCCGCGCGGCCGGGCCTCGGCGTGGTGCTCTGGTTCAGCACCACGGACGCTCATCGGCTCCACGACCAGCTCGTCGCCGCCGGCGTCAAGATCGTCGAGCCCATGGCGGACAGCCCCTTCGGGCCGAAGTTCTCCTTCGAGGGCCCGGAGGGGTACACCCTCACCGCACACGGCGGCTGACCCGCGCCGCCGCCTCGGCGAGCAGGTCCTGCGAAATCCCCCAGCCGCCGGGCGCCCGCGGGGTCGACGACGTAGTGGGCGACGCCGTGCAGCGTGCCGGAGCGCCGGTCGACGATGCGCGGTGGCCCTCAGCTGCGGTGCGCCTGAGGTCTCTTGGGGCCGGGTCCGACCTCAGGTGGCGGCGGGCGGCCCCTCGACGTAGGCAGTCAGTCCGGCCACCGCCTCCTCGGCCCGGGCGGACCGTCCGGTGAAGTCCTCGTCGCACTGCTCGGTGATCAGCCGGCCGATGTCCCGGCGGCGCCACTCGGACACTGTCCCGTCCGGCTTGGCGCCATCGGTCCCGACGGCGGCCCGTGCCCGTTGCAGGGCGCGGCTCGCGGCGGGGAGATCGCCCTTGAGACGCTCCAGCCGGGCGAGGACGGACGCCTCCGCGGCCTTGTCCCGTCCCGTGTCCTGGAGCGAGACGAGGTGGGACTGGGCGCGGGCGGACTGAGCCTGATCGCCGAAGCGTTCCAGGGCGCGGCTCAGTTTCACCGCCCGAGGAAGCGTGGAGCACCACCCTTCCCGTACCGAGCCGACCGGCCCTCACGCCAACGGCGGCTCCGCACATTCCACTTGGCCAGTGAGGTCGCGATCAGGGAGTCTGGCGGCATGCTACTGCCGCGTACACACGAGAGGACCGGACTCATTGAGGTCGTGCGCATCACGGATCCCACCAGGCACATCGTTTCGGAGGACCTGTCCGGCGAGACGGTCGCCATCTGGGAGGGCGACCGGGTTGGGCGGACGCTGTCCCTGATCGGCGACCTGCCCGGCGGCGAACTGTACCGCTGCTTCCTCCCCGGCTGGGGAATCAGGGCGCACGACTCCACCCATCAGCTCTTCGCGATCGCCTTCTGCTTCCGCTGTCACGGCGCCCGCCTCTGGGGGCCGGACCTCCTTCCCGTCGAACAACAAGGCCAGACCTTCGACGCGGAGAGCCCCGGGGCCCTCGAACTGCTGGGCTGGTTCCGCTCGTTGTAGGACCGCCCGTTGGGCCCCCGCCCCTCATCTTTGCCGCTGCCTCCGCTGCTGCCGCCGGACGACCAACTCCAACCCGAGCAACATCAGAACCAGTCCTCCGCCGAAGTACAGGAAACGCAACACGGCGTCCGGCCAGAACGGATACCCGTGGAACGGCAACCCGATCACGGCGTATAGCGCGGGGTCACCGAGGAGACGTCTCCGGTACGACCTATCCGCCCAGCGGGTGACGCCACCCGGGTATGTCCGGCGCGTGCCCCGCGGAGCCGGTAGCACTGCTTCCATGTTCACCTTGACCGCGCCGGCCCTCGCCGCCGCCACCTTCGCTCTCCTGCCCCACGCCGCCCCAGTCGCCCACCCCACCTCGCCCGTGCCCCAACCTCAGCAGATGAGTCTGGCCGCGGCGATCAACCGGCTGCCGGTCGCCGATGAGTCCCGCGACGGTTACGTGCGCAGCGCCTTCAAGCACTGGGTGGACGCCGACCACGACGGGTGCTCCACCCGCGCCGAGGTGCTGATCGCCGAGTCCCGGACCGATCCGGTCATCAAGGGGACCTGCCAGGTGACGGGCGGCACTTGGTTCTCGTACTACGACGGGAAGACCGTCACCGATCCCCGCGGCCTCGGCATCGATCACACGGTCCCGCCCGCGGAGGCGTGGGACTCGGGAGCTTCGGCATGGAGCAGCGAACGGCGCGAGGACTACGCCAACGACCTGATCGCGGACCGCAGCCTCGTCGCGGTCACGGCCGAGGCCAAGCGCAGCAAGGCCGACCAGGATCCGGCCGAGTGGCTGCCGCCGCTCGCCGACGCCCGCTGCACCTATGCGGCGGACTGGATCTCCACCAAACTCCGCTGGAAGCTGTCCGCGGACCGCGCCGAGATCACCGCCCTGCGGGAGCTCGCCGAGGGGTGCGGCCACCAGCAGATCGACGACGTCCGGGCGGTGGCACCGGACACGGCGTGAAGCCCCGGATCCACACATCGTGAAGCCTCAGTTCCACACCTCCGCGCATCTGTGCCACCCGCGTGCGCAACGGTGACGGCGTCGACGGCCGCCCTCGGGGGCATCCGCGGAAGTTCGGGCTCTCCCGGGTCCGTGTACGGGAGCAGGCGCACGCCGGTTTTCTGCCCGGCGTCACGAAGTCGTCCTCGTAGGTGTGGTGTCGGGGGCGCGGGCCCGGTGCTCGGGTCGCGCCCCCTCACTCAGGGGCGCCTCGCCCGGAACGCGGGTGCTCGTGGCCTGAGTGCCTGCGCTGACACAGACGCGGACGCAGGCGAGGAGGCGGCTCTCCGACAGGGTTCACCACACCGCTTCACGAGGAAGCGCACGTCTCCCCCGCGATCAGGTCCGCGAGGGCCGGCGGACCCCCCTCGGCCAGGGCGCGGCGCTGCCGGTCGGCGGGCGTGCCCTCCTGGAGCAGCCGGTGCACCAGCGCGGTCACCTCGCGGGTGTCGCCCGCCTCCTCCAGCGCCGGAGCGAGGTGATCGAGCAGCATGCAGAGCACGTCACCGGCGCGGCGCGCCCGGCCCGCCGGGTCGATGAGGAGGCCGCTGAGCCCGTGCCGGGCCGCGTGCCAGTTGGCGGCCTGGAGCAGTTCGGGCGGGCACTGGGGCGCGGGAGTGCCCGCCTTCTGTTCCCGCAGTGCGGTGGCGGTCAGCGCGCGGACGAGTCCGGCGAACATGACCGCCGCGTCCGCGCGCAACTGGACGTCGGCGCACCGCACCTCGACCGTCGGGTACCGCTCGGAGAGCCTCGCCTGCCAGTACAGCTGGCCGGTGTCGACGATGGTGCCGGTGTGCAGGAGCGAGCGGACGCGGCTGTCGTGGTCGTCGAGCGACGTGAAGTGCGGCGGTGGGCCGCTGACCGGCCAGCGGCCGAAGATCACCGTGCGCCAGCTCGCGAACCCGGTGTCCTTGCCGTCCCACAGGGGCGAGTTCGCGGACATGGCCACGAGGACGGGGAGCCAGACACGGATGCGGTTCAGGACGTCCACGCCCGTCTCCTTGTCCGGCACGGCGGCGTGTACGTGCATGCCGTTGACGAGGTTCTCGTCCACGAGCTGCGGGGCGTGGGTCCGCAGGGCGAGATAGCGGGCGACACGCGTCACCGGAACGGGCGACGACGCCCGGAACGGGGCCACCCCACAGGCGGCGATCCGGCAGCCGAGCTTCTCCGCCGCCGTTCCGACCGCGTGCCGCAGGCGCAGCAGATGGCCGCCGACCTCGTCCAGATCGGTGCACACGGGGGTGGCGACCTCGACTTGGGCCTGCAGCAGCTCCGGCTGCACCTCGGTGTCCTCGGCGATGGGCCCCAGCCCGGCGGCGGCCCGGACCCGCTCTCCCACCGGCACCGGCATGCAGGTGTCCGGATCGAGCAGCAAGTACTCTTCCTCGACCCCAATGGTGATCATGTCGCCTCAGGTACCCCGGTTAAAGGTGATGAATCGGGCAGATCGGTACGTCGGACGGCCTCATCGTCCGTCACCGGTCACGGCACCCGCAACACGGCGAAACGCGCCACGTCGGCCTGCGGCACGCGGTGGCGTACGGCCGGCGCTCGGTGGCGTACGGCTCTGACGTCGACGGTGGTCAGAAGGCGTACCTGATCCGCAGCCAGGGCGCGCGCTCCGCGATCAGGTGCCGGAGTCGCGCCAGGGACCGCTGCTTGACCTCGACGGCGTAGCGCACGTTGAGGGCGCCGTTCCGGGAACGCTTCGCCTCCTGGATGTCGGGCCGCCACAGCGCCTCCTCGGCGCGGGGGTGCCATCCCAGGTTGACCTCGTGGAGCGCCCGGTTGTGGGTCAGCATGATGATCTCGGCCGCCGCCTGATCCTTGACCCGGGCGGGCAGGACGTCGTCAAGGTGGGTGAGCAGGTCGGCCCAGTCCCGCTCCCATCCCGGCCGCAGGACGACGGGCGAGAGGTTGAAGTGGACCTCGTATCCGGCGTCGAGGAAGTCGGCGGCAGCGGCGATCCGCTCCGGTACGGGACTGGTGCGGATGTCCAGCAGCCGCGCGTCGTCGGGCGGCATGACGGAGAAGCGCACCCGGGTGCGGCCCTGGGGGTCGAGAGCGAGCAGGTCCGGATTGACGAACTTGGTCGCGAAGGACGCCTTCGCCGTCGGCAGCGCGCGGAAGGCGGCGACGAGATCCGCTGTGCTGTCGCTGACCAGGGCGTCGACGGAGCAGTCGCCGTTCTCACCGATGTCGTAGACCCACGCGTCGGGGTCGCACTGGTTGGGTTCCGTCTTCGGGCCCTGGGCCCGCACGTGGCGCCGGATGTGGGCGACGATCGCCTCGGTGTTGGTGAAGAGGGTGATGGGGTTGGCGTAGCCCTTGCGGCGGGGGACGTAGCAGTAGGCGCACGCCATCGCGCACCCGTTGGAAGGTCCGGGCGCGATCCAGTCGGCCGATCTGCCGTTGGGCCGCGTCACGAGGTGCTGCTTGACGCCGAGCACGAGCGTCTCCGTCTTGACGCGGACCCACCGCTCGACGTTGCCGTCGTTGCCGTGCAGGGAGGGGATGCGCCAGTGGCTGTCCACCTCGGTCACGCGCACGCCCGGCAGGCGGTCCAGGATCTGCCGGCCGCGCGGCGAGTCCAGGGCCGCCGGCTCCGCGTAGACCTCCCGTACGTCGAGCATGCGGCGCGCCTGGGGGCTGTCCCTGAACGGTGCGGGGGCGGAGGGCGGGACCACGGTGTCCGCCCATCCGAAGAGCGCCTGCTGCTCGGGCTCCGCCGGCGCCGGGCCCGCCGCGTCGGGTTCCGCCGGGCCTGATGCCATCGGGCCGGACTCCATCGGGCCGGATCCCGCCGCTGAGCGATCCACGTGTCGTCGTTCCTGTCGTCCGTGGCCATGCCGCTGCCACCTCGTGCAGCCCTGCCCGTCCCTTCCGACTCTGCCACCTTTGGACGCCCCGGCCTCGCCCGGACGGCTACGGGCAGGCTGCGAGCGCGGCCCGTCGCCGTGATCGGTACGGCGTGCTGGCCCTCTCGGGACTGAGCAAGGGCCCCGATCACGGGTTGTGATCGAGGCCCCAGCTGTTCCCGTGGCCGGGCTCAGTGCGCGGCCACCAAGACGCAGGCCGCCGCGCCCAGGGGCAGTTCGGCGGTACCCGCCCCGCCACCGACCCGTACGCCGCCGGGTGTCGACGTCACGGTGATCACCGCGCCGGGCCTGATCCCGGCATGCCGCAGCGTGTGCTCTCCCCGATGCGCCGGACCAGCGCGCTCGCGCCGTCGGGTCCAGGATCCAGCTCGCTGAGGCGGACCGCGTCCTCCTCGGTGGCCGGGCCCGTGCCGCCCTCGTGGCCCAGCTCCTCAAGACAGGGGATGGGGGTGCCGTAGGGCGACGTGGTCGGGTACCGCAGCAGTTCCAGGACGCGGCGCTCGACGGCTTCACTCATCTCGTGCTCCCAGCGGCACGCCTCGGCGTGGACCTGCTCCCATCCCAGGCCGATCATCTCGACCAGCAGGCATTCCGCGAGGCGGTGCTTGCGCATGACCCGCGTCGCCAGCCGCCGGCCGTGCTCGGTCAGCTCCACGCGCCGGTCGTCGGCGACGCGCAGCATTTGGTTCCGTTCCAGGCGGGCGACGGTCTGGCTGACGGTGGGGCCGCTCTGGTCCAGGCGTTCGGCGATGCGGGCGCGCAACGGCACCACGCCCTCCTCCTCCAGCTCCAGGACCGTGCGGAGATACATCTCCGTGGTGTCGATCAGGTGCGTCATCCGCAGCTCAGGCCCGGGTTTCCGCGGTGGCGGTCAGGACGGCGCGTCCGAGTATGTGCCCGGCCATGGTGAAGCCGAGGACGGCCGGGGTGGCGTCGGCCGGGACGCCGATGGACTCGACGTCGAGGGCGTGCACCACCACGAAGTAGCGGTGCGGGCCGTGTCCGGCCGGCGGGGCGGCGCCGATGAAGCGCGGCGCGCGGGCGTCGTTGGGCAGCTGGTAGGCGCCCTCGGGCAGCGCGGAGCCGGTGTCGTCGCCCGCGCCCTCCGGCAGCTCGGTGACGGAGGCCGGAATGTCGGCGACCGCCCAGTGCCAGAACCCGGAGCCGGTGGGGGCGTCGGGGTCGTAGACGGTGACGGCGTAGCTCAGGGTGCCGTCCGGGGCGCCGCTCCACGACAGCTGCGGGGAGCGGTCCTTGCCGCCGGGGAGGCCGGAGGAGAGCTGCTCGGCGGGCCATGCGGCGCCGTCGGTGACGGTGGTGCTCGTAACGGTGAAGGAAGCCGCCTCGGGGAGGCGGGCGAAGGGGTCGTTGGCGCTCATCGCGTCGTCGTTCCTTTCAAGCCATGCAGGAAGTAGGGCGGCCTCGGGGTCTGCCTCCGCATTCCGTCGCCGCTGAATCGACGATAACATTAATAATCGATTCTTAATGAGATCGTCTACGATGGGCCCATGACGCAGACGGCCGTCACCCCGACCTCACCGGGCAAGCAGATGCTCTCCGAGCAGGTCCACGCCCACCTGCGGGACGCGATCATGCGCGGGGATCACGCCCCCGGTGACGCGCTCAAACCGCAGGACCTCGCCAAGGAACAGGGCGTGAGCCTGGCGGTCGTGCGCGAGTCGCTCGTACGGCTGGTCGGAGAGGGGCTCGCCGACCGGCTCCCGAACCGCGGCTTCGCCGTCCCGGCCGTCTCCGACCACCGCTGGCAGGAGATCGCGGAAGCGCGCCGGGCCGTCGAGCCGGTCATGCTGCGGATGTCGATCGAGCGTGGCGACGTCGACTGGGAGGCTCGGGTGCGCGCCGCCCACCACCGGCTGGCCCGCACCCCGGCATACGAACCGGACGAGCGCGAGCACTACACCGAGGCGTGGGCCGAGGCCCACCGGGTCTTCCACCACACCCTGCTGGACGGGTGCGGAAACCGGGCCCTGCTGGAGACCTTCGACCGGATGTGGCTGGCGAGCGAGCTGACGCGCCGCTGGTCCGCGCTGCGCCTGCCCGATCGCGACGGCGCCCCCGAGCACCGCCGGCTGGAGGAGGCCGCGCTGGCCCGCGACGCCGACACGGCGGTCGAAGTGCTCGTCCGGCACCTCACGCTGACCGCGGCGGGCCTGACCGACGGGCCGCACGACGGAACCGCGTAAGGAGGGCGTGCGCGCAACCGCCCACCAGGTGGCACCGACCTCAACTCACTTGGTACTGACCGGAGTTCACTCCGGTGACCCATGAGTCACGGCAAAACACCTGTCAGGAACTGTTGCCCTTCCGGCGCAGCGACTCCGGTTTGTGGACGGCCGTGCGGCCGGACTTCTCGCTCTCCACCTCGTACTGCGGTTCCTCCGTGGAGGCGTCGACCGTGCGCCCCGCCGCCTCCGTACGATCGGTGATCTTCTTCTTCACCGACCCCGGCACGGTCTGGCCGTGGCTCTTCCAGGAGACGCGATCGCCCTTCTTGAACTTCTTGTCCTTCGCCACGCTCCACTCACCTTCCCTCGGCCGCGTCGGCCACGTGACGGCGACCGACAGGACGAGCAGATCTTCGAGCCCGGAGAGATCGCCCCCGAGCCCTGGATCCACGACCGCTCATACGTCCGGTCTAAGCGCCCGCGCGCCCTCTCGCGACTCGGGCGACGCCGGTCGGTGCCCCGCCGGGCCCACGAGGTGTGCCTGGTCCGCCTCCGGAAGCCAGTCCCGCTGCGGCGCGTAGTCCAACCAGCGCCGGGTGCGGCCCGCTTCCGTGAAACCGCGCAACAGGGCGTCGAGGCGTGCGGGGCGGTGGGACTCGCGCCAGGCGAGCGACCACGCGTAGAGCGGGGTGGGCGCGGTGAGCGGGATCGAGCGCAGGCCCGTGCGGTCGGGAAGCGGCGCGTCGCTGGGGAACAGGGTGAAGCACGTCGGGTCACCGCGAACGTGCTGGACGAGGTGGTCGAGTCCCAGGTTGGGGCCGTCCTGGCGCCGGGTGAGCCCGAACTCGTCCGCGAACCGCTCCAGGAAGTCGAGGCGGGACAGCTCGGCCGGGCACCACAGCGTGCTGTCGCGCAGATCGGTCGGACGCAGTTCGTCCGCGTCGGCCAGCGGATGGGAGGCGCAGACCACCGCGTCGACGGGCTCCAGGCGAACGACCCGCTGGGCGAGGCCGGCGTCGCGGCCGCCCGGCAGCGGGTGCACCCGGCCGAACCCCAGATCGGTGTCCCCCCGCAGGAGCGCCTGCGCGGCGGACGGCCAGTCACGTGCGGGGCCCGGTTCCAGGCGCACCGCGCCGAGCGTCTCCACGGCCTGTGCGACGGTGCGCATCGGCGCGTAGAGATGGCCCCACACGTCGATCCGTACGATCGGTCCGGCGCCCAGTGCGGCCTCGACCGCGCGCGTGCCCGCCGCGAGGACCTCGCGCGCGCAGGGCTCGAACCGTTCCCCGGCCTCGGTCAGCCGCGTGCCGCCCTCGCGTTCGAACAGAACCACTCCGAGCAGCGATTCCAGCCGTGCGACGCGCTTCGACAACGCCTGCTGGCTGGTGTCCAACCGTGCGGCGGCGCGCCCGAAGTGCAGCGTCTCGGCGGTCGCGACGAACGAGCGGACCAGGACGAGGTCGAGGTCCAGTTCCATGCCGCTGACCTTATATGACAACCGCGCGTTGTCGGCCGGTCAGTTCGGTTGTTGGCCCGGCCGGTGCCTCGTCCGGTGAAGTGTTCTCAGGCGCCGCCAAGGAGGCGAAGGCGCCATCGGAGGAGGCAGCAGAATGAAGGCGCTCATACCGACCGGGGACCCCGCCGAACCGGTCGTCCTCGCCGACGTCCGCGAACCCACGCCGCGTGCCGACGAGGCACTCGTGAGGGTGGAGGCGTTCTCGGTCAACCGCGGCGAGACCTTCAAGCTGGAGGCCCCCGTGCCGGGTGAACGGCCCGGCAAGGACATCGCGGGGCTCGTGGTGCAGCCCGCCGCCGACGGCAGCGGGCCGACCGGCATCGCACGCGTCGTCGGCCACCCCATGGCGGGCGGCTGGGCGGAGTTCGTGGCGGTGCCGACCGGCGCCCTGGCGGTCCTGCCCGACGACGTCTGCGCGCCGCGGGGCGCGGCGCTGCCGCTCGCCGGGCTCACCGCGCTGCGACTGCTGCGCACCGCAGGGCCCGTGCTGGGGCGACGCGTGCTGCTGACCGGCGCGTCGGGCGGTGTGGGGCACTACGTGACCGAACTCGCCGCCGCCGCGGGAGCGGAGGTCACCGCCGTGACCCGGGACGCCGAACGCGGCGCCCGGCTCATTGAACTCGGCGCGGCAGAGATCGTCCACCACCCCGCCGACGCCCGCGGCCCGTACGACATCGTGCTGGAGTCGACCGGCGGCCAGGCCCTGCCCGTTGCCCTCGCACGGCTCGCGAAGCGGGGCACGCTCATCTGGTTCGGGCAGGCCAGCCGCACTCCGGTGACGCTCGACTTCTTCTCCTTCTTCGCGGGTCCGGAGTCGGCCGTCATCCGCCACTTCCACTACCTCGACGCGGACACCGGCCTCGGCGACGACCTGGCTGCTCTCGTCCGGCTGACGGCGGAGGGCCGCCTGCACCCCGAGATCGGCCGCGTCGCGGACTGGGCCGACACCGCGAGCACCCTCACCGACCTGCGGGACCGCCGCATCCGCGGCAAGGCCGTACTCACGCTCTCCTGAGCGGCCGAAACCTCCAGCGACCACAGGGCAAGAAGCCAAAAAGCCAAGAAAACGCAGTAAGGAGCCCCACCATGACCGAGACCACCGGAACCGAAACCGGCACCACCGAGCCCACCGCGCCCGCCGCCTCGACCGACCCACGGAGCGTCGTCATCCGCTACGTCGAGGCAGTCCGCGACGGCGACGCCGACGTCATCCACGCGAGCTTCGCCGAGGACGCGACCTGGCACTACCCGGGCAGTGACCTGCCGATCTCGAAGATCTGGCGGGGCCGCGACGCGATCATCAACGATTTCCTGGGCGGCATGGGGCCGATCCTCGTACCCGGCACCATGCAGGTCGAGCTGGTCAGCACGATCGTCGAAGGCCCCCGCGTGGTCGCCGAGTGGACCGCCAAGGCCAGGACCGTCCACGGCGGCACGTACGACAACCGCTGCATCGGGATCTACACGGTCCACGCAGGCCGGATCACCTCGGTCATCGAGTACGCGGACACCCGGCACGTGGCGGCGGTCCTCTTCCCGCACACCGCCCCGTAGGACACCGCCGGCACTCCTAGTAACTGTCGTAGCCAGGCTGTCCGTTCGGCCGGTACACGCCGACTACGGTGCCGCCCTTCGTCGTCGTGACGCTGACCGGCTCCAGGGCGGTGGGGATCGCTCCCTCGGCGAACAGCCGCTTGCCGGTGCCGATGATGACCGGGTGGATGGTCAGCCGGTACTCGTCGACGAGGCCGTGCCGCATGAGGGTCTGGGCGAGGTCGCCGCTGCCGACCACGTTGATGTTGCCGCCGTCGGACGCCTTCAGCTCGTGTACGGCGTCGACGACGTCGGCACCCAGCAGCGAGGAGTTCTGCCACTCCACGGAGGTCAGGGTCCTGGACGCCACGTACTTGGCCATGCCGTTCATGCGTGCCGTGAACGGGTTGCCGGGGTCGGCGGTCGGCCAGTATGAGGCGAAGATCTCGTACGTCTTGCGGCCCAGCAGCATCGCGTCGGACTCCTCGTACCAACCCGCGATGGCGTTGCCGACCTCGTCGTCGTCCACGGGCTTCTGCCAGCCGCCGTGCTCGAAGCCGCTCTCCGCGTCCTCGTCCGGACCGCCCGGCGCCTGCATGACGCCGTCCAGCGTCAGGAACGTGCAAACGATGATCTTGCGCATGGTGTGTGCTCCCCAGCTCTACGGGTGATCCGAAACGGACACCCTGTAGACCGCACAGCCTGCGGAAACTCATCGGTGAGGGTCGCGGCCGGGGCTGTTCCACCCCGCCGTGCCACCCCTGCGTACCGCTCTGCCGTCCCTAGTTCGTGTTGTGCGTGGGGTAGACCTCGACGTCGGTGTAGGCGCCCTTGATCGCGCCCGCGCCCTCGGGCCACTTCAGGGTCACCGAGTGGGTCTCGTTCGGGGGCGTCACCAGGAGGTTGGTCGGGTGCGAGAGGCTGTCGCCGCTGCTGTCGATGTCGTAGGCGAGGTTGAAGACGGCGGCGTCGCCGGGCTTCAGGGTGGTGACGCGCGGCTGGGCGTGGCCGCGGCTGATCGGGTTCGAGGTGTTGTCCTCGTCCTTGATGTCGACGCCGGCGAAGCCCGTCGCCGAGCAGGTGGTCGAGCCCCGGTTGATCATGGTGATGTCGATGCGGCCGGTGGCCTCGTCCGGAGCGGCGTCCGCGGCGTCGATGGCCAGGTCCGCCGTCTTGCAGAACGTGACCTTGCCGGTCTGGCCGGCGCCGCTCCCGGCACCGGCCTTGGAGTCCGATCCCGACTTTCCGTCGCCGGCCTCCGAGCCGCCCGAGCCCGAGCCGCCCTCCGACTTCGCGCCGTCCTGCGACGACTGGCCACTGCCCGAGGACGAGGAGGACGAGGAGCCGTTGGCTGCCGCGTCCGACCCGGAGTCGTCGCCGTTGCAAGCGGTGAGGGAGAGCGTGGCGGCGAGACCGAGGGCGGCGAGAGCGGAGACGCGGGTGTACTTCATGGTGTTCCCCCAGCGGGAGTGCGGTGTGTGCGGTCTGAAATATTTGTATCTCGCACTGAGTTACGAAGGGTTTCCCGCGAGGTCTTCGTTCTGTCACAGCCAGTAGATGCCAGGGCCTGAGGTTCAGGCGTCGCGCATGCGCCGGTGCGCGGTCCGGCCCGGGGCCCGGAAGCCGACAGAAAACCCCCCCGTACCTCGCGTACGCCACGCCCCAACGGCCGGAAACCGTTCACTCGTCAGGGCGACGAAAGCCACAGGTCAAAACTGCTAGCGTACCGCCACAACCACTTCTTCTCCGCGACCGCTTCGCCTCCGCGACCACCTCTTCTTCGCGACCACTTCTTCTTCGCGCGCATCCGCGCTCTTCCGTCTCCGCCACGGCAGTTCGCCGGGCCACGGACTCCATGACGCTCCAACCAGGCGATTCGTCATGCGCTTTCACGCGCTGAACATCGCGGCCCTGCCGCGGTCCGAGGGGGACGACAGGCATGACCGGACTCACCAACTCCACCCGGGCGATCCTCAAAGCGACCTACACCCAGCCCGTCCCGTCGGCCGTACCGGCCCAGCCCGCCGAACCCGGCGCCACCGCCGCACGCGGGGCTTCCATGTCGGTGTTCGCGAAGCTGAACTTCATGCGGTCACTGGGGCTGACCCGTCCCGAGACCGACGCCCTGGCGGCGCGGCTGCGCGGCGAGAGCACCGAGCTCACCGAGGCGTTCGAGACCATCCTCCCCTCCCTCCTCGACAGCGACCCGGCCACCGCCGCGAACACCGCCCGGCTGTACGCCGACGTCACCCCCGAGACGCTGGCCGCCCTCGGCCGTGGCGTCGCGGCGGTGCGTACGACCGGGCGCGCGGACGGCACCGGGTCGGCCGAGGCGGAACCGGACTCCGCGCGGCCCAGCGCGAGCGATGTCGGCCTGCTCGTCGACCGTTTCGTCGAGGAGGCCGACATCCAGCCGGTCGGCTGGCTGCACCTGGAGCGGATCGAGATGCAGCCGGTGGGCCTGGAGCGCGGCGAGCTCGTCTCGACCATCCCGATGGCACCGGGCGAGACATCGCGCGTGAGCCACAAGGAATGGTCCACACAGAGCGAGGAGCTGTCCCGGATCGTCACGGACGAACTGGAGACGTACGCGGAGAAGGGCGTCGCCGAGAAGACGGACGTGGCGATGTCCACGGCCAACGAGTCCAAGCGCGACACCAACCTCAACTTCGGCGTCACGGCCAGCGGCAGCTACGGCACGGTCTCGGTCACCAGCACCTTCAACTACGGCGTCGCCACCTCCGACCACGAGTCCCGTCAGGCCAGCAACAAACACGCCACGGAGATCACGTCGAAGGCCTCCTCCCGCTCGCGCAAGGAACACAAGGTCTCCTTCCGCACCGAGACCCGGCGCGGCGACGAGGACGAGGCCGCCCGCGTGATCACCAACAACTCCCCGCGTGTGATGCGCCTCGACTACTACCGGATCATGCGCAAGTGGCGCGTGGACCTCATGCGGTACGGCCTGCGCATGACGTACGACCTGGTGGTGCCGGACCCCGGGGGCGCGCTGCGGCGCCAGCTCATGGAACTCGCCGAGATCGACCGGACCCTCGCGACCCCGTACGAGTTCGCCTTCGCCATCGACCAGATCGGCCGGTCCAACTGGATGACGCTCGCCGCTCGTTACGGCGCGGCGGTGACCGCTCCGCCCGCGGAGTACCTCAGCCCGCCCGACTACACCTACGAGTTCCCTTCCATCATCGGTGAGGACGACGCCGTCGTCACGCGGTACCAGTCCTGGCAGATCGATCTGCCGGAGGGCTACGAACTCGTGCCGATCCTGTTCGAGGTCAACTACTACGGCTGGCCTCCCGCCGCGCTGGCCCGCTTCGACGTGATCGGCGACGAGGCCGTCGAGGTCACGGCGACTCCGGTCGGCGCCGAGCTCAAGGGCCGCTACCAGTCCCAGCTCCTGCACCTGAACGGCAAGGTCGGCCACCTCTCCATCCAGTACACCCACCGCAACATCAGCTGGGCCGGGTTCCGGCTCGCCACCACGCTGCGGCTGTCGGAACAGGCGTACCAGGCCTGGCAGCTCGCCACCTGGCAGAAGCTGCGCGAGGCCGCGGAGCAGCAGTACTACACGTTGCAGCAGCGGCTGCGGGACCGCCGGGAACAACTCCTCGCGGAGCTGAGCCGGGACGACACCCTCACACTGCGCCGCGCCGAACGCGAGGAGTTGATGAAGCGGTCGCTGCAGTGGCTCTTCGGCAGCGACTTCGACACCGCGCCCGACACCATCGACGCGGTGCTCGCCGGGCTCGGCACCAACTCCACACCGACCTGGACCGACGACATCGATCCGTCCACCCTCCCCGTCGACGCCGAGACGTGGCTGAAGATCCGGAAGTTCGGCGAGTTCGTCAAGTTCTTGCACCAGGCGGTGGAGTGGGAGAACGTCCTGTACTTCTTCTACCCGTACTTCTGGGGGTCGGAGAAGCTCGCCGAGACCAAGCGGCTGCTGTGGCACCCCGATCCGCTGCGCCGCGAGTTCCTGCGGGCGGGGGCCGCGCGCGTGGTCCTGCCCATCCGGCCGGGGTTCGAGCGCGCGTTCTCCCGGCTGATGTCCACCGGCCGTATCGACGGCGACGGCTCACCGGACCCCCAGGACCCGCCGTACATGTCCATCGCCGAGGAGATCCAGGCGTACGCCCGGACCAACTATCCGGGCATTCCGCCCGCCAACCCCGACGTCGCCGCCCGGGCCCGGCCGCTCGTCACGGTGAGCCAGCAGCGGGCGTGGCGCGAGATCGAAGCCATCGTCACGGCGCTCGAGGCGTACGCCGAGAAGGCGAAACAGCGGGTGGACCCCAAGTGGCGCGGCGCGCCGATCGAGCCGGAGTACTACCCCAGCACCCGCCAGGGTCTGCGGGTGCTGCTCGACGCGAGTCCGAACCTGGTCCTCAACGACCCCTGGGGCCGGCCGTACCTCTACCAGAATCCGGGGCGCACCGCACCGTTCGTCGTCACCAGCCAGGGCGCGGACGCGTCGGCGGGCGGCACGGACGAAGCGTCGGACATCTCCACCGACGCCGAGGGCAATCTCGTCGGCACCTGGTTCGAGTACACGCCGTGCAGCGGCCTCGACATCGAGGTCGGCTCCGACTTCTCCGAGAACGGGTAGCGGGAGCGCCATGGCGGACATCCGGCTCCTGGACTCCTTCTGCACGCTGCCGACCCGCAAGGTCGGCGCGGACGCCAACGGCAACATCGACGCGATGCGGCGGTATCTGGAGGGGCTCACCGCGGAGTACTACATGGTCGAGTGCTTCACGAAGTACTACACGCAGCGCTACCCGGACTCCGAGGTGATCAGCGAGATCAGCTACCTGAACACCAAGCGGTTCCGCGGCGTGACCGAGATCCTCGCCAAATGGATCCTCCGTGAGTACCGCAATGTGTTCGGCCGCGCCGCCCTGCGGCGCGACATCAGGACGCAGACGTCCGGCCGGCAGCTTCGCTCGGACATCCTCGGTGTCCGGACCGAGGGGACGACCCTGCTCCTCGAACTCGTCGAGGTGACCACGGTCGACGAGGCCAAGGACGCCGAGGTCGAGGACCTCAAGCACAAGATGGACACCCTGAAACGCTTCGTCATCGACCCGGCCCTCCAGGAGATGCTCGCCCTGCAGCGGGCCGGGCGGGTGAGCCTCGGCGTCCCGACGCGGATCGAGGTGCGCCGGTCGACCTGGCGTCCCTACTGGCACGAGCTGTACTACCCGCTCCTGCCGACCCAGGCCGCCTCGGGGGCGCCCGGCAGCGTCAAGTACGAATGGATCTGCTACAAACCCACGTTCCGCCCCGACGGCATCGGCAAGGACGGCCTGGTGCTGTACGAGATCCACACCACGCCCCTGCCGCAGGGCGCTCCCCTCGAAGTGCTCAACAGAGTCGCCCGGCGCCTGCGCGAGCTGGAGAACCAGCATCAGCTCGTACTGCTGCCCGCGATGCAGCAGTACTGGGACGACAACAGCGCCGACGGCAGGGAGCTGAAGAAGTGGCTCGCCATCGGCCTCGGCGCGGCCCTGCTGGTCACCCTCGTGGTGCTGGCCTGGCCCGCGGCGGTGCCGCTCGCGGCCGCAGCGGTCGAGACCGCCGGGGCCGCGGGCGCCGCCGGGGCCGCCGAGGCGGCGGGAGCGGCGGAGGCCGCGCAGTTGGCGAACGCCGTGCGGTACGCCCAGAGCGCGACGAAGGTCCCGGGCTACTTCGAGCGGGCGCAGGCGGCCCTGCGCCCGCTGCTCTCCGGCGGGCCGGGTCTGGGCCTCGTGGGCAGTCACTGAGCTGAGGCCGGGGCGCGGCTCACGCCGTCCGTCGACGCCGGAAGACGTCAGGAGACGTCAGCAGGCGTCAGGAAACGTCACGAAGCGTCATCGAAGGTGAAGACGACGTTCTTGGTCTCGACCGTCCCCGCGGTCCGTCCCGGCGCCGCTTGGTCGGCCCAGTACAGGTTCGTGTGCGCGACGACCAGGTCCGGCGACGGCGCGCCCCAGGCGGTCTTGTCGACGGTCGTGTGGGCGTCGCTGACCAGCGTCGTGTCGTAACCCCTGACGAACGCGCCGTGGAGCGTCGAGCGGACGCACGCGTCGGTCTCGGCGCCGGCGACGAGGAGGCGCCCCACCCCGAGCCGTGAAAGCACCGCCTCCAGCGTGGTGTCCTCGAACGAGTCGCCATAGCTCTTCTCGACGAGCGGCTCGGCGTCATCGGGAGTGAGCTCGGGGACGATCCGCCAGCCGTCGCTCCCGCGCGTGAGCTCATCGTCGAAGTGCTGCACCCAGACGACCGGAACGCCTTCCTGCCGGGCCCGCTCGACGAGTCCGGAGATGTTCGCGACGACCGCGTCGCGCCGGTGGCTCCCCGCGACGACGTCCTGCTGCACGTCGACGACGAGGAGTGCGGTGTTCGGCCGGTTCTCCAGTGTGGTCATGGGTCTACCTTCTTCGCTCGCGCCGGGCTCGTCTCCCCCACACGCTAGCCCCGCCCACTGACAGCGGGCCGCGGCTGCGGCTCGGCCGGCGTCAGTGGGCGGGGACCGACGAGGCTGCCTCGGGACGAACGCGCCCCGCCTCGGCCACCGGGTACGGGATGAACGTGCTGCTGTGCTCGTCGATCGCCAGGCGGCGGTCCAGCGGAGGGACGGCGCGTTGCGGACAGTCGGTGCGCTCGCAGAGCCGGCAGCCCATGCCGATGGGGACCGCCGCCGAGGCGTTCGCGAGGTCGATGCCGTCGGAGTAGACGAGGCGTGCGGCGTGCCGGATCTCGCAGCCGAGGCCGATGGCGAAGGTCTTGCCCGGCTCTCCCCAGCCGCCGCGGTGCCGGGACACCGTGCGCGCGGTCCACAGATAGCGCCGGCCGTCCGGCATGGCGGCGACCTGTACGTGAATGCGTCCCGGTGCGGCGAACGCCTCGTAGACGTTCCACAGGGGGCAGGTGCCGCCGGCTCGGGAGAAGTGGAAGGCCGTGGCGGACTGCCGCTTGGACATGTTCCCGGCCCGGTCGACCCGGACGAAGGAGAACGGCACGCCGCGCAGGCGGGGGCGCTGCAAGGTGCTGAGGCGGTGACAGATCGTCTCGTACCCGAGGCCGAAGTGGTCCGTCAGCCGCTCGATGTCGTAGCGGCACTCCTCCGCCGCCTGGTGGAAGCGGCGGTACGGCAGGATCAACGCGGCGGCCAGGTAGTTGGCGATGCCGATGCGGGCGAGGGGCCAGGCCGCGGAGTCCCGGTCGAAGTCCTCGGAGGCGAGCGCGGAGATCTCCGCGCCGTACTCCAGCAGCGCGAGCTGGGTGGCCATGCGGAACGCCTGCTGGCCGGGGCGCAGACGGCCGGAGAGGTGGAGGACCCGGGTCTGCGGGTCGTAGTGGTGCAGGAGCCGGTCGCAGTCGGCGCTCAGGCGCACCCCGTGCCGCTCGGCGAGGCGCGCGGACAGGGCGGGCACGACCTCGCCGGGGCGCACGCCGATCTCGGAGGCCAGCTGTTCGGCCGCGAGGTCTGTGTCGTGGAGGTAGTTCTGCCGCCGGTAGAAGAACTCCCGGATCTCCTCGTGCGCCGACCTCGGCTGCGTCGCCGGGCCCCCTCCCCTCCCTTCAGCCGCTTCCGCCAGTTGTTCGGCCAGGTGTTGGTTGCGGCGGCCGAGGTCGACGAGGACGGCGGCCACCGCCGGCATGCGGGAGGCCAGGTCAGCGAGGTCGGAGGCGGTGACGTGGCCCGCGGAGACCTCACCGGTGAGGGCGTCCCTCAGGTCGGCGACCAGCCGGCTGGTGTCCCGCTCGGAGAAGAAGCCCGGGTCGACTCCGAACGCCTCGGTCAGGCGCAGCAGTACGGGCACGGTGAGGGGCCGTGAGTCGTGCTCCATCTGGTTGAGGTAGCTCGGGGAGATGGCCAGGGCACGGGCCAACTCGGCCTGGCTCATGCGGCGTTCCTCGCGCAGTCGCCGCAGCCGTGCTCCCGCGTAGGTCTTGCTCACCTGTGGCTCCCGTCCCCGTCGTTCCCCGTCGTGTTCGTCAGGCGTCGCGCCGCGATCGTAACCACCAGGAGGGCGTTACGGGGATTAACAACCTTGGCAAAAGGCGGGAGAAAGATGCGCAGAAGTTGGCAGCTTCCCTCGCTTGCTGGCACCGAGTGCCAGTGCCAAAGTCGAGTCACGGCCCACCGAGAACCGCCGGACGGAACGAGGTCGGGGCACGATTCAATGCCCTGACATCGGCGATCCCGACCCTTCCGGCCGGAAGCGCAGTCACCTTGCTCGCACCACCCGCTCTGCCGAATCGGCATCGGTGGGCCGCACATCCTTCATCGCACAGGCACTCCGTGCCACGTATTCGCACAGTTCACCACTCCCGGGAGACGGTCATGGCGCAGGCAGGGACGACGACGGCAACGGCTCAGGAGCTCGCACAGCACTGGGCGACCGACCCGCGCTGGCAGGGCATCGAGCGCACCTACACGGCCGACGAGGTCGTCCGACTCTCCGGCCGTGTGCGCGAGGAGCACACTCTCGCCCGGCGCGGCGCCGAGCGGTTGTGGCGGCAGCTGCACGAGCAGGACTACATCCACGCGCTCGGCGCGCTGACCGGTGGCCAGGCCGTCCAGCAGGTCAAGGCCGGCCTCCAGGCCATCTACCTGTCGGGCTGGCAGGTCGCCGCCGATGCCAATCAGGCCGGGCACACCTACCCGGACCAGAGCCTGTACCCGGCCAACTCCGTTCCCCAGGTGGTGCGTCGGATCAACAACGCGCTGCTGCGCGCCGACCAGATCGCCACGAGCGAGGGCGACGCCTCGGTGGACTGGCTCGCGCCGATCGTCGCCGACGCGGAGGCCGGCTTCGGCGGTCCGCTCAACGCCTTCGAGCTGACCAAGGCGATGATCGCGGCGGGCGCGGCCGGCATCCACTACGAGGACCAGCTCGCCTCGGAGAAGAAGTGCGGTCACCTCGGCGGCAAGGTACTGGTGCCGACCGGCCAGCACATCCGTACCCTCAACGCGGCCCGGCTCGCCGCCGACATCGCCGACGTGCCCACCCTGATCGTGGCCCGCACCGACGCGCTCGCCGCCAACCTCCTCACGAGCGACGTCGACGAGCGTGACGCGGAGTTCGTGACCGGCGAGCGAACGGCCGAGGGCTTCTACCGGGTGCGGGGCGGCATGGCGCCGGTGATCGCCCGGGGCCTCGCCTACGCCCCGTACGCCGACCTGATCTGGGTCGAGACCGGCACGCCCGATCTCGCCCAGGCCCGTGAGTTCGCCGAGGCGATCCACGCCGAGCACCCGGACCAGATGCTGGCCTACAATTGCTCGCCGTCCTTCAACTGGAAGGCCGCGCTGGACGACGACCAGATCGCCAAGTTCCAGCGGGAGTTGGGGGCGATGGGCTACCGCTTCCAGTTCATCACCCTGGCCGGCTTCCACTCGCTCAACCACGGCATGTTCGACCTGGCGCGCGGCTATGCCGAGCACGGCATGACCGCCTACGTCGACCTCCAGGAGCGGGAGTTCGCCGCGCAGGAGCACGGGTTCACCGCGGTCAAGCACCAGCGAGAGGTCGGCACCGGCTATTTCGACCTCGTGTCGACCGCCGTCAATCCGGCCTCCTCCACCACGGCGCTGGCCGGCTCCACGGAGACCGAGCAGTTCCACTAGGCCGCGCCCGGGCCCTGTCGGCGGGGCCCGTCATTCCCCACCCCATCCAGCCCCACCCTGCGATCAGGCCGGGGGCCGGACGACCGTCTCCGTCCGGCCCCCGGCCGCTCCCGCTGAGGAGAGCCTCATGCCCGTCTCCGCGCCCACCAGCCGCATCCAGCTCCTCGGCACGCCAGGGGGCCACCGTCACGACGAGATCCTCACGCCGGCGGCCCTGGACTTCGTCGGCCGCCTCGCCGACGCCTTCGCCGAGCGCCGCGCCGACCTCCTCAGGGAGCGGGCACGCGTGGCGGCCAGGCTCGCCGCCGGCTCCCCCCTGGACTTCTCCGTCGCCACCACCCGCATCCGCGCGGACGCCTCCTGGCGGGTGGCGCCGCCCGCCCCCGGCCTGACCGACCGCCGCGCGGAGATCACCGGCCCCCCGGACCGGGCGATGACGGTCGACGCGCTCAACTCCGGTGCTCAGGTGTGGATGGCGGACTTCGAGGACGCCACCGCCCCCACCTGCGACAACATCGTCGGCGGGCAGCTGAACCTCCTGGACGCCATCGAGCGCCGCATCGACTTCACCACTCCGAAGGGCAAGCGGTACCGGCTCGGTGAGCGGCTCGCGACCATCGTCGTCCGTCCGCGCGGCTGGCATCTGACCGAGGAGCACCTGCGGATCGACGGCCGCGCCGTGCCGGCTTCGCTGGTGGACTTCGGGCTCTACTTCTTCCACTGCGCCCAGCGGCAGATCGACGCCGGACACGGTCCGTACTTCTACCTGCCCAAGCTGGAGGGCCGGGGTGAAGCACGGCTGTGGAACGACGTGTTCGTGCTCGCCCAGGAACTCCTCGGCATGCCCCGGGGCACGATCCGGGCCACCGTCCTGATCGAGACCGTCACGGCCGCCGTCGCCATGGAGGAGATCCTCTACGAGCTGCGCGAACACAGCTCCGGTCTCACCGCGGGACGCTGGGACTACCTGTTCAGCCTCATCAGGACCTTCGGGCACCGCACCGACTTCCTGCTGCCCGACCGCGCCAAGGTCACCATGACGGCAGCCTTCATGCGCGCCTACACCGAGCTCCTCGTGCGCACCTGTCACCGGCGCGGTGCCCACGCCATCGGTGGAATGGCCGCCCAGGTACCCGGCAGGGACGCCGAGGCACACCAGGCCGCCCTCGCCCAGGTGCGACTCGACAAGGAGCGTGAAGCCGAGGACGGCTTCGACGGCTCCCGGGTCGCCCACCCCGCTCTGGTGCCCGTCTGCCGGGATGTCTTCGACGGTGTCCTCGGACCGCGGCCGCATCAGCTCGACCGCACCCGCGACGACGTCGAGGTGGGGCCGGAGCAGCTCCTTTCCGTGCGGCGCACCAGCGGCCGGCCCACCCCGGAGGGCGTGCGCACGAACGTCGCGGTGGCGCTGCGCTACTTCGCCGCCTGGCTGCGCGGGCAGGGCGCCGTCGCCCTCGACGGGCTCATGGAGGACGCCGCCACGGCGGAGATCGCACGGGTACAGATCTGGCAGTGGCTGCGGCACCGGGTCGTCGACCGGGAGCGGGTCCTGGAGGTACTGGAGGACGAACTGGCTTCCCTCGGCGCGGAGTACCCGTGGGCGCCGCTCGACGATGTCCGGGGACTCTTCGAACGCACCGCGCTGGCACGGGAGTTGCCCGCCTTCTTCACCACGGACGCCTACACGCGCCATCTCGTGCACCGTCCGGAGGGACTGTGATGGCTGGGGAGTCACCGGCCTGGACACGACCGTGGCCTGCGAGGCGGTCGTGGTCGCAGCCCGCGCCGCGCGGGAGTGCATCGCCCCCCCAACACGCCGTACCACGCGGCGATTTGAACCTGCCGAGCAGGGGCGGGTTCCACACCTACGACCGGGGCTGAGGGGCCCGGGTCCGCCGCCGGGCTGAGGGGCCCGCGGCTGCTGCGGGAGAGGGGTGCGGGGCGGAGTGGTGATCCGCCCGGCACTCCTCTCACGTGTGCCGGAGCGAGATGACACCCGGTGTCACGCTCGTGACCCGCTTCACATGTCGAAATGCGGGCCGGGGTGTGCGATCGGTTTCCGTGCGCCTAGGGTGAGCGGTGCAGCTGGTTCGCCCCGTCCGCCAGGCGGGATGCGTCGTAAGAGGGAACCCGGTGGGAATCCGGGACTGCCCCGCAGCGGTGAGTGGGAACGACCGCCGTCATCAGCACTGGACCCGACCGGGTCCGGGAAGCGACGGCCAGTAGGTGTCCCGTGTCCGGCCGACACGTGACGTGCCCGCGAGTCCGAAGACCTGCCCGTTGCCCGCACGTGACCGATCACGTGCGGCGCTTTCGGTGACCTCGTGGGCGGGTCGGCGTACATATCGAGCGGCACGCGCGGCATCCGACCGCGGCGTGGTCCGTCCGGTCAGTCGTCCCTTCGCGCCCCGTCCGGTCTCCGGGAGAACCAGGACACATCTCGCGAAGGAGAGTTCCGTGACAGCGCAGCCCGCAGCCGCGGCAGCACGAGCCACCGTGTACGGCTACCCCCGCCAGGGCCGGAACCGGGAGCTGAAGAAGGCCATCGAGGGCTACTGGAAGGGCCGCGTCACCGCTGCCGCCCTCCGGGAGACCGCGGCGGACCTTCGCCGGTCGAACTGGCGGCAGTTGGCCGACGCCGGCCTCCACGAGGTGCCGACCGGTGACTTCTCGTACTACGACCACGTTCTCGACACCAGTGTCATGGTCGGCGCTGTCCCCGAGCGGCACCGCGCGGCCGTACAGGCCGACGCCCTCGACGGCTACTTCGCGATGGCGCGCGGCACGCAGGACGTGGCGCCGCTGGAGATGACGAAGTGGTTCGACACCAACTACCACTACCTGGTGCCCGAGTTGGGGCCCGACACCGCGTTCCGGGCCGACTCCGCCAAGCAGGTCGCCGAGCTGACGGAAGCCCTCGCGATCGGGCACACGGCGCGTCCCGTCCTCGTGGGCCCCGTGACGTACCTCCTGCTCGCCAAGCCCGCGCCGGGTGTGGCCGCCGACTTCGACCCGCTGACGCTCCTCGACCGGCTCCTGCCCGTCTACGCCGAGGTGCTCGCGGACCTGCGCGCGGCGGGCGCCGAGTGGGTCCAGCTGGACGAGCCCGCCCTGGTCCAGGACCGCACCCCGGCCGAGCTGAACGCCGCCGAGCGCGCCTACCGCGACCTGGGCGCCCTCACCGACCGCCCCAAGCTCCTGGTCGCCTCGTACTTCGGTCGTCTCGGTGACGCGCTCGGCATTCTGGCCAAGGCCCCCGTCGACGGCCTGGCCCTCGACTTCACCGAGACGGCCGCCGCCAACCTCGACGACCTCGCCGCCGTCGGCGGACTGACCGGCAAGCGGCTGGTCGCCGGTGTCGTCAACGGCCGCAACATCTGGATCAACGACCTGGAGAGGTCCCTCGCCACCCTCGGCACACTCCTCGGGCTCGCCGACCGCGTGGACGTCGCCGCGTCCTGCTCGCTCCTGCACGTCCCGCTGGACGCCACCGCGGAGCGGGACATCGACCCGCAGGTCGCCCGCTGGCTGGCGTTCGCCCGGCAGAAGACGCGGGAGATCTCCGTCCTGGCGCGCGGCCTCTCCCAGGGCACCGAAGCCATCGCGGCCGAACTCGCCGCGAACCGCGCCGACCTGGCCTCCCGCGCCGGTTCCACCATCACCCGCGACCCGGCCGTCCGCGCCCGTACCGCCGCGGTCACGGACGCCGACGCCCGACGCTCCCAGCCGTACGCGGAGCGTGCGGCGGCCCAGCGTGCAGCCCTCGGTCTCCCGCTGCTCCCGACGACGACCATCGGGTCCTTCCCGCAGACCACCGAACTGCGCACCGCCCGCGCCGACCTGCGGGCCGGGCGGATCGACACGGCCGGGTACGAGGAGCGCATCAGGAACGAGATCCGCGAGGTCCTGTCCTTCCAGGAGAAGGCGGGCATCGACGTGCTGGTGCACGGTGAGCCCGAACGCAACGACATGGTGCAGTACTTCGCCGAGCAGCTCACCGGCTACCTCGCCACTCAGCACGGCTGGGTGCAGTCCTACGGCACCCGCTACGTCCGCCCGCCGGTCCTCGCCGGCGACATCTCGCGGCCCGAGCCGATGACGGTGCGCTGGACGACGTACGCCCAGTCGCTCACCAGCCGCCCCGTCAAGGGCATGCTCACCGGCCCCGTCACCATGCTCGCCTGGTCCTTCGTCCGTGACGACCAGCCACTCGGCGACACCGCCCGCCAGGTCGCGCTCGCCCTGCGCGACGAGGTCAACGACCTGGAGGCGGCCGGGACTTCGGTCATCCAGGTCGACGAGCCCGCCCTGCGCGAGACGCTGCCGCTGCGCGCCGCCGACCACTCCGCCTACCTGGCATGGGCCACCGAGTCCTTCCGCCTCAGCACCAGCGGGGTACGGCCGGACACGCAGATCCACACGCACATGTGCTACGCCGAGTTCGGCGACATCGTGCAGGCCATCGATGACCTGGACGCCGACGTCATCAGCCTGGAGGCGGCCCGCTCCCACATGCAGGTCGCCCGCGAACTCGCCGCCCACGGCTACCCGCGGGAGGCCGGCCCGGGCGTGTACGACATCCACTCCCCGCGCGTACCGAGCACCGAGGAAGCAGCGGCCCTGCTGCGTAAGGGACTTGAGGCGATCCCCGCCGAGCGGCTCTGGGTGAACCCGGACTGCGGCCTCAAGACCCGCGGCTGGCCCGAGACCCGTGCCTCCCTGGAGAACCTGGTCGCCGCGGCCAGGACCGTCCGCGAGGAACTGTCCGCCTCGTGATCCCCGAGGAGGTGGGGCCGCGGCGTCGACGGCGCCCCGGCCCCACCCCTCCCCCGGCACATCGGAGAACACCACATATGCACAGCCACCCGGGCCGTCACACGGTCGACGGACTGCCCGACTGGGGTCGATGCGCTGTCATGGGCGTCGTCAACGTGACGCCGGACTCCTTCTCCGACGGCGGCCACTGGTTCGACACGCCCGCGGCCTGCAAGCGGGGGCTCGACCTCATGGCCGAGGGCGCCGATCTGGTCGACGTCGGCGGCGAGTCGACCCGCCCGGGCGCGTCACGGGTCGATGAGGACGAGGAGCTGCGACGGGTCGTCCCCGTGGTCCGGGGCCTGGTGGCCGAGGGCGTCACGGTCTCCGTCGACACCATGCGTGCCACGGTCGCGGAGCGGGCGGTCGCGGCGGGCGCGGTCCTCGTCAACGATGTCAGCGGAGGGCTCGCCGACCCCGCGATGCTCCCCGTCGTGGCGGCGAGCGGCGTTCCCTTCGTGGTGATGCACTGGCGCGGGTTCAGCCACGACATGAACAGCCGGGCGGTGTACCACGACGTGGTCGCCGAGGTCGTGGCCGAACTGCGCGCCCGGCTCGACGCCGTCGTGGGCGCCGGCATCCCTCCCGAGCGTCTCGTGATCGATCCGGGCCTCGGTTTCGCCAAGGAAGCGGAGCACGACCTGCGCCTGGTGGCCGAGTTGGCCGCACTCCGCTCCCTCGGCCGTCCCGTGCTGGTCGCGGGCTCCCGGAAGAGGTTCCTCGGACGCGTCCTGTCCGACGGTGACGGCACGCCACCACCCGCCCGCGAACGCGACGCCGCGACGGCGGCGCTCTCCGCCATCGCCGCCCATCAGGGCGCATGGGCCGTGCGGGTCCACGAGGTGCGGGCGACGGCGGACGCGGTGCGGGTCGCGCACGCGATCGGCGCGGCCGCCGGTGCGCGATGCGCCTCCGGGCGGGATAAGGCTTGGTGACTGTCCATCAGTGAACAACCTGACGGAGCGGTATATCTGGTGTAAAGAGCCAGGTCAGATCGGTTATCATCGGAATCCACTCACGGTCGGCCGGACGCCGGAAGACACCCTGACCATCCGAGGGAATCGGAAAGGACACGTACGGTGTGCTGCCCCTTCTGCAGGCTCCCCGACAGCCGCGTCATCGACAGTCGGTCGACCGATGACGGGACCTCCATCCGTCGCCGGCGGCAGTGCACGCACTGCCAGCGGAGGTTCACCACGGTGGAGACCTACTCCCTGCTCGTGGTCAAACGCAGCGGCGTGACCGAACCGTTCAGCCGTACCAAAATCGTCAGCAGCGTCCGCAAGGCGTGCCAGGGCCGCCCCATCACCGAGGACATGCTCGAGCGGCTCGGCCAGCAGGTGGAGGAGAACGTACGGGCGTCGGGCAGCGCCCAACTGTCCACGCACGAAGTGGGATTGGCCGTGCTGGAGCCGCTCAGTGAGCTGGACCCGGTGGCGTACATGCGGTTCGCGTCCGTGTACCGCGCCTTCGAGTCGCTCGCCGACTTCGAGAACGCCATCGCCGATCTGCGGGCCCGGTGCGGCGAGGGCGCACAGCGGTTGCCGTAGGGGTTCCACCGCGGCCGGGACCGCGGTGTCGGCGCGTCCCCCCGGAGCCCCTACGCCTCCCAACCCGCCCGTTTCGCACGGCACTTGAGGAACGTCCGGTGACCATCCGCCTCCTGCTCGTCACGCCCGCCATGTCCGCGTCGGTGCGTCAGGCCCGGTTCGACGACGGCGCCCCGCTCGACGCCGGCGGACGGGCCGACGCGTGTGCGGCGGCCGGTTCCTTGCCCGCGGGCGCCACCGTCGTCTCCTCCGGCAGCACGCGGTGCCGGGAGACGGCCGAGGCGCTCGGACTCACCCCGGCAACGACCTCGCCGACGTCGACCGGTCGTGTCGCCGACACCGTCGACACCGCCGACATTTCCGACAGCTCTGGGATCGCCGGTATGGATATGGGGCGTTGGCGCGGCAGGACGCTGGAGGACGTGAGCGCCGGGGAACCGGAAGCCGTCGCGAGCTGGCTCACGGATCCGGAATACGCGCCGCCCGGTGGAGAGTCGGTGAGCGCCTTCTGCGCACGCGTGACGCGCTGGCTGGACATGGTGTCGGCGGAGCCGGACGGCGGACGCGTCATCGCCGTCGTGGAACCGGAGGTCGTACGGGCCACGGTGGTCCACGCGACCGGCGCGCCGCCGACCGCGTTCTGGCGGCTCGACGTGACACCACTGACGCTCACGGAGCTCAGCGGCCGGTCCGGCCGGTGGAACGTGCGGATGGGGCGCCCGTTGAACTTGCGCTGACGCAGGCTGAAGCCCGCCCCTGGGGGTCGATCTCCCGGTGGCCTGGCCTCCGCCCCCGCGCACGTCCCGACCAGCGCCTCCAGGTCCCGCACTGGACGCTCGGCCCGCTTGGCCTGCGAGGCAAGGATGCGTACCTTCGCGCTCCGGCCACCGATCTGCCGTCGGCTCGCGATGAGTTGCTCGTACTCGTCGAGGGTCAAGGCGACGACTTCGCGGCCGCCGAGGCTGATGTGCTGCGGTGGGAGTCGTCCGGCCACTCGGCTCCGCGGCTGGTTGTCGGCCGATCCCCGGCCTGTGAGGGCCCCGGGTGGTCACTGTCCGGCGGGTACGGCCCGGCCCGGCGTGTGGGCCTGCGGGCGGAGCAGGCGGTCGGCCAACTCGCCGAAGAGCAGGCCGAATCCGCCCCACAGAGTGATCTGCATCGCGAGAGCCGACAGCCGGAAGCGCCACAGCAGCGCGGCCGGGAAGTGCTCGGGCACCTCGTTGACGACAGGCAGGAAGGCGTACGCGATACCGACCACCGCGGCGAAGCCGAGGACGGCCGCGACCGTCGCGTACCAGTCGCCGATTCTGGGAGCGAGCCGCTTGCCCAGAAGGGTCGCGCCGATCGCCAGCAGCACGCTCAGCACCATCATCAGTACGTACAGGCTGGTCCGCTTGCCGATGGTGTCGGGGTTGCCGACGGCGGGCGGGTTGGCCGGGTACTTCAGGAACGGCACGACGTACACCGCCACCAGCGCGCAGCCGGACAGCAGCAGAGCCGTGGGGCGCGCGCCGAAGTGGCCGACACGGCCCAGGGCGAAGCAGTAGGCGAGTGCCGCGATGCCACCGAAGGAGACCCCGTAGACGAGGATTCCGGTGGCGAGTCCCGCGGTGGACTGCAGGCCTCGGGAGACGAGTTCGACCTCGTCGCCGTGGGAGTGGCCGGCGTGGGCCTCCTCGAAGCCGATGGCACTATCGACGTTCGGCTCGCCGAGGAAGTAGGCCACGATCAGGGCGAGCACGCCGGCCCCCAGGCCGGCGAGCATGCCCCGAACGAGCAGATTTCGTACGGTTGTTGAATTCATGAGCGCACGGCGTTCCTCTGGATCAGTGGCAGGGGAAGCCGAGCAGGTGGCGGGCGTCGTGCACCCACTCGTGGACCTCCGCGCCGCTGAAAACGGAGGTGGCGCCCTGTTCGGCGCCGACGAAGTACAGCAGGACCAGCATCAGCACACCGAAGAAGACCGCCCAGGGGGCGATGGCCTTCAGCGGCAGCTTGGCCGGCAGAACGGGGGTGGTGGCGGTCGGCTGGGCGACATGCTGCGCCATGGCAGGGCCTCCTCGGGAGTTCGCGTCCCATCTCGGTGGAGCACAGGACGACAGCCACGGGTCTGACTCACGAGTGGTCCGAGGACCCTTCGCACACAGTGGCGCGACCGTGCCGGGATCTCACCGGCTTCCGTCGTGCCGTCGTCGATAACCCACTGAAGGTACCGCCTGTCGCGTCCATGGCCAAGGTGGGCCACGGGAGGGCGGGCATGGGCAGGCGGGGTCGGCACGGCGAACGGTCCGTCGCCGTGCCGGCCCGGTGACGCGCTGCCCTGTTCATGGGGCGCCGCGTTCGGCTTTCCGGGGCGCCACGATCGGTCTCCCCGACCGAGGGGTCAGCAGGCGCCGAGGTCCTGCCAGACGCCCCACTCCCCGGTGGTGCCGGGCTCCTCGCCCGTCGTCCACCACTTCGCCTTCCAGGTGTGGCCCTTGTGCGACACCTGCTGGCCGCCGGTGTAGACCGTGCCCGAGGCCCAGGGCGCCGCCGTGCACTGGTTGCCGCTGCCGCCGGTGACGGTCAGGGTGTACGTCGCCGAGTGCGCGGCGGACGGGCTCGCGCCGCTCACCACCAGTTTGTACGTGCCGTTGACGGTCGCCGCGGTCGTGGCGACGGTGAGCGTCGAGGTTCCTCCGGCCGTCACCGACGTGGGGCTGAGGGAGGCGGTGACGCCGGCGGGCGCGCCGCTGACGGTGAGTTTCACGCTCTGGGCACTGCCCGCGGTCACGGACGTCCGTACCGTCGCGCTCGTGGAGGCGCCCGCCTTGACCGTGCCGGACTCCGGGGCCGCCGTCAGCGAGAAGTCGTCGCTCGGCGCCGTGCCGCCGCTGGTGAAGGGCGCGAAGATGCGGGAGAAGTCCCAGGTGTTCTGTTCGATGCCGGAGCAGTTGTCCGCGGCGGCACCGCCGGGGCAGCCGCCGTTGTCACGCTGGAGTGCCCAGAAGGAGATCATGTTGATCCCCTTGGCGCTCGCCCAGTCGTACACCTCACGGGCGTCGGCGAGCGTGAACGTCTCGGCCGGGCCGAAGTCGTCGACCCCGGGCATCTCGGTGACGCCGATCATGCCCCACAGCTGGGCGGGGCTCTTGCCCGGGTAGAGCTTGGCGAGCTGGTCGTACAGGCCCTGAGCGGCGGTCTTGGTGTCCTGGGCCATGTTGTGGGAGGCGTTGTCGTAGTAGTCGAACGTCATGAGGTTGACGACGTCGACGCGCGCGCCGTTGGCCACCGCGTTCTTGAGCACGGCGAGACCGCTGGCCGCCGGGCCGCGGGTCGTCGTCGGCAGGGTGTACGAGATCTCCAGCTTGCGGCCGCTCGCGGCGGCCCAGTCCTGGACCTTCTTGATCGCCTTGTTCCGCCGGTCGATGCCGGCCGCGTTGTCCAGGGCGTCGACCTCGATGTCCATGTCGAGCCGCGGGATGTCGTAGGTCGTGATCACCTTCTGATACACGGCGGCGATCTGATCGACGTCCGTACAGCTGTCGGCGATCTCGGTTCCGGTGGTGTCCGCCGTGTAGCCGCCGAAGGACGGGATGACGTCCCCGCCGCGCCCCTGGATCGTCTTGATGTCGGCGCCGAAGGACGCCGGAGCGACGGGCAGCGAGGTGTCGCCGTTCCAGTAGGCGGTGCAGGAGCCCTTCGTCGCGGTCTGGAGGAACGCCATCGTCAGGTGCTTGGCACCGGACTGGGCGCTGAGCTGGGCGGGGCTCTCGCCGGTCCACGACTCGAAGTAGGGGGCGAAGACGCGGGCGGGGAGCGGGGTCGCGGCCTGGGCGGGGGCGCCGGAGACCGCGGTGAGACCGAGAGCGGCCACTGCGGTGGCCACCGCAGTGAGAGTGGCACGGAGGGAGCGCATACGTCTCATGGCCATCCAAGAGGTGAGGCGGCGTCAACTCAGCTGTGACGCACGGGAGGTGCTAACGGAATAGCCCGGTGATCAGATACATGTCAATGGTCTGAACCAAGTAAGGACTAGACCAATCCGGAGCCCTCTCCCGGTCCCGGACGGCGTCGCGTCGCGGCCCCTGCCGTGAGGGTGCTGGTCAGCCCGGCCTCCCGGACTCCGGCACCGATGGGGGTGGCCGGAGCTCGTCGGCGTACCACCTGACCACGATTTCACGCGCTCAGGCCCGGCTGGGGCTGCCCCAGTCGGGCCTGTGGTGCGGTCGGTCGGGCGGAGTCACCGCCCGGGCGGAGGAGGCAGAGGGGTCAGGGGCAGGTGACGAGGATGATGGAGACGGCGGTGCAGGTCACGGACGCGGAGTCGTTGGCGGAGCCGGGGTCCGTGGGAGCGGAGGCCGTGCGCTGGCCGGTGACCTTGACCGGGCCGAGGGTCAGCAGCGACAGCGGGACACGGAAGGTCTTGTTCGCGCTCGCGTTGTCGGCGATCGCTCCGTAGGCGCACGTCACCGTCGCGCCGGACACGGTGCACCCGGAGGCGAGGTTGGTGGCGGTGGCGCCCCGCGGGAGTTTCGCGGTGAGGGTGGCCGAACTGACCGCCTCAGGGCCGGTGTTGTGTGCCGTGAGGGTGTAGGACACGTACGGCACCAAGAGGCTGAGATGCGGCTGAGCGGTGAGGTTGACGTCGATGTCCGCCGCCTTCGCCGGGGACGGCGCGCCGGTGAAGGCGACACCGTACGGGCCGGTGAACCCGTCGATCGTGGCCGTGACGGTGTCGGTCCCGGCGTCGATCACCGAGACGGTGCCGTTGTCCACGTTGGAGGCGTAGACGGCGGTGCCGGACGGGTCGACCCGGACCCCGGCCGGGCCGTCGCCGACCGGGACGGTCGCCGTCACGGTGCGGGTCGCCGTGTTGATCACCTTGACGTCGTCGCTCCCCCGGTCGGCGACGTAGGCGCGGGCGCCGGACGGGTCGAACGTGACGCTGTTCGGCGCGGTCCCGACCGGGACGGTGGCGCTGACCGTGTTCGTCGCGGTGTCGATGACCGAGACCGTGTTCGCGCCGCTGTTGGTGACGTAGGCGACGGCACCGGAGGGGCTGACCGCCACACCGGCGGGGGAACCCCCCACCGGGACGGTGGCGGTCACCGAGTTGGTCGCGGTGTCGATGACCGAGACCGAGGTCTCGTTGTTGTTGGTCACGTACGCGGTGTCGCCCGACGGTGAAATGGCCACGCCGTTCGGGGAGTTGCCCACCGGGACGCTGGCGCTGACCGTGTTCGTCGCCGTGTCGATCACCGACACCGTGGTCCCGCCGCTGTTGGCGACGTACGCACGGCCGCCGGACGGGGTGAACGCGACGTTGAGAGGGTTGCTGCCGACCGGAATGGTCGCGGTGACGGCGTTGGTGTCCGTGTCGATGGCCGACACGGTGGCCTCGTCGAAGTTGGTGACAAAGGCGCGCGCGCCGGCCGGGTCGACCGCCACACCGACGGGACTGTTGCCGACGGGGATACTGCCGGTGACGGTGTTCGTGCCCGTGTCGACGACGGAGACGGTGTCACCGTGGAAGTTGGCCACGTACGCGGACGGGCCCGCGGCTGCCTGCGCGGGCGCGGGGAGCGCCACGACGCCCGCCAGCGCCAGGGCACCACCGGCGGCCAGAGAGATCAGCCGCCGCCTCCGTACGGCACGGGACGATCCACCGGCTCCGGGGTGGCCGGCGGGTTCGGAGGGTCTGGAAAGTGCACGGATCAAAGGACATCCCCCTTCAGCGGTTCCGCACCCTGGCGGCGGGTCCGACAGACCGGGCCCCGAGAACCAGCAGGTGTGCGGTGGTGCGGGCCCCGCCCGACGACCGGCGGCGCCGACGCCCGGCGGCGTCCTCGGAATCATCCCGCGCGCCCCACGACTCAGGAGCCGAACCTCCGTTGTTGTCCGGATACGGCCAACAGGTGACCGACCGGCACCTTGACACCCCTCGGGAGTCACCACCGGCGGCCACGTGTCGGCCCACTGAGTCGCGAAGTCGTGGAAGCGGTCGATCAGTTCACGGGTTCCAGGCGCAGGGTCTGCTCGGCCGCTGTCCTGCCGCCTCCGACGGTTCCGCCGGACCTGTCGGTCCAGGACCGGGTCGGTGTGGTCTCGGCGGCCCGGCTCTCGACGCCGGACAGACCGATCACCAGTCCGCTGTACCGGTTGACCAGGCGGAAGGTGCCCGTGGCCCTGCCGTCGGCGTTCCGTCCGGGCACGACGAACCACTGCTGGCCGACGGTGGGACCGGACGCGGGCGCCGCGGTCACGGTCGGCCCGGCCGCCCAGGCGCGGCCCGCGGCGGTGGTGGAGTCGACGCCCAGGAGCCGTCCCGTGGCGGTGTTGGTGATGCGGTACGAGCCGTCGGCGTTGGAGGCGAAGACCCAGTGGCCGCGCGGGGAGTTCTCGCCGGACGGCCGTGAGGTGGTGCCGTTGCCGCGTGCGGACTGGACGAGGGCCCGGCCCGTACCACTGCTGATGGTGTAGGGGGTGCCCATGGCGACGGGAGCGGCCGGGCTGCTGGAGTCGACGGTGGTCTCGTAGTACTCGCCGTCCGCGCCGCCCGAGCAGGAGAACGAGCAGTAACTGCGGAACTTCCGCCCGACGATGGTCGATCCGGTCTTGTTCACCGGGTCCAGCATCCAGCGGTACCAGGATCCCGAGCGGTACGCGCCGGTGTCGCCCATCAGCTTCCACTTCTGGGTGGCGAGGTCGTCGGTGACGTAGAAGCGCTGCGGTTCGGTGCTGTCCTGGACGATCGCCTCGGGCTGGCCGATGTACTTGCCGAGGTGGGCGTCGTAGGCGATGTTCATGGTCAACAGGTCGGATTTGGCGGGCAGTTCACCCGCCGCCTGCTGTTCCTGTACGGAGCCGTCGTTGGCCGGGTCGTAGTCGTGCTCCACAGCCGTGTAGCCGGTGGGGTGATCGGCGTCGACCGGTTCCATGTTGCTCTCCAGGCCGCCGATGCCGGGCTGCGACCAGGCGCCGTCGTACCACTTCTTCCAGGAGCCCGGTGCCAGCTTGGCGGACATCGGGGCGCGGGCCACGTGCGCGCGGCTGCCGTCCGTCCACCCCCCGGGGACACCGCCCTTGGGGATGACGCGGGAGTTGTAATAGACGTAGAAGTAGCCCGACGCGGTGTCCACGAACAGCCGCGGGTCACCGTTGCCGTAGTGGTACGTGTCGTGCGGGAACGCCTTGTTGTCGCCCCGCGCGGTGCTGTACGGCGAGGTGAGGACGTGGTCCTTGATCTTCCACGTCTTGCCCCGGTCCTGGGAGACGGCGTAGTCGATCGCGTCGTAGTGCAGGCCGTCGCCGAAGGGCTGCGGAGTGAACTCGTTGTGGACCAGGCCGTACCAGTGGCCGGTGTCCGGGTCGACCCAGACGCCCATGAGGTCGCAGTAGTTCTTCTGCGCGTAGTGCGAGGTGTCGTCGGCCGCGGTGGCCTCACGTCCGGTGGGGCTGTTGTTGCACCGCCAGGTGGTGTCGTTGTTGCGGTCGGCCGCGTTCGCGGGGTCGGCCGCGTCGCTGAGCGCGCCGTCCCTGGTGGCGGTGTCGAAGTCCTTGCCGGAGTAGAACGTCCACTTGCGCGGGTCCTGCGCGCCGTACAGGGCGTGGGCGGACTGGTAGTGGAACGACCCGTCCCGGTCGATGAAGGGGGCGGCGGGCGTGTCGTCGGGGTGGGTCCACGCCCCCTTCTGCCCGACGGTGATCTTGTACGTGGGGTCGGCGGACGCGGCCGGCGCGGGGGCCGCCACGCCGAACAGGACGGCGGCGCCCGCCGTGACGGCGGCGAGCGTTCTTGCTCTGGAACGGAGTGACACGGGTGCTCCTCTCGGTCCGGACGTCGCGGCGGACGGGCGTGTCCGGGCGACGGTGGTGCGCTCCGCGTCTTCACGCGGCGACGTCACGACGTGACGTCGATGCGCGAAGTCACCACGCGAAGACCGCCCAGCCGCGGTGCGGCAGCGGGGCGTCGAGCTCCAGAACGGCCGCGGTCGCCGCGGTGGCAGCTGCTTCGGTGGCGACGGTTCTGGTGGCGCCGGTTTCCGTGACGGCGGCTTCCGCGGCGACCGTCGCGGCGGCGCCTGTCGTGTCGGCCTCGACCGGCTCGGCCAACGGCGCGAGCAGCGTGGCCCGTACGGGTACGTCGTGTCCGTTCCCCGCTCCGCCCGGCGGGCCGGGGAGGTGGACACGGGGACGCGCCGGGTCGGCGCTGCCGTTGGCCACCGCGAGCCGGTGACCACCGTCCGCGGCCCGCGTCACGTACGGGATCAGGTGCGGAGCACCGCTCACCAGCGGGAGCCGGGGCCGCTCGCCCTCCAGGAAACGGATCGTCGTATGCAGCAGCCGTCGGCTCTCGTCACCGCGGGCCAGGTCGGCCGGTGCCGTCGCGGGCAGGATCGCGACGCGTCCGCCCAGCGCGTTGACGAAGTGACAGCGCCCCGCACCCCACGTACGGCCGTCGGGCGTCCGGATCCGGGTGAGCACGCGGGCCTCCGCCAGGGGCTCGACGCGGGCCAGCGCCGGCTGGACGTCCACGCTCAGGAACGTGTCCGTGCCCGTTTCACCGCCCTCACCGTCCGGGCCGCCCTCGCGCTGCTCGTCGAGAAGCTGTTCCACCGCGTACGGGCCCGGGAGCGCCGGATCGTCACGGCCGACCAGCTCGGTCACACGTGCGCCCATCAGGTCGGCGAAGCCGCGCCGGGTCAGGGCGTGTACGGCCACACCGTCCAACAACAGTCCTCCGCGCAGGAGTTCACGTATCTCGTCGTCGTCGAAGGCGTCGACCTGACGGCCGAACACGGCCTGGACGGGAGCCGGTCGCTCGGTGACCGGCACACCGTGACCGAGCAGGAAGTCCGCGGTCGGTGCGGGGTCGGCCACCAAGTCGCCGAGCCCGCCCCCCTCCACGGGCAGCCGGGCCGCCGTGTCCTGCCGCCAGGGCAGCCCCACGCCGAGCGGGACGGCATCGCCCGCCACGCGGGGTGCGGCCGGGCACTCCCGGGCCAGCCAGTCCAGGGCCGGCCTGGACCGGCGCAGCAGCCGGTCGATGTGCGGGAAGTTCTCGGCGCGCTCGGCGTGCGTGGGATGGAGGTTGAGCAACAGCGCGTCCGCGCCGACGAGTTGCGCGGTGACCATCTCCGACCAGGTCTGGGTGTCCGACTTCGACCAGGAGGTGTGCGGCCAGTTCTCGATCTCCGGCTCGCAGGCCACCCGGCCGGGGCGGAGCGCGCGCTGCGCCTGGAGGGACCAGAGTCCGGAGGCGAGGGTGCGGGCCGGCGTGTCGGAGTACGGGGCGAAGTGCGGGCGGTGGGTCACCTCACCCGCGATGGACAGCGCGCCGAACAGTTCCTCCCAGTCACGCCCCTCCACGGAGTGCCGCGCAGGCAGGGAACTCATGAGGCCCAGCCGCGAACGTCCGCCGGAGCGCTCCCGCACCACCTCGGCCAGACCTTCGGCGACTTCGCGTTGGGCCGTGTGCCAGACCTGTTGCAGTTGGGCGCGCCACGGGTGGGGCGGGCCGGGTGCGGTGACCGCCGCGACCACCTGGTCCCGGGTGACCGGCTCGCCGACGCGTGACGCGAGGCGTTGCAGCATGAGCGGCTCGAATCCGCCTCCCCAGTCGAGCGGGGCGTGGTTGTGGAAGCGGAAGTCGTCCTCGACCCACAGCACGCGGAAGCCGAGTTCGGCGAAGAACCCGTAGTGCGAGAAGAGCCAGCGGCGCCACACGGGGCAGGCGAAGGAAGCCTGGGCGGCGGCGCGTTGCCCGGTGGGCGAGACCATCGGCGCGAAGCCGAGCGTGCCGATGCGGCCCCGGTCGGCGTGGCCGACGGTGACCCAGGGATTGAGGCTGACCCGAAGGCCCGCGGCGGCGAGTATGTCGCGGGCCTCGGCCGCCGCCGCGAACCACCGGGCCTCCTCCGCACCGGCGAGGTGCCCGGTGTGCCACTGTTCGGCGCCGAGCAGGAGCACCACCTCGTCGACGCCGTTCTCCCCGCACACCTTGGCCAGCGAGCGGGCGCGGTCGGCGAGGTCGGCGCCGGGCCGCAACTGGAAGCGCAGGTGGTAGCGCGCCCGTCGGACGGGCCGGCCCTCCGCCGGGTCCCACTCCGTGCCGGTGTCCATCCCGCGGTCCCCTCGCCGAGCTCGTTCTGTGAAGTACCTGGCCACGCTTGCCGGTTGAGCATCGGTTGCGTCAGCGGAAGCCGGTGCGCCGGTGCGGCAGCAATTAGTTCGGCTAGGATCCAAAATAAAGGGAGGCCCGTCAACAGGTTCACGACAACTCCACAGGTGCACGGCTGCGCGTCACCGGCCCGACACGCCACTCCCCCACCCGCGCCCCCGCATAATTTGGGCAGCACCCGCGCTATACGACCCCCCGGCAAGGAGCGGCCCCGGTGAAGGCAGACCTACGCGGCGCAGGCATACGCGACCTGGGCAGGTCAGGGGCGCCGCACGCCGGCGACCGTGCTTCCCTGCGCCGGGCCAACCTCGGCCTGGTGCTGCGTCTTCTGCGCGACGCCGGGCCCCGGCCCCGCGCCCAGATCGCGGCCGACACCGGACTGCCGAAGGCCACCGTCACCCACCTGGTCGCGGAACTCATGGAGAGCGGTCTGCTACGCGAGGGGGAGGCCGAGCGGCACGGTGCGGTCGGCCGGCCCGGCCGCACGGTGGAGATCGACGGACGCACCGTCTGCGGCATCGGCGTCGAGATCAACGCCGCCTTTCTGAGCCTGATCGCCGTCGATCTGCGCGGCGAGGTCACCGCACGGCACCGCGCCCCGCTGGACGCCCGCGGCAGCGCACCGGCCGACGTACTGGACCGGATGGCCGAGGCCGTCGGAGAGGCGTGCGCGAGTCTGCGCGAGCGGGGCGTCGTTCCGGTGGCGGTGAACGTCGCGGCCCCCGGCGTGATCAAGACCGGTACCGGAGTGGTCTCGTACGCCCCCAACATCGGCTGGCGGGACGTCGCCGTCATCGACGGGCTGCGTGAACGGCTCGGCCCCGGTGCGCCGCCGATCGGCCTGGAGAACGACGCCAAGCTGGGTGCCGTCGCCGAGTATCTCGTCGCCGCGTGGGCCGACATCCACGACCTGATCTACATCACCGGTGAGACGGGCGTCGGCGGCGGCATCATCTCCGACGGCCGGCTCCTTCAGGGGTCGGCCGGTTTCGCCGGGGAGATCGGCCACATGCCGCTGGCGCCGGACGGCTCGCCCTGCGCCTGCGGGCGGGTCGGCTGCTGGGAGACCATGGTCGGCCTGACCGCCCTGCTCCATCGGGCCGCACCGCCGCACGACCCGGTCCGCGACCCCGCCGTCGACCTGGAGGAACGGCTGACGGAACTGCGCCGCCGCGCCGACGCGGGGGACGCCGCCACCCTCGACGCCCTCGGCCGGATCGCCGACGGGCTCGCGCTGGGCATGGCGCTGCTGGCCGATGTGCTCAACCCCCGGGCGGTCGTCCTCGGCGGCTACTTCACCCACTTCGGCGACCACTTGACCGAGCGGGTGCGCGCCGGGTTCGCCGCCCGGGTGATGGCTCCCGAGGCGGGCGGCTGCGAGGTCGTGCTGTCGTCCCTGGGATTCAGCGCCGCGGCGCGCGGCGGCGCCCATCTGGCCCTGGACCGGGTCTTCCAGGACCCGATCGGGACGGTCGTGCCCTGACCGGGACGAAAGCGCCCCGACCGGGAGGGTCACGAGCCGTCAGCACACCTCCGACTCGAAGGTCCGCAGCAGGTCCGCGGCGACGCTCACGGCGATCGTCGCGGGCTCCTTCCCGGTCACGTCCGTCAGGCCGATCGGGGTCTTGATCCGGTCGATGGTGGCGTCGTCGTGACCGCCCTCGGTGGCCAGCCGTTTGCGGAACCGCACCCACTTCGCCGCCGACCCGATCAGGCCGATGGAGCCGAGCTGGCTCGTGCGCAGGGCGGCGTCGCACAGCGCGGCGTCCTCGGCGTGGTCGTGGGTCATGATCAGGACGTGGGTGCCGGGCGGCAGCTCCTCGAGGACCTCCTCCGGGAGCAGCGGCGTGTGGTGCACGTGCACCTGCGCCACCGCGTCGGCCAGCGGCGCGAGCCGCTGCTCGGCGAGCAGCTCGGACCGGGTGTCGATCAGATGCAGGTCGATGTCCTGACGGGCCAGGATCCGCGCGAGTTCGAGCCCGACGTGCCCGACGCCGAAGACCGCGACGGCCCGCACCACCGGCAGCGGTTCGAGCAGCACCGAGACCGTGCCGCCGCAGCACTGCACACCGTGCTGGTTGGTCACCTTGTCGTTCAGTGCGAAATCCAGCAACTCCGGCTCCGGCTTGGCCACTTGGATCATCTCCCGGGCCCGGTCGATCGCGACGGCCTCCACATTGCCGCCGCCGATCGACCCCCACGTCCGCGTCCGTCCGACGACGAGCTTCGCGCCGGCGTCGCGCGGCGCGTGGCCGCGCACGGTCGCGACGGTCACCAGCACGCCGGACTCCCGGCGTGCCCGCAACCGCGCGACCGCGGCGATCCACGTCATGTCAGGCACCGTTCAACGCTGTCGCGTCGGTACGGAGCGTGCCCTCGGCGGCCCGGCCGTTCCCGGGGGCGCCGTCGGCGGCCCGCCCGGTGCCCGTGCCACCGTCGGCGGCCACGCCCGCGTGGGCGGCACCGTCCTCCCGTACCTTCTCGATCGCCCAGAAGACCGCCTCCGGCGTCGCGGGCGAGGCCAGTTCGACGCTCGCCCCGGCCGGACCGAAAGCGCCGGCCGCCTGCCGGAGCGCTTCCCGTACCGAGAACGCCAGCATCAGCGGGGGCTCGCCGACCGCCTTGGAGCCGTAGACCGCGCCCTCCTCGGTGGCGTCCTCCAGCAGCGTCACGTTCAGCTCCTCGGGCATCTCCGAGAAGCTCGGCAGCTTGTAGGTGCTGGCGGCCTGGGTCAGGAGGCGGCCGCGGCCGGGCCCCTCGCCGGTGTCCCAGCGCAGGTCCTCCAGGGTCAGCCAGCCGGCGCCCTGCACGAACCCGCCCTCGACCTGACCGACGTCGATCATCGGCGACAGGCTGTCGCCGACGTCGTGCACGATGTCCACGCGCCGGATGCGGTACGCGCCGGTGAAGCCGTCCACCTCGACCTCGGCCGCGGCCGCGCCGTGCGAGAAGTACTTGAACGGCGAGCCCCGGAAGGTCTTCGCGTCCCAGTGCAGTCCCTCGGTCCGGTAGAAACCGGCGGCCGACAGCTGCACCCGCTGGAAGTACGCGGTCCGCACCAGATCGTCCCAGGCCACCTCCGCGTCGCTGCCCAGGGCGCGCGCGACGCCCTCGGCGATGCGGACGTCCGCGGCGCTCGAACCGAGCCGGACCGCGGCCACCTGCAGCAGCCGCTCGCGCAGCTGCTCGCAGGCGTTCTTGACCGCCGCGCCGTTGAGGTCCGCGCCCGCGCTCGCCGCGGTGGCCGAGGTGTTGGGGACCTTGTCGGTGCGCGTCGGGGCCAGCCGCACCTTGTGCAGCGGGATGCCCAGGGTGGTCGCGGCCACCTGGAGCATCTTGGTGTGCAGGCCCTGGCCCATCTCGGTGCCGCCGTGGTTGATCAGGACGGAGCCGTCCTTGTAGATCAGCACCAGCGCGCCGCCCTGGTTGAAGGCGGTGAGGTTGAAGGAGATCCCGAACTTGATGCCGGTGACCGCGAGCGCCCGCTTGGTGTGCGGGTGCGCGGCGTTGAACGCGGCGATCTCGCGCCTGCGGTCGGCGATGCCGGCGTTCTCCTGGACCTTCTCCCAGACGGCGGCGATCCTTCGGTGCTGGCGGACCGGCTGCCCGTAGGGCGTCACCTGGCCCTCCCGGTAGAAGTTGCGCTCGCGCAGCTCCATGGGGTCGAGGCCGAGGAGCGGGGCGCAGCGGCCCATGATGTCCTCGATCACGAGCATGCCCTGCGGTCCGCCGAAGCCGCGGAAAGCGGTGTTGGAGACCTTGTTGGTCTTGGCGATGCGGCCGGCGACACGGGCGTTGGGGATCCAGTACGTGTTGTCGATGTGGCACAGCGCGCGGGCCACCACCGGCTCGGACAGGTCCAGGCTCCAGCCGCCGTCCGCGGTGAGCGTGGCCTCCAGGGCCCGGATGCGGCCGTCGGCGTCGAAGCCGATCTTCCAGTCGGCGTGGAAGCCGTGCCGCTTGCCGGACATGGTGAGGTCCTGGGTGCGGTTGAGCCGCAGCCGGACCGGCCGTCCCGTCAGCTTGGCGCCGAGCGCGGCGACGGCGGCGAAGCCGTGCGGCTGCATCTCCTTGCCGCCGAAGCCGCCGCCCATCCGCAGACACTGCACGGTCACCTCGTGACTGTGCAGGCCGAGCACGTGCGCGACGATCTCCTGGGTCTCCGAGGGGTGCTGGGTGCTGCTCTGCACGAAGACCTGCTCGGCCTCATCGATGTGTGCGAGCGCCGCGTGCGTCTCCAGGTAGAAGTGCTCCTGGTCGGAGAAGTGCAGCTCGCCGGAGAACACGTGCGCGGAGTCGGCGAAGCCGGAGTCGACGTCGCCGGTCACCATCACGGGCCGCGCGCCGTGGAAGCTGCTCGCGGCGATGGCCTCCTGCAGCGTGACCACACAGGGCAGTTCGTCGAGCTCCACCTCGACGGCGGCGGCGCCGAGCCGTGCCGCCTCCAGGGTCTCGCCGAGCACCCAGGCGACGGCGTGGCCGTGGAACATGACCACGTCGGGGAAGAGCGGTTCGTCGTGCTTCATCCCCGCGTCGTTGACGCCGGGCACGTCGGCGCCGGTCAGCACCCGGACGACGCCGGGCACGGCCAGCGCGG
Organism: Streptomyces sp. NPDC041122; assembly: GCF_055592445.1. Lineage (NCBI taxonomy): Bacteria > Bacillati > Actinomycetota > Actinomycetes > Kitasatosporales > Streptomycetaceae > Streptomyces > Streptomyces sp. NPDC041122. The sequence goes on along the minus strand of NZ_JBVIYQ010000007.1, from coordinate 138,433 downwards.
GCGCGGTGCGCAGCGCGGTGATCCGGCCGTGGGCCTTCATGACCTGCACGGGGTACGCGTGCAGCACGTCCTTGGTGCGGTGCACCAGGTCGTCGGTGTACAGCGCGGTGCCGGTGACGTGCTGGACCGCGCTCTCGTGCGGCATCGGGAGGCCGACGACGGACTTCTCGGGACGCTCGGACAACTGGCTCATGACGGCACCGCCTCAGTGGTTTGCGCGTACAGCTTGAGCAGGCTCTGGCCCAGCATCGCGGAGCGGTATCCGGCGCTGGCGCGATGGTCGTTCATCGGCGTGCCCTGGGCCCGCAGGACCTGGGCCGCGGCCTCGGCGGTCCGGGCCGTCCACGCCTCGCCCTCCAGGGCGGCCTCGGCCGCGAGGGCGCGGATCGGGGTGGCGGCGACACCGCCCAGACCGATGCGTGCCTTGCGTACGACGCCGTCCTCGATGTCGAGCGCGAAGGCGACGGCCACGCTGGAGATGTCGTCGAAACGCCGCTTGGCGATCTTGTGGAAGGCCGTGACCTTCGACAGGGGCAGCGGGACACGCACCGCGCGGATCAGCTCGCCGGTCCGGCGCACGCTCTGCCGGTAGCCGGTGAAGTACTCCGCGAGCGGGACCTCACGCTCACCGTCGGCGTCGGCGAGGAGCACCGACGCCTCCAGCGCGAGCAGCACCGGCGGGCTGTCGCCGATGGGCGAGCCGGTGCCGAGGTTGCCGCCGAGCGTCGCGCCGTTGCGGATGAGCCGGGACGCGAACTGCGGGAAGAGTTCAGCGAGCAGCGGTACGTCCCCGTCGAGCCGGCGCTCGATCTCGGTGAGCGTCAGGGCGGCACCGATCTCGATGTGGTCGGACGCGACGCGCAGCTTGCGCAGTTCGGGCAGCCGGTCGACGGCGATCACGCAATCCGCCCTGCGGGAGCGGATGTTGACCTCGACGCCGTAGTCGGTGGAGCCTGCCACGATCACCGCGTCGGGGCGCTCGCGCAGCAGGCGGAGGGTCTCGGCCAGGGTGTTGGTGCGCAGGAACACGCCGTCGTCCCCGGTGTACTCGGTGGCGACGGGAGCCGGGGGTGCCTGTTCGCGGCGGAGCGCGAGCGGGTCGTCCTCGGTGGGCGTCCCGACGGCGAACGCGGCGTCACGGATGGGCCGGTAGCCGGTGCAGCGGCACAGGTTCCCGCTCAGCGCGTGCAAGTCGAAGCCGTTCGGGCCGTGTTCGGCGTCGGCCTGCTCTGCGTGCTCCGCGTGCTCCGCGTGCTGCGCGTCCTCCGCCCGGTCCGTGTCGGCGTGGGCGCAGCGGGTGGGCCGGTAGTACTCGGCGGCCATGCTGCAGATGAACCCCGGTGTGCAGTAGCCGCATTGGGAGCCGCCGCGCACCGCCATCTCCTCCTGCACCGGGTGCAGGACGGGCGGCGTGCCGGCCTCGCCACCGGTGGCGAGTCCCTCGGAGGTGACGACCTCCTGGCCGTCGAGCGCCGCGACCGGGACCAGACAGGCGTTGACCGCCACCCAGTCGGTGGGCTTGTGCACGCCGGGCCGGGCCACCAGGACCGAGCAGGCGCCGCACTCCCCCTCGGCGCAACCCTCCTTGGTGCCGGTGAGGCCGCGCTCGCGCAGGAAGTCCAGTGCCGTGGTGTGGGGCGTGGCGGGGAAGATCGGCGTTTCTTTGCCGTTGACGGTGATCCGCGCTTCTGTCATGACGGGCCTTCGATGCGGTGCGTGATCGGTCGGTTCATGGTGTTCGCCAAGGTCGGAAGACTTTCTGTGTCCGGACGCGCCGCGGGGCAGGGAGCGGCGCGGAACGGCACGCGAGGACGGCGTACCGCAGGAGGAGGCGGGTGGCCCGTAGGGACCGGGAGCCCTAGGAGCGCCGGGTGGCCGGGATGAGAGCCGCTGGAGCCCGGGGAACCCGGCGGAGCCTTGGGTGTGCCGCAGAGGTGAACAGCGGAACGGCTCGCTCAGCGCCCGTTCGATACGGCGCGCTCAGCAGCCGCGAGGGGCGCGGCCCGTTCAGCAGCCGTGCGCGATCCGGCCCGGCACCCAGGCGGTGCACTGGGCGAGACGACCGAGATCAGAGCTGGTGTACATCCGCCGGTCGCCTCCTTCCGGGCGTCGGGGGTCAGTGGCTACCGAAAGTTAGTGGGCCGGGGACGGCCAGGTCAAGAGGTCAGCTCCGGGCCACCGGACCCGCGGGGGCGCCGTCCGCCATCGGAACTCCGGCCTATACGATCTTCCGTCGGAGTCAATGAGATCACGGGGAAGCACCGCCATGACCGAAGTCCTGTCCGTCCAACAGCAGTCCGCCCTCAGTCAGTTGGCACCGGGCGAGCAGCTCCTCGCGTACGGCGTCGTCGTCCCGGTGAAGGGCGCCGAGGGTGTCAAGATCAAGTACGGCAAGCACGGCAAGGTCGGCGGCATGCTCGGTGACCATCTGATGCACCGGTACGGGGCCGAGTCCGGCGGTGCGCAGAGCATCGCCGCGGCCATGCCGCCCGCGTCCGGCGCGCTGCTGATGCGGGTGACGGACCAGCGGGTCGGCCTCGTGGGGGTGCACGACGGCGCTCCCCTGTGGGAGGTCCCCCGCACCTGGGTCGCCCGGGTGGAGCGCCGTCGGCGCCTGCAGCTCATGGCCCGCTTCCGGGTGCACTACGCGGACGGCAGCTGGCTCGCCTTCTTCACCGCGCGCCGCCGCACGATCGAGGCGTTCGGCGCCGTGCTGAACGGCGACGGCGGCGCCGGGCCCAGCTGACTCACCAGTCGAGGCCGGCCGCCACCGGCAAGTGGTCGCTGCCGGTGCCGGGCAGCACCCACGAGCTCGCCGGCTCCACTCCCCTGACCAGGATCTGGTCGATCCGCGCCATCGGGAACTTCGCTGGCCAGCTGAACCCGAAGCCGTCCCCGGCCTTCTCCTGGGCCGAATCCAACCGCGAGGTGAGCCCGTCGAAGGCGCGGTCGTCCACCGTGCCGTTCAGGTCGCCGAGCAGCACCACCCGTTCGTTGCGCTCGGCGGCGATCGACCTCGCCAGTGACCGCGCGCCGTCGTCCCGCTGACGCGTCGAGAAGCCCGACCCGGGGTTCACGCGTACGGACCCCAGATGCGCCACGTACACCGCGAGCGGCCCCCGGTCCGTGGCCACCGTGGCCCGCAGCGCCCGGGGCGTGGCCTTCCTCTCCTCGGCCGTCAGGTGCTCCGCCAGCGGCCCGGCCATGCCCCGCATCGCGACGTCGACCGTGCGGATCTCCGACAGCGGCCGCTTGCTCCACAGCCCGACCGTGCCCTGAACCGTGTGGTGCGGGTACGTCTTCGCCAGCTCCTTCTCATACGTGCCCCGGGCCTGCGCGCTGATCTCCTCCAGGGCCAGCACGTCCGCCCCGGAGGCGGCGAGGTCACGGGCGGCGCCGGCCGGGTCGGGGTTCTCGGCGCCGACGTTGTGGCTGACCACGGTGAGGTCACCGGCCTGGTGGGACTTGTCGCCGAGCAGCCCGCCGAAGAGGTGCAGCCACGCCACGGCCGGCACCACCAGCGCGATCACCGCGGAGGCCGAGCGGCGCCACGCCGCGGCGGCGAGCAGCACCGGGACGAACAGACCGAACCACGGCAGGAACGTCTCCACCAGACTGCCGATGCCGCCACGGTCCGTGATCCGCGCGTGCAGCAGCATGAGCAGACCCAGGACGAGTGCGAGGGCCGCGAGCACCAGGCCGCGCTTCCAGGGGCCCGACCGGGTGAGGGCGACGAGCGGGCGCCGCCACCCCCGGCGGGACGTACCGGCTCCGGCGCCCGTCGCGCCGGTGTCCCGTGCGCCGGCGCCTGTCGCGGCGGCGGCTGGTCCACCCGTGTCCGTCGCTCCGGTCTCCCCCACGCCGTCGTGTCCGGCCTCCGCCGTCTCCACCTGCGTCATCGTTCGCCCTCGTTCACTGTCGTTCGTCGTCCCTCGGTGTCGTTCGTCGTCGTTCGCGGCCGTTGGCTGTCGATCGCCGTTCGTCACGGGCATCCCGTCGGCCGCCGCGCTCAGCGCCGCATCCTCGGGTCCTGCGTCGCGTCGGCGTACCTGCGCGGGCAACCGCCCCCGGCCGAGACGGCGCCCGTGCGCATCTCGTAGTGCCAGGGTTCGTTCTCGTAGATCTGGCAGAGCCCGTACGCGGCGCCGTGCCGCGACAGCCAGCCCGTCGCCTCGGAGCGCCCGATGTCGACCGCGTCGCCCGACACGTGCGAGGACGTCTCCGGGGTGGCCACCCAGCGGGCGGCCTCCTCTTTCGACCCGTACTCCGCAACCGCCTCGCGAAGCAGCCGGCTCTGATACGCCGGGGAGCGCCAGCCGCTGTTGACGTAGAAGTCGACTCCGTCGTCCTTCGCCGCCGTCGCGGCCCGACGGAGAGCCTTGAGCAGGTCCGCATCGAGCCTCGCCACGGCCGGGATCTCGTCGTCGAAGACCGTCACGTCGCCGGAGACGGCGCCGTCGGCCTCGCCGAGCCGGCCGCCGCCGCCGCCGCCGCTCAGCTGACCGCGTGGCGCATTCGGGAGCGGCGGGCCCGAGGCCGACGAGGAGGAGGACGCCGCCGGTGACCAGGCGTTCCACAGCCGGGGGCCGAGGAACGCCATGATCGCCGCCATGACGGCCAGCAGGCCGACGACCACGAGGCCGCCGACCGCCGCCCTTTGAACCCGGCGGCCGCCGCGGGCCCCGGTCCGTGCCGAAGGTGGTGTACGAGTCATGCCGCCAGTCAAGGCAGCCCGGTGTTGCCGCCCCGTATGCGGATTTCGATACGCCGCCGATATGTCCCGGCTCGTAGCCTCGGACCATGCGTGTACTGATCGTCGAGGACGAGCCCTATCTGGCGGAAGCGATCCGCGACGGCCTGCGTCTGGAGGCGATCGCGGCCGACCTCGCGGGGGACGGCGACACCGCCCTGGAGCTGCTGGGCGTCAACGCGTACGACATCGCCGTCCTCGACCGCGACATTCCGGGCCCCTCCGGTGACGAGGTCGCCGCGCGCATCGTCGCCTCCGGCAGCGGCACACCGATCCTGATGCTCACCGCCGCCGACCGCATCGACGACAAGGCCACCGGGTTCGGGCTCGGCGCCGACGACTACCTCACGAAACCGTTCGAACTCCAGGAGCTCGTCCTCAGGCTCAGGGCACTCGACCGCAGACGGGCGCACACCAGGCCTCCCGTGCGGGAGATCGCGGGGCTGCGCCTCGACCCGTTCCGCCGCGAGGTCCACCGGGACGGCCGCTACGTCGCGCTCACCAGGAAGCAGTTCGCCGTACTCGAGGTCCTCGTCGCCGCCGAGGGCGGTGTCGTCAGCGCCGAGGACCTCCTGGAACGCGCGTGGGACGCGAACGCGGATCCCTTCACCAACGCCGTACGCATCACGGTCTCGGCCCTGCGCAAGCGGCTCGGCGAACCCTGGCTCATCGCCACGGTGCCGGGTGTCGGCTACCGCATCGCCCCGGCGCCCGGTGCCGGACCCGGGGAGCGTCGAGAACCCGGGAGCCGTGAGGGCGGCGGAGGGCGGTGACGACCGTGCAGGGCGCGGACGACATGGACAGACGACCCGGACTGAGCGTGCGCCTCAAACTCACCCTCAGCTACACCGGATTCCTGATGGTGGCCGGCGCGCTGATGCTCGTCGCGGGGTGGCTGTTCCTGAGCCGTGTGAAGCACGTGGCGATCGTCTACCGACCCGGCTACGCCCTCTCCGTCGCACGCGACTTCGCGCCGATGGCGGGCGTCACGATGGTGCTGCTGTTGATCTTCGGCCTCGGAGGAGGCTGGCTCCTCGCCGGTCGCATGCTCGCCCCCCTGAACCGCATCACGGACGCCACCCGCCTGGCCGCGAGCGGATCACTCGCCCACCGCGTGCGACTGCCGGGGCGGGGGGACGAGTTCCGCGAACTCGCCGACGCCTTCGACACGATGCTCGCGCGGCTCGAAGCGCATGTCGCCGAACAGCGGAGGTTCGCGGCCAACGCCTCCCACGAGCTGCGCACTCCGCTGGCGGTCTCGAAGTCCCTCCTCGACGTGGCCCGCACCGACCCGGACCAGGACACCGGTGAACTCATCGAACGCCTGCACGTCGTCAACACCCGGGCCATCGACCTCACCGAGGCGCTGCTCCTGCTCAGCCGCGCCCAGCAGAGGTCGTTCGCCCGGGAGGACGTCGACCTGTCCCTGCTGGCGGAGGAAGCCGTCGAGACGCTCCTGCCCCTCGCGGAGCGGCACGGCCTCACCCTCGAAACCGGTGGCGACGTCGCCCCCACCGCCGGATCGCCGACGCTCCTGCTCCAACTGACCACGAATCTCGTCCAGAACGCGATCGTCCACAATCTGCCCGACGGCGGCAGCGTCCGGGTCCACACCGGTGTCGGTCCGCGCACCGTGGTGCTCACCGTCGAGAACACCGGCGAGCTGCTCGCCCCCGAGGACGTCACGACCCTCACCGAACCCTTCCGGCGCGGCACCGAGCGCATCCACACCGAACAGGCCGGCGTCGGCCTGGGCCTGGCCATCGTCCAGACCATCACGCAGGCGCACGACGGCACCCTCACCCTCAGCCCACGCCCCGGGGGCGGACTCCGCGTCACCGTGGAGCTCCCGAGGTCGGACGGGGCCGCGGACACCGATCGGTGAGCGACCCGGAAAGAGGACGGTCGCGCCCCCGACATCGTTGTCAGAGGCGCGGCCCGCACCTTCCGTACTCCTACCGCACGCCGCCGCGCGCGCTCGCCCTACCGGGTGTAGACGGCGTCACTGCCGTACAACTCCCTGGTGAACGCCGAGACGTCGGCGCTGCGATCGGTGCCGTCGAGGTTGTACGTCAGGTAGACGCCGTAACCCTCGTCGACCGTGCGGCGGGCGAGGTCGGCGACCGTGCCCCGCGACGTCCCGCCGATCTCGACGGCCGCGGGCGACAGCTTCGACTTGGGCAGGGAGATGCCGGGGACCTGCCAGGAGCCGTAGTACGGGTTCCACGCGTAGTCGAACGTGGACGAGACGTCGACGCCACCGTAGGAGAGGCGGGACGCGGCCGGGCCGATGTTGTAGAGGCTGATGATCTTGCCCGGCATGTTCGCGCGCAGCGCCGTCACCAGGTGCACGAACGAACTGGCGTTGGGCCGGCCGGTGCCGTTGTTGCCGTACTCGGCGTACTCGTCGTCGAAGTCGATGCCGTCGAGCTTGTACTTGGCCACGGTGTCCGACAGCTGCTTGGCGAACGTCGAAGCGGCCTGCCGGGACGGGAAGTTGGCGAAGCCCGCGCCCTGGTGGTTGCCGAGCACCGAGAGGACGACCTTGATCCCCTTCTGCTGCAACGGCCGTATCTCCGTGGCGGCGTTGTCGAGCACGCGTTGCACGTTCTCGTTGAAGTGCAGATACGCCGCCTTCTTGCCGGTGTCGTAGTTGATGTTCGCCGCGAAGATCACGGCGACGTCGAAGACGTTGCCGCCGCCGTTGGCGAGCGTGTACTTGCCGACGTTCAGCATGCTGTTGTTGTTCACCTCGACGTACGCCACCGAGGTCGGCCCCTGTTTCGCGGAAACGGGGGTGGGGGTGGAAGCGGGGGCCGCTGCCGCGCCGCTCGTGCCGGTCGCACCGACGGCGAGGGCCGCGACGGCCGAGAGGGCGAGCGCGGCGGTCCGCACTCTGCTCCGTACCAGAGTGAACATCGTTGATCGGTCTCCCATCGCAAGGGTCGGCGCCCGACCTGTTCGAAGCGCCGAGTGAGCCCTCCGAGTTTTGCGCTCACGTGACCGAATCCCGAGGATCTTGGGCCAACTCTTCACGATTCCCACGCACCTCGGCGCGCGGCCCGACGCCCCGGCAGAGCGTTCGACGCGTCCAGCACCGCGGGCTCCGGAGACTCCCGGCGGTCAGCCGTCGTGCAGCTCGTCGCGACGGTTCTGCCGCCGCCAGAGCCCCCGTCGCTGCCGTCGGTAGCGACGGTCCCAGCGGTGTGCCCGGTCGCGGTCCTCCCGGTAGTCGCGGTACTCGAATGCGTCGCGTCGCCGCCGGCTGCCCCCTTGTCCGCGGCCGTAGTACACGGCGGCGAAGATGAGCGCGGCCGCGGCGGCCCACCACAGAGCGTTGAGGAAGCCGAGGCAGAAGAGAGCCACGATGAGGATGACGAACAAGATGGTCACGGTGGGCCTTTCGGAGCGGAACAGGGCGTCGCTGCCGGGGTCTCGGGCCTCACTCCGGAGCGTAATCCCGTCGAGCGGCAGTGGATACGCCCAGCCCCGGCACCGCGGCGCGCGACACTGATGGCCGGTTGACGCCCCCGGCGGTGAGGTCCGCCCGCCGCCCCTGCCTCCGCCCCTGTTCACCGCACGTGGTCGGGGTTAAGGTGCACGATGCCGCCCCGGCCCCCGGCCGCATCGCTGGTTGTCGCGCCTCAGGGCGCACCTTGCGCCTCGGGGCCCGCGTCCGCCGCACCCGGCGTATTGCCGCCCTCGCCTGCGCCGCCACCGGACCGCGATTCCGGCCCAGGCCCGAAGCGCCCCGCGCGGGCACTCGATCCGGCGCCCGCACCGCCGCACGCGTACACAGAGCAGGCGGTACAGATGTACGCGCTGGTCGCTCTCGTTCCCTTCGTCCTGCTCGCCACCCTGATGGGACTGTCCTGGTGGGAGGACCGCATGCTGCCTCCGGCCGAACCGGCAGACGCCGTCACGGTTGCGGAGACCTCAGTCATCCCACGCCCGACCACCGACCCCACGCGCCCCGATGGACATTGACAGCGGACGTTCCCGGGCGTTGACTGGCGACACGGCGCAGGGCCGTGCCGATCCGGATCATCCGGAAACGCATGTCGCCCTCCCGCTTCGCCCGGACCCCGCGGATGACAGGAACCACTCCGCGCGATCTGGAGTCCCGGCGATGCTCACGTGGATTCTCCTTATCGTCTACTGGTCCCGGTGATCTCCGGCTTCGGCGGCACCATCCTGCTTCGGATGGGTCGCGACCGCAGTCGGACCGCCGGCGACACGGCACCGAATTCATCCGATGGACGACCTGAGGACAGCCATGAGTGCTGGAGACAAGTTCAGGAACAAGGCCCAGACCCTCAAGGGCCGCATCACCGAGCGGATCGGCCGCAACACCCGGAACAGGCGACTGCAGCGCGAGGGCAGGACCGACCGGGTGTCCGGAAACCTCAAGCAGTCCGGTGACAAGGCGAAGGACGCCTTCCGCCGCTGATCCCGGCAGGGCACAACTCCACAGCGGTTACACGAGGTTGAGACACATGAAGCTGAGCAACGCACAGGGCTCGACCCGGAGAGGGCAGCCATGATCGCCGTAGTGATCATCGGTGCGGTCGCGATCACGGCGGGCGTCCTCCTCCTCATCGGCCGCACCCGGCCGTCCGGGGGCGGCAAAGGCGGCAGGAGCGGCCTGCCACAGCGTTTCGGCCCCGAGTACCAGCGGGCCGTCGACCGCCACGACGGCGACGTCAGGTCGGCCGAACGGGAACTCGGCGAGCGCGTCGACCGCCACCACTCCCTCCGCGAGCAGTCGCTGCCCTCCGGAGCCCGTGCACACTACGTGGCCCAATGGGCCGACCTCCAGGAGCAGTTCGTGAGCTCGCCCCGGACGGCCGTCGCCGAAGCGGACGCGCTCCTCGCACGGCTCGCCAAGGACCGGGGATACCCGGGCACCGAACGCATCGACGACCAGTTCGCCGCGCTCTCCGTCCACCACGCCCACGAGATCCACGGGTACCGCAGCCTGCACACGGCCGCACGCGGCCTGAGCAGCACCGAGGAGATGCGGGAGGCCATGGTCGAGTCCCGCAGCCTCTTCGAGGCGCTCGTCGCCGATCAGTCGACCGGTTCCCGTCGGCACCACCCGCAGTCCCCCGATGACCGCAGCCACGGGCCGTGGGCACAGAGCCCGCGCCACGCGAAGGGAAGTGGCACAGCATGATGTACGACCGGGAACGCGCACGGCAGCCTGCGAGCGGCAGCCCGAACCTCGCCGAGCAACACGCCCTGCAGGAACCCCTTCACGAGTCCGCCCGCCCGGCCGGCGGGCAGGCTCCCGGCACCGACGACTCCACCCGGGCCCCGGGCCCCGCGCTGTTGGCGCGGGGCGAGCGGGACAAGCTCACCGCGCGGCTCCAGCAGGCCCTCAACACCTTCGTGGAGAGCCCGCGCCAAGCCGTGGAGGAGGCCGACGGCGTCTTCGAGGAGACGGTCACCCAGCTGACCGAGGCCCTCACGGAGCGACGCCGCGTCCTGCGCACGGGCTGGCAGGGCCCGGGGCAGGGTGTCGAGGTGCAGACCGAGGAACTGCGTCAAGCGCTGCAGCAGTACAGGGAGACCGCGGAACGGCTGCTGCGCATGTAGATGCCTGCCGGTCGGCGGAACGGCTGCTGCGCACGCAGGTGCGGTTCCGCCGGTGAAACCGCCGTCCCGCAGGACATCACAGCCGTCGCGGGCGTCCGGTGTCCCGGTCCGCGCCGGACGGGCCCGCGGCGGCTGTGGACCGGCACCGGCCTGACCCGCCGGCCTCCCGCCGCGGCGGCAACAGGTCTCGGGACGCCCGCACCCAGCATCACGGAGTCCGCCATGCGAACCGAACCAGACCAGCACCCCTCTCCCGACGACCTGACGCGGCCCGGGATTCAGGGCATCCCGCCGCCGCACCACGGCATGCGGCTCGCCTCGGCCGTCCTGTACGTCAACGACCTGGCGCCATCGGTGGAGTTCTACCGCGACTTGCTCGGCCTGGAGGTCGCCGTCAGCGCCGACGACGCCGCGCTCCTGGTCAGCGGCGAGGGGTCACAGCTCTACGTGCGGTCGGTGGGCCGGCACGCACCGCACGCCACCGGAGGCATCGGCACCCCGTGCCTCATGTGGACCGCTCCGAGCGAGACCTCCCTGCACCGATGCGAACGGATGCTCAAGGTCCGCAACGCCCACATCTCCACGCACAAGGACGCGGGCTTCACCTGGGTGGAGGGGCGCGACCCCAGCGGGATACCGGTGCTGGTGACGTACCCGGGCCCCGAACAGGTGGCCCGCACCCAGATCATCACCCGCGTCTACGCCTGGTGACCGGCCGGGGCGCCCGGCTCCGGGCCGCCGATTCCATGCCGGTTCACCGTCGAGCGGCCTCCTGAGGCCCCGATCCCCGAAAGGGACCAACATGGTTCTCCCCCGCACCGGTCAGCGCAAGATCGTGGTCGGCGTCGACGGTTCCCTCCCGTCCCGAGCCGCGCTGCGGTGGGCGGTGCGACAGGCCCGGCTGACGCACGAGATCGTGGAGGCCGTGATCGCCTGGAGCTATCCGACGGCCCCTGGTTGGCCTCCGCTGCCGCTGCCCGACGACTTCGAGAGCGCCTTCGGCAAGACTCTCGACGAAGTGGTGGCAGAGGTCAGCAAGGACGAGCCGGGAGTCGAGATCCGCACGAGGGTGTTGGACGGAAACCCGGCCGCGGCTCTGATCACCGCGTCGCGCGAAGCCGAGCTGCTCGTGGTGGGCAACCGCGGGCACGGCGCCTTCACCCAGGCGCTGCTCGGGTCGGTGAGCCAGCACTGCGTGCACCTCGCGACCTGCCCGGTGGTCGTCGTCCGCGAGGTCTGATCCTGGTGACGCCCTCCCGTGGCCCGTACGGGAGGGCGCTCCGGTCGTCGGCTGCACCGCTCGGCAGGACTACAGGTCCCGGCAGTAACCGCGGGCCTTGTGCAGATCCCGCTTCGCCGTCGTGTCGAAGCGGAACGTCCTGGCGTGGCGCTCCTGCGAGCGGCGTATCGCCCGGGCCAGCGGCTTGTAGCGCGCGTCGCCCGCCGCGGCCGACGCGGACAACGCGCCGGCCGCGGCGTATCGGTTCAGGGCGATTTCGCCGGCCGGTCCCTTGTCGGTGTACTTCGCCTCGTCGAATCCGTCGAGAGCCCGGCACGCGCCGCGGGCGTCGCCCGCGGCGGCTCCGCCGCTCTCCTCCGACGCCCCGCCGTCGTCCGACGCCCAGGCCGCTCCGACCGCGCCGGCCCCGATCAGGAGGCCTGCCGCGAGCCACACGACCGCGGTGGTGGTGCGGCCGCGCGGGCGCGATGTCACGGGCGGGGTGGCGGGATCCTGCTGTGGCTGCATCGCCACAACATAAGTGCGGGCCGTTCGCGAGTCACCGGTGGGGTCACGGGTTCGGCCTGCGGGTCATGACCGTGCGGGTCATGGGTGTTAAGGGAACACCGTTCCGGGCCCGTTGTCGCCACTCAGGTTCTCACCGAACCGGGCCTTCGTCGCCGGTGCGCCGATGTCCTCCGGGTTCCGCGCCGTCGAGTTCGCGGCCGTCAGGCCGGCCGCGGCGCCCCGCAGCAGCCACACCGCGCCGCCGTTCACGACGGAGTCCAGGTTCTCGCCCGGTGCGCCCGCGACGAGGTCCGCCTTGGCGTCGCCGGTCATGTCGAGCAGCCGTACCGAGGCGCCGAACACGTCGCCGGACTCCGCGACACCCGGCACTCCCGCCGTGTCCTGGTGGAACGCCTGCGCGTCCTTGCCGGTCAGCCCGCTCCTGCCGCCCTTGAGCAGCACCACCGCGCCGGCCTTCTTCTTCGTGCCGATCGCCTCACCGGGGACACCCACGGCCAGGTCGGGATAACCGTCGCCGTTCGCGTCACCGGCGCTCAGCCGGCCGCCGAACTGGTCGCCCTTCTCGTTGACTCCGGGCACGCCCGCCGTGTTCTGCGTGATCGTCTGTGTACGGGTCTGGCTGGGCCCGGACGCCGCACCGTAGTAGATCTTGACGGTGCCGAAGTCCTCCTCGGTTCCCTCGGTGTCGCCGCCCGGGAAGATACGCGTGGCGAGGTCGGCGTAGCCGTCCCGGTCGAAGTCGGCGACGGCGGTGCTGGACGCGGAGTTGAGCCGCTGCGGCACCGTGGAAAGACCGGTCTTGGTGCCGAGCCACAGCTTCCCGCCCTCGGCGTGGTTCTCGTAGACGTAGAAGGTCGCGAGGTCCTCGATGCCGTCGCCGTTGAAGTCGCCCGTGGCCGTCGAGTTGATGGAGTTGTCGGTGCTGTACACCTGCACCTGCTGGTCGCGCGCGGGGGCGCCGCTCCGGGTGAAGGGGCCGTACAGGACGTCGTGGTAGTCGTAGTCCTCGCCGTTGCGCAGGAACAGGTCCTGGTGGCCGTCGGCGTCGAAGTCGCCCGCCGTGAGGTCGTCGCCGACCTGGGCGTTCTCCGGTGCCGCGACGCTGACGGCGCCCTCGCCCGAGATGCCGGTCTTACGGCCCCACAGGACGATCACCGATCCGCTGACGTTGTCGTCCGGCCGGTAGCCGCGGGCGACCGCCGCCAGGTCGGTCAGGCCGTCGCCGTCGAGGTCGCGGGCGACCATCGCGTAGCCGAAGACCTGGTTGTCGCCCGGGTCGCCGGGCACGCCCGGGGTGTCCTGGGTGATGACCGTGGTGCGGGCGGGGTCGAGGCCCCGGGCCGAGCCGTAGCTGACCGTGATGTAACCGGCCCACACATGGCCGCCGACCGTCGCGCCGGGCGCGGCGACGGCGACGTCCTGGTAGCCGTCGCCGTCGAAGTCCTCGCGCACGGTGACGGCACCGTCCTTCGCGGACGCGGACGCGGTTGATGCGACGGCCGGTGTGCCGAGCGTGCCGATCAGGGCGGCGGCCACGGCGGTCGACAGAGCGGGTCGGCGGATGCCCACGGTTCCTCCTTGAGCGCGAGCGATCTCGAGACGCGTGCGCGCGGGTGTCGTTCACCTGCGAGACACGCGGAAGCGGCCGATGGTTGTACACGCGTTGACCCGCCGTCGAGGGAGGGACCTGTCGGCCTGCGCACACGCGGGACCTTCTACCGGCCAGGACGGGACCTACAGGAGCAAAAAGGGTGAGGTGTCCGTGTTGTTCTTATGGAAGAGGCGCTCAGCGACGCGCGCTTCCCCCTCTCGTCCTCATGGAAGGTCCGCTCGGATGTACTCCTCACGCACCCGGCGCACGGCCGGTGCCCTCACGGCTCTCGTCGCCGCCGGAGCCGCTCTCGCCGTCGCCTCGGCCGCCCCGGCCACCGCCGCCCCCGCCGGGCCGAAGCCGCCCGCCCCCTCCTCCGGATACGACGGCCACTACGGCGACGCCTGGATCGGCGGGCACTGGAACCAGGACTACTACCAGTACCCCCGGGCGAAGGCCGGGGCGGACCTGAAGGTCACCGCGACGGGTCCACAGCACATCGACCACCACCAGGAACGCGTCTGGCAGGTCGTGGTCACCAACATCGGCAAGAGCACGGCGAACAAGGTCAGTCTCTCCACCACGCTTCCCAACGGCATCACCCATGTCGCCGACCGGGTCAGCCAGGGCGCCACCACCTACACCCCCGGCGGCTCCCTGATCGCCGATCTGGGCAACCTCAAGCCGGGCGCGACCGTCCGCCTGGACATCGCGGGCAAGGGCCCCTCCTACGGCGGCGGCACCGTCCACCTGCGCAGCGAAGCGGGCACCACCAGCCGCGAGACCAACACCGGCAACAACTCCGCGTCGGTCGCCACGCGCATCAGCTGACCCGCTCCGAGCGGCAGGGAGTCAGGACGTCCGGAGGCCGGAGGTCCTGACGCCCGAAGTCCGGAAGTCCGGAAGTCAGCCCACCAAGTCGGGAGAGCGCAGCATCTCCTGCGGGATGCCCCAGGCGTCGACGAGCTCAGCCGTGATGGGCCGGATCTTGGCACAGAGGTCGTTCACCTCGCGGCGGATCGCCTTGGACCTCTGCACGGTCAGCCGGCCGTGCTCCATGAACCAGGCGCGGTCCGCCTCGATGACGGAGAGGGCGTAGAGGTCGCACAGCAGCCCGAGGGCGACCTTCTCGTCGCCGTCGGGCAACCCCTCCACCTTGTCCACGAACGCCTCGAGGACCAGCCGCTCGACGTGGGCGTGGGCCACCGCGATGACGTGGTCCTGCACCTGTGAGAAGACGACGCCGGGGTGGTTCTCCTGGTCCATCCCGCGCTTGAGCCGACGCGCCGCACCGGCCAGCATGTGCTCTTCGCGGAAGCGGAGCATCGCGAGGTGGTACTCCGAGTCCAGGAGGCCCGCCTGCTGGTCCCATTCGTCGCCGCCGGGCAGCAGGTCCCGTACCCGCTCGAGCAGTTTGTGCGCCGAGGACTTCTCGATGACCGTCTCGACGGCGAGGTTCGTGACGTACCGGACCATGCCGAGCTGGTCCATGCTCTCGAACTCGCTCGCGTAGTGCGTGAGCAGGCCCTTGGCCACCAGCTGCAGCAGCACGTGGTTGTCGCCCTCGAACGTCGCGAAGACGTCGCTGTCGGCCTTGAGGGCGGCGAACCGGTTGACGGCGAGATAGCCGGCGCCGCCGCACGCCTCGCGGCACTCCTGGATCGTCCGCGTCGCGTGCCAGGTGGCGAGCGCCTTGATGCCCGCGGCCCGCGCCTCCAGCTCACGCCGGGCCCGCTCGTCGTCCGCGATGCCCGAGAAGACCTCGTGCAGCTGGGTGCGCGTGACGTCCTGCGCGAAATGCAGCGCGTAGGTGCGCGCGATGAGCGGGAGCAGCCGGCGCCGGTGCATGCCGTAGTCGAGGAGCACCTGCTCCTCGGAGTCCGACGCCGCTTCGAACTGCCGTCGCCGCAGCGCGTACTTGGTGGCAATCGCCAGGGCCACCTTGGCGGCGTTGACGGCGCCGCCCGCGACGCTGACCCGCCCCTGGACGAGCGTGCCGAGCATGGTGAAGAAGCGGCGGTCGGGGTTGTCGATCGGACTCCGGTAGACGCCCTCCGCGGTGACGTCCGCGAACCGGTTGAGCAGTGCCTCGCGCGGGACGCGCACGCCGTCGAACCAGATGCGGCCGTTGTCCACGCCGTTGAGACCCATCTTGCGGCCGTCGTCCTCGATCCGTACGCCGGGGGCGGGCTGCCCGCCGGCGCGGATCGGTACGACGAAGGCGTGCACCCCCTGGCGCTCCTCGCCCACCTCCAGCTGGGCGAAGACGACCGCCAGCTCGGCGTGCCGGGCCGCGTTGCCGATGTAGTCCTTGCGCGCCTGGTCGCCGCCGGTGGTGATGACGAACTCCTGGGTCCCGGCGTCGTACCGGGCCACCGTGCCGAGCGCCTGGACGTTGGAGCCGTGTCCGGTCTCGGTCATCGCGAAGCAGCCCATCAGCTTCCCGCTGACCACGTCCGGCAGATAGGTCTCGTGGTGGCGCTCGGTGCCGAGCTGCAGGATCGCGCCGCCGAAGAGCCCGAACTGCACGCCGACCTTCACCAGGACCGACAGATCACCGAGGGCCAGCGTCTCGAACGCGGCGATCGACGCGCCGATGTCACCGCCACCGCCGTACTCCTTGGGGAAGCCCATCCCGGTCTGGCCGGTGGCCGCCATCTCGACGACGATCTCGCGCACCCGTTCGCGGAACGCGTCGAAGCCGAGCTGCTCCGCCTCTTCCAGGACGTCGGCGTACGCCACCAGGTTGGTGCGGACGAGGCGGCGGACCTCGGCGTACTCGCCGTCCAGCAGCTCGGCGAGGGCCTGGGTGTCGATGACGGGCTGCACGTAGCCGCTCGGGGAGTCGGCGTTGTCGGCATTGTCGGCGTTGTCGGCGTTGTCGGTGACCATGTCGGACGGCTACCCGGTCGCGGGAAGATCAAAGCGGGGGCTTCCTCGTACGGGCTCGTACGGAGACGTATGGGGAGGACCTGTACGCGTACGGAGGCGCCTGCCTCACGAGCCCTGCCCCCGAGAGGGGGCAGGGCCCCAGGAGGTCAGGCCCGCCGCAACACGGCTCGGCCCGCGTAACGTGCCGCGTCGCCCAACTCCTCCTCGATCCGGATCAGTTGGTTGTACTTTGCGGTGCGGTCGGAGCGGGAGAGCGAACCGGTCTTGATCTGACCGCAGCCGGTCGCCACCGCCAGGTCCGCGATGGTGGTGTCCTCCGTCTCGCCCGAGCGGTGCGACATGACGGCCGTCCAGCCCGCCCCGTGGGCCGTGGCGACGGCGGCGAGCGCCTCGGTCAGGGTGCCGATCTGGTTGACCTTGACCAGGACGGAGTTGCCGACGCCGGTGCGGATGCCCTCGCGGAGCAGCGTCTCGTTGGTGCAGAAGACGTCGTCGCCGGTGAGCTGGCAGCGGTCGCCGACGCGGGCGGTCAGCTCGCGCCAGCCGTCCAGGTCGTCCTCGGCCATCGGGTCCTCGATGGAGACGACCGGGTAGGCGTCGATGAGCCCGGCCAGGTAGTCGGCCTGCTCGGAGGGCGTGCGGCGCACCCCCTCCCCCGCGTACTCGTACACGCCGTCGCGGAAGAACTCCGAGGACGCCGGGTCCATGACGAGGCCGATGTCGGCGCCGGGGCGGTAGCCGGTGCGCTCGATGGCGGACATCACGAAGTCGAGGGCCTCCTCGGCGGTGCGCAGCGCGGGCGCGAAGCCGCCCTCGTCGCCGACGCCCGTGGAGTGCCCGGCGCTCAGCAGGTCCTGGCGCAGGGTGTGGAAGACCTCGCTGCCCATGCGGACGGCTTCGGCGAAGGTGTCCGCGCCCACGGGCGCGATCATGAACTCCTGGAAGTCCAGCGGATTGTCGGCGTGGGCGCCGCCGTTGACGATGTTCATCATCGGCAGCGGCAGGAGGTGGGCGTCGGCGCCGCCGAGGTGGCGGTAGAGGGGCAGGCGGTGGGACGCCGCGGCGGCCTTGGCGGCGGCGAGGGAGACGCCGAGGACGGCGTTGGCGCCGAGCCGGGACTTCGTGGGGGTGCCGTCGAGGTCGATCAGTGCGGCGTCGAGTCCCGCCTGGTCCGTCGCGTCCCGTCCGCGTACGGACGCCGCGATCTCCTCGTTGACGTGCGCCACGGCGCGGTCGACGCCCTTGCCGTGCCAGCGCGCGGAGTCCCCGTCGCGCAGTTCCACGGCTTCCCGGGCGCCGGTGGAGGCTCCGGAGGGGACGGCGGCGCGCCCCAGGGAGCCGTCCGCGAGGACCACGTCGACCTCGACCGTGGGGTTGCCCCGGCTGTCGATGATCCGGCGGGCGACGACGGACTCGATGGCGGCATCGGCGGATCCGGCCTCGTGAGCGGAGGGGGTGAACGGAGCAGACCGAATGGGCTGGTCGGACTGAGCGGACTGAGCGAACCGATCGGACATGGGAGGTCCTTCCCGTGGTCGTGGCGCCGGGGCCCCGGCTGCGACGACGCTGGCGCTGGGCCCGACGATCAGGAACAGTACAGCAATGCTGTTCAGTTCTGCTGCACAGTATTGCTGTGCAGTGCCGTGCGACACCGTTGCGCGTCGATCGCCACGGGACCGCGACGGGGGCAGCCGCGCAGGTCAGCCGCGCGACGGCGCCGGGCGACGGGCTAAAGTGCCGTATGCCCACCTCGGAAGCCGCCGCCATCGCCGCCGAACTGCGCACGGCGATGGGCAAGCTCACCCGACGCGTCAAGCACGAGGACCGGATCCCGCTGGGCCAGGTCGCCGTGCTCGGCGCGCTCGACCGCGACGGCGCCATGACCACCAGCGACCTCGCCGCCGACCAGCGCGTGCGCCCGCAGTCGATGGCCAGGGCGGTGGGGCTGCTCATGGAACAGGACCTGGTCACGCGCCGGGCGCACCCCACGGACGGCCGCAAATCCCTGGTCGAGCTGTCGGACGCGGGCCGGGCGGCGCTGGAGGCGGAGCGCGGCCGCCGGGTCGGCTGGCTCGCGCGGGCCATCGACGCCGAACTCGACGACGAGGAGCGGGAGCTGCTCGCACGGAGCGCCACGCTGCTGGAACGGCTCGCCACCCGCTAGTGGAATTTTCAACCACACGGCTCTGTTGCAGGCCTCGAAGGAGGCAGACAGTGGAGCAAACGGTGGACACGACGTACTACGACCACGGCACGCCGGCGGAGCGCTGGGAGCGGGCACGGCTGTTCTTCGACGCCAAGGAGTACGCGACGGCGGCGCGCGTTCTGGTCACCCTGGCCGACGAGGTGCCGGAGCAGGTCGCCCCGCGCCTGCTGCTGGCCCGCGCCTACTACCACTCGGCCCAACTGCTGCGCGCGGAGACCGCGTTGCGCGAGGTCCTCGAACTCGACCCGGTGGAAAGTTACGCCCACCTCATGCTGGGGCGCACGCTGCAGCGGCAGGGCCGCCCGGACGACGCCAGGCCGCATCTGCGGATGGCGGCGGCGCTGACCGGGGACCCCGGCCGGCCGTGAGCCCGCGCCGGCCACGCGGACACACACGCTCGGCGGGGTGAGCAGGAGCCCCCCACCCTCTACCGTCATCCGTAGACCCGCCGCCGCGGCAGCGGCGGGCACGGATGACGGCGAGGACCGTGATGGGCAAGATCATCTGGATGATGTCCGTGTCGCTGGACGGCTTCATGGAGGGGCCGGACCGCGAGCTCGACTGGAGCCTGGTCGACGACGAGCTGCACCGCCACTTCAACGAGAAGGCGGCCCGCATGGGCGCGTTCTTCGAGGGGCGCGTCACCTGGGAGCTGATGGCCGAGGTCTGGCCGACCGCGGACGACGAGCCGGGGTTCACCGAGGCGATGCGGGAGTTCGGCCCCATCTGGCGGACCATGCCCAAGTACGTGTTCTCGCGGACCCTGGAACGGGCCGACTGGAACACGACGATCGTGCGCGAGGTGGTCCCCGAGGAGATCCGGGCCCTTGTCGGGAAGGCGAACGGGGACGTGGTGGTGGGAGGCGCGGACCTGGCCTCGACGTTCCTGCGCGAGAGGCTGATCGACGAGATCCACGTCTACGTCCACCCGGTGCTGATCGGCCGAGGCAGGCCGATGTTCCGGCCTGCGGACGTCCGGACGGACCTGCGACTCACCGGAACCCACACCTTCGGCAACGGCGTCGTCCAGCTCCGCTACGAACTCGGCGGCTGAGAACCCGGGCACGCGTCGATGTGGCGCGTCAGTCAGTATCGAGGCCGTCGATCAGCCGGTTGAGGAACCGGGTGAAGGTGGCGTCGGGTGTGAGGGGGCGTCCGGGAGCGGAGAGGGCTTCGGCGAGTTCCGGGTGGCGGCCGTCGGCGGCGACAGCGGCGAGGTAGCGACCCTCGGCCGCGGCCCGGTCCGGTGATCGCGAGACTGCGGCGTGCGCGCTCTCCTGGATCACGTACCCGGCCACGAATGCGGTGATCTGGGCGAAGATCTCGAGCTTCGCCGCACCGTCCAGCCCGGTGGGCCGCAGGACGGCGAGCACCTGTTCCAGGAAGGTCAGCGTGTTGGGCCCCGGAACACGACGGGTGAACAAGGCGACGGGCAGCCAAGGGTGCCGCAGCATGTGGGCGCGCTGCAGGCGGGCCACGGTCTTCAGATCGGCACGCCAGTCGCCGCTCGGTGGGTCCGTGACCGTGAGTTCGCCGCTCACGTGGTCGACCATCAGCTCCAGCAACGTCTCCTTGTCGGGGGCGTAGCTGTAGAGCGACATGACGCCCGCCCCGACCTCGGCAGCCACCCGCCGCATCGTGACCGCGTCGAGTCCTTCCGCGTCCGCCAGAGTGACGGCCGCGGCGGTGATCGCCTCCCGGCTGAAGGAGGGTTTGCGGCCCCTGCGCGGCTCGGTGGGACGCAGCCAGAGCTGTTCGGGATCGACGCTCTCGGCACCGGATGTTCCGTCGTCGGACATGACCTCGCTCTCCTTCCCCTGGTGGCTGGGTCGGCCCTTGCTTCGAGGTCATCCAAGCATCCTCTATTCTCGTACATCGTACGAGAATAGAGGAGGGCACCGATGCCATCACGCACGCCCGATGCCGCAGCCGCAGCCGCAGCCGCAGCCGGACCAGCCTGGGTGCCACCCGCCGGAAAGTCGCCGCTGTCCGCCCGGATGATGCGGGCGACCTGGCGAGGCCTGCCGGCGAGGCGGTACGAGGTCGGGTGGGAGCCGGGACTGTCGGTACCGGCCGCCGACGGCAGCCCGTTGATCACGGACCACTATTTCCCGCGCGCCCAGGGCGACTTCCCCACCCTGCTGGTCCGCTCCCCTTATGGCCGAGGCCTGCCGTGGTCACCCCAGTTCGGCCTGCTCTTCGCCGAGCAGGGCTTCCACGTGGTCCTGCAGAGCTGCCGCGGCACCGGAGGTTCGGGCGGCACGTTCGATCTCTGGCGCAACGAGGCCGCCGACGGCCGGGCCACGGTGGCCTGGCTGCGCGAGCAGCCCTGGTTCAACGGAACACTGGGGACCGTCGGCCCCAGTTACCTGGGCTACGTGCAATGGGCCCTCGCTCTGGACCCCCCGCCGGAGCTGAAGGCCATGGTGGTGCAAGTGGGGCTGCACGATCCCCACGCCCTGTTCCACGCGGGCGGTGCGCTCCGTCTGGAGAACGCCCTCGCCGTGGGCCTGGGCATGAACTACCAGCACCAAGGCATGGCACCGTTCCTCAAGGCGACGCTGCGCCTGCAACGGCGCCTGCGCGAGGTCACCACCAAGCAGCCCCCGCGCAGGGCGTACGTGTCGGCCTTCGGCAGCGAACTGCCGTGGCTGGACGACGTGATGACCCACCCGGACGCCGAGGACTCCTACTGGCACGGAGCGTCGTTGGCGGAGTCGGCGGAGCGGCTCCGCGTACCCACGGCCCTCATCACCGGATGGCACGACGCACTGGCCGACCAGACCTTCGAGCAGTACGACCGGCTGCGCCGGGCCGGATGCCGGACCGCCCTGCTCGTGGGGCCCTGGACCCACACGTCGGCCCTGCAGCGAGGATGGCCCGAGGTATTCGCCGAGAGCCTCGCGTGGCTGCGCGCCCACCTGGACGCCGATCCCTCAGACCTGCGTCCCACCGCGGTACGTGTGCACATCGGCGGCGAAGACAGTTGGCAGGACCTCGACGCATGGCCTCCGGCCGCGGCTGCCACCCCGTGGTACCCCATTCCTGGCGGGCATCTCACCCAGCGGGCCCCCACAGACTCCGCACCCGTGGCGGCGATCCGCTACGACCCGGCCGACCCCACCCCCTCCCTGGGCGGCCCCCTGCTCTCCCGCACCGCCGGCCCCCGGGACAACGCCGCCCTGGAGGCCCGAGACGACGTCCTGACCTTCACCGGACCACCCCTGACCGAGCCCCTGGACGTCCTGGGCCCCGTCTCCGCACGGCTGAGCGTCTCCACCGACACCGGCCACGCCGATGTCTTCACGCGCCTGTGCGACGTGGACCCACAAGGCCGCTCCGTCAACATCTGCGACGGGTTCAGCCGCCTACCGACGGCCGGCCGGACGCCCTCGCAGGTCACCGTACCGATGAGCTCCACCGCCCACCGCTTCCCCGTCGGCCACCGCATACGCTGGCAGATCAGCGCGGGCGCCCACCCGCGCTACGCCCGGAATCCCGGCACCGGCGAGTCGCCACTGGACGCCACCACCTTCACACCGGTGCGCATCACGCTCCACGCCCACTCGACGCTCACACTTCCCAGCAGCCCTGGTCCCACGTAGTTCGCGAAACCTCCGGGAAAACGGAAAACAGTCGACGAGCCGGGCCGTCCGGCCCGGCTCACTCGGTCACACAGGCCCGAACCCACACACTCAACCGGACAAGGGCGCCGTGAAGCGGGCCGCGGGCTGGGGCGGGGCATGCGCCGTCACCGCCAGATGACCTCCCCCACACCCACCCCCGCGAACGCCGCGCCCAAACCCACCGAGACGCTGCCCAGGGCGTTGGCCGTCGCCTGGAAGCCCGCGCCGCGCTCGGCCAGGCGCAGGGTCTCGTACGAGAACGTCGAATACGTCGTCAGCGCCCCGCACAGACCCGTACCGAGGAACAGCTGGGTCTGGGCCGTCGCGGCGCCCGCCATGACCGCCCCGGTGAGCAGGCCGAGGATCAGGCAGCCCGTCGCGTTGACGGTGAACGTGCCCCAGGGGAAGTCCGTCCTGTGCCGCAGCTGCACGGCGCGGTCCGTGAGGTAGCGCAGGGGGGCACCGATCATGCCGCCGGCGATGACGAGCAGCCAGTTCATGTCCGCCGCCACGCCACCGCGCGGCGCGTCGTCCACGCCGCGCACCAGGCCGCCGCGAGGGCCGCCAGCAGGGTCAGGCCCAGGTAGGCGAGGCCGGTGCGGGGGTGGCCCTCGCGGATCAGGCGCTCGATGTCCACCGCGTACGTCGAGAACGTGGTGAAGCCGCCGAGGACACCGGTGCCGAGGAACGGCCGCACCAGGCGGTGGGCCGTCCGTGCCTCCGTGACCAGCACCATGAGCACGCCGATCGCCGCGCATCCCGCGGCGTTCACCAGGAGGGTCGTCCAGGGGAACGCGTGAGGGGCACTCGGCCAGATCTCGGAGGCCGCGTAGCGGGCGACCGCGCCCAGGCCGCCCCCGAGGGAGACCGCCGCGAGGATCTGCCCCTGGCCGTGCGTCACGTCGCGGCGCTGCGCCGCCACGGACAGATCGATGTCCGGGTCGGTGGGTTCGTCCACCGGCCCGGGCCGCTCAGCTCGCATGGGCCCACGCTATCCGGCGGCCCGGCCGGACACCGCGTCACCGGGCCGGTCCCGCAGGGCGCGTACGAGACCGGTGACGAGCTCCGCCCGCTCCGCCATGGCCGCGACGACCACGTACTCGTGGTCGGCGTGGGCCCCTCCCCCGACGGCGCCGAGACCGTCCAGCGTCGGCACTCCAAGAGCTGCCGTGAAGTTGCCGTCGCTCCCGCCGCCGACCGACCGGCCTGCCACGCCGGGCATCAGTCGCCGCGCCAGGGCGAAGAGTTCGGCCGACGCGGACTCCGGCATCGGAGGGCGCCCGACGGATCCGCGGACCGTGACGTGCGCGCCGTCGAGGTGCGGCGTCAGGGCCGCGAACGCGGACTCGACACGCTCCTTCTCCTCGCCCGTCTCGACGCGGACGTCGACGACGATCGTCGCCTCGGCGGGCACCACGTTGTCCAGCGTGCCCGCGGACGCGACGGTCGGCGTGACGGTGGTGCCGATCTCGGGGCGCCCGAGCGCCGCGATGTCGAGGACCTGGCGTGCCGCCTCGGTCAGGGCGTTGACGCCCGTCTCGGGTTCGAGTCCGGCGTGCGCGGCCCGGCCCGTGACGGTCACCTCGAACGTCCCGCACCCCTTCCGGCCGGTCTTGAGTCCGCCGCCCTCGGCCGCGCCCTCGAAGACCAGGACGGCACCGCAGGCGAGGGCGCGTTCCTCGATGAGGGCGCGGGAGGAGTGCGAGCCGACCTCCTCATCAGCGGTCACCAGGATCTCGACGCCGGTCAGGTCGTCGAGCGCCGCGAGGCCGTGCACGGCCTGCACCAGACCGCCCAGCATGTCGAAGACCCCGGGGCCGGTCGCGTGCCCGTCCTCGACCTTGAAGGGGCGTCGCGCGAGGGTGCCGAGCGGGAACACCGTGTCGTGGTGGCCGAGGACGAGCACCCGGGGCTCACCGCCGCCGGACCAGTGCACGTGCGGTCCGGCTTCGCTGCCCACGAGCACGGCCCGCCCGCCGAGCCGGTTCTCGACGACGGCCGCGACGGCGTGTGCCGAGGCAGTCAGGGCGTCGGTGTCGCGGGAGGGCGACTCCACCTCGACGAGTGTCCTGAGGTCATCGATCATCGCGTCGACGTGCACGTCGGCTGCCTTGTGGTGCGTCACGCCGCAAGAATACGTCGGGGTTGATCACGGCCCGGAGCCACCTGGACCCGTTGCGCCGGTGCCCAATCAGGCTCGGTACGGAGCGCCCGGCCGGCCTCAGGAACCGCCCTCCGCGCCCCCGCGCCGCGCGACCGGAGCCGCCACCTTCGGCGGCCAGGCCGCGGGGTCGAGCAGCCCGAGTACGTAGGCCCGCGCCACCAGCGCCGTACGGTTCGGTGCCTGGAGCCGTCGGCAGAGCCGCGTGAGGTGGTAGTTGACGCCGTCGACGCCGATCCCGACCGTGCGCGCCACGACCGACGTCGTGGCGCCGCCGGCCACCAGGCGCAGGATGCGGGCCTCCTGCGCGCTCAGGGCGGGGTGGGCGAGCTCACCTCCCGCGCCGTCCGCGGCGCTCTCCCCCGTCGGCTCCGGCCGCTCCTCGGCCAGACGCAGCGTCACCAGCAGGGGCGGGGTCTCCTCCAGCGGGTCGGTGACCGGTTCGACGGTCACCTGGCCGTGCCGGGCCGCGCCCCGCACCCGCCACGTGGCCTCGACGGGGTAACGGGATCTGCGGCCGGAGCGCATCGCCTCGTCGAGCTTGCGCAGCTGCCGACTGTTGGTGGGCGTGAGCAGTTCGAGCAGCAGCCGGTTCGCGACGCGGCCCGGCTGGAGGCCCAGAGCGGCGGCGAACGCCGGGTTGGCGACGGAGACGAGTCCGTCCGCGCCGGCGATGGCGGTCGGGGTAGGGGAACGGTCGAGCAGACTGAGGAAGCGGCCCCGCCAGACAGCGGCGTCGGCGGCCTTCTCCGCCCCGTCGCCGCGGCACTCGCCCGGCTCGCCCGCGTCACTCACGCACACCCCTTCCCGTACACATCACGCACAACTCACACACCTCGCACATCTCTCACACCACGGCCGACCCCCACCGTCACCGCCGCACACTCCGGTGTCACGCGCGCAAGCGCCGGGCCGGAAAAGAGCCCTACAAGATTATGTAGTTCTCGGGCCGGATCGCGCGCCGGGGCGGGCCACGGTAGGAGCGGCGCCCCGCTTCCGGGCGCTCAACTCCCTTGCGTCCACGGGAAGAGGCACTGGCCGATGAGCGAAGAACACCCCGTCGAGATCCGCGGTCTGCGGGACCACCCCGACCTCGTACTGCCCACCGTCGACGTGACGACGTCCGGGCCCACCGCCACCCCCATCCAGCAGTCCGTGGAACTCGCGCGGCGGCACGGGCCCTTCTACGTCCGCCGGTACCACGGGCGCGAGACCGTCTGGGTCAGCTCGCTGGAGCTGGTCGAGGAGCTCGCCGACGAGACCCGGTTCGCGAAGGGCATCGGTCCCGCCCTGGAGAACGTGCGCGGCATCGCGGGCGATGGACTGTTCACGGCGTACGACGACGAGCCCAACTGGGCCAAGGCGCACGACATCCTGCTCCCCGCCTTCGCCATGAACTCGATGCGGACGTACCACCCGCACATGCTGCGCGTGGCCCGGCGCCTCATCGCCTCCTGGGACGGCCGGTTCGCGCCCGGCGCCGCCGAGTCGGGGCCGGTGGAGGTCTCGGAGGACATGACCAGGATGACGCTGGACACCATCGGCCTCGCCGGCTTCGGCTACGACTTCGAGTCGTTCCGGCGCGCCGACCCGCACCCCTTCGTGCAGGCGCTCGTACGAGGTCTGGCGCACAGTCAGGCGAAGCTGGCGCGGGACCCCGCCGGGGAGTACGCGGAAGAGGACGCGGCGTTCGAGGCCGACGCGGCGTTCCTCGCCCAGGTCGTCGACGAGGTGATCGGGACCCGCAAGGCGTCCGGCGACGCCGCCACCGACGACCTGCTCGGCCTGATGCTCAACTCGCCGCACCCCGGGAGCGGCGAGGCCCTGGACGAGGCGAACATCCGCAACCAGGTCATCACGTTCCTCATCGCCGGCCACGAGACGACCTCGGGCGCCCTCTCCTTCGCCCTGCACCACCTGGTGAAGAACCCCGCCGTGCTGCACCTCGCGCAGGCCGAGGTGGACGCGGTGTGGGGCGACGACCCGGACCCCGAGCCGACCTACGAGGACGTGGGCCGGCTGCGCTACGTCCGCCAGGTGCTCAACGAGGCGCTGCGGCTGTGGCCCACCGCCCCCGCGTTCCAGCGCCGGGCCCGCGCCGACACGACCCTCGGCGGACGCCACCCGGTCAGGGCGGGCCAGAGCGTCGTGGTGCTCACGCCGATGCTGCACCGCGACCCGGTCTGGGGCGACAACGTGGAGGAGTTCGACCCCGACCGCTTCGCGCCGGAGGCCGAGGCGGCCCGCTCCCCGCACGCGTACAAGCCGTTCGGCACCGGTGAACGCGCCTGCATCGGGCGGCAGTTCGCCCTGCACGAGGCCACCATGCTGCTCGGCATGCTGATCCACCGTTACCGGTTCCTCGACCGCGCCGACTACCGCCTGAAGGTCAAGGAGACCCTCACCCTCAAGCCCGAGGGCTTCACCATGACCCTCGCGGCGCGCACTCCGGAGGACCGCGCGCGGAGCCTCGCCGCCGCCGGCCGGACCGCCGCGCTCTCCGGTGGCGCCGGCGCGGAGCCGAAGACCGCGGCGCCGGAGGAAGGTCTGCCGACGCGGGCCCTGCCCGGCACCGGCCTGACGCTGCTGCACGGCTCGAACTTCGGGACGTGCCGCGGCTACGCCGAGCAACTCGGTGAGCTCGCCGCCGACCTGGGCTTCGACGTGCGCGTCACGCCGCTCGACGAGGCCGCGGGCGCCTTGCCTGCCGACTCCCCCGTCGTGATCGTCGCCGCCTCCTACAACGGCAGGCCCACCGACGACGCGGGCGCGTTCGTGTCCTGGCTGGAGGGGGCCGCGCCGGACGCCGCCGCCGGTGTGCCGTACGCGGTCCTCGGCGTCGGGGACCGCAACTGGTCCGCGACCTATCAGCGGGTGCCGACCCTCATCGACGACAAGCTCGCGGCCGCGGGCGCGAGCCGCCTCCTGGAGCGCGCCGAGGCCGACGCCTCCGGGGACCTCGCCGGGTCGGTGGACCGCTTCACCGCGGCGCTCCGTGACACGCTGCTGCGGCGGTACGGGGACCCGGACAGCGTCGGGGCGACCGCCACCGCTCCCCCGGCCAGGACGTACGACGTCGTGGAGGTGTGCGGCGGTCCGCTGGACGCGCTGGACGCCCGGCACGGCACCCTGCCCATGACGGTCACGGAGAGCGCCGACCTCGTCGACATGAGCCATCCGCTCGGCCGCGCGAAGCGGTTCCTGCGGGTGGCGCTGCCCGACGGCACCGCCTACCGCACCGCCGACCACCTCGCCGTCCTGCCCGTCAACGACCCCGCGACGGTCGAGCGCGCGGCGGCCGCCTTCGGGGTCGGCCTGGACGCGGTCCTCAACATCCGGGCACACCGACCCAGCCGCACCACCCTGCCCCTCGACCGCCCGGTCGCCGTCCGTGAACTCCTCGGCCGGTACGTGGAGTTGCGGGACGCCCCGAGCGCCGCGCAGGCCGCGCTCCTCGCCGACCACAACCCGTGCCCGCCCGAACAGGACGCGCTGCGACAACTGGCCGGAGCCCCAGAGGCGTTGGCGGCGCGGCAGGGCAACCTCCTCGATCTGATCGAGGACCATCCGGCGCTGCGCGGCCAGTTGGGGTGGCCGGTGCTGCTCGACCTGCTGCCGCCGGTCCGGCCGCGGCACTACTCGATCTCGTCGTCGCCCGCCGTCGCGCCGGGCCACGCCGAGCTGATGGTCTCGCTCCTCTCGGCGCCGGACCGCTCCGGGCGCGGCACGTTCCGCGGCACCGGCTCCTCGTACCTGCACGGTCTGCGGCCCGGCGACGTCCTGCACGCGCGCGTGCAGCCCTGCCGGGACGACTTCCGGATCGCGGCCGACGCACCGACTCCGCTCATCATGGTCGGTGCGGGCACGGGCCTCGCGCCGTTCCGCGGGGCCATCGCCGACCGGGTGGAACTCCTGCGTCGAGGCGGGCAACTCGCCACCGCGCTCTGCTACTTCGGCTGCGACCATCCCGACGTGGACTATCTGCACCGCGCGGAGCTGGCGGAGGCGGACCGCGGGGGCGCGGTGTCGATGCGCCCCGTGTTCTCCCGCGCTCCCGAAGACGACCTGCTCTTCGTACAGGACCGGATCGCGGCCGAGGCCGAGGAGGTCTGGGAGCTCCTTGAGTCGGGCGGCCGGGTGTACGTGTGCGGTGACGGCGCGCGGATGGCGCCCGGAGTCCGCGAGGCGTTCAAGGGGCTGCACGCGAAGTTCACCGGCGGTGGCGCGGGCGCGGCCGAGGCGTGGTGGCGGGAGCTGGTCGCCGAGGGGCGCTACGTCGAGGACGTGTACGCCGGCGGCTGACCGCTCCCGCCGGCGCCGTCAGCCCCGGTAGGTCTCCAGGAGCCGCAGCCACACCTCGCTGATCGTGGGGTAGGCGGGGACCGCGTGCCACAGGCGGTCCAGCGGGATCTCGCCGGCGACGGCCATGGTCGCCGAGTGGATGAGTTCGCCGACGCCGGGGCCGACGAACGTGACGCCGAGCAGGACCTCGCGGTCCAGGTCGACGATCATGCGGGCGCGGCCCCGGTAGCCGTCGGCGAACAGGCCGGCGCCCGCGACGCCGGACATGTCGTAGTCCACGGCCCGGACGCGGTGACCGGCGTCCTCCGCCTCGGCGAGGGTGAGGCCCGCGGAGGCCGCCTCGGGATCGGTGAAGACGACCTGCGGGACGGCCGCGTGGTCGGCCGTCGCGGAGTGGGCGCCCCAGCGGTCGGTCTCCAGGAGCGGGACGCCCTGGGCGCGGGCGGCGATGGCGGCGCCCGCGATACGGGCCTGGTACTTGCCCTGGTGGGTGAGGAGCGCGCGGTGGTTCGCGTCGCCCACCGCGTACAGCCAGTCGCTGCCCTCGACGCGCAGGCTCTCGTCGACGGGCAGCCAGGAGCCCGGCTCCAGGCCGACGGTCTCCAGGCCGATGTCGTCGGTGCGGGGGGCGCGTCCGGTGGCGAAGAGGATCTCGTCGGCCTGGAGCGTCGAGCTGTCGTCCAGGGTGGCGGTGACGGTGCCGTTCTCGCGGGTGACCGCGGTGACGGAGACGCCGGAGCGGACCTCGGCGCCCGCCTCGGTGAGTGCCTCCTGCACCAGCTCGCCCGCGAAGGGCTCCATGCGGGGCAGCAGGCCGCCGCCGCGCACCAGCACGGTCACCCGCGAGCCGAGGGCCTGCCACGCGGTGGCCATCTCCACCGCGACGACGCCGCCGCCGACCACCAGGAGGCGGCCGGGGACCCGGTCGGCGCTGGTGGCCTCGCGGCTGGTCCACGGCTTGACGTCGGCGAGCCCCGGCAGGTCGGGCAGGGCGGCACGGGTGCCGGTGCACACGGCCACCGCGTGCCGGGCCCGCAGGGTGCGCTCCGTGTCGTCCTTGCCGGTGACCGTGACCGTGCGGGGGCCCGCGAGGCGGCCGTGGCCCCGATGCAGGTCGACGCCGACGCCCTCCAGCCAGCCGACCTGCCCGTCGTCCTTCCAGTGCGAGGTGTACTCGTCACGGTGCGCGAGGACCGCGGCGGTGTCGAGGGGGCCCTGCACGGACTGGCGCAGGCCCGGTACGCGACGGGCGTCCGCGCGGGCGATGACGGGGCGCAGCAGGGCCTTGCTGGGCATGCAGGCCCAGTAGGAGCACTCGCCGCCGACCAGTTCGCTCTCCACGATGGCGGCGCTGAGCCCGGCGGCGCGGGCCCGGTCCGCCACGTTCTCGCCCACGGGACCTGCTCCGATGACTACTACGTCGTATGTGATGGCATCCGTCATGAGGACAGTGTGTCGGCAGGTGTGCGCCGTGGCCACACGGGTACGCGCGCGAAATGCGCCGGTGCACATGCGGCACCTTCCGCGCGCACGACAAGGCGGAATACGTCCGCATCATCGGCCGTTGTGCACAACGGCTACGCCCGACAGCAGGAAAGTAGGGAAACACCATGACCAGCACGACCGTGGAGCTCACCAAGGAGAACTTCGACCAGACGGTCACGGACAACGGCTTCGTCCTGATCGATTTCTGGGCCGACTGGTGCGGGCCGTGCAAGCAGTTCGCTCCCGTGTACGAGAAGGCCGCCGAGGCCAACCCCGACCTGGTCTTCGCCAAGGTCGACACCGAGGCGCAGCCCGAGCTCGCCCAGGCCTTCAACATCCAGTCGATCCCGACGCTGATGATCGTCCGCGACCAGGTGGCGGTGTTCGCCCAGCCGGGCGCGCTGCCCGAGGCCGCGCTCACGGACGTCATCGGCCAGGCCAGGAACCTGGACATGGACGAGGTGCGCCGTCAGGTCGCCGAGGAGCAGGCCCAGCAGGGCCAGCCGGAGCAGTAGGCCGCCGCACGGGCCGTAGCGGTCAGCTGGACTCGCGGTGCACGACGTCCGCTCCGAGCACGTCGTGCACCTCGGGTTCGGCGCCCGGGTCGCGCACCACGCGGTCGACGAGCTCGGCCAGGCCGCGGCCGGACGGCAGCTCGATCCGGACGGTGCTGAGCCGGGGTCTGAGGAGCCGTCCCAGCATCAGGTCGTCCGAGCCGATCACGGCCGTCTCCTCCGGTATGGCGACGCCCTCGTCCTGAAGGGCGCGCATCAGGAGCATCGCGTACTCGTCGTTGTACGCGAAGACGGCGTCGACGCCGAGAGCGGGCCAGCGCGCGGCGAGCCGGGCCGCGGACTCCTCGTCGTAGGCGAGCGGCAGCTCGGTGACCGAGGCGCCGGTGGTCCGCGTCCTGCCCACCGCCTGGCGCACCCCTTCGAGGCGGGGGCCCGAGAAGTGTTCCAGGCCCGGTTCCTCGGGGACGACGACGCCTATCCGGCGGCGCCCGCGGGCCAGGAAGTGCAGGGCGGCAGCCTCGCCGACCCTGCGTCCGTCCATGAGCAGCGCGTGCGCGCCCTCCACGCGGTGCGGCCCGAGGGTGAAGACGGCGCGGGCGCCGGACCGCTTCAGGACGGTCACGCCGCGCGGGCCGACCGCGGAGACGTCGGGGGCCAGGACGGCCACGGGCCGCAGCTCGGCCCAGGCGCGGGCCGCGTCCTCACCGGTCAGGCCGAGGCTCGCGTACTGCACGACGGTGTAGTCGAGCCGGCCGAGCGCCCACTGCAGTTCGTTGAAGAAGGCGCTGAAGAGCGGGCCGACCGGGATCTCCGCGGTGGGCATCAGGACCATGCGGCTGTGTCCGGCGCGCAGGCTGCGGGCCGCGGCGTGCGGGACGTAGCCGAGTTCCCTGGCCGCCTCGTGCACGCGGCGCCGCGTGGGTTCGCTGATGCGGACGGCGCTGGTGTTGTTCAGCACGTACGAGACGGTGGCGCGGGAGACCCCCGCCAGGCGGGCGACGTCGGCGCTCGTCGGCACGGAGCGCTGCGTGGACTGCTGCTTCGGTATCTGCACCATGGCCCCGTCATCCTCGCAGACGCAGGCGTCGTGTCCACGGCCGGGCGGCAGCGCGAACTTCCCTGCGCGCGTTCCGCGTTGTGCTACTCGCCGGTTAACGTTCGGGCACCCGTCGTCGAGCGAAGGTGTCCCCCACATGACTGCCGACCGTGCCGAAGGCCTGGCGCGCACCGCCCGCGCGCTGGCCGAGGGAGAGGTGTCCGCGCGTGCGCTGACCGAGCGGACGCTGGCCAGGATCGAGGCGTCGCAGCCCGTGCTCAACGCCTTCAAGCTGGTGCGGGCCGAGGCCGCGCTCGCCGAGGCGGACGCCGCCGACCGGGAGTTGGCGGCCGGGGGCGCCGGGCCGGGGCAGCCGCTGCTGGGCGTTCCGCTGGCCGTGAAGGACGACATGGACGTGGCGGGCGAGCCGACCGCGTTCGGCTGCGGGGGCGACTTCCCGCCGAAGACGGCGGACGCGGAGGCGGTGCGCAGGCTCCGGGCGGCCGGAGCGGTGATCGTCGGCAAGACCAACACGTGCGAGCTGGGGCAGTGGCCGTTCACGGAGGGGCCGGGCTTCGGCGACACCCGCAACCCGTGGCACACCGGTCATACTCCCGGCGGCTCGTCGGGCGGCTCGGCCGCGGCGGTCGCCGCCGGCCTGGTCCCCGCGGCGCTGGGCTCGGACGGCGCGGGCTCGGTGCGGATCCCGGCGGCCTGGACGCATCTGGTCGGGATCAAACCGCAGCGCGGCCGGATATCGACATGGCCGTGGCCCGAGGCGTTCCAGGGCATCACCGTCAACGGCCCGCTCGCCAGGACCGTCGCGGACGCCGCGCTGCTCCTGGACGCGGCGAGCGGCAGCCACCCGGGCGATCTGCACCGGCCGCCCGCCGTGCGGGCCGCCGAGGCCGCGACCCGCGATCCGGGGCGGCTGCGCATCGCCCTGTCGCTGCGGATGCCGTTCACGGCGACGGCGAAGCGGCTGCACCCGGTGGTGCGGGACCGGGTGGTTTCGCTCGCGGACCGGCTCGCGGCGCTCGGGCACGACGTGACGGAGGCCGACCCGCGCTACGGCCAGATCGGCCTGGCGTTCGTGCCGCGGGCCACGGCGGGCATCGCGGAGTGGTGCCGGCACGTGCCGGACGTCTCCCGCCTGGACCGGCGCACCCGGGAAGCGGCCCGGATGGGACGGCTGTTGGGCGGCGCCCCGCTGCGGCTGGCGCGCCGCTCGGAGGCCGCCCTGCACCGGCAGGTCGGCGCCGTCTTCTCGACGTACGACGTGGTGCTCGCGCCGACGACGGCCGCTCCCCCGCCGCGGGTCGGCACGTTCGCCGCGATGAACGGCTGGCGGACCGACCAGGCGATGATCGCCGCGTGCCCCTACGCGTGGCCGTGGAACGTGCTGGGCTGGCCGGGCGTCAACGTGCCCGCGGGGCGCACCCCGGGCGGCCTCCCGCTCGGCGCCCAGCTGCTGGGTCCGGCGGGCAGCGAGCCGCTGCTGGTCTCCCTGGCCGCGCAGTTGGAGGCGGACCAGCGGTGGTACGAGCGGTGGCCCGCGCCGCTGCCGGACGCGGCGCAGGCCCCGTAACCGCCGTCACGGAGCGCCGTCGCGCCGGCCCACCTCACGGCTTCGCCAACTCCGCCCACAGGGCCGGGTCCTCGAAGCCGAGGGCCCACAGCG
Organism: Streptomyces sp. NPDC041122; assembly: GCF_055592445.1. Classification (NCBI taxonomy): domain Bacteria; kingdom Bacillati; phylum Actinomycetota; class Actinomycetes; order Kitasatosporales; family Streptomycetaceae; genus Streptomyces; species Streptomyces sp. NPDC041122. The sequence continues at coordinate 104,843 of NZ_JBVIYQ010000007.1, read as the reverse complement.
CGGTGTTGCGCACGCCGTGCCGGCGCAGCACGGGCAGGTGGGCCGCGGTGCCGCGCGCGTCCTGGTACCAGACCGTGCGCTCGCTCCCGCCGTCCCGGTACGTGAAGTGCGGGGTGCTGGAGGCGGGGTCGATGCGGTAGGGGGCAGCCACCGCGGCGCGCAGGGCCTCCGCCTCCCGGGAGGTCACGTGCCGGGCGCGCTCGCGCGAGCCGACGGCCCAGTCCCAGCCGTAGGCGGGCAGCGCCATCTCCAGCTTGTCGCGCGGCACTTCGGCGGTGGCGTTGCGCAGAATCTCTTCGTACCAGGCCGGGGTGGACAGGGGCCCTGGGGTGCCTTCGGCCGAGTGCAGGTTGTACGCCATGACGCGGAGCCGGTCGGCGGCGGCGCCGAGCCGCCGGTAGTCCCAGACGCGGCCGGTGCCCGCGGTCTTCGGTGAGACGGTGACGACGCAGCTCTTGCGCAGGTCGTGCAGGCGGCGGCACAGGTCGGTGACCAGCGTGGCGTAACCGTCCCTGACCTTCGCGTACTCCGCGTCGCCGGTGGTCGCGATGGACTCGTAGTCGAGGTCGAGACCGTCGTAGGCGTGCCCGCGCACGATGCCCAGGAGGGTCTCGATGTGGGTGGCGCGGCGGCCGGGGTCGGTGACCACGGCGGCCAGCGCGCCGCGCGGCAGGGTCTCCATGACGGTCGGCACCACCTTGATGCCGGCCCGGTGCAGTCCGTCGATGACCTTCGCGTCCGCCGCGCCGGAGTGCGGTCCGACCTCGCCGGCCGCCTTGGCCTGGTACCAGAAGGGGCTGACGGTGTGCAGCTGGGCGGCGTGGTCCAGGGCGCTCCGGTACGCGGCCGCCCGACCCCAGTACGGCAGCCAGGCGGAGACGGTGCGCGGCGGTGCGGCCGCGCCGGGCACGGGGCCCGGGGCGGGGCTCGCGGGGTCGGACGCGGCCGGCAGCGGCGCGAGGACGGAGCCCGCAACGGCGAGGGCGGCGAGGAACCGGGCGCTGCGGAGGGGGCGGAACACCATGGGGTGAGCCTGCGGCCCGTCCGCCGGTCCCGCGCTGCGGACTGGGCCGGACAGGTTCTACCGTGACCCTGTGACTGCTTTCATCGATGACCCGCACCTGTCCGACCCGCCCGGCCGCTCCGGCCCCACCGCGACCACCGAGGCCGATCCGCGCGAGGTGGGCCGGGTGCGCACGGAGTACGCGCCGGACCGCGACGGCGACCCCGACCCGGGCGAGGTCGTCTGGACGTGGGTGCCGTACGAGGAGAACGACGGACGCGGCAAGGACCGGCCGGTGCTCGTGGTCGCCCGCGAGGCGTCCGGGACGCTGCTCGCCGTGCAGTTGTCGAGCAAGCGGCACGCCGGTGACCGGGACTGGGTGCCGATCGGCAGCGGGCCGTGGGACCGGGAGGGCCGGGAGTCGTGGGTGGACGTCGACCGGGTGCTGCGGGTGCACGAGCGCGGGATGCGGCGGGAGGCGTGTGCGCTCGACCGCATGCGGTTCGACCTCGTCGTACTCCGTCTGAAGGAGCGCTACGGCTGGCGTTGAGTCCGGGTGAGACGTCCGCGGCGGGCGGCGCGGCAGAAAATCCCGGTGTGAGATCGGCCTGAGGGGCACTCTTGTGCGAAGGCCCTCAAGGGTTTTGGGTGTGACGAGCTGCACCGGATGGAAGGATCCCCGCATGCCTGAGGGAGACTGTAGGAAACACCGCACCACGCGCCCCACAAGGGCGCGGGACACGGTGTCGGAGGCAGAGGTGGAGGCGCTGGTCCACGGCATCTGCTTCAAGACCGGCCCGCCCCGCGTCACCGGCGTCGAACTGGAATGGCTCGTCCACGAGCCGGACCTGCCCCACCTGCCCGTGTCCGCCGCCCGCCTCGAAGCGGCCTACGCCGCACTGCGGGCCCTGCCCCTGCACTCCACCGTCACCGTCGAACCCGGCGGCCAGCTGGAGCTCAGCTCGCTTCCCGCCACCTCGTTGGCGGAGTGCATCTCGGCCATGCAGGCCGATCTCGGCGTCGTGCGCGACGCCTTACGTCCCCATCGCCTCACCCTCAGCGGCTTCGGCGCCGACCCATGGCGCCCGCCGGCACGGATCCTGCGCGAGCCGCGCTACGACGCGCTGGAGTCGTGCCTGGACCGGGGCGGCCCGGCCGGGCGCCGGATGATGTGCTCGACGGCGTCCGTGCAGATCTGCCTCGACGCCGGGTACGAGGAGCCGGGCCCGCTCGGCTACGCGCGGCGCTGGCGTCTCGCGCATCTGCTCGGCCCCGTCCTCGTCGCGGCGTTCGCCAACTCGCCGCTGCAGGACGGCCGTCCCACCGGCTGGCGCTCGACCCGGCAGGCCGTGTGGGCGGGCATCGAGCCCGGCAGATCGGGCGCCCCGCCGCTCGACGGGGAGCCGCGCGAGGTGTGGACCCGGCACGCGCTCGACGCACCGGTCATGTGCGTCAAGAGAGAGCCCGGCGAGGGCCCCTGGAGTGTGCCGGACGGGCTGAGCTTCCGGGCGTGGGCCCGTAAGAACGCGCCGCGCAGACCCACCCGCGAGGATCTCGCGTACCACCTGACCACGCTGTTCCCGCCGGTCCGGCCGCGCGGTCATCTGGAGCTGCGGATGGTGGACGCCCAGCCCGGCGACGACGGCTGGATCGTGCCACTGGCCGTGACGAGCGCGCTGTTCGACGACGCGGAGGCGGCCGAGACCGCCTACCGCGCCGTCAAGCCGCTGGCCGAGCGGCAAGGGCCGCCGGGCTCCCCCGCCGCGCCGCACAACCCGCTCTGGCTGGACGCGGCGCGGCACGGCATGGCCGACGCCGAACTGCGCGAGGCCGCTGTGAGCTGCTTCGCCGCCGCCGTGGACGCGCTGCCCCGCCTGGGCGCGCCCCTGTCCGTGCAGGGTGCCGTCGCGGCCTTCGCCGAGCGGTACGTCGCGCGGGGCCGCTGCCCGGCGGACGATCTGCTCGACGCCGTGCGCGACGGCCGCCACCCCTCTGGCGCACCCGGGCTCCACACGAGGTCCGGACGCCCCGAGACACCTGGGAAGGACTCCCGCCGATGACAGGCTCCACCACCGACCCGGAAGCCCTGCGGGAGCGCGCGCTCGCCGCGCTCCTGGCCGCCCGGGACCGCACCACCCTCCTCACCTCCTGTGTGGAGGAGACCGAACTCACCGCTCAGCACTCCCCGTTGATGTCGCCGCTGGTCTGGGACCTCGCGCACATCGGCAACCAGGAGGAGCAGTGGCTGCTGCGCGCGGTCGCGGGCCGCGACGCCATGCGGCCCGAGATCGACCCGCTGTACGACGCCTTCGAGCATCCCCGCGCCGAGCGGCCGAGCCTTCCGCTGCTCGCACCGAAGGAGGCGCGCGGCTACGCGGCCGAGGTGCGGGGGCGCGCGCTCGACGTACTGGAGAAGACACCCTTCCACGGCACGCCGCTCACCGACGCCGGCTTCGCGTTCGGCATGATCGCCCAGCACGAGCAGCAGCACGACGAGACGATGCTGATCACGCATCAGCTGCGGACCGGGCCGACGGCCCTGACCGCGCCCGATCCGCCGTCGTGCGAACCGATCACCGGACCCGCCGAAGTCCTCGTCCCCGGCGGCCCGTTCACGATGGGCACGTCCACCGAGCCATGGGCCCTGGACAACGAGCGCCCGGCGCACCGGTGCCTCGTCCCGCCGTTCTTCATCGACACGACTCCGGTGACGAACGGCGCGTACCAGGAGTTCATCGAGGACGGCGGCTACGCCCGGATGCGCTGGTGGGACCCGGCCGGCTGGGCGATGGTCCGCGAACACGGGCTGCGGGCGCCGCTGTTCTGGCACGAGGAAGGCGGCCGCTGGCTGCGGCGACGGTTCGGCACGGTCGAGCCGGTGCCGGCCGACGAGCCGGTCCTGCACGTCAGTTGGTACGAGGCCGATGCCTACGCGCGCTGGGCGGGCCGGCGCCTGCCCAGCGAGGAGGAGTGGGAGAAGGCCGCCCGGCACGATCCGGTGACCGACCGCTCCACGCGCTACCCGTGGGGCGACGCGGACCCCACACCGGAGCGGGCCAACCTGGGGCAGCGCCATCTGCGGCCCGCCCCCGCGGGGAGCTACCCGGCGGGCGAGTCGCCGCTCGGCGTCCGGCAGTTGATCGGTGACGTGTGGGAGTGGACGTCCAGCGGGTTCCTGCCCTATCCGGGCTTCTCCGCCTTCCCCTACCGGGAGTACTCGGACGTCTTCTTCGGCGGCGACTACAAGGTGCTGCGCGGCGGCGCCTTCTCCGTGGACGCGGTGGCCTGTCGGGGCACATTCCGCAACTGGGACCACCCGGTGCGGCGGCAGATCTTCTCCGGCTTCCGCACGGCACGCGACGCGGGCCCGGCCGAGGCCGCGGCCCCGGAGACCGCCTGATGTGCCGCCATCTCGCCTTCCTCGGCTCGCCGGAGCCGCTGGGACGTCTTCTCGTGGTGCCCGAGCACAGCCTGTTCCACCAGTCGTGGGCGCCCCGGATGCAGCGGCACGGCACCGTCAACGCCGACGGGTTCGGGGTGGGCTGGTACGCGGACGGGGACCCGGTGCCCGCCCGCTACCGGCGCTCCGTGCCGATCTGGGGCGACCAGTCGTTCGCCGACCTCGCCCGGGTCGTACGCTCCGGGGCCGTGCTCGCGGCCGTGCGCGACGCGACCGAGGCAGGGGCGGACGGGGAGGCCGCCGCGGCGCCGTTCGCCTCCGGGCCGTGGCTGTTCAGCCACAACGGCGCGGTCACCGGCTGGCCTGGATCGCTCGCCCCGCTCGTCCGTGACCTGCCGCCCGAAGAACTGCTCGCCATGGCGGCGCGCTGCGACTCGGCGCTCTTGTGGGCGCTTCTGCTGCACCGGCTGCGGCGCGGCGACGAGGCGGGACAGGCCCTCGCGGACACCGTCCTCGACGTCGCCCGGGCGGCGCCCGATTCGCGCCTCAATCTGCTGCTCACCGACGGCACCACGATCACCGCGACCACCTGGGGCGACACCCTCTGGTATCTCGCGGAGCCCTCCCACCGCACCGTCGTGGCCTCCGAGCCCTACGACGACGACCCGCGCTGGCGCGAGGTGCCCGACCGCACCCTGCTCGCCGCCGACCGCACCGACGTGATTCTGACCCCGCTCAAGGAGCCTGCTGCGTGAGCCCGTTCCTGCTGACCCGAACCCTGCCCGAGGACGCCACCGAGTCCGCGCTGCGCGAGGACGTCCTGCACGGCCTGACCCGCTCCCCGAAGACGCTGCCGCCCAAGTGGTTCTACGACGCGCGCGGCAGCGCACTCTTCGAGGAAATCACCACCCTGCCCGAGTACTACCCCACCCGCGCCGAGCGGGAGATCCTGGTGGCCCGCTCCGCCCGCATCGCCGAGATCACGGGTGCGCGCACGCTCATCGAGCTGGGTTCGGGCTCCTCGGAGAAGACCCGCCACCTGATCGACGCCCTGCCGGCCCTGCACACCTACGTGCCGGTGGACGTGAGCGAGACCGCGCTGACCGGCGCGGCGAACGCCCTGGTCGCCCAGCGGCCGGCGCTCGACGTGCACGCCCTGATCGCCGACTTCACCCGCGGCCTCGCGCTGCCGGGGACGCCGGGCCCGCGCCTCGTGGCGTTCCTCGGCGGCACGATCGGCAATCTGCATCCCGCCGAACGTGCCGCGTTCCTCTCCTCGGTCCGCGACCTCCTGGAGCCGGGCGACGCGCTGTTGCTCGGCACGGACCTGGTCAAGGACGAGTCGGTGCTCGTCTCCGCGTACGACGACGCGTCGGGCGTGACGGCCGCGTTCAACAAGAACGTCCTCTCGGTGATCAATCGCGAGCTGGGCGGGGACTTCGACCCCGCCGCGTTCGAGCACGTCGCCGTCTGGGACCGCGAGCACGAGTGGATGGAGATGCGGCTGCGCTCCACCACCGCGCAGACCGTCAAGATCCACGCACTGGATCTGGCGGTCGACTTCGCCGCCGGCGAGGAGCTCCGCACGGAGATCTCCGCGAAGTTCCGAGAGGACAGTGTGCGCGCCGAACTGTCCGCAAGTGGCCTGAAGTTGACGCACTGGTGGACGGACGAGCGGGGCCGCTTCGCGCTGTCGCTGAGCACGGTGGCGTAGCGACATCTCCGGCTCGGGGACCCTTCCATGCGCTCCCCCGGTCCGGCCTCGCGCACCGATGTGCGGGGCCGGACCTCGCGGCGGGCCGCTCGTCACAGCCCTCCGAGGTTCAACGCCCCCGTGATGCGGTCCGACGCCTCGCGCGCCTCGGCCGCCGGGTCACCGCCGGTGAGGACCTTCGTCATGTACCCCTTGATCGGGTTGTCCGCCTCGACGGCCGCCCAGCGGGGCGAGTTGGGGGTCGCCCGGCCGTTCGCCGCGCCGACGGCCATCGCGGCGACGCCGTCCTCGTCGGCGACCGCGGAGGCCAGCTTCGCCTTGTTCGGGACGTAGTTCATGGTCCGCGCGAGGTCGGTCTGCCACTTCTTGCCCGCCAGCGCCTCGATCACCTCGACCGCGCCCTTGTGGTCGTCGCTGCGCTCCGGCACGACGAGGTCGGAGCCACCGGTGAAGACCGCGCCCGGCTTGCCCGCCTTCTTGCCCGGCACGGGGAAGTAGCCGAGCTTGCCCTTCAGTTCGGGGTTCTGCTCCTCGATGGCGCGGGCCACGCCGGGCACCGCGACGAGCTGGGCGACGTCGCCCTTCGCGAACACCTTCGCCTGCGACGGATGCTCCTCGTCGGAGTCGCGCGGGCCGTCGCCGAGCGCCTGCAGCCGCTGGTAGAACTCCATGCCGCGCAGGGCCGCCGGCGTGTGCAGGGTGCCGCGCCAGTCGCCGGACGACTCCTTCGTCTCCTTGGCGAGGTCACCGCCCTCGTCCCAGATGAATCCGGCGAGCGTGTACCAGTCCTGGCCCGCGAGGTAAATGCCCTGCTTTCCGCCGGAGTTGAGCTTCTCGGTGGCCGTGATCCACTCCTCGCGGGTGCGCGGCGGACGCGTGACGCCCGCCCGGGCGAACAGGTCCTTGTTGTAGATGACGACGCGGTTGGCGGCGTACCAGGGGATCCCGTACTGGGCGCCGCGGTAGCGCCCCGGCTCGGCGAGGCCCGGCAGCCAGTCGTCCATGCCGAGGTCGCGGGCGGACTCCAGGGTGAGGTCGTACAGGCCGCCCTCGTCGACGTACTGGGCGACCTGGGTGTTGCCCACCTCGATGACGTCGGGGCCGTCCCCGCCCTCGTCCTTGAGCGCCTTCTTCACCTTGCTGCCGATGCCGGTCCACTCCTGAACGCGGATGTCCAGGTCGATGTCGCCGTGCTCTTTCTCGAAGTCCGCGGTGAACCGCTCGACGAACTCGGGCGACGCGCTGCCCCGCATCAGCCAGACCGTGACGGTCTTGGTGTCGTCGCCGCCTGGGAGCACCCCGCAGCCGGCGAGCAGAACGGTGGAGGAGAGCGCGAGGGCCAGGGACACGGCGGCGCGGCGGTGCGGGTTCACGTGGGTCACTTTCTACCTGTGGACAGGGAAGGTCAGCCCGACGCGGGGGGATGAGCTCTCGGCTCGAACGGGTTACTGGCTGGATTTTGGTATGTACCAATGATCCGGTCAAGGGGTAGGCCGGTGATCCCGTCAAGGGGTTGGACTTTGATTCCGTCAAGGGGTACGCCGTCTCGCGCGCGGGGGCGCGCTGGTGCACCGTGGAGTGACGGCACCACCCCGACGGGTCCGGAGGAATATCTTCATGTCGAACCACACGTACCGCGTCACCGAGATCGTCGGCACGTCCCACGAGGGAATCGACCAGGCGATCCGCAACGGCGTCGAGCGGGCCTCGCAGACGCTCCGTTCACTGGACTGGTTCGAGGTCACGCAGGTGCGCGGCCACATCGAGGACGGCCAGATCAAGCACTACCAGGTGGGCCTCAAGGTCGGGTTCCGGCTGGAGGACGGCGACGTGTAGGCGCTGCGCGGGGCGCGGTCTCTGCGCGGTTCCCCGCGCCCCTTGGGCTGTGGGTTTCGGGCGGGGGTCAGGTTCTGCCCTCTTGTTCCTGCGCCTTCTTCAGCTCGGGGGACGTGTTCGCCCAATGGGCGTGGATCACCTTGAAGCCGGCGCGCCGCGCCTCCGCGCAGACCAGTTCGTCGTCGTCCACCAGCATGCGGATCTCGCGCGTGCGGGCCATGGAGCGGAGGATCTCCAGCTTGGTGAGACGGGCCGGGCGACGGTCACGGTCGGGCCGCATCCAGACGCGGCCGTCCGGGAGGCCCTGGCGGGACAGCCACTCCACCGGGTCCGCCCGGCACCGCTCCGGGCGGCCCGTGAGGTACACGACCTCGCACTCCTCGGTGGCGGCGAGGGCCAGCTCGACGCCGCGCGCCAGCGGCGGGTCCTGGGGCGCCGCCGCGAAGAACGCGTTCCAGTCGCGCCGCTCGCCCTCCAGGTACCGCTGCCGGTGCGCGGTGTCCGCGAGGGTGCCGTCCAGGTCGAACACGGCCAGAGGTCTGCTGTCGTCGGTCACACCGACAGGGAATCATGACGGCGCCGCGGTGTTGAAGTGCAAGTGAGCTCAGTGATCGCAGAAACCCGGTTCTCCGTCCTCGACCGGTCCCGCACCCGTGAAGGGCACGACGACCCCGAGGCGCTGCGCGACACCGTGCGGCTGGCGCAGGACGTCGAGGCGCTCGGCTACCACCGCTTCTGGGTCTCGGAGCATCACGGCGTCCCCGGGGTCGCGGGGTCGGCGCCCACGGTCCTGGCGGCGGCCGTCGCGGCGGCGACCCGCACCATCCGGGTCGGCACCGGCGGCGTGATGCTGCCGAACCATCAGTCGCTGGTCGTGGCGGAGCAGTTCGGGGTGCTCGAATCGCTGTTCCCCGGCCGGATCGACATGGGTCTCGGCCGTTCCGTCGGCTTCACGGACGGGGTGCGCAAGGCGCTGGGCCGCGGCAAGCACGACGCCGAGGACTTCGCGGACCGGCTCGCGGAACTGCTCGCGTGGTTCCGCGGCACGTCCGGCACGGGCGTACGGGCCCGCCCCTCCGAAGGCCTGACCGTGCCGCCGTTCGTGCTCGCCATGGGCGAGGGCGCGACGATCGCCGCCGAGGCGGGCCTGCCGATGGTCATCGGCGATCTCCGGTCCCGCGACAAGATGCTGCACGGCATCGACCGGTACCGCGCCGCCTTCCGCCCCTCCCCCTGGCTGTCCGAGCCGTACGTCGTGATCTCGGGCAACGTGGCGGTGGCCGAGACGGAGGAGGCGGCCCGGCGGCTGCTCCTGCCGGAAGCCTGGTCGATGGCGTACTCCCGTACGCACGGCACGTTCCCTCCGCTCGCGCCGGCCGAACGCGTGGCGTCGCTGACCATGACGGAGAAGGAGCGCGGCTTCTACGAGGCGGGGCTGCGGGGTCAGCTCTACGGCACGCAGGAGCGGGTCGCGGATGAGCTGGAGGAGGTGCTCAAGGAGAGCGGCGCGCAGGAGGTCCTGGTCACGACCAGCACATACGACCGCACGGCCCTCCTGGACTCCTTCCGCCGCCTGGCACGGTTGGCGGACCTGACACCGGGCGCAGACGCCGGGCCCGGCACCCCGCGTACGCGCGGGAGCGCCGCCGACGCGCACGACCTAGAGCGCGAAGATCACGGGTGACCGCGACGCCTGCCCTCACCACTCCGTATCGCCGCGAGGATGTTGACAGTGAGCGTAGACCAGCTCCTCACGGAGCATGGGCGCGAGTTTGCTCCTCAACCCTGTCGTGGTCCGCAACCTGAAGAGTCGCCCCGGCCACCTCGTCTCAGGAGAGCCGGTGCCGATGCGCCTGCCCGGGGTGCCCGTACGCCGACGGCACCCTCGTCAGGTGCGGTCACCGCCGGCGTCGGCTCGGGACCGAGCGGATCGTGCTCGCGTGGCCGCCACGCGTCCCGTACCGACCTGGGGCGGCACTTCGGCGCCACGGGCGTCGTCGCCGAGCGCGGCGCGGAGGGCGCCGCCCGGATCCACGAGCTGACCGGTGGCGTGGTGAAGGTCATCGAGGCCGTCGGCATCCGCCCGGCCCTGGACAACGACGCCGCGGTGCCGCGGGCAGGTCACGCCGGTGCCGACACCTCCGCCGACGGGCGGCGGCCGATCGCCGACGCTATGGCCCGGACCACCCCGGACGGGCCCGTCACGGGCGTGCTGACGCGCAGCTCGTCGCAGGCCGCACGCCAGGTCCGGGAGGGCGGCGCGATGATCGAGTTCGTCTCCTTGACGGCACGGATGATCCAGACGCGGCCCTCGGGGTCCTGCGCCGCGTACTCCAGCGTGGGCCGCTGCTGCACGGTGTAGAGCACGCCCTGCTCCTTCAGCTCGGTCTCCAGCGCAGCGGCCTGGTCGGGGCTGGGGTGGGTCGGGTGCACGGTCATGCGCAGAGGAGCCTTTCGGGAGGGGACGGTGCGGCGGGCCCGAAGGTGACGCCGCTCACGTTCGTACCTTCAACGTAAAAGCCCCGGGAAGCGGCGGGTAGAGGGCAAAAGACCCCTGCGCACGGGCAGAGGTCTCGACCGCCGGGCCCGTCGGCCGCCTCCCGCGGGCCGGCTGCCCGCCCCTGGGAAAGCGCAGGTGAGAGCCGTGGGCGCCCGGCGGGGGCGTTGTATCGTGGGTGTCCCCGAGCCGCGTACGGAGCCCTCCATGCACAGCCCCCACGATCCGTTCGTACGTGTCCGGGGCGCCCGGGAGCACAACCTCCGGGGCGTCGACGTGGACATCCCGCGCGACGTGCTCGCCGTCTTCACCGGCGTCTCCGGCTCGGGGAAGTCCTCGCTCGCATTCGGGACCATCTACGCCGAGGCGCAGCGCCGCTACTTCGAGTCCGTCGCGCCGTACGCCCGGCGGCTGATCCACCAGGTGGGAGCGCCGAAGGTCGGCGAGATCACCGGGCTGCCGCCCGCCGTCTCGCTCCAGCAGCGCCGCTCGGCGCCGACCTCCCGCTCCTCCGTCGGGACCGTCACCACGCTCTCCAACTCCCTGCGGATGCTCTTCTCCCGCGCGGGCAGCTACCCGGCGGGTGCGGAGCGGCTCGACTCGGACGCGTTCTCGTCGAACACGGCGGCCGGCGCCTGCCCCGCGTGCCACGGCCTGGGCCGGGTCCACCGCACGACGGAGGAGCTCCTCGTGCCCGACCCGTCGCTCTCCATCCGCGAGGGCGCCATCGCCGCCTGGCCCGGCGCCTGGCAGGGCAAGAACCTGCGCGACGTCCTGGACGCCCTCGGGTACGACGTGGACCGGCCGTGGCGCGAGCTGGCGCGGCAGGACCGGGACTGGATCCTGTTCACGGACGAGCAGCCGGTGGTGACCGTGCACCCGGTCCGCGAGGCGGGCCGGATCCACCGCCCCTACCAGGGCACCTACATGAGTGCCCGCCGCTATGTGCTGAAGACCTTCGCGGACTCCAAGAGCCAGACGCTGCGCGCCAAGGCCGAGCGGTTCCTGGCGAGCGAGCCGTGTCCGGCGTGCGGCGGGAGCAAGCTGCGCCCGGAGGCGATGGCGGTCACGTTCGCCGGCCGGACGATCGCCGAGCTCGCCGCGCTGCCGCTGTCCGACCTCGCCGACGTCCTCGCGAGCGGCGCGGACACTTCGGAGACCGCCCGGGTGCTGACCGAGGATCTGCTCGCACGCATCGCGACCGTCACCGAGCTCGGCCTCGGCTACCTCAGCCCGGACCGCGCGACGCCCACCTTGTCTGCGGGCGAACTGCAGCGGCTGCGCCTGGCGACCCAGCTGCGCTCGGGGCTCTTCGGAGTGGTGTACGTCCTGGACGAGCCGTCCGCGGGCCTGCACCCGGCCGACACCGAAGCCCTGTTGACGGTCCTCGACCGGCTCAAGGCGGCCGGCAACTCCGTCTTCGTCGTGGAGCACCACCTCGACGTCATGCGCCACGCGGACTGGCTCGTCGACGTCGGCCCGCAGGCCGGCGAGCACGGCGGACGGGTGCTGCACAGCGGCCCGGTGGCGGAGGTCGAGGGCGTCCGCGCATCGGAGACGGCTCGTTTCCTGTTCGGCCGGAACACCTCTCCGGTACGTGAAGTGCGGCATCCCAAGGGGTGGTTGAAGGTCGGGCCGGTCACCCGCCACAACCTGCGCGAGGTGACGGCGGAGATCCCGCTCGGCGCCTTCACCGCCGTCACCGGCGTCTCCGGCTCGGGGAAGTCCACGCTCGTCGGCGAGATCACCGAGGAGCTCCCGGGCGTGGGCCGGCTGGTCCGCGTCGACCAGAAGCCGATCGGCCGCACTCCCCGCTCCAACCTGGCCACGTACACCGGCCTCTTCGACGTCGTGCGCAAGGTCTTCGCCGCCACGGACACGGCGAAGGAGCGCGGCTACGGCGTGGGCCGCTTCTCCTTCAACGTGGCGGGCGGTCGCTGCGAGACCTGCCAGGGCGAGGGATTCGTCAGCGTCGAGCTGCTCTTCCTGCCCAGCACCTACGCGCCCTGCCCGGACTGCGCGGGCGCGCGCTACAACCCCGCGACGCTCGAAGTGACGTACCGGGACCGGAACATCGCGGAGGTGCTCGACCTGACCGTCGAGGCGGCCGCGGAGTTCTTCGCGGACACCCCGTCGGCCGTGCGCAGCCTGCGCACGCTCCTCGACGTCGGTCTCGGCTATCTGCGGCTCGGCCAGCCGGCCACCGAGCTGTCGGGCGGCGAGGCCCAACGCATCAAGCTGGCAAGTGAGTTGCAGCGGGTCGGGCGGGGGCACACGCTCTATCTGCTCGACGAGCCGACGGCCGGCCTGCACCCGGCCGACGTCGAGGTGCTCACCCGGCGCCTGCACGAACTGGTCGACGGCGGCAACTCCGTGGTCGTCGTCGAGCACGACATGGCGGTCGTGGCGGGCGCGGACTGGGTCGTCGACCTGGGCCCGGGCGGCGGCGACCGCGGCGGTCTGGTCGTGGCGGCCGGCACCCCGGCCGACGTGGCGCGCGCCGAGGGCAGCCGCACCGCACCGTATCTGGCCCGCGCGCGGGGCGAGGCCGACGGCCGGGGCTGACCGGTTGCCCGCACGGGGCGCGACCCGGCCGACGTGGGGGGGGGGCGGGTCCCGGCCTCACCTCCGGGATGCGTGCCGCTCGCTCCGGCGGGGCAGGACGCAGGGGCCTCGGAGGACGGCGGTTTGGGCCGGACTGCGAACTGAGCGTCCCCGCGGCCGTCGTGATCGGCGGCGCCTCGCTCTCCGGCGGCAACGGCTCCATGATCGGCACGCTGCTCGGCGCCTGCCTGCTCGGCGTGCTCACCAACGGCCCGCCGCTGATGGGGGTATCGGACTTCCCGTGCCTCCGAAGCGAGTTCAGCGAGCGAGCCGGAGTGGATCAGGACGGCCGCCCCGCAGTCCCGCACGATGTGGGCCACGTCGTCGGCCCGCAAGTGGTGGTTGACGGCGGTGAGGTACAGCCCCGAGCGCATGGTCGCCCAGTAGACCTCCAGGGAGCGCGGGTCGTTGTCGCAGAGCAGGGCGACGTGCCCGCCCCGGCGCAGCCCCGCGGCCCGCAGATGATCCGCGAGCCGCAGGGAGCGGTCTTCGAGCTGTCCGTAGCTGAGGGTCCGGGTGCCGTCGGCGGTGACGACGGCCGTCCTGGCGGGGTCGTACGCTCCCGGATACATGCGGGCGAAGGTACGCGCCCGCAAGGGGCGCGGGGAACTGCGCGACCAGCCACAAACGACCCGCGCCCGGCATCGGGAACTACCGGCTCACCTTCCGAGTGGCCCTCAGCCACTCCTTGTTCATCGCCGCGATGGACGGCAGCGGAATGCCCTTCGGGCAGGCGGTCGCGCACTCACCGGCCAGCGTGCAGCCGCCGAACCCCTCCTCGTCCATCTGCGCGACCATGTCCAGGACGCGGGTCTCCCGTTCGGGGGCGCCTTGCGGCAGGACGTTGAGGTGGTTGACCTTGGCGGAGGTGAAGAGCATCGCCGAGCCGTTGGGACAGGCCGCCACGCACGCCCCGCAGCCGATGCACTCGGCGTGCTCGAAGGCGAAGTCGGCGTCCGGCTTGGGCACGGGCGCGGCATGCGCCTCGGGCGCGGAGCCGGTGGGCGCGCTGATGTAGCCGCCGGACTGGATGATCCGGTCGAAGGCGGAGCGGTCGACCACCAGGTCCTTGACGACGGGGAAGGCCGCGGCGCGCCACGGCTCGATGTCGATCGTGTCGCCGTCCTCGAAGGACCGCATGTGGAGCTGGCAGGTGGTGGTGCGCTCGGGGCCGTGCGCGTCGCCGTTGATGACGAGCGAGCAGGCGCCGCAGATGCCCTCCCGGCAGTCGTGGTCGAAGGCGACGGGGTCCTCGCCCTTGACGATGAGCTCTTCGTTGAGGGTGTCGAGCATCTCCAGGAACGACATGTCGGTGGAGATGCCGTCCACTTCGTACGTGGACATCGCGCCGTCGGCGTCGGCGTTCTTCTGGCGCCAGACGCGCAGGGTGAGCTTCATGCGTAGCTCCGCTGAGTGGGGTGGACGTACTCGAAGACGAGGTCTTCCTTGTGCAGGACGGGGGCGGCGCCGGTCTCGGTGAACTCCCAGGCGGCGGCGTAGGAGAACGCCTCGTCGTCGCGGGCGGCCTCGCCGTCGGGCGTCTGCGACTCCTCGCGGAAGTGCCCGCCGCAGGACTCGGCGCGGTGCAGGGCGTCGAGGCACATCAGCTCGGCGAGTTCGAGGTAGTCGACGACGCGGTTCGCCTTCTCCAGGGACTGGTTGAACTCCTCGCCGGTGCCGGGGACCTTGATGCGGCGCCAGAACTCCTCGCGGATCTGCGGGATGCGCTCCAGCGCCTTGCGCAGTCCGGACTCGGTGCGGGCCATGCCGCAGAACTCCCACATGACTTCGCCGAGTTCGCGGTGGAAGGAGTCGGGGGTGCGGTCGCCGTCGACGGACAGGAGCAGGTTCAGCCGGTCCTCGGTCTCGGCCATCGCCTCCTGTACGACGGGGTGTTCGGCGCCGACTTCGTCCTGGTGCGGATGGCGGGCGAGGTAGTCGTTGATGGTGGAGGGCAGCACGAAGTAGCCGTCGGCGAGGCCCTGCATGAGGGCGCTCGCGCCGAGCCGGTTGGCGCCGTGGTCGGAGAAGTTGGCCTCGCCGACCGCGAAGAGGCCCGGCACCGTGGTCTGCAGGTCGTAATCGACCCAGAGCCCGCCCATCGTGTAGTGCACGGCAGGGTAGATCCGCATCGGCACCTCGTGCGGGTTCTCCGCGGTGATCCGCTCGTACATGTCGAAGAGGTTGCCGTACTTCTCCTCGACCTTCTTCCTGCCCATCCGCTGGATGGCGTCGGCGAAGTCCAGGTAGACGCCCTGGCCGCCGGGGCCCACTCCCCTGCCCTCGTCGCACACGTTCTTGGCGGCGCGGGAGGCGATGTCGCGGGGCACGAGGTTGCCGAAGGACGGGTAGATGCGCTCCAGGTAGTAGTCGCGCTCGTCCTCGGGGATCCGGTGCGCCGGGCGGTCGTCGCCCTTGGCCTTCGGGACCCAGATCCGGCCGTCGTTGCGCAGCGACTCGCTCATCAGGGTCAGCTTGGACTGGTGGTCGCCGGTGCGCGGGATGCAGGTGGGGTGGATCTGGGTGAAGCAGGGATTGGCGAAGTAGGCGCCGCGCCGGTGGGCCCGCCAGACGGCCGTGGCGTTGGAGTTCATGGCGTTGGTCGACAGATAGAAGACGTTGCCGTAGCCGCCGGAGGCGAGGACCACGGCGTCCGCGAAGTAGGTGTCGATCTTGCCGGTGATGAGGTCGCGGGCGACGATGCCGCGCGCCCGCCCGTCGACGACGATCACGTCGAGCATCTCGGTGCGGGGGTGCATCTCCACGTTCCCCGCGGCGATCTGCCGGCTGAGCGCCTGGTAGGCGCCGAGCAGCAGCTGCTGTCCGGTCTGCCCGCGCGCGTAGAAGGTGCGGGACACCTGGACACCGCCGAAGGAGCGGGTGTCGAGGAGGCCGCCGTACTCGCGGGCGAACGGCACGCCCTGCGCCACGCACTGGTCGATGATCTCGACGGAGATCTGCGCGAGCCGGTGCACGTTGGACTCGCGGGCGCGGAAGTCGCCGCCCTTGACGGTGTCGTAGAAGAGCCGGTGGACCGAGTCGCCGTCGTTGCGGTAGTTCTTCGCGGCGTTGATGCCGCCCTGCGCGGCGATGGAGTGAGCGCGGCGCGGCGAGTCCTGGTAGCAGAACTGCACGACGTGGTAGCCCTGTTCGGCGAGGGTGGCGCCCGCGGAGCCGCCGGCCAGTCCGGTGCCGACGACGATCACGGTGTGCTTGCGGCGGTTGGCCGGGTTGACCAGCTTCGCCTGGAAGCGCCGGGTGTCCCAGCGCTCGGCGATCGGCCCGGAGGGCGCCTTGGTGTCGGCGAGCGGCTCGCCGGTCGTGTACGCGGAGTACTCACTGGAGTGGTTCATGGGTCAGCTCACCAGTCCGGTCATGACGGCGACGGGTACGGAGACGAAGCCGAGGGTCAGCACCACGGCGAGGACGTTCGCGAGGGGCCTGAGGACGCGGTTGCGGGTCGCGGTGCCGACGCCCAGGGTCTGCGCGGCGCTCCACAGGCCGTGCCGGACGTGGAAGCCGACGGCGGTCACGGCGACGATGTAGATGACGTTGCCGTACCAGGTGGAGAAGGTGTCGATGACGTTCTGGTAGGGCTTCAGGTGCTCGTAGCCGGCCGGGTGCACGGTGCCGGTCGTCAGGTCGAGGACGTGCCAGACGATGAACAGCGCGATGATGATGCCGCCCCAGCGCATGGTGCGGGTGGCGAAGCTCGCCTCGCGCCGCTTGTGCACGTACGGGGTGGGGCGCGCCCGGATGTCGCGGCGGCTCAGCTGGTACGCGGAGACGGCGTGGGCGACGACCGCGGCGACGAGCACCACGCGGACCAGCCAGAGCGTCCACTCGTAGTGCATGAAGGGCTCGCCGACCGTGCGGAGCCAGTGCGCGTAGTGGTTGATCTCCGCCGGGCCGAAGAAGATCTTCAGGTTCCCGATCATGTGCACGAAGAGGTAGAGCAGCATGATCAAGCCGCTCACCGCCATCACCGTCTTCTTGCCGATGGTGGAGTCCCACAGCGTGCGGGTCATGGACGGCCGTTTGTCCGTCCGCGTTGCCAGAGCCATGTCAGAGACGCTACGGCCGAAGGTCCCGATCGGTCCAAGAGATGGTTCGGCTCATCTCGATAGCCCGCGCCTATCGAGCGTCGTATCGTGGCCGTATGCAATTCCAGCAGCTGCACTACTTCGTGGCGGTCGCCGAGACCCGGCACTTCACCCGCGCCGCGGAGGAGGTGCACGTCTCCCAGCCCTCGCTCTCCCAGCAGATCAGGGCCCTGGAGAAGGAGCTGGGCGCGGAGCTCTTCAGCCGGGCGCGCGGCAACATCGCACTGACCGACGCGGGCGAGGCGCTGCTTCCGCTGGCCCGCCGGATCCTCGCCGACGCCGACACCGCGCGGATCGAGGTACAGGAGCTGGCGCAGCTGCGCCGCGGCCGCATCCGTCTCGGCGCGACCCCGAGCGTGTGCACGGGCCTGCTCCCGGACGTGCTGCGCGCCTTCCACGACCGGCACCCGGGCATCCAGCTCCTCATCGAGGAGAGCGGCTCGCACGATCTCGTACGGGAACTCGCGCGCGGCGCCCTCGACCTGGCCCTGGTGGTCCTGCCCCTGCCCACCCCCTCACCGGCGCTCACCACGATCGAGCTGCTGCGCGAGGACCTCGTCGTGGTGTCGTCGCCGCAGTCACGGAGCCTCGGCCGCTCGGTGCGGATCGCGGATCTGCAGGGCGAGCGGCTCGTGATGTTCCGGCACGGCTACGACCTGCGGGAGCTCACCGTCACCGCGTGCCGCGCCGAGGGTTTCGAGCCGGAGTTCGCGGTGGAGGGCGGCGAGATGGACGCGGTGCTCGGTTTCGTACGGGCCGGTCTCGGCGTCGCGGTCGTGCCGCGCATGGTCGCCGAGCGCGCGGGGCCCGACCTGCGGATGACGCCGCTGGCCAGGCCGAGTCTGCACCGCACGATCGCGCTCGCCCACCGCAGCGACGTGGCACCGCCGCGGGCGGCTCGTGAACTCCAGCGGATGCTGCTGGCGCGCTGACGCGCTCCCGCGCTGCCGCGGCGTCAGTGGCCCAGGGCTTCGAGGCCCTTGCGCAGGTCCTCCGCGTTCATCACGGGGTAGATCTCTATCTCCGCGCCGACCTCGCCGAAGAGCGGCTCGGTGATGGACGGCATGTCCGACGTGTCCTGCATGTCGAAGACGAAGGTGCAGCAGCGGCCGCCGTCGCCCGGCCCGAAGTAGGCCGCCTCCGGCTTCAGCCGCTCCGTCAGCGCGCCCATCATCTTCGGCAGGGCTCCGCTCTTGATCGCCTCGTTCGCGGCCTGGGTGTCCAGACGTGCTCTCAACATGACCCTCATGGGACTCACTTCCTCCCCTCCAGAGTCCCGCCGTCCGCCCGCCCCCGCACCTCAGGCCGGGCGGACGGCGTGGTCAGCTGATCGCGTCCGCGAGGGCCAGTTCGTGCAGCTGGTCCGGCGGTCCCGGCCGCGCGTAGTACCAGCCCTGCGCCGTGTCGCAGCCCAGCTCCCGCAGCTGGTCCGCCTGGGCGCCCGTCTCGACGCCCTCGACGGTGACCGCGAGGTCGAGGCTGTGGGCGAGCGCCACGATCCCCTCGACGATCTTCAGGTCGACCGGGTCGGCGGGGAAGTGCTGCATGCCCTGGGTGAACGAGCGGTCCAGTTTGAGCACGCTCACCGGCAGCCGCCGGAGGTTGGCGAGGTTGGAGTAGCCGGTGCCGAAGTCGTCGAGCGCGATGTCCACGCCCATCTCCGCGAGCCTGCGCAACGGCTTGAGCAGGTCGTCGTCGGCTCCTATCAGCGCGGACTCGGTGACCTCCAGGCAGAGGGCGCCCGGCTCCAGCCCCTCGCGCTCCAGGATGTCGACCGTGTCGGAGACCAGGCCCGGGTGGGCGAGCTGCATGGGCGAGAGGTTGACGTTGACCCGCAGCGGCCCGGCGGCGCTGTGCCGGGCCTCCCAGCGCCGCGCCTGACGGACGGACTCCTCGAGGACCCAGCGGCCGAGCGGCACGATGAGGCCGGTGTGCTCGGCGAGCGGGATGAAGCGGTCCGGGCCGATGATGCCGTGCTGCGGGTGCAGCCAGCGCACCAGCGCCTCCGCGCCGCGCACGCTGCCGTCGCCCAGGTGCACGAGCGGCTGGTACTCGATGAAGAACTCGCCGCGCTCCAGGGCTGCGGGCAGCGCGGTGGTCAGACCGTGCCGGGTGATGGCGCGGGCGTCGGCCTCGGGGTCGGCGAGTTCGTAGCGGTTGCCGCCCGCGGACTTGGCGCGGTACATCGTGATGTCGGCGCTGCGCAGGACCTCCGCGGCGCCGCGCTCGCCCGCCGGGCCCTCCACGATGCCGATGCTGCCGCGCACGGTCAGTTCGCGGCCGTCGACGCGGATCGGGGTGGCGAGCGCGTTCATGATGCGGCCCGCGAGCTCGTCCACCTCGGTCTCGGTGTCGGGGCCCGTGGTGAGCGCCACGAACTCGTCGCCGCCGAGCCGGGCCACCATCTCTCCGGGGGCCGTCGCGCAGGACTGCAGCCGGTCGGCGACCTCGACGAGCAGCCGGTCGCCGGCCGCGTGGCCGAGGCTGTCGTTGACGGTCTTGAACCCGTCGAGGTCGAGGTAGCAGAGCCCGAACCGGGCGCTGCCGCCCGCCGAGAGGGCCTTCTCCAGGCGCTCGAAGAACAGGGTGCGGTTGGGCAGCCCGGTGAGCGCGTCGTGCGTGGCCTCGTACCGCAGACGGAGATTGAGCAGCCGGCGCTCGGTGGTGTCCTCCATCAGCGCCAGCTGGTACTGCGGCAGGCCGTCCGCGTCGCGCAGCAGGGAGACGGTGAGGTTGGTCCACAGGACGGTGCCGTCGGGGCGGTAGAAGGCCTTTTCCACCCGGTAGTGCTCGCGCTCGCCGCGGACCAGTTCCTCGTAGAGCTTCCAGACGTGGGGCGAGTCGTCGGGGTGCGTCCACTCCCCCACGTTGCGCCCGCGCAGCTGGTGCTCCAGGCCGCCGAACATGCGGATCAGCGCGTCGTTGACCTCCAGGACCGTGCCATCGAGGTCGGCGATCCCGATGCCGATCGCGGCACCGTGGAAGACGGCACGGAACCGCGCCTCGCTGGCGTGCAGGGCCTCGGCGACGGCGCTGCGCGCGCTCAGCGCGGCCCGCGAGATCGCCTCCTGCTCGACGAGGGTGCGCTCGCGCAGCGCCTGGGCGAACCCGGCGGCCATGGCGTGCTGGATCCGCGCGGAGCGGGCCCGCAGCTCCTCGCGCGGGCCGTCGCCGCCGCAGTACAGGACCAGGTAGGCGTCGACGCAGTCGAGCGTGCGGCTGAGCGCATCGGGGTCGGTGCAGTGCGTGCCGACGAGCGCGGCGCCGACGGCCTGGCTCTCCGCCGCATCGAAGACGCGCTCGCGCAGCGCGTCGCACAACCGCCGGGCGAGCGGCACGAGTTGCTGTTCGAACTCGGGACGGGTGAGCGAGGTGGCGGTCACGGGGAAGATCGCACGGCTCCAGATGGTGGCGAACCTGCGGATTCTCCCCTCCGGTCCGTCCTGTTCGCCGCTCAACGCTTCCGTCCCACGCCCGCGAATCCCGAGAAGGAGTAGGGATCCTCCTCCTCGGGCGCCGTGTCGGGCCGCCAGTGCGGCATCGGCACCAGGCCGGGTTCCACCATGTCGTATCCCTCGAAGAACCGCGCGATCTCGTCGCGCGAGCGCATGATCAGTGGATTGCGGATGTCCTTGTATACACCGACCGTCCGGCCGGCCTGCTCGGGGGGGACGGGGATCCCTTCGTACGAGGCGTGGCTGACGACCAGGAGGCTGCCGGGCGCCGTCGCCTCCCGGAGCTCGGCGACCGCCGCACGAGGATCGTACGCGTCCTCCAGGAAGTGCAGGACGGCGACGAGGAGCACCGCCACCGGGCGGTCCAGGTCGAGGACGTCCGTCACCTCCGAACTGCCCAGAATGTCCCGGGGCTTGCGCAGGTCGCCGGCGACGGCCGCGGTCCGCTCGGTGCCCTCGAGCACCGCCTGGCCGTGCGCCACGGCGACCGGGTCGTGGTCCACGTACACGACCCGGGCCTCGGGGCTCGCCTCCTGCGCCACCTCGTGCACGTTGCCGAAGGTCGGGATGCCGGAACCGATGTCGAGGAACTGGGTGACGCCCCGGCCGACGGCGTACCGCACCGCGCGCCGCATGAAGGCCCGGTTGGCCTGCATGACCTTCGGCAGCCCCGGCATGAACTCCATCGCCTTGCGGGCCGCCTCCCGATCCACCTCGAAGTTGTGCGAACCGCCCAGGTAATAGTCGTAGATGCGGGACACGCTGGGCATCGAGATGTCGATGCCGAGCGGTGCCCAGGCGGGACGCTCCATCAAGACTCCAAGGCGTAGGGGGGTGGCGCAGGCGTTCCGATGTTCGAGGGTGAGGCTACTGATCGTCCGCCAAGGGGGCGAGTCAAAACGGAAATTCGCCGTCCGTTCTCGGTCACTGCCTTTGGCAAGTGCCGTGCGCCACACCACGGACCGGCCCGCCCCCTCCCTGTGATATGGGAGGAGACGGGCCGGTCTGTCCGTACGCCGTGCGGACTACTTGGCCGCGCCCACCGGCTTCCCCTGCGGGCTCGCGGCGTACCAAGTGCCGCCCACGCCCTGGCCGTTGACGTCTCCGGGCTTCTTGTCGCCCGCGAAGGTGTACAGCGGCCAGCAGTTGATCGTCTGCTGCTTCCCTCCGTCGGGCCGGTTGAAGACGATAAAGCCTTTCTCGAGGATTCCTCGAGTGTCGTTCTTGGCCACGGGCGCCACGACGGGCCACTTCTTCAGGCACGCGCCGGTGCACGCGGACTTCATCGGCCAGGCGGAGTCCTTGGTGAAGCGGTAGACGGTCATGCCGTTCCTGTCGACGACGATCTCACCGAGCTCGGGGTCCTTGCGGGTGGAGAGCCCGGCCGGGTCGACGGGCGCCGCACCGGCCGCCGAAGGCGCCGCCTTCTTGCCGTCGGGGGCCGCGGCGTACCAAGTACCGCCCACGCCCTGCCCCTTGGCGTCGCCGGGCTTGGCGTCCTGCGCGTACCGGTACATCGGCCAGCCGTCGATGGTCAGCTGCTTGGTGCCGTCGGCGGTGGTGACCTCGCCGAGCAGGGACGCGTCGACACCGGGCGCGACCTCGGCGCCGTCGGCGGGGACGGCGGGCCACGCCTTGAGGCAGGCGGCCGCGCAGTTGGACTTGGGCGGCTGGGCGGTGTCCTTGTCGAAGCGGTAGAGGGTGAATCCGGCGCTGTCGGTGACGACCTTGCCCAGCTTCTTGCTGTCCCACACCGCGAGTTGCCCCGCGGACTTCGCCTTGGCCCCCTTGTCGGCGGCTCCGGAGTCCGACCCGTACCCGTCGCCCGACCCGTACCCGTCGTCCGAACCGTAGCCGTTGTCCTTCGCGGGCGCCTGGTTGCCCACGTTCTGCCCGTTCGGGGACTGCTCGCCCTTGTCCTGGCCGCACGCCGTAGTCAGCGCCAGCAGGGCCGCGGCTGTCGCCACGAGCGAGGCGCCCCGCCAGGCTCGGGGGGAACCCCCACTTGGATGCAGCATCGTTGACTCCCACTGTCCACAGAGGTGTTGTGGCGCCCGAATGCGTCACACATGGCCCTAGGTACGGGAGCGGGCGGTCGCCGCGTTCAACCGCGTCACAAGATTCTTTGGCCCGGAGGACCGCCACCAGGACGGGTCACGCGGCGTCAAACCCCTTACGTTCGCGCATACTTCCTTCGGGTCATTCGGGGGCTTCTCCGGCGTGGCGGACCGATCCGCGGCCCATGCTCCCCGTCGTGCACCGAACTCAGCGGGCCCTGTCGCCCCTCGTCACACGCGTGTTGGCGCTCGTCGCACTGGCGTTGCTGCTCGGTGCCTCGTCGGCCGTCGGCACCGCCTCCGCCGACAACTGCGCCTACGCGTCGATCAACCAGGGCGGCGGCTCGTCCGGCGGCACGGTGGCCGTCTCGGGCGACGGCGCCCATTGCCACGCCGGACACACCCATCACCCGAAACCGCCACCCCCACCACCCCCTCCGGCGCCCCCGCCACCACCGCCGCCTCCCCCACCGCCGCCACCTCCCCCGCCTCCGCCGCCGCCGAAGCCGCGCCCTCCGCAGCCGCCTCCGCCACCGGCCCCGGCGCCTGCGAAGCCGACCGTCCGGCCCGCCGCGCCGCCACCTCCGCCGCCGCCCGCTCCGGCCGTCAAGCCGACGCCGCGACCCAAGCCCTCCGTCACCCCCCGGCCCACGCCGTCTCCCTCGTCCGTGTCATATCCGGCGTACCACGCCCCGCCGCGCAGGCACCCCCCGCGCAGCGGCCCGTCCATCGTCACTCTCACCCTGCTCATCACGGCGCCCGCGGTGCTCGCCGTCGCCGCGCTGCGCCCGCGCTGACCGCCGGAGGTCCCCATGTCGGAATGGCTTGTTCTCACCCTCGCGATGGCCGCCGCCTGTGTGGTCGTGCTCGTCGTGACGCTGCTGCGGCACCGCAGGACCGGCGCGGACTACGACGCGTCGGAGACCCCGGACGTCATCGAGTACATGACGATGATGATCGGCGTCGTGTACGCCATCGTCCTTGGCCTGGCCATCGCGGGCGTGTGGGAGGCGCGGGGCGCGGCCCAGGAACACGTACGGCTCGAGGCCCAGGCACTGCACGAGGTCTCGGAGCGCGCACGGGTCTATCCGGAGGACGTCAGGGACCGGATCCGCGCCGACGTACGCACCTATGTCAGCCATGTGGTCACCACCGAGTGGGACACCATGAGGAACAAGGGTGAACTTACCGCCGCCGGCCAGGAGCTGCTGACCCGCGTACGCCACGACGTGACCGACTACAAGCCGAAGTCGGACTACGAGGCGCAGGCGTATCAGCCACTCGTCGACGCGGTGGCGGCCGCGGACGACGCGCGCAGCGCCCGCGCGGACAGTACGGGGGCGACCATGCCCGGGGTGGTCTGGTTCGGCCTCATCATCGGCGGGCTCGTCACCATCGGCATGATCTTCGCCCTGCAGATCCGCCGCACCACCCGCGAACTGATCCTCGCGGGTCTCTTCTCCGCCCTCTTCGCCTTCCTGCTCTTCCTCATCTGGGACTTCGACGCGCCCTACAGCCGCGGGATCGCCGCGACGGCCCAGCCCTTCCACGCACTGTTCCCGGGGCTGGGTGGCTGACCTCGCCGGGAGACCGGCACCGTCCGGCGCTGTTGCCGGATTCCACCGGATTGTTATGGTTTTTCTGTGAACGGGCAGATGGTGCGTTCAAGGCCACCCAGCTCCACCGCGCGGGGCTGTAGCTCAAGGCGGAGCGGCCCGCTCACCCGACACCTCCCCCGGGGGGCCGGCCTGCTGGCCGGCCCCCGGGGCCGTGTCACACGGAACCGAACGGAACGGGGACGGGCGTGGAGCGGGTGCCGATGGCCGCCGGGCCGCTGGACTGGTCGCTGGTCGACGGGGCGGTACCGCTCGTCGTGCAGATCCTCGGCGCCTTGGCGCTCGCCGTCCTCCTCCTCTCCCGTGAGCGCCGCTGGTGGACCCGGCTGCTCCCGCTCGCCGTCGTCACGGCGGCGCTCCTGACCGTTCTGGTCAAACTGACCGTGGACGACTGGTGGCAGCCCTTCCCCGACGAGCTCCCGGGGGACGTGGTGGTGTGGCTCGGCGTCGCGATCCTCGGGGTGTGTCTGGCCCTCTTCCGGCTGCCGACCCTGCGGCTGCGCGGCCGCGCGGGCGCCCTGGTGGCGGGCGCTCTGGTGGTGGTGCTCGGGCTCTCCGAGGTGAACATCCACTACGACAACTACCCGACGCCGCGGACCGTGCTCGGCCCGCAGGACACCGTCAGCCTCAAGGACGCCACGGGCGGCAAGAGGCCGACGGTCGACGTGCCGCCGGGCAAGGCGCTGTCCGAGGTGTGGCGCGCTCCGGCCCGGATGCCCACCAAGGGCACCCTGTCCACCGCCTCCGTGCCGGGCACGAAGTCGGGCTTCGAGGCGCGCGACGCGTACGTCTATCTGCCCCCGGCGTACCACACCACGCCCCGCCCGCTGCTGCCCGTCCTGGTGCTGATGGCCGGCCAGCCGGGCTCCCCCGGGGACTGGATCACCTCGGGTCAACTGCCGGACACGATGGACGACTTCGCCGCCCGGCACGCCGGCCTCGCGCCCGTCGTCCTGGTGGTCGACCCGCTGGGCTCCCCCTTCGACAATCCGCTGTGCATGGACTCCCGGCTCGGCAAGGTGCAGACGTATCTCGCCGAGGACGTGCCCGACTGGGCGGCCGGCCATCTGCAGACGGCCACGGACCGCTCCCACCGGGCGGTCGCCGGGCTCTCCAACGGCGGCACCTGCGCCCTGCAGCTCGCCGTCAACGCACCCCGGCGCTACGGCACCTTCCTCGACATCTCCGGCCAGGACGAGCCGACGCTCGGCAGCCGCAGGAAGACCGTCGACGCGGCGTTCGGCGGGGACGAGGCGGCGTTCGAGAAGGTCAACCCGCTGGACGTGATGGCGCGGCGGACGTTCCCCGACACCTCCGGGGCGATCGTCGCGGGGACCGACGACTCCACGTACCGGCCGCAGGCGCTCAAGGTCTACGCCGCGGCGAAGAAGGCCGGCATGAAGGTCGAGCTGGTCCAGCTGCCGGGCGGGCACAGCTGGCAGGTGTGGCGGCCGGGGCTGGAGAAGCAGCTCCCGTGGCTGGCGTCGCGGCTGGGCCTGACGCCCTGACATGCCCGGCTCCCCGACTCCGCGCCCTCGACGGCCCGGCGCTGTCGCACGACCCGGGGCCCCGCCCGCGGAGCCGCGCCGCCGCGTTCGCCCGACCGGCCCACACGCATGCCCCGTTTGCCCGACACGGATCGCGGTGGCAGAGGACCGAATTTAGCGTTTCGGGCATCGAGGTGCATTCAAGACATCAGCGGAAGAAGAGTCCGCAGCTGCTCCTCGGGGACCCGGAGGATCCACCATGCGCGCGATACGCGTCGCTTCGGCCGCTCTGCTCACCGCTTCCGCACTCGCCGTGACGGCCCCGACCGCGTCCGCGGCCGCCCTCGGCGAGGAGAACGTGACCGCGTTCGGCTTCAGCGTCTCCCCCAGCACGGTCGCCGCGGGCGGCCAGGTCACCCTCAACGTCGACGGCTGCGACGGCGAGACCAAGGTGACCTCCGGAGTCTTCGAGGACACCACGATCCACAAGGGGCAGAAGTCCGCCACCGCCCAGGTGTTCTGGGACGCCAAGCCGGGCGCCATGTACGAGGTGACGTTCACCTGCAACGGCAGCAACCCCGGCAGCGACAAGACCGACCTCACCATCGCCACCGGCCGCCCCGACCACAACAGCCACCACCCCGACCGCCCCGACCACCACGCCCACAAGGGCGTCAAGGCCGGCACCGGCGGCAGCTTCGGCGGCTTCGACCTGCACGAGATCGCCCTCGGTGGCGCCCTGATCGCGGGCACCTTCGGCACCGCGTACTACAAGATGCGCCGGCGCACCGGCGGGGACCACTCCTGAACCGTCACCGGGCAGCGCTTCGCCCCCGGGACGTCTCCAGATCCCGGGGGCGCCGCACTCTCGCCCGCGGTGCGGGCACGCCGGGATCGGAGCGGAAGGGGGACGCGCCGGCCCGGCCGGACCTCAGATCCTGTTCTCGGAGCGGCGGCGCATCCAGAAGACGCCACCGCCGACCACCGCGGCGGTGACCAGCGCACCGCCGATGACCATGTCGGTGCCGGTCGCTCCGGTGTGCGTGCTGCCGCCGATGCCACCGCGCACCCCGCCGTGGATGACGGTGAAGGCGGCCGGGCGCACCAGGGTCTTGCCGCCGCAGTGGGCCGTGATGTCGTACGCGCCGGGGCGGGCGTGCGAGTGGACGGTCGCGGTGGCGCTGGCCGAGGTGCCGCCCGGGATGGAGTGCAGTTCGGCGTCCGGGAAGGCGGGTGAGGTGACCCTGCCGCCGGACTGGCAGGAGGACCCGTCGACGGTGACCGTCAGGTGCCCCCCTCTGGGGATCACACTGGGCATCGCCACGATGTTGGTCGGGTCGGCCCAGGCGGACGCGGTCGGGGCGGCGAGCCCGACGACCCCGACGGCCGCGGCGGCGACCGCGAGGGCACGAGTGGTCCGCATACGGGATGTACGCATGGCAATCCTCCGCGGAAGACGCCCCGGGGATACCGTCCCCGGTCGATCGGCGAGAGCGCCTCCCAGACTGACCCTCGGACGCGGTGCGCGGGGCCGCATGTCGGCACTCGGCCGTCCTGGTGAGACGACACGCCGGGGCGCGTCCGCGCAACCCGACATCACCGCAGGTCACGGACCGTCAGAAATTTCCTGCCGGGCGCGACTCGGATGGCGCACCCCGGTCCCCGCGCCACCCGTTCGCTCCCGCCCTTTCGCACGCCGCGCGCCCCGCGCTTAGCGTGCTGGTACGCGCAACGGACGCGGCACGCCTGCCGCGTTGAGAGGGGATAGAGAATGCCTTCGTCCCATCCGGCCGACGATTTCGAGTTCCAGGATGCCCAGGAGGACGAAAAGCCGAGGAAGCGCGCCCCGTGGGGCGCCATGGCGCTCGTCCTGCTGACCGGCCTCGCGCTGATCCGCAACGGCTCCGGGGAGTTCGACGTGGGCCCGCCGCAGCCGGCCTCCGCGGCCGCCGCCGACCATACGCCCGACGCGGTCCCGGGTGCTCCGGCGCCCCTGACGTACTCGCCGGCCGAGCGCGTGCGCATCAAGGGCATCCAGGTGGACGCGCCGGTCATGCAGGTGGGCCTCGACTCCGAGGGCTGGGTGGACGCGCCGCCGCCGGACGACTCCAACCTCGCGGGCTGGTTCACCGGCGCCGTCTCCCCCGGCGAGAAGGGCACGGCCGTGGTCGTCGGCCACGTCGACAACCAGCGCGGCCCCGCCGTCTTCTACGGCCTGGGTTCGCTGAAGAAGGGCAACCACGTCGAGGTCAGGCGGCAGGACAAGAAGACGGCCATCTTCAAGGTCTACGGCGTCGAGGTGTTCGACAAGGCCGACTTCCCCGGCAAGCGCGTCTACGGCAACAGCGGCACCCCCGAACTGCGCGTCATCACCTGCGGCGGCGGCTTCTCCAAGCAGGCCGGGTACGACGGGAACGTCGTGGTCTTCGCCCGTCTGGTCGCCGTGCGCTGACACGGGCACCAGGAGGGCGAGCGGCCCCGCCCCCGGTGTCCGGGCGGCGTGTCAGGTGAAGTGGGGGTGCGGGAGCGTGATGCGGTAGCCGGAGTCGAGGAGCTCCGGGAGATAGCTGCGCAGGGCCTCCACGCTGCCCGAGCGGTCGCCGCCCGCGTCGTGCGAGAGGACGACGACCCCCGGTCCCGCGCCCGCGTGCACGCGCCGCACGATGGTCTTGGCGCCGGGCTCGGTCCAGTCGAGGGTGTCCACGGTCCAGGCCAGCGGCTCCATGCCGAGGGCGGCCCCGATCTGGAAGGCGTTGCGGTTCCACGCCCCGTAGGGTGCCCGGAACCAGGTGGGGCTGTCGCCGGTCACGTCCTCGATGACATCACTGGTGCGCTCGATCTCGTGGCGCATCGCCGCCCGGCTCATCCGGGTCAGCAGGGGGTGGGTCCAGGTGTGGTTGCCGATCAGATGCCCGTCGTCGGCCATCTCGCGCAGCAGGTCCTTGTTGTCGGCGGCCATCTCGCCGCAGACGAAGAAGACCGCGCGGACGTCGTGTTTGCGCAGCGTCCGCAGGATGCGCGGGGTGTAGCGCGGGTCAGGTCCGTCGTCGAAGGTCAGCACCATCGACCGGTCCCGTCCCGGCATCCGCAGGATGGGGGCCTTGCGCACATGCGGCAGGGCCCGCCGGGAGCGCGCCGGGCCGTACCCCGCCATGGGCTGCAGACGGTACGTGGAGGGCTTGCGCGGGCGCGCGGCCTGCGGGCCTCCGGCCGGGCCGCCTTCGGAGGCGGAGGGGCCCGGGGCGGGTGGCCGGTCAGAGCCTGCGCATCCCGCGGCGGCCGCGCCGAGCCCGAGGACCGCGGCGGCGCGGAGCAGAATCCGACGCCCTGGTGTCAGCTGATCGTCTTTCATGACTAATCCGTGGCACGACAGACGGGCCGCACCGCACATCAACACCGGGGCGGCCCCCGAAAGCACCCGTTCAGACGCGGCGGACCAGGGGGAAGGGCAGGGTCTCCCGGATGGTCAGACCGGTGAGGAACATGACGAGCCGGTCGACGCCGATGCCGAGTCCGCCGGTGGGCGGCATCGCGTACTCCAGGGCGTCCAGGAAGTCCTCGTCGAGCTCCATGGCCTCGGGGTCTCCCCCGGCGGCCAGGAGCGACTGCGCGGTGAGGCGCCGGCGCTGCTCCACGGGGTCGGTCAACTCGGAGTAGGCGGTGCCCAGTTCCGTGCCGAAGGCGACCAGGTCCCAGCGTTCGGCCAGCCGGGGGTCGGTGCGGTGCTGGCGGGTGAGCGGCGAGACGTCGGTCGGGAAGTCCTTGTAGAAGGTGGGCAGCTTCGTCTTCTCCTCGACGAGCCGCTCGTACATCTCCAGGACGACGTCGCCGCGGCCGTCGTCGGGCGTGTACGGGACGGCGGCGCGGTCGCAGTGCCGCTGCAGGGCCTCCAGCGGGGTGTCCGCGTCGATCTCGTCGCCGAGCGCCTCGGAGATCGCGCCGTACACGGTCTTGACCGGCCAGGGACCGGAGATGTCGTGTTCGACGAGCCGCCCCGCGGCGTCGGCCTTGCGGGCGACGGGCGAGCCGAACGCGGCGGTCGCCGCGCCCTGGATGAGCTCGCGGGTGAGGTCGAGCATCACGTCGTAGTCGGCGAAGGCCTGGTAGGCCTCCAACATGGTGAACTCGGGGTTGTGCTTGTAGGAGACGCCCTCGTTGCGGAAGGTGCGGCCCATCTCGAAGACCTTCTCCATGCCGCCGACGCAGAGCCGCTTCAGATAGAGCTCGGGGGCGATGCGCAGATACAGGTCGAGGTCGTAGGCGTTGATGTGGGTGGTGAAGGGCCGCGCGTTGGCGCCGCCGTGGATCTGCTGGAGCATCGGCGTCTCGACCTCCAGGTAGCCGCGGTCCAGCAGCCCCTGGCGCAGGGCCTGGACCGCGGTGGAGCGGGCCCGCACCACGTCCCGGGCGCCGGGGCTCGCGACCAGGTCGAGGTAGCGGCGGCGGACCTTGGCCTCGGGGTCGGTCAGACCGCGGCGCTTGTCGGGGAGCGGGCGCAGGCACTTGCCGGTGAGCCGCCAGTCGGTGACGAAGACGGTCAGCTCGCCGCGGTCGCTGGTGCCGACCGTGCCGGTCGCGGTGATGTGGTCGCCGATGTCGGTGGCGTCGGTGAAGCGGTCCAGGACGTCGGCGCCCGAGGCGTCGCGGGCCAGGGCCAGCTGGAGGTCGCCGGACCAGTCGCGCAGCACCACGAAGACGATGCCGCCGAAGTCCCGTACGAGCATGACGCGCCCCGCCACCGTCACCTGGTGACCCGTCAGCTCCCGGGTGATGTGGGCCAGTTCATGGCTGCGCGGGGGCAGGCCCACCGGGTAGGGGTCGACCCCTTCGGTCCGCAGCCGGTCGAGTTTGCGGTGGCGGATACGGATCTGCTCGGGGAGCTTCGAGGCGGGGTCGGCGTCGCCGGCCTCGGCCTGGCCGGCCAGGCCGAGCGCGGCGATGGACGGCAGGCCCTCGGTGGTCGTGGGCCGGTTGACGCCCCGGGGCTTGTGGCCCTTGCCCCACAGCTTGCGCAGGGAGGGCACGGAGACGAAGCCCTCGGCGATGCCCGAGGCCAGGCTGATGCGGGCGAGGGCACCGCTGTCGCCGTAGCAGATGAACCGCGGGTACCACTCGGGGTGGTACTTGGCGTTCGAGCGGTAGAGCGCCTCCAACTGCCACCACTTGGAGAAGAACAGGAGCAGCTTGCGCCACAGCCGCAGGATGGGACCCGCGCCGATGCGCCCGCCCTCCTCGAAGACCGAGCGGAAGACCGCGAAGTTCAGCGAGATGCGGCGCACGCCGAACTTGGGCGCGGCGGCGCACAGTTCGGCGACCATGAACTCCATGACGCCGTTCGGCGCGGTGCGGTCGCGGCGCATCAGGTCCAGGGAGACGCCGTCCCTGCCCCACGGGACGAGGGAGAGCAGCGCGAGCAGCTTGCCGTCGGCGCCGAGGGCCTCGACGAGGAGGCAGCCGCCGTCCTCGGGGTCGCCGAGCCGGTCCAGGGCCATGGAGAAGCCGCGCTCGGTCTCGGTGTCCCGCCAGGCGTCGGCCTTGTCGATGATCTCCTCCATCTCCGCGTCGGAGAGGGTGGAGTGGCGGCGGACCCGGGCGCTCGCCCCGGAGCGGCGCACCCGGTTCACGGCCTGGCGGGTGACGCGCATGTCGCGGCCGTCCAGGTCGAAGGCGCCGACGTGCAGGATCGCCTCGTCGCCGAGCTGCAGCGCGCCGAGCCCGGCGCGGGCGTACGCCGTGGCGCCGTCCTCGGACGCGCCCATCACGGCGGGCTGCCAGGCGTAGCGCCGGGCCACGTCCAGCCAGGCGCCGATCGCGTGCGGCCAGGCCTCGCGGTCGCCCACCGGGTCGCCGCTGGCCAGGCAGACGCCGGCCTCGACCCGGTAGGTGACGGCGGCCTTGCCGCTGGGCGAGAAGACGACGGCCTTGTCGCGCCGGGTGGCGAAGTAGCCGAGCGAGTCCTGCGCCCCGTACGTCCCGAGGAGCGCCCGGATCCGCGGCTCCTCGTCGCCGTGCAGGGCCGCTTCCATGCGCTGGGAGCGGAAGAGCGTGGCGGCGGCGTTCAGCAGGGCGAGGGCGCCGAACAGGCCGAGCCAGAAGTACAGGCCGCGCGGCGGCGCGCCGTCGAAGTAGTCGCCGCCGTGGATCAGCCCGCCGCAGACGCGGTTCGCCGCCCAGAGCAGCCGCTCCCCGCGCACCAGCGTGCCCGGGAACAGCTCGACGAGGCCCCAGCCCAGCAGGATCGCGAGAACCAGTCCGGCGGCGAGCACCGCGACGGCCCGCCGCACCGCGCCCCGCCGGGAGTCCGCGGAGAACTCCTTGCGGGCCAGGACCAGCAGCACGAAGGCGAGGGAGCAGACGACGAAGGACGGCAGCGACTCGGCCCAGAAGCCGAGCGCGGCGCCGAGCACGTCGAAGGCGAGGAGCAGGGCCAGGTAGATCACGACGAGCCACCAGGCGACCTTCTTGCGGGCGGCGGTCGCGGCGGCGAGCAGGAAGAGGAAGACGGCGTACGCGAGGTTGGCGCTGACCGGCACCGTGACGAGGTCGAGGACGCGGACGACCGGGAGGAGCAGCCGGCGCAGCGGGGAGATCACCGCGAGGACCGCGCAGAAGATGCCGAGGACACCGAAGAAGGTGGCGAACCCCTCCGGGACCCGGCCGAGGAGACCGCTGCGTGCCCGGATCCGCCCGGTGGCCTCGGGTTCCTCCGTGCTGACCGTCATGGGCACGACTCTAGGAAGAGGTGGGCCGCCGCGCGCGTCGAGCGGGGCGGTACGGGGCGCAGGGCGAGCCGGGCGGGACCGGTGAGGGTGCAGGGGGCGGGCCGGGTGGGTGGCCCGGCGAGCGGGCGGTATGACCGCCTCCGCTAACCTCTCGGCGTGAGCGCAGATGAGTCCCAGCAGTTCGAACGCGGTACCGACGGCCCCAAAGTGATCGTCGTCGGAGTCGACGGCTCCGATACGTCTCTGCGGGCGGCGGCGTACGCCGGAGGCCTGGCCCGGCGGCAGCGGGCCCTGCTCGCCGTCGTGTACATCCAGCCGGTGCTCGCGGCGGGTGCCGCGTTCGGCGCCCCGGTCGCGGAGACGACGGACGAGATCGCCGAGGGGCTGATCGCGGAGATCCGGAGCGCCACCGAGCGGGTGAAGGGCATATTCGACGTCCGGTGGGAGTTCCACACCCTGCGCGGCGATCCCTACACGGGTCTGGTCACCGCCGCCGACGACCTGAAGGCGGACGCCGTCGTCGTCGGCGCCTCCGAGCAGGCGGGCCATCGCATCGTCGGCTCCGTCGCCGTACGCCTGGTGAAGGCGGGGCGGTGGCCGGTGACGGTGGTGCCGTAGGGGGACGGTGCGCGGCCGCTCTGCGCTGAATGGCCCCGCCCGCGAGAACCTCTCGGACGCCCGAGGTGTGGCGTCTTCCGTCCCGGCCCGGGCTGGGCCATCATGATCCGCCATCAGCCGACTGCCGTCAGCGAAGAGGTGGAGCTCATGCCGGGACTCCGGATGGGACAGGGCGTACTGCGCCGCAAGCCCATCGGACACATCGACGAGACCGAGGCCGGGGCGGGCGGCGGGCTCACCCGGTCCCTCGGTCTCTGGCAGCTCACCGCGATCGGGGTCGGCGGCATCATCGGCGCCGGCATCTTCACACTCGCGGGCACCGTCGCCAACGAGAAGGCGGGACCCGCGGTCCTGATCTCGTTCCTCATCGCGGGTGTGGCCAGCGCGGCGGCGGCGTTCTCCTATGCCGAGTTCGCGGGGCTCATCCCGAAGGCCGGGTCGGCGTACACGTACGGCTATGTGGTGCTCGGCGAGCTCACCGGCTGGTTCATCGGCTGGGACCTGCTCCTGGAGTACACGGCGATCGTGGCGGTGGTCGCGATCGGCATCTCCGGCTACTTCAACTTCCTGCTCAACGAGATGGGCGCCGAGCTGCCGAAGTGGATGCTGGGCGCGCCCGGCACGGGCGACGGCCACAAGGTCGACCTCTTCGCCGCGCTGCTCTGCCTGCTCATCGCCTACCTGCTCACGCTGGGCATCAAGAACGCGGCGCGCTTCGAGATGGTCGTCGTGGTCCTGAAGGTCCTCGTCGTCATCGTCGTGATCGGCGTCGGGTTCTTCCACGTCAACACCGGCAACTACGAGCCGTTCTTCCCGTTCGGCGTCAGCGGCGCGTTCACGGGTGCGGCGACCGTCTTCTTCGCCGTCTTCGGGTACGACGCGATGAGCACCGCCGCCGAGGAGTCCAAGGACGCCCAGCGCCACATGCCGAAGGCGATCCTCTACTCCCTCGCCATCTCGATGGTGCTCTACGTCCTGGCCTGTCTGGTGCTCACCGGCATGCAGGGCTACAAGGACATCGACCCGGAGAGCGGGTTCTCCACCGCCTTCAAGTCGGTGGGGCTCGGCGGGCTCGCCGACGTCATCGCGGTCGGGGCGATCATCGGCATCCTCACCGTGATGTTCACCTTCATGCTGGGCGTCACGCGTGTGTGGTTCTCCATGAGCCGCGACGG
The DNA here is from genome assembly GCF_055592445.1 of Streptomyces sp. NPDC041122. Classification (NCBI taxonomy): domain Bacteria; kingdom Bacillati; phylum Actinomycetota; class Actinomycetes; order Kitasatosporales; family Streptomycetaceae; genus Streptomyces; species Streptomyces sp. NPDC041122. The sequence continues at coordinate 70,556 of NZ_JBVIYQ010000007.1, read as the reverse complement.
GCTGCTGCCCAAGTGGTTCGCGAAGACGCACCCGACGCGGCACGTGCCGACGCGCGTGACGTGGATCGTCGGGTTCGCGTCGGCCGCCATCGCCGGGTTCCTGCCGATCGGCGAGGCGGCCGAGCTGACCAACATCGGGATTCTGCTGGCGTTCGTCGTGGTGTGCGTCGCGGTGATCGTGCTGCGCTACAAGCAGCCCGAGCTGCCGCGCACCTTCCGCTGCCCCGGGATGCCCGTGGTGCCGGCGCTCGGGGTCATCTTCTCCATCTGGCTGATCACCTTCCTGGAGTGGCAGACCTGGGTGCGGTTCGCCGTGTGGTTCGTGATCGGCCTCGTCGTGTACTTCGGCTACTCCTACCGCAACTCCGAGCTGGCGAAGGCGGACCGGACCACGGACGGGAAGAGCGTCGGGTGACGCCCCTCAGGCGCTCTGCTCGATCGACTTCTGGAACTCCCGGGCCATCTGCTCCAGCCCCTTGTTCTTCCACTCGGCCCAGAACGGCTTCCACTCGCTGAGCTTCTTCCGTCCGCTGACGATGTCGTTGACGAGGTCGGTCGCCTCGGTCGACATGCGTCCGTAGTGCTGGGTGTACGCGTCCGAGTAGTGGCCGACCGTCGGATTGCGCACGGCGGTCTCCACCAGCTTCTGCTCGGCCGCGTACACGTCCTTGACGTCCCGGGCCCGCTCGGTGCCGGGGAAGCTGGACGCGATGATGGCGAACGGCGAGGTCGTCGCCGTCGCGAGGCCGCTGTAGAGCCCCTCGACCTGCTGCTTGCCCCGCTTGGTGCGGTCGGGGAAGCCGTGCTTGTCGTACGTGAAGTCGTCGCCCTGCGCGCCGTACTCCAGGAACTCCCGCTCCTTGCTGCCGAACGGCGCCGCCAGGTAGTCGAGGACGCGGAGCAGCATCCGCACCCGCTTCTCGTCGCCCTTCCTGATGGCGGTGTAGCCGATGGTGCCCAGGTGGTAGTGGTGGTTGGGCTTGTTGCCGCCCGCGGCGAACGGGATCATGATCTCAGTGGCGAGCCCCGGGTCCTGGACGCGGATCTCCTGCCGCGCGTTGTACGGGTTGGCGTGCACCGTGGCGCCGATGGTGCCCTGCGCCATCTTGATGTACGCGTCGGCCATCTTGGGGTTGCCCGGGTAGAAGACGCCCGCCTTCTTCAGCTTCAGGACGAAGTCGAGCGTCGCCTCGTACTCCTCGGTGTCCTGGAACCAGGTCAGGGAGCCGTCCTTGTTCTGCCGCCACTTGTTCGGGGCGCCGAAACACTGGCTCAGCACACTCGCGGCGTTGACGTAGATCGGTTCGAGGGCCCAGGTCTTGCCGCCGGTGACCTCCTTGCACTTGGCGAGGAACTCCTCGGGGCCGCTCGCCTGGAGCCCGTCGGCCTTCGCCCAGACCTTCGGGTTTCCGGCGTAGACCTGGCCGAACGCCGGGTAGGGCACGGGGGCGCCCCAGATCTTGCCGTTGACGACGGCTGTCTTCCAGTGCGCCGGGGTCATCGCGGCGAGGTTCGGGTACGTCTTCACCGCGTCGCCCGAGACGTACTCGGTGATGTCCGCGCACTTGGCCTCGAGGAGCTCGGCGACGTGCTGGATGCCCTGGTTGGGCGGTATCCAGAGCAGGTCGGGCAGGTCGCCGCCCGCGATGGTCGCGGAGAACTTCTCCTCGTAGCCGGGGTCGGTGCCGAGGATGGCGGTCAGGTCGACGCCGAGTTCCTTGTTGAGCCTCTTCCAGTACCCGTTCGAGCCCTTGGGGGTGGGCGGCTGGGTCCAGATCTCCGTGAGCAGGGTGATCTTCGAGCCGTCGCCGGGCGTCTTGGCGACGCTGCGGACCAGCTCCTTGGGGTAGGAGAGGAAACCCGCGGAGAGGCCGCGCGCGTTCGGGGCGAGGTCCGGCTCGATCTTGCCGAAGGGGACGTGCGTCGGCAGCTTCACCTTGGACGACGCCGCCTCGCCCGTCTTCTTCGCGGACGAGCCGCACCCGGTCAGGGAGGTGGCGGCCGCGCCCGCGGCGACGGCGGTGGACAGGCTCAGGAAGGTGCGTCGGGACATGCCTGGCATGGGAATCTCCGCGGATGAGGTCTCGTGTGGGGAAGGGGCGGCGGCGCGGGCGGGTCGTCAGCCCTTGATGGCGCCGGTGAGCACGCCCTTGGTGAAGTACTTCTGCAGGAACGGGAAGAGCGCGAGGATCGGCAGCAGCGCGAGCATGACGACGGCCATGGACAGCGACTGCTGCGGCGGCATGTGGGCGATGCCGAGCTGGTCGCTCGTCATCGACTTGTTCTGCACGACGTAGGTGCGCAGGACCAGCTGGATGGGCCACTTGCCGGAGTCGTTGAGGTACAGCATCGCGTTGAAGAAGGCGTTCCAGTACGTCACCGCGTAGAAGAGGCCGACGACGGCGACGACACCCTTGGACAGCGGCAGCACGATGCGGGTGAGGATCCGCCAGTCGCCCGCGCCGTCGATGCGGGCCGCCTGGTAGAGCTCCTCGGGGATGTTCATGAAGAACGCCCGCAGGACGACGAGGTTGAACGCGTTGATCAGCACGGGGAGGATCAACGACCAGTAGGAGTCGAGGAGTCCGAGCTCCTTGACGACGACATACATCGGGACCATGCCGGGCGCGAAGAGCAGCGTGAAGAGGACCATCAGCAGGATCGGCTTGCTGCCCGGGACGCCGCGCTTGCTCAGGGCGTACGCGAGCCCGATCGTCGTCAGCAGCGAGAGCGCCGTGCCGACCACGGTGATCAGGACGCTCACGACGACGGCGCGGCTCACGATGCCGCCGGACAGGATCGTGCGGTACGCCTCCAGGGTGGGCTCGGTGGGGAAGAGGACGAAGCCGCCGGACTCGGTGATCTCCTTGCGGGAGGCGAGGCTGGTGGAGAGGACCGTGAGGAACGGCAGCACCATCACCGCGCAGATGACCGTGATGACCACGGCCTTGGCGGCCGAGCCGATCTTCGTCGGTGGCTCCTCCCAGGCCGGGCGCTCCTCGCGTATCCGCCGGCCCTGGGTGCGCAGGGGAAATCCGAAGCTGCTCATTTGCTGTACACCCCGTGCTCTCCGAAGGCGTGGGCGACCTTGTTGGCGCCCCAGATCATCAGGGCCCCGATGACGCCCTTGACCAGGCCCGCCGCGGCGCCGACGCCCCAGTCGCCGTAGACGACGCCGTGGTAGTAGACATATGTGTCGAGGACCTCCGCGGCGCGGGCGCCGACCGCGTCGCGCTGGAGCAGGAACTGCTCGAAGCCGACGGAGAGCACATCGCCGAGGCGGAGCACCAGCAGCATGATCGTCACGCCGCGGACGGCGGGCAGCGTGACGTGCCACATCCGGCGCCAGCGTCCGGCGCCGTCGACGGCGGCCGACTCGTACAGGCTCTGGTCGACACTGGCGAGCGCCGCCAGATAAATGATCATTCCCCAGCCGATGTCCTTCCAGATCACCTGGCCGGTGATGAGGAGCGGGAAGGTGCTGGGGTCGCTCATCACGTCCAGCGGCGACATGCCGTGGTCGCGCAGGTAGTTGCTGAACAGTCCCGCGCCGCCGAGGACTTGCTGGAAGAGCGCGACGACCAGTACCCACGAGATGAAGTGCGGCAGATACACGATGGACTGCACGAACTTCTTGACGCGCGGGCTGACCAGGCTGTTGATCAGCAGGGCCAGGGCGAGCGGCGCCGGGAAGAAGAAGATCAGCTGGAGCGCGGCGAAGGCCAGGGTGTTGCGGACCGACTCCCAGAACGCCGGGTCGGCGAACAGCTCCTGGAAGTTGGCAAGACCGACCAGCGGGCTGTCCTTGAAGCCGATGAAGGGCTGGTAGTCCTGGAAGGCGATGACGTTGCCCAGCATCGGCACGTAGAAGAACCCGATGAAGAACAGCACGCCCGGGGCCATCAGGGCGAGCATCACCCAGTTGTCGCGCAGTCTGACCCGGAGCGGGGCGCGCAGCCGCAGCTTCGGATCCGGTTTCCCGGCGGGCGACTTGGACGGTCTCGACGCGGACGCGGGTGGTGACGCGGCCTGTGGCCTGCGTTGCGTTGCAGGGGATGTCACACGTTCTCCCTGGCCTGACGGCGTGACGGCATGGGGTGGCAGCGGCAACGGCTTCTCGTCCGCCCTCGGACGGATTGAATTAAGAAGCCAACTTGCCGAAAGTGAGCCACATCATGGAAGGGCTTCTCGCGCCCGTCAACCACCCGCGGGATTTAAGAGGTTGGACTTTTCTGCACGACGCGTTCGGTCTGCTCCATGTGTTCCAGGTGGTCCAGAGCGAGGCGGGCTGCCCCGATTGCGGTCGATTCCTCACCGAGGACGGAGGTGAGCACCTCGGGGGCGTACGGGCAGTTCTCGGCGAGCCGTCGCGCGAACGGCTCGCTCAGCAGGGTGCCCGCGCGGGAAATGCCGCCGCCGAGCACGACGGCGCGCGGATCGAGCACCGCGACGTGCCGGGTGAGGCTGTCGGCCAGGCACTCGGCGAAGGCGCGCAGGGTGTAGCGGGCGCCGCCGTCGCCCGCCGCCGCGGCCGTCACGACGGCGCGCGCGGCGTTCTCCCTGGTGGGCCTCTCCGCGCCCTGATGTCCGGCGAACCAGTCGAGAAGCCGCTGGTAGGAACGTTCCCAGCCGTCGCCTGCGACCATTTCGCCGGCCGCGCCGTGCCGGCCGCGGTGCAGTTCACCGCGCAGCCACAGACCGATGCCGAGGCGGTTGCCGACATACAGGTAGACGCAGTCGCGCACCGCGACGCTGACCCCGCCGGTGCACTCGGCGAGGGTGGCCAGCTGGATGTCGTTGCCGACGACCACCGGACCGCCGACGGTCCCGGCGAGCTCCGCGGCCAGGTTCATGCCGGTCCACCCGGGCAGTGAGTCGCTCACCGCGACCCGGCCTTCGGTGTCGACCATGCCGCTGGTGCCGACGCCGGTGGCGAGCGGGCGGACGTCGGCCGCCCCCGGCCCGGCCAGACAGCCGGCGATGGCGGTGCGCACGGCGTCGAGCCGGTCGCGTGCGCGGAGTTCGGGCGTGACGGCCACGCGCTGGGCGGCGACCGTGCGGCCCAGCAGGTCGGCGGCGATCACCAGGATCTTGTGCGCCCCGATGTCCACGCCGAGGACGTGCCCCGCCTCGGCGCGGAAGCGGAACCTGCGGGCCGGGCGGCCGACGCCGCCGCTTCCGGGGCTCAGTTCCACCAGCCTGCCCTGGCGCAGGAGTTGGGCCGTCAGGTCCTGGGCCGTCGGCCGCGACACGCCGATCAGGGCGGCCAGCTCCGGCACGGTGATCTCGTCGCGCTCGCGCAGCACACGCAGCGCGGCCGCCGCGTTCAGCCGCCGCAGCAACGACGGATCGCCACTCAACGGGTCGCCGCTCATGGGTCCCTCCCCCTTGACAGCAAGATCGGTTGCTCTCAGGGTGACCCGGAGCGATTGAGAAACTTACCTAACAAACCGCGCCCTGGGGAGCACAGATGGGTGAGACACAGCCGCGGCCCGGCCATCCCGAGCCGGAGCGCGGCCATCCCGAGCTGGAGTGCGGCATCGGCCTCTGGGATCAGGACGTCCACGGCAACCATCGCCTGCTGGTGGACGTGGCGGCCGCGGCCCCCGCCGTCGCCGCCGAACTCCCGTGGCGCCGCCAGGAGATGAGCGTACGCTCCGTGCTGGGCGACGTGGACGTGATCGTGCTCGGCCCGTCCGGGCTGCGGGTGCACAACACCGTGGCCGTGGAGGTGACCGAGGAGCGCGGCCGGATCGCCTTCGAACCGGTGGAGGGCCCCGGGGCCTACGCGGTGCACTATCTGCCGTACGCGCACACCGGCAAGCCGTACTACCCGCAGGCCGCCTACCGTCCGCCCACCCGCACCGCGGACCCCGGCTGGGCGCACCGCTGCGGCCTGGACGGCACCGGACCCGGCGGACCGGCCGCCGGCTGGGCGCTGCTCCCCCGCGCCGAGGCCTTCCGCTACGAGGCGGCGAGCGCCGTCGACTCCTTCGCCCCGATGGGCTTCGCGGCGACCGAGGCCGAACGCCTGGCGGTCCGACGCGCCCACGAGGGTGAGGCGTTCGTCCTCTACGGCGAGGACCGGGCGTATCCCCTCGGCCGGTACGGCAGCCTGCCGGCGCGCTGGGCGCGGGCCACGCCGGGCGCCCCTCTCGCCGGCACGGCCGACCGCGGCGAGTTCTACACGCTGCAGGCCGGTGTGTTCGCGCTCACCGACCTCGCGGACGTACGCGCCGAGGTGCGGGGGCTGCCCTTTCCCGTGCGGTGCCTCAGCACGGACGGCACCGACGCGCGCGGCACCGCCTTCCGGCGCGAGGTCGCGGTCCCCGCGGGCGGGGTGACCGCGCTGTGGCTCGGCGTCGACGTTCCCGAGCAGGCCAGGCCGGGCCGGTACGAGGGGGAGATCGCCGTCCGCGCGCACGGCGCACCCGAACGCACCCTGCCCCTGCTGCTCACCGTCGGCGAGACGGTGGTCGCCGACCACGGCGCGGGCGAACCCGCCCGGCTCGCCCGGCTGCGCTGGCTCGACTCGACGCTGGCCCAGGACGACGAGGTGGTTCCGCCGTTCACCCCCGTGCGGGTCGACGGCGACCGGCTCGCGCTCCTCGGCCGCACCGTCGAACTGGGCCCCGAGGGCCTCCCCCGGCGCCTCACCTCCACGTTCACCCCCTCCGTGACCCGCGCCGACGGCCCCGGCCGCGCGCTGCTCGCCGCCCCGGTCGCGCTCGACCTCGGCCGGCCCCTGGAGTACGCGCCGCTCGCCCTCGACCAGCCGGGCCCGGCGCGCGTGCGCTGGACGACCACAGCCACCGGCTCCGACGTTCTCCTGCGCACCGAGGGCGAGTTGGAGGCCGACGGCTTCCTCGTGGTGCGCGCCACCGTCGAGGCGACCGCCGACACCGAGCTCGACGTGCGCCTGGACGTGCCGCTGCGGGAGGACGTCGCGCGGTACGCGATGGGGCTCGGCCTGACGGGCCGCGCCTGCCCGGCGACGTACGACTGGAGCTGGCGGACCCCCACCCGCAATCAGGACGCCCTCTGGCTCGGCGACCCCTCCGCCGGGCTCCAGCTCTCGCTCCGCGACGAGCACTACGCCCGCCCGCTGAACACCAACTACTACCGGGAGAAGCCCCTGGTCACACCCCGCTCCTGGGCGGGTGACGGGGACGGCGGGGTGCGGCTGCGGACGGATGACGGGGTGCGCCGCCTCACCGCGTACAGCGGGCCGCTGCGGCTGCGCGCGGGCGAGAGCCGCCGCTTCGAGTTCCGGCTGCTGCTCACCCCGTTCAAACCGCTCGACCCGGCGCGCCAGCTCGGCGAGCGCTACTACCACGCGTACGCCGCGCCCGAGGAGGTCGCGGCGTACGGCGCGAACGTCGTCAATCTGCACCACGCCACACCGCCCAACCCGTACATCAACGACCCGCTGCTCGCCGCGGAGACCCTGCGCGCCTACACCGACGAGGCGCACCGCCTCGGCGTGCGCGTGAAGGTGTACGACACGGTGCGCGAACTCACCCGGCACACGCCGGAGTTGCCGGTGCTCGCCGCGTTCGGCGACGAGATCTTCGCGCCCGGTCCGGGCGGCGGACACGCCTGGCTGCAGGAGCACCTGGGCCGGCGTCACGTGCCGGGGTGGGTGGCCCCCGACGTCGGCGACGTCGCGGTCGTCACCTCCGGAGACTCGCGCTGGCACAACTCCTATGTGTGCGGCATCGAGCGGCTGCGCCGGGTGGTCGGCGTGGACGGGCTGTATCTGGACGACGTGGCGTACGACCGGACCACCATGAAGCGGGTCCGCAAGGCGCTCGCCCGGTCCGGGGGTTCCGCGCCCCTGGTCGACCTGCACTCGTGCAACCAGTTCCGGGAGCCGGACGGGTTCTCCTCCAGCGCCAACCTCTACGCGGAGCTGCTGCCCTACGTCGACCGGCTCTGGCTCGGCGAGCTCTTCGACTACGACGACGGGGACGGCGCCGACCCCGCCTACTGGCTGGTCGAGATCTCGGGCATCCCCTTCGGACTGATGGGCGAGATGCTGGAGGGCGGCGGCAATCCGTGGCGCGGCCTCGTCTTCGGCATGACGGCGCGGGCCCCGATGACCGATGTGCGGCCGCTGTGGCGGGCCTTCGACCGGCTGCGGCTGCCGGAGGCGGAGATGACCGGCTGGTGGGCGGGCGAGCCGCCGGTGCGGACCGGCCGGGACGACGTCCTCGCGACGACGTGGCGGGGCCCCGGCGGGACCGTCACGGCGCTCGCGTCCTGGGCGGCGGGGCCCACCGAGGCCGTGCTGACCACGGACTCCGGTCCGGTGGCCGCGTACGCCCCGGCCATCGAGGGGTTCCAGCCCGAGCGGTCGTTCGCCGCGGGCGCGCCGGTCCCGGTGGCCCCGGGGCGCGGCTGGCTGCTGCGGATCGCGCCGCCCGCGGAGGGAACCGCTCCGGCTACTTCCCCATGACCAGGCCGTCCTTGCCCGCTCCCCGGCTCAGGACGACGCGGCGGATCCGGTCGCGTACGTCGCCCACCTCGGCGCCACGGTCGAGCGCCCGGTTGAGGTTGACGACGCGATGGGAGTCCGTGTCGAACAGCATCGGCAGGAACTCGGCCTTCTTCACCTGCCAGCGCTCCCCGTCCTTCGCCGGCGGCTCGAAGGTGAAGCGGCCGATGGTGCCCTGGTTGCCGCGCGGGTCGGGCTCGTCCTCGTGGTTGATCATCGCGCCGGCGATCTGGTCACCCATGCCGTAGATGACCCAGGTGCCGTTGACCTTCTCGTAGGCCTGCGGCACGTGGGCGTGCGTGCCGAGCAGCAGATCGATGTCGGGGCGCCCGTCCGTGCGGGACGCCGTCAGCCGTCTGCCCAGGCTCAGCTGCTGCCGGTCGGGCGCGTCCTGCCACTCCGTGCCCCAGTGCAGGCTGACCACCACGACGTCGGCGCCCGCCTTGCGTGCCGCCCGGGCGTCCGCGACGATCTTGGCGCGGTCGATGAGGTCGACCGACCAGGGCTTGCCCTTGGGCAGCGGATAGCCGTTCGTGCCGTAGGTGTACGCGAGTTGGGCGATCTTGGCGTCGCCGGCCCGCAGCCAGGCCGGGCTCTTGCCCTCCGCGGCCGTGCGGGCCGATCCCGCGTGCTTGACGCCCGCCTTGTCGAGCGCGTCCAGCGTGCGCCGGATGCCGTCCGCGCCGTCGTCCAGGGTGTGGTTGGAGGCGGTCGAGCACGAGTCGTACCCGGTCGCCTTGAGGCCGCGGGCGACCTGGGGCGGGGACTTGAAGGCCGGGTAGCCGGAGTAGTCGCCGTCGGTCCCGTAGACCGTCTCCATGTGGCAGATCGCCAGGTCGGCCTCGGACACCACCGGCTTGGCGCCGGCCAGCATGGGCGCGAAGTCGTAGCCGTCGCCGTCCGCGTCGGCGTTGGCCTGGCGGATGATGGAGGCGTGCGGCAGGACGTCCCCGGAGGCGACCAGGGTGAAGCCGCGCCGCTGGGCAGCGGAGCCGCCGACCGGGGACTGCGCCGAGGTGGTCGTCCACGGCTGGGCGGAGCAGGCGGCGGCCCCGGCCACGCCCGCGGCCAGGAGGGCCGCCGCGGCGGCGGTCGCGGGGCGCCGCCGCCGGACGCGGCGTGTGATGGCCGATGTCGGAGGGGTTCTTGTGGGCCGTGAGATCCGTGGGCGGTGCGTCATGGGTGGACTCCGTGGCTGGGGCGTTATCCGGCCAGATGAATCCACATACGGAAATCACATCAAATCAACAACCATTGCCGTCATAGTCCCTGAAACGGAGTCAAAAGGCCGACCCTGTGACGCGAACAACACGAGGGGCCCCACCTGCGGTGAAACGGCAGGCCGGGTCAAGGGTCGGTAAAGCGCCTTGCTCCGCACCCCTCGCAGGGAATCGGCTGTCCTCACCGTGTGCCGGATTGGGGGGCCAGAGGCCGGTGACGCGCACGGACCGGAGGAAGGCGGAGCGGATGCGGCACGAGAGCAGAGGGAACACGGACGACCCCCAGGGCGGCGAACTGGCCGTCCCCATGGCGTGGTTGTACGCCGAGTACATCGCCGACGAGTTGCTGCGCACCGGCGATCTGATGCCGCCCACCTCCTTCGAGTACCGGGCGGGGCGCTACGCCCTCGCGCTGACGATCTTCCTCTCGGACAGCAAGGGCGAGCTGTCCGGCATCCGCGTGGTGTCGCAGCTGGAGACCTGGCTGACTCTGACCGCGTACGGCCAGCCGTGGCAGGACTGGGTCCGGGAGCGGCTGGCGCAGCGCACCGTGGACGCCGTCGCCGCCGGCGGCCCCCGGCCCGATCTGGAGCTCGCCGACCGGGCGTGGCGCTGGCTGCAGGAGACCGAGCTGCTCGCCCCGGACCTGGACGCGGTGCCCGGCCGGGCCGTGCCGGGCGAAGAGGACGGACCGAAGGTGTGGACCCCGGCCTGGCGCCTCGGGCTGCCGCTCGGGCATCTGGCGATCCATCTGTTCTGAGCCCCGGCGCGGCCCTTGAGTGATTCCGCGGCCCCGTGCGTACCGGAGGGCGAGCAGCACCCCACCGACACGGAACGGCAAGGAACACCATGAGGTCCCTGGAGCCGCATCGTGACGCGGGCGCCTACGCGCTCGGCCTCCTCGACGACGCGGACGCCTTCCGCTTCGAGGACCACCTCGCGGCCTGCCCCGCCTGCCTCCACGCGCTCGACGAACTCTCCGCCACGACACGCCAGTTGCGGCTCTACTGCCGGGTGACACCGGCCGCCGTGCCGCCCTCCGCCGCGCCCTCCGCGAGCCTTCTCGACGGTGCGCTGCGGGAGACCGCGCGGCACTGCGGCGCGCGCCGCGGACGCCGCCTCGGCGCCGCCGTCGTCTGTACCGTCCTGGTGGCCGCCGCCCCGGCCCTGGCAGCGCTGACGACGACGGCGCCGGAACCGGTGCGGATCACTGCCCGGGACCCGCACGGCGGGGCCGTGGCCACCCTGACCGCCCGGGACCGTGTGTGGGGGTCGGAGATCGGGCTCACGGTGCGGGACGCGGCGGCCCGCGGGCGGGTCTGCGAGCTGGTGGCCGTCGCCGCCGACGGCTCCGAGCAGACCGTCACCACGTGGCGGACGCCCGAGCGCGCGGTGCGGACCCGGGGCACCTCGGCGCTGCGCACCGGCCGGACCGTGCGGTACGAGGTGCGCACGGCCGACGGCAAGGCGCTGCTGACGCTGCGGCGCCCCTGAGCGGTACACCCGCGCCGACCTGGCGGACGGTCTGTCCCGCGTTCCGCTGACTACTTCAGCAGCCGCGACATCCGCCGGTCCGCGAGCAGCTTCCCGCCCGTCTGGCACGTCGGGCAGTACTGCAGCGAGGAGTCGGCGAAGGAGACCTCGCGGATCGTGTCGCCGCACACCGGACACGGCTCCCCGGTACGGCCGTGCACTCGCAGGCCGCTCTTCTTCTCGGCCTTGAGCCGGCCCGCCGCGACACCGTGCGAGCGCTCCACGGCCTGGTTCAGCGTATCCAGCAACGCCACATGCAACCCATGGATCTCCTCCTTCGTGAGGCTCGACGTGAGCCGGAACGGCGACATGCGGGCCGCGTGCAGGATCTCGTCGCTGTAGGCGTTCCCGATGCCCGCGATCAGGCTCTGATCGCGCAACGCCCCCTTGATCTGCCGCCGTTCACCCGACAGGAGGTCCGCGAACCGCTTCTCGTCGAAGTCCGGGACCAGCGGATCCGGCCCCAGCCGTGCGATGCCCGGGATCTCCTCGGGCGCCTCGGTGACGTACACCGCGAGCCGCTTCTGGGTGCCCGCCTCCGTGAGGTCGAAGCCCTCAGACGACTCCAGGGCGACGCGCAGCGCCAGCGGGCCCTTGCCGGGGCGCGGTACGCCGTCGGGCAGCCGGTCGTACCACCGCAGCCAGCCGGCCCTGGCGAGGTGGGTGACCAGGTGCGGGCCGCCGGTGGCGATGTCGAGGAACTTGCCGTGCCGCTCCACCGCGGTGACGGTGCGGCCCTCCAGGGCGGAGAGCGGCGGGTCGTACGTCTTCAGGACGCTGATCGCGGCGGGCAGCACCCGCTCGATCTCCCGGCCGACCAGATGGTCCCGCAGAAACTCCTTCAGGGCCTCGACTTCTGGCAGTTCAGGCATGGTTCTCCCTCAACTCCGGCTGATCGGCCGGCACGACGAACTCGCACCACACACACTTGCCGCCGCCCCGCGCCTCCACGCCCCACCCGTCCGCGAGCCGGTCCACCAGGAGCAGGCCGCGGCCGGAGACCCCGTCGTCGCCCGCGTCGCGTCGGCGCGGCAGGGCGCTGGAGGAGTCCTCGACGTCGACGCGCAGCCGCCGCTCGCTGCCGCTCAGCACCCGCAGGGTCACCACCGCGGCGCCGTCGGTGTGCATCAGCGCGTTGGTGATCACCTCGTCGGCGACCAGTTCGATCTCGTCGGCCCGCTCGCCCGCGCCCCAGGCCCGGACGGCCGCCCTGATCATGTGCCGGGCGTCGGCGAGCGCCTCGGGGTCGCTGGGCGCCACGTGCTGCTGGAGGCGGCCGCCGGAGCGCGGGGCGTCGACGGCGTGCCGGCGCATCAGGAGCAACGCGGCGTCGTCGTCGCCCCCGCGTCCGTCGACGATGCCGCAGAGCCGGTCGGCGAGGCGCTGCAGATCGCGGGGGCCGACGGCGGCGAGCTCCGCGAGGGCCTGCATGCCGTCGTCCAGGTCGGCGCCCGGCTCCTCCACGAGTCCGTCGGTGCAGAGCAACAGTGTCTGTCCCGCGTCGAGTTCGAGGGTGGTGACGGGGTAGTCGAGCCGCCCGAACTCGGCGGACAGGCCGAGCGGCAGTCCGCCCGCCACCTGCACCCGGCGGCAGGAGCCGTCGGCCAGCTGCACCAGCGGATCGAGGTGGCCGGCCCGGACGAACTGCACCACGCCGGTGGACAGGTCCGCCTCGGCGTACAGACAGGTCGCGAAGCGGTCGGTGTCCAGTTCGTGCAGGAAGGTGGAGGCGCGGGCCATGACGGTGGCGGGCGTGTGGCCCTCGGCGGCGTAGGCGCGCAGCACGATGCGGAGCTGGCCCATGACGGCGGCGGCGTGCGTGTCGTGGCCCTGGACGTCGCCGATGACGGCGCCGACCCTGCCGCCCCCGGCGGGGGTGCCGCCGGGCAGCGGGATGACGTCGTACCAGTCGCCGCCGATGTCCCGGCCGAGCGCCGCCGAGCGGTAGCGTACGGCGATCTCCGCGCCGGGGACGCCCGGGATGCTGCGCGGCAGCATGGCCTGCTGGAGGCCTTGGGCGAGGTCCTTCTCCTGTTCGTAGAACATGGCGCGCTGCAGGCTCTGCGCGATGCTGCTGCTCAGCGCGACCAGGACGTTGCGCTCCTCCGTGGTGAAGCCGGTCTTGTCCTGGTAGAGCAGGCCGAGGACGCCGACGGCCCGGCCTTGCGCGATCAGCGGCAGATACGCGGCCGCGGTGATGCCGAGTTCGTCGATGTGCGGCCACAGCAGCGGGTACGACTCGGCGAAGTCGTCGGCCGTGTCGATGTAGCGCGGGGCGAGGGTGCGGACGACCTCGCTCATGGGGTAGTCCTCGTCGACGCCGGTGATGCGGGTGCCCTGGACATAGCTGCCGGCGGGTCCCTCGGCCACGAGCCGGACGCGGCCGGCCTCGACGAGGCCCATGACGAGGTTGGACGCCCCGAGGTGGGCGAGGCCGTGGGTGTCCCGGAGCACGTCGATGACGTCCCGTACCGTGCGGGCGTGCGCCAGCGCCGCCGTGGTGCCCTGCACGAGGGTCGTGGTGCGGCGCCGCTCGGCCTCCTCGTCGGCGCGCTCGGACAGCGCGGCCGGGCTGTCGCCGAGTTCGCGGGTGGCGTCCCGGACGATGCCCAGGATGCGGTGGGGCCTGCCCGTCTCGTCGCGCTGGATGCAGCCCTGGGTGTGGGTCCAGCGCAGCGAGCCGGAGCGACAGCGGATCCGGAAGTACGCGCCGTAGGTGTCGCTGCCGTCCTTCAGGGCGTGCGAGACGGTCTGGTCCAGGCGGTGCGCCTCGACGGTGGGGACGCGGAAGGCGAGGGTCTCGGGCCGGCCGTCGTACTCGTCGGGGTGGACGTCGAAGACCTCGTGGGCGGTGGCGTCCATCGTCATGTGGCCCGTGACCAGGTCCCAGTCGAAGCGGCCCATGCGCAGCACTTTCCCGTACAGCGAGAGGAAGCAGCCGTCCGACTCCCCGGCCGGCTGCCCGCAGCGGCAGTGCCCCGCCGGGTCGTGCTCCATGGGCCCACGCTAGGCGGAGGCCCGGGCGCCCGCACGCGGGGAGGGTCAGGTGTCGAAGGTTCCGGGGTCGCTGTCGGAGAAGGGGTTCGGGGAGAGGAACGGGTCGTCGGGCACGAGCCCGTCCTCCTCCGGGGTGGGCGGCTCGGTGAGGTCCTCCGGGGCCGGGGGCGTGTCCGACGGCGTCTCGGGCGTGGGGCAGCCGGGCGGCAGCGACGGGGAGGGGTCGGACGGCGTGCCGAAGGGAGTGTCGGACGGCATGCCGGTCTGCGTGGGGCAGTCGGTCGAGGAGTCGCCGGGGTCCGGGTCCTGGAAGGGCTCGGTGGGGTCCTCCGGGCTGCCGCTGCGGTCCTGCTCGCCGGGTTCGGTGGCGTCCGGGTCCGTGGGGCCGGGGTCCGTCGGGTCGGGGTCCGTGGGCGGGGTCGAGGGCGGTGGGGTGGTCGGGGCCGGCGAGGTCGGGGTGGGCGTGGGGGCCGTCGGCGGCTTGGTCGCGCGGTCGTGGCCGGCGTGCTCGTCCCCTGTCTTCCGCTCGATCCAGGTGTGGTCGACGATGTTGACGATGACGAGGCTCGTGACCGGCCGGGGCGCGGGGGTCACGACGACGACGCGCGAGGCCTCGTAACCGCTCCACGCACGGCCGTTCGGGCGGGGCGTGTGCCGGCGGGCGGCGGGCGGCTTCAGCGGGTTCCCGCACGCGCAGCGCACGCGCGGCAGTCCACGGTCGTCGACCAGGACGGCCGTGCCGGACTGCAGGACGGCCTGGAAGGCTCGCGCGGAGCCGTCGCGGTAGCCGTGGTTGGTGACGCGTGTGTCGGCCCGCAGGACGACGGGGGTCAGACCCCGCAGATACTCCGGGACGGCGGCCCGTTCGATACCTGACGCCTGCGCGAAGGCGCGGGCCCTGGCGCGGTCGGCGTCGAGGAAGCGCACCTGCCGGTCGACGTCGCAGCTGCCGACGGCGTGCGTGCCGCCGTAGAGCCCCGGCGTCGCGCCCGACACGGTGCGGGTGCCCTGCGGTGTGGCCGATCCCGTCGGCGAGGGCTGCGGCGAACGGGTGACGGGCGGCGGGGACCCGGCGTCCTTCGCAGTGGAGTCGGTGAACGGGTCGGGGCCCTGCGCGGCGACCGGCTGCAGGAACAGCTCGCCATCGCCGCCGGCCGCCTTCCGGTCGCTCCCGCCGGAGCAGCCCGCGACCGCGAGGGCCGCGGATATCGCGAGGACGAACGCGTGGGTCCTGGGGGGTGTACGCACCGGTTCTCCCGCCGTTGCCGTGCTGTCCGCCCCTGGTCCGGGGAGACCTTGCGTCATTGTCTGCCGGGGTCCGGACGGACCCGCAAGCCGAACGGGGTCGCCCCGCACGCGGGCCCCGGGCCACGGCCCAGGGCTAGGGCTACGGCTCCCCCGGCGACCCTGTGCCCTCCCCGGTCCCTCACTGCCGAAGGGCCTGGCCGACGGCACAATGGAGCCGTGGAGTGGTTCACGGCTGACACGTACTGGCTGAGCCGGCTGGTCTTCCAGCGGGCCCTGGCCGCGGTCTACCTCGTGGCCTTTCTCGGCGCCGCCCTGCAGTTCCGGGCCCTCATCGGGGAGCGCGGGATGTTGCCGGTGCCGCGCCATGTGGAGCGGGTGCCGTTCCGCCGGGCGCCGAGCCTGTTCCAGCTGCACTATTCGGACCGGTTCTTCGCGTCGTGCGCCTGGCTGGGCTCTGCGGTGGCGGTGGCGCTGCTCGCCGGGCTCGACGGGCACCTGCCGCTGTGGGGCGCGATGGCGCTGTGGCTGGTTCCGTGGGCGCTGTACCTGTCCATCGTGAACGTGGGGCAGACCTGGTACGGCTTCGGCTGGGAGTCACTGCTCCTCGAGGTCGGCTTCCTCGCCGTCCTCCTCGGCAACGACCGGGTGGCACCGCCCGTCCTGGTCCTGTTCCTGCTGCGGTGGGTGCTCTTCCGCGTGGAGTTCGGTGCCGGGCTCATCAAGATGCGCGGCGACGCGTGCTGGCGCGAGCTCACCTGCCTGGACTTCCACCACGAGACACAGCCGATGCCGGGTCCGCTCAGCTGGTACTTCCACCATCTGCCGCGCTCCGCGCACCGGGTGGAGGTGGCGGCCAACCACGTTACCCAACTCGCGGTTCCCTTCCTGCTGTTCACCCCCCAGCCGGTGGCGACGGGCGCGGCCTGCCTGATGATCGTGACCCAGCTGTGGCTGGTCCTCTCGGGCAACTTCGCCTGGCTGAACTGGCTCACGATCGTCCTCGCGGCGTCCGCCCTCGATCTGTCCCCCTGGCACACGGCCCCCGCAGTGGCGGACCCGCCCCTCTGGTACGCGGTGGTGGTCACCGTCGTCGCCGCGGGCCTCCTGGCGCTGAGTTACCGCCCCGTGCGCAACCTGCTGTCCCGGCGGCAGGTCATGAACACCTCGTTCGACCCGCTGCACCTGGTCAACTCCTACGGCGCGTTCGGCAGCGTCAGCCGGGTCCGCCAGGAAGTCGTCATCGAGGGCACGGCGGATCCGGTGGCGCGCGAGGACTCCGACTGGCGGGCCTACGAGTTCAGGGGGAAGCCGGGTGACGTGCGGCGGTGGCCGCGCCAGTTCGCGCCCTACCATCTGCGCCTCGACTGGATGATGTGGTTCGCCGGGCTCTCCCCCGCGTACGCCGGGTCGTGGTTCGGGCCGCTGGTGGAGCGCCTCTTGGACGGCGACCGCGACACGCTGCGGCTGCTGCGCCGCTCACCGTTCCCGCCCGACGCCCCGCCCACGTACATCCGCGCCCGGCTCTACCGCTACCGGTACACGACGTGGCGCGAGCGGCGCGAGACAGGGGCCTGCTGGGAGCGTACGTACGTGCGTGAGTTCCTGTCCCCGACCCGGCTCGCCGCACCGGCCCGGGGGCAGTAGGGCGGGCGTCGCCCTCACGCCGGGGCGGGGAGGTTCATGAGGCCCAGCCTCTCCGGGTCGGTCATGGCGGTGATCCCGGTGACGAGGCCGTCCGTGACGGTGAGGACGAGCAGGGCGCGTGGGGTGCCGTCCTCGTTCCAGGAGAGCACGCCGGGGCGGCCGTTGACGGTCACCGCGGCTCCCCGCGCCGCGCTGCCGGCGACCCATGCCCGGGCTGCGACCTCCGTGGCCCCGAGCGTGACGTACGTGCCGTTGCCCGGGGTGTGGACGGTCAACTCCACTTCGGGGTGGAGGACCTTCAGCAGTTCCTCGAAGCGTCCGTCGCCCGCCGCGGCCAGGAAGGCCCGGACCACCGCGCGTTGCTGCGGCCCGTCGTCCGCCGCCGGCCGGGTGGTCCGCCCCGTGCCGGCCTTCCTGCGGGCCCGGCTCGTCAGCATCTTGGTCGCGTCGGTGGACTTGCCGAGTATCGCGGCGATCTCGGCGTGCGGCACGGCGAACACGTCGTGCAGCACGAACGCCAGCCGTTCGTCCGGGCGCAGCGAGTCGAGGACGGTGAGGAGCGCGAGGCCGACGGAGTCCCCGAGCGCCACGAGTTCGTCCGGAGCCGGGGCGTCGTCGAGCGTCACGGTGAACTCGTCGAGCCGGTCGTCGAGGGTGAGCTGCGGCCGGGTTCGGCCCGACCGCAGCGCGTCGAGGCTGAGCCTGCCGACCACGGTGGTCAGCCAGCCGCCGAGGTTGTCGATGGTGCCGGCGTCCTGGCGGGAGAGCCGCAGCCACGCCTCCTGGACCACGTCCTCCGCGTCGGCGTGCGAGCCGAGCACGCGGTGGGCGACGGCCCTGAGCCGGTCGCGGTGACTCTCGAAGGCCTCGGCGACCGAGTCCGTGGGAGGGGTGTGGGGCATGTGGTTACCTTCCTCGAAGCTGCTCCGTCAGAGGGGTGACGGGCGCCGACCCCGGAACGTAACCCCGACGATCAAGGAGAGCACTTCCCATGGAGAACCGCCTCAAGATGGAGAACCGCCTCAAGAACAAGGACACCGGTAACCCCGACCTGCGGACCGCGATCCAGCACCTGCACAAGGCGATCGCGGCCGGGGGCGTCGACCCCGGGCTGCTCGCGCTGGTCCACCTGCGCGCCAGCCAGATCAACGGCTGCTCGGCGTGCGTCCACGCGAGCGTCGCCGCCGGCAAGAAGGCCGGTGAGACCGACGAGCGGCTGCACGCCGTGGCAGCGTGGCGCGAGACGCCGTTCTACACCGACGCGGAGCGTGCGGCGCTGGCGCTGGCCGAGGCCGCCACCCGGCTGCAGGACGGAGCGGAAGGCGTCACCGATGCGATCTGGGACGAGGCCGACGCCCACTTCACGGAGGAGCAGATCGGCGCCATCAACCTGGAGATCGCGCTGACCAACTTCTTCAACCGCGTCAACCGCACCATCAAGGAACCGGCGGGCCGGACGTGGGGCTGAGGGCTGTCCCAGGGACTACGTGCGGGAGTCAGATGCCGTACACGCTGCGGGCCGTCCCGCCGAACACCGCTCCCCTCTCGTCGGCGTCGAGGTGCTGGGTCAACAGCCTTGCCGTGTCCAGGACTTCGACGTACCGCGCCGCCAGCGTGCTGACGGGCCAGTCGGAGCCGAACATCAGCCGTTCGGGACCGAAGGCGGCGAGGACGGTGTCCGCGTAGGGCCGCAGGTCGTCCACCGTCCACGTCCGGTGGTCCGCCTCGGTCACCATCCCGGAGAGCTTGCACACCGTGTTGGGGCGGGCCGCGAGTGACCGGACGGCCGATGCCCAGGGTTCGAGGGCGCCGGAGGCGATGGGCGGCTTGCCCAAGTGGTCCAGGACGAAGGTGAGTCCGGGGTGTTCCGTCGCCGCCTTCGCGCAGGCGGGCAGGTGGTGGGGCAGGACGACGAGGTCGTAGGCGAGGTCCGCGGCGGCCACCGCGGCGAGCCCGGCGTGGACGTCGGGGCGCAGCAGCCACTCGGGGTCCGGCTCGCCCTGCACCTCGTGGCGGATGCCCACCAGGTGGCGTCCGCCGGGGAGTTCGCGGAGGGCGGCCAGCGTGTCCGCCACGTCGGGGCGCGTCAGGTCGACCCAGCCGACGACTCCCGCGACCAGCTCGCTCCCGGCCGCCAGGGCCAGCATCTCCGGGGTCTCCTCGGGTGCCGTGACCGTCTGCACGAGGACGGTCGCGGTGACTCCCGCCGCCCGGGCCTCCGGCGCGAGATCGGCCAGGGAGAAGTTCCGGCGGATCGGCGCGAGGGCCTCGCCGGTGATCCAGTCCTGCTCGCGCACGGACAGGTCCCACACGTGGTGGTGGGCGTCGACGAGGGACGGCCCGGCCGCCGCGCCGTCGGCTCCCGCGCCCCCGGTCACGGCAGCTCCCACACGACGGGCAGGCCGGCCGCCGCGCCCTCGGCGGAGTAGTCGTGCACCACGTCGAGCAGTTCCGCCATGCGGGCCTGCCAGGCGATGTTGACCGGCAGCTTCTCCAGCTCGGCGAGCATCCTGCCGTAGTCCTCGCACTCCAGGACGTGGAACAGGTCGGTGCCGCCGCGCCAGATGGTCCAGGAGGACACGCCCGCGGCGCGGATCGCGGCCGTGAGCTCGGCGGGGACCGCGCGGTGGGCGTCGTCGTACTCCTCGACACGGTCGGCCCGGACCTCGGTGTGCAGCGCGACCCTCATGGGCGGTCCTCTCCTCGTACGTCAGCGGGCACACGTCGTACGTCACCGGGTGTGGACGCCCGTACGTCACCGGGCACGGGCACCTGCGACGGCAGCAGCCCCGTCACGCGCGCCTCCTGCCAGAACGCGTCCGGCACCGGCGTCCCGAACTGCCGCGCCGCGTCCGTCACCTGGTCCGGGGCGTGGATGCCGACCAGCACGCTGGCGACGGCGGGGTGGCCGAAGGGGAAGGCCAGCGCGGCGGCCCGCAGGGTGGTGCCGTGCCGTTCGGCGAGGGCACCCAACGCGCGGGCGCGTGCGAAGAGTTCGGGCGGTGCCTCGGTGTAGTCGAAGCGCGCCCCCGGGCGGGGATCGGCGAGCAGTCCCGAGTTGAAGACGCCGCCGATGACGACCGACACGCCCCGCTCGCTCGCCGCCGGGAGCAGCTCGGCGAGGGCGGTGTGGTCCAGGAGGGTGTACCGGCCGGCGCAGAGCACGGCGTCGACGTCCGTGTCGCGGACGAACCGGGCCAGCATCCCGGCCTGGTTCATGCCCGCTCCTATGGCGCCGACGACGCCCTCGGAGCGCAGCCTCTCCAGGGCCGGGTAGCCCTCGCGGAAGGCTTCCTCGGCGTGGTGGTCGGGGTCGTGCAGGAGGACGACGTCGATCCGGTCGACGCCGAGGCGGGCGAGGCTCGACTCGATGGAGCGGCGCACGCCGTCCGCGCTGAAGTCCCAGACCCTGCGGTGCGTCCGCGGCACCGCGAAACCGCCGTCGGCGAGGTCGTCACCGCGCACCTCGTCGGCCGGCTCCAGGAGTCTGCCGACCTTCGTGGACAGGACGTACGAGGAGCGGTCCCGGCCGCGCAGCGCCGCGCCGAGTCTGCGCTCGGACAGGCCGAGGCCGTAGTGCGGCGCGGTGTCGAAGTAGCGGATGCCCGCGTCCCAGGCGCGGTCGAGTGCGGTGGCGGCCCGCTCGTCGGTGACCGGTGCGTAGAGGTTGCCGATGCCGGCGCCGCCGAAGGACAGCTCGGTCACCTCGACGCCGCCGGGGCCGAGCGGGCGCCGGGCCAGGACGGCGCTCACGAGGCGGCGGGGCGGAGCCGCAGTCCCTGCATGCCGCCGTCGACGGCGAGGGCGGTGCCCGTGGTGGCGCCCGAGAGCGGGCCCGCCAAGTAGGCGATGGCGCCCGCGACTTCGTCCGCGGTGACGAGCCGGCCGGTGGGCTGTCGGGCCGCCAGGGCGGCCCGTTCGGCGGCCGGGTCGGGTGCGGCGTCCAGGAGGCGGCCGATCCACGGGGTGTCGACGGTGCCGGGGTTGACGCAGTTGACGCGTATCCCTTCCCGTACGTGATCGGCCGCCATCGCGAGGGTGAGGGAGAGCACCGCGCCCTTGGACGCCGCGTACAGGGCGCGCTGCGGGAGGCCCGCGGTGGCGGCGATGGAGCAGGTGTTCACGATCGCCGCGTGCGGGGATGCCCGCAGGTGGGGCAGGGCGGCGCGGGTGGTGCGGACGATCCCGAGGACGTTGACGTCCAGGACGGCGTGCCACTGGGCGTCGTCGTTGTCCTCGACGGTGCCCTGCGCGCCGATGCCCGCGTTGTTGACCAGGATGTCGAGCCCGCCGAGGTCGGCGGCGGCCGCCGCGACGGCCTCCCGTACGGACGCGTCGTCGGTGACGTCGGCGGAGTACGGGTGGAGGGGCTTGGCCACGCCGGCCGGGTCGCGGTCGACCACGGCGACCTGGGCGCCGTGTGCGGCGAGGAGTTCGGCGGTGGCCCGGCCGATGCCGGAGGCGCCGCCGGTGACGAGGGCGTTGAGCCCCTGGAAGTCGCTCATGCGGCTGCTCCCTTGTCCGGTGCGAGGTCGGCGGCCCAGAACGTGCCGCCCGGGTAGGTGTACGCGGCGACGGAGCCGGCCCGCATCGTCGCCGAGAAGCCCGGCGCGGTCGGGGCCGTGTAGTGGCCCGCGCGCAGCACGACCGGGTCGGTGAAGTGTTCGTGGAGGTGGTCGACGTACTCGATGACGCGGTCCCGCGTGGTGCCGGCGAGCGCCACGTAGTCGAACATCGACAGGTGTTGGACGAGTTCGCACAGGCCGACGCCGCCCGCGTGCGGGCAGACCGGCACGCCGAACTTGGCGGCCAGCAGCAGGATCGCGAGGTTCTCGTTGACCCCGCCGACCCGGGCCGCGTCGATCTGCAGGATGTCGATGGCACCGGCCTGGAGGAGCTGCTTGAACACGATGCGGTTCTGCACGTGTTCACCGGTGGCGACCTTGACCGGGGCGACGGCGGAGCGGATGGCGGCGTGCCCGAGGACGTCGTCGGGGCTGGTGGGTTCCTCGACCCAGTAGGGATCGAACGCGGCGAGCGCGCGCGTCCAGCGGACCGCCTCGTCGACGTCCCAGCGCTGGTTGGCGTCGACGGCCATGCGGATGTCCGGGCCGATGGCCTCGCGGGCGGTGCGGCAGCGGCGGATGTCGTCGTCGAGGTCCGCGCCGACCTTCAGCTTGATCTGGGTGAAGCCGTCGGCGACGGCCTGCCGGGCGAGCCGGGTGAGCTTCTCGTCGCTGTAGCCGAGCCAGCCGGGCGAGGTGGTGTATCCGGGGAAGCCCCGCTCCCGGAGCAGCGCCGTGCGCTCCGCGGCGCCCACCCGTCCGGTGCGCAGCAGGCCGAGGGCCTCCTCCGGGGTGAGCGCGTCGGCGATGTAGCGGAAGTCGACCTGGGAGACGAGCCATTCGGGGGTGGCGTCGGCGAGCAGCTGCCACAGCGGCTTGCCCGCGTGTTTGGCCGCGAGGTCCCAGGCGGCGTTGACGACCGCGCCGATCGCCATGTGCATCACGCCCTTCTCGGGGCCGAGCCAGCGCAGCTGGCTGTCGCCGATCAGGGCGCGGTTGACGGTGCCGGGGTCGGCGCAGAGCTCGTCGACGGGCCGGCCGACGACGTGGTGGCGCAAGGACTGGATCGCCGCGACCTGGACGTCGTTGCCGCGTCCGATGGTGAAGGTGAAGCCGTGCCCCTCCAGGCCGTCGGCGGCGTCGGTGCGCAGCACCACATAGGCCGCGGAGTAGTCGGGGTCCGGGTTCATCGCGTCGGAGCCGTCCAGCTCCCGTGAGGTCGGGAACCGTATGTCGTAGGTGTCGACCGCGGTGATGCGGGCGGGGGTCGGGGACACAGGAGGCCTTTCCGGAAAGGGGCGGGGCGCGCGGAACCGGTGGTCGGTCAGTCCTGTGCGCGGCCCGTGGTGACGCGGGCGATCATCAGGGCGACCAGGATGATTCCGCCGTAGATGGCCTGGATCCAGAAGGACGGCACCTGGGCGAGGGTGAGCAGGTTCTGTACGACGCCGAGCAGCAGGACGCCGGTGAGGGCGCCGACCATGGTGCCCTTGCCGCCGTCGAGGCTGATGCCTCCGATGACCGCGGCGGCGAACACGGTGAAGATCATGTTCTGGCCCTGGTTGGCGTTGATGGCGCCCACGTAGCCGGTCTGCATGAGGCCGCCGGCCGAGGCGAGGACGCCGGCGACGACGAACACGCCGAGCATGACGCGCTCGACGCGGATGCCTGCGGCGCGCGCCGCGTCCGGGTTGCCGCCGATGGCGTACAGGGCGCGGCCCACCCGGTGGTACTTGAGGACGAAGCCCGCGGCGCCGAAGGCGGCCGCGGCCAGCCACACCGACAGGGGGATGCTCAGGAAGGTGGTGGTGGCGAGGGTGTAGAAGGCGTCGGACATGCCGAAGAGGGTCTTGCCCTCGGTGGCACCGACGAGCAGGCCGCGCAACACGATGAGCATGGCGAGCGTCACGATGAACGCGTTGAGCTTGAGCTTCACGACGAGGATGCCGTTGAAGGCACCGATGACCGCGCCGACGAGCAGGATGGCGAGGATGCCGACGGCGGCCGGCAGGTCGGTGCCGAACCCGGCCTGTGCGGCGGGCAGCACCAGGAGCGCGCCGACGGCGGGCGCGATGCCGACGACCGACTCCAGGGAGAGGTCGAACTTGCCGGTGATGAGGACGAGCGACTCGGCGAGGACGACCATCGCGAGCGCGGCGGACGCACCGAGGATGGAGATGAGGTTCCGCTCGGTCAGGAAGGAGTCGTTGACGAGCGCGCCGAACAGCATCAGCAGCAACAGTGCGGGTACGAGGGCGAGTTCGCGGGCCCGACGCAGGGCGATGCTCTTCGCTGCGCGGGCTTGGACAGGGCTCTTCGGCACGGCGGTTGCGGACGCCGGCTGGGCCGACGGGGCCTTGATGTCAGCCACGGTGGTCTCCTTGTTCCTTCGCTGCGGGACGGTGGGGGCTTGTCGCGCAGTTCCCCGCGCCCCTTGCGGGTCCCACGCCCTCGATCGACGCGATGAGGTCCCGGTCGGCGAAGCCCGCCGCGTGCTCCGCGACGATCCGGCCGTGGAAGAGGACGAGGACGCGGTCGCAGCGGCGCAGGTCGTCCAGTTCGTCGGAGACGACGAGGACGGCGGTGCCGTCGTCGCGGGCGTTGTCCACGCGGGCGAGCAGCGACTCCTTGGACTTCACGTCGACGCCCGCGGTCGGGTTGATGAGGATCAGCAGGCGGGGGTCACGGGCGAGGGCGCGGGCCATGACGACCTTCTGGGCGTTGCCGCCGGAGAGGTCGGAGACGGGCTGGTCGGGGCCCTCGGCGTGGATGTCCAGCCGGTCGATGAGGTCGCGGGCGAAGCGGCGCCGGGCGCCGGTGCCGACGAATCCGTGACGGCCGAGCCGGTCGAGGACGCTCATCGTGGCGTTGTCGCCGATGGTCATGCCGAAGACGAGGCCCTGGCCGTGGCGGTCGCGCGGGACGCAGCCCACCCCGGCGCGCAGGGCGGCCCGCACGTCGCCGAACGGCAGGGGGCGGCCGTCGATCCTGGCGGTGCCCGCGGTCGGCGTGTGCAGTCCGGCGAAGCTCTCCGCGAGGTTGATCTTGCCGCTGCCGCTGGAGCCGGCGAGGCCGACGACCTCCCCCTTGCGGACGGTCAGGTCGATGCCGGCGTACGACGCGCCGCTCAGGCCCTCGACGTCGAGCAGGACCGGGGCGTCGGCGGGGACCACGGTGCGGGCCACGGCCCGCTCGGCCTCGGCCTGTGCGGCGATGACCTCGCCCGCCATGGCCTCGACCAGGGCGGCGCGCGGCAGTTCGGCGACGGGTGCGCTGGTGATCCAGCGGGCGTCGCGCAGCACGGTGACGGTCTGGCACACCTCGTACACCTCTTGGAGGTGGTGCGAGATGAACAGGAAGGTGACGCCGGATTCCTGCAGGACGCGCATGCGGGTGAAGAGGCGCTCGATCTCGCGGTTGTCGAGCTGCGCGGTCGGCTCGTCGAGCACGATGAAGCGGGCTCCGAAGCTCAACGCGCGGGCGATCTCCACCATTTGGCGGTCCTCGACCTTGAGGTCGGCGGTGCGTGCCTCGGGGTCGACGCGCACGTCCCAGGTGTCGAGGAGCCGCGCCGCCTCGGTCCGCAGTCCGCGCCAGCTGATGAGTCCGCCGCGGCCTGCGGGCTGCCGGTTGATGAAGAGGTTCTCGGCGACGGTCAACTCGGGTACGACGGTGGGCTTCTGGTAGACGCAGGCCACCTTGCGGCGCCAGGCGTCGCGGTCGGCGAGGGGCGGCGCGGGCTCGCCGTCGAAGCGGACGGTGCCCGCGTCGGGTGCCTGGAGTCCGGTGAGGACGGTGACGAGGGTGGACTTGCCCGCGCCGTTGCGGCCGACGAGGGCGTGCGACTCGCCGGGCTGGACGGTCAGCCGGCCGTCCCGCAGCGCGACGGTGGGTCCGTACCGCTTGACGATGCCGGACGCCTCGACGAGCGGGGGCACGTCGGCCCGGCCGGTGGGGGGCTTGGTCGTCGGGATGCTCATGTGACCGTGTTGCCCCACAGCTCGGCGTCGTCGACGTTCTCTTCGGTGACCAGCGGCGCGGGCAGCTGGTCCTCCAGGACGCCGCCGGGCAGCTCGACGATCTCGGAGCCGTGGTCGGTCGGCCCGGGCTCGAACTTCTTCCCGTTCATCGCGGCCTTGATGTAGTACATGCCGTACTTGGCGTAGGCGTCGGCGGGTTGCGAGACGGTGGCGTCGATCTGGCCCTTGCGGATGGCGTCGAACTCCTGGGGGATGCCGTCGTTGGACACGACGGCGATGTGGCCCTTCTCGCCCGCCTTCTTCAGCATCCCCTTCGACTTCAGCGTCTGGAGGGTGGGGGCGAGGTAGACGCCCCCGGCCTGCAGGTAGATCCCCTTGATGTCGGGGTGGGAGTTGAGCAGCGTGTCCAGCTTGGCGGCGGCGGTGTCGGACTCCCACTTGGCGGGGATCTCAAGCGCCTTGAGCTTCGGGTATTTCCTCTTCACGCAGTCCCGGAAGGCCTTGGAGCGCTCACGGCCGTTGACGGACGCGAGGTCGCCCATGACCTGGACGACCTTGCCGGTCTCGACCTGCTTGCCGAGGTAGTCGCAGGCCTTCTCGCCGTACGCCACGTTGTCGGCCCGCACCACCATGGCGACCTTGCCCTTCTCGGGCGCGACGTCCACGGCGACCACGGGCACGCCCTTGCGCTCGGCCTGGTCGAGGCCGGCGGAGATCGCGGCGCTGTCGAGCGGCGCGACGACGAGTCCCCTGACGCCCTGGTTGAGCTGGTTGTTGATGTCCGTGATCTGCTGCGAGGGGTCACTGTTGGAGTTGACGGTCTTCATCGCGTCGACGCCCTCGGATTTCGCCATCTTCGGCACGTAGTCGTTGTACGACTGCCAGAACGGGGAGGTCAGCAGGGGCAGGACCACGCCGACCCGGCCCTCGCCGCCGCCCCCGTCGCCGGGCGCCGCGGTGTCCTTCGTGCTGCCGCACGCCGTGAGTGCCAGGGAGGCGCAGACGGCCGCGGCGGCGGCGCGCACCACCCGCGACGTCCCCGTCCCGCCGGGCCTGTTGCTGGGCCTGTCGCGCACTTTCCTGCCGGCCATCTGACGGCTCCTCATCGAGGGGGAAACGAAAGGGGATCGAGCGTGATCCAGCGTGATCCAGCGCGCCCCGGCCCGCTTCGAGCGGTCGCCGGGACCCGATGACGCGAATATTTATCAGACCACTTGGCGCCCACAACACCCCTCGTCGGCAACTTTTCCCGCTTTCCGGCCGTAGTGGTCGGACCACATCTCTGGCTAGACTGCCGCGCACCCGTCCAGTGGAGGAGCGTTACGTGGACCAGCCGGACCAGTCCGCCCCGCAGAAGGGCACCGTGACGCAGCGGGCCATCGAACAGATCAAGGCGATGATCGGCGAGGGCCGCCTCGAACCGGGGCAACGCCTGCCCACCGAGCGGGACTTGGCGGCTCAGCTCGGCATCTCGCGCTCCTCGATGCGCGAGGCGATCCGTGCGATGACGGTGCTCGGAGTGCTCGAGGCCCGGCACGGGTCGGGCATCTACGTGACCCGGCTGGAGGCCGGGGATCTGCTCGAGACCTTCGGGGTGGTCGCGGACCTCTCCCGCGGGCCACGCCTGGTCGAGCTCCTGGAGGTGCGCCGGGTCCTGGAGTCCACCGCGACCGCGCTGGCCGCCGCGCGGATATCGGCGGACCAACTGGCGGACGTCGAGAAGCACTTGGAGGCGATGAACGCCACCGACGACCCGGAGGAGATCCTCTCCCACGACCTGGCGTTCCACCGCACGATCGCCTTCGCGGCCGGCAACGACACGATGGCCGCGATCCTGGAGGGCCTCTCCTCCCGCACGTTCCGCGCCCGGGTCTGGCGCGGCTACCAGGAGGAGGGCGCCTTCGAACGCACCCGCCGCGAGCACGCCCGCATCCACCGGGCCCTCGTCGCACGGGACCCCGAGGCGGCCCGCGCCGCCGCGGCGGCGCACGTCGGCGAGGTCGAGGAGTGGCTGCGGGCGCAGGTGGAGGGGTGAACCCCGCCCACCGGCCCGGTCAGCCGTCGGCCAGGGTCCGCTCGATCCGGTCGACG
Source organism: Streptomyces sp. NPDC041122 (assembly GCF_055592445.1). Taxonomy (NCBI): domain Bacteria; kingdom Bacillati; phylum Actinomycetota; class Actinomycetes; order Kitasatosporales; family Streptomycetaceae; genus Streptomyces; species Streptomyces sp. NPDC041122. The sequence continues at coordinate 42,781 of NZ_JBVIYQ010000007.1, read as the reverse complement.
AAGGCGCGGGCCAGCCCCTCCAGCTGCGCCTCGTGGTCCGGCAGGTCGCTCACCTCGCCGAAGCGCAGCCAGGCCACGGTGCTGCCCACCCGGACGACGGCCATGGCGTTCAGGCTGTCCTCCGCCTCCTTGTAGTACGTGAAGGTCGAGCTCTTGTCGCCGAGGGCCGGCAGCGAGAGCGGTGTGGTCCTGTCGTAACCGGACTGCTCACGGACCAGCTCCTCGTGCACGCGCTCCGCCTGAGCGGGGGTGGTGCAGGCGTGGATCCGGAACTCGGCCCTGACGTACCCCGATGCCCTCTTCGCGTACCGCGTGCCGCCCATGTGGCAGCCGCCCGACTGCTCCGCCGCGACGGCGCCGGCCGGACTCTCCTGAGCCCAGCCGCGCGGCATGTCCCCGGATCTGGGCAGCGCGTCGCGCGCCTGCGCCACGGTCAGCGCGCGCGTGCGGTCTGCCGCGCGTCCCCCGGTGTCGCTGCCGGCGCCGGCGGCCGTCCCCTCTTCCGGCACGGCCTCGTCACGAAGCGCGCCGCCTTCTCCGCTCCTCTGCGCCGAGGCGTCCCGGGGGCCGTCGTCGGCGATGAGCCGGGTGCCTCCGTACACACCGAGTGCCACCAGGGCCAGCAGCAGTACGCCGATCAGCGCCAGGCCGGCGAGCGCGCCCGGGGACTTGTTGACCGTGATCGGCCCGAGCGAGATGTGGCTGCGCGAGATCGTGCTGCGGTCGATGACCAGCGCGCCGCGGTGGTACGTCGTGGGGGCGTTGAGGTGTAAGGCCAGTCGGCGCCCCAGCTCCGGATCCGCCTCGATCTCCTCGCGCAGGATGTGCTGCGCCTGCGCCTGCGCCTCCGTCTGCGCGGACTCGCCCGCCCCGTCCCCGTCGATCCCCTCCAGCGCCGCCCGCCCCCGCTCCGTACGGGCCAGACGCGACCGGACCAGTTCGGTGACAGCGGCTCCCGCGCCCTCGCCCACGCCGGTCGCCGCCCCGGTGGCCACCGCGCTGACGACACCCACCGCCAGCATCGCGAGCTCCGTCGACTCCATGCCACACCCCCGTCGCGCGACCGTCCCAGGAGCTCATCATGTTGCACCGGGCCACCGGAGGCATCCCCCTCCCCGCAGGGCGGCCGAAAGAAAGCCGAAAGAAATACGGGCGACGGGCACAGGACGGTTCTGACAGCATCCCCGCGTGATCACCGACTCGCGCGCCACCCCGCCCCCACTGTCCGCGGCCGTACGCAACAACGCCGACTGGTGCGACGCCGTGTGCCGGTCCCATGGAGTGCGGGGCACCGTCGAAGGCGGCGCGGGAGGCGTGTGGGCAAGCCCTCTGCGTACTCCCCCGCTCTACCCCGACGCCGTGACGCTCTCGCCCGCGGCGACCGCCGACGACGTACTCCCCCGCATCGACCTCTCCTCCCCCGGCGCCTCCGTCAAGGACAGCTTCGGCACGCTGGACCTCTCCGCGGCCGGGTTCGAGGTGCTGTTCGCGGCGCGGTGGATCCATCGTGCCGCGGCGGCGGACACGACGGACCGGGCCGGCACAGCCGACACGGACGGCTGGCGGCCCGTCGAGGGGCCCGGGCAGCTGGCCGCCTGGGAGTGCGCGTGGAGCGGCGACGAGGAGAGCGAGGGGCTCTTCCGGCCCTCGCTGCTCGACGACGGCGCGGTCTTCCTCGCCGGCCGAACCGCCGGACGGATCACCGCGGGCGCCGTCGCCTACCCCGGCGCCGACGTCATGGGCATCTCCAACCTCTTCGCCGCCGACGACGACCTGGACGGTGCCTGGCGCTCCTGCCTGGCGGCCACCGACCGGCTGTGGCCGGGCGTGCCCGTCGTCGGGTACGAGCACGGCGACGACCTCGCCGCCGCGCTCCGCCACGGGTTCGAACCCGTCGGCCCGCTGCGCGTATGGCTGCGGACCGACGGGTGAGGGGCCCGGGCGTCAGCCCCGGGTGAACCGCAGCGTCACCAGCTCGAACGGCCGTAGCGTCACCGCCACCGCGTCCGCAGCGAGCCGCGGCGCCGGCACCCCGTCGAGGGGGCGTTCGAGGAGGTCGGTCACGGTGACCGAACCGGCGGTGAACCCCGTGGTGAGCGTGGCCTTCGCCCGTCCGCCGTGGGCCTCGTGGAAGCGGACGACCACGTCACCGCTGCCGTCGTCGGCGAGCTTGACCGCGGTGACGACCACCGCGTCGTCGTCGACCGTGACCAGCGGCGCCACCTCGGCGCCGCCGGTGATCGTGCGCTCGGGCAGGTTGACGCGGTAGCCCTCGCGCACCGCGTCGCCGATCGCCGCGCCCGGCACCAGGGCGTGCCGGAAGCGGTGCACACCCTGGTCCGTCTCCGGGTCGGGGAAGCGCGGGGCGCGCAGCAGCGAGACGCGGACCGTCGTGGTCGTGCCGGAGTCCTCGGCACGGACCGTGCGGGTCACGTCGTGCCCGTACGTCGAGTCGTTGACCAGCGCGACGCCCCAGCCCGGCTCCTCGATGTGCACGAAACGGTGGTTGCACGCCTCGAACTTGGCGGCCTCCCAGCTCGTGTTGGTGTGCGTGGCGCGGTAGAAGTGCCCGAACTGGGTCTCCGAGGCGTACCGCTCCGCGTGGATGTCCAGCGGGAAGGCGAGCTTGAGGAACTTCTCCGTCTCGTGCCAGTCGACCTCGGTGTCGATGTCCAGGCGCCGGACGCCGGGGGCGAGCGAGAGCACCTGGGTGAGGCGCGAGTCGCCGAAGCCGCGCACGACGCGGACCGACGCGCCCTCGCCGGGCTCGACCACGTCGGCATCGGCCAGGTCCGTGACGGTGTTGCGGTAGAACTCGTCGACGTCCCACGCGTCCCACATGTTGGGGAAGTCGGCGTGCAGTTGGGGCAGGTTGGCCGCGCGGCCCGGCGCGACGGTCTCCCGGCCGGCCTCGATGTCGTACGCGGACACGACCAGGCCCCGCCCGTCGATCTCGACCCGCAGCAGACCGTTGTCGAGGACGAAACCGCCGTCCGCGCGCGTGGCGATCGCCGACTGTCCCTCGACCGCCGCGGGCCGGGCGCCGCCCGCGGGGACGCCCTCGCGGGTGTGCGGCGTGGAGTTGAAGACCAGCTCGCCGGTGCCGTCGCCGGCGAGCGAGCGCTGTGCCTTGTCGATGATGCCGTTCAGCTCCTGCGCGAGCGCCGCGTAGGTCGCGCGGGCCTCGCGGTGCACCCAGGCGATGGACGAGCCGGGCAGGATGTCGTGGAACTGGTGGAGCAGCACCGTCTTCCAGATGCGGTCCAACTGCTCGTAGGGGTAGGCGAAGTCGCCCCGGACCGCCGCCGTCGCGGCCCACAGCTCGGCCTCGCGCAGCAGGTGTTCGCTGCGCCGGTTGCCCTGCTTGGTGCCGGCCTGGCTGGTGAGCGTCGCGCGGTGCAGTTCGAGGTAGAGCTCGCCGACCCAGACGGGCGGGTTCGGGTACTCGGCCTCCGCCTTCTCGAAGAACTGCTCCGGCGTCTCCCACCGGACGGTCGCCGAGCCCTCCAGGTCACGCAGGCGGGCCGCCTTGGCGATCATCTCGCGGGTGGTGCCCCCGCCGCCGTCGCCCCAGCCGGTGGGCGCGAGGGAGTGCCGGGCTACGCCCTTGTCCTTGAAGTTCTTCGCCGCGTGGGCGATCTCGCTGCCCTTCATCGAGCAGTTGTAGGTGTCGACCGGCGGGAAGTGCGTGAAGATGCGGGTGCCGTCGATGCCTTCCCAGTCGAAGGTGTGGTGCGGGAAGCGGTTCGTCTGGGACCAGGAGATCTTCTGCGTGAGCAGCCACTTGGAGCCGGCCGCCTTGATGATCTGCGGCAGGCCCGCGGCGAAACCGAAGGTGTCGGGGAGCCACGCCTCGTCGTTCTCCACCCCGAACTCGTCGAGGAAGAACCGCTTGCCGTGCACGAACTGACGGGCCATCGCCTCCGATCCCGGCATGTTCGTGTCCGACTCGACCCACATGCCGCCCGCCGGCACGAACCGCCCGTCGGCGACCGCCTTCTTGACCTTCGCCCACACCTCGGGGCGGTGCTCCTTGATCCATGCCCACTGCTGGGCCTGCGACATGGCGAAGACGAAGTCCGGCTCGTCCTCGATGAGCGCGGTCATGTTGGACGTGGTGCGCGCGACCTTGCGGACCGTCTCGCGCAGCGGCCACAGCCAGGCGGAGTCGATGTGGGCGTGGCCGACGGCGCTGATGCGGTGCGCGGACGGCTCGGCGGGCGTGGCGAGCACCTCCGCCAGCTCGGCGCGGGCCGCGGCGGCGGAGCCGCCCACGTCCTGGAGGTCGACGGCGTCCAGCGCACGGCCCACGGCCCGCACGACGGCGTAGCGGCGCCCGGAGTCCTCGGGCAGTTCCTGCATCAGCTCGCCGAGGACTTCGAGGTCGATGACGAGCTGCCAGACCGTCTCGTCGAAGACGGCGAGGTCCATGCGCGCCAGCTTGTACTGGGGCTCGCTGCCCGCGGTCTCCTTGTCGCCCAGCTGGGTGGGCAGGAAGGGGTGGTAGTCGAGGATGACCGGGTTGGAGGCGGCCTCGATGTGCAGCCGCACCTCTTCGCCGCCCTCGGCGGGCGCGGCGACGCGCACCCACTGGTTGCGCGGGTTGAGGCCCTTCACCGGGGTGCCGTCGGGGCGGTAGACCAGGCCCTCGCACTGGAAGCCCGGCATGTTCTCGTCGAAGCCGAGGTCGAGGATCGCCTCGACGGTCCTCCCCGCCCACTCCTTCGGCACGGTCCCGGTCACCCGGAACCAGCTCGTCCCCCAGGGCGCGCCCCACCGCTCGCCGACGGCGGTGGGCGACGGCTCGGCGGCGAGCCCTTCGCTCACCGGAACGGGCTCGCCGGGCGCGTTCCAGACCGCCACGTCGAGCGGCACGGACGCGGGATACACGGCGGGCCTGATGCGCTCGTCGAGAACGCGCTTGAGACGGGCTTCGACCAAGGTGCGGTCGTCATGCATGAGGGGTCTCCTGGGAGGTGGGTGGTGGGCCGAGGGTTCAGCCCCTCCGGCGTTTGAGGAGCGGGGGTCCGGGCGGGAGCCGCATGGCGGGCGGCCGTCGGGCCGCCTACCCGACGTCCTCCGGCAGCAGTACGTCACGGATGCCCCGGGCAGCGAGGTGCACCGTGTCGGTGGCCCGGCTCGCGAGGACGGCCGTCGGGCGGGCGCCGTCCTCGGTGAGGCGGGCGAACGCCTCGAAGACCGCGCCGCCGGGGGCGCACGCGGAGCGCCGGTCCACGGCGTCGTCGACGACCACCGCGGTGGTCCGGGGCGCGGGCGCGTACGTACGCCCACGCCACTCCTCGGCGATCCGGGCGATCGCGGCGCCCGCCGGCTTCACCTTGCCGTCGTTGGTCAACAGGCCAAGGCTGTACTCCAGTTCGGGGAAGTCCGCCAGGTCGCGCGAGACGTCGTGGGAGCACCACCACGTGACGCCCCACACGTCCTGGCAGTCGAGCGCCGCCGCGACGGTGTCCTCGGTGAAGGCCGCCGCGTGCTCGGCGGGGATCAGCGGCGCGGGCGCGCCGACCTCCTGCAGCCAGACGGGGCGGTGCGGGTCGTCCGCCCAGGCCTTGGAGAGCTCGATCATGTACGCGGCGTGGGTACGGGTGGCCGTGCCGGTCCGCCCGTGCCGCTGCGCGGTGCCGTTGAACACCCAGGAGTGCACGGCGGTCACCGCGCCGAGCCGGGCGGCCTGCGCCGGGGTGAACGGCTGGTCGTCCTGGTACCAGGCGGCGTCGTACTCGGCGTGCAGATGCAGCTTGCCGGGGGCGCCCTCCTCGCAGGCGGCGATGACGGTGCGCAGCCAGGTCTCCGCCTGCTCCGCGGTGACACGGTCGGGGTCGGGGTGCGGGCCGGCCGAGAACTGGTTGATCTCGTTGCCGATGGTCATGCCGATGAAGTTCGGCCGGTCGGCGAGCGCTCCGGCGAGGGTGCGCAGGTAGGCGGCCTGTCCGGAGACCACGTCGGGATCGGTGAAGAGGTTCCGCCGGTGCCAGGTCTGCGTCCAGGCGGGCAGGAAGTCGAAGCTGGACAGATGTCCCTGGAGGCCGTCGACGTTGACGTCGAGGCCGCGTTCGGCGGCGGCGTCGGCCAGCCGGACCAGCTGCTCCACGGCGCGCGGGCGGATCAGGGTGCGGTTGGGCTGGAAGTACGGCCAGATCGGGAAGACCCGGATGTGGTCGAGGCCGAGCGCGGCGATCGCGTCGAGGTCGGCGCGTACGGCGTCGAGGTCGAAGTCGAGCCAGTGGTGGAACCACCCTTGGCCGGGCGTGTAGTTGGCGCCGAAGCGCGGGGTGCCCGGGGGCGGCACGGAAGGCGATGCGGAAGACAAGTGCGGATCCTGGTTCTGACGGGGTTCGGGTGGCGCGGCGGCTCAGCCCTTGACCGCGCCCTCGCCCACGCCGCGGAAGAAGTACCGCTGCAGACAGGCGAAGAGGACGATCAGCGGGAGCACGGCGATGACCGTGCCCGCGGCGACGAGGCGCTCGTCGTTGGCGAAGGTGCCGTGCAGGTAGTTGAGGCCGATGGTGAGCGTGAACCGGTCCGGGTCGCTGAGCACGATCAGCGGCCAGAGGAAGTCGTCCCAGGCGCCCATGAACGCGAAGATCGCGACGACCGCGAGGGTGCCCTTGACGGCGGGCAGCGCGATCCGCAGGAACCGCTGCCAGACGTTGGCGCCGTCGACGAAGGCGGCTTCCTCGATCTCGTAGGGCACGTTGAGGAAGGCGTTGCGCATCAGGAGCACGTTGAGCGCGGAGACGCAGCCCGGCAGCAGGACGCCGACGAGCGTGTTGTTCAGGCCGAGCTCACGCATCGTCGTGAACTGGGCGATGATGATGCCCTCGACGGGCACCAGCATGGCCAGGATGAAGACGACCGTGGCCGCCTTGCGTCCGCGGTAGCGCAGCCGGGCCAGGGCGTAGCCGGCGAGAGTGGCGCCCACGCAGTTGGTGACCACGTTGGCGGCGGCCACCTTCAGGGAGTTGAGCGCGTAGTCCCAGACGGGGATGGTGTCGGCGACCCGCTCGTAGTTGTGCAGGGTCGGGTCGGAGGGCAGGAACTTCGGCGGTGAGCTGAAGATGTCCTCGTGCGGCCCCTTCAGGGACGTGGAGAGCTGCCAGAGGAACGGGCCGATCATCAACGCCAGTACGGCGACCAGGAGTACGTAGCGCAGGACGATCTCCCACACCGGCATCCGGCGGCCGTTCTCGTCGGTGACGCGGCGCCGGGGCGTGCGGGGCGCGTCGGGCGCGGGCCGCCGGGCGGCGGTCGCCGGTGTCTTCTCGACGGTGCTCACGCGTCCTCCTTCCGGTCCGCCCGCAGCACGAGCAGCATCAGTGCGACGGTGACGACGAACACGACGACCGAGATCGCCGAGGCGTAGCCGACGCGTCCGGTCAGGCCGGTGCCGACGCGCTGCACCAGCATCACCAGGGTGGTGTCCTCGCCGGCCGGGCCGCCGGTGGGGCCCGCCATCAGGTAGACCTCGGAGAACACCTTGAAGGCGGCGACCGAGGAGAGGGCGCCCACCAGGACCATGGTGGAGCGCACGGCGGGCACGGTGACAGTGAGGAAGCGGCGCACCGCCCCCGCCCCGTCGACCGCCGCCGCCTCATGGAGCTCGCGCGGCACGTTGGCGAGCGCCGCGAGATAGATGATCATGTAGTAGCCGAGGCCCTTCCAGACCGTGACGGCCATGGCGCTGAACAGCAGCAGCCACTGGTCGCTGAGGAAGCCGACCTTCCCGACGCCCACCGCCTCCAGGAGGGCGTTGACCAGGCCGCGCTCGTCGAGCATCCACACCCAGATCAGGCCCACCACGACGATCGAGGCGACCACCGGGGTGTAGAAGGCGGACCGGAAGAAGGTGATGCCGGGGATGTGCTTCTGCACGAGCATCGCGAGTAGCAGGGGCAGCAGCACGAGCGCGGGGACGACGACGAGGACGTAGATCGTGCTGTTGCGCAGCCCGATCCAGAACATGTCGTCGTGCAGCAGCTCCTGGAAATTGGCGAACCCCACGTATTCGCCCGGCAGCAACGTCCGTTTGTCGGTGAAGGAGTTGTTGAGCGTGCTGAGGAACGGATAGAGGATGAACACGGCGACGATCACGAGCCCGGGAGCGGCGAACAGCCAGGGGCTGGTGGGCAGTTGACGCCTGATCTTGGCGGGGGCGGTGCGGGTCTTCATGGCTGACGTTCCCTGGTCATGGATCGGCACAGCGGCAGCGGTCAGCTCTGGCTCAGCAGCCGGTCACAGTTCTTGACAGCGTTGTCGAGTGCTTCCTTCGGGCTCTCCTTGCCCTGCAGCGCCTTGGCGACGGCGTTGCGCAGCTCGACCTTCATCTGCTCGCTGAACAGCACGGGCGTGTAGTTCACCGCGGTCTTGATGGACTTCGCGGCGGCGACCCTGACCCGGGTCTCCTCCTTGCCGTCCTGCTCCGTGAAGTACGGGTCGTCCAGGGAGCCCTCGGTGCTGGGGAAGATCGCGACCTTCTTGGCGAACTCCATCTGGTGCCGGGCGTCGGTGACGAAGTGCGCGAAGGCGACGGCGGCCGGGGTCTGCTTGGTGCGGGCGTTCACCATCACGCCCATCACGTACATGTTGTCCTTGCCGGTGCTGCTGATCTGCGGGGTGATGCCGATGTTCTTGTAGAGCTTCGGCGCGTCCTTCTTGAACTTCTCCAGGTCGAGCGCGCTGCCGGGGTTCATGGCGACGGCCTCGGTGAGGAACTTCTTGCCGGTCGACTCCGGGGTGGCGGTCAGGGCCTGCCCGTCGAGCGCCTTGGCGTCGTACAACTTCTTGTACTCGGTGAGGAGTTCGACGCCCTTGGCGTCGTTGAAGGTGAAGCCGGTGCCTTCCTTGTTCATCAGCGGGACGCCGTAGCGGCCGAAGTCCTCGATGGTGGGGACGTTGGCGAGCGTGGCGACCTTGCCGTCGCTCTTCTTGGCCAGCTCCAGGGCGTCGTCGAAGAGTTGGTCGTAGGTCTTCGGGGGCTTGTCCGCGTCGAGACCGGCGTCCTTGAAGAGCCGCTTGTTGTAGAAGAGCGGGCCGGTGTTCAGGTACCAGGGGAAGGCGTACGTGCCGTCCATGCCCGGTATCTGGTGGCTCTTCCAGGCGCCGGGGAGGTACTCCTTCTCGTACTTGCCGGCCGCCTTGCCGAGGTCCAGGGCGATGCCCGCCTTGGCGAGCGGGGCGACGAGGTCGGGCGAGACGTTGACGACGTCGGGCAGGGTGTCCGCCGCGGCGTCGGCGCTGATCTTGTCGGCGTAGCCCTCGCCGGGCTGGTCGACCCAGCGGACGTCGGTGCCGGGGTACTTCTTCTCGAACTCGGCGACCAGGCCCTCGAAGTAGGGCTTGAAGTTGGCCTTCAGGTTCCAGGTCTGGAAGGTGATCTTGCCTTCGATCTTCCCGGAGGCGTCCTGGGAACCGCCGTCGTCGTCGCCGCCACAGGCGCTCAGCGGCAGCAGGACGGCGAGGACGGCGCCTGCGGCGACCGCTCTGCGAGGGATGCGGGAGATACGCACGGTGAAACGGCTCCTTTGCTCGGCCCAGCGTGAGAGAGGCGGTGACTGCAACCGTCCCGACCGTGCAATCCGCGCCGAGGCAGACCCTGCACGCAGCGGCGGCGCAAAGTCAATGGATTCGGGCCACGGAATTCGATGACGGCACGATCTTCCGGGCAACACCACAGGTCAGAAAGGTGTGTTGAAGACCTTGCGGCTGGCGACTAATGCGCTTTAGAGTCCAGCCACTCAAGCGCATTAGTATCCGGGAGCCAGGAAAGGGGCAACGGGTGCAAGGCAAGCGGTCACCGGCGCGCCGGCCGACCATGAAGGACATCGCGCGCCGCGCCGGGGTGTCCGAGAGCGCCGTCTCCTTCGCGCTCAACGACCGGCCCGGTGTCTCCGACATCACCCGCGACCGGGTGCGCAGGGTCGCGGAGCAGCTGGGCTGGCGGCCCAGCACGGCGGCGCGCGCTTTGTCCGGCGAGGGGTCGGCGACGGTGGGCCTGGTGGTGGCGCGGCCCGCGGCGACCCTGGGCGTCGACTCGTTCTTCCTGCAGCTGATCTCGGGGATCCAGGAGGTCCTCGCGGAGCGGCACCTGGGCCTGCTCTTCCAGGTGGTGGAGGACGTGGCCGCGGAGTGCGCGGTCTACCGCCGCTGGTGGGCCGAACACCGGGTGGACGGCGTGCTGGTGGTCGACCCGCGCACGGACGACCCGCGGCCCGCCCTGCTCGACGAGCTCGGGCTGCCCGCGGTGGTGACGGGCGGGGTGCCCGACCCGGACGCCGGACACCCGGGCCTGTCCACGGTGTGGGCGGACGACGCCGGCGCGATGGCGTCGGTCGTCGGCCACCTGCACACCCTGGGGCACCGCCGCATCGTGCACATCGCGGGCATGGAGGGGCTCGCGCACACCGAGCGCCGCATCCGCACGCTGCGCGTCGAGGCGGCGGGCCGGGGCATGTCGGGGGTGCGTTCGGTGACGACGGACTACTCGGACGCGGAGGGCGCCGCGGCGACCCGGCGGGTCCTGGAGTCCGCCGAGCCGCCGACGGCGCTGGTGTACGACAACGACGTGATGGCCGTCGCCGGCGTGGCCGCCGCGACCTCGCTGGGCTTCGCGGTTCCGGACGACCTCTCGGTGGTCGCCTGGGAGGACTCGGCACTCTGCCGCATGGTCCACCCGTGGCTGACGGCCCTGTCCCGGGACACGGTGGCCTTCGGCCGCACTGCGGCCCGCGAACTCCTCGCCCTGCTCGACGACGGCCCGGCGGCCACGGTCCAGGTCCCGCTGCCCCGGCTCATCGAGCGGGAGAGCACGGGGAGGGTACGGGGCGGGCGTCTAGTCGGCGCGGCCCGTGACGGCCACCGCCGCGCCCAGTCCGATCATGGCCAGCCCGCCGGAGCCGCCGATCAGTGAAATCCGCCGGGGGGAGCGACCGAACCACGTACGTGCCGCTGAGGCCGTCAGACCCCACAGGCCATCGGAGACCAGCGCCAGCAGGGCGCCGGCCAAGCCGAGGACCAGCATCTGGACGCTGACGTGCCCTGCTTCCCGGTCGACGAACTGAGGCAGTACGGCGGTGAGGAACACGACGCTCTTCGGATTCGTCACACCGACCACGAAACCTGCCCGCACCGAGCCCCGACCGCTGGAGGTCACCGGCGGGATGCTGGCCGCTGCTGCCCAGTTCTTCCAGCTGGCCCGTAGGGCCTTCACGCCGAGGTGGATGAGGTAGGCGGCGCCGGCCAGCTTGATCGCGTTGAAGACGATGACCGAGGTCTCGACCAAGGTGCCGATCCCCAGGGCGACCGCGATGACCAGCGCGTATCCGCCGAGCGCATTGCCCAGTACCGAGGCGAGCGCCGCACGGCGGCCATGCGCCAGGGCCCGGCCGATGACGAACAGGACGCTCGGCCCCGGGACGGCGGACAAGAGAACGGACATGGTGCAGAAAGCCAAGAGCCGGTGAGGGTCGATCATGCACGGGATCTTCCTCCACGCATGCTCACCTCACCAGAGCGACTTTTGACCTAGGCCACGGCCCGGCCCATACCGCACGCGGCCGCCGCAGGCCCGACGACGGCGCCACGCCGTTGCACAGTCCGGTGCGCTCAAGCCGCCGTCAGACCTCCGACCGGTACAGACCGAACTCCGCGATCCGCACCCCCGCCCTCGACCGCGTCACCCGCAGCCGCCACCGCCGCGCCGTCACCGGGGCATCCAGCCTCAGCACACGACTGGCGCCCACCGTGTCCACCTCCGTCACGGCCCGCCAACCGTCGTCCCCGTACGCCTCGATGACCGCGTGCTCCAGCTGTTGCCCGTGCCGGATGTCCTCGGCGACGCGGATGCGGTCCACCTCGCGCACGGCACCGAGGTCCGCCGTGACGGTCCCCCTCTTGTGATCGTGCCGCAGCCGTACGCCGCCGGCGAGGTCCTCGGGCAGCTCGCGTCGGAGCCGTCGGCGGAACTCGCGCAGCCGCGCCACGTCGGCGTCGGGAAGCAGCCCGCGCCGGTCCGGGGGGATGTTGAGCAGCAGCACGGAGTTGCGTCCCACCGACCGGAACCAGATGTCCGTCAACTCATCGACGCTCTTGGGCTGTTGGTCGTCGTGGTAGAACCAGCCGGGCCGGATGGAGACATCGCACTCGGCCGGCCACCACTGCAGGTACTGGGCGACGGAGCGCGCCTCGGCGAGCGCCGCGCGGCTGCCCTGGTCGGGCGCGTCGTACGGGAGGGCGTAGTCGATGCTGCCGTTGCCGGAGTCCTTGACGGGCAGGACGCTCCACTCGTTCTCCCGCGCGAGCCCGCCCTCGTTGCCGACCCAGCGGACGTCGGGGCCGCGCACCGCCATGGTGGCGTCCGGGGCGAGGGCACGGATCAGCGCGTACCAGCTGTCCCAGTCGTACGTCTCCACCTTGTCCGGCGGGATGCGCCCCTGCGCCCCGTCGAACCACACCTCGTCCACGGGGCCGTACTCGGTGAGCACCTCGTAGAGCTGGTTGAGCATGTGGGCGCCGTAGTCGGTGGCGTCCAGGGTGAAAGTGCGCGTCTCCTCGCCCGCTCGGTCGTCGCCCGGGACGAGGGTGGGGATGGTGCGCGCGGACCGTTCGCTGCCGTTGGCGTAGACGCCGTCGAGGTACTGGTTCTCGTCGGCGGGCGAGATGTAGACGCCGACCTTGATGCCGTACCGGCGCAGCGAGTCGGCGAACGAACGCAGCACATCACCCTCGCCGCCGCGCCAACTGCTGCTCGCCACCGTGTGCTCGGTGTAGCGGGAGGGGTAGAGCACGAAGCCGTCGTGGTGCTTGACGGTGAGGATGGCGAGCCGGAAGCCGCCGTCCCGCAGGGCGCGGGCCCATTGGTCGGTGTCGAGTTCCTCGGGCCGGAAGACGTCCGGGTCCTCGTCGCCGGTGCCCCATTCGAGGCCCGTGAAGGTGTTCACGCCGAAGTGCAGGAAGGCGGTCTGCTCCAGTTTCTGCCAGGCGATCTGGCGTGCGGTGGGGCGGACCCGGGAGGCCTTGGCGACCAACGAGGCGGGTGTGTCGCCGGGTCCGACCGGGATGCGGTGGGGCGGCCCGGCTGCCTCGGCCCTGCCGGTCGCGGCAACGGCGAGCGGGGTGCCGGACGCGGCGACGGCCGTGGTGACGGCGGCGGCCATGAAGAGGCGTCTGCTGACGGTCATGGGGGTGCCGATCTCCTTCGGGGGAGGCGTTCAGACTTCGGTCAACGTCCATACCGCAGGGGTCTGTTGGTCGATCGGATACTGCAGGACCCGGCCGTCGGCCGTGACGTGCGCGGCCATGCGGGTGATCGCGTTGGTGAGGCGGTATCCGCCCCGCACCTGCGCGATCTGCCACCGCTGGAGCGTGTTCGCCGCGTCGCAGGACTCCTCGGTGACGGCCGTGCCGGGCTGCAGCGGCACATTGAGGGTGAGCTTGCCGCTGCGGGTCTCCAGGCACCTGCCGCTGGCCGTGGACCTCACCGTCGCATAGCCGTCGGCGGTGCGCTCGATCGCCACCTCGCGGGGTTCGGCGCGGCCCTTCGCGTCGCGCAGGACGTACGTGCCGTCGGCGACCGGGACCTTCGTCAGGTCACGCAGGCCCGGCGCGTGGCCCGCCGATCGGGCCCGCTCGGTGAACTCCGCGTACGTCGGATCGGGGTGCGCGGCCCCCCAGGTGACCTGCGCGATATGGGCGAGCGGCAGGTCCATGGCGGCCGCGACCTCGTTCTCGGTCTCGCCGCGGCCGTTGTCGGGCCACAGGCTGATCTTCGCGCCGGTGATGCCGTCGCCGGTGGCGAGCTTCTCGCCCTCGAAGCTGCGCGGGTCCCACTGCCGGTCGTACAGCCCCCGGGTGTCGGTGTGGAATCCGCCGCGCACGAGGTAGAGGGAGTAGGCGGCGTTCATCAGCGCATAGCCCTGGCCGATGAGTCGGCTGGGCTTCGTCTTCACGTCGAGCCAGTGCTCGACGGTGGTGCCGGGCGTGACGGGGACGGTGTTCTCTCCGGTGAGGCCGTCGTTCCAGATCCGCAGGTGCCTGCCCTTGCTCGTCACGTACGCGTGCACGCGGTTCACGAAGTCGATGAAGGCGTCCTGCGGGGTGGCGTGCGCACCGTACTTCTTCCTCGCGTACTCCAGGATCTGTGGGTACTTGGCGAAGTCGGAGCCGAGCATGTACTCGTCGGCGCCCATGTGCCAGGAGGTCGCGGGGAAGACGTCGGCGTACTCGTCGACGAGGCTCTTGTAGTACGCGAAGGCCGCGTCCTTGGTGATGTCCAGACGGGCCGGCTGCCGGACGCCGTCGGCGTCGGTGAGCTGCAGGTCGGGACGGTGTTCCAGCCACGGGTCCAGATGGCCCGGGGAGTTGATCTCCGGGACTATCGTCACGTGGTACTTCTCGCCGAGCGCCACCAGGCGGCGCAGCTCGCTCTTGGTGTAGTAGCCCCAGGAGTTGGCCTCGGGGTGTGTGTCGCTCCTGACCTTGAGTTCGAGGAGCAGTTGGTTCTGCTTGCGGTACGCCATCTCGCGGACGAGGTTCTCCAGCCAGGGCGTGGAGATGTGGAGGTAGCAGGCGCAGACGCCGACGCCGCGCTCCGTGTAGCGGGGCACGTCGACCGTGCGGCCCGCGGGGACGCGGTCGTCCTTCGCCAGGAGCTGGAGCAGGGTCCGGGTGCCGTAGAAGGCGCCGGTCTCGGTGGCGCCGGTGATCTCCAGGCGTCCGCCCGCCCGGAGTTCGTATCCCTCGGCGCCCAGCGGCTTCCGCGCCCGGTCGACGTCGATCACGATGTCGCCGGGGCGGGTCTTGCCGCTCGCCAGGGCTGGATGGCCCTCGCCCGCGGCGCTCAGATCGTCGGCGAGCGTGGCGGCCACGCGGCGCGAGACGGAGTCACGCGCCACGAGGCGGGTGCCGGGCCCGTAGCGGTAACTCCCCTCGGCCGGGGTCCAGTCGGTCAGGGCGGGCACGGTGCGCGGCGGGTCCGGGGCGGCGGATGCCGTGGCTCCGGCAGCCGGGAGCGGGGCCGCCAGGACAAGCAGTGCGGCGGCGAGGAGCGAGCGCAGTGCGGTCATGAGGTCCGATGATTCAAGCGCCTCACCAGAGTGTCAATGCATCGCTCACTGCGAGGAGTTGGACATTTGCGCGGGCTTCGGCAGGTGACTCGGGCGCGCCCCGCTCCGGTCCAGCACGTCACGGCTCGCCGCGCACCCACCGATCCATCGGATGAATTCGCCCTCAAATCCCACCGTAGTCCGACCGAAGTCCCGCCTCGGTCAGGCCGAAGTCCCGCCCGACGGAGGACGCGGCGGACGGCGCCCGGACACGCCGGTGCCCCCGGCCTTCGGGGGCCGGGGGCACGTGGCGAAGCGCAGCGGACTGACACCGGGGGCTTCCCGGAGCAGCTCCGGATCAGTCGATACCGGGGAGGATGTGCGGCTCGGCGAGGTCGTCCTCGTAGCCGGCCAGACGGATCGGGGCCGCCTTGGCCCACGCCTCCAGATTGCGGAGCTTCTGGGGCCGTCCGGCCCGTTCACCGCCGCGTTCCGCCGGTCGCTTTTCGTGCTTCGTCAGATCTGGTGTCACCGCGCACTCCTTTGTGTCGCGTAACGGAAGGACAGAGGCAGTTCGGTCGCGGTGGCGCCGGATTCTGGCGGGACCGCGGCCGTGGTACCAGCCTGTCCCGGGGCGGCCGAGGGAGGCTTGTGGCTCCCTGGTGGCTGCCCGCTCGCCTTAGGTTAACCAAATGAGCGAAGCCGCGCTCGATGGGGCCCCAAAGAGGGGGGTGAATTCCGGACAAGGTCGGACCGGACGGCGCACGGAATCGGCAGGTCAGAAGTAACACCGGTGACCGAGGGCGACCGGAGGGGAAGGTTCCGCCAGTGCGGCGAACTCACCGGAGCGGGCCGACGGGTTCATCGCCACCGCGCGTCACACCCGAACGATCAGGCACGCCGCCGCTCACGGGCCGTACGACTGGCGGGAAAGGGGCACACACGGACCGGCCGCAGTGACGGACGCCACACTCGCCGCCGCGCACCACTCGTCACCACGCGCCGCGCTGAGCACCCTGCGCCACACACCGACCCCAGGCCCCAGACCCCAGGCCCCAGACCGAGTCACCCAGCTCCGGGCCAGGCCCAGGCCCGGCCCCGTCTCCGGGACGGCCTACCACTTCCCGGGCGCGTAGTCCTTCAGGAAGACGCCGTACAGATCCTCGCCCGCCTCACCGCGGACGACCGGGTCGTACACGCGGGCGGCGCCGTCGATCAGGTCGAGCGGGGCGTGGAAGCCCTCCTCGGCGAGGCGCAGCTTGTCGTAGTGCGGGCGCTCGTCGGTGATCCAGCCGGTGTCGACCGAGGTCATCAGGATGCCGTCGGTCTCGAACATCTCCTGGGCGCTGGTCCGCGTCACCATGTTCATCGCGGCCTTCGCCGCGTTGGTGTTCGGATGGCCCGCTCCCTTGTAGCCGCGGCCGAAGACGCCCTCCATCGCCGAGACGTTCACGATGTACGCGCGGCCGCTCTCCGCCTTCTTCGCCGCGTCGGCCATCGCTCGGCGCAGCGCGCTGATCAGGATGAACGGCGAGGTGTAGTTGCACAGTTGGGTTTCGAGGAGCTCCACCGGGGAGATCTGCTCGATGGTCTGCACCCAGGTGTTGCTGTCGACGACGTCCGGCACCAGTCCGCCCGCGTCGATGGCGGTGCCGTCGAGGTGCCGGGCGACACTGGCGTTGCCCGCGACGAGCGCGAGGTCGGCGACCTGCTGCGCGTCCAGGCCGCTGGTGCCGACGGGCAGGGCGGCCAGGCCGTCCACCGCACCGGAGTTGAAGGCGCCGATCACGGAGTGCGCGGGCAGCTCACCGGCGGGCAGCGGCGCGCTCTCGCCGTCGACCAGGGCGGCGTAGGCGGACGGCAGCCGGCGCACGGTCTGCGTCGCGTTGTTGATCAGGATGTCCAGCGGGCCCGCTTCGGCGACCCGCTCGGCGAGGGCCACGGACTGCGCGGGGTCGCGCAGGTCGATGCCGACGACCTCCAGCCGGTGCAGCCACTCCGCGGAGTCGTCCATCGCCTTGAATCGCCGGATGGCGTCCTTGGGGAACCGCGTGGTGACGGTCGTGTGGGCGCCGTCCCGCAGCAGCCGCAGCGCGATGTACATGCCGATCTTGGCACGGCCGCCGGTGAGCAGGGCGCGCTTGCCGGTGAGGTCGGCGCGGGCCTCGCGGCGGCTCCGGTTCAGCAGCGCGCAGTCCGGACAGAGCTGGTGGTAGAAGTAGTCGACTTCCACGTACCGGGTCTTGCAGGTGTAGCAGGAGCGCGGGCGCTGGAGTATCCCCGCGATCCGCCCCTGCTCGGTCCGCGACGAGGGCAGCAGGCCCTCGGTCTCGTCGTCGATGCGCTGGGCGGAGCCGGTCGCGGTGGCCTCGGTGACGGCCTTGTCGTGGGCGGTCTTGGCGGCCCGGCGCTCCTGGCGGCGGCGCTGCTTCACCGTCCGGTAGATCCCGGCGGTGGCCCGGCGCACGGCGATCGCGTCGGGGTGGTCGACGTCGAGCCGGTCCAGCTCGTCGAGCACGCCGAGACAGACGGCGAGACGGTCGGGGTCGATGCCGGGGCCGTACGCCTCGTCCCCGACGGTCCCCTCCTGGCCTTCGTCTGTCACCGTCATCGCCGCTGTCCTCGTGTCATTCCGTGCCACGGCGCATCTGGTCGTCCGCGGAAGCTCCAAAGGCGGAAGTTTACGTAGCGGTGGCCCCGCTCTCCAAACCCACGCCCTGTGCGCACACCGTCACCAGGCCGTCCAGCTCGTCCCGCAGGCCCTGTGCGAGCAGGTCCAGATCGGGCACGGCGGCGGCGTCCGCGACCAGCCCGTAGTGCACCCTGCCCCGGTAGGTGGAGACGGCGACGGCGAGCGACTGGCCCCGCGCGAGCGGCGCGAGGGGGTAGACCTCGGTGAGCAGGCAGCCCCCGAGCCGCAGCCCGGCGCCGGGCAGCGGAACGCTGGTGACCAGGATGTCGAAGAGCAGCCGGGCGGCCTGCGCCACGGCGGGTCCGCCCACCCGGTGCCCGAGGGGCGGCACGTGTTCGGCGAGCAGCGCCACGGCGCCCGCGCCCCGCTCGGGGCCCGCCTCTTTGTTGCGGTCCATGGCGGCGCGTACGCGGCGCAGTCTGGCCAGTGGGTCCTCGTGGCCGACGGGGAGCTTGACCAGATAGCCGGAGAGCCGGTTGCCCGGCGGCTGCGCGGTGCGCGGGCGGCGCCGCGAGACGGGGATCAGGGCGCGCGGCTCGACACCCTCGCTGCAGTCGCCGCGCTCGTCGAGCCAGCGTCGCAGGGCTCCGGCGACCAGGGCGATCAGTACGTCGTTGACGGTGCCGCCCACCGCCTTGCGCACCTGGTGCACGTCGTCCAGGTCGAGGACGACCCCCGCGGTGCGGCGGGTGCCGGTGGGGGACGAGGTGAGCGCGGCGCAGGAGCGTACGCCCAGGGTGGCGCGGGCGACGGAGCCGCCGATGCCGACCACCCGGCCCACCTCGGCGACCGTGCCCCGGACGCGCCCCGCCACGGTGCGCAGGTCCGGGGCGGCCCACGGCGCGATCGCGGGGGTCGACGGCCGCGGACGGGGCACCGGCAGGCCGCCCGGGTCGAGGAGGGCCGCGCCGAGCGTCAGGGCACGCAGCCCGTCCGCGAGAGCGTGATGGAACTTGAAGAGCACGGCGAAGGAGGTGCCGTCGGCGCCCGGCAGCACGTGCGCCTCCCACGGCGGCCTGCCCCGCTCCACCGGCCGCCGCATGAGGTCACCCGCCGCGGCGTGGAAGTCGGCCGTCGGCGCCGCGGTCCGTATGTGCTCCAGCGGGTCGAAGGCGGGCGCCGGCACGCGTATCGCCCCGCCGACGGGCAGCCAGACGGGGCGTATGCGCATGCGGAGTCCCGGCACGGCCGCCGCGCGGTCCGCGAGGAGGCCGGCGGCCCGGTCCGCCGCGCCGGGGCCGTCGGCCTCGAAGACGCCGAGGGCGCCCACATGCATGGGGTGCTCGGCGGTCTCCATGTTCCAGAAGGCCAGATCGAGCGGGACGAGCAGGTCGGAGCGCTGGGCAGGCGATGAAGTCACGGACTCGCTCTCGCGTCGAGGACGATGCGGGCAGGTGCGGGGAGGGGCGGACGTGCAGTCAACCGCCCCTCATGACTACGGTCAAGTACGGCCTGTATACGTTGAGTTAACAACCGTCGATGCCGTCTTGTCCGCGCCCTTGGCCGCGCCCGCGCCCGACCGCGATCAGTCTTGGCGGCACGCTCCCGGGACCCGGCATGGCCTCACCTCACGACGGGCGGGGCGTCCCCTTGCGCCGTCCCCCACTCCGAGGGCTTCTCCCCCACCGTGAAGGAGAGCTCCCTGGCGTCCCGGATGTCGTCCGTGGTCAGGTACGTCGCCTCGTGAGCGGCCCCGTCGACCCGCGCCGACCGGATGTACCGCCTGCTCTCCGAGGTGCCCGGCGCCTTCACCGTCAGCGCGCCCCGCGGGTAGTAGCGGCGGTCCAGGCGCAGGTCCACCCGGTCGAAGACGGGCGTCGACAGGCCCCAGGTGTCCATGCCCGGCTGGACCGGGAAGACGCCGATCGAGGAGAGCACGTTCCACGCCGACATGGTGCCGAGGTCGTCGTTGCCGGTCATGCCGGTCGGGGCGTCCGTGAAGAGGGTGAGCGCGGCGTGCACCACGTCGGTCGTCTTCCACGGCTGGCCGGTCGAGAGGTAGGTGTACGGGGCGATGAGGTCGGGCTCGTTCTGGGGGTTGTACTTGTCGGCGTTGTAGTAGTCGTAGGGGCCGTTGACCCACACCTCACGCGTGGTCTTGGCCGGGTCCTTCAGCAACTGTTCGTAGGCGAAGAAGGAGTCGAGGCGTTCGGTGGCGGTCCGCTTGCCGCCGATCAGGTCGACCATGCCGGGGATGTCCTGCGGGACGAGCCACTGGTACTGCCAGGACGTCCCCTCGTGGAACCCCTCGCTCTTGGCCGGGTCCGCGGGCCCGGTGAAGGCACCCGAGGCGTCCCGCGCGCGGAAGAAACCGGTCGAGGCGTCGAAGATCTTCCGGTAGTTCTGGGCGCGCGCGGCATAGCGGCGGGCGTCCGCGTCGTGGCCGAGCTCGCGTGCCATCGTGCCCAGCATCGCGTCGGAGAGGGCGTACTCCAGCGTGGCGGAGGCGCCGTGGTCGTAGTCGGAGTCCCCGGGCTTGGCGTGCGGGCGGCCCTTGACGTACGGGGCGAAGCCCTCGGCCAGGTACTCCCTGTTGGCCTCGCGCCCGACCGGCGCGGAGTCGGCGGGCGGCACCCCGTCGGCGTTCTTCTTCAGCGCGCGGTACGCCTTCTCCTCGTACCCCTTCAGCAGGCCCTGCTGGTAGGCGTTGGTGAGGAACGGCGTGACCGGGTCGCCGGTCATGATGTTCGTCTCGACCGTGCCGTAGCCCCACTTGGGCAGCCAGCCGCTTTCCTCGTCGATCTTCAGTACGGAGAGCGCCATGTCACGGGACTCGCGCGGCGCGAGCAGCGCGAGGAGCTGGGCCTGTGTGCGGTAGGTGTCCCACAGGGACCAGTTCTGGTAGTACGTGAACCCCTTGGCGCGGTGGGTCCGCTGGTCCCAGCCCGTGTAGCGTCCGTCGACGTCGCTGCCGATGTTCGGCGCGAGGAACGAGCGGTACAGCGACGAGTAGAAGGTGCGGCGCAGGGTCTCGCTGCCGCCCCGCGCCCGTACGTCGCCCAGCCGCTCCTCCCACGCGGCGCGCGCCGCGCCCGCGACCTGTTCGTACGAACGGCCGCCCTCGGCACGGAGGTTGCGGGCCGCGCCCGCCGCGTCCACGTACGAGAGCGCGGTCGTCGCCTCGACCGTGCGGTCCTTGGTGGTGTCGAAGCGGAGGAAGGCGCCGGTGCGCTCCTCCCCCGCCGACGTCTCCTTCGCCCCCTCGGTGACCGTGCCGCCCTTCCAGGTGCCCGACGTCGTGAAGGGGCGGTCGAAGCGGGTGAGGGTGTGCAGCGTGTACGGCCGGGTGTCCTGGCAGAAGCCGCTGCCGGTGATCGAGGTGCGCACGGTGCGGCTGTCGAGGATCTCGACCTCGGTGCGCACCGTCCTGTGCAGCGACTGCCCCGCGTTCAGCAGCACGTTGGCCTTGGCCGTGGCGGGGAAGGTGTAGCGCTGCACGCCGGTGCGGGCGGTCGCGGTCAGCTCCGCCTCGATGCCACCCTTGAGGCCGACACGGTAGCGGCCCGGACGCGCGCTCTCCTCGTCGTGGCTGAACTCGGCGGCGTACTTCGCGTAGTCGGTCTCCGTCACGTCGCCCGTGGTGGGCAGCGTCGGCAGATCGCCGCCGAGTCCGCATCCCACACCCGAGAGGTGGACCGCGGAGAAGCCGCGGATATGGGTGTCGGAGTGGTCGTAGCCGGTGTTGTGGCCGGTGTCGGGCGAGAGCTGGACCATCCCGAAGGGGACGGCGGCGCCCGGGTAGGTGTTGCCCTCGTTCTCGGTGCCGATGAACGGGTTGACCAGGTCGGTCAGCCGGCTCCCGGCCGGCGGGCGGGGCACGTCCGCCTCGGCCGACGGCATGGCGAGTGCGCCGCCGAGCAGGGCGGCCAGCGCCGCCACCGTCCCCGCGCCGCGCAGCCGTTGGGTCCGTCTCATGGTGGGACTCATGGGGGAACGCCTCCTCGAAGGCCTGCGGCGAGCGTGTCGGACAACGTTGTCAACACCTACTGGGCGATCATTCTTCGGCCGTCCGCGTGTACCCGTCAAGAGGTCTGCGGCGCACGGGCCCGGTCCCCGGCCCGCCCGAAACGGCGGACCGGGGACCGAGGGGGTTCAGGAGCGCGTGCAGCCACCCACCGTGGCCTGCGACGCGTCGCGGATCAGCGCCTCGTGCGCCGCCTTCACCCGCTTCACGTCCGGCTTGACGACCTTGCGGTCGTAGGTGAGCAGACCGTTCAACTCGCCCTCCACATCGGTGATCTGGGTGTAGACGGCGCCGTTGCTGCCCTTGCAGGCGAGCGCCCGCACCTCGTCGAGCTTGGCGAGGTAGTCGTCCGTGTAGGTGGCCGGATCCACGTCGACATAGCTCTGCTGCACGGCCCAGGCGTGGCCGGGCACCGCGAGGCCGAGCCCGCCGTACTCGCCGCTCACCAGGGCCCGCTTGCCGTCGGGGTGCGGCGGCAGCGCCGGGCTCGGGTAGCCGTGCTCGTCCATGATGTCGCCGGCGTTGCCGTCGGCGCCGAGGTTGAGGCCCGACATGTTGTTGACCAGGCGCGTCGGGTCCCAGGACTTCGCCTGTTCCGCGACGCGGCCGATGTCGTACTGGCCCCAGCCCTCGTTGAAGGTGACCCACATGACCACCGACGGGCTGCTCGCGTGCTCGTCGATCATCTGCTTCATCTCGCGCTCGTACTGCGCGCGGGCGGCCGTGTCGGGGCTGCGGCCCGCCTCCATGGCCGGCATGTCCTGCCAGACGAGCAGGCCCAGCCTGTCCGCCCAGTAGAACCAGCGGTCCGGCTCGACCTTGATGTGCTTGCGGACCGAGTTGAAGCCCATCTCCTTGTGCATCTTCAGGTCGTACGCGAGCGCCTCGTCGCTCGGCGCGGTGTGCAGGCCGTCCGGCCAGAATCCCTGGTCGAGGGTGGCCATCAGGAAGACGGGCTTGCCGTTGAGGACGGTGCGCGGGGTGCCGTTGACCTTCTCGACGGCGATCGACCGCATCCCGAAGTAGCTGCTGACGCGGTCGCCCTTGCCGATGCGCACCTTCAGGTCGTAGAGGAACGGGTCGTCGGGGGACCACAGCCGCGGATCGGCGATCCTGAGCTTCAGCGGCTGCCCGGTGCGCCCGCTGACCTCCGCGACCTTCTTGTGTCCCTGGTACGCGGCGGCCGTGACCGGCACTCCGTCCCGGACTCCCCGTGTCTCGACCGAGACCTGCTTGCCCGGCACGTCCGGTGTGATCTTCAGGGAGTCCGCGTGGTCGACCGCGACCGGCTCCATCCACACGGTCTGCCAGATGCCGGAGGAGGGGGTGTACCAGATGCCGCTGGGGTCGAGGCGCTGCTTGCCGACGGGCGGGTTGGCGCCGTCCGCGGAGTCGGTCGGGTCGTACACGCCGACGATGAGCTCCTGGGTGCGGCCGGGCTTCAGCGCGTCGGTGACGTCGGCGCTGAACTTGTCGTAGCCGCCCTGGTGTTCGGTGACCTTCTTGCCGTTGACGTACACCTCGGACTGCCAGTCGACGGCGCCGAAGTTGAGGTTGAGCCGCTTGCCCGCACCGATCCGCCAGTTCTTCGGGACCGTGAAGGTGCGGCGGTACCACATGCGGTCCTCGTGCCGTTCGAGGCCGGAGAGCTGGGACTCCACGGGGTAGGGGACGAGGATCTTCTCGCCGAGCTTCTTGCCGACGGGGGGTTTCTCGCCCGCCTTGGCCGCGGCGAACTGCCAGGAGCCGTTGAGGTTCTGCCAGTCGGAGCGCTTCAACTGCGGCCGGGGGTACTCACGGTGGGCGTTGCCGGGCGTGACATCGTCGGCCCACTTGGTGCGCAGCTCGTACTCGGAGTGGTTCTGGCCGCTGGTCCAGAACGGACCGACGGCCTTGCCGTCCGTGCCGGTGAGGCCGCCCTTGCCGTCGTAGCGGATGTCGGCGAGGCCCGGAGCGTCGCCGCCCTTCTTGCCGACGACGGGCTCCTTGAGTTTCACGAGGAGGCTACGCCGGTCGGCGGGGTCGGTCGTGGCGGTGCCGAGCGGCCAAGTGGCGCCGCCGATGACGGCGTTCAGGTGGCCGGTGAGGCCGGCGGGCGGGGCGGCGAGCGGCCGGGCGAAGTCCAGCTTCAGGCTGCGGCCGTCCTTCAGCACCGTGGCGTCGATGGCGCCGTCGTAGTCGAAGTCGGCGGGGATGCGCAGGGCGGAGCGCGGGACGGCCTTCTTCTCGCCGCCGGGCGGCGTCCACCTCAGGCGCAGGTTGGAGCCGCCGTAGTGCTCGAAGTACTCGACCTTGATGTCGTAGGCCTGGCCGGCCCGCAACTCGATTCCCTGGGAGGTCTGTTCCCTGTCCCAGTCGTCCTGCCAGTGGTCGATGGCGAGCTTGCCGTCGATCCAGAGGCGGAAGCCGTTGTCGCCGATCATCGAGAAGGTGGTGGCGCCGCTCTTCTCCGGCACGAGGCGGCCGGTCCAGCGGACGTTGACGTCGTCGGCCTGGCCGGTGGTGGCCTTGAGGCGGGACTCCAGGTTCCCGAAGTCGATGTTCGGGTCGAGGCCGGTGGCCTTGAGTTCGTCGAAGTCGAAGGCGCCGGGGGCGGACTGGGTGAAGTACTCGCCCTTGAGGCCGTGGATCTCGACGGGGTCGTCGTCGGCGTTCGCGGCGGGAACGGAGGTGAGTCCCGCGACACCGAGGGCCCCTGCGAGCAGCAGGGCGAGGTGTCGGCCGAGACGTGCGGGGCGTCCGGGATGTCGTCTGATGCGCACGGATCCTCCTTGGTGAGGAAGGGTGGCGGCTCGTCGCTGCAGTCTGTACAACGAATCTGTACAACGTTGGAAGGAACGGCAGTTGGCATGACAGCACGCTCTCCGGCGCGCTGTCCAGGGTCCCGACAATCGCCCCGAGGACCGGGGCGCCCACCGACGCAAGGAGACGCAGTGCGGGTAAGCCTCAAGGACGTCGCGGAGCACGCGGGCGTCTCGATCAAGACCGTCTCGAACGTGGTGAACAAGTACCAGCACGTCACCCCGGCGATGCGGGCCCGTGTGCAGGAAGCCATCGACGAGCTGGGCTACCGACCCAACTTGACGGCACGTCACTTGAGGAAGGGCCGCACCGGCATCATCGCGCTCGCCGTCCCCGAGCTCGGCAACCCCTACTTCGCCGAGCTCGCCGGCGCCGTCATCGACGCGGCCGCCGAGCACGATTTCACCGTGCTCCTGGACCACACCCGCGGCGAGCGTGAGCAGGAGGTCCTGGTCAGCCAGGGGTTCCGGGCCCGGGTGATCGACGGCCTGATCCTCAGCCCGCTGGAGCTTGAGTCGGAGGACCTGCGCGGCCGCGAGGACGACGTGCCGCTGGTGCTGCTCGGCGAGCGCGAGTACGACCTGCCGTACGACCACATCGCGATCGACAACGTGGCCGCGAGCCGTGCCGCGGTGCGCCACCTCATCGGGCGCGGCCGCACCACCATCGCGTTCCTCGGCGCCCGCACGGACTCCGCCAACCGCCCCGCCCACCTGCGACTCGCGGGCTGGCGCGCGGAGTTGACGGCGGCCGGGATCACCGCGTCCGAGAGCCTGGTGGGCCCCGTCGGCGGCTGGGACCGCTGGGACGGGGCCAAGGCCATGGCGCGGATGCTGGACGCGGGGGTGCGGCCCGACGCGGTGTTCGCGTACAACGACCTGGTGGCGATCGGCGCGATGCGGGTGCTGCACGAGCGGGGACTGCGGGTGCCGTGGGACGTGGCGGTGGTGGGCTTCGACGACATCGCGGAGGGCCAGTTCGGGGCCGTCACCCTCACCACGGTGGCGCCGGACAAGCAGGCCATCGCCCGGCTCGCGGTCGAGTCGCTGCTGCACAGCCTGGCGCATCCGCAGGAGCCTGCCGGACGCGAACTCACCGCGGACTTCCGGCTGGTGGAGCGGGAGAGCACACTGGGCCGACGCTGAGCACACCCCGTCTCCCGCCCGGGCGCCGCAGGTCGACGATGAGTGCGCGGAGGGTTTACAGGCTTCTTTCAACGATGTAAAAAGCTCCCCGTACCGCCGAGTTGACCGCAAGTGCCGTCTTTCCCGTGAGCGCTCTCAGTGCCGGGGCCGTGCCGTTTGGGGACTTCGATGAAGCCGACCACACTCCTCAGCCGTACCTCTGCCAGGACCCTTGTCGCCGCCGGCCTCACCGCGGGCCTGTTCTTCGCCGCCGGCTGCGCCAAGTCCGAGGACGACGGGTCCGACGGCTCCGGCGGCTCGTCGCAGGACCAGGACGCCGGACAGGAGGTCTCGTCCTCGGGCAAGGGCAGCGGCAAGACCTGCGCGATCGACGCGTACGGCGGGAAGAAGCTGGACCTGAGGAACGCCACCGTCGGCTTCTCCCAGTCGGAGAAGGAGGCCAATCCCTTCCGCATCGCGGAGACGGCCTCCCTCCGCGCCGAGGCGAAGAAGCGGGGCGTGAAACTCCTCACCGCCAACGCCCAGTCGCAGTTCTCCAAGCAGATCAGCGACGTGCAGGACCTCATCGCCAAGGGCGCCGACGTCCTCGTCATAGCGCCGCTCAACTCCGACGGCTGGGAGCCGGTGCTGCGCGCCGCCGGCGCCAAGCACATCCCGATCGTCACCATCGACCGCAAGATCAACGCGACCGCCTGCAAGGACTACGTGAGCTTCATCGGCTCCGACTTCGTCGAGCAGGGCAAGCGGGCCGCGGACCGGATGATCGAGACGACCGGCGGCAAGGGCAAGATCGCGATCCTGCTCGGCGCGGCCGGCAACAACGTCACCACCGAGCGCACCAAGGGCTTCGAGGAGCGCATCAAGGAGAAGGCCCCGGAGCTGAAGGTCGTCTTCAAGCAGACCGGCGAGTTCGCCCGCGAGAAGGGCCAGCAGGTCACCGAGCAGCTCATCCAGTCCAAGCCCGACATCACCGGGATCTACGCCGAGAACGACGAGATGGGCCTCGGCGCGGTCAACGCCCTGAAGGGCGCGGGCAAGAAGGCCGGCGACGTGAAGATCGTGACCATCGACGGCACGAAGGGCGCCGTGCGGGGCATCGTCGACGGCTGGATCGACGGCGTCGTCGAGTCCAACCCGCGCTTCGGCCCGCTCGCCCTCCAGACCCTGGAGACCTTCACCAAGGGCGGCAAGGTCGCGCAGGACATCGTCATCAAGGACAACGCGTACACCAAGAAGAACGCCGCGTCGGACCTCGGCAAGGCCTACTGACATGCTGTCGGTGACCGGCCTGACCAAGACGTTCCCCGGCGTGCGCGCCCTGGACGCGGTCGACTTCACCGCCCGCGCCGGCGAGGTGCACGCACTGATCGGCGAGAACGGCGCGGGCAAGTCCACGCTCATCAAGGTTCTGACCGGGGTGTACCGGCCGGATGCCGGTGAACTCACCTGCGACGGCGCCCCGGTGCAGTTCGCCACCCCGCTCGAAGCGCAGCACGCGGGCATCTCCACCATCTACCAGGAGGTCAACCTCGTCCCCCTGATGAGCGTGGCCCGCAACCTCTTCCTGGGCAGGGAACCGCGCGGCCGGCTCGGTCTGATCGACTTCCGGCGGATGCACCGGGAGGCCGAGGAGGCGCTGCGCGGTCTCGGCGTCCGCGTCGACGTGCGCCGTCCGCTGCGCGAACTCGGCGTCGGCGCGCAGCAGATGGTGGCGCTGGCCCGCGCGGTGGCGGTCGACGCGCGCGTCGTCGTGATGGACGAGCCGACGTCGTCGCTCGAACCGCGCGAGGTGCGCACCCTGTTCGGCGTGATCCGGATGCTTCGCGAACGCGGCATCGCGGTGATCTACGTCAGCCACCGCCTCGACGAGCTGTACGAGGTGTGCGACGCCGTCACCGTGCTGCGCGACGGCAGGGTGGTGCACACCGGGCCGCTCGCCGACCTCGACCGGCTGCGTCTGGTCGCCCTCATGCTGGGCCGGGAGATCGAGACGGTGCAGGACGAGGGGCTCACCCGGTTCACCGGAGACCACGAGGCCTTGTCCGAACCGGTGTTGCGGGCCGAGGAGCTGACCGTGCGGCACCGGTTGGACGCGGTGTCGGTCACCATCCGGCCCGGCGAGGTGGTCGGGCTCGGCGGGCTGCTCGGTTCGGGCCGCAGCGAGACCGCGAAGGCCATCGCGGGCGCACTGCCGCCCGACTCCGGACGCGTCGTGATCGCGGGCGCGCGGATCCGCACCGGTTCCACGCCGGCCGCCATCCGGGCCGGCATCAGCCTCCTCCCGGAGGACCGCAAGGCGGAGGGCATCGTCCCCGGCCTCTCCGTCCGCGAGAACATCGCCCTGGCCGCGCTCCCCCGCCTGTCCCGCTTCGGCCTGGTCCACGAGGACCGCATCGACACGATCGTGGACACCTTCATGAAGCGGCTGCGCATCAAGGCGTCGAGCCCGCACCAGAAGGTCGGCGAGCTCTCCGGCGGCAATCAGCAGAAGGTGCTGCTCGCCCGCTGGCTCGCGATGCACCCGAAGGTGCTCCTGCTCGACGAGCCGACCCGCGGCATCGACGTCGGGGCCAAGGCCGAAGTGCAGGGACTCATCGACGAGTTGGCGTCGGACGGCCTCGGCGTGCTCCTGATCTCCTCCGACATGGAGGAGCTGATCGAGGGCTCGGACCGCGTCGTCGTCCTCAAGGACGGCGCCGTGGTCGAGGAACTCACCGGCACCGACGTCACCGAGGACCGCCTGCTCCGCGCCATCGCCACCCCCCTGACCAGCACCGGAGGCCGCGGTGAGTGACCCCTCCCCCACCGTGCTCGCCGCCCCGGCGGGATCCGGCCCGGGCGGCGCCGCGCTCCCCCGCGACAAGGAACGCGTGCTGCGCCTCCTCCAGGACTACGGCGTCTATCTGGGCGTCGCCGTCCTCCTCCTCGTCAACATCCTCTTCACCCCGCACTTCGTCTCCGGCGAGAACTTCCGCACCCAAGCCGTCCAGGTCGCTCCCGTCCTGGTGGTCGCGCTCGGCATGGCGCTGGCCATCGGCACCGAGGGCGTCGACCTGTCCGTCGGCTCGGTGATGGCGCTCTCCACCTCCTTGATCTCGCTCTACCTCGGGTACGGGATGTGGATCGCCCTCGTCGTGGCGGTGCTGGGCGGCATGGCGGTCGGCGCCGCCAACGGCTCGCTCGTCGCTTTCGTCGGCGTCCAGCCCATCGTGGCGACGCTGGCCCTGATGGTCGCGGGCCGCGGCCTCGCCCTGGTGCTGCTCCCGCAGCTCAAGGACGTACGCGACCCGACCATGGCCTCGCTCGGATCCGGTGATCTGGCCGGCGTCCCGTACGTGGTGCTGATCGCCGCTGCCCTCGCGGTGCTCGTCGCGTTCGTCGTGCGCCGCACCACCTTCGGCCGGCAGCTGCTCGCCATCGGCGACAGCCGCCCCGCGGCGCTCCTCGCGGGGCTGCCGGTGCGCCGCGTGCTCATCGTCGTGTACGTGGCCTCCGGCGCCCTGGCCGCACTCGCCGGTGTCCTCGCGACCGCCCGGCTGAACGCCAGCGACCCGACCTCGCTGGGCAATCTCATGGAACTCTCCGCGATCACCGCGGTGGTGGTCGGCGGCACTCCGCTGAGCGGCGGTCGCGTCCGCATCGGCGGCACCGTGGCGGGAGCCGTCCTGATCCAGCTGCTCACGGCCACGCTCATCAAGCACGACCTGCCGCCGTCATGGACGCAGATCGCCCAGGCCGTGGTGATCGTCCTCGCGGTCTACGCGGCACGCGAGAGGGGCAAGCAATGACCATCGACACGAAGAGCCCGGCGGATCCCGTGAACCGACCCGTCCAGGAAGAGCAGGCGATGGGGCCCTCCCGCTCCGAGCGGCTGAGCGCGCTGGCCCAGCAGCACGGCGCGTTGGTCACCCTGGTCGTCGCGGCGCTTGCCGCGTCGATCGGCTTCGACACGTTCCTGACCGGCGACAACCTGGAGAACATGGCGGTGTCCTCCGCGTTCCTCGCGGTGGTCGCGCTCGGCATGACCTTCGTCATCGTCACCGGCGGCATCGATCTGTCGGTCGGCTCGCTGTTCGCCCTCGGCGGGGTGCTCGCCGCCTGGGGCTCGCGCCACGGGACGGCTCTCGCGCTGCTCCTGCCGCTCGCCGTGTGCGGGCTGATCGGACTGGTCAACGGCCTGCTGATCGCCCGCTCCCGGCTCGCGCCGTTCATCGTGACGCTCGCGGCGATGCTGGGCGCGCGCGGCATCCTCCTGTCGGTCACCGACGAGGGCTCCAGGACCTACCTCGTCGACAAGGACTCGTTCTTCGCGACGCTCGGGCAGGGCAAGGTGCTCGGGGTCGGCGCCCCGGTGTGGATCACGGTCGGCCTCTTCGCGGCGGGCGCGGTGGTGCTGCGCCGCACCCGGTTCGGCCAGTACGTGTACGCGGTGGGCGGCAACGAGGACGCGGCGGCGCTGATGGGCGCCCCGGTCGCCCGTACGAAGATCGCCGTCTACACGCTGTCGGGGCTCTGCGCCGGCCTCGCCGGGGCGCTCAACGCGGCGTGGCTGGTCTCCGGGGTGACGATCCTCGGCTCCGGGATGGAGCTGGAGGCGATCTCCGCGGTCGTCATCGGCGGCACCCTGCTCACCGGCGGATTCGGCTTCATCAGCGGGTCGTTGGTGGGTGTGCTGCTCCTGAAGGTCATCCAGAACGTCATCAACCAGATCGGCTCGCTCGACTCGGCCTACCAACAGGTGGTCAGCGGCGCCTTCCTGGCGGTGGTGGTGATCGCGCAGACGTGGCTGGGGCGCCGCCGCAGGGTGCTGTGACCCTCGGGACTCACATCGGGACGATCTGGCCCTTCCCGAGCGCTATCACTCCGCCCTGCGAGACGGTGTACAGCTCCTCGTCACGCTCCGGGTTGACCCCGATCGTGGCGCCGGGCGGCACGTCGACGTTCTTGTCGAGGACGGCACAGCGCACCACCGCGCCCCGCCCGATCGTCACGTTGTCGTGCAGGACGGAGCCCTGCACCACCGCGCCCTCCTCGACGGTGACTCCGGGCGAGAGGACGGACCGGGTGACCTGGCCGCGGATGACGCAGCCGGGGCTGACGATCGACTCGCCCGCGATGCCGCCCGCACAGAACTTGGCGGGCGGCAGCCCGTCGGAGTGCGTGTAGATGGGCCAGCGCCGGTTGTCCAGGTTGAAGACGGGCTGGTCGGAGATCAGATCCATGTGGGCTTCGTAGTACGAGTCGAGGGTACCGACGTCGCGCCAGTAGCCGTGGTCGCGGGGGCTCTCGCCGGGGACGTGGTTGGAGTCGAAGTCGTACACCTGGGCCAGGCCGCGCTCGGTGAGCAGGGGCAGGATGGAGCCGCCCATGTCGTGCGCCGACTCGTCGTCCTCCGCGTCCTGCTGCAACGCGTCGACCAGGGTCTTGGTGGTGAAGAGGTAGTTGCCCATCGAGGCGTACACCTGGTCGGGGGCGCCGGGCAGGCCGGGCGGATCGGCCGGCTTCTCCAGGAAGCGGTCGACCTTCACGCCGTCGCGCGCGGGCGTGATGATGCCGAACGAGGACGCCTGCGCGCGCGGCACCTTGATCCCGGCGACGGTCACCGCCGCCCCGTTCTCGACGTGCTGCTTGAGCATGTGGCGCGCGTCCATGCGGTAGACGTGGTCGGCGCCGAACACCGCGATGTAGTCCGGCTGTTCGTCATGGACGAGGTTCAGGGACTGCAGGATGGCGTCGGCGCTGCCCAGGTACCAGCGCGGGCCGAGGCGCTGCTGCGCGGGGACGGGGGTGACGTAGTTGCCGAGCAGCGACGACATGCGCCAGGTGGTCGAGACGTGCCGGTCCAGGGAGTGCGACTTGTACTGCGTCAGGACGCAGATGCGCAGGATGTCGGCGTTGACGAGGTTGGAGAGGACGAAGTCGACGAGACGGTAGGTCCCGCCGAACGTGACGGCCGGTTTGGCGCGGTCGGCGGTGAGCGGCATCAGCCGCTTCCCCTCGCCGCCGGCGAGCACGATTCCGAGCACCGAAGGTCCACCGCGCATCCCGGCCTCCTACTTGTCGGCTATCTGTCGGCGTGCAGGATCTCCTCGTACACCTCGACCGTGCGCCGGGCCACGGCGTCCCAGCCGAATTCGCCGAGCGCCCGGCGGCGTCCGGCGGCGCCCATCGCTGCGGCCCGGCCGGGGTCGGTGGCCAGTTCGTTCAGCCGCCGCCCGAGGTCGCGCTCGAACACATCCGGTTCTTTCTCCTCGTACGGAACGAGTACCCCCGTCGTGCCGTCCTGCACGACTTCCGGGATACCTCCCACGCGCGAGGCGACGACGGCGGTGCCGCACGCCATCGCCTCCAGGTTGACGATGCCCAGCGGCTCGTACACCGACGGGCAGACGAACACCGCCGCGTGGGTGAGCAGTTGGACGACCTCGGGGCGCGGCAGCATCTCGGGGATCCACTGCACGCCGGCGCGGGCGCGGCTCAGCTGCTCGAAGAGCGTGCGGAACTCCGCGTCGATCTCAGGGGTGTCGGGCGCTCCCGCACACAGCACGACCTGGACGTCCCGGTCCAACTCCCGTACGGCCCGCAGCAGATGCGGCACACCCTTCTGCCGGGTGATGCGGCCGACGAAGAGGACGTACGGCCGGTCGCGGTCGATGCCGAACCGCTCCACGACGTCGGTCGCGGGGTCGGGCCGGTAGAGACCGGTGTCGATGCCGTTGTGGACGACGTGCACCTTGGCCGGGTCGACGGTCGGGTAGCAGGTGAGGATGTCCTCGCGCATCGCGCCGGACACCGCGATCAGCGCGTCGGCGGCCTCGGCCGCGGTGCGCTCGGCCCAGCTCGACAGGGCGTATCCGCCGCCCAGTTGCTCGGCCTTCCAGGGGCGCAGCGGTTCCAGCGAGTGCGCTGTCATCACGTGCGGGATGCCGTGCAGCAGTTTGCCGATGTGCCCGGCGAGGCTCGCGTACCAGGTGTGCGAGTGGATCAGCTCACGGTCCGCGAGGGCCGCCGCCATGGAGAGGTCGACGGAGAAGGTGCGCAGCGCGTCGTTGGCGCCGTGGAGCGCCGGCCACGCGCCGTGCCGCCGCAGGCCGTCGGAGGCGCCCTCTCCCCAGCAGTGCACGGCGAGATCGGTGAGGGAGCGCAACTCCCTTGCCAGGAACTCGACATGGACGCCCGCTCCGCCGTAGACGTCCGGGGGATACTCCCGGGTGAGCAGTCCCACCTTCACGCATGAGCCCCTGTCGTCCGCCCGATGTCGGCCGCGCCACCTCATGGTCACCCAGACGGGGCCTCGGGGGAAGACCGCTGCGGCGGCCGGTCGAAACAGCAGTCACCGCACAACCCGCCACTCGGGCACCGGTAGTAGAGGCAGCAGCTGCGCCGGCGGAAGGCGGTGCCGCGCAGGGTTCCGGTCGTGCGCAGGTCCGGGTGGGTGAAGAGTTCGGTGGCCAGGGCAACGGCGCGCTCGCCGACATCGGGACGCCCGGATCGCGCCGCCCAGCCGGAGAGTTCGCGTGCGGCGCCCGCGAGCGCGGAGCCCGCGTTGCCCCACAGCAGCCGGGCGGAGACCCGGTACCGCGCCCGCAACGCCTCGGCCAGCGGCGCCAGATGCCCGAACTGCACGACGTCCCGCACGCTCGCGGCGTCTCCCGGCAGCGGGCGTACGCCGGTCAGCCACAGGTCGTCGGGCGAGGAGGCGTCGGCGTCCCAGGCCAGCCGCGCCGGATCGAGGTCGGGCACCCGGCCGAACAGCGCGGCGGAGCCGAGCGCCACGGACCAGAGCCGGGCGGCGAGGCCCAGCTGCGCCACGGACACCGCGACGCGCTCCTCGGGGGCACCGAGCCGCCGTGCGACCTTCTCGACACGGAACGTGAGCGGATCGGCCGGGGTGTACGGGACGGAGGGGGCCGCGTACGCCTCCGCCAGCGGTCGGGCCCGGTGTACGTGTCCGAGGTCGGAGCCGTTGTGCGCCGGAGCCTCGCGCAGGGCGAAGAATCCGCCGACGGAGCCGAGTTCTGCCAGGTCGATGAGGGTGGTCACGACAGCAGTACAGCAAGCGCCGCCGCGCCGGGCGCGCGCGGGGTGGCGATGCGGGTCACTCTCCGCGCCCAGGAGGTAACCCCTCTTGGGGAGGAGTTGATGAAGGTCGTACTCCATCGGCAGTAGGACCAATTGACTGCTCAGGTACGACGACTTATGGGCGATCCGGAGTCATCGTTGTAAGTATGGAAGCAGACCGTTCGCCAGACCGGGATCACCGGACGCACCGCGCCCCGCGGAGCACCTCATGAGTGCTCTGGCGCTGTCCGTGCTGCTCTCCCTCGTCTCCGCCGTGGCGTACGCCGGCGGGGCGATCCTCCAGGAGCGCGTGGCGGCCACGACACCGGGGCAGGGCTACGCACCGCTGCGCCGGGGCGCCTGGTGGACGGCGATCGCCCTCAACGGCCTGGGCGCGCTGCTCCACGTGGTGGCGCTCGCCTACGGCCCGCTCAGCCTGGTCCAGCCGCTCGGGGCGCTGACCATCGTGTTCGCCCTGCCGATGGCCGCCGTGTTCGTGCGGCGGCGGGCCGGGGCGGCCGCGTGGCGCGGTGCCCTCATGGCGACGGTGGGCCTGGCCGGCCTGCTCTCCCTCACGTCCTCGTCGGACTCGCAGAGCCTGGCCGACGCGGAGCGCGTGTTCCTCGGCCTCGCCACGGGCGGCGGCGTGCTCGCGCTGATGGTGGCGGCGCACGCCGTGCACCGGCACCCGGTGGTGCGCAGCGTGCTGCTCGCCTGCGCCGCCGGTGCGGCCTTCGGCATCGCCTCGGTCTTCACGAAGACGGTGGCGGTGGACTGGGACCGGGACGTCGCCCTGCTCGAGCAGGTGCCGACGCTCGGGGCCATCGCGGTCCTCGCGGCGGCCGGCGTGCTGCTCTCGCAGGCCTCGTACCGGGGCGCGGGCCTGGCGGCGCCGCTGTCCACGGTGACGGTCGTGAACCCCGTGGTCGCGGCCGCGGTCGGTCTGACCCTGTTCGGAGAATCCTTCCGTCATGGTGTCGCGGGGACGGTGCTGGCGCTGGCCTGCGCTGTCGTCGCGGCCGGCGGCCTGGTCCTGCTGACGACCGAGCGGATCGCCCGGGAGACCTCGACGGTGACCGTGGCGCAGGGCGGCCCGGCGAAGCCGCCCGCTCCCGCGACGAAGCGGCTTCGGGCCCACGACTCCGCCACGACGGGGACGGGGACGGGGACGGGAGAAGGCTCCTCCACCCCGCCCGCCGCCACGTCCGTGCTGCCCGGGGTCCCGTCGCAGCCGCCGTCGTCGGCCCACCGCAGGAGCCGGTCACGGCACCCGCGCCGACGCGAGCACATCCCGTCCTGACCACCCGGTTCCTGACCACCCGGTCCTGCCGGGTCCACGGCTCACGCCGCCGCTCAGGACCGCTCAGATCCGTACGCCACGCGCCCGCAGGTACGCCAGCGGGTCGACGTCGGAGCCGAAGCCGGGCCCCGTCCGCACCTCGAAGTGCAGATGCGGGCCCGTGCTGTTCCCGGTGGATCCCGACCGGGCGATGCGCTGTCCGGCGCCGACCTGCTGGCCGGCCTTCACGGAGAGCGCCGACAGGTGACCGTACTGGCTGTACTTCCCGTCGGCGTGCCGGATGACCACCTGGTAGCCGTAGCTGCCGCCCCAGCCCGCGGAGACGACCCGGCCCGCGGCGACGGACTTCACGGACGTCCCGGTGGGCACGGGGAAGTCGACGCCCGTGTGGTACCCCTTCGACCAGGAGCCGCCCGCCGCGCGGTAGGGCGTGCTGGGCGAGGCGGAGACGGGGGCGAAGGCGCCGGCGGCGGGCTTGTGCCCGCGGGACGCGGAGTCCGGCGAGGGCCGCGACTTCTCCCGCTTCTCGGCCGCTGCCCTCTCGGCGGCCTTGCGCTCGGCCGCCTTCTTCTCCGCCGCCCTGCGCTCCGCGGCCTGCTGTCGGGCGTGCGCCTCGGACCGGTCGGCGCCGGGCTCGGCGGCACGCTCCTTGGTTCCCTTGCCGGTCCCCCGGCCGTGGACCGAGAGCCGCTGCCCCGGCGTGATCAAGTCGGGGTCGTCGCCGATGACCCGGCGGTTGGCGTCGTACAGCTGGTGCCAGCCGCCGCGGACCCGGCGCTCGTCGGCGATCCCGGAGAGCGTGTCGCCGTGGACCACGGTGTACATCTCGGCGGTGCCCGCGGTGGACTGCGGGGTCACCTCGGGCTTGACGTCCTTGACGTGACGTCCGGGGCGCTCCGGCTTGCTCGGCGCGCGGGCGGGGGTGACGTCAGGGGCGCCGCCGCCGCGGGTGAGCCCGGCCTTGGCGGAGCACACCGGCCAGGCACCCGGGCCCTGGGCGCCCAGGACCTTCTCGGCGACGGAGATCTGCTGGCCCTTGGTGGCACGGTCGGCGCGCGGGGCGTAGGCCGTGCCGCCGTACGCCTCCCAGGTGGACTGCCTGAACTGGAGCCCGCCGTAGAAGCCGTTGCCGGTGTTGACGCTCCAGTTGTTCCCGGACTCGCAGGCCGCGACCTTGTTCCAGGTGTCGACGTCGGCCGCGCCCGCCGTGCCGGCGACGGTGAGCGGGAGCGCCATGCCCGCGCCGCCCGCCGTGACGGTCAGTGACGCGCGGTTGATGCGGTTCGGCTGATACCGGCGGTGCCGGCCCCGTACGGCCATGGGAGGCCCCCTCAGACACACGTCGTCACGGATTGCACACAGCGGACACACGACCAGCCCGAAAGCTAGCCGGTCTCACCGATCCATGACAAGAGGCCGACACCGAGGGGGAGTTGAAAGCCCGACGACCGACCACGCAGCTGACCGAGCCGCCCTCAATCCCGCAAGTACTGCCCGAGCCACCGGAGTTGGACCCCCTGCTGGTAGGGGCCGCCTCCCTCGTGCTCGTTGAAGGCGTACACCTCGATCGAACATTCGCTGCCCGCATAGGCGTTGAAGGCGGCGAACACCGTCGAGGGCGGGCAGATCTGATCCTGCAGGGCCGTGGAGAAGAGGGCGGGTGCCCGGCCGCGGGCGGCGAAGTGCACGCCGTCGAAGTAGGACAGGGTCCGGAAGACGCGCTCCCGACCGTCCCGGCGCGCCTTCAGATAGAGCCCGATCTCGCTGTACGGGGGAAGGCCCGTCAGGGTCGTCGCCCGCGGGAAGTCGCAGAGGAACGGCACATCGGGCGCGATGGCGGCCAGATCCGGGACGAGCCCGCCGACCGCGAGGGTGAGACCGCCGCCCTGGCTGGTCCCGAGCACGGCGACCCGCGAGGGGTCCACGCGCGGATGGGCACGGACGGCCTCGACGGCCCGGACGGCGTCGACGTACAGCCGTCGGTAGTAGTAGTCGTGCGGGTCCTCGATCCCGCGGGTCAGGAACCCCGGGTACGCGGGCCCGCTGCCCACCGGATCCGGGGTGTCGCCCTGCGCCCAGCCGGCGCTGCCCTGCCCCCGGGTGTCCATCACGAGGTGCGCGTAGCCGGCCGCGGCCCACAGCAGATGCATGTGCGGCAGCCCGCGCCCGCCGCCGTACCCGATGTACTCCACCACGGCCGGCAACGGCTCCCCGTCCCCGGCACCGGCGGGCAGCACGAGCCACCCCCTGACGGGGTGCCCGCCGAACCCGGCGTAGGTGACGTCGAAGACGCGGACGCCGGTCAGCGGCAGCGCCACCGGCTCGAACCGCGCGCCCAGCGCGTGCTCCCGCGCCTCCTGCAACGTCTTCTCCCAGAAGGCGTCGAAGTCCTCGGGCTCGGGGAGATCGGGCCGGTACCGGCGCAGGTCGTCGAGGGGCAGGTCGAAGTGGGGCATGGGCGGCTCCTCGTCGCGGACGGGCGGGCGGGCGGACGGGCGGGGAGTGGCTCACGGTAGGGCAGCGGGTTCGCGCCGGACAGCCCGAGGGGGCGTTTCCGGGCGCCGGGTGCGCTCGACCCTGTGCCGGTGAAGGTGCCTGTCGTGAAGGCGCCGGCGCGGGTGAGGGTGGCGCTGCCGGCCATGGACAGGCGAAAGCGGGGGCATGGGCCCGCGGGGCCATGCCCCCGCCTTTCGAGGGTCGACCTACACCTCCGGCAGCCTTCGCACTGCCAGCTGCCTATGCACCTCCAGCGGCCTCCGGAGGCAGCTTCCGGCTACCTCAACGGCCCGGGCTGCGGCTCGGGCTCCGGGTCGGGGCCCGGCTGGGGAATCGGCGCGGGCGGCGGGTCCGGGCTGGGCCGGGGCTCGGGATTCGGCACGGGATCCGGGGCGGGGAAGGGCCGACCCGGCTCCGGCGGTACGGGGTCGGGGTCCGGGAACGGCCGGGCCGGGCCCGGAGTCGGCACGGGATCAGGGTACGGATGGGTCATTGCACTCCTCCAGCCATTGGTACGCCGGTCCAACCAGTGGTACGCCAGCGGCTTCTCCCCCGCGTACCCGACACCCCCGCGCCCAAGCCTTCCACGGTTGCGCGCACCCCGCCCGTGACACTCGCCCAGACCGACGAGACGCCACCGGGACCTACGAGGTCCGGACCTCGGAGGCGCTGCCGGCGACCAGCGCGGCCGCCGCCGCGAGGCCCGGCCGGGGACTGGAGAGAACCGGGACCCGTACCTCCGGGACGAGCGGCTCCGCTCCCGCCATGGAGGCCTGCGCCAGCACGATCACGTCGGCGTCCCGCACGGCACGTACCGCCCGGGCGACGCCCCGCGCATATCCGTCGGAGTCGCCCGACTCGAACAGCTCCCACACCCCGTCGACCAGCTCGGCACGCACCGATACGGCGCGGCCGGCCCGCCGGGCCTCCTCCTCGACCAGAGCCGAGGTGGGCCCGAGCGTGGACGCGACGGCCCCGAGGACGACGATGCGGGAGCCGGCCGCGACGGCGCGGGCGGCCATCGGCCGGTCGACCCTGATCACGGGGACCGCCATGTCCTCCCCCACGGCCTCGGCGACGGCGCCGATGGTCGAACAGGTACACAGCACGGCACCGGCCCCGTCCCCGGCCGCCCGCACGAGGGCGTCCCGCACGTCGAGGGCGACCGCGTCCGGACCCTCCTGACGCGCGCGTGTCAGCAGCTCCTCCGCCACGTGGTGGCGGAGCTCCAGGTCGGGGTGCCCGGCATCGCGCAGGCCGTCGAAGACGGGGACGTGGACGGGTGAGGTGTGCAGAAGGGCCAGGGTGGCCGACGGTTGCGCCTGATGGTTGAACGCGTCCTGCCGGAGACTTGAGTGTCTCGATGACACCCGTTCCTGCCTCGCCGGGCGCCGGGGATCCGGGGTGCCGGTCACCATGCCGAGGGGTCCGTCCGGGCCTTGTCGCGCGCTGCGCGCCGCAGCTCGTCGGAGGCGGGCGGGGCCTGTTCGGGGTGGCGCTCGGCCCACTTCACGACGTACGGGCAGAGCGGCACGACGGCGAGGCCCTCGCGCGCCGCGACGGCGTACAGCTCCCCCGCGAGCGCGCCGGCGACGCCCTTGCCCTCGTGGGCGGACGCGACTTCGGTGTGCACCGGGACGAGGGCGGGATCCGGGGCATCCAGGACGAAGTACACGACGTGCCCGAGGACTTCGCCGCCCTCGACGGCTTCGAGCACGCCCCGCGCCCGGTCGTCACGAAGGTCGATACCGCTCATTGCTCTCCTCACGCGCGAGTCGCCCCGGCGCGAGGAGGCGGGCCGACGGGCGTCCGGCCGGACGGGCGCCCGGTCAGACGGAGACCGGACGGCTCGCCGGATTGCGCACCATGTCGGGGGCGCCCGGCTCCGGCTCCGCCGCGTCCTCCCCGAGGGCCACCACGCGGTTGCCCTCGTCGACGTGCACGACCCGCGGCCGCAACACTCGCGCCTCGGCGTCGTCCACCTGGGCGTAGCTGATGATGATCACCTTATCGCCCGGGTGCACGAGGTGCGCGGCCGCGCCCAACCCGGGGAGGTCCGGTCCGCCTTCGAGCTCCCGGCAGAGGTGACGCGGCTGGGCCGACCCGCGTGACGTCCCTCCCCAAATCGCTCCGCTCCGGCGCCACGTCCTGCTGAGGTAATCCCATGCCGCTGACGCCAGACCACATCCGCACCACTGTCGAGACCTACCTCGCCCGCCGCCCTCACGAGCGCGCGCCCCTCAGCGCCCTTTTGGATGCCCTCGAACGTTCCGCCGACATCGCCGGCCGATCCAGCCTCACCGGCCATGTCACCTGCGGGGCGATCGTCCTCGACCCGCTCGGCCGCGTCCTGCACGTGCCGCACCTCGCGACCGGGAAGGTCCTCACCCCCGGTGGGCGCGCCGAGCCCTCTGATGAGTCCCTGGCGGAGGCGGCGCTGCGGGAACTGCACGGGAAGACCGGGATCCCGCCCCGGGCGGTCACACCGTGGCCCGGCTACGAGGAAGTGCCGTTCGACATCGGCATCCACGAGAGCGACGCCCACCCCGGCCAAGGCGTACCGGGCCACCAGCACTTGGACCTCCGCTTCCTCTTCCGCCTGCGGGCCACGAACGAGACGCCGGTGGTACTGCGGGAAGAGCGGGAAGAGGAGGTCGGTGGCATCGAGTGGCGGCCCGTGGAGAAGGCCGCCGCTTCCCCTTCCCTGCGCGAGAAACTCCTCAACCTGCCGCTCCAGGTCCAACCGGGGACCGGCTCACCGAGCGGTGCGGACCGCCGTGCGTTCACGGCAACCGCGACCGGCCGCGCGGACACCCGCCTCGTGGTGATCCGCGGCAACTCGGCGTCCGGCAAGTCAAGCGTGGCGCAGGGCCTTCGCGATCACTACGGTCGCGGTATCGCGATCGTGGGCCAGGACGTGATCCGCCGCAACGTGCTGAGGGAACACGACTCCGCGCGCGGCGCCAACATCGCCCTGCTGGGCGGCATCGCGCGCGAAGCACTGAACGCCGGCTTCCACGTCGTGCTCGAAGGGATTCTGTACGCCGACCGCTACGGCCACATGATCACGTCTCTGGTACGGGACCACCGCGGCGTCTCCAGCTGCTACTACCTGGACGTACCGCTGGAGACGACGTTCACCCGGCACGCGTCGAAGGCTGACGCCGCTTACCTGAAGCAGGTCACCGACGGCCACCTCGCCACCTGGTACCGCGAGTTGGATCTGCTGCCGCAAGGTCTGGAGACCGTGGTCCCGGCCGACAGCACGCTGCAGGACACCGTCGCGCGCATCCTGCGCGAGACAGGTCTGGCCGCTGTTCCCCCCAGCCCGGCGCATCCGTACATGCCGTCACAGGGAGACA
Source organism: Streptomyces sp. NPDC041122 (assembly GCF_055592445.1). NCBI lineage: Bacteria > Bacillati > Actinomycetota > Actinomycetes > Kitasatosporales > Streptomycetaceae > Streptomyces > Streptomyces sp. NPDC041122. The sequence continues at coordinate 1,900 of NZ_JBVIYQ010000007.1, read as the reverse complement.
GGATGAACACGCTGGTGTTGATGTCCGATCCACGGGTCGCCGCGATCCCGGTGCGCGAGTGCGGGGAGGAGCTCGTCGACGTGCGGGACCACGGCTTCCGCGTCGATCCCCGTGAGCAGGATCCGCGAGGTGCGTTCGCCCACCTCCGCGAGGGCGTCCTGGCCATGCTCAAACATGCCCGCTCGCTCCTGCCCGCCGGCACCGACCTGCTGTTCATCGAGGGCTACCGACCACTCTCCCTCCAACAGCGCTACTTCACCGAATACCGGGACGAGCTGGCTGCCGCTCACCCCGGCTGGACGGCTGAAGAGCTGCACCGGGCCGCCAGCCGTTACGTGTCACCGCCGGAGATCGCGCCCCATTCCGCGGGCGCGGCCGTGGACGTCACCCTCGTCGACCAGGACGGCCACGAACTCGACCTCGGCGCCCGCGTCAATGCCTCCCCCGAGGAGAGCGACGGTGCCTGCTTCACGCACGCCCCGAACCTCAGCGACCGCGCACACCACCACCGCGCGCTGCTGCTCAACGCCATGGAGGCCGCCGGCTTCACGAACTACGGCACCGAGTTCTGGCACTTCTCGGCCGCGGACCGCTACGACGCGCTGACGCGGCAGGAGCCGTACGCGCGCTACGGACCGGTCGAACTGCCTTAGCCCGCCGGCACCTTCGTCCGTTGGAGGCCACGCCGGCCCACAAGCCCATGCGGTGATCCGGGCGAAACCCACGCCGACACACTGCACCTCACCGTCACCGACCACGGCACCCCCAGCAACGGACCAGCGGCTCGCAGTGCGGACGTATCGGGATGACGGAACGCGCCCGCAGCGTCGGCGGCACCCTCACCCCGGGCCCGGACCTCGAGGGCGGATTCACCGTAACCGCTCTTCTCCCGCTCACACCGTCCGCTCCCCCCCTGCCTGATCCGCATTCTGCTGGCCGACGACCAACACCTCGTGCGAGGCGCCTGCGCCATGCTCACCAAGGCCGCCTCCGACATGGATGTCGTCGGCCAGGCATCGACCGGCCAGACAGCCGTGGACCTGGCCCGACCCCCACGAGAGCATCGTCACGGCACTGCGGGACGGAGCCTCCGGGTTCGTCGTCAAAGACGTGCTGCCCGTGGACCTCCTCGCCGAGATGCACACCATCTCCGCCGGTGAGGCCCTTCTTTCGCCAGGCGCCCACCGGCCGGCTCAAATCCCAGGTGCTCAGCGTCCAGAGACCAGGCCCGGTCCCACCCGAGCTGACGAGCCTCTCCGCACGCGAGCGACAGACCCTCACCCTGGTAGCCCGCGGAATGAGCAACCAGTAGACCACCGACCACCCGGCGCTCAGCCCACTGACGGCGAAGAAGCAGCCTCGTGCCCCCCAGCACCCCTTCCGACGGCACCTAAAACGCGATCCGTCACGCAGCAGAGGACGAGCAGCGTCGTCCGAGACGTCGCCCAGGGACAGGTCATGGCACCAATGGAGCCATCCGCAGCCAACGGATCAAGATGCGTGGCGACCGGCTTGGCTGTGGTCACCGCATACGGACCGGTGCCTGGCAGAGCAGCACGGCCCTTGACGTCCTCGGGGTTCGCTCTGTCCAGCCACGTCCAAGTGGGGAGGTTCGCCGTCGACCTGCCCCTCGAGCTTCAACTCGACCTCAGTGTCCCGGACTCTGCGCGCCGCTCACCAGCGCGTACAAGACTGTCGCAGGCCGACACCAGAGGACTGCACCTGAGGCCATGTTCATGCTGGCCGGTAGCGACGCACCTCAGGCGGGGCGTGCAGATGCGCGATCAGCTCTTCACCTGCGCTGTCTGCTGGCGCTCGACGGCGGCCTTCACCAGGCCGGCGAAGAGCGGGTGCGGGCGGGTCGGACGGGAGCGCAGCTCGGGGTGGGCCTGGGTGGCGA
>NZ_JBVIYQ010000006.1:0-572642 GCF_055592445.1 Streptomyces sp. NPDC041122 | reverse complement strand
GAGTCGACGAATTCCACGAAGTCGGCGAGGTCACCGAACTCGGGGAGTACGGCGGTGTAGTCGGAGACGTCGTAACCGCCGTCGCGCAGGGGGGACTTGAAGAACGGGGGCAGCCACAGGCAGTCCACCCCCAGCCACTGCAGATAGTCGAGCTTGGCGGTGATGCCCTTCAGATCGCCGATGCCGTCACCGTTGCTGTCCTGGAAGGAACGGACCAGCACCTCGTAGAAGACGGCACGCTTGAACCACTCCGGATCGAGATCTTTCTCCGGAGTGTCCTCGAAGGTGTCCTTGACGGGCTCATTGATGATCATTGCGTGGGTGACCCTCCGTTCAGTGGTGGAGACGGTCGCAGGACGAGGACGTGCGCGGGGGCCTGGCCCGGTTCGAGGCGCACGTAGTTGGTCCTGCCCCAGTGGTAGGTGTCGCCGGTGAGCTCGTCGCGCACCGGCACGGTCTCGTCCCAGCCGAGGCCGAGGCGCGGCATGTCGAGGGCGACGGTGGCCTCCTGGGTGTGGTGCGGGTCCAGGTTGACCACCACCAGCACGGTGTCGTCGCCGGAGCGCTTGCTGTAGGCGATCACCGCGTCGTTGTCGGCCCGGTGGAAGTGCAGGTCGCGCAGTTGCTGCAGGGCCGGGTGGTCCCGCCGGATCCGGTTGAGCGCGGTGATCAGGGGGGTGATGGTGCGCCCCTCGCGCTCGGCCGCCGCCCAGTCGCGCGGGCGCAGTTGGTACTTCTCCGAGTCGAGGTACTCCTCGCTCCCCGCGCCGGCCGCGGCGTTCTCGCACAGCTCGAACCCCGCGTACACGCCCCAGCTCGGCGCGAGGGTCGCGGCCAGCACGGCCCGCAGCTCGAAAGCGGGACGGCCACCCGTCCGGAGGAACTCCGAGAGGATGTCCGGGGTGTTCACGAAGAAGTTGGGCCGCAGATACGGGGCGGTCTCCCCGGCGAGCTCGGTGAGGTAGTCGGTGAGCTCCTGTTTCGTGTTCTTCCAGGTGAAGTAGGTGTACGACTGCTGGAACCCGGCCTGGGCCAGCGCCCGCACGACCGGCGGCCTGGTGAAGGCCTCGGCCAGGAAGAGCACGTCCGGGTCGGTGGCGTTGATGTCGGCCAGGACCTTTTCCCAGTAAGCGACGGGCTTGGTGTGCGGGTTGTCGACGCGGAAGATCCGTACGCCGTGGCCCATCCAGAAGCGCAGCAGCCGCACGGACTCCTCGACCAGGCCCGGCAGATCGCGGTCGAAGGCGATCGGGTAGATGTCCTGGTACTTCTTCGGCGGATTCTCCGCGTACGCGATGGAGCCGTCCGGGCGATGGGTGAACCATTCGGGGTGCTTCTCCACCCAGGGGTGGTCCGGGGAGCACTGCAACGCGAAGTCCAGCGCCACTTCGAGCCCGAGCCGCCCCGCCTCGCCCACGAACGCGTCGAAGTCCTCCAGCGTGCCCAGGTCGGGATGGACCGCGTCATGACCGCCCTCGGGCGAACCGATCGCCCATGGCACACCGACGTCGTGGGGGCCCGCGGACAGGGAGTTGCCGGGGCCCTTGCGGTAGGTGGTGCCGATGGGGTGGATCGGCGGCAGGTACACGACGTCGAACCCCATGGCCGCGATCTCCGGGAGCCGCCGCGCGGCCGTGCGGAAGGTGCCGGACACCGGCGGCGCGCCCTCGCGCACTTCGGCGCCCTCCGAGCGCGGGAAGAACTCGTACCAAGAGCCGTACAGCGCCCTGCGCCGCTCGACCAGCAGAGGCAGAGCGTCCGAACGGGTGACGCGCTCGCGCAGGGGGAACCGCGTGAGCACCGCGGTCACCGCGGGGGCCAGGGCGGCGCCGAGACGTGCGGAGGGTGTGCGCAGGTCGTCCTGCAGCGCGTCCGCGGCGGCCAGCAGGGTGCGGCGTTCCGTACCCGCCGGGGCCCCGGCCGCGGCCCGCTCGTACAGCGCCGCGCCCTCCTCCAGGACCAGCCCGACGTCGATGCCCGCGGGAATCTTGACCTCGGCCGCGCGACGCCACTCGGCCACGGGATCCGTCCACGCCTCCACCGCGTACGTCCAGCGCCCCTCCGCGTCCGGCGTCACCTCGGCGCCCCAGCGGTCGGAGCCCGGGGACAGCTCGCGCATCGGCGTCCAGGGTCCGCGCCGCCCGTCGGGGCCGCGCAGCACCACGTCGGCACCGACCGCCCCGTGTCCTTCGCCGAACACCGTCGCCGTGACCTGGAAGGTCTCGCCGGGCACGGCCTTCGCCGGGCGACGGCCGCCGTCGACGCACGGCCGGACGTCCCGCACCGGCACGGACAGCACCGCCGCCTGCGCTCGTGCCGGCGCCTGCGCCCGCGCGCGGACGGAACTCGGCGCCGCGGAGGCGGCGTTCGTCTCCGGAACTGCGGTCATCGAATCTCTCCTCCGCCGCGCTCGTGGTGGGCGCGGCCCCGGGCAGGAGCCGCGCGTGACTACTGCCCCAGACGCTCGGGCGCCGGCCGCGGCCGGCACGCGGCGCGCGGACGCAGGTACTCCTCGGCCGCCTCGGCGGCAGCCCGGGCCGTGCACTCCCCCATCAGCACACAGAGGGTGTACGCGGTGTTCTCGAAGTGCGTGCGCACGTCACGGTCGGCGGGGCGGACGAACAACAGCCGTTCCCACGACCGGTACTGACTCAGATGCCGCGCGACGACATCTTTGGCGGGCAACAGCACCACGCTGCTCACCTACGTTCTGCGACGGGTGCGACCGGAGCGCCTGGCCGACGCGGAACGGCACCGCACATGGAGGACCGGACAGCTCGCGCCGACCGGGTTTCCAGACTCATGGTGCACGCTCGACCACGCAGCGTCTTGTTGGCTATTCAACAAGTGGCCCCTGGTGCTCGTGTTGCGCGAATGGAGTAGTGCTCTCACTCTGAGACTGACTCAGGAGCGATCAGTGCTCACGCTTCGTGTTCGGGGCTCGGTCCGCAGGGCCGAAGAGGAGCGAGAGCTCCGCCGAGAGGAGCCAAGCGCAATGAAGTCGGCAACCCCCCGCTACTACCACCTCGATGTGGAGATCAGCCCGGAGAGGATCGTTCAGATCGATCGCATTCTCGCGGCCCATCTCCGGCACTGGGGCCTGGGGATCCTCGTCGAGCCCGTCGGCCACTGCACCCGTGTGCTGCTGCGGGCCATCGAGGAGCACGCAACGAACAAGCAGACGGCCGTCGAGCTGTGGTGGACGGGGCACCATCTCATCACCGGTGTGTCGGACAAGGACCGCGACCTCGGACCGCACTACGCACCGCAGGGGTTCCTCGCCCAGATCGCCGCGCTGAGCGACGGCTGGGGCAGCTGCCCGGCGGCCGACGGAAAGATCATCTGGTTCGCCCACCGCGACCGCACGCCCGACCACGCCCCTCTCTCCCCGCTCACTCCCGTGCCCTGTGTGCCCGAGTCGCTCGAGGTGCCGCAGGAGGAGACCATGGCAGTCCTGGCGGGTGTGCCGGAGACGTGAGACCCGGCGCGCAGCGGCCCGTTCGCCCCATCGGCGACGGCCGCACGCCACCCGCGCAACTGGAGGCGGAGGCCCTGCCCGTACGGGCGCGGGGCCTTCCGTCCATCGTCAGGAAGGCAGCCGTGTGCGCACCTGGACCGGATCCCCTTTCCCCCTGGGCGCCACCTACGACGGGGAGGGCACGAACTTCGCCCTGTTCAGCGAAGTGGCCCACCGCGTCGTCCTCGTCCTCTTCCACGAGGACGGGACGCACGACGACGTCACCCTCACCGAGGTCGACGGCTTCGTCTGGCACTGCTATCTGCCCGGGGTCGGCCCCGGCCAGCGGTACGGCTACCGGGTGCACGGCCCCTGGGACCCCGCCGCGGGCCACCGGTGCAACCCCGCCAAACTCCTCCTCGACCCCTACGCCCGGGCCATCGAGGGCGAGATGGACAACCACGCCTCGCTGTACGAGCGAGCGGCGCAGGGACCCGAGCGGGCGGACAGCGCGGGGCACACCCCGCTCTCCGTCGTCGTCGACACGTCCTTCGCCTGGGGGGACGACCGGCCGCCCCGTCGGCCCTACGCGGAGACGGTCGTCTACGAGGCGCACGTCCGCGGTCTGACGCAGCGGCATCCCGGGGTCCCCGCCGAGCTGCGGGGCACGTACGCGGGCCTCGCGAGCGACGCCGTCATCGACCACCTCACCTCCCTCGGGGTGACCGCCGTCGAACTGATGCCGGTGCACCAGTACGTGCAGGACGGCTTCCTGCGCGACCGCGGGCTCTCCAACTACTGGGGATACGCCTCCATCGGCTTCTTCGCCCCGCACAACGGGTACGCCGCGCGCGGCGCCCGCGGCGAGCAGGTCGACGAGTTCAAGTCGATGGTCAAGGCGCTGCACGCGGCGGGCCTCGAAGTGATTCTCGACGTGGTCTACAACCACACGGCGGAGGGCAACGAGAACGGCCCCACGCTCGCCTTCCGTGGCCTCGACAACGCCTCGTACTACCGGCTGCCGGAGGACGACCGGGCCCACTACTTCGACACCACCGGCACCGGCAACAGCCTGCTGATGCGGCACCCGAACGTCCTGCAGCTGGTCATGGACTCGCTGCGGTACTGGGTCACCGAGATGCACGTCGACGGCTTCCGCTTCGATCTGGCGGCCACGCTGGCCCGGCAGTTCCACGACGTGGACCGGCTCTCGGCCTTCTTCGACCTGGTCCAGCAGGACCCGGTGGTCAGCCGGGTCAAGCTCATCGCGGAGCCCTGGGACGTCGGCGACGGCGGCTACCAGGTGGGCAACTTCCCGCCCCTGTGGTCGGAGTGGAACGGCAAGTACCGGGACGCGGTGCGGGACTTCTGGCGGTGCGGGGACCACACGCTCGCCGAGTTCGCCTCCCGGCTGACCGGCTCGTCCGACCTCTACCAGCACGACCGGCGCCGCCCGCGGGCCAGCGTCAACTTCGTCACCGCCCACGACGGCTTCACGCTGCGCGACCTGGTCTCGTACGACGCCAAGCACAACGAGGCCAACGCGGAGGACAACCGGGACGGCGAGAGCGACAACCGCTCGTGGAACTGCGGCGCCGAGGGTCCCACCACCGACGAGCGGATCCTGGAGCTGCGCGCCCGCCAGCAGCGCAACTTCCTCGCCACCCTGATGGTCTCGCAGGGCATCCCGATGCTCGCGCACGGCGACGAACTGGGCCGTACCCAGCAGGGCAACAACAACGCCTACTGCCAGGACAACGAGCTCTCCTGGGTCGACTGGGACCTCGACGACGACCAGCGCGACCTGATCGGGTTCACCCGGCGGGCCATCGAACTGCGCGCCGCGCACCCGGTGCTGCGCAGGCGCCGCTTCTTCCGCGGCGAGCCGCCGGCCCGCGACAGCCGGCCCCTGCCCGACCTGGTGTGGCTGCGGCCCGACGCCCGGGAGATGACGGACGAGGACTGGCAGCGCCCCGACGCCCACGCCGTCGGTGTCTTCCTCAACGGCGACGCCATCGCCGAGCCCGACGCGCAGGGCAGGCCCGTGGTGGACGACTCCTTCCTGCTGCTCCTGAACAGCTGCGGGGACCCGGTCGTCTTCCGGCTGCCCGACGCCTCGTACGGCGAGCGCTGGGAGACGCGTCTGGACACCACCGATCCGCAGGGCCTCTCGGACGAGACGGAACACAAGGCCGGCGGTGAGGTGACCGTCGCCCCGCACAGCCTTCTCGTGCTCTCGCGTCCCTGTGTGGGCACGGCGTCATAGCGGGCAGGGGAACGCTGTCGGACCGGACCCATGCCAAGGAGGTGGCGCCATGGCCGGAAGGAAGGCCGTGCTGCGGGAACTGCTCAGGACCTCGGGACAGACGTACGCCGCCGAGGCGGGCATCCGGCTGACCTGCACCCCGCAGCCGCTCTACCGCACGCTCGTCCTGTCCTGCCTGCTCAGCGCCCGCATCCGGGCCTCCGTCGCGGTGGCCAGCACGCGCGCGCTCCACGACGCGGGGATGCGCGGGCCCCGGCAGATGGCCGACGCCACCTGGCAGCAGCGCGTCGACGCCCTGGGGCGTGGCGGCTACCGGCGCTACGACGAGAGGACCGCGACACAGCTCGGTGACGGCGCCCGGCTGGTGATCGACGAGTGGCACGGCGACCTGCGCCGGGTCCGGGACGAGGCCGACGGCGACGTGGCCGCCCTGAAACGCATGCTGCGGCGGGTGCCGGGCCTCGGCCCCACCGGCGTGGACATCTTCCTCCGCGAGGTGCAGGACGTATGGCCCGAGTACCGGCCGCACCTGGACGCCAAGGTGCTGCAGGGGGCGGAGCGCCTCGGCCTGCCGCGGGACGCGTCCGCGCTGCTGCGGCTCACCGACGAGCGGCCGAGCGTGGTGGCCGCCGCCCTGGTGCGGGCCGCCCTCGACGGGAAGATCGCGGAGGAGTGCCTGGAGCGGGCCGGCTAGTGCCTGTCGCGCCTCCGGCCGCCGCGCACCCCCGGGCCACGGATTCGGTGGCCCGGCTCACGTGTGACCTGCCGGATTCGGGTCACGTGAGGATCATGACCCGATTTGCAACGGTAGGCCTGCTGGTGGCGGGCGCGCTGGGCGGCGTGCTCCTCGCGCTGCTGGTGTCGCCGTGGTGGTGGCTGCTCGCGGCGCCCCTCGTGGCCCTTGCGCTCACCGGCACGTACGACATCCTCCAGCGGCGCCACAACGTGCTGCGGAACTATCCCGTGCTCGGGCATCTGCGTTATCTGATGGAGGCCCTGCGCCCGGAGCTGCAGCAGTACTTCGTGGAGCGTAACTACGACGGCAGGCCGTTCGACCGCGACACCCGCAGCATCGTCTACGAGCGGGCCAAGGGTGTCTCCGCCGAGGAGCCGTTCGGCAGCGAGCGCGACATGGACCAGCGCGGCTACGAACTGCTCATACCGTCCATGGCTCCGGTGGACGTGCCCCACGAGCCGCCCCGGATCCGCGTCGGCGGCCCCGACTGCGCCAAGCCGTACGACATGGCGCTGCTCAACGTGTCGGCGATGAGCTTCGGCTCGCTCTCCGCCAACGCCGTGCTGGCCCTCAACACCGGGGCGGCGCGCGGCGGCTTCGCGCAGGACACCGGGGAGGGCGGTCTGTCCGAGTACCACTTGCGGCCCGGCGGCGACCTCGTCTGGGAGATCGGCACCGGCTACTTCGGCTGCCGCACCCGCGACGGGGACTTCGACGCCGAGCAGTTCGCCGAGAAGGCCGCCCACCCCACCGTCCGCTGTGTGTCGCTCAAGCTGTCGCAGGGGGCGAAGCCGGGCATCGGCGGCGTCCTGCCCGGCTCCAAGGTCAACGCCGAGATCGCCTCCGTACGAGGGGTGCCGAAGGGCGAGACCGTCGTCTCGCCGCCGTACCACCGCGTCTTCTCCACCCCGCGCGAGCTCGTCCTCTTCCTCGCCCGGATGCGGGAGCTGACGGGCGGCAAGCCGGTGGGCTTCAAGCTGTGCCCCGGCTCCCGGAGGCAGTTCCTCGCCGTGTGCAAGGCGATGGCGGCCGAGGGGATCACCCCGGACTTCATCGTCGTGGACGGCGCGGAGGGCGGCACGGGCGCGGCCCCGCTGGAGTTCGCCGACCACCTCGGGCTGCCGCTCACCGACGGCCTCATCACCGTCCACGACGCGCTGACCGGCACCGGGCTGCGGGACCGCGTCCGTGTCGGAGCGAGCGGCAAGGTCGCCACGGGCGCCGACATCGTCAAGCGGCTCGCCATGGGCGCCGACTACACCAACGCGGCCCGCGCGATGATGTTCGCGGTCGGCTGCATCCAGGCCCAGCGCTGCCACACCAACCGCTGCCCGACCGGCGTCACCACCCAGGACCCGCGCCGCGCCCGCGCCCTCGACGTCGCCGACAAGTCCGCCCGCGTCACGCGCTACCAGCAGGCCACCGTGCAGAGCGCGCTGCGGATCATGGCCGCGATGGGCGTGCGCGACACCGCGCAGCTCGGCCCGCACCTGCTGCGGCGCCGCGAGGACCGCGGCCACTTGCGCTCCTACGCCGAGCTGTACGAGTGGCTCTCCCCCGGCGAGCTGCTCGCCGAGCCGCCGGAGAGTTGGGCCGCGGACTGGCGCGCGGCCGACCCGGACGCCTTCACCCTCTGACGGCACCCCCGATGTCCCGATCGCTTCCCGATCCCCCGAAAGGAACACTCATGTCCCGCACTGTTGCCCGTGTCGTGGTCGACGCCCTGGAAGAGCTCGGAGTGCGCCACGTCTTCGGCGTGGTGGGCGACGCCCTGAACCCCTTCACCGACGCCATCCGCGAATCCGGTTCCGTCGACTGGGTGGGATGCCGGCACGAGGAGGCCGCGGCCTTCGCCGCCGGCGCCCAGTCCCAGCTCACCGACACGCTCGGGGTCTGCATGGGCACCGTGGGTCCGGGCTCCGTGCACCTGCTCAACGGGCTGTACGACGCCGCCAAGAGCGGCACCCCGGTGCTCGCCATCGCCGGCCAGGTACCGCTCGCCGAGGTGGGCACCGACTACTTCCAGGAGGTCGACAACGACCTTCTCTTCCGTGATGTCGCCGTCTTCCGCGCCACCGTCACCTCACCGGAGCAGATGCCCGGCCTCCTCGAGATCGCCGTCCGCTCCGCCATCGGCCGCCGCGGCGTGGCCGTCCTGACCGTGCCCGGCGACGTCGGCGGCCAGGAGCTGGCGAACGACCGGCCCGCCCGGCTCTCCGTGGCCGGGTCCGCCAACCGGCCCGACGACCCGGTCCTGGACGAGGCGGCCGCCGCGCTCGACGACGGCGGCAAGGTCACCATGCTGGTCGGCCGAGGGGCGCGCGGCGCCCGCGAGGACGTCCTCGCCCTCGCCGACCGCCTCGGCGCGCCCATGGTGCTCACCCTGAAGGCGAAGGAGGGCTTCGAGGGCGACAACCCCTACCAGGTCGGCCAGACGGGGCTGATCGGCAACCCGGCCGCCGCCCACGCGATGGACCACGCCGACACCCTGCTGCTGCTCGGCACGGACTTCCCGTACCGGGAGTGGTACCCGGAGGGGAAGAAGGTCGTCCAGGTCGACCGGGTCGCCGAACACATCGGCCGGCGCGTGCCGGTCGACGTGGCCCTCGCCGCCGACGTCGGCCCCACCGTGCGCGGCCTGCTCACCCGCCTGAAGCGGCGCGAGGACCGCGGGCACCTGGACGGAGCGCGGGAGAAGTTCGCCAAGTGGCAGCAGGGCCAGCAGCGGCTGGCCCGCCCCGACCACGACCACGGCCTGGTCGGCAAGGTGCGGTCCGCCCTCGACAACCGCGACCACCTGGTGCGTCCGGAGGCGCTGGCCGCCGCGGTGGACTCCGTCGCCGCCGACGACGCCGTCTTCACCTCCGACACCGGCATGGCCACGGTGTGGCTGTCGCGCTTCGTGGAGATGCGCGGGTCCCGCCGGCTGCTCGGCTCGTACAACCTCGGCTCGATGGCCAACGCGATGCCGCAGGCGATCGGCGCGCAGCTCCTGGACCCCGAACGGCAGGTCGTCGCCTTCTGCGGCGACGGCGGCCTCGGGATGCTGCTCGGTGACCTGATGACCATCCGCAGCAAGCAGCTGCCGGTCAAGCTGGTCGTCTTCGACAACCAGCGGCTGGGGATGGTGAAGCTGGAGCAGGAGGAGGCGGGCCTGCCGGAGTTCGGCACCGAGCTCGACAACCCGGACTTCGCCGCCGTCGCGGAGTCGATGGGCATCACGGGCATCCGGGTGACCCGGGCGGAGGAGCTGACCGCGGCCGTCGAGCGGGCGTTCGCCACGCCGGGCCCGGTGCTCCTGGACGTCCTCACCAACCCCGAGGAGATCGCGGTGCCGGCCAAGCCGACCGTGCAGCAGGGCTGGGGGTTCGCCATCGCCAAGATCCGCGAGAACCTCTCCAGCTCGGACGGCCGCTGACTCGGGCGGCCGCTGAACCGAAGCCGAACCAGACAGATGTGCGGAGCAGGTATTGGCGGCGCCAAGCCGGGCACTCGATGGCTGTCCGGTGAGAGATCCAGCCGGGTCTCCCCGGGGTCGTACCCGGGCCGCACCCGGAACGGCGAAATAGCAGCACCGCAGGAAAAGCCGCAATATGGACTTATCGCCAACGCCAGACACCGCCGCAGGAAAGGCACACGTAGCCCATGAACGACGCCACAGGTAAGGCCACCACCACCGATGCCGGCGTTCCGGTCGAGAGCGACGAACACTCGCTCACCGTTGGCGCCGGTGGCCCGATCCTCCTGCAGGACGGCTATCTGATCGAACAGATGGCCCAGTTCAACCGGGAGCGCATCCCCGAACGGCAGCCGCACGCGAAGGGCAGCGGCGCCTTCGGCCACTTCGAGGTCACCGCCGACGTCAGCGCGTACACGAAGGCCGCGGTCTTCCAGCCCGGGACCCGGACCGACCTCGTGGCCCGGTTCTCCACCGTGGCCGGAGAGCGCGGATCCCCGGACACCTGGCGGGACCCGCGCGGTTTCGCGCTGAAGTTCTACACGTCCGAGGGCAACTACGACATGGTCGGGAACAACACCCCGGTCTTCTTCGTGAAGGACCCGATGAAGTTCCAGCACTTCATCCGGTCCCAGAAGCGCAGGGCGGACAACAACCTCCGCGACCACGACATGCAGTGGGACTTCTGGACCCTCTCGCCGGAGTCGGCCCACCAGGTCACCTGGCTGATGGGCGACCGGGGCATCCCGCGCACCTGGCGCCACATGAACGGCTACACCTCGCACACGTACATGTGGATCAACGCGCAGGGCGAGCGGTTCTGGGTGAAGTACCACTTCAAGACCGACCAGGGCGTGGAGTGTTTCACCCAGCACGAGGCCGACCAGATGGCCGCGGCCGACACCGACTACCACACCCGGGACCTCTTCGAGCACATCCGGGACGGCGACTTCCCCAGCTGGACGCTGTACGTGCAGATCATGCCGTACGAGGAGGCGGCCACCTACCGGTTCAACCCGTTCGACCTGACCAAGGTGTGGCCGCACGGCGACTACCCGCTGATCGAGGTCGGCAGGATGACGCTGGACCGCAACCCCACGGACAACCACGCCGAGATCGAGCAGGCGGCGTTCCAGCCGAACAACCTGGTGCCGGGCATCGGTCCCAGCCCCGACCGGATGCTCCTCGCGCGGCTGTTCTCCTACGCCGACGCGCACCGCCACCGGATCGGCGGCAACTACCAGCAGCTGCCCGTCAACGCGCCCGTCGTGCCGGTGCACTCGTACTCCAAGGACGGAGCCATGGCCTACCGCAAGGTCACGGATCCGGTGTACGCGCCGAACTCCAAGGGCGGCCCGGCGGCCGACACCGCCCGTTACGGCAACCCGCCCAGCTGGCACGCGGACGGCGAGATCACCCGCGCCGCCTACGTCGACCACGCCGAGGACGACGACTGGGGCCAGCCGGGCACCATGGTGCGCGAGGTCCTCGACGACGCGGCGCGCGAGCGCCTCGTGGACAACGTCGTGGGGCATCTCCTCAACGGCGTGACCGAGCCGGTGCTCCAGCGGGCCTTCGAGTACTGGAAGAACATCGACAAGTCGGTGGGCGAGCGCATCGAGCAGGGTGTGCGCGCCAAGGCGAACGAGAAGGACCCGAAGGCCGACCAGCAGGCCAACCCGGCGCGGAGCAGCATGCAGGACAAGGCCTGACCCGCGTCCGACGCGACAACCGGTAGTGTGCCGCCGCCCGAAGGATGGCGGCACCTCCATGTGTGCCGCCGGCCGGCCGCGTACGAGTGATCAGGCGTCCGGCACCGCGAAGTCGCACCAGACGGCCTTGCCCTCGCCGCGTGGTTCGACGCCCCAGCCGGACGCGACCGCCTCCACCAGGAGCATCCCCCGGCCCGAGGTGGCGGTCTCCCCCGGCGTCCGCTTGCGCGGGCGGTCGCTGGAGCGGTCCTTCACCCAGAGCCGGACGCGGCGCGGCGGTCCCGTGAGCACCTCCAGGGTGAGGATCGCGCCGCCTTCGGTGTGCACCAGGGAGTTGACGAGGAGTTCACCCGCGGCCACCTCGACGTCGTCGGCGACCATGCCGAGGCCCCAGGAGGCGAGGTGCTCCCGCAGCGCCGCGCGCGCGTCGGCGAGGCCCTCGGGGTCGGCCTGGTGCACGTACCGGTGGATGCGCGGCTCCTGGAGAGTGCCGGGGTCGGGGAGGCGGCGCAGCACCAGGAGCGCCACGTCGTCACCGGTGCCCCAGCGCTCCCACAGCGCGTTCGAGAGGTGGTCCGCCAGCTCCTCCGCCGATTCGGGTGCGGCGCGCAGCACCTCGGCGAGGTTCCGCATGCCGGTGTCGAGGTCGAGTCCGGCGTCCTCGACGAGTCCGTCGGTGCACAGCACCATGGTCTCGCCGGGCACCAGGTCGAGCCGGACCTCGGGGTAGTCCTCCATGCCGAACTCCGTGGCCAGCCCCAGCGGCAGCCCGCCGCGCACCCGGGGCACGCCGACCCGGCCGTCCTGATGGCGCACGAGCGGTGGCAGATGTCCGGCCCGCACCGCGCGCACGATGCCGGTGGCGGGGTCGAACTGGGCGTAGGTGCAGGTGGCGAACCGCTCGGTGTCCAGCTCGGCCAGGAAGCGGGAGGTGCGCGAGAGCACCGTCGCGGGCGGGTGCCCCTCGCCGGCGAAGGCGCGCAGGGCGATGCGCAGCTGCCCCATGATGGCGGCGGCGTGGGTGTCATGTCCCTGGACGTCCCCGACGACCACGCCGATGCGCCCACGGGGCAGGGTGATGACGTCGTAGAAGTCGCCGCCGACGTCACGGCCGCCCCAGGCGGCGTGGTAGCGCACGGCCACCTCGGTGTCCGCGACCTCGGGGATCCCCCGCGGCAACATGGTGGCCTGGAGGCTCTTGGCGAGGTCGCGCTCCTCGTCGAAGAGCATGGCGCGCTGCAAGGACTGGGCGACGATGCCGGAGAGGCCGATGCACAGGTTGCGGTCCGCGTCACTGAAGTTCCTGCGGCCCCGGTAGAACAACGCGAGTCCGCCGATGGCGCGGTCCTGCGCGACGAGCGGCAGGAACGCCGCCGAGTCCAGCTTCATCTCCTCGATGTAGGGCCGCAGCCGGGTGAAGCGCCGGGCCAGGTCGGGCAGCGAGCCCACGAACCGGGGCTGGCGGGTCATGACGGCCTCGGCGAGCGGCAGCGACTCGTCGACCTTGTACAGCTTGAGTTCGTCGAGGACCTGCATCGAGTGGCCCACCAGCGCGATGAGCTTGAGGTTCTCTCCCTCGACGAGGCCGAGGACGAGGCCGTCGGCGGCGAAGCGGTCGAGGCCGGACGCGCCGGAGAGCACGGCCACCACGTCGTCGACGGTGACGGCCCGCGAAAGGGCCTGCGTGGTGCCCTGCACCATCAGGGCGATGCCCTGGCGGCGCTCCTCACGGGCGTCGGTGGCCGCGAGTTCGGCACCGTCGCTCGCGGCATCCCGCAGGGTGCCGATGACGCGTACGGCCAGTCCCTCCGGGGAGCGCGTGATGTGGCCGCGGGCGTGGCCGAGGTGCAGGGAGCCGTCGCGGTGCCGAGCCCTGAAGTAGACCCCGTAGTGGTCGGCGCCGGTGTTCACGGCCTCGGTGACCGCGTAGTTGATCCGGACGGCCTCTTCGGGGGGCAGCCGCCCCTGGAGCGAGCCGACGGTGCCCTCGAACTCCTCGGGGCGCAGGTCGAGCAGGGCGAGCGAGCCGGCGTCGAGGCTGAGCTCACCGCTGACCAGGTCCCAGTCGAAGCAGCCCACGCCGGTCAGGAGCAGGCACCGTTCCAGCTCGATGGGGGGCTTCTTGGCTGACGTCATATCTGTCTCCGGTATGCCGCCTCGCCACCTTATGCGCCAACTGCCCGGCGCGCGCGGCCGGGCACCTCGGGTGACGATGGTGACCGCGGGCCCCTTCCGCCACCGGGCGGCGCCGAAACCGCGACCTTCGTCCCTCGTGACGTGACCTTGGTCCTGTGTGAGACGCCCGGAGCGGGACATCCGTCACGGTGTCGGACAGCAGGTCTCCTGCCGTCACGTGAACAAGCGACCGTCTTGTACGCAAGCGAAAGGAACGTACTCGTGGGCATCATCGCCTGGATCCTGATCGGTCTCATCGCCGGAGCCATCGCCAAGGCCCTCACGCCCGGCAAGGACCCGGGCGGCTGCCTCGTGACGATGCTCATCGGCATCGTCGGTGGTCTGCTCGGCGGCTGGCTGGGCAAGGTCATCTTCGGTGTTCACTCGATCAACGGCTTCTTCCACCTGTCGACGTGGATCGCCGCCATCGTCGGCTCCGTGATCGTGCTGTTCCTCTACCGGCTCTTCACCGGCAAGCGGGCGCACTGACCCGAACGGCGCAACGCGCGGCGCCCGCCCGGTGCCGACGACTCGGAGGCCTTCTCCGTCGTCGGTACCGGGCGGGCGCTTTTCGCGCGCCCGCGCGCGGGCCTCGCCGGTCCGCGCGGCCCCGCCGCGAACATAATTCGTGCACGCGTTCGATTCAGGTGTAGCCTGGTCCCATGTCCGGCCACCAGCTCCAGGGATCGCTCTTCGACCAGAGCGACGACGTACGCCTGGGCTCCCTGGAGGGCCTTCGCAGGACGGTCCTCGGCGACGGGGCGTGGATCGACCTCCTGCCGGGCTGGCTCCGGGGCGCCGACGAACTGTTCGAACGCCTGGCCACGGACGTCCCGTGGAAGGCCGAACGCCGGCAGATGTACGAGAGGGTCGTGGCCGTGCCGCGCCTGCTGTCCTTCTACGGCGCCGGCGAACCACTCCCCCACCCCGTCCTCGACGAGGCTCGGCGGTCCCTCTCCGCGCACTACGCCGACGAGCTCGGCGAACCGTTCACGACGGCCGGCCTGTGCCACTACCGCGACGGGCGGGACAGCGTCGCCTGGCACGGCGACCGCATCGGACGCGGCGCCCGCGAGAACACGATGGTCGCCATCCTCTCCGTGGGAGCACCCCGCGACCTGCTGCTCCGCCCGCTGCGCGGCGGCGGGACCGTCCGGCGGCCGCTCGGGCACGGCGATCTGATCGTGATGGGCGGATCCTGCCAGCGGACCTGGGAGCACGCGATCCCGAAGTCGGCCCGGGCCACCGGCGGACGCATCAGCGTCCAGTTCCGGCCGCACGGAGTGCGCTGATCCGGTCGTTCGGGGTGCGCTGACCGCCCGCCGTCAGCCCCGGGGGCGGGCGAGCGCGAAGACGTGCCGACGGACAGCCGCGCGTCCACGAGCCACTCGGCGACGGAGGCTTCCCGGGGCGCTCGACGTCACCGTCTCGCAGTGGGCCGCCGCAAGCACGCGTACCGTCGGCAGGGTCGACACCCTTCAGCGAGTACGGACGACGAGTGGTGCCGGCGGTCGGCCGTGGCCGGTCCGTCCCCTCGACTCGGCGCCCCGCTCGCACTCCGGGCGGCGCACGCGAGGGGCTCGGACGGAAGTGCCGTGCCGCGGACGGGACATGACGCGGCGCTCACCGAAGTGTGACCGCATCCGCCGCCCCGTCGTGCTGTGCCCTGACGCGATTCGGACAGCCACCGGTGGGATCGACGGCGGCACATGCGACAGGCATGCGCAGGGTGCGGGCGCGAGCGGCCCGCACGGCCCGTCGGGGATCACCCCGCACATCACGGCTGGATCCCGTCGGTACCCGGGCAAACATCGCAAGGGCGCGATCATCGTATCGAGTTAATGTCGTCGGCTTTTCCTGGTCCGGCGGGTGGAGCGGCCCTTAGTGTTCCCCTGGATCTGGACGGATTCCCGTTCCTATACCCCTTTTTCCTCCTGTTGCCCGATGGCGCCCGTATCGGCGCGTACCCGCCATGACCAAGGAGAGCCCGCCTGATGACCGTTGACTCGAGCCCGCAGGCCCGGACGGCGCCGCCCAAGCAGTCCAGCCTGGGCACGGCCGCCGCCCGGAACCTCGCCACCACGACCAAGTCCGCCCCGCAGATGCAGGAGATCACCTCCCGCTGGCTGCTGCGGATGCTCCCCTGGGTGGAGACCAAGGGCGGCGCCTACCGCGTGAACCGCCGGCTGAGCTACACCGTCGGCGACGGACGCGTGGACTTCATCCAGGACGGCGGCACCGTCCGGGTCATCCCGGGCGAACTCGGTGAACTGGCCCCGCTGCGCGGCTTCGACGACGAGGAGGTGCTCCGCGCCCTCGCCGGCCGGTGCGTCCAGCGCGACTTCGAGGTGGGCGAGACGCTGGTCGAGCGCGGCGCGCCCGCAGACCGGCTCCACCTGATCGCCCACGGCCGCATCGGCCAGACCACCGAGGGCCCGTACGGCGACGAGGTCGCCCTCGACGTGCTCGCGGACGGCGACCGGTTCGGGGACGACGCGCTGCTCGACGAGGGCGCCCGCTGGGAGCAGACGGCGACCGCCGAGACCTCCGGCACGCTGCTCACCCTGTCCCGCGAGGACTTCAACGCCGTGCTCTCCTCGGCGTCGAGCCTGCGCGACCACATCGAGGAGTACAAGGCGCGTGGCGACCGCCGGCAGAACCATCGCGGCGAGGCGGAGATCGCGATGTCGGCCGGGCACACCGGCGAGGCGGAGCTGCCGGGCGCGTTCGTCGACTACGAGGAGAAGCCGCGGGAGTACGAACTCTCCGTCGCCCAGACCATTCTGCGGATCCACACCCGGGTTGCCGATCTCTACAACGGCCCGATGAACCAGACCAAGGAACAACTGCGGCTCACCATCGAGGCGTTGCGCGAACGCCAGGAGCACGAGCTGATCAACAACCGGGAGTTCGGCCTGCTCCACAACGCCGACTTCAAGCAGCGCATCCAGCCGCACTCCGGCCCGCCCACCCCGGACGACCTGGACGAACTGCTGTGCCGCCGGCGCGGATCCAAGTTCTTCCTCGCGCACCCCAAGACCATCGCGGCGATCGGGCGCGAGCTGAACGCGCGCGGCGTCTACCCGGACCACGTCGACCTCGGCGGCCAGCAGGTGCCCGCCTGGCGCGGCGTACCGATTCTGCCCTGCAACAAGATCCCGATCAGCAAGGAGAAGACCAGCTCGATCCTCTGCATGCGTACCGGCGAGGAGAACCAGGGCGTCATCGGTCTGCACCAGACCGGTCTCCCGGACGAGTACGAGCCGGGCCTCTCGGTCCGTTTCATGGGCCTCGACGAGAAGGCGATCACCTCTTACCTCGTCAGCACCTACTACTCCGCCGCGATCCTCGTGCCGGACGCGGTCGGCGTCCTGGAGAACGTGCAGATCGCCCGCTGGCCCAAGTAGTAGCGGTCGCCCGTAGTGGCCCCCGCAGCGGCCCACCTTCAAGGAGCCATTGATGCCCGCGCCTGAGCCGACCCCCCCGCAGCCGAGTGCGCCGGAGGCCGTCACCCCTTTCGGGGCGGACGTCCTCGCGGACGCCGCGGCCCGCGCCTGCGACATCAGGGCCGCGTTCGGCGACCCGCCCGCCGCGCCCGACCTGCCCACCCCTTCACCACCACCCGAGGCTTCCGCCGCTCCCGCCGCTCCACCGGCCGAAGTACCGGGGGCCGGGGGCGGTCTGGCGCGGCTGCTCAGCGGCCCCAGCGGGATCGGCACCGCCGGTCTGCGGCTCGTCCCGCGCGAGGAGCCACCGCCGGCGGCGCCCGCGGCCCCGGCCGCCGCGCCGTCCGAGGCGGAGGGCACCCCGATCCCGGGCCTCTACCACCATCCGGTGCCCGAGCCGGATCCCGCCCGGGTCGAGGAGGTCAGCCGCCGGATCAAGTCCTGGGCGCTGGACGAGGTGAGCCTCTACCCCGACGACTGGGAGGAGGAGTTCGACGGCTTCCTGGTGGGGCGCTACATGGTGGGCTGCCACCCGGACGCCCCGACCGTCGACCATCTGATGCTCGCCACCCGGCTGATGGTGGCCGAGAACGCGGTGGACGACTGCTACTGCGAGGACCACGGCGGCTCCCCCGACGGTCTCGGGGAGCGGCTGCTCCTCGCGCACACCGCCCTCGACCCGCTGTACACCACGCGGGAGTACCAGCCGCAGTGGGAGAAGTCGCTCCACTCGGACGCTCCCCGGCGGGCCTACCGCTCCGCCATGGAGTACTTCGTCGAGGCGTCCACCGCCTCCCAGGCCGACCGGTACCGGCACGACATGGCCAGGCTCCACCTCGGCTACCTCGCCGAGGCGGCCTGGGCGCAGCTGGACCACGTACCGGAGGTGTGGGAGTACCTGGCGATGCGCCAGTTCAACAACTTCCGCCCCTGCCCCACCATCACCGACACCGTCGGCGGCTACGAACTGCCGGCGGACCTGCACGCACAGCCCGCCATGCAGAAGGTCATCGCGCTCGCGGGCAACGCGACGACCATCGTCAACGACCTGTACTCGTACACCAAGGAGCTCGCCTCCCCCGGCCGGCACCTGAACCTGCCGGTGGTGATCGCCGAGCGCGAGGGTCTCTCCGACCGGGAGGCCTATCTGAAGTCGGTCGAGGTCCACAACGACCTGATGCACGACTTCGAGGCCGAGGCCGCTGCCCTGGCCGCCGCCTGTCCGGTGCCGACCGTGCAGCGCTTCCTGCGGGGCGTGGCCGCGTGGGTCGACGGCAACCACCACTGGCACCGGACGAACACCTACCGCTACAGCCTGCCCGACTTCTGGTAAGAGAATGGATTCACCTGTGACCAGCACCGAACTCACCGCCACCCCGGCCACCGCCGCCACCCCGCTGCGCATCCCCGGCCCGGCGACGCCCTATCAGGGGGACATCGCCCGCTACTGGGACGGCGAGGCCCGGCCCGTGAACCTGCGTCTCGGCGATGTCGACGGTCTGTACCACCACCACTACGGCATCGGCGAGGTCGACCGGAGCGCGCTGGGCGACCCCGGTGACAGCGAGAGCGAGAAGAAGCTGATCGCCGAGCTGCACCGGCTGGAGTCGGCGCAGGCCGAGTATCTCCTGGGACACCTCGGCGACATCGGCCGCGCCGACACCCTCGTGGACGCCGGCTGCGGCCGCGGCGGCTCGATGGTGATGGCCCACCAGCGGTTCGGCTGCAAGGTCGAGGGGGTCACGCTCTCCGCGAAGCAGGCCGACTTCGCCAACGGGCGCGCCCACGAACTGGGCATCCAGGACCACGTCCGCGCCCGCGTCTGCAACATGCTCGCCACGCCCTTCGAGACCGGTCTGGCCGCGGCGTCGTGGAACAACGAGTCGAGCATGTACGTCGACCTGCAGGACCTCTTCGCCGAGCACTCCCGTGTCCTCAAGGTCGGCGGCCGCTACGTGACCATCACCGGCTGCTGGAACCCCCGGTACGGCCAGCCCTCGAAGTGGGTCTCGCAGATCAACGCGCACTTCGAGTGCAACATCCACTCCCGCCGCGAGTACCTGCGCGCCATGGCCGACAACCGCCTCGTGCCGCAGGCCGTCATCGACCTGACGCCGGACACGCTGCCCTACTGGGAGCTGCGGGCGACGTCCTCGCTGGTGACGGGGATCGAGGACGCGTTCATCAACTCCTACCGGGACGGCTCCTTCCAGTACCTCCTCATCGCGGCCGACCGCGTCTGAGCGACGGAACGACCGGGGAGGGCCCGACAGTCGCGGGCCCTCCCCTCCCTCTTGCCCATGCCCCTTTCTTGCCTACGCCCCCTTGGGCCGCGTACGGGGCAGTCGCGTCGCCCCCGCCGCCGCGAGGAGGCAGAAGGCGAGCACCCACCAGAAGGTGTCGCCGAACGCCGCGGGGATGTCCGCGTCCCGGGCGGACAGCCGGTTCTGAAGGACGACCGCGAGAGCGGCGGTTCCCACCGAACCTCCCACCGTGTTCAGGAGGTTGAGCGCTGCGGACGCCCTCGGCAGGTGCTCGGGCCCGATGCGGCTGTAGACGATGTTCATCACCGGCGCGCCGATCATCGCCATCCCGATGCCGCGCACCGCGAGCGCCGCGATGATCACCGCCTCGGGCGGCGCGTGGCCGAGCTGGGTGAACGGGACCGTGCCGGCGACGATCAGCACGATGCCCGTGACCACCAGGGTCCGCGGCGCCACCTTGTCGATGGTCCTGTTGACCAGGAACGAACCGGCGGCGGCACCCAGCCCCTGCGGCGCGAGCAGCAGCCCGGCCTCCCACGGGGAGAGACCGCGACCGGTCTGGAAGTACAGCGGCAGCAGGAACGTCGTGCCGAACACCGACGCGCCGAGGACCAGCAGCGCGAGCGCGGCGGCACCGAACGGCGGCCGGGTGAACAGGCGCGGGTCCACCAGCGGCGTCCCGTCGGTCCGCAGCCCGTGCACGGTGAAGGCGGCCAGCATCGCCACGCCCGCCACCACCCCGGCCACGGCGGGCAGCGTGGCGCCGTGGGCCACCTCGGTCAGCCCGTAGACGAGGGCGGCCAGACCGGGTGAGAGCAGCGCGGCGCCCCGGAGGTCGAACGCCGTGCGCCGCGGCGAGGGCGGCACGTCGGGCACGTACCGGCGGGCGAGGACGGCCGCGACCACGCCGATCGGCAGGTTGACCAGGAACAGCCACGGCCAGGAGGCGATGCCGAGCAGCGAGCCGCCGACGAGCGGGCCGAACACCGGGGAGAGCAGCGGGACGACGGCGACGACGCTGATCACCCGGCCGGTGCGGTGTCGTCCCGCGACCCGGGCCAGGATCGCCTGCCCGGTGGCGGGCAGCAGCCCGCCGCCGAGGCCCTGGATCACTCGGAACACGACCAGGCTGGCCGCCGACCACGCCAGCGCGCAGAGCACCGAGCCGAGCAGGAACACGCCCGCGGCGGTGAGCCAGACCCGGCGGCCGCCGCATCGGTCCGACAGCCAGCCGGACGCGGGCACCGCCGCGACGACGGCCAGCAGATAGGCGGTGCTCACCCACTGGATGTCGGCGACGGAGGCGTCGAACTCCTTGGTCAGGCGGTCGATTCCGACGCTGACGATGGTGGCGTCGAGCGTCGCCATGAAGGTGCCGAGCACCAGGATGAACGCCATCCGCAGCAGGTCCCCGTCCACCCGCTCGGCCGGTGGTGCGACATCGCCGGTCATCGCGCCTCCAGGAACGTGCTGACGTCGTCGTCGAGGTGGCGGTCCAGGGAGCGGAGCAGGGTGAGGAGTTCGTCGGCGAGGCCGTCGACGTCCACGCCGGCACGGTGGGCGAGGACGCCCGTCCAGCCGTCGCCGTCCGGCATGACCGTCAGGGTCACCGGGTGGTGGGTGGACTCGCGGAACCGGGTGCCGACGACCGTGAGACCGGGGGCCGGTTCGCGCAGGCGGTCGGGGTCGACGGGGTAGTTCTCAAACACCACCAGGCTGTCGAAGAGCCTGCGCCGTCCGGTCAGCCGCTCCAGATCGGCGAGCGCGACGTGGTGATGGTCCACCAACGCCCGCTGTCTGGCCTGGAGTTCGGTGAACGTTTCGGCGAGGGTGCCGGTGAGGCGCGCCCGTACCGGAACGGTGTTGGCGAGCAGGCCGACGATCTCCTCGACGCCCGCCAGCTCCGGGGGGCGGCAGGCGACCATGGCGCCGAAGCAGACGTCGGCGCGGCCGGAGCGGCGGGCGAGCAGGACCGACCAGGCGCCCTGCACCAGCGTGTTGCTGGTCAGGCCGCGGCGTGCTGCGAGCCGGCCGAGGTCGGCCATGAGGCCCGCGTCGAAACTGATGAGCGCGGGGTCCTGCCAGGCCGCGCCGACCTCACCTGCGGCGAGATGGTCCCCCTCCGGGAGGTCTTGCAACTCGACTTCCCACGGCATGAGTTCGGGCTCATGGTCGGCGCGCCAGCGCAGGTAGTCGCCGAAGGGCACAGGCGCGGGCAGGTCGGGTGCCGTGCCGCGGACCCGTGCGGTGTAGAGCTCGAACAGCTCGGTGAGGATGCGCGGTGCCGACCAGCCGTCGGAGAGCACATGGTGGCTGGTCATGACCAGGTCGGCGCGCTCGGGGCCGGTCCGGATCACCGTGAGCCGCAGGAGTGGGCCCGCGGCGAGGTCGAACGGCTCGGCCAGGTCGGCCGCGAGGGCCTCGTCGGCCGGTCCGTCGACGACACGGAAGTCCGGCGTCGGCGTCTTAGGGATCACCGCCAGGTCGGCGGGGAACACGGCGCCCAGGTTGGGGTGGCGGGCCAGCAGGTCGGCGCCCGCGACGCGCAGGGCGTCGATGTCGAGCGCGCCCGCCAGGGAGAACGTCGACTGCACGGTGTACGGGTCGGGCTGCTCGGTGCGCGAATGGCGCAGCATCACTTCCTGGAGCGGGGTGAGGGGCTGGATCTCGGCGACTCCCCGGTCGTGGTCGAGCGCGGAGATCTCCGGTGCGGCGGCGAGGTCGAGGAGGGCGGCCCGCAGGCACTCAGCCAGTTCCGCGATCTCCTCGGCGGTGAACAGTTCGGCGGGCCAGGTGATGCGGACGCCGAGGGCGTCGTCGCGCACCAGGGCGTTGACCATCAGGCCGTGCGGCAGGGGAAGGTCGTCGGTGCCGCCGGAGCCGAGCGGGTCGGCGTCCGGGGCCGGCCGCCACGGGGTCTCCCGGGACGGTGCGCCGGGGAACTGGCCGAGGTAGTTCCAGGCGATCTCGGGCTCCACCGGGGCGAGCAGGCCCGCCGAGGTGAGGATCCCGTACCCGAGCGCGTCTCCCTGGGCGCGCAGCCGCTCCCGGACCGCCCGCACGTCGTCGTCGGCGTGCAGCCGCACCGGGTGGACGGCGGTGAACCAGCCGACGGTCTGCGAGAGGTCGACCTGCTGCGGTCGTCCGTGGCTCTCCAGTGCGACCAGAACCTCCGGCGCGCCGCGCCACTCCCGTACCGCTCGCGCGAGCGCCGTGAGCAGCACCGCGTCCGGGGTGCCGCGGTGGGCGGCGGGCAGCGTGGTGATCAGGGCGCGCGTCGACGCGGCGTCGAGCCGGAGCTCGTGGTGGCGTGCCGTCGCCACGGTGTCCCGCGCCGGGTTGAGCGGACGGGCGGCGAGGGGCTGGGTGGCGGTCATCCGCCGCCAGTGCGGCAGCTCGGCCCGGCGGTCGGCGTCGCGCAGCGTCCGCGCCCAGCCGAGGAAGGACTCGCCGTGGCGGGCGGGGGTGCCTCCGGCGTGGGCGTGCTCCAGGTCGTCGAGGAGGACGCGCCAGGAGACGCCGTCGACGACGAGGTGGTGGGCGATCAGGACGAGCCTGCCCGGGCGTTCGGGCCCGGCGTCGACCCAGAGGGCGCGCAGCATGGGCCCCGTGCGTGGGTTCATCGCGGCGCGGGCCGCGGCGACGTGGGCGTCGATCACCGGACGCAGGTCGTCGTCGGTCGCCCGTACGCAGGTCAGGACGTCGGCGCCGGTGAGCGTGCCGGTTTCGGGGATGTGCAGGGCGTCGTCGGTGAGGCGGGCGCGGAGGACGTCGTGCCGGGCGAGGAGGGTGTCGAGCACGGTGCGCCAGGTGGCGGCGTCGCCGCCCGGCGGGACGCAGATCTCCGTCCACTGGCAGAACCCGTCCGCCGCCGTGCCGGCACGGCGCAGCAGGTCCCGCATGACCGGGGTGAGCGGCGCGTCGCCGGTGGCGGGTGCCTCGCCCGTCTCCAGGGCGCGGGCGCGGGCCGCGATCCCGGCGACGGTCAGTCCCTCGAACACGTCGCGGGCGGTCAGGCCGAGGCCGTGGCGCCGGGCGCGCGAGACGACCTGGAGCGAGACGATGCTGTCGCCGCCGATGGCGAAGAAGTCGTCGTCGGGGCCGACGGCGTCGGTGCCGAGGACGTCCCGGAAGACGCCGAGCAGCACCGCTTCGGCTTCGGTCGCGGGTTCACGCCGTGCGGCCGTCACCGTCTCGGGAGCGGGCAGCGCGGTGGGGTCGAGCTTGCCGCTGGGGCTCAACGGCAGCCGGTCGATGGGTACAAGAGCCGTCGGCACCATGTGGTCGGGGAGCTCGTCGGCCAGGTACGCGCGGAGCTGCGCGGTGTCCGGGTCGGCGCCGTCGGTCGGGACGACGTAACCGACGAGCCGCCCCTCGCGCACGATCACGGCGCAGGCCCGTACGTCGGGGTGGCCGGTCAGCGTGGACTCGATCTCGCCCGGCTCGACGCGGAAGCCCCGCACCTTGACCTGGTGGTCGACGCGGCCGAGGAACACCAGCTGCCCGTCGGGCCGCCACCGCACGAGGTCGCCGGTGCGGTACATCCGCTCGCCGGGCGGGCCGAACGGGTCGGCGACGAACCGCTCGGAGGTCAGGCCGGGGCGGCCGAGGTAGCCGCGGGCGACGCTGGGCCCGCCGAGGTACAGCTCGCCCGTCACACCGGTGCCGGTGGGCTGGAGTCCGCCGTCGAGGACGTAGGCGCGGACGTTCGGGTCGGGCCGCCCGATCGGCAGCGGCCCCTCGTCCTGCGGGTCGTAGTGCCAGGTCACCGCGTTGATGGTGACTTCCGTCGGGCCGTACGCGTTGAAGAGCGCCCGGCGGCCGCGTCCCCAGCGGCGCGCCAGCTCGGGGTCGAGCCGCTCGGCGCCGACGACGAAGAACACGTCGGGGTCGACGGTGCGGTCGTCGGGCATCGCGGCGAGGAACGACGGCAGCAGGTTCACCCCGGTCACGCGGTGTTCGGCGATGTAGTCGAGGAGTTCGTCGCCGGGGACGCGCACCTCCTCGGGGGCGATGACGGAGGTGCCGCCGGACAGCAGCGGCACCATGGTCTGCCAGAACGCGACGTCGAAGCCGGTCGACGCGAAGTGCAGGTAGCGGTCGTGCTCGGTGACGCCGACGACCTCCTCCTGCAGGGCGATCAGGTCGGGCACGCCCCGGTGGGTCACGCCGACGCCCTTGGGCCTGCCGGTGGTGCCGGAGGTGTAGATGACGTACGCGAGGGCGTCGTCGGTGAGCTTCGCGCGCGCCTCGGCCGGGTCGGTGTCCGGCAGAGCGGCGAGCGTGGCCGGGTCGTCGAGGCGCAGGACCGGGATCTCGCGGGCGACGGGCAGTTCGGCGCCGGTGGAGACGACGGCGGCCGGGGCGATGTCGTCGAACATGAACGCGAGCCGCTCGCGCGGGTAGCTCGCGTCCATCGGCACGTGGACCGCGCCCGCCTTGGCCACGCCGAACAGCGCGACGGTCATCTCGATGTCGCGGCCGAGCAGGACGGCGACGGGGTCCTGCGGTCGTACCCCGTGCGCGATGAGGGCGTGGGCGAGCCGGTTGGCCCGCCGGTCGAGCTCGGCGTAGCTGAGGCGGCGGTCCCGGCAGACCAGGGCCTCGGCGTAGGGCTTGCGGTCGACCCAGGCGGCGAACTCCGTCAGCCAGTGGCCGCGGTCCTTGGCGGGGACGATCCCGGTGCCGGTGCGCAGGATCCGCTCGCGCTCCTCGGCGTCGAGCGTGGGCAGCCGGAGCGCGGGACGTGCCGGGTCGGCGACGAGTTCGCGCAGGAGGGTGTGCAGCCGGCGGCCGTGGTCGCGCACGGTGGCGGGGTCGAAGGCGCGCGGCTGGTAGCCGAGGCCGATGGTGATCTCGTCGTCGGGGATGACGATGACGGTCAGGGCGTAGTGCGTGGCGTCGGTGATGTCGACGCCGGCGAGGTCGAGGCCCGGGGCCAGCGGAGTGCGCTTCCGGCTGGAGAGCGGGAAGTTCTCCATCACCAGCATGGTGTCGAAGAGTTCGCCGACGCCCACCGCCCGCTGGATCTCGGGCAGTCCGACGTGGTGGTGCTCGGCCAGCGCCACGCTCTCGGCGTGGACCTGGGCCATGAGGTCCCGGGCGGTCTGGTCCTGGGTGTGCCGGACGCGGACCGGGATGGTGGTGCCGAGCTGGCCGATCATCGACTCCACGCCGGCGACCTCGGCGGGCCGGCCGGAGACGGGGCAGCCGAAGACGACGTCGCGGCGGCCGGTGAGCCTGCCGAGGAGCAGGCCCCAGGCGGTCTGCAGGACGGTGGTCAGGGTGACGCCCTGTTCGCGGGCGAAGGCGCGCAGCCGGTCGCTGAACTCGCGGCCGAGTGCGAGGGTTTCGCGGTGGGGGCGCTCGACGCCGCTCTCGGCGCTCGCGGGCGCGAGGCGCGTCGCGTCGTCGACGCCGGCCAGCGCGTCCCGCCAGGCGGTGAGCGCCACGTCGTGGTCGCGCCCTGCCAGCCAGTGGAAGTACTCCGACAGGGGCGGGGCGGCGGGGGCCGCGGGGCCGCCCCCGAGCTCGGCGTAGAGGGCGAGCAGGGTGCGGCCGACGAGCGGCATGGACCAGCCGTCGAGCAGCGCGTGGTGGTTGGTGATGACCAGCTTGTGCTCGTCGGGTCCGACGCGGGACAGCAGGAAGCGGATCAGCGGAGGACGGGTCGGGTCGAAGGGGCGGGCCAGTTCGGCGCGGGCGGCCTCCGGGAACCGGTCGTCCTCGCGCCAGTCCAGGGCGACGTCGGCGGGGACGACCTGGACGACGTCGTCCCCCGCCGTGGCCAGGTGGACGCGCAACGCGGGGTGGCGGCGCAGCAGTTCGCGGGCGGCCTCCGCCATCCGGCCGGGTTCGAGGTCGCCGACGAGGGTGGTCACGGCCTGGACGACGTAGACGTCGGCGTCCTGGTCGTCGCGGACCAGGGTGTGGAAGGAGAGGCCGACCTGCAGCGGGGTGGCGGGCAGCACGTCGGCGATGCGGCCGGTGCGTTCGATGGCGTCGATGGCGGCCTGGTCGAGAGCGACGTGCGGCAGGTCGGAGGGGGTGAGCCCGCCGCAGGTGTGGCGCGCGTGCTCGGCCAGCGCGTCCAGCGTCGCGACCCAGGTCTCCCGCAGGGCCGTCACGGTGTCGGCGTCGAGCACCTCGGAGGCGGCCGTCCACTCGACGGCGAGCCGGGGCGCGCCCTCCTCGTGGACGAAGCAGTTGAGGGCGAGCACCTGTTCCAGCGCCTTGGCCCCGGGCTCGGTCACCGAGAAGGCGTCGCGCTCGGGCAGGCGCCAGCCCGTGCCGGGCAGCGAGCCGAATCGGCCGAGGTAGTTGAGCAGGACGTCCGGGGGCGGCACGGCTCCGAGCTCCGGGCTGATCTGCGGGTCGAGGTGGCGCAGGACGCCGTAGCCGATGCCGCCGTCGGGGACCGCGCGCCGGGCCTCCTTCGCCGCGCGCAGCGCGCGCCCCGCATCGCCCTCCAGGGGCACCCGTACCGGGTACTCGCCGGTGAACCAGCCGACCGTGCGGGACAGTTCGAGGTGCTCGCGGCCGTGGCCCTCCAGGGAGACGGTGACCGCGTCCCCGGGCAGGCCCCAGGCGCGCAGGGTGAGGGTGAGGGCGGCGAGGAGCACCTCGTCGACGCCGGCGCGGTAGGCCGCGGGCAGCGTGGTGAGGAGTGCCTCGGTGGTCTCCGGTGAGGCCACGGTGGTCGACCGGTGGGCGGTCGAGACGGTGTCGCGCGCCGGGTCGAGGGGGCGGGCGCCCAGCCGGACGGCGGAGCCGAGTGCGGTCCGCCAGTGGGCGAGTTCGCCGCGTCGCGCTCCGGACTCGCCCTGGGCGGCCAGGTACAGGGCGTGGCGTCGCCATGAGGTGCCGGTGGGTTCGAGGGGCGCGCCCGTGCAGGCCGCGTACAGGTCGGGGAGCAGGATGCGCCAGGACACGCCGTCCATGGCGAGGTGGTGGACGGCGACGACCAGCAGGTCGGCTTCGTCGTCAGCGGTGCGGATCAGGCAGGCGCGCACCAAGTCGCCGGTACGGGGGTCGAGTTGACCGGCGAGGTGCTCGGCCACGGTGGTCGTGTCCGCGCCGTGCACCTCGTCGACGACGGCGCGCACGGCGCCGCGGGGCAGCACCTCCAGGCCGCCGCGGGGCAGCACCTCCAGGCCGTCGTCCGCACGCAGCCGCAGCGCGTCGTGGTGGTCGAGCACCGCCTGGACGCCCGCGACCAGGTCGGCGCGGTCGAGCGCGTCGACGCCCACAGCGGTCCACTGCGCGTATCCGGCGACGATGTCCACGTCCGGGTGCGGGTCGAGCAGGCCGCGCACGATGGGCGGC
This sequence comes from Streptomyces sp. NPDC041122, assembly GCF_055592445.1. NCBI lineage: Bacteria > Bacillati > Actinomycetota > Actinomycetes > Kitasatosporales > Streptomycetaceae > Streptomyces > Streptomyces sp. NPDC041122. Next base: position 544,804 of record NZ_JBVIYQ010000006.1, on the reverse strand, counting down.
GCGGGGACCGGCCCGATCGGGTCGTCCACGGGTTCGGCGACCGACTCGACGAGCCCGGCGGACGCGGCGAGGGCGGCGAAGCTGCGGCGGGCCAGCAGGTCCCGCGGCCGCAGGTCGAGGCCCTTGGCCCGGAGGCGGCTGCTGAGGGTGATGGCGGTGATGCTGTCGCCGCCGAGCGCGAAGAAGTCGTCGTCGACGCCGACCCGTTCGACCTCGAACACCTCCGCGAGTACGGCACAGAGCAGCCGCTCCCGTTCGGTGGCCGGTTCCCGGCCGCCGCCGGTGGAGGCGGGGGCGGGCAGGGCGGCACGGTCGAGCTTGCCGTTGGGGGTGAGCGGGAGCGCGTCGAGGACGACGACCGCCGCGGGCACCATGTGGTCGGGCAGCCGCTCCGCCAGCAGGGCGCGTACCGCGTCCCCGGTGGCCGTGGCGGACACCACGTAACCGATGAGGCGGGAGGAGCGGATGGTGGCGGCCGCCGCGGTGACGCCGGGCAGCGCGCCGAGCGCGGCCTCGACCTCGCCGGTCTCGACCCGGTGGCCGCGGATCTTGACCTGTCCGTCGGCGCGGCCCAGGTACTCCACGCCCCGGCCGGGCACCCAGCGGGCCAGGTCCCCGGTGCGGTACATCCGCTCGCCCGGCGCGCCGAAGGGGTCGGCGACGAACCGTTCGGCGCTCGCCCCGGGCCGGCCGAGGTAGCCGCGGGCGAGGTGCGGTCCCGCGAGGTACAGCTCGCCCGTGCGACCGTGCGGCACCGGTTGCAGCGCACTGTCGAGGAGGTGGACGCGGGTGCCCGCGAGGGGGTGGCCGATCGTCGGGGCGTCGCCGTCGATCCGTGCGGTGGTGGCGTCGACGGTGGCCTCGGTGGGCCCGTAGAGGTTGCGCGCGGTGATCCCGGAGGCGGCGATCCGCCGCCACAGGGCGTTCGGGGTGGCCTCGCCGCCGAGGACCAGCAGCGTCGGCTCCCGCTCCAGGAGCCCGGCGTCGATCAGCGGCGCGGCCATCGACGGCGTGGTGTCCACGATGTCGATGCCGTCGCGGTCGAACGCGGCGAGCAGCGCGTTGGCGTCCCGGACGGTGTCGGCGTCGTAGACGTGGAGTTCGTGGCCGCACAGCAGCCAGACCAGGTGGTCGAAGGCCGAGTCGAAGGCGAACGAGTAGGTGTGGGCGGCGCGCAGGCGCCGCCCGGCGGCCCGTTCGGCCTCGGCGACGACCGTGGCGCGCTGGTGGTGCAGGAGCGAGGCGAGTGCGCCGACCCGGCCGAGCACGCCCTTGGGGCGGCCGGTGGAACCGGAGGTGTGGATCACGTAGGCGAGGTGCTCGGGGTGGCGGGGCGCGGCCAGTTCGGCGGCGGCCAGCGGCGCGCCGGACAGGGTGGCGGCCTCGTCGAGCAGGGTCTGCCAGGGCAGCCCGTCGACGGCGTCGGTGGCGGTCAGGACGAGGGCGGGGCGGGTGTCGTCGAGCAGGTCGCGCAGCCGCTCGGCGGGGTGGGCGGTGTCCAGGGGCAGGAACGCGGCGCCCGCGTCCATGACGGCGAGCAGGGCGGTCACGGAGTCCGCGGAGCGCGGCAGGGCCAGCGCGACGATGTCCTCGGTCCCGATGGAGCGGGCCCGCAGCGCGCGGGCGACGCGGTGCACGCGGTCGGCCAGCGCGGCGGCCGTCAGCCGGTGTTCGCCGCAGACCAGTGCCGTGCCGTCGGGATCGGCTGCGGCCATCGCGTCGAACGCCGTCGGAACGTCGACGGGCGTGCCGGGCAGCGCGGGCGGGCACCGGTCCGCGAGGAGCCGGTCCGCGTCGTCGGCCAGGGCGATGCGTCCCACGGGCAGGCCGTCGAGCAGCCGGGAGAGCAGGGTCCGCAGCGCGGCGAGGAGGGCGTCGACGGCGGCCTGGTCGTTGGTCCGTGCGTCCACCTCGAAGCCGAGCAGCAGCCCGCCGTCGTGGGCGGGCAGGACGCTCAGGCCCATGTCCTCCGGCGGCCCGCCCGCGACGTTGCGCAGCACGCCGCGCGCCCCGGCGAAGTCGAGGGCCAGGTCGAAGGCCTTGAGGTTGATCCCGCGGCCGTGCAGCAGCGCGCCCGCACCGGGCACGCCGAGGTCGCGCGGCAGGTCCTCGCCGCGGTAGCGCTGGTGGTCGCGCATCTCCTTCGTCGCGGCGGCCACCCGCCGGCCCAACTCGCCGAGAGTGTCGCCGGGTTGGACGGTCAGCCGCATCGGCAGGATGTTGACCGCCATGGCCGGGGTGCGCAGTTCGACCGAGCCGGCACGGCACATCAGCGGCAGGGCGAACACGATGTCGGTGCGGCCGAGCATGCGGTGCAGGAAGGCGGCGTAGCCGGCGATCAGTGCCTCGCCCCAGGTGACGCCCTGCTCGTCGGCGTAGGCGCGCAGCCGGGCCGTCTCCTCGGGCGAGAGGGCGGCGCGGGCGGTCAGCGTGCTGTCGGGCGCGCCGGCGGCGATGTCGTTCTCGCCGAGGTCGGGCAGCGGGGTGAACCGCTCGACCCAGTACGCGCGGTCCTCGCGGGCCCGGTCGCTCTCCCGGTAGGCGCGGTCGGCGGCCACGAAGTCGGCGAAGCCTCCGAAGGCCGACGGGCGCGGCTCCGCCCCTTGGACCAGGGCGGTGTAGCGGGCGGCGGTGCGGCGCGCGAGCATCGCCGCGGTGTAGCCGTCGAAGACCAGGTGGTGGCCGAGCTGGGTGTACCAGATCTCGCGGTCGGAGAGTCTGATGACGGTACGCGCGTACAGCGGCCGGTCCACCATCCCCCGGCAGGCCTCGCCCACCCGGGCCCGCTCCGCGTCGACGAGGGCGTGGGCCGCGGCGACGGGGTCGGCCGCATCACTGACGTCGGCCACCCGGGGCGGTGCGACCGGCTCCTGGCCCACCCGCTGGCGCGGCCCTTCAGGGGTGTCGTACACCCGCAGCCGCAGTGTCTCGGCCTCCTCGGTGGTCGCCCGGACGGCCTCGACGAGCGCCGCGACGTCGACGGGGTCGCCACCGGATATCTCCACCACGTCGCCGACCACGTAGTACGGCGAGTCCGGCTCCAGGCGCTGTGCGTTCCAGATGCCCGTCTGGGCGCCGGTCAGCGGGAGCAGGCCGTCCGAGGAGACGCTTGCGGTGCTCAACTCATTCTCCTTGCAGGGTGGGGACGACCATCGGCGTATCGGTCACCGGGTCGGGGACGATGACGCTCGGCAGGTCGAAGACGTCCTTGATCAGGGCGGCGTCCACGATGTCCGTGGGGACGCCCTCTGCGGCCACCCGGCCGTCCTTCATGGCGACCAGGTGGTCGGCGTAGCGGCACGCCTGGTTGATGTCGTGCAGGACGGCGATGACCGTGCGGCCCCGGTCGCGCAACGCGGACAGCAGGCCGAGCAGTTGGTACTGGTGGGTGATGTCCAGGAAGGACGTCGGCTCGTCGAGCAGCAGGCAGGGCGTCTCCTGGGCGAGCACCATGGCCATCCACACCCGTTGGCGCTGCCCGCCGGAGAGTTCCTGCACCGGCCGTTCGGCGAGGTCGGTGACGCCGGCGGCGTCCATCGCCTCGGTGACGGCCTTCTCGTCGGCGGCGGACCACAGCGCGAGGAGCGACTGGTACGGGAAGCGGCCCCGGCCGACGAGTTGGCGGACCTTGATGTCGTCGGGGGCCTGCGGGTCCTGCGGCAGGAAGCCGAGTTGCTTGGCCAGGGCCTTGGCCGGGTAGCCGCCGATCTCCAGGCCGTCGAGCTGGACGTGGCCGCTGTCGGGGCGCAGCAGCCGTACGAAGGCCCTCAACAGGGTTGATTTGCCGCAGCCGTTGGGGCCCACGACGGCGGTGAACGCACCGTCGGGGACGTCGAGGTTCAGTCGGGTGGAGACCACGCGGTCTCCGTAGCGCAGGGTGAGGTCCCGCGCGGTCAGGCGTGCGCTCACGCGCGCCTCACCTCCTTGGTCAGCAGCCAGATCAGGTAACAACCGCCGATCGCGGTGCTCACCACGCCCACCGGCAGCGCGACGGGCGCCAGCAGCATCTGGGCGATCAGGTCGGCGCCCAGGAGCAGCACCGCCCCGGTGAGCGCCGCGGGGAGCAGCGGGACACCGGCGGCGCCGGCGAGCCGGCGGCCGATCTGCGGGGCGGCGAGCGCGATGAACGCGATCGGCCCGGCCACCGCGGTCACCGTCGCCGTGCAGCCGACGCCGACCAGGACCATGACGAGGCGGAGCCGGTCGAGGGCGACGCCGGTGGTGACGGCGACGGCGTCGCCGAGCGACGCCTGGTGCATGGCGTGCGCCCGGGTGGCCATGAGGGCGAGCAGCACGCCGATCACCGTGAACGGGATGCCCAAGTCCTCCCAGCCGACGCCGTTGAGCGATCCGGCGCTCCAGCCGACCGCCGCGATCGCCACGTCCAGGTCGGCGCGGAGCACGATCCACGCATTGACCGCGGTCACCATCGCGTTGACGGCGATGCCGATGACGACGAGGCGAAGGCCGGAGAATCCGCGGTCGAAGGAGAGGAGGTAGATGGCGGCCGCGACGACGAGCCCGCCGGTCACGGAGCCGACGGCCAGTTGGGCGGAGGTGCCCGACAGGGCGGTGAGGGCGACGAGGGCTCCGGTGTAGGCGCCCGCGTCGAGGCCGATGACGTCGGGGCTGCCCATCGGGTTGCGGGTGAGGTTCTGGAAGAGGGCCCCGGCCACGCCGAGTGTGGCGCCGAAGACCAGTCCGGCGAGCACCCGCGGCAGCCGCCAGTCCGAGATGACGACGGAGGGTTCGGTGCCGCTCAGCGCGGAGAACACCTCGTCGGGGGTGGACCAGGAGGCGCCGTAGCAGAGCCCGGTGAGGGCCAGGGCGAGCGTGAGGGGGACCAGGACGGCGACGAGCACCACCGTGCGGCGCTCGGTCCGCAGTCCGCGGACGTTGAGCATGCTCACAGCGACCCCGCCCCGTGGCGGCGGACGGCCCAGATCAGCATCGGGCCGCCGAGGAAGGCGGTGACGATCGCCACCGGCACCTCGCCGGTGGGCAGCAGCACGCGCGAGCCGATGTCGGCGATCAGCAGCAGGATCGGCCCGAGGACCATCGAATGGAGCAGCAGCCACGGCACCGAGCCGCCGGCCGGCCTGCGGACCAGGTGCGGCACGATCAGCCCGACGAACAGGATGGGCCCGGCCACCGCCGTCGCGGCCCCGCTCAACACGGTGATCAGGACGAGTGCGGCGGTCCGTACGCGGACCACGCTCGCGCCCAGGGTCTGTGCCACGTTCTCGCCGAGCGCCAGTGCGTTGAGGGCCCGGCTCAGCAGCAGGGCGCCGAGCAGGGACACCGCGATGGCGGTCAACGGCCAGGCCAGCGGGGCCTGTTCGCGGGACGCGAGCGAGCCGACCGACCAGAACCGGTAGACGTCGAAGGTGTCCGGGAGCATCAACCGCAGGCCCAGCGCGACGCCGCCGAGCACCGCGGTCAGGGCCACACCGGTGAGCACGAGGCGCAGCGGGGAGCGGCGCCCGACGGCGGCGACGAGGAGCGCGGCGAGCACCGAGCCGGTGACCGACCAGCCCAACTGGCCCGCCTGCCCGGCGGCGAGACCGAGTCCGGAGCCGACGGTGATGGCGAACCCGGCGCCCGCGGTGACCCCGAGGATGCCGGGTTCGGCCAGCGGATTGCGGGCCAGCGTCTGGATCAGCGCGCCCGCCACCGCGAGGGCGGCGCCCACCGCGACGGCGAGCAGCGCGCGGGGCGCGCGGACGTCGCGCACGATCACGTGGTCGTCGGTGCCCCGGTGGTCGACGAGGGCGCGGACGACCTCGGTGGGCGCGATGTGCCGGGCGCCGACGCCGACGCTGAGCACGGCGACCACCAGGAGCAGGACGACTCCGCAGGCGAGGAGGGCTACCTGTGCTCCGCTGCGCGGGCCGGCCCGCCGGGTTCCGAGCGCCTCGGGGGCGCGGCCCGCGACGGTCACCGCTTCAGGAGCGGCGCGAACGACGTGTCGACCGCGTCCAGGGTCCGCATGGCCTGGCCGTAGGTGGCGGACTCGGTGTAGCGCAGCGGGAAGGTCTTGCCGGCCTTCACGGCGGGCAGGTTCTTCCAGAGCTTGGAGTCCATGACGTACTTCACCGGCTGCGGGATGCTGCCGTCGGCGTTGACGGAGTACGTGATGGCGTCGGCCTCGCCGAGCGCGTCGGGGAGCTCTTCGAGGGAGGGGTACTCGCTGACGGCGCGCGAGCCGGGGCCCTTCTTCTTGACCTTGCCGTAGTACGTCGCGCCGACGTCCTCCGCGATGTTGGTGCCCCAGGAACGGCCGAACTCCCGCTGCCAGGTGCCCTTGGCACTCTCGCCGTACGCGCCGACGTGGCCCAGCTTCAGCTGTGGAAGGACCTTCCGGTACTTCTTCGCCAGCCGCGCGGCCTTGGCCTCGTAGGTGTCCTTGATGGCGTCGAACTTCTCGAGCCCGCCCGCCGCGTCGGCCTGCTGGCGGGACTGTTGGCGCCACATGGACGGCACGGTCGGGCCGATCGCCACCACGGGCGCGATGGACTCCAGACGCTTGACGTCGACGTCGCCGAGGGCCGGCTTCGGCACGCCGATCACGATCAGGTCGGGCTTCGCCTCGGCGACGGCCTCGTAGTTGGTCTCGGCCGCCTGTTCGCCCGCCACCTTGGGGAGCTTCTTGTACGTGGCGAGGTCCCGCTTGCTCATCATCGGCTCGCCGCGCTTCCACGACGAGACCCCGACCAGCGGCACATGGGCCTCGATGAGGACGGGCACGGCGTAGCCGGTGGCGACCACACGCTTCGGGTCGGCGGGGATCTTGATCTTGCCGTTGTCGGCGGCGAACACCCGGGGCGAACCCTTGCCGGAGCCCTTCGAGCCGCCGTCCGACGACCCGCACCCGGTCAGCGCCAGGGCCAGGGCCACGGCTCCGATCAGCCCCGACGATCTGCGTATGGACATTCTTCCACTCCTTGTTACTTAGGTAAGGCTAACCTTAGTTGATGTTTTCGGGAGACAGCACATCCCAGGTCCGAACCCGTTCCGCCCGGCCGGCTCGACCGCTCGGTCAGCCGTCCCGGCCGGTCGGCCGTCGCGTCAGTGGTCGTCCTCGTCGAAGTCGGCGACGCCGCGCTTCCAGTAACCGGTGATGTCGTGGTCCGCCTTGCCGAGCCCCAGCGCGTCGCGGACCCAGCGGCGCAGCGGCTTGATCTGCCCCGCCTCGCCGGCGATCCACACGTACAGCCGCTCCCCCTCGGGCACGGCCACCGCGGTCACGGCACGCTCCAACGCGCCGCCGGTGCCCGCCGGAAGAGCTCCCCGGTGCAGCCAGTGCACCTCGAAGCCCTCGGGCGCCGAGAGCTCGATCTCCTCCGTGGCATCGGCGACTTCGATGAAGGCCCAGCCCTTCGCGGTCCGGGGCAGCTCTTCCAGCCGGCGGGCGATCGCGGGCAGGGCGGTGATGTCGCCCGCGAGGAGGTAGCGGTCGTAGGCGTGCGGGACGATCAGGCCGCCGGGAGGCCCCGCCACGTGCACGACCGCGCCCGGCTCGACCCGGTGCGCCCAGTCCGAGGCGAGCCCGCCGTCGTGCGGGACGATGTCGATGTCGAGCTCACGGGCGGCAGGGTCGTACCGGCGCACCGTGTACTCCCGCGAGGTGGGGGCGGGCCGCGGCCAGCGCAGCATCGATCCGTTCCGCTCAGGCAGTCGCAACGAGCCGTCCGGCTCCGGGAAGATGAGTTTCACGTGCTCGTCCGGCGCGTGCGCCTCGAACCCCTCGATGCCCGCACCGCCCAGAGTCAGCCGCAGCAGACCGGCACCGACCTCGGCCGTGCGGACGACCTCGGCCTGCCGGAGGCCGATCGGGTAGCCCACCTTCTCGGCGTGCGCACCGTTTTGCACCTCGGCGATCCGCTCCAGGTGCCGGTCGCGATGGTCGACCCGCCTCATGCGTCACGGCCCGTCAGGAGCGCGGTCCAGTGGGCCAGTTCGGGCCGCTCGGCCAGGTCGGGGAACTCCAGCGAGCCGGCGCCCGCGTCGCGCCACCGCTGAACCAGCGTCATGATCCGCACCGAGTCGAGCCCGAGGTCGAAGAGGTCCTCCCCCGGCACGATCTCGGCTGGATCGCAGTCGAGCAGCTCCGCGATGTCGGCGCGGACACGCTCGGGCGACAGGGTCTGGCTCATCGGGTGACTCCTTCGGGACGGTTGCCGCCCGCCGGCGCGTTCGGCGAGCGGTGGCGAGCGGTGGCGATACGGACATACGGGGACACCCCCGCACGGCGCGGGCGAGACGGGCAGCATCGGCGCAGCTCGGTGCACACTTCCCCGCCCCGCCAATTAGTGAGGCAAGGCTAACCTAACCTACGGGCACGAGGGGCATGCAAAAGGGGAGGCACACCATGTGACCTCCCCTGACTCCGGCTCTCCGCCGCCGCGTCACATCGCGGCGCGCACGGGCCCGTTGACCGCGCGGGCCGCGGAGGCGGCTCCCGCCGCGCCGCCCGCGCCCCTCACCCGTCCTCCCCCAGGTCGAGATCGCGCAGCGCGTTGTCGACGACCTCGGTGAGGGCCGGGTGGACCCACAGCGGGCGTTCGGCGACCTCCCGCGCCTTCAGCCCGAAGGTCATGGCGAGGACGAAACTCTGGATGAGGGTGGCGGCCTGCGGACCGAGCACGTGCGCGCCGAGCAGCCGTCCGGAAGCCCGGTCGGCGAGAACCTTGCAGAATCCCTGGGTGTCCTCCAGCGCCCAGCCGTACGCGACGTCCTCGTAGCGGCACGTCCCGACCGCGTAGTCCAGGCCCTGCTCCACGGCCGCCTGTTCGGTGAGGCCGACCTGGGCGATCTGGGGGCGGGTGAAGACGGCCGAGGGCACCACGTCGTACGACATCGTGCGTGGCCGGCCGGGGTGGAGGAGGTTGTGCGCGACCACCTCGCCCTCCCGGTTGGCCACGTGCTTCAGGGGCGGCCCCGGCACGATGTCGCCGAGGGCCCACACGCCCTCGGCGCTCGTGCGCAGTTGCTCGTCGACCTCGATCAGGCCGTCGTCGTCGCAGGTGACGCCGGTTCGGTCCAGGTCGAGCCGGTCGCTGTTCGGCGTGCGCCCCACGGCGACGAGCAGGGTGTCGGCCTCGATCTCCGAGCCGTCGTCGAGCGTCAGCCGCAGCGCTCCGGGGCTGCCCTCCACGCGGACCAGTTCGCGGCCGAGCCGCAGGTCGTGGACGGGACGCACGATCTCGGTGAACGCCGAGGCGACCGAGGTGTCCTGCCCGGCGAGGAGCTTGTCCTGCTTCTCCACGATGGTCACGGAGCTTCCCGCCGCGTGGAAGACGTGGGCCAGCTCGGCGGCGATGTAGCCGCCGCCGAGGACCACCAGCCGCCGCGGCACCTCGTCGAGGCGCATCACGGTGTCGGACGTCTCGTAGGGCAGTCCTGACGCGGCGACCACGGGCGGCACCACGGGACGCCCGCCCGCGGCCACCACGATCCGGTCCGCGCTCACGGAGACGGGGCCGTCCACCGTCTCCACCAGCAGTTCCCGCTCGCCGGTGAACCGCGCGCGCCCTTGGTACACCGTCACGAAGTCGTCGTCGCGGCGGCCGGCCTCGCCGTCCCGCGCGGTGGTGTCGAGCCGGCCGAAGACGCGTTCCTGGACGGCCGGCCAGGCGATGCCCTCCAGGCTCGCCCGCACGTCGTGCCGACCGGACTCGCGGACCGTGTCGGCCACCTCCGCCGTCACGGCGAGCATCTTGCTGGGGATGCAGCCCGCGTTGAGGCAGGTGCCGCCGAAGGGGCCCGCCGCGACGAGGGCGACGTCGAGGTGCGCGAAACGGTCGTCGATCACCGCGTTGCCGGTGCCCGCGCCGAGGACGAGAAGATCATGGTGTCGCATATGCGGAGCGTATCCAGGTATGCCCGTCGCACACCTCGTACACGGCGGAGCGGCCCGGCCCTACAGGTGGCGCGGCGGGCTGTTGCGGATCGCCGAGCGGCGGGCCCACAGCGCGCACCCCAGCAGCGCGAGTCCGGCGAACGAGTACACCCACGCGTTCGTCGTCCCCGTGGCCGCGCCGATCGCCCAGACCAGCGACCACACGGCCAGCAGGACGCACAGGGCGCTCCAGGCCACGCCCCACATCCGCTGGCGCGCTTCGAGTCGCTGCGACGTACCGCGTTCCATCTCTCCCATGGCGGGCGGGCCACTGTGCTCTTCACGCATCGTCATACTCGGCCGAATGCCCCCGCCTCCGTTGATCAATCCCCGCGGTCGGCGGGTTCAACTTCCGCCGTGGCGTGGTCAGTCGACGTCCGAACGGGTCTGCCCCATCGCGAGCCCGTCGATCCAGTTGATGGACGCCGTACTCACGTCGGTGCCCCAATAGGTGCCCCAGCGCGGCTTGTTGCCGAGGTCGTCCCAGGTGCGGGCGCCGGTGCGGGAGGCGATCTCCTGACCGTCGAGATAGACGGAGAGCTTGCCCGAGCTGCCCGAGCTGGTGGTGATGCCGAGCTGGATCGCGTGCCAGGCGCCGGCCGACCACGCGGCGGAGCCGATGGGGGTCCACACCTCGCCGGGCGCGACGTACCAGACCTTCAGCTTCCCGTCCTCCACCTTCATGATCACGGGATAGTTCTGGCTGTGCTGGTCGTTGGTGCCGTTCGACTTCCACTGGAAGACGGTCTGGGCGTCGCCCGTCTTGGTCATGGAGTCCCAGCCGAACCAGTAGGTGCCGCCCTCCCGCCACGGGTACTCACCGGACGCGGTCCGCACGTTGTGCGCCTCACAACGCGGCACACCGATGGGCTTGTTGAACTTGAAGATGTCGCCGCGCGAGCCGCCCCAGTTGTCGACGGTGACACTCGCCGGCGATGCGCACAGGGTGGTGCCGAACACGCCGAGTCCGTTCGACGCGTCGCCGTCCCACAGCACGCTTCGGGTCCCGGCGGGCCTCTTGTCGCGCTCGGGCGCCGGGGCGCCGCTGGATTCGGGGGCGGCGAGGGCCCAGGCGGCGAGAACGGCGACGGCGACGCCGCCCGCCGAGGTCAGTGTCTTCCCGGTACGGTGCACGGCTGCTCCTGCGCGTCGTGGGGGGGGTGACGGATTCGGCCACCGGCCGAGAATGACACCGGCCCGCGGGGGCAGCAAGCGCTTTCACACCGGGGATCCCGACCTTCACAACTCCGGTACGCGACACCCGAACGGCGCGCCACCGGAGTACCGATGACGCGCCGTCAGGTCTGCTGTCGTATCGGCCGGTCGCGGATCCGGCCCTTCCTCACAGATGCCGCGTGACGGCCTGCTGCGCGCTCTCGGACAGCGAGCGGACCGTCCCCGCGGCGCCCTCCGCCGCCCCGCTCAGCGCGCCGACGGCGTCGCGCCGGGCGCGCCGGGCGGTGCGCCGGCCGGTCACCGCGGCGGCACGGGTGCGGTAGGCGACGGACGGCTTGCCGTGCGTGTCGGCCGCCGCGATGAGGAGTCCGCCGAACAGCGAGACGTTCTTGATGAACTGGGTGCGCTGGGCGGCCCGTCGCTCGGGGTCCTTCTCCTTCCACCAGGCGTGCCCGGCCAGCGTCGTCGGCACCAGCGTGCCGGCCAGTGCGAGGGCGGCCACCCGCGGCACCCGCCCGGTCGCGAGCATCAGCCCGGCGCCCAGCTGCACCGCGCCGTTGAGGCGGACCAGCTTCTCGGGGTCCTCGGGCAGCCAGGGGATCCGGGAGGCGACGGGGGCCGCGAGCGGCTCGGCGGCGGGTGCCACGCGCTCCGGGTTCCGGAGGGTGTGCACCCCGCCGGTGACGAAGACGGAGGCGAGCATCGGACGTGCGCATTTCCTGAGAACAGCCATGTCTCTCGGCTGCCCGCAAAGGCCGCGTCCAGACACGTTTTCCCGCCGAACGGGACACGGCGCCCCGCTCCCCCGTCGTGCTCACCGGGCCGACCCGGGGTGAGGACGCGGCTACGGGGTACGGGAGCAGCGACCCGACGACAGCGACACATCCGCCGCCACGGCGGTGAGAACCCGGGAGGACCTCATGGCCGGACTGATCGCACGCCTCAAGGCCTACAGCCGCACCCCGCAGGGCCGGCAGACCGTCGACACGGTGCGCCGCGCCGCCGCCGACCCGCGCAAGCGCGCGCAGGCCCGTTCGCTCCTCACACGTCTGCGCGGGCGCCGCCACTGACCCGCCGCCCTCGTACGGGCGAACCGGGCTGAGGCCGGTGCGTCTTGCGGCGATGAGTTTCTCCACGCCCCGGGGTCTTCAGGGATAGTTGGCGCACCGCGGCCGGACCACCGGTTCCGCGGGCGCCGGCCGACCGCTTCCCGCCCACCCGATCCACCCAGGAGACCCCATGCGCACCCTCATCAGCACCGCCTTCGTCTCGCTCGACGGCGTGGTGGAGGCCCCGGGCGGTGAGCCCGGCTACCGGAACTCCGGGTGGACGTTCAAGGACGTCGAGTTCCTCCCGGAGGCGTACGAGATCAAGGGCAGGGAGCAGCAGGAGGCCGCCGCGATGATGCTGGGCCGGGCCAGCTACGAGGCGTTCAGCGCGGTCTGGCCCGACATGACGGATTTCGCGCGGTACAAGGTGCTGCCGAAGTACGTCGTCTCCACGACTCTCGACGAGAAGGACCTGGTGGAGAACTGGGGCGAGACCACGATCCTGCGCTCGCTGGACGACGTCGCCGCCCTCAAGGAGACCGAGGGCGGCCCGATCATCGTCCACGGCAGCGCCGCCCTCAACCGGAGCCTCTCGGACGCGGGCCTCATCGACCGCTACCACCTGCTCGTCTTCCCCCTGCTGCTCGGGGCGGGCAAGCGGCTGTTCAGCGACACGGACAAGGACGCCCAGAAGCTGCGCCTCGTCGAGCACGAGGTCTACGCCAACGGCCTGCAGAAAAACGTCTTCGACGTCGTCCGCTGAGCTCCGGACGGCCCGGAGACCGGAACACTCGGACACTCGGAGACCCTGTTGCGGATGGTCATTTACGCCCCGGCGGCGCTGCTTTTCCTCGTCTTCTGCTGGCGCATGGCGCGCGAACGCCGCCGGTTCGGCAACGCCGTGCTCCTGGGCCTGGCCGCCCTGTGCGCACTGGCGGCGTGGATGTACCAGCTCGTCACGGCGGGCTCCACCTCGGGCCGGATCGTGGCCGCCGCGCTGCTCGGCCTCGGCGCGCTCGGCATTCTCGTCCTCGTCTGCCTGCTCTTCCTCAACGGCCTGAACATGGTGCGCAAGGAGGGCAGGAGCCCCACCAATCTGCTCTCCCTGATGGGCGCGGTGTGCGTCGTCGCCGTCGTGGCGCTCGTGATCACCGCGGCCGTGCTGCGCACGCCCGTGCTGATCGGTGTGGGGGTGGCGGCGCTCGGACTGGCCTGTTACCTCTCGTTCCTGTTCCTGAGCTTCGTCGTGTACGCGTTCCTGTACGGCCGCATGCGGATCCGCCGCAAGGCCGACTTCGTGGTGGTCCTGGGATCCGGCCTCATCGGCGGCTCCAAGGTGCCCCCGCTGCTCGCCAGCCGGCTCCAGCGGGCCCAGGAGGTCCACGCGCTGCTCAGCAAACGCGGCGGCGCACCCGTGCTCATCGCCTCCGGGGGCCAGGGGCCCGACGAGGAGCTTCCGGAGTCCCACGCGATGGCCGACTTCCTCACCGAGCGCGGCTTCCCCGCCGACCTGATCGAGCGGGAGGACCGGTCGACGACGACCGAGGAGAACCTGCGGTTCAGCAAGGCGATCATGGAGAAGACCGACCCCGGCTACCGGTGCGTCGTCGTCACGAACAACTACCACGCCTTCCGTGCCGCGCTCACGGCGCGCCGGGTCGGCGTCCGGGGGCAGGTGGTGGGCTCGACCACGGCCGCGTACTTCTGGCCCAACGCGACGATCCGCGAGTTCGCGGCCGTCCTCGTCGCCTACAAGCGGACGAACATCGCCCTGTGCCTGCTCTTCGTCCTCAGCGGGATCCTGGCCTGGGCCACGCGCTGATCGGAAGGCCCTCCGAGATCTCTGGGAAGAGATCCGTGTAACCGCATCCGTGGTGGGCAGGCGTACCAGTGCAGGGGTGACATCCTGCTGGGGCCGCCGAGAATGGTCAGTGGGCGGCCCTCCTCCGAGCTGAGCGGCCGCGCCTTCGTGGGACAGGGACGCGGCCGCTCACGTTCTGTCCGCACCCCGGACCCGCACCGTGAGCGGCACGTCGCGCGGGCGGCCCTCAGGCGGAGTCCCGCACCACCAGCTCCGGCTCGAAGATCATCGAGGTCGGCTCGGTGCGGGTGCCCTGCACGTGTTCCTGGAGCAGCCCGGCCATGGCCGCCGTCATCCTCTCCACCGGCTGCCGCACGGTGGTGAGCGGCGGGTGGCAGGTCAGCGCCACGCTGGAGTCGTCGAAGCCGACCACCGCCACATCCCGCGGCACGCTCCTGCCCCGCTCGCGCAGCAGCTCGCACACGCCCTGCGCCATGAGGTCGTTGGCCACGAACACCCCGTCCAGATCCGGGTGCTCGGCCAGCAGCCGGACCATCGCCTCGGCGCCGCTCTCCCGGGTGAAGCCACCCTCCGCGATCGGCACGCGCGCCGTCCCCGCGCGCTCCAGCGCCTCGCGGAAGCCGGCGAGCCGCTCCCGTCCGGCCGGCAGGTCCAGCGGGCCGGTGACGCTCGCCAGTCTGCGCCTGCCCCGGGCCAGCAGGTGCTCGGCGGCCAGCCGCCCGCCGTCCCGGTGCGCCAGGTCGACGTAGCTGATCGGCACGGGCCGTGCGGGCCGCGCGAAGCACACCGCGGGCAGCCCCTCCGCCACCAGCATCGAGGGCAGCGGGTCCGCCGCGTGCGTGGAGACCACGAGGGCCCCGTCGGCGCTGCCCTGCCGGAGGAAGCCGGTCACCTGCTTCCTGGCCTCCTCGGTCTCGGCGACCATCAGCACCGGATGCATCGAGCGCGGCCGAAGGAAGCCGACCACGCCGCTGACGACCCGGCCGAAGAAGGGGTCGGCGAAGACACGGGCGGCGAAGGCGTTCTGCGGGGCGTCGCCGTCCGCGCCGTGCGGGCCGTCGGTGGTGGCCACGTCCCCGGGCGTCCGGGGCTCGCTCTCCTCGCCCGCGCCCGAGATGACCAGGGCGATGGTCTCCGTACGCCGGGTGACCAGGGAGCGTGCCGCGCGGTTCGGCGCGTAGCCGGTGCGCTCGATCGCGGCGCGCACCACGTCCCGGATGGCCGGGTCGACGTTGCGGACGCCGTTGATCACCCGTGACACGGTCGCCCGGGAGACGCCCGCCTCCCGTGCCACGTCCTCGAGCGTCAGCGACCGTCTCTCCATGCGTGCACTCTAACTTCCCTTCCGGACACGGAGATAGAGCGCTCTCCCGGGGCGGGACCTCCGCGGAAGCCGACGCGTCGGGCATGCCGCCACGTGCCCGAGATCGTTTTTGCTTCGGCAACATTGCGATCTCTACGGCAGCATTGCGGCCTCATGGCGGAACCAGGCAAAACCTGGCGCGGCCCTCCGGTACGGACCAAGCTGACATTCGCCCCTTCGAGGGCACGTTCCGTACCCGTACGCCCCAGAAAGCTCCACCACACATGTACTCGACCTGTCCCTCCGGCGCCGTCCCGGCGCGTCCCGCACGTGTGGCGAGGGGGCGGTCCGCACCATGCGCTATGTAGTGCGCAAGGCGGGCGGCTGGCTCCTGATGATCGCGGTCGCGACCAACGCGACGTACTTCCTGGCCAGTTGGTTCCTCGACCCGCGCTCGAACTACAAGGAGCTGCGCCCCGTCCGCACGGAGGAGCAGATCGGCCGGGCCCTCGCCCCGTACAACCTCGACCCCGGCGTGCCGGTGGTGCAGCGGTGGTGGAACTGGCTCACCTCGGTGGTCACCGACTTCGACTGGGGCAGCTCACCCACCGGTGTCTCCGTCAACGGCGAAGTGGGCTACCGCGCGCTCGTCAGCGCCGAGTTGGTCGTCACGGCGACCGTCCTGTCCGTCGTGATCGGCGTCGCGCTCGCCGTGTACACCGCGTCGCGCCAGTACGGTGTGGCCGACCGCGTCTCGCAGGCCGTATCCATCGCCGTGTTCAACGTCCCGACGTCCGTCGCCGCGCTCGCCGTGGTCTTCGTCGCCATCTGGCTCAACCAGCACGCCGGGCTCGGCTTCCTCTACGTCGCCGGGGAGAACTCACCCGACGTGCAGGGGCTGCTCCCGACGATCGGCGACCGGCTCCTCCATCTGATCCTGCCGACGCTCACCCTGACGCTGATGGGTTACGTGGGCTACCACCTGACACAGCGTTCGCTGCTGCTCGACACGATCAACGCCGACTTCGTGCGTACGGCCCAGGCCACCGGCCTCACCCGCGGCCAGGCCGTCCGCAGGCACGCCCTGCGCGCCGCGCTGATCCCGACGGTGGCCTCCGTGGCGTTCAGCGTGCCCGCCATCTTCACCGGAGCCGTCATCACCGAGACGGTCTTCGGCTGGAACGGCATGGGCCGGTACTTCATCCAGACCATCGGCAAGAACGACGTGCACGGCACCGTCGCGACGGCCGCGTTCGCCGCGGTGCTCACCGCGATCGGCGCGATCCTCGCGGACATCGCCACGGTCTTCCTCGACCCGAGAGTGCGGGTGAACTGACATGGCGACAGCAACCGCCACCGGCGCCGTCACGGTCCGCCCCGACCTCGGCCGCGGCCGGCTCTACCTGCGACGCTTCCTGCGCAACCGCCTCGCCGTCGCGGGGGTCGTGATCTTCGTCCTGCTCGTCCTGTTCAGCCTGTTCGGCGGCCTGTTCACGCCCTACACCCACACCGACGCCGACTTCGCCGCGCTCACCCGGCCGCCGAGCGACGTGCACTGGTTCGGTACCAACCAGGGCGGCAACGACGTCTACGCCAGTGCGGTGCACGGGCTGCGGCGCTCCCTGGTGATCGCCGTCAGCGTGTCCGTCCTGACCATCGTCGTGGCCGCGGTCATCGGCTCCAGCGCCGCGTACTTCGGCGGCCGGGTGGAGAGGCTGACGCTGGCCGCCATCCACTTCCTGCTGATCGTCCCCTCGTTCCTCATCCTCGCCCTGGTCTCCAACCGCCTGGCCGGCGACTGGCGCGTGCTCATCATCGTCCTGACCCTGTTCGGCTGGATGTCCACCGCCCGGGTCGTCTGGGCGGTCTCGACCTCCCTGCGCGAGCGGGACTACGTGAAGGCCGCGGAGTTCATGGGCGTCCCCCCGCTGCGCATCATCCTGCGCCACATCATCCCCAACCTCGGCTCCCTGCTCATCGTCAATCTGACGCTCGGCGTCGTCGCGACCGTGCTCAGCGAGACCGCCCTCTCGTTCCTCGGATTCGGCGTCCAGACCCCGGACGTCTCCCTCGGCACGATGCTCGCCGACGGGGCGACCACCGTCACCAGTGCCCCCTGGCTCTTCGCCTTTCCGGCGGGTCTCGTCGTCCTGCTCACCGTCTCGATGACCTTCATCGGCGACGGGCTGCGCGACGCCCTCGACCCCACCTCGGTGACCGGCGCGGCAGGAGGCCGACGATGACCCTCACCACTCCCCTGCGGGACGACCCGGTCTCCCCCGCCGGCGCCACCCCCGTGCTCTCCGTACGGGACCTGCGGATCTCCTTCCCCTCCGAGTCCGGGCCCGTCGAAGCGGTCCGCGGCGTCAGCTTCGACCTGCTGCCGGGCCGGACTCTCGGCATCGTCGGCGAGTCGGGATCGGGCAAGTCGGCCACCGCGATGGGCGTCATGGGCCTGCTGCCGCCCACCGCCGGCCTGAGCGGCCAGGTGCTGCTCGGCGGGCAGAACCTGATCGGCCTCGACGACCGTGCCCTCTCACGGGTGCGGGGCAAGTCGATCGGCATGGTGTTCCAGGATCCGCTGTCCGCGCTCACCCCCATCTTCTCCGTGGGCAGGCTGCTCTCCGACGCGCTGCGGGTCCACCAGGACCTGACCAGGAAAGCTGCCTGGGAGGAGGCCGTCGAACTGCTCGACCTCGTCGGCATCCCCGACGCGCGCAACCGTGCCTCGGCCTTCCCCCACGAGTTCTCCGGCGGCATGCGCCAGCGGGTGGTCATCGCCATGGCGATCGCCAACCGGCCCAGCGTGCTGGTGGCCGACGAACCGACCACCGCGCTCGACGTCACCGTGCAGGCGCAGATCCTCGACGTACTGCGTCTCGCGCAGCGGGAGACCGGCGCCGGGCTCGTTCTGATCACCCATGACCTCGGCGTCGTGGCCGGTCACGCGGACGACGTCGCCGTCATGTACGCGGGCCGCTTCGTGGAGAAGACGGACGTCCACGCGCTGTTCCGGCGGCCGACGATGCCGTACACCGCACGGCTCCTGGCCGCGGTGCCGACCGTGGACGGCGGGATCCGCCGGCCCCTCGTACCGATCGGTGGGGAGCCGCCCGCCCTGTCGGACCTCCCGGGCGGCTGCCCCTTCGCGAGCCGGTGTGCCGTCGCGCTCGACGCGTGCTCCTCCGACGAACCGGAGCTGCGCCGGGTCGCCGGGCACGGGGACGTGGCGTGCCTGCGCGCGGACGAGATGGCCGACGGCACGCTCGACCCCACCGGGGGCGTCGCGTCCACCGGGCGGGAACCGGGCACGGGCGCCGCCACGGACGGCGACGTGGTGCTCCGCGTCGAGGACCTCGTCAAGACCTTCCCCGTCACCAAGGGCGCCTTCATCAAGCGCCGGGTCGGCACCCTGCACGCGGTCAACGGAGTCAGCTTCGAGCTGCGCGGCGGGCAGACGCTGGGGCTGGTCGGCGAATCCGGCAGCGGCAAGACGACGACGCTGATGGAGATCCTGCGGCTCGCACGGCCCGAGGGCGGCCGGATCGAGATCGCGGGGCAGGAGGTCGGGGCGACGGCGGGCAAGGACGCCGGTGCCGCGGCGGGTGCCACCGCTTCCTCGTCCGGTCCGGGCGAGCGCGCACGCGCCCTGCGGCACGACGTGCAGATCGTCATGCAGGATCCGATGGGCGCCCTGGACCCGCGCCTGACCGTCCACCAGCTGCTCGCCGAACCCCTGCGGGCCGTGGGCCGCGACCGCGACGCCATCCGGTCCCGCGTCCACGAACTCCTGTCACTCGTCGGTCTCGACTCCTCGATGAGCACCCGCTTTCCGGCCGCGCTCTCCGGAGGCCAGCGCCAACGCGTCGGCATCGCCCGCGCCCTGGCCACGGACCCGAGGCTGCTCGCCCTCGACGAGCCGCTCTCCGCCCTGGACGTGTCGGTACAGGCCGGGGTGATCAACCTCCTCGACCGGCTCAAGCGTGAGCTGGGGCTCGCCTATCTCCTGGTCGCCCACGACCTCGCCGTGGTGCGCTACATCTGTGACCGCATCGCGGTGATGTACCTGGGACACGTCGTCGAGACCGGCGACACGGAGACGCTCTTCTCCGACCCCAAGCACCCCTACACCCAGGCGCTGTTGTCGGCGATCCCGGTCCCCGACCCGGAACGGGAACGCACCCGCGAACGGATCGTCCTCCAGGGCGAGCAGCCGAGCGCCACGAACCTGCCGAGCGGTTGCGTGTTCATCGACCGCTGCCCGTTGTACCGCCTCGCCGACGAGGACGTCCGGGAGCGCTGCCGCACGGAGCGCCCCGCGCCCAGGTCGGCGCCGGGGCGACCGGGCCACGCGTACGCCTGCCACGCCGCCTGATCAGGGCCCGACGGCCACCGCCGGCCACCCGACGACCGACTCCTCCATCACCCTCTTTCCCTCACCCCAAGGACGCTCTCCCATGCGCGCAAGACTCGCCCTGCCCGTCGCTCTCATCGCGGCCATCTCCGTCACCGCCACCGCGTGCCAGTCCTCATCCGGTGACGCCGCGGGCTCGGACGGCAAGGACACCCCCTCCGCCGCGTCGGCCGCCGCCGACTACAACCCGACGCCGTACGACGAGCTCAAGGACGGCGGGACCTACACGACGGTGGGCACGTTCGACGAACAGGGCAACCCCTTCCACGTCAACGGCACTCTGGTCGCCTCCCGGGTATGGGCCTGGTACAACGCGAACGCGATCACCTTCTCGCCCACCGGTGAAGTGCGGTACAACCCCGACTACTTCAGCGATGTGAAGGTCTCCGTGAAGGGTGGCAACCAGAAGGTCGTCCTCACGATCAACAAGAAGGCCACCTTCAACGACGGAACGCCGATCGACTGGACCGCGATCAAGGCCACCTGGAAGGCCAACAACGGTTCCGACAAGGACCTCGCGGCCTCGTCCACCGAGGGCTACGACCGGATCACCGACGTCGCGCGGGGCAAGGACGACAAGCAGGCGGTCATCACCTTCAAGGGCGTCAACGCCGCCTGGCCGAGCCTGTTCTCCACGTTCCTGCACCCGAAGGCCGCGACGGCCGACCACTTCAACAAGGCGTACGTGAAGAAGGCGCACCCCGAGTGGGGCGCGGGCCCGTACACGGTCGGCTCGTGGAACACCCACTCGGGCAACATCACCTTCGTCCGCAACCCGAAGTGGTGGGGCAAGAAGGGCAAGCTCGACAAGCGCGTCTACGTCAACCTGGAGTCGACCGCGGCGGTCAACGCCTTCAAGAACGGTCAGATCGACTACGTCTCCGCCGTCGACGCCGAGAGCCTCAAGCAGGTGAAGGGGCTCAAGGGCACCGAGATACGCAGCGGCGGCAGCCCGTTCGAGTACTCGCTGAACTTCAACACCAAGTCGTCGGTCCTCGGCGACAAGGCGGTACGCAAGGCGATCCAGGAGAGCATCGACCGCACCCAGATCGCCAGGATCCAGTTCCAGGGCCTGGACTACAAGGAGCCGCTGCCCGGATCGGCCGTTCTCTACAGCTTCCAGAAGGGGTACGAGGACAACGTGTCGGCCGTCCTGAAGTACGGGCCCGACCAGGCGAAGAAGGACCTCGACGCGGCGGGCTGGAAGCCGGGGAGCGACGGTGTCCGGGAGAAGGGCGGCAAGAAGCTGGAGGTCGGATACACGCTGCTGGGCGACGACCCGCTGGGCAAGGCCACCGCGGGCGCGCTGGCCGCGATGCTGAAGCCGGTCGGCGTGCGCCTCGCCATCAAGAAGGGCGACGACGCGGACTTCTCCACCATCCTCAGCGAGCGCAAGTTCGACCTGTTCCTCTCGGGCAACCGCTCGATGGACCCCTACGGCACCCGCTACCTGTGCGAGACCTACTGCTCGGACCGTGATTCCAACATCACGGGGGCCGGGTCCCCCGCACTGGACAAGGAGATCCGCGCCACGTCGGACATCGCCGACCTGGACCGGCAGACCACCGCGGTGAACAAGGTCGAGCGGAAGGCGCTCCAGGACTACGCCAAGCTCCCGCTGTTCAGCGGCCCGTCGACGTACGGCGTCAAGAAGGGCCTGGCGAACGTGGGCGCGACCATCTTCTACAACCCCCTGCCCGAGACGGTGGGCTGGGAGAAGTAGCCCTCCTGCACGTCCACGGCGGTGGCGAGGGGCAGATCGCCCGCGGAGCGCCCCACCAGCACCGAGAACCGGCCCGGCTCGATCCGCCAGGATCCGGCCGGAGTCGACCAGTGCCGCAGGGCGCGTCCCGGGACGCGCACCACCGCCTCCGCCGTCCCGCCCGGCACCGTCCGCACCGCGGTGTAGCCCGCGAGCCAGCGCACCGGGCGCTCCACCGCCGACCCCGGCCTGGCCAGATACACCTGGACGACCTCGCGGCCGGAGCGCCCACCGGTGTTGCGCAGCCGCACCCGTACGTGGAAGTCGTCGCCCGCCATCACGGCGGCCGGCGCCTCGACGGCCTCGTACGCCCAGGTCGTGTAGCCGAGCCCGTGCCCGAACCAGTAGGCGGGCGAGCGCCCGGCGCGCAGCCACGCGCGGTGGCCCAGGTGCAGGCCCTCGGCGTAGGTCACGGCGTTCCGGTCGGGGTGGGTGGCGGCGACCGGGGCGTCGTCGAGCCGGGCGCCCCAGGTGGTCGGCAGCCGGCCGCCCGGTTCGGTCCCGCCGAAGAGGACGTCGGCGAGGGCGGCGCCCGCCTCCTGCCCGGGGAACCAGGTGAGCAGCACGGCGGCGACCGCGTCCCGCCAGGGCAGTTCGACCGGCGCGCCCGCTTCGACGACGACCACCGTCCGCCTGTTGGCGGCCGCGACGGCGGTGACCAGGGCGTCCTGGTGGCCGGGCAGGGCGAGCGAGGTCCGGTCGTGGCCCTCGGCTTCCGCGCCCTCCGCGGTGCCGACCACGACCACCGCCACGTCGGCCCGGCGCGCCGCCTCGACGGCCTCGGCGAGCGCCTCGTGCGGGTCGGGGCGGGGCGGCGCGGCGGTGACGACGGTGGCGCGGCCGGTGTCCGGCGCGAGTTCCCGCCGGGCCACCACGAGCACCGGCTCGGTGCCGCCGATCTCCGCCCGTCCGTACCGGCAGGGCGGGGTGACGTGCTTGACGGCCGGGTCGTCGGTGCGGCACGGGAAGTCGCCGTCCACCACGGGCCGTCCGTCGACGGTGAGCGTCATCCGGCCGAAGCCGCCGACGCCGAAGGTCCACGCGCCCGCGGCCGTCGGGGTCAGCAGCGCCCTGACCTCCACCGTGTGCGCTCCCTGCGGGGTCGGCGGCTCCAACTGGCGTCCGGTCGTGCGGTGTTCGGCGTGCAGCTCTCGGCCATGGGGGTCCAGGACCCTGACGAGGACACCCGGCTCCCCCGTGCTCGGGTCGAGGCAGTTCTCGGTTCCCAGCGGGGGCGGCGGGGCACCGACGGCCGGGCCGGGGGCGTGGACGACCCGCGCCCGGCCGCGCAGGTGGTCACGGATCCCGGCCAGCGGCGTGACGATCCGCTCCGGGTGGACCCCGGCGCTGCCGCCGCCCTGCACCTGGGGCCGTGCCGCATGGGTTCCGATCACCGCGACCGTGCCCGACTCCGTTGCCGACAGGGGCAGTAGACCGTCGTTGGACACGAGCACCGTGCCGGCCGCCGCGGCGCGGCGCAGCAGCCGGCGGGTGGACCCGGGCGGCGGTACGGGCACGGCGGCGGACCGGGCGGGGCCGAGGGCCCCCACCCGGTCGGCCAGCCGCAGGACCCGGACCACCTTGTCGTCGATGGCCGCCTGGGGAACGCGGCCGGCGCGGACGGCATCGAGGAGTGTCTCGGCCCACGGGCCGCCGGGCCCCGGCATGACGAGGTCGAGGCCGGCGGTCGCGGTGTCGACCGTGGTGCGGGCGGCGCCCCAGTCCGAGAGCACGGCACCGTCGAAGCCCCACTCGTCCTTGAGCGGCCGGGTCAGCAGGGAGTGGGCCGTCATGGTGGTGCCGTTGACGCCGTTGTAGCCCGCCATCACCGCCCACGCCCCGGCCCGCACCGCCGCCTCGAAGGGGGCGAGGTACACCTCCCGCAGGGTCCGCTCGGCCACCCGGACGTCCAGCGTCATGCGGCCCGCCTCGGAGTCGTTGGCCACATAGTGCTTGGGGGTGGCTGCGACGCCGTGCGCCTGGATGCCGCGGACCAGGGCGGCCCCGGTCCGGCCCGCGAGCTCCGGGTCCTCGGAGAGGCATTCGAAGTGCCGGCCGGCCACCGGCGAGCGGTGCAGGTTCAGCGTGGGGGCGAGCAGCACGTGCACGCCCTTGCGCCGGGCCTCCCGGGCCAGCAGCCCGCCGAGTTCCTCGACGAGCGGCTCGTCCCACGTCGCCGCGAGCGCGGACGCCGACGGCAGGAGCGCCGACGTCCGCCGCTCGTCCCAGGCCTCGCCCCGTACTCCGGCGGGTCCGTCCGAGGTCACCATCTCCCCCAGGCCGACGGCCGGTTCGGCGTGGGTGCGCCAGGTCGTCGCACCGGTCAGCAGGCGCACCTTCTGCTCGGTGCTCAACTTGTCGAGCAGCCGCAGGAGTTCCTCGTCGTTCATCGAATCCGCCTTGTTCTCGTTCCGGACGGGCTGGGTCAGCGGTAGACACCGAACTCGTAGAGCGAGTAGCCCCATCCGGTGCCGCGGGCGGTGCCGTTGACGCGGACGTAGCGGCCGGTGCCGCTGACGTCGAAGTCGTCGATGCCGCCGTTGCCGTCCCGTACCTCGCGGACGGTCCGCCAGTTCTGCCCGTCGTCGGAGGTCTGGATCGTGTAGGCCTTGGCGTACGACGTCTCCCAGTTGAGCTGGACGTGCCGGAACGACTGGCTGGAGCCGAGGTCGACCTGGAGCCACTGGGGGTCGCTCCAGTCGCTGGCCCAGCGCGTGGTCACCTTGCCGTCGACGGCTCCCGCGGGGGTGCAGGGGCAGTCGCCGCCGCCGGTCTGGTGGGAGGAGGCGGTGGCGGTCTTGCCGAGGGCGATGTTCGTGCCGTTGACGGGCGGTGCCACGACCCGTACCGAGCGCGTCTCGACGCCGACGTTGCCCTTGCCGTCGGTGACCTTCACATAGATCTTCCAGACGCCCGTGCGGTCGGGTGCGGTGACCTTCAGCCGGCCGGAGCCGAGGTTCGTCAGGGGCAGGGGCGTCAGGTTCTTGTCCTTGTCGATGTACATGCTGTTGGCGAGGACCTCGTAGGACAGGGTGTCGCCGTCGGGGTCGGTCGCCTTGGTGGCGAGGGTCAGCGCGCCGCCCGCGGGGACCTTGGCCGCGTCCCCTTCGACGGTCATCCCGGAGATGACGGGCGGGGTGTTGTCGTGCGAGGTGTCGGCTCCGTAGGCCTTCTTCACCGCGTAGTACGACAGGCGCTTCTGGCCCGCGGGCAGCAGGTTGAACCAGATCCCGCCGAAGTCGTACTCGGTGCCGTAGTGGAACATCGTGGCACCGAGCGCGACGCCCTTGTGGCCGGTGATGCAGTTCCAGGCCTTGGTGTAGCCCTCGGCCTTGGCCCGGTCCGTGGGCTCCTCGGGCACTCCGTTGGCGTCGTCGGGGACCTCCCACTCCCCCGCCGGCCCGGTCTCGGTGACGATGTAGGGCTTGGTGTAACCGCCCTGCTCCCAGGTGGACTTGATGTCGCACACGGCGTTGTAGGAGTTCACGGCGTACAGATCGAGGTCCGGCGCGTTCCTCTTGTAGTAGGGCCAGGCTCCGGTCCACGCGTCGGTGGAGGTCACGGGGTGGTTCGGGTCGACGGAGTGGATCTTCTTGGCGATGTCGTTGACGAAGGTGGTGTAGGCGTTGCGCTGCCGTTCCAGCTCGTCACCGGTGTAGCAGTTCTGGAGTCCGAGCACCGACTCGTTGCCGACGTTCCACATCAGGACACCGGCGTGGTCCTTGTAGGTCTGCACCCACTTGGGGAACTCGTCGAGCATCTGGTTCTTGTACGCGGTGTCGGTCAGGTAGTTGACGCAGCCGCCGCTGCCCGGGCCGCCGCCCGGCTGCAGCCAGAAGCCCGCGATCACCTTGACGCCATGGGCGGCGGCCGAGTCGAACAGCGGCTTGCTGGAGGCGTCGGTGCCCCAGGTGCGGATCGTGTTGACGCCCATGGACTTGAGGTCCGGCATGTACTTGTCGGCGTCGGCGACGCTCGGGCCCCAGGTCAGGCCCTTGATCTGGTAGGGCGAACCGTTCACCGAGAGCTGCCAGTTGCCCTGGGAGCCGGTCACCTTCACCACGTTGCCCGCGGCGCCGGCCTGCTGGGCGGGCAGCGCGAGACAGCCGGTGGCGAACAGGGCGACGGTGAGCGGAACGGCCAGGCGACGGCCGCCTGTCGGCCGGGATGCGGGGGTCGAGGGCATGGGGGATCTCCTGAGGGAGGGTGAGGAGCAGGCGTGCGAGGGAGGTGGCTCCGGGGAGCGACACGGAACCCGGAGGACGGAACCCGAAGAGCGGGAGGGAAGAGAAGGAACCGGGGGCGGCCCGGGGGAGCCGGGCCGCCCCCGGCGTGTGTCACGGCAGCTCGTAGTTCTCGTCGAGCGCCGCGCCGGCCTCGGGGTGCGTCTGGTCGTACCCGCGGGCGTCGCACTGCAGGCCGCCGACGACACAGTGGTCGACCAGCGCCTTGAGCGTGGCGGGGTCCCACGCGTTGAAGAAGTCGTAGTGGAAGGAGTGGCCCTCGCCGCTGGCCAGCCGCACCTGCGAGAGATCACCGTTGACCGGGAACGCCATCTTGAACTCGATCATCGGCAGCGCGACCGGGTGGGAGGCCGGGCAGACGTTGTCGTTGGTGCCGGACTTCACCTGCGGATAGGCCATGTGGCTCTGGTGGTCGGGAGAGTCCAGGTGCACGCCGTCCCAGCAACTGGGGGCCTGGAAGCGGATGTTGAGCTGAGTGGACTGCGTGGTCGGACAGTTCTTGGGAATGTCGACGTTGAAGTAGCTCTCACCGCACTCCCAGCCCTCCACGAAGCCGGGATGGCGGCGGAACTCGTCCGCGGACTGCATGGGGCTGCCCACGACGTAGCGCAGCCCTTCAGGGAAGGGACGCACGCTCGTGTAGTCGGTGACGCCGGCCTTGTAGTAGATGGTCTGCGGGCCGACCGGCAGCACCGGCTGGTCGCCCTTGAACAGGGTGGGCATCCAGTACGCCGACTTGTCGCCCGGGGCCTTGCAGGCGGTGTTCCCCTGCTTCAGGGAGTCCGTGGTGCTGCGGGCGTCGGTCGTCGTGTTGCCCATGAAGGTGTGGTCGTGGGACTTGCCCGGTTGCCCCGGGTAGACGATCGGGTCGTCCGGCCTGGTGTGCGTGACGGAACAGTTGGCCTGGAACTCGTGGAAGTACCGGTGGGGCGGGTCCTTCAGCGCGGGTTTCACGTCGGTGACCGGGGACTTCGCCGGGATGAAACCGTCGCCGTCACGGTCCTCGGCGGCCGGGACGGTGGACGCCGCCATGGCGTGCCCCGCCCGTTGCGCGGAGTGCGCCGTGTGCGCGGAACCGCCGCCGGCCGCGCTCGCCGGTACGGGGTCGGCGTCGGCGCCCAGCGCCATGCCGCCCACCCCCAGCGAGGTCACCAGGAGCGCGCCGGATACCAGTAACCCTGAGATGATCTTCGATCTCCGTGCCATGGAGACCTCCTGCCGCATCGGAAGGGACTGCCTTGGGGGACCTTGCGAGCGCTCCGGGAGAGCGCTCTCCCGTTTCCGGAGTGTTGCGGTCCTGGCGTGACCGTGTCAATAGAAAGTGAACGCTCGACGGCTCCCTCCCCTCCTGCCTCCAGAGCGCGCACCGACCGCGCCGCACCAGAGCCGCTTGGGCTCAACTAGCCGACTTCGTACGGTTTTTGACGCTTCAACAGCGAAAACAACCGTCACTACAGAGCTACCTCTTGACGCGCCCTTCACGCGGATGAACTATTCCCGGTCAAGAGAGCGCTCCCACGGCCCCTGATCGTTCACTTTCTGAAACAGGAGAGCCCCATGCCAACCTCCCCCACACGTCGCACGGTTCTGGGCGCGATCGCCGCGTCGGCCGCCGCCGCGAGTCTCGCTCCCACGACCGCCGCCGCCTCCCCGGCCTCATCGGCCTCCGCCCGGACCCCGGCCGCACGCCTCCCGGGCGGCGGTGACCTCGGGCCCAACGTGATCGTCTTCTCGCCGTCCACCTCCGGCATCCAGGCCAGACTCGACGAGATCTTCAAGCAGCAGGAGAGCGCGCAGTTCGGCACCGGGCGCTACGCGCTGCTGTTCAAGCCGGGCACGTACAACGGCCTCAACGCCCAACTCGGCTTCTACACCTCGATCGCGGGGCTCGGCCTCTCCCCCGACGACACGTCGATCAACGGCGACGTGACGGTCGACGCCGGCTGGTTCAACGGCAACGCCACCCAGAACTTCTGGCGTTCGGCGGAGAACCTGGCGCTCACGCCGGTCAACGGCACCAACCGGTGGGCCGTGGCGCAGGCGGCCCCGTTCCGCCGCATGCACATCAGGGGCGGCCTCAACCTCGCCCCGAACGGCTACGGCTGGGCCAGCGGCGGCTATATCGCCGACAGCCGGATCGAGGGCAGCGTGGGCCCCTACTCGCAGCAGCAGTGGTACACCCGGGACAGCTCGGTGGGCGGCTGGGTCAACGCCGTCTGGAACATGGTGTTCTCGGGGGTGCAGGGCGCGCCGGGCCAGAGCTTCCCGAACCCGCCGTACACCACGCTGGAGACCACGCCGATCTCGCGCGAGAAGCCGTTCCTGTACCTGAGCGGCTCGGAGTACCGGGTGTTCCTGCCGGAGAAGCGGACCAATGCGCGTGGTACGACCTGGGGCAGCGGCACGCCCCGCGGCACCTCGCTGCCCCTCACCCAGTTCTACGTCGCCAAGCCCGGCACCAGCGCCGCCACGATGAACGAGGCCTTGGCCCAGGGCCTCAACCTCCTGCTGACACCCGGCATCTACCACGTCGACCGGGCGATCGAGGTCAACCGCGCCGACGCCGTCGTGCTCGGCCTCGGCTACGCCACCCTGGTGCCCGACGGCGGGGTGGCCGCGATGAAGGTCGCCGACGTGGACGGGGTGCGGCTCGCCGGGTTCCTCATCGACGCCGGCCCCGTCAACTCCCCCGTACTGCTCCAGGTGGGGCCACGCGGCGCGAGCAGGGACCACTCCGCGAACCCGATCACCGTCCAGGACGTCTTCATCCGCATCGGCGGCGCGGGGCCCGGCAAGGCCACGGTCAGCATGGAGGTCAACAGCCGTCACACGATCGTCGACCACACCTGGGTGTGGCGGGCCGACCACGGCGCCGGCGTGGGCTGGGAGACCAACCGCGCGGACTACGGAGTGCGCGTCTACGGCGACGACGTCCTGGCGACCGGCCTGTTCGTGGAGCATTTCAACAAGTACGACGTGCAGTGGTTCGGCCAGCGCGGCCGCACGGTCTTCTTCCAGAACGAGAAGGCGTACGACGCCCCCAACCAGGCTGCCGTCCAGGACGGCAGCGTGAAGGGGTTCGCGGCCTACAAGGTCGAGAACTCCGTGACCGCCCACGAGGGGTGGGGCCTCGGCAGCTACTGCAACTACACGTCGGACCCGTCGATCCGCCAGGACCACGGCTTCGCCGCGCCGCGGACGTCGGGCGTCAAGTTCCACGACCTCCTGGTCGTCTCGCTGGGCGGCAAGGGCCAGTACGAGCACGTCATCAACGACACGGGCGCCGCCACGTCGGGCACGTCGACGGTGCCGTCGACGGTGGTCTCCTATCCGTGATCCGCTCCCGGCGGTCTCCCCGTGGCGGACGGCCGTCCGGCCGGCCCGGTCGCGGGGAGGCCGTCCGGCCGTGTCACAGCTTGTCGACACAGCTCGGTGGTGACGCAACCCGTGTGGCGGGTTCTCCGCTCTAGCAGTGCGGATCCGGCACCACGGCTACGGACGGCGCATCGGCTTCCGCCCTGTCCGCCGGTCCGTGCCCGTCGTGTCCGTCGCGCCTGGCGTACCCGGCGCGTCCGTCGCACCTGTCGCACCGTCAAGGAGACCCTGCTGTGACCGAGACATCCGCCCTCGTGGCCCGTCGTCATCTCGTCCGGGCCACGGGGCTCGCCGCCGCCGGCATGGCCCTCGCTCTCGCCGTCCCCGCCCCGGCGACGGCGACACCGACCACGCCCGCGGCCACGGCGAAGGCCGGGGCGAGCCGGATGCGGGCCGACGCCGGCCCCGTCTCCGCACTGAAGTACACGGCGCAGGAGCGCAAGGAGGCGCTCTCCTACTGGACTCCCGCCCGCATCAAGGCCGTGGGCGAGTCCGTCGATCTCGGCCCGACCGGGCCCAAGGCCAAGCCGTGGCGGGGCCCCACGCTCAAGACCGTCGGGCGGCTGTTCTTCGTCAACGCGGCCGGCGCCGACACCTGGTGCACGGCCACCGCGGTGAAGAGCGCCAACCGCTCCGCCGTCATGACGGCGGCCCACTGCGTGCGCCGGGGCTCATCGCCCGCCAACACCAACATCGCGATGGTCTTCGTGCCCGCGTACCACAAGGGCACGAAGCCGTACGGCGCGTTCGCGGTGCGCCAGGCCGTGACCCCGCGCGCCTGGGAGACGGACTCCACCGACGACGTGGCCACGCTGGTCGTCGACGCCGGCAAGGACGGCAAGAAGCTCACGGACGTCGTGGGTGGCACGCCCGTCGCCTTCGGCCGGCCGGTCGGCGGCACGATCTCGGCCCTCGGCTACTCGGCGACCCGCCCGCAGCTCGGCGAGGAGCTCCTGCGGTGCGTCGGCACCGCGAAGAAGGAGGGGACCACCCAGGCCATCCCCTGCGACATGAGCGGCGGCTCCAGCGGCGGCCCGTGGCTCGCGGACTTCGACGCCGCCACCGGCAAGGGGACCCTGGTCTCCGTCAACAGCGCGCTCGACTCCCTGGAGCCGACCAAGATGTACGGGGAGATCCTGAAGACCACGGCGAAGAAGGTGTACGACCAGGCGCAGCACGCCTGATGTCGGCGCGGCCGCCCTATGACGTGGATCATGCCGGAGGTCCGTAGCGGGTCGTGGGGATCGGGCTACGGGCTCAGGCACGCGGACGAGGCGGCGGCACCCAGGCGCAGGTCCTGCTCGCCCGGCACCTCTTCTTGCGCAGGGAAGTCGTCCCGGGCCGAGGCCGGGCGGGCGGAGTCGGCCGGGGACCGCCCGCCGAGGTCAGAGCTTCGCCACGATGGCGTCCACCGTCTCGTCGAGCGACTGCCCGGAACTGTCCAACCACTGGCCCTCGCCCGCGAGTTCGGCGCGCATCGCCTCGTCCAGGAACGACCAGTCGTCCGCGAGGACCTTGTCGCGTGCGGTGAGCCGGTCGGAGACGACCTTCATCGACGGCGCGAGCACGATCAGACGCAGCGGCAGGCCCTGCAACTGCTCCCGGTAGAAGTCGAGATGCGCGCGCCGCACCACCACGTCGTCGATGACCGGGACGACGCCCGCGGCATGGAAGCTGCGGGCGAGCACGGCTCCGTTGCGCGCGCGGAGCAAAAGCTGACGGTCGGCTTCCAGGTCCTCCTCCGGCTTGGGCAGACGGCCCCCGGAGACGATCAGGTCCTGCAGGTGGTCGCCCTCGATGTGCGCGCCGAGGGGGAAGCGGCGGGCCAGCTCCGCGGAGACCGAGCTCTTGCCCGACCCCGGGACGCCCACGACGAGGAAGACGTGCGGGGCCGGGTCGGTGTCGACGGCCTGCCCCTGGAACGACGTTTCCGGCATGTTCCTCTGCTCTTCTGCTCGCCCGGTTCCTTTACCCTCCGCCCGGCCGCCCCTCCGACAGCCGCGTACACCGCGGCCGGGCAACCGAGGCGGGGATCGTAACAACCGGGCGCCCTCTGATCCGATCCGTTTTCTCGCGCCGGGGTGCGCGCCCGGTTCGGGTGCGAATGCAACAGCTCGCGAACGGATCCCCTTCACCTCGCCCACACAAACTGCACCTCGATCTTTACCCAACGGTTGATTGCTGGACCAACTCCCAGCCGAGGGGCGGTTATTACTCATTCTTTGGCAGAATTTTGCTCTGCCATCCAACCGTAATGCGATGGCAAAGTGGAGGACACGACGGCCGTCCAGGCTGTCCACCAGGTCGGCGCCCCACCCCCGCCACAAGCGGGCGGCGCCGCCCACCGTCACCAACGACCCGACCACACCGCGCCCCGGCCCCGCCGGAGAGACGCAGGAGGCAGGCCACCTTGAAATCACTGATGGACCACGCCCGTTCGTTCGCCACGACACACGTGGCGGACCCCCGGAACGCCGCGGCGTTCGAGGCACTCGAAGCCGGGCAGTCCCCTGAGGCCCTCTTCGTCACGTGCTCCGACTCACGTGTCGTCCCGACCCTGATCACCGGAGCACGCCCCGGCGAGCTCTTCGAACTCCGCACGGCGGGCAACGTCGTACCGCCCTACCCCGCAGACCGTCGCGCCGGGCGCACGGACGAGACAGGCCCGGGCCACCACCCCGTGAGCGAAGCGGCCACCATCGAGTACGCGGTGTGCGTGCTCGGCGTCCGCTCCATCGTCGTCTGCGGACACTCGCACTGCGGTGCGGTGGGTGCGCTGGTGCGCCGCGAGGACCTGTCGGCGGTGCCCGCCGTACGGGACTGGCTGGAGCACTCCGTCGCCCCCGACGACGCCCTGCGCTCGCTCGCAGCGTCCTCGCCGGACGTGGCCGAAGCCGTCCAGACCCATGTGCTCGCGCAGGTGGAACGGCTGCGGACCTACCCCTGCGTACGGGAGCGCGTCGCCGACGGCTCGCTCACCCTGCACGCCTGGTACTACGAGGTGCACACGGGCACCGTCACCGCCCACCGCCCCTCGGACACCGGCCGGCCGGCGTTCGCACCGCTGTGAGAGCCGCCGCGCCCCACTGACCGGCCCGCTCCCACGACAGGACCCCCACCCTCATGTCCTCCCTTCCCACA
The DNA here is from genome assembly GCF_055592445.1 of Streptomyces sp. NPDC041122. Classification (NCBI taxonomy): domain Bacteria; kingdom Bacillati; phylum Actinomycetota; class Actinomycetes; order Kitasatosporales; family Streptomycetaceae; genus Streptomyces; species Streptomyces sp. NPDC041122. Next base: position 512,617 of record NZ_JBVIYQ010000006.1, on the reverse strand, counting down.
CCGCCATCCCCCCTTCACTCGCCGTTCGCCGCCCTGCGCGAACCGGGCGTGCTGCGCCGGGACATCCTGGCCTCACTCGTCGTCTTCCTGGTCGCCCTGCCGCTGTGCGTCGGCGTGGCGGTCGCCTCCGGCGTGCCCGCCGAACTGGGCCTGGTCACCGGTATCGTCGGCGGCCTGGTCGTCGGCTTCCTGCCGGGCAGCGCCCTGCAGGTGAGCGGCCCCGCGGCCGGCCTGACCGTGCTCGTCTTCGAGGCCGTCCGCGAATTCGGGCTCAGCATGCTCGGCGTGATCGTGCTGCTCACCGGCGCCCTGCAGATAGCACTCGGCCTGCTGCGCTGCGGACGGTGGTTCCGCGCGATATCCGTCTCCGTCGTCCAGGGCATGCTGGCGGGCATCGGACTCGTCCTGATCTTCGGCCAGCTCTACACGATGGCCGGGGCGAAGCAGCCGCTCTCCGGCGTCGACAAGATCACCGGAGTGCCCGGACTGATCGCCGACACCGTGCGGGACACCGCCTCACTGACCGCCGCGGCCGTCGGCCTCGGCACCATCGGTGTGCTCGTGCTGTGGCCCAAGCTGCCCGCGGCAGCGCGCCTGGTGCCCGCCCCGCTGGCCGCGGTCGCACTGGCCACCGCCGTCACCGCCGGCCTCCGGCTCGACGTGGCGAACGTGTCGGTGCGCGGCATGGTCGACGCCGTCCAGCCGCCGGGCTTCGGCGACCTCGCCGAGCTGGGCAGCGTGGCGCTGCTCGGCACCGTCCTGGCGTTCACCCTGATCGCGTCCGCCGAGTCGCTGTTCAGCGCGGCCGCCGTGGACCGCATGCACGACGGGCCGCGTACGCAGTACGACAAGGAGCTCGTCGCCCAGGGCGTCGGCAACACGGTCTGCGGTGTGCTCGGCGCGCTCCCGATGACCGCGGTGATCGTCCGCAGCTCCGCCAACGTCCAGGCGGGCGCCCGCACTCCGCTCTCGCGGATCCTGCACGGCGCGTGGCTCCTGCTGTTCGCGGTGCTGCTGCCCGCCGCGCTCGGCATCATCCCGCTGGCGGCGCTCGCCGGTGTCCTGGTGCACGCGGGGTGCAAGCTGATCCCCTTCAGGGACATCGTCCCGCTCGCCCGGGAGCACCGCGGCGAGGCCGTCGTCCTCGCCGTCACGGCGATCGCCATCGTGGTGACCAACATGTTCGAGGGTGTGGTGCTCGGCCTGGTGCTCGCCGTGGTCAAGTCCGCCTGGGACACCTCCCATGTCCAGCTGGACGTAAGGGAGTTGACTGACGGCCGGATGGTCGTGACCCTCACCGGGAACGCCACATTCCTGCGGCTCCCCCGCATCCTGGAGACCCTGGAGTCCCTGCCCAAGGACCGGCCCATCGAGCTGGACCTGACCGAGGCCCGCCATCTGGACCACGCCTGCCGCACGACGCTGGAGAACTGGGCGCTGCGGCACAACGACAGCGGCACCGAGGCCGTCCGGATGAAGACCCTGCCGGCGGTCCGGTCCTGACGGGCCGGGTCCGGTCCTGACGGACCTCTTTCCCTCCGGTGCGCCCCTCGTGACGCGCACCGATTCCCCCCAGCTCCGGGGGCGAGCACCGAACGCTCGGCTCCCGGTGGTCCCGCACTCGGCACGACCTGCCGACCGATCATGGAGGTTTCACCGTGGAACAGCTCATCAAGCGCATGACCGAGGAGTCCGTGTGGCAGAAGTGGGTCGCCGCCAACTCGGCCCAGGGCGCGGCCGGCGCGAAGGAGGGCTGTATCAGCGCGACGCCGAAGAGCGGCTGCATCAGCGCCACCGGCAAGACCGGCTGCATCTCCTGACCCGCTGACGGAAGGGGCGGTCGGCCGCGGATCGCCGGATCGGCCGCCCGGTAGGGGCGGTTGGCCGCGGAGTTCCTGATCCGCCGACCGGCAGGGGCGGTGGCCGCGTCGTCACCGGCTGCGGCCGCCGCCCCTTCCCCTCACTCCCGGCCCCCCTCGTCCCTACCTCCTACCCCCTGTCCCCGCCTCGCACCGGAGCCCTCTTGAACCGCCTGCCGAGCGCCGACGTCCTGGACCGCGTCCGGGACATCCCCCTCTACCGCCCGTCCGTCGAGCGCGGCGATTTCCCGATCCTGGAGAAGCCGGAGATCGCCCGGGACTTCCCCGCCAACTGGATGACGCCGGAGCTGGCCTGCGCCCTGGAGACGGGCGAGGCCGAGTTCGTCCTGTCCACCGGGACCAACCACGCCCGCATGCAGATCATCCGTCCGCCGTACTTCCTGCTCCGCTCGTACTACCGCCTGTGGAGCGAGCATCCCGCGCTGGGCGCGCTCTGGCACGACGGTGCCCGGCGCGTCTCGTTGACCACCGTGCTGGCCACCGAGCACGTCGCCCGCGTCAACGCCCGCAATCCCGGACGGACGTCGGGCGAGCGCTGGCTCGACGAACGGACGCTGTACCTCAACCGCGTCCTGGATCCGGCCGACTGGGACCGCGCCGAGGTCGAGCGGATGCTCGACGAGATCGCGGAGGTGAGCGCGGCGCATCCGCGCGGCGGCTATCTCCTGGACTGCTCCGGTTACCACCTGGCGCATCTGGTCCGCAGGGTCGACGCCTGGGGCCTGTGGGACCGCTTCCCCCGGCCGGCCGGCATCATCCACGCCTACGAGTACACGCCGCTGAACGTCCGCGCGTATCTGCGCTCCCACTTCGACTGCCCCATCGTCGACCTCTTCGGCAGCACCGAACTCGGCTACCTCTTCTACGGGGACGCCGACGGGAGCGGAGACGGAGGTGGCCGCTACCACCCGTATCTGCACGACATGAGCGTGGAGTTGATCCCGGTCGAGCCGGGCAGCGGCATCCACAGCCTCATCGTCACCAGCGTCCGCAACCCGTACATGCCGCTGGTCCGCTACCGGTCCGGCGACTGTGTGCGCACTGCCGACGGCAGCGCCGATCCGGCGCGGATCGTCTCGTTCTGCGGCCGCGAGAAGGAACTGCTCCGCACGCCCGGCGGCCCGGTCGCCCAGGCCGATCTCGACGCGCGCGTCACCGCCGTCGCGCCGCGGGTCTTCCTGCACCAGCTGCGGCTGACCGGCGACGAGGCGTGCGTGCTGTGGTGCACGACCTTCGACGGCGAACCCCTCACGCCCGCCGAGGAGACCGGGCTTGCGGCCTCAGTGGGGGCGCTGACCGGCAGGGCCTGCCGTGTGGAGCACCGCGCCCATGTGCCGATCGGCCGCTCCGGCAAGTACGCCTGGCTGACCACGCCCTAGCGACGACCACGACAGGACCGCGCATGCCCACCACGTCCCACCCGTCCACGCCCGCCCCGTACGCCACGGCCCCGGCCCCGGCGCCCACCGCCGAGGAGCTGCTCGGCTCCGCCCTCCACGAGGAGGTCGTCCGGCACTTCGCGGCGAAGTCCGACGCCCCCGACGTCCCGTACGTCACACACCAGGTCCGCGAATGTCTGCGCTACCTCTATCTGGTCTCCCGCCACCCCGACCGGCTCGGCGGGCTCTTCCTCCCCGTCGAACAGGACATCGACGAGATCTGGCACTACCTCATCCTGCAGACCCGCGAGTACCGCGAACTCTGCGAACAGCGGCTGCCCGGCGGCCACTTCATCCACCACCGCAGCGTGTCCTACGACGCCTACCAGCAGGCGCCGGGGCGCGCGACGGCTGCGGAGGAGGCACTGCGGTGGATTCCGCTGTACACGGCGGCGTTCGGGCCGTACGACGACGCGGCGCTGCCGCACTGGACGGTCGTGCGCTTCCTCCACGACGAGCTGGGGATGTCCCTGCGGCAGATCGGCTCCCTGGCCGACGCCTCCGAGAGGTGACGCGGGCGTTCTTTCTCGGGTTGCCCCGCCGCGGCCGGATGCGCACGTTGCCGACACGCGCTTCTCCGTCAGCTCCCGGGCTTCGGTGACTTCGCCGACCCCGTGACGTCGCGACCCTGGCGTCGGCCGCCGAAGAGGCCGGCGGGGACGAGCTCTTCGTGTGGGACCACGTCCTGCACCGCAAGCACCAGGGGCGGCCGTTCGGCGACCCCTGGATGCTGCTCACCGCGGCCGCACGGACGAGTACCGCAGCTTCGGCGACACCGCCGAGCCGCGGGTCCTCGCGGAGCGGCTGGACGAGGGCTGGGACTGCTCAGGTGCTTCTGGTCCGGGGAACCGGTGAACCATCACGGCCGGCACTACGAGGCCCACGACGTCACCCTGGTGCCCGCCACCGTGCAGCAGCCGGGGCCGCCCGCCCGGCTCAGACCATCTCGGGCTGCGGCTCCAGCTTCTGGGCGGGAGCGATCTTCGGCTCCCACAGCCGGGTCGTCCGCATGTAGGTGTGGACGACGGAGACCATCGCCAGGACGAGCAGCGGCCCGAACAGCCACGGGTGCCTCGCCATCTCCATCGGGGCGAAGCGGTAGGACACCAGGAGCGCGGTGAAGACCGCCGCTCCGTAGGCGACCAGCCAGACGCCCGACCGGTCCCAGCCGCGGTCGTGCGAGCGCAGCGCCGCGTCGATCGTGACGGCGAAGACCACGCCGGCGATGATGTCCGCGCCGTAGTGGTACCCGAAGCCGAGGGTCGCGCCGAGCGTGGCGACGAGCCAGAACGCGCCCGCCGCCCGCAGCGCCCGCGGTCCCTTGCGGGAGTGGATGAAGATGGTGGTGGCCCAGGCCGTGTGCAGACTGGGCATGCAGTTGCGCGGGGTCAGGTCGTCGTACGTCATCTGGCTCGGCGCCGTGAGCGAGGGCGGCGTGTGGGGCCACAGGTCGGCCACCGCCCACTGCACCCCACCGGTTCCGGAGGCGCCGGGTCCGTACGCGAAGACCGGGCCGACCACCGGGAAGATCATGTAGATCGCGGGGCCGAGCAGCCCGATGACGAGGAACGTGCGCACCAGATGGTGCCCGGGGAAGCGGCGTTCGGCCGCCACATGGCGCAGCTGGTACAGGGCGACCGCGACGGCGGCGACCGCGAGTTGGATGTAGACCCACTCGAGGACGTGCGTGCCGACCGTGCCCGTGGCCTCGACCATGCGGCCCACCACCCACGACGGGTTGCCCAGCGCATGGTCGGCGGTCGCCACGTACTGGTCGAGCACCGTCGGGCGGGTCTTCCACGTGATGAGCAGCCAGGCGTCACCGGTCTTGCGGCCGGCCACCAGCAGCAGACCGAGGCCGACGCCCTTCAGCAGCAGCACGCGCTCGGCGCCGGTGCGGCGCGTGAGCGCGATGACCCCGTAGCCGAGGAGCACCCACAACGCGCCGTTGCCGAACATCATGTCGGCCCCGACGATCCACCGCACCACAAAGAAGACGACATCGATGCCGACGGCGACACCGACCGCGATGAACCGCTCGCGCCAGGTGAGCACCACCATCATCAGGGCCATGCTGGCGTACAGCAGCGGCCCCGACTTCGGCGCGAAGATGACCTCGCGCGCCTGGTTGGTGAGCGGTCCGGCCACGCCGTAGTGGCGGACGGCGATCTCCAGCGCGACGAGGAACCCGAGGGCCACGACGGCCGCCACGGTCCACAGAATCGCCCGTGGCTGTCGCCACGCGGCGAACAGCGTCTTTCTGTTGTCTATTCGGGACGACACCCGCGATGCTATGGATTTCAATTTTTGGCCGATGTGTGAGATGTCAGCTACGTGAATTACGCATTGTGCCGGAGGGCGTACTTCCGGTGAAGAACGGTCGATCGGGGCGATCGGCCGCGAGTTTGAGCATGCTATCGGAGCGGCGTCCGCGGGGTTCCGCTGGTCGTGAGCTGTCGGGAGAACCGCCGGACACGAGGGCCCCGCATGGGATATCTTGCGGCGCCTGCATGTCATGCACCGGACATTCGTGCGCCCTGGGGGGCGCACCGACGAGAGGGCGGCGACGCCATGAAGAGATCCGCTTCCAGGGCCCCGGTCCGCACGGGCCTCGCGTTCGGCGCGGCCCTGGCGTCGACCGTGCTGTGCGGTACGGCTCCGGCCGCCGCCGCTCCCGCACACGGTGACTCCGCGCGCGGCTGCCCCGTCGTCTACTTCGACCTGGGCGAGACGCTGGTGCACACCGCCGACGACGGCAGCACCGGCTACCGGCCCGGCGCCGCCGCCTATCTGCGCACCCTGCGCTCCCACCACATCCGGATCGGCCTGATCACCAACGTGCCGTCGTCCTGGGGGAAGACCGACTCGGAGCGCGCCGCCCGGCTCAGGCAGGAGGTCGACGCCACCTGGCAGGGGTCCGCGCCCTTCGCCTGGGAGGACTTCGGCGACCGGATCCGCACGCCGCGCACCGAGGCGGAGCGCAAGCCGGCGCCCGTCCTCTGGCAGCGCGCGAAGGCGGACGCGGGTCGCTGCCGCGTCGTCTACCAGGCGGAGACGGCCGAGGAGGTCGAGGTCGCCGGCTCGCTCGGTTATGTGCCGTACCAGGTGGCGCGGCCCCACCGGCCCGCGTATCTGCCGGTGGGGCTCATCGAACTCCTCGGCCGCCGCTCCGGCTGACCGGAGTCAGAAGAGCGGCGCGACCTGCCTCAGGTGGTGCGGCCGGCCGGATCGGGTGCCGGTCGCGCCTCGGGGGCCGCCCCCTTCTGGTCCCGCCGCACGGCCCCGCTGCGCAGGAGCAGTTGGAAGGCGCCGAGGAGCACCGCCGTGGCCAGCGCGCTGTGCCACAGCAGGGCGTCCAGCTGCCCGGCGGAGAGATAGGCACCCACGGCGACCGCGGCCAGGGCGCACACCGCGCGGTCCACGATGCTCTCCACCGAGAGCAGGGTGGCGCGCGGGGCGTCCGGCGGCACCGCGTCGTTCACGAGCTTGCGCTGCACCGGGTACGCGAAGCCGGTCGCCGCGGCGAAGAGGCAGAGCAGCCCCACCACGACCCAGGGGCCGCCGAGCGTCATCGCCGCGAGGGTGCCGGCGAGCGCGAGGCTGAGGACCGAGACCCAGGCGACCGGCGTCAGGCGCCGGCTCAGCCACTGGGGCCGTGCCGAGGCGACCGCCTCCGCCACCGTCATCGCGGCCAGCACCCCGCCGTGCGAGGCCTCCGCGATGCCGTGGTCGAGCAGGATCGGCTGGAAGAGGTTGACCTGGCAGATCCGCGACAGCGTGAAGACCGCGACGCCCTGCACCATCACCAGGGCCAGCCACGGCGAGGCGGCGACGCAGCGCAGCGCGGAGCCCGCGTCCCGCAGGAACGCGCCGCCCCTGCGCCCGCCACCGGACCGGTCGGCCGCCCGGCCCGCGCCGGCCTCCCCGGCGAGCCGGGGCAGCGCGACCGCGCACACGAGGGAACCCGCCGCGCTGGCGGCGCTCAGCACGTACGGCGCCGCGTGGGCGACCGCCATCAACGGCCCCACCAGCGGCCAGCACACCACCTTGGCCGCGAGCCCCAGGGCCCGGGCGGTGCCCTCGGCCCGCAGATAGTGCTCGTCGGCCCGCTCCGCCCGCAACCCGTCGTACAGATAGGCGCTGGCCGCCCCCGAGGTGAGGGAGCGCCCCGCGGCGATGGCGAGGAAGTGGACGAGGAAGCCGGTGTACGAGGCGCTGAAGACCGGAGCCAGGTTCGCCGCCGTCATGACCACCGCGCCGGCCCGCAGGCAGTTGCGGGGGCCGATCCGGTCGGCGATCAGCCCGGTCGGGATCTCGAACAGGCAGAACGCCACGTAGTAGATGCTCTGGATGCCGAAGATCTGCGTGTCCGAGAGCCCGGCGGTCTTCTGGTAGGCGTAGAAGACCGGCATCCACCACAGCAGGTTGAACAGCAGCTGGAAGCCGTAGTTGAGCCGGATGATCCGGCGGGCGGTGTCGGTGAGGCCGGCGGCCCGGCCCTTGCCGGGGCCCGTTCCCCCGTCGGTCGCCGTCCGCCATAGACGCGGGCTCACAGCGCGTACGGGCGGATCTGGACCAGCCGGAAGTCGCCCCGCTCGGTCATCAGCCACTCGATGTCGAGCGGCTTGTCCACGTCGCCGCCGCCGAAGTGCGACCCGCTGAAGTGCGACTGCAGGAGCCGTCCGGTCAGGGACAGGTCCGCGAGCCGGGCGCGGGTGCCTGCGGAGAGCGCCTCGCCCCAGGAGCCGAGGGCGACGGTCCTGCCGCCGCCCTCCACGGTGTTGTAGAGATACTGCTGCGGGAGCACCGAGCCGTCGACCACCTGCTCGGGCGAGCCCGGGGAGCAGTTGAGGTAGACGTTGCGGAAGTCCTCGCGGCGCGTCGGGTTGCAGGTCACCAGGACGCCGCCGAGGGAGGCGGGCACGTACTCCTGGATGATCACGCCCATGTAGGTGTCGTCCAGGGAGATGCCGACCTGGTGGCGCAGGCGCACGCTCCGGGGCGACACCATCGAGGCCCACACCTGCCGTACGGCGTCCAGGAGTTCACCGGTGCCGTGGACGGTGGTCACGGAGTCGTAGACGCCCGCGGCGGAGAAGCCCGGCAGGTCCTCGGCGTTGGACGAGGAGCGCACCACCAGGCGTCCGCGCGAGGCCACGGACTCGGGAAAGGCCTGGCAGATCTGCCGTACGACGGTCTCGGGCACGGGGGTCTGCCGGATCAGCTGCTGCAATTGCAGGCAGAGCGAGTCCAGGACGTCGGTGGCGTCCAGTTCGAGGGCCATCTTCAGCTTGCCGATGCCCTGTTGGAGGGCGGGCGAGGAGGCGAGGAAGTGCTGCTGGAGCGCGAAGGGCAACGCCACGCCCTCCGGCGCGCCGACCGTCGCGGCCACGAAGTCCGCTGCCGTGGAACGCAGTTCGCCGGCCGAGGGCGCCGGCAGGCCGAAGCGCGCCGCGAGGTGGCCGTAGAGGTCCTCGCGCGGCGGCCGGGGCCGGCCGTAGAAGGCGATCAGGTCGGCGGTGCGGCTGTCGAGGACGTGGTGCAGCTCGCCGAGGTTGGCGGCCTTGGTGCCGTAGCGGTCCCGGTCGGCGCTGCGCAGCCGGTGCAGGGACAGGACCGGCACGTCCTCGAGCAGCGGAGGTTCCAGCCGGATGCGCTGCTGGTGCCAGGCCGGCACCCGCAGCTCCGGTTCGTCGTCGAGACGGTCCAGGGATATCTCGTCCTCGCGCACCCGGTAGCGGACCCAGGCGCCGTCGAGGCCGTCCCGCTCGACGAGCTGCTCCAGGTCGCACACGATGGCGTTGGGGATGCCCCAGCCGGAGGCGAGGACGTTGGTGTGCGACAGCGGGGTGATCGGCGCGGTGTTGAGGAATCCGGCCACCCGGGGCACGTCGTCCGGCAGGCACGGCATCGCCACGATGTCGGCCCAGCCGAGGCCCGCCTCCGCACGGGCGTACTCCTCGTCCGTGCGGAAGAAGCGCAGCCGGCCGGTGGCCTCGCCGGGGTTGAGCGGCGTACGGGTGCGGGAGCCGAAGAGTTCGTGGCTCAGGATGCGCGGCACGCGCAGTTCGCTGATGGCCGCCAGCTCCTCCTCCTGGCCGTGGTTGGCGGGCTTGAGCAGGAGGGGCAGCCTGCCGTCGACCCGCTCCCGTACGAAGTCGTAGAAGAACGCGAGGAGTTCGCCGTGCATGGTGTCGGCCTCGGTCGTCTCCAGGACGAGGAAGGTGCGCTCGCGTCCTTCCGCGTCCTGTTCGGTGTGCAGCGAGAGCACGCCGAGCAGGAAGCGCCGCCCGGGGTCCATGTACACGGAGGCGTTGAACGCGTCGAGGTCCGCGTCCAGGCGGGCGAGGTCCATGCCGAGGACGTGGGTGGCGATGTAGTTGACGTGGAAGGGGTGCGCGGCCGTGTCGAGCAGGTGCCAGATGTTCTCGGCGCGGTCGACCACGACCTTGAGGTACGGGTGCCCGGCCAGGACCCCGGAGAGGGTGCGGAAGAGCGGCAGGGAGAGGTTCTCGCCGACGACCGTGCGGTCCGTGGCAGGTTCGGCGGCGCCTGCGAACAGTTGGGCGGTCATCGGGAAGCCTCCTCGGGACGTACGGCGGGCAGGACGTGGGGCAGGACGTCGATCAGGGTCGCGAAGTCGCGGAGCACGGTCCGCGGGTCGGCGGCGGAGAGCAGGCACAGGGCGGCCATGGTGTTGGCGCCGGCGGCGGGGTCGTAGACGGGCACGACGCCGCCGTCGGGCAGCGAGCTCTCCGCGACCACCGACAGCTCGCTGCCCCGGCTGAGCGGCACGCCGGCCGCGACCGCGGCGTCCCAGACCCTGCGGTCCCGCCATGCCTCGCCCTTGCCGTCGACGGCGAGGACGACGAGCGAGCCCGCCGCGCCGCGCGCCTGCCCGGGGGTGAGCGCCTGCGCGGGCCACGCCACCGGACGGCCGAGGAGGTGGTCGACGAGCATGCCGATCAGGTCGAGCCCGAAGACCTCCTCGATCTGCGGCACCGTCATCGCGCCGCCGAACCGGGCGGCCGTCTCGATCAGCCACATCTCGCCGTCCGCCCCGAGCTTGATCTCGGTGTGGGTCCCGCAGTCGCGCAGGCCGAGGGCGTCGACGGACTGCCGCGCCAGGGCGACGATCCGGTCCTGGGCGTCCTGGGACGCCAGCAGGGCGGGGGTGATGCCCGCGCGTTCGGTGAACGGCTCGACGGTGGGCATCCGGCCGCTGAGGCAGACCGGGTGGAAGACACCGTCGGCCACGACGCCCTCGACGCTGACGTAGTCGCCCCAGCCCGGCTCGTCGAACCAGTCCCCCGCGGTGCCGGTCACGATCTGCTCGACCACGAAGTCCGCGTTCGCCTGAGCGACGTGCAGCTCGGCGTACCCCAACTGGGCGGACTCGTCCATCACTTCCCGCGAGCGGCGCCAGGCGGCGGACACCTCGTGCGGGGAGCGGATGATCTGGTGCGCGGTGGATCCCGCGCTCCAGGCCGCCTTCAGGAGCAGCGGGAAGGGCAGGTGCCCGGCCGCCTCGCGCAGGTCGTCCTCGGTGGCGACGGGGCGGAACTCGGGCTGCGGCAGGCCGTGTTCGTGCCAGGTGCGGCGCATCAGCCGCTTGTCCCTGGCGAGCGCGGCGGCGGCGCCCGCCCCGGCGAGGCCGAGCTTCTCGCACGCTTCGGCGACGGCCACGACCGCGTACTCGGAGAAGGTGAGCACCGCGTCCGCCCCCACGGCCCCGGCCTGCGCGACGATCAGGGACACGAGGTCGGAGCGCTGCGCTTCGGTGGGCGTCACCACCGAGGCGCACAGTCTCCGTGCGGCGCCTGCCACGGAAGGAGGCAGAGCGCTGAGCGCCAGCAGGTGCACTTCCGCCCTCGCGGCCGTCCGGGACAGGACGTGACCGAGCGGCGGACCACCCTTGGCATGCACTAACAGCACCTTGCTCACTGAAGTTCGTCTCCATTCATCCGGTTGGTGCGTGTTGTCCTGCGGGGCCGGTGACGCGCGTAGAGCGTGGGGGATCACCGGGGGTATGTAGCGGGGCGTGTTCACCCGCACACTCAAGGGGACCAGGCGGCAGGCGCCCTCGGCGCCACCGGGGGCGCCCGCCGTTCAGGCAAATGCCTGAGTCGCACGCCGTGTTGGACCGCCGGGGACGCGGGGCACGCACGGCGAGGTGACGGCACGTCAGTCAGCCGCATTACGGACGGAGAGACCGCTGTGGACGATTCCAGCCTCAAGGCGCTGCTCGAGCACCTTCCCGTGTTCTGGTGGGAGGTCGACGAGCCGTGGCAGGTGCTGGAGAGAGGGGGCGGCGCCTTCGCCGACACCGGTACGGCCCAGCGTTTCCTGGACCGGATGCACGAGGAGCGCGCGTCCTCGGGTCATCCGCCACAGGAGGCCCGCTGGCAGGCCCGGTTCGACGGCCGCACGTTCGACGTGAGCTGGCCGCCGGAGGAGGACGGCGCCCGCAGCCGTACCCGCGGCCTCGCCGTGGAGGTCGACGCCCACCCCGAAGTCCCGCGCCGCTACGCCGCGTTCGCCGACCTCGTCGACCTGGCCCCGGCCGCCGCCTTCATACGGGACCGGGAGGGCCGCTACCTGTGGGCCAACCACGCCTACGCGCACCTCTACGGCACCACCCCCGCGGAGCTCGCCGGCAAGCGCATCGAGGACTTCGACGCCCCCGCCGAGGCGGCCCGCTTCCGCGCGCTGGACCAGGAGATCCTCACCCTGGGCACACCGGTGCGGCACACCCTCGGCTACCGGCGCCCGGACGGCAGCGCGGGCCAGGCGGTCGGGCACCGCTTCCCCGTACGGGAGATGGCGCAGACCTGCGTCGCCGGGATCTACGTGGACATCACGGACCACCTGCGCACCCTGGTCCAGCGCCAGGAGGCCGAGGAGCACCTCCAGGCGTTGCGCGACCACAGCGGTCTGCCGTGCGCGTTGCTCTCCGCCAACGGGCGGGTGGTCGAGGCGAGTACGGCGGCCGCCGAACTGTTCCGGCTCAGCCTGCCCGACCTGGTGGGCCGCCGCGCCCACACCCTGCTCGCCCCCGACCCGGAGCTCGGCCGGCTGCACCGCAGATGGCACGGGCTGATAGCCCGCCGCACCAGGCGCGTGGAGACCTCGACCGTGCTCGTCGATGCCGAGGGACGCCTGCGCCGCGCCCAGCTCCATCTGACGACGGTCGGCCACTCCGCCGCGCGGGCGCGGCACGTCTGGGCTGTCGTCACCCACCAGAGCCTCGCCCACGACGCCCATCCGTCGCTCACGGCCGCGCAGATCCGCATCCTCTCCCTCCTCGCGGAGGGCAGTACCAACAGCGACATCGCCACGTCGCTGCGGCTGTCCCGGCAGACGGTCGACTACCACCTCAGCCGGCTGCGGCAGCTCCTGGGCGCCGCGACTCGGCCCGCGCTCGTGGCGCGCGCCTACGTCCTCGGCATCCTGGCCCCGCGCGCCTGGCCCCCGCGCTCGGCCACGGCGGCCCATCCCCTCAGCACCGTCTGAGGTCGCGGGCCCGGCGGGGGCGGCCCAGGGCAGTCTCAACTTCTGCGCGGGTCAGGGCAATTGACGCCGACCGTCGCCTGCCACGGAAGCCGCGCCATAGTAATGTGACATTTTACTGACCGGCCTTCGGGCCTCCGTTCGCGTTCTTCCCCAGGGAGTTCTCGTGACCGCATCAGGCACCCGTCCCGCCGCCCCGACGCTCCACACCGGCAGTCATGACCCGGCCGCCTCCCCGGAGTTGTCCCGCTTCATGGCCGTCTCATGGGCGCCGTCCCCGCTGCCGGACTCCGCCCGGGTCGCCGCGTACGCCCTCACCTCGGTGCGCCGGGCCCGGCTCTCCGCCCGCTTCCCCGGCGAGCGGCTGATCATCCCGGCGGGGGATCTCACGGTCCGGTCCAACGACTGCGACCACCGCTTCCGCCCGCACAGCGGGTACGCGTGGCTGACCGGGCTGACCGGCGAGGACCAGGCGGGCGGAGTGCTGGTCCTCGAACCGTCGGGGCCGCACGGGCACGAGGCCGTGCTCCATCTGCGGCCGCGCTCCCCGCGCGGCGCGGGCGACGAGGAGTTCTACCGGGACCGGCGGCACGGCGAGTTCTGGGTCGGCCGCCGTCCCGACCTCGCCGAGGCGGAGCGGCTCACCGGCATCCGCTGCGCCCACCTGGCGGACCTGGGCTCGCCGACGGGCCGCAACGCCGCGTCCGACCCCGAACTGGCCTCGGCGCTGTCCGAGTTGCGGTTGGTCAAGGACGCCTGGGAGGTGGACCAGCTGCAGCTCGCCGTCGACCACACCGCCGCCGGCTTCGAGGACGTGGTGCGGGCCCTGCCGCGGGCGCTCGCGCACCCGCGTGGCGAGCGCTGGATCGAGGGGACGTTCGGCCTGCGCGCCCGCGCCGAGGGCAACGGCACCGGCTACGAGACCATCGCTGCCTCCGGAGCGCACGCCTGCGTACTGCACTGGATACGCAACGACGGCCGGCTGAACCCCGACGAACTCCTGCTCCTGGACGCGGGAGTGGAGACGGACACCCTCTACACCGCCGACATCACCCGCACCCTGCCGCTCTCCGGCCGCTTCTCCCCCGTCCAGCGTCAGGTGTACGAGCTGGTGCTCGCCGCCCAGGAGGCGGGTATCGCGGCGCTGCGGCCCGGCGCCCGCTTCCGGGACTTCCACCGGGCCGCGATGCGGGTGATCGCGGAGGGGCTCGCGGACTGGGGGGTGCTCAAGGACGCGCGGGGCGACCTGCACCGCCGCTACACCCTGTGCGGCAGCGGCCACATGCTCGGGCTCGACGTCCACGACTGCGCGAAGGCGCGGGCCGAGACGTACCTGGACGGCGTCCTGGCGGAGGGACAGGTCCTCACCGTGGAGCCCGGCCTCTATCTCCAGCCGGACGACGAGACGCTGCCCGCCGAGTTGCGCGGCATCGGCGTCCGTATCGAGGACGACCTCGTCGTGACGTCGCAGGGCGCCCGGCTGATGTCGGGCGCCCTGCCGCGCACCGTCGACGGCATCGAGGAGTGGATGGCCGCCCTGCTCGACGGGCGCGACTGACGTCCGGCGGCGGGGCGGTCCGGGCCGCCCCGCCGCCTTGTGGCCCTTCGTTGCGGAAGGCCCTAGTCCTGGTACACCTTGTTGCGGCCCGGCCCGCCGGAGAGGGTGTCGTTGCCCGGGCCGCCGTGCAGCAGGTCGTCGCCGCTGTTGCCGTAGATGACGTCGTCGCCCGCGGCGCCGTACAGCTTGTCGTTGCCGCGGCCGCCGAGGATCTTCTCCCCGTGGGCGCCGCCGTACACGGTGTCGTCGCCGTCGCCGCCGGTCAGGGTGTGGTCGACGGCGTCGGACGTGGCGCGCAGGGTGTCGTTGCCGGGGCCGCCGTCGCAGTCGGAGACGCAGTGGGTGAGCGTGTCGTTGCCCGGCCCCCCGAAGGAGCCCTCGCTGTACACGCCGCCGCTCGTGTCGAGGTGGTCGGCGCCGTCCTCCCCGTACAGGGTGGTGCTGAGGTCGCCCTTGAGGGTGTCGTCGCCGGCTTCGCCGTGGAACTGCAGGTAGGCGCTGTTCCCCGCGGCCACGGTGACGCTGTCGTCCTTGTCCCCGACGTACGCGCCGAGCGTGATCAGGTCGGAGGCCCGGTCACCGGGGTCGGCGATGGTGCACAGGACGCGGGTGGGGTCGGCCGCGTCCGGGTGGCCGCACCCGGAGCCCTCGGGGGTGGTGATGGCGACGCGGTCGTCGAGGGTGACGTCGTACACGCCCTCGTTCTCCCCGACGGAGCGGTAACGGGTCTTGACCGTCAGCTGGTTGACCTGGCCGGGGGCGGCCCGGTACTCCAGCCGGGAACCGGATACCGGCTCCACGGTGGCGGCCGGGGCGGCGGCCGTCGCCGACGGGGCGCCGGTGAGACCGGCGAGCACCGCGGAGCAGCCCAGTACGGCGGCGACACCGAGCGGGCGAAGGCGGTCATTGCGTAAGGGTCGAGCGAACATGCGGGGTTCTCCTGGTGGTCCGGTGGTGCGGCCGGCACCTCGGGTGCCGTCGGTGGCGGTGTGCCCCCTCACCCGTTCCAGACCGCCTGCGCGAGCCGCCGTTGCACTCCCGCGCCCGCTGTTCACCAGGGATTCATTGCCGTACGGCCGTTCGACGCCCGGCGGTTGCCCGGGGTTGGCCCCGGACAACCACCGCGTACTCGAGAGCTGTTGGAGCCTACGGACCTCTGCTCCCCGTGCCTGCCGCCCTACTGCGCCCCGGCGAACCTCCACACGGCGCGGGCGCCCGGGCCGACCGTGAGCGTCGACCGGCCGATCCGCTCCATGTGCCGCTGCTTCACGCTCTTGTTGAGCGCGAAGGTGATCTCGCGCAGGCCCGCGTCCGCGCGGGACGTCGCGTCGAGGCGGATCGTGGTGCCGCCGCGCAGGGCGACGGCGCTGCCGTCCGGCTGGGTGCGGACCGTGAATCCGCCCGCCCGGAGCACCGGCACGGTGCTCGCGACGTCACGAGCGGTGGTGGCGAGCCGGATGGACGTCACGTCGCGCATCCGGTGGTCGCGGTAGTCGTCGTTGAGGTACCGCTCTCGTCCGACGTCACCGGGGTGGGCGGCCGGCTCCGTCTTGGAGCGCGGGTCGGCGAAGTACTCCGGCCGGTACTCCATCGTCCAGGCGCCGAAGGAGTCGTACGCGTCGGCGGCGATGGCGAAGAAGCCGTCGAACCACGGCACCGGGACGCCGTCACCGAAGTCACGGGTCTGCGTGAAGTCGGCCGGGGTGACGCCGAGGCCGACGAGCCGCTCGCGCACCGTGGCGAGATCGCCCGCGCGCTCGACCGAGAGACCCATGCCGCCGGCGCCGAACTCGTTGTCCCTGCCCGCCAGATCACCGACGCCGAACAGCTCGACGTAGGTCTCGCGGCCCATCAGGTAGCGGCCGGTCCAGGTCTGGCCGTCGGAACCGGTCGTGGTGCGGACCTGGAAGTTGGCGAAGTCCCGCAGATAGGCGGAGTGCTCGATGGCGTCGGCGGTCTCGCGGTCGAGGACGCCGTACGCATGGTTGAAGAAGAGGAGTTGGCGGCCTGTGGCGGGCCCGTCGTCGTCGGCCTGCGCCGCCCACGCGCCACCCCCCGGGGTCCAGAGCAGCGCGGCGGCGAGCACCACGACGAGGGCCAGGAACGTCCGCATCTTCCGGCGCAGCAGCATGCAGGCGATCGTAGGTCGGCCGGCGCCCCGGACGGGCGCACTCCGCCGAGTTGGCCCCGGCGCGGGTCATGGGTTAAAGTCGATCTTGTGCTCGCCGCCGGAACGACGGCGCCGGGCCCGGCGTTGGTGGTCCAAGGAAAGGCGCCCCACTTCCTGTGGGGAGATGCAGGTGCAAGGCCTGCCCAGCGCTCGCGAAGGAAGGCCCGGTCTCCTCAGGGAGGCCGGGCCTTCCGCTGTTCCCACCGGGTCCGGCTGTTGCCCGGGGCGGGGTGCGGGGCGGTGCGCGTGGGGTGCTCCGCACTCCGATCGGTGTGCGCGGTGTACTCGGGGTAGAGATGGAAAGGAACGCCTTCCATGCTCCCACTGCCTTGGTGAACTCCCGCGCACCGAGGCCGTAGTTGAGGCGGGTCGGCCGCGCCGCACGGGGTGAGCCGGCGCGGCCGGACCTGCACGGCCATGCGCCCGCGGTGCCCCCTGCCCGGCATACGCCGGCCGTACGAACAGCGGCGGGGGCGTGCCCCGTCCGAGCGGATCCCGCAGGGGCGCAGGGCGGCCGTCAGCGCAGCAGGCCGCCGCGGCCCGCCCTCGCCGTCGCGACCAGCTCGTCCACCGTGGCCAGTTTGACCCGCGGGCGTCCCGTTCCCTGTCCTCGTGCGGCCTCGGCCCGTTCGATGGCGGCCAGGCCGCGCGCGTCGACCACTTGACGGTTGCGGCGGCGGGCCAGCCGGTGGAACGCCTTCGGGGCGTACCGCGGCGCCGGGAGCGCACCCGCGACCGCGTCGGCGAGCAGGGTGGAGACCGTCTCCGCGGCGCAGGTGCGGTTGGCGCCGATGCCACCGGTGGGGCCGCGCTTGATCCAGCCCACGACATAGGTGCCCGGCTGCCCGCTGACACGGCCGCCCTCGTGGGGCACGGTGCCGTGCGCCTCGTCGAAGGGCAGCCCGGCGACGGGCACCCCGCGGTAGCCGATCGCACGCAGCACGAGGCCCGCCGCCACCGTCCGCTGCCCCGTGCCCGCGGTCACCCGGACCGCCTCCACCCGTTCCGTGCCGAGGAGTTCGGCGGGTTCGCAGAAGAAGCGCAGCACGATCCTGCGGCCGGGCGCCGGCGGCTGCTCCCACTCCGGCCGGGAGCGCGGGACGCCGCGCAGGACCGCCGCCTTGTCGTCGGCGCCCGCGGCGTCGATGGCTCGTGCGACGCGCGGGTCGTGGTCGTCCACCATGAGCTCCACACCCGGCAGATGCTTCAGGGCCAGCAGCTCGGAGCGGGTGTACGCGGCGTCCTCGGGGCCGCGCCGGGCGAGCAGGACCACCTCGCGCACCGCGCTGTCGCGCAGGGCCCGCAGCGCGTGGTCGGCGATGTCGGTGCGGGCGAGGGCGCTGGTGTCGGCGAGCAGGATCCTGGCCACGTCGAGGGCAACGTTGCCGTTGCCGACGACGACGGCGCGCTCGGCCGACAGGTCGACGCCGTCCGCCGCCGCGTCCGGGTGGGCGTTGTACCAGGCGACGAACGCGCTCGCGGAGGTGCTGCCGGGCAGCTCCTCCCCCGGTATCGCCAGGCGCCGGGCGGCCGATGCGCCGACCGCGTAGATCACCGCGTCGTGGTGGGCGGCGATCTCCTCCGGGGTGACGTCGGTGCCCACGTCGAGGCCGAGGTGCATCCGCACCCTCGGATGTCCGTGGAAGCGCGCGAACGTGTCACCGACCTTCTTGGTCGCCGGGTGGTCGGGCGCCACGCCGTAGCGGACCAGGCCGCCCGCCACCGGCAGCCGGTCGATCAGCGTCACCTCGGCGCTGGTGTGCAGCAGCAGGTCC
Organism: Streptomyces sp. NPDC041122; assembly: GCF_055592445.1. Lineage (NCBI taxonomy): Bacteria > Bacillati > Actinomycetota > Actinomycetes > Kitasatosporales > Streptomycetaceae > Streptomyces > Streptomyces sp. NPDC041122. Next base: position 494,285 of record NZ_JBVIYQ010000006.1, on the reverse strand, counting down.
TGCACGGCGTACATCCCGGCGGGTCCCGTGCCGACGACGGCGACCTTCAGCGGGGCGAAGTCCGCGGGCAGGACGCGGGGGAAGGACGGCTCGCCCCAGGCGTGGAAGTTCGGCCCCTGCCGGGCGGATCCGGCCTGTGGCTCGGACGCGCGGGCGGCGTCCGCCGCAGCCGGATCACCCTCGTAGTAGGCCGCGTTGAGGGCGGCGTACTCCTTCTGCCCGGCCGGCAGGCTGTCCACCGGGAAGATCGCGTCGACGGGGCAGGCGTCCGCGCAGGCGCCGCAGGCGATGCACGTCTTCGGGTCGATGTGCAGCATCTCGGTGCTGCCGAACGCCCGCTCCTGCGGCGTGGGGTGGATGCAGTTGACCGGGCACACGGCGACGCACGTGGCGTCGCTGCAACAGGTCTGCGTGATGGCGTAGGTCATGTTCGTCGGCTCAGCTCGCTCGGATCGGCTCAGATGAGGTGGGCGCGCTTGTAGAACGCCAGGGCCGGCTTGGTGAGCAGTCCGCACGAGGCGAGGAACTCCATGAGCCCCGAACAGCTGGACCGCATCATGGACTTGTGGTGCTCGTTGGCCTTCGCCTCGGCCAGCGCGCGCTCCTCGTCGAGGCCGGCGTTCGCGTACACCTTGCGGTTCACCATGCTGGTGACGATGACGTACGAGGCGATGGCGATGACGAGGGCGTTGATCTGGCGCCGCGCCCGCCCGGCGCCCGCGAGCTGCTTGCGCGTCTGGTCGCGGGCGAACTTCATGTGCCGGGACTCCTCGACGACATGGATGTTGTTGATGGTGCGCACGAACGGCACGACCCGCTCGTCCCGCATCCAGTCGCGCTGCATCACGTCGAGGACCTCTTCGGCCACCAGGATCGCGGCGTACGCGGCCTCGCCGAAGGCCACCGACTTGAACGCCCTGCCCAGTTCGACGGCCCACCGGCGCGGCCGGTAGGCGGGTGCGCCGAGCTTCTCGGCGCCCCGGGCGAACATGATGGAGTGGCGGCACTCCTCGGCGATCTCCGTGAGGGCCCACTGCACCTCGGCGCTGGTCGGGTCCTTGGCGTAGACGTCGCGCAGCACCATCTGCTGCAGGATCATCTCGAACCAGATGCCCGTGCTGGCCACCGACGCGGCCTCCTGCCGGGTCAGCTCCTTGCGCTGCGCCTCGGTCAGCTCCTGCCAGTAGGCGGTGCCGTAGAGCGTGCACCACTCGGGGCTCGCGCCGTGGTACTCCCGGTCCAGCGGTGTCTCCCAGTCGACCTCGGTGGCCGGGTCGTACGCCAGCACGGCGGCCGAGTCCAACAGCCGCCGGGCGACGTCGCCTTCCGGTGAACTGCCCTGTGTGCTCGGCCGAACAGTGCTGCTTGCCATGTCGCGGCTCCCTTGGCTTCAGACGTCCAGGCAGCGGGCACGGCGCCGCGTCGCACGGCAGGCCGCGACCCCCTTGTTAGACGGAATGTATAACAAGGGGGTCGGGTGCGCCTACCCTCGAGTAAGTACGAGTTGCAGCAGCGCAGGTGGGGCGGGTGGGACGGTACCGGCCACCGGATGGGACGGGGCGCGGGAGTCCGCGCGCACGCTCAGCCGCTCGTCGTCACGGGCCACCGGATCCGCGTGCTGCACGCCGAGACGACGAGCGCCGACGCGGCGACAGCGGCGAGCCCCCACACGAGGCTGCTCGCGTGGGCGATGAAGCCGATGAGCGGCGGTCCGGCCAGCAGACCCGTGGTGCCCATGGCGGCGACCAGGGTGAGGGAGTCCGAGCCCTGTCCGGCCGCGGCCACATAGACGCACGGGGTGACGGCCGCGATGCCGAGGCCGACACAGGCGAAGCCGAGCAGCGCCGGCACCAGACCCCCGCTGAGCAGGGCGAGCGCCAGGCCCGCCCCCGCCAGCACGCTCCCGGACAGCACGATCCGGCCGTCGCCCCAGCGGCTGCGCCAGCCGTCGGCGAAGAGGCGGGCGACGACCATCATCCCCGAGACCACGGCGATGCCGAGGGGCGCGAGCTCGGCGGAGGCGTCGGCGACGTCCTTGAGATAGAGAGCGGACCAGTCGTTCATGGCGCCCTCGGTCACCGTGCCGAAGGCCATCGCGACGCACATCCACAGCGTCATGGCGGACGGCACGGTCCACTTGCTCTTCGCCGGCCCGGCCGCCTGCTGCTCCTCTCCCGCCTTGCCCGTCTCGTCCGCGGGGTCCGCCTTCTCGGCGAGCAGCCCCGTCCGCGCGTACGCGACGAGCAGGAGCAGGAACGCCGCAGCCGCGCCGAAGTGCACGGCGACCGCCGACGTCACCGCGTTCATTCCGGAGGCAAGCAGTGCGGCGAGCAGGGAACCACCGCTGAACGTGGCGTGCAGGCGGGCCATGGCGTTGCGTTCGTACCGGCTCTCCAGCTCGGCGCCCTGGGCGTTCATGGCGACGTTCAGACAGCCGACGAGGACGCCGTCGACGCACATGACGAGCAGCGCGACCGGGTAGTTGGGCGCCCCGGCCAGGGCCAGGAGCAGCAGGGCGAGGCAGAGCGCCGACAGGAGCGCGAGGCGCTGCGAGCCGAGGCGCCGCATCAGCACCGCGACCACCGGGAACGACACGGCCGCGCCGATGCCCGCGGCCATCAGGAGCACGCCGACCTCCGCGTCGCTCAGGTCGAGGTCCGCCTTGATGGCCGGGATCCGCGACGCCCAGGTGGCGTACTGGAAGCCGAGCGAGCAGAACAGCGCCGCGATCGCCAACTGGCTCCGGTGGAAGGGATCACGCAACCTGAGCACTCGTATCAGTCCACTTCTCGGTGTCCGTCGATGGTTCTGTCCCGCCTTGGGCCCGCAGCTCCGCGGGGATCGCCCGCGCCATGTAGACCGCCGTCGGGCCGTACCCGGCCGGCGGCGGACCCCCGGCCCGGGCGACGAAGCCGCGGCCCGCCCAGAACGTCTCGCTGCCGCCGACCGCGATCAGGGAGATCCGGTCGTACCCGAGCGAGCGGGCCGTCGCCGTGAGGCGGCGCAGCAGGTGCCGCGCGAGGCCGCGGTGGCGCAGGTGTTCCGCGACGACGATGTCGTGCAGGTGCAGGTTGCCGGTGGGGCGGACCGGCCCCCGTTCGGTGCCGCGCAGCTCGGGGTACTCGCTCTCCGGATACGGCAGGGCCAGCAGATAGCCGGCCAACTGCCGCCCCACGTCCAGCGCGAAGCACGTATCCGGGGAGGCTTGTGCGCGGGACTCCAGCGCGGTCCGCCCCTCCGACAGGCCGAGCGGGCCGTAGGCGCGGGACTCCAGGGCCGTGATGGCGTCCCAGTCCCCCACGGCGATGGGGCGCACCCGTATCTCCTCGGTCATGCGTCCTCGCCCCGGTCGTCGACGCAGACGTACGGCAGGGGCCCGAAGCCGTTGAAGCCCTGTGTCATGTAACTGGTCGCGTAGGCCCCGCAGGAGAGCACCCAGACCGGATCGCCGGAGGCGAGCCCGGCGGGCACCCGGACCAGGCCGCCCTCGTGGGAGTACGCGTCGTCGCTGTCGCAGGTGGGTCCGGCGACGACGGCGGGCACGGACGGGGCGCCGGCGTGGGTGGGGAAGACCAGGCGGTACTGCAACTGGTCCATTTCGTAGAGGCCATTGAACTTGCCGCAGCTGAGGTAGAGCCAGTGCCGGCGTTCGCCGTCGGGGCGGCCGCGTGCGGAGAGCCGGGAGACGTGGGCGCGGATCGCGCCGTGGTCAGCGACGAGGTGACGTCCCGGTTCCACGACGAAGCCGAGCCGGTGCCCGGGGATGCCGCCGAGGCGGGCCATGCCCTCGCGGATCACGGTGAAGATCTTGTCCATCGGCGGATCGAGGGGCCTGCCGTGCTTGTCGTGGTAGCCGCGGGCGGGCAGGCCGCCGCCGAGGTTGACGTGGTCCAGGGAGATCCCGCGCGCCGCGAGCTCGGTCAGCACGTCGGCGATGCGGTCCACGGCGCCCTGCCAGGCGTCGGCGGTCATCTGCTGGGAGCCGACGTGCACGGAGAGACCGGCGGGTGTCAGGCCCAGCTCGCGGGCGGTCTCCAGGATCGCGACGGCGTCCTCGGGCGAGCAGCCGTACTTGTTGCTGAGCCCCCAGAGCGCGCCCTCGCCGGTGGTCGCGAGCCGGCAGAACACCCGGCTGCCCGGGGCGTGCGCGGCGATGGCGCGCACGTCCTCCAGGCTGTCGGTGGCGAAGTCCCTGATGCCGATCCGGAACGCGTCGGCGATGTTCCGGTCGGACTTGACGGTGTTGCCGTAGTGCATCCGCTCGATCGGCACGCCGGCCCGCAGCGCCTGTTCCACCTCGGTGGGTCCGGCCGCGTCGACGCCGCAGCCGCGTCGGGCCAGCAGGGTGAGGATCTCGTCGACGGGGCAGGCCTTCATGGCGAACCGGACGGCCACGCCCGGGAGTTCGCGGAGCAGTGCCGCGTAGGCCTCCTCGATGCCGGGGAGGTCGAAGATGATCCGGTCCTCGGGGGCCGCGGCCAGCGCGTCCAGGAGGCGGGCGCCGTCCTGCCAGGGCGCCGGGGTGCGACGGCGCTGTTCTCTCTCGTCGATCGTCGTCGCGCTCACGCCGGGTGTCCCGCCGTCAGGGTGGGTCCCGTGTCCTTGCTCGCGCGCACCAGGGGCTGCCACGCCTCGGTGAGCAGGGCGAAGTCTTCGATGTCGCGGCGCGCCTCGTCGAGCAGGCGCTCGCGCCGGGCGGCGAGGTGGTCGGCGAAGTCGGCGTACCGGCCGCCGAGCGTGCGGTAGGCGGTGTCGATCCGGTCCAGTCGGCGGTGGTTCCCGGCCTGGTCGAGCAGGGCGCTCTCGCGGGCGAACCCGGCGATGACGCCGGAGCGCACCTGCCCCTGTCCGTCCAGCAGAGCTTCGCCGGCCGCGGTCATCCGGTCGTAGATGTGGTTGAAGTAGAGCATCGACAGGAAGAACTTCACGAAGCGCGTCTGGTACGCGAGGAAGCCGGCGTCGGTCCTGCGCTCCGCGGTGTAGTAGTTGACGATGTTGCGGTTGTGCAGGACGCCGGGGAGCGCGGCGTCGTGGACCAGGTGGATGAGGAAGTAGTCGCTGCCGATGGTGTCGGTCGCGGGCGGCAGCGGCACGCTCTCCTGCACGCCGTGGAAGCTGATGTTGCACATGTCGACGCGCATCGGGTCGACCAGGCCGAGCGTCGCGTGGTCGCCGGCGAAGGGCTCCGTGCCCGCGCCCCGGAAGGAGTCCTCGACGAGGTCGCGCTTCTGGCTCTCGGACCAGTCGTCGGGCGCCCAGAGGCTGACGACATCGTGGTACACGTCCGGGTCGAGCCGGCGGATCTCGCCGATGTCGACGGAGAGTTCCCCCACGAAGGAGCTGCCGACCATAGCCACCCGCTTGTGCGCGTGGCGCGGTTCGAGGGTGTTCTCGGTGACGCCGGGGGCGGCGTCGGCCGCGGTCCTGCCGAGCGAGGCGAGTTCGTGGTGGACGGGGAAGACGGGCTCGCCGTCGACGCTCTGGTAGCAGCTGTCGGAGTCCCTGCGGTGGACGGACTCGCAGCCGAGGGCCGCGCCGATGAGGAAGGCGCGGTTGGTGCAGGCGCCGTAGGAGAGGCCGTCCGGGAGCATCAGCTCCAGCATCAGCTCCGGCTTGGCGACCTGGGCGGCGGCGATCACCCGGCGCAGGAAGGCGCGCTGCGCGGCCTCGTCCAGGTGGTGCACGACGACGCGCGGCACGTCGGGCAGCGCCTGTACGGCCCGGGCGTGCGCGGCGAACGTGGCGGGGTCGGAGGAGTCGAGGATCAGCAGGTGGGCCTCGACGTCGAAGTGCCCGGCGGCGTAGGCGGCTTCCTCGCCGATCGCCGCGATGGTGTCCGGGCAGGCCCGGTTGGTGGGCAGCGTCAGGCAGATGCGGCGCATGCGGCTTCCTCGTTCCAGGACTTGAGGCCGAGCAGCTTGGCGCCGAGGTCGTTCAGCGCGGCGGTGCCGTAGCGGAGCGACTCGGGCTTGTGCGCGTCGCCGAGCAGGGTGGCGTTCCAGTCGGGCGTGCTCAGGTCGCGCCAGGAGTCGACGCGGGAGCGGCGCAGCTCCTCGTGGCTCTCCAGCGCGGGCATCATCGAGAGGTACTGGACCGCGCGGACGCCGTTCTCGGAGGTGTTGGGGGCGACGCCGTGCGCGAGCAGGCCGTTCCAGATCAGCAGGTCACCGGCGCGCAGCTCCGGCCGTACGACGGGCATGTCGTCCCGGTCGATGGCGGGGCGGATGGGGTCGCGGTCGTCGGGCTGGAGCGCCTTCCACCGGTCGAAGCGGCGGAAGAGCTCGGGGCAGCACTGGAAGCCGCCGTGGTCCTCGCGGGTGTCGTCCAGGGCGATGATCCCCTGGACGCGCTGGGGCAGCACGCCGAGCGTGGTGTCGACGTCCCAGTGCAGGTTGATGTCGAATCCGCGTTCCGTGGGCGCGATCAGGGAACGGGAGCGGTTCTTGACGTTGGGCGGGTTGAGGTTGAGCCGGTCGAGCGTCACCCAGAGCTCTTCGCAGTCCCATACGTCGACGAACGCGTCGTAGACCCGCTGGGCCTGCCGGCTGTCCCAGATCAGCTGGTGGTGGTAGGCCTCGACGAAGCCGTAGACGTGCAGCTCACGGTCGAGGTCGGAGCGGAACTCGCGCTCCTCGTACCAGGTCTCCGGGCGGCCGCGGTCCAGGCCCTGGAACTCCCAGGCGAAGTCGAGCAGGTCCTTCGCCGCGCCGGCGGGTATCGCCTCCTTCACGACGACGTAGCCGTACGTCTGCCAGTGGGCGAAGTCCTCCTCCGAGAGGACGCGCAGGGGCCGGGTCTTCTGCAGGTCGCGCAGCTGGGTCTGCGCCAGGTACGTGTCGCCGTCGGCGCTGAAGTAGGGGACGTCGCAGGGGGCGCGGTGGAGGTAGCGGTCGCTCGCTGGCATGTGGTGCTCCAAGGTTCGGTTCTGTCGTCCGGCGGCAGGACTCCACGCCGGGTCGGGCCACGGAGGGCCCGCCGGGGCAGCGCGTTCACACCCGCCCCCTGTCGAACTTGCGTAGCACCAAAATGGACTAGACCAACTCCTCGTGTCAACAATTGAATTGGGCGCCTTGAGACCCAAAAGGGCGATATTTACCCCGCGTTCACGCGCCCGCCATAAGGGGATGTGGCGAAGATTCCGCAGCTCAACTGCGGTCTACTGGAGGGTAGTTGGTCCAGACCAGCGGAACTTGTTGAGCGATGAAGGGCATCACGAAGCGCCGTCGGGCGGGGGGCGCCTCGGCGGGAAACATGGGTGGCCGGGAGACATGGGCACGAGACGCAGAACGCCCCCTGCCGCATGCGGACGGACCGCATGCGGCAGGGGGCACGTGCGTGGGCGGCCTCCGGACGCGGTGGTGAGCACGTCCCGCGCTGCTGCGGAGCCGCCCGCTCACCACCAGTCCCGGAGGTCTGCCCCTCAGGGCATCGGCCTCACTCGTCGATCGCCGCGCCGAAGGCGGACCCGGTGGCCGGCGCCCCCAGCGAACCCGCGCCGTACGTCCACGAGCCGGAGCCGGTCACGCCGCCCGATCCGGCGGAGAGGACCCACACCACGCCGTCGCCGGCGTTCTCACCGGGCGCGGCCGCGAGAAGCCCGAAGCGGCCGTCGCGGTTCGGGTCGGAGAGCCGCACCTGCCCGCCCCACTTGTCGCCCTTCTCGGCCGCACCCGGGATGTCCGCGTCGTCCTGGTCCCACGACTTGGCGCCGGTGGCCGTCATGCCGTTCTCCGAGCCGTTCAGGACCCACACCGCGCCCGCGTCGGCGACCGTCCCGATGTCCTCGCCGGGGGCGCCGATCGCGACGTCGGCGAAGCCGTCCCCGTTGGTGTCCGCCACGGAGAGGTCGGCGCCCCAGCCGTCACCGCGCTCGGCGGTGCCGGGCACGCCGGCGGAGTCCTGCGTCCACCACTTGGCCTCCTCCAGCAGGCCGTCCTCGGTGCCGTAGCGCACGCCCACCCGGCCGCCGGTCAGCGTCGCGCCGCTGTCGTCCGGGGCGGCCGGTTCGCCGGTCACCAGGTCGTCGTAGCCGTCGTTGTCGATGTCGCCGGAGGCGGTGGCGGGGCCGCCCTTCAGGTCGTTCTTGTACGTGAGGCCGTCCGCGCCTCCCGCGAACTGCACGGACAGACCGCGGCCCGGATCGTCGCCCCCGGTCAGACCGGAGACGATGAGGTCGGCGTAGCCGTCGTTGTCGTAGTCGCCGGTGGTCAGCGCCTTGGGCTGGAAACCCTCCGCCGCGGCGGACGCGGCGAGCCGCTCGCCGGCCTGGCGGCGCAGCGGCGCCCGCTCGCCGGGCTGCGGCGCGGGCTCGTAGGCGAACAGCTGCATGTGGTCGCGGTCCAGGACGGCGAGCTCGTCGCCCGGCGTGACCCCGGAGAGGTGCCCGGCGGCGAGGGCCGAGCCGAACCGCGCATCCGCGGCGGGCTCCCCGGCCTGCAGCCAGTCGCTCGCGGCGCCGGACAGGCCCGACTTCGAGCCCCACAGGACGGCGACGCCGCCCGCGTCCGCCGTCGCGTCGAGGTCCTCGCCGGGGATGCCGATGACGGCGTCGTCGTATCCGTCGCCGTCCAGGTCGCCGGTGGCGACGGCCTTGCCGAAGGCGTCGCCCGCCTCCGCGGCGCCGGAGACGCCGGCCGTCGACTGGCTGAAGCGGGCGACGTTCGTGGTGCCGATGCCTCTGGTCGAGCCGTACTGGACCGTGACGAGTCCCGCGCCCTTGGCCCCGCTCACCGTCGCGCCGGGGGCGCCGACCAGCACGTCCTCGTACCCGTCGCCGTTGAAGTCGCTGTTGCGGTCGTCGGCGTGGGTTCCCCCAGGCGTGCCGGCGAGGGCGGAGGGGGCGGCGGCGATACCCGCCCCGGTCAGCAGGAGGAACGATGCCGCGGTGAGGGCGGCCGAACGGTTCTTGCGCACGAGCGGCTCCTGAGAATGAAGGTGGCCGGGCAGGCGCGGGGGGTGTCCGGAAAGGGCCCGTTCCTTGTCCGGCGTCCTGTTCGACACGGGATGCGGCGCGAGGGTTGTACGAAGTACCCGAGCTCCTGCCGCGCCCGGACCACGTTGATGCGGGCGCTGTACGCGCCGTACGTCATCTGCATGAGGGCGCGTGGTACGGAGCCCGGGAAGCGAGCGGGGCCGTCCCGGATCTCCGGGGGCCCTTCCCGGACGTGTGCATGGCCCGTCCCGGATGCGTGCGGGGCCCGTCCCGGATGGCGCAGTACTCGTCCTTTGCAGTGCTCTTCGGTTGAGGCGCGGACGGCTTCAGCGGTCGCGCCCGACAATCGTGCGAGCCTCCTCGACGTCTCTGTGATCACGTGAGGAGCTGATGTGCGCGTAACCTTCCCCTCCCTCATCCAGTCCGGCATGAGGTATCTGTGTCTCCTCGGCGTCGTCGCGGGCGGTGGCCTGTCGACCGTGCCCGCCGCCGCGCACTCCTCCCCGCACCCGGAGCACGCCCCGGCCGGGTCCTTCGTGGCCGCCGCCAAGCCCCTGCCGGGCGGGCTCGGCCCGTGTGTGCCGGGCACCTGCCCCGACGGCGGCTACCCGCCCGTCAACAACGACCGGATCACATACCGCGACAACGCCGTCAACATCTACGTCGGCGAGGACTTCCTGGTCCGCGGGCGGGCCGCGGAGGCCGAGGGCCGCGTGGTGGTCCTGGGCGACTTCGACATGGACAAGACGGCCGGCGCGAGCAGCATCTACAACGTCGGCGAGGCGGGCGTCGGGTCCCGGGTGGCGCCGCCCGTCGGCGCGGACTGGCTCACCACCGGCGGCGGCGTCACCGTCGCGGGCGGCCAGCGGCTCCTCGCCGAGGACGGCGTGGTGCGCCACGCGGGCGACGCCTCCGGCCGGATCCTCGGCACCCTGCGCAAGGACCCGGACGCGGCCACCCCCTACCTCCCCCTGCGGGACGAGCTGACGGCCGCGAGCCGGTGCTACGCCCACCCCGACGGCGGCACCCGCACCCCCACGGGAACGGTCCGGCACTCGGGCGGCGAGACCCTCTTCCGCGGCGACAACAGCTCGGATCTCCAGGTCTTCAACGTGGACTTCGACCTGATGGGCGGCAACGGCGGCCAGGAGGGCATCCGCTTCGAGGGGATCCCGGACGGAGCCACGGTCCTGGTCAACATCCTCGGCACGAACCGCACCATCAACACCTACAGCGGCACCATCGACGACAGCAGCGGGCTCAACAAGCTGCGCACCCGGCTGCTGTGGAACTTCCCCGACGCGACCTCGGTGGAGGTCAAGGGCACCGGCCAGTTCCAGGGCAGCCTCCTGATCGGCAACCAGGCGTCGCACACCACGGTCAGCGTGCCCGGCATCAACGGCCGGTTCTTCACCACCGGCTCGCTCACCCACACCAGTTCGGCGTCGGGCGGCGGCGGCCAGGAGTTCCACAACTACCCCTTCGACGGCGACCTGCCCGACTGCGCCACAGCGCCCACCTCGGGCCAGGTCAAGATCGTCAAGAAGGACGAGGACAGCGGTGAGCCGCTCGCGGGCGCCGAGTTCGAGCTGTGGCAGGAGTCCAACGGCGACGACGGCCTGCAGACCGGCGGAGCCGACCCGGACACCAAGGTGGGAAGCCCCTGCGTCACCGAGGAGCCGGGCGCGTGCGCGTCGAGCGTGCCGCTCGGCACGTACTACTGGCGCGAGACCAAGGCCCCGGCAGGCCACGTCCTGCCCGATCCGAACGTCTTCGGCCCCCTCGAACTGACCGCGGCCAACGCCGAGGACGGCGTGACGGTCACCGCCACCAACAAGAAGAAGCCGACCGTCGAGGACGGCACCGTCACCGTCGTCAAGAAGGACAAGAAGACGGGCAAGCCGCTGGCCGGCGCCGTCTTCCAGCTGTGGCGCGAGACCAACGGAACCCCCGGCCTCCAGCAGCGCGGTTCCGACCCGGACACCGCGACCGGCGAACCCTGCACGACGAACGCGTCCGGCGTCTGCCGCAGGACGGTCGGCGTCGGCACGTACTACTGGGTGGAGACCAAGGCCCCCGACGGCTACGAACTGCCGGACCCCGCCGTCTTCGGCCCCCTCGACCTCACCACCGCGGCCCTGGAGCGCGGGGTCTCCGTGGAGGCGCTGAACAGCAAGGAGTCCCGCCCGAACGTCACGGGCAAGATCACCGTCGTCAAGAAGGACAAGAAGACGGGCAAGCCGCTGGCCGGCGCCGTCTTCCAGCTATGGCGCGAGACCAACGGCCGCACGGGTCTCCAGACGTCCGGCACCTCCCGTGACACCCTCGTCGACGCGGGCTGCGCCACGGACGGCCGGGGCAGGTGCTCCTACCAGGGCCTCGACCTCGGCTCGTACTACCTCAGGGAGACGGACGTCCCCGACGGGTACGTCCTGCCGAGGAACAGGGTCAGCGGCCCGCACAAGGTGACCGCGGGCAACGCCGCCAAGGGCGTCACGGTGACGCTCACCAACCAGCGCGGCGGAGGCAAGAAGGGGAAGTGACGCACGCGGCCGTGGGCCGCGTGGTTCCCGCGCGCCGGGTACGGGTGGTGTCAGCCGCCCGTACCCGGTTTCGTGCCCCAGAGGTAGAGCCGGTCGCCCTTCAACAGCAGGTCGTACAGGCGTCTCGCGTCGTTCATGGCGAGGTTGACACAGCCGCCCGAGCCGGACGAGAAGAGATCCTTGCGGGTGCCGTGCAGGGCCTGGCCGCCGTTGAAGAACTGGGCGTACGGCATCTCGACGTCGTAGAGCGTCGAGTAGTGGTCGCGGTGCTTCCAGTAGATGCGCTGCCAGCCGCGGCGGGTCTCCAGGCCGTCCCGGCCGGTGCGGATCGGCACCGGGTCGAACACCAGCCTGCGGCCGCTCTGGGACCAGAGGATCTGCCGGGTGAGGTCCACACAGGTGATCCGGTACGGCCTGACGGGGCAGGCGCGCCGCGCCGCGGGGTCGCGCCGGATCCGGTCGGCGACGACCAGGCGGTACGTCCGCAGGGTCGCCCGCCCGTCCGCCGGACGGATGCCGAGCCGCTGCTGGAGCCGCCGGATGGCCGCGCAGTCGGCGGGCGACTGGCGTCCGTCGACCGGCAGCCGCAGCTCCCGCTCCAGCTCGCGTTGGTAGGGCGCGGTGCCCGCACGGCACGGCGGTTCCGCGCCGGGGACGGAGCCGGCGACCGCATGCGGGGCGGGCACGGCCAGGGACAGGACGGCGATCGAGGTCAGGAGCCAGCGCATCGCCCCAGCTTCACCGCTGCGCGGCCGCAGCCGGGGCGACACGGCTCGACAAGCCCACGATTGGTCCATCGGGGATCCTGCGCCCCCGCCGTGCAACCCTGTTGCAACGTGGCTGGAGGAAGAGTGATCCCATGGACCGTCATGAGACCAAGGACAGCGGGGGCGTTGACCCCCGGGTCGAGCTCACCCCGGCGGCCGCCCGGCTCCTGCGCCGGCTGCGCGAGCAGCACGGGCCGCTGATGTTCCACCAGTCCGGCGGCTGCTGCGACGGCAGCGCCCCCATGTGCTACCCGGACGGCGAGTTCCGCACCGGCGACTCCGACGTGCGCCTCGCGTCGCTGGCCGTCGAGGGAGTGGCCGAGCCCGTCGCGTTCTGGATGTCCAGGAGCCAGTACGCGGTGTGGAGCCACACCCGGCTGATCGTGGACGTCGTGCCGGGCCGGGGCAGCGGCTTCTCGCTGGAGGCCCCGGAAGGCGTACGTTTCCTCATCCGTTCCCGGCTGGTCGGTGCCGAGCCACCGGCGTCTGGTGAACTCCTTTGACTGCTGGGACAGTTGGTTCGCTGATCGGTCGACATCAGGGGGTACCTGTGGCACGTCGAACGCAACGGAGCGGCCGGTTCAGAACGGCCTGCACCCTCATCACGACGCTCGGCACGCTGGCCGGCGCGGCTCTTCTGGGAGCGGCTCCGGCCGGCGGTGCCGTCGGGACGGCGCAGCGCCCGGCGGAGAAGGCCGCGCCGAGCCCGATCGCGCCGGGCGTGGAGTACACGTACTTCGACATTCCCACCGCGCGCGGCACGGCCCGTGCCCACGTCCTCGACGTGGATCTGCGCGACCCGCGTACGAGCGTCGGTCTGCTCTATCCGGGCAAGGTCGCCGCACGGGCGCCCGTCTCCGCGCTCGCGGACGGCGTCGGCGCCGTCGGCGGCATCAACGGCGACTTCTTCAACATCACCGAGACCCAGCACCCCGGTGTCGAGGCGACCGGCGCGCCGGTCGGCCCCGCGGTCGCGAACGGGCGCGCCCTGAAGGCCGCCGTGCCGGACGGGCAGCGCTTCGGTCCCGCCATGCCGCCGGGCGTGACCACCAAGGCCGTACTCGGGGTCGGGACCGACCGCCGGGCGCGCCTGGACGACCTCGCCCTCGAGGGGCGGATCCGCACCCCCGGGGGCGGCCTCCCACTGGGCGGCCTCAATCAGTACGCGCTGCCGGTGGGGTCGGTGGGCGCGTTCACCGACGACTGGGGCTCCGTCTCGCGGACGCGGGCGACCTGCGGCACCGACACCAGCCGCGGCGCGCCCTGCAGCGCGGACACCCATGAGGTGACCGTCCGCGGCGGCCGGGTGGTGGCCTCGTCCGACACGCCGGGCACCGGGCCCATCGCGCGCGGCAGCACGGTCCTGGTCGGACGCGAGCAGGGCGCGCAGCAGCTGCGCAAGCTCTCGACGGGCGACCGGGTCTCGGTCAGCCACCGCCTGGTCGCGGCCGCCTCGCACGTCCCGTTCCGCTTCGCGCTCGGCGGCTTCCCCGTGCTCCGCGACGGCGTGCCCCTGCCCGGTCTGGACACCACCACCCCGGCGGTGCGCACGGCGGCCGGCATCTCCGACGACGGACGCCGGCTGCTGCTCCTCTCGCTCGACGGCGCCCCGGAGTTCCGCAGCGGTCTGACCATCGCCGAAGTGACCGACGTCTTGCGGGGGTTGGGCGCGCGGGACGGCTTCAGCCTGGACGGCGGCGGCTCCTCCACCCTCGTCTCGGCCACGTCCACGCTGGTCGCGCGGGCGCCGGGCGCCGATGCCGTGACGGTGCGCAACCACCCGAGCGGCGGTGCGGAGCGCCCGGTGCCCAACGGCATCGGCGTGTTCTCCCGGAAGTGAGCCGTGACCGGCCGGTCCGCTCCGCTCCGGGGCGGCCGGTCACCGCGTGTCGCGCACCGCGACAAGGCCGTTGAAGGCACCCACGTAGGCGGTCCCGTCGGGCCCGAGCGTCACCGGCGCCCAGTTATTGTCGTACGCGATGCCCGTGCCGGCGAGCCGCTTCCACCGGGTGTCGCCGGTGCGGAAGTCGACCGCCGTCAGGTACCAGGCGTCGACGCCGAGGCGGTTGGGCTCCTTGGTGTAGAAGTACAACAGGCCGTTGGCGGTGGAGAGTTTGGGCACCGTGGACGGTGAGCGTTCGGCGCTCTCCCAGACCGTGTCGCAGCCGCTGCCGTCCTCGCGCACATCGATCCGGCTGACGCCGCCGACGACGCTGCGCCCGAAGGTGAGCGACGTGATGTTCTCGTAGCCGTAGTTGTTCTCCACGACCAGGCTGTCGCCCCAGGTGATCAGGGAGTTGTCGGTGGTGGAGGCGCCGGAGCCGAAGACGGGGACCTTGCAGACGAGCCGCTCGTCGGCGGGCACGTCGGCGCCGCGCCGGTAGACGAGGACGTTCATGCGGTCGTCGGCGTTGTCGGTGATCGCCACGTAGTCGTCGTGCTCGCCGAAGAGGTCCGGCGTGGTGCCCGAACCCTGGTTCACCGAACCGGGCTTGGTGCCGGTGCCGCGGTCGTACGTCTGGCGCCAGATCACTTTCGGTGTGCCGTCCGGCCCGGCCCGGAAGCTGTAGAGGGCGTGGTCGGAGACGATGGAGACGCCGTCCTCGGCGACGGAGAAGGAGTTCTGGATCTCCTCGCCGTCGAGCCGGACGGAGCGGATGTCACCGCTCTTCGGATCGACGGTGCCGATGCGGCCCTGCCGGGTCACCCACCAGATGCGGCCCTCCCAGTCGGGCATCACGGAGGTGACCGGGTCACAGGTGCCGCTCGGGTAGAGGTTGGTCCAGCTGACGCAGTCGTGCGGGACGTGCGCCGTGAGGTCCCACTCCTTGTCGACGACGAAGCGCCAACTCCCGTCCGCCGTCTGCTCGTGCGCGAGCCGGACGATGTGCTGCCGGGAGTCGGCGAGGACGAGCCGGTCCTCGTCGTCGAGGTAGGAGTAGGCGCCGCCCGAGGTGTCCTTGAAGATCCTGGAGAAGTCCAGCCGGGTGATGGCCTCGATGGTGGAGGGCCGTTGCGGGAGCTTGTACTCGGCGAGGGTGTCCAGCGTCCCGGGGTCGAGCAGCTTGACCAGGAAGCCGGTGAAGGTGCCGCAGACGGTGACGATGCGCCCGGCGCGGTCGAAGGTGACGGTGGCGCACTCGCCGCCCAGCGCGGCCATCTTCTCACTGGTGACCGCGGGCCGCTGTCCGAGCGGCCCGTTCCAGGGGTACGTTCCGCTGCCCGCCGCGTCGGCGTGCATGCCGCTGCGGCCATTGGCGGCGAGATACGGGTGCTGGGGCGGCGGGGTGCCGGGCAGCGGGCGGGCGTCGGCGGGCGCGCCCTCGTAACTCTCGACGAGCCGGTGTCCGGGGGCGTTGGGGATCTCGTCGGCGTACGCGGGGACCGCGAGGGAGACGGTCAGGGCCACGGCGCTGACGGGAACGAGGCGGCGCAGTCTGCGGGACATGCGCCGAAGCTAGATCGCGGCTCGCGAAGTGTCCATGAAACGGCGTCAGTTGTTCATGAAGACGCAAAGAAGGTCATGGCTGGATTCCGCTGACGATGCCCGCGGTGGCGGTCAGCCCCTCACGGATGGTGGGGGCCATGCTGGTGCTCGCCAGGTAGAAGCCCAGCAGGCCGCAGACGATGGCGTGCGAGATCTTCAGTGCTCCGTTGCGCAGGAAGACCACCGCAAGGATCAGGAGCAGCAGTACGACAGAGATCGAAATGGCCACGGGAGTACCTCCTCCGCCACGCGACACCGCGGGCTCACGGCCGTCAGTGTGGCGTAACGGAGGGTGCGTCCGGGCGTCTGACCTGTGCTCCGAACGGGTGCTCCTTGGTGCGGTGTTGATCGGCGGGGTCAGCGGCGGTGCGCGTCGAGGAACGTCGCGAGGCCGGCGAGGTCGTCGGTGTTGAGGTGATCCACTCCGGCGGCGAGCAGCTCGCCCCAGACCGCGTCGCGCTGGGGCCCCGGCAGGTCCGGGGTCGCCCAGAACCGTACGCGCTGTCCGTGTGCGTGGGCCCCGGAGACGATACCGCGCAGCTTGTCCCGTTCGGCGGGGGGTATCGGGCCGGTACCCGTCCAGCTGAAGTTGAGGGACCAGTTGTCGCTGATCAGCGGGATGAGCGAGGCGGGTGCCGGGGTGCCGAGGTCGGTGAGCCGGCCGTCGTAGAAGGCGTACCGGACGCGCTGTGCCTCCATCGGGACGCGCGCCGCGCGGTCACCGGAGACGACGGCGGTGATCGCGCTGCGGCGCACCTTTCCGTGGACATAGGTGGTGAACAGCCGCCGGTAGGGCCGCAGATGCTCGTGGAGCGCGGTGTAGGTGGCCGCGCCCTCGGTTTTGATGTCGATGAGCAGCTGGAACGGGGTGCGGTGGTAACCCCGGTGCACGGAGCCGTGGTTGGCGCGCACCCGGGCGGCCAGCGGGTCCAGGTAGAGGGATTCGAGGGTGCGGGTGGGGTCGAGGTCGGCCGGGTCGTGGGCGACGAGCAGCCGGCCGTCGACGAGGTAGATGTCGGCCTCGACGCTGTGGAAGCGGTGGTCGAGCGCGTCGAGGAGGGGCCGCGGGTGGTCGTAGTCGTTGTGGGCGTGGGCGCGGAGCAGCGGCCGGGGGTGGTGACCGCGGTCGCTCGCGCGGGCGTAGGCGGGCGCCGCGATACCGCCGGCGAGGGCGGCTCCGAGGGTGGTGAGGGCTCTGCGACGGGTGGTGAGGGCCATGTCTGCCTCCCGGGAGGGCGGGTCGGTGCGGCGTCGGGTGTGACGGCGCGGGGGACGACGGGGCTGAGCCTCGGGGCATGAAACGCCGAGGCTCACCCCCGACCGGGCTACCACCAGGTCGCGATGGTCAACCCCCTGGAGGGAAGGTGAGTTCCCGCCGTGAACGACGGAGCGACGCTCCACAGGGAGCCCGACCGCCAGGGAAGTCTCAGCGCGTTCCTGTCGGGGACTCGTCAGGTGATCACCAGCAGGACCACCCACATAATGGCGGCGAGCGACGGCAGAACGTATACGAGCATGGCCGTAGTACCGACACCTCGTGGCGAGCAAGTGACGGTCGTCTCCGCATAATCGGGAAGAGCTCTCTTGATGCGGCGTTGAAGTGCAGCGCTGTACAAGCGGTGCCTATTGCCCACATAGACCCAGATGATGGTGAGCGCGATGCCGAACGCCGCGATGACCCGCGCGGGCCGTGTTCCACTGCCTGCAGTGAGAATCGTGCTGTAAGCCACCGCCAGCAGGGATTGTGCAACCAGAAAGAGGTTGCCTTGCTGGTAGCGCACGTTGTCCTCGTGCAGTCCGTGTTGCCAGAGCCGGTCCGCCACGGCCGCGCGTTCCTCGTCTCCGCCGGTCGAACGCCCCATGCCCCCACCTCTCCCTCCACCCATAGATGAAGGCACTACTGTCGGCGCCCCCCCTTCCGGACGGCCCCGAGCGGTGTAGCTAGATTCGATCGCGCGTATGCAGTGACGGCATGTCGTGGCCCGGCAGGACAGGTGCTCCGTAAATTTCCCTGATACGCCCGGCGATCTGTTCCTGAGCCCCTCGAAGGGCGTGCACCGCGGCCTCGTCGGACACCTTTCCCTCGACCGTTCGGTTGGTCAGGAGATGGGCGAGCTCGACCAGTCCACGGAGCTCGTCGTCCAGAACAAGTCCTTTGAGGCTCGCACACCGGAAGTTCGCCTCCCTGACGGCTTCGGTTGCGTCCTCGTCGGGCCGCCCTTCCTCCGTCAGCTGACGCAAGCGTCGGACGACGAGGTACACCTCGGAGAGGGAGGAGTGGACATCGAGCAGGTGCGTCAGCTCGAACGTCTCGCGCCGCTCCACGGAGGCCTGCCCGCGATCGAGCTCCCGGAGCTTCTGTTCACGTCTCAGTGCGGCGGCCTCCCTGCGTCCCTCACTCAACTGATTGAGCCAGGCGCCGAGCACGAGGGTGACGACAGGCAGGACAGCGGTGACCGTCCCTTCCCACTCCACGGGCGGAGCGTACGGCTGCGTCGCCGCTCTGCATAGGGGCCGACTCCGGCTACGCCGCCCTCCGGTCGAGGACCTCCGGGTCGGCGCAGTGGGCGAGCGGGTCGCCGCGCAGGAAGCGGCCGGCCCCGGCGGCGACGGTCCGGGCCGCCTTGTGCGCGACCTCCTGGCTGCCGCCCGCGATGTGCGGCGTCCTGACGATGCCGGAGGTCTTCAGCAGGCGCGATCCGGCCGGGACGGGTTCCTGCGGGCAGACGTCGAAGGCGGCGCCGACCACTGGGGAGCCGGTGGCAGATCGGCGGTCGTTCTAGCGGAGAAGCCGCTCCCGGCTCTCGCACACCAGCTCGTCCCAGTGCACCGTGCGGTCGCACCACCGCTCCAGCAGGACACGGTCGTGGCCGACCGCGAGAAGTCCCGCACCGCGCTCGGCCCGGTACTCCTCCACGACATGGACCAGGGCCGCCGTCGTCGAGGCGTCGAGCATCGCCGTCATCTCGTCGCAGATCAGCCAGCGCGGACGCAGCACCAACGCGCGTGCCAGGCAGGCGCGTTGCAGCTGGCCGTCGCTGACCTCGTGCGGGCGGCGGCCCAAGAGGTCCGCGCCGAGGCCGACGCGGGCCGCGAGCTCCGGGACAAGCGCGGCCGCCTCGGCGCCGCGGCCGACGGCCCGCAGCGGCTCCGCGATCAGCGCCGTCAGGGTCAGTCGCGGGTCCGCGGAGAGCCGCGGCTGCTGGAAGACCACGCCGAACGCGGTCCGCTGCGCGCGGGGCGCCCGGTGGCGCCACCCGGCGGCGGCCTCGCCGTCGATGACGACCTGCCCGGCGTCGGGGCGGTGCAGCAGCGCGGCGACCCGCGCCAGCGTGGATTTGCCGCAGCCGCTGGGGCCGAGCAGCCCCACGGACTCCCCGGGCGCGAGGGTGAGGTCGGCGCCGCGCACGACGGGCGCGCGCCGGTCGTAACCGGCCGTGATGGAGCGCAGTTCAAGCACGGGGCGCCTCCAGCACGTCCGCGTGAGGGTGGTGGCAGGCCGTGCCGTCCGTGAGCGCGGGCAGCGCCCGGCACGCCTCGTCGGCGCGGTCGCAGCGGGCGGCGAACGCGCAGCCCTCGGGGAGTGCGGACAGCTCGGGCGGCATGCCGGGGACGGGCGTGAACTCCCGCTCGGGCAGGGCGTTCAGGAGGCCTCGGGCGTACGGGTGGCGGGGGCCCGGGGTGCCGAAGAAGGCTGTGGCGTCGGTGAGTTCGACGATGCGGCCCGCGTACATGACGGCGACGCGGTCGGCGATCCGTTCGGCGGCGGCCAGATCGTGGGTGATCAGGAGCAGCGCGCGGTCGTCCCCGACGTGCCGGCGCAGCTCGTCCACCGTGCGGTCCACGAGGTCGCGGTCGAGTCCGGTCGTCGGTTCGTCGGCGAGCAGCAGCGGTGCGTCGCCGATGAGGGCGAGCGCGGTGGCGGCGCGCTGCGCGAGGCCGCCGGACAGCTCGTGGGGGTAGCGGTCGAGGTGGCCCGCGGGGAACGCGGCGCGCCCGGCGGCCGCCTCGGCCGCGGCCCGCAGCTGTGGCCTGCGCACCCCCGCGAGTTCACGCAGCGCCTCCTCCAGTTGGGAGCGCACCGTGCGGACCGGGGTGAGGTGGGCGGCGGGACTCTGCGGGACGAGACCGACGCGGCGGCCCCGCACGGTGCGGGCCAGGGTGCGCTCGTCGGCGGTGAGGAGGTCGACGCGGTCGCCGGCGCCGGCGGCCGGGAGGAGCGCGCCCCCGGCGGTCTCCGCGTTCTCCGGGAGCAGCCCGAGCAGCGCGGAGGCGAGCACGGACTTGCCGCAGCCGCTCTCGCCGACCAGGGCGAGGCACTCCCCCGCCGCGAGGTCGAAGGTGACGTCGGTGACGGCGCGGACATGGGTGCCGCCGCGCATGCGGAAGCGTACGGAGAGCCCCCGCACGGAGAGGACGGGGACCGTCACAGCATGAGCTCCGATCGGCGCCGGGGATTGATCCGCTCCCGCCAGGCGCCCGCGAGGCCCGCGATCGCCAGGGTGGGCACGATGATGAAGAGACCGGGGAAGAGCGTCGGCCACCAGTCGCCCGCGAGCAGCGAACCGCGCGCGCTCTGCACGAGCGTGCCGAGGCTCGCCTGGTGGGTGGGGAGTCCGAGGCCGAGGAAGGAGAGCGCGGACTCGTGCCAGATGGCGTGCGGCACCATCAGGACGGCGGCGAGCCCGGCCTGCGGCAGGACTCCCGGCAGCAGATGGCGCACGGCGACGCGGAGCCGCGAGGCGCCGCCGGATATCGCCGCGTCGACGTAGGGCCTGGCGCGCAGCGAGAGCACCTCGGCGCGCACGATGCGGGCGGTGGAGAGCCAGTGGGTGAGCGCCACGGAGACCACCACCGGCCAGACACCCGGCCGGAACATGGCGACGATGAAGATGCCGAGCAGCAGGTGCGGCACGGAGGAGAAGACGTCCACGAGCCGCATCACGAGCCGGTCCACCCACCCTCCTGAGGCGGCCGCGAGGGCGCCGACCGCCGTGCCGATGACGGTGGCGACGACAGCCGCGACGACCCCCACCAGCAGCGAGACGCGCAGTCCGTAGACACAGCGCAGCAGCAGGTCGCGCCCGACGTCGTCGGTGCCGAAGGGGTGCGCGAGCGAGGGCGCCCGCAGCTTCGCGGCCAGGTCGACGGCCTGCTCGTCGAGGTGGACGAGGGGCGGTACGAGGAGCACGGCGAGGACGACTGCGGCGACGAGCGCCGCGGAGGTGCGCACCCGCCATGCGCGCGTGGAGCGGCGCACACCGCCCCGGGCCCGCCAGACGATGTCGGTCGACCCGGTCGTCCCGGTCGTCTCAGAGGCGGCAGTGCTCTCAGCGCTCTCAGTGCTCTCAGCGGTCCGAGCGGTCTCAGCCATCGAATCCCACCCTCGGGTCGGCGAGGCCGTACAGGAGGTCGGCCACGAGGTTGCCGAGCAGCACCGCCGCCGTGGCGAGCGCGGTCAGCGCGGCGAGCAGCGGAAAGTCCACGGCGGTGGCGGCCTGCACGGTGGCCGCGGCGATGCCGGGCCAGCTGAAGACGGTCTCCACCAGAAGCGCTCCGGTGATCAGTTCGGGTACACGGGAGCCGATGAGCGTGAGCACGGGCAGCATGCCGGAGCGCAGCGCGTGCCCGAGGAGCACGGTGCGTTCGGCGAGGCCACGCGCGCGTGCGCCGCGCACGGGGTCGTCGCCCAGCGCGTCGCCGACCCCCTGGCGTACGTAGAGCACGAACCAGGGCAGCTGCGAGATCGCGAGGACGCCCGCGGGCAGCACCAGATGGCTCGCGACCTGTCCGGCGGTCACCGCCGAGCTGGCGGTGTCCGTCAGACCACCGGAGGGCAGCACGCCGAGCTTCAGGGCGAACAGCCAGACGGCGAGCAGCCCGAGCCAGAACGGCGGCGCGGCCTCCAGGGTGTACGCGAGGGACGTCACGGCGCGGTCGACCCAGCCGCCGGGGCGGCGCGCGGCGAGCACGCCGAGCGCCGTGCCGAGCAGGATCGCGACGAGGAACGCGGTCGCGGCGAGCAGCACGGACCAGCCGACCCGCTCGCCGATGACGTCGGCGACGGGCTGCCGCAGCGTGCTGGAGTCCCCGAAGTCACCACGGAGCGCGGAGGTCAGCCACGCCCACCAGCGGGCGGCCAGCGGCCGGTCGACGCCGAGGTTGGCGCGCAGCTGGTCGAGGTTCTCCTGCGAGGCGGTGAGCCCGGCCGTGCCCGCGTACGCCTTGACGGGGTCGAAGGGCGAGGCGGCGGCTACGGCGAAGACGCCGAAGGTGACGACGAGCAGCACGGGCACGGCGAACAGGGCCCGCCGTCCCGCGAGCCGGGCCATCGGCCCCCAGGGGAGGCGACGGCGTGCCGTCTTCCCCGGGGCCTCGGTCATCGCCGTGGTCACTTCTTCGGCTGCCAGTCCTCGACGTTCCACCACGGGCCGGACGCCAGGCCGTGGTCGTGCGGCTCGACCTGGGTGGTGAGGTCGCCGAACTTCTTGTCCACGACGTAGAGGTGGTCGATGTGGGTGAGGAAGGTGTAGCCCGGGTCCTTCACCAGCTCGCGCTGGATCGTGTCGTAGGCGGCCTGGCGCTCGGCGTGGTCGCCGCTCTTGCGGGCGTCCTCCAGGGCCTTGTCGACCTTGGGGTTGTCGTAGTGCGCCATGTTGTTGAAGCCGTCGCCCGCGAGGGAGGACTTCAGGAGCGTGTACTGGTCGAAGTCCGGGTCGGCCGGGGAGCCGCCGCCGGCCAGGACGGCGTCCTTGGGCATGCGGGGCTCGATGACCTCCCACGTGCCGGACTGCACCTGCACCTTGATGCCGAGCTTCTTGGCGTCGGAGGCGTAGGCGAGGGCGTGGTCCTGGCGGAGCTTGTCGCCGGAGAGGTACCAGAGCGGGAAGGCCGCCTTGATGCCGTCCTTCTCCCGGATGCCGTCCTTGCCCGGCTTCCAGCCGGCGTCGTCGAGGATCTTCTTCGCCCTGGCGGCGTCGAACGTGCGCTCGGTGCCCTTGGTGAACCACGGGCTGTCGGTCGGGACGGGCCCGTAGGCCTCCTTGCCCTCGCCGTACAGGATCGAGTCGACCATCGCCTTGCGGTCGACGCCGACGTCGAGAGCGCGGCGGACGGCGGTGTCGCCGGCGACCTTGTTGCCGGTGGGCAGGGTCACCACCCGGTAGTCGAAGGTCTTGGCGGCGTAGCTCTTCTTGCCGCTGTCGTTCTTGTACTTCTTCGCCAGGTTGGGCGGCAGGATCGCCCCGTCGAGCTCTCCGGCGTCGAGCCGGGTGGCGCGGATGTCGTCGTCCTTGATGATCGCCATGGTGAAGTTCTTGACCTTCGGCGCGCCGCCCCAGTAGTCGGGGTTGGCCTTGAAGGTCAGCTTCTCGCCCTTGGACCACTTGACCAGTTCGTAGGGTCCCGTGCCGATCGGCTTGGTGGTGAAGGCGCCGGTGTTCACGTCCTGCTTCGCCGCGATGTGCTCGGGCGCGATGGGCAGTACGGTGCGCTCGGCGAACGGCGCGTAGGGGTACTTCAGGTGGAAGACGACGGTGTCGTCGCCCTTCGCCTCGACGCTCTTGACCGCGTCGAGCTCGGTCTTGGAGGCGTTGTTGGTCTTCTTGTCGAGGATGGTCTCGTACGTGAAGACGACGTCCTTGGCCGAGAAGGGCTTGCCGTCGCTGAACTTGACGCCCTCGCGCAGCTTGTACGTGTAGGTCCTGCCGTCGTCGGCGACCTTGGGCAGCGCGGCGGCGAGGGCGGGCTTGAGCTTCATGTCGGCGTCGTGGGTGAGCAGCCCGTCGAAGATCTTCGAGTTGCCGTCCTTGCCGTAGCCGAGGAGCGGGCTGAGGGTCTCCGGCTCGTAGGCGATGCCGACGACCGCCGAGTCCTTCGCGCCGCCGCCGTCGCCCGGCGCCGAGCAGGCGGAGGCGGCGACCGCTATCGCGGCCGCCGTCGCCACCGCGCCTGCGCCCCGTGTCGATCGGGCCCTCATGCTCCACACCCCTACTGAAGATCATCTGTTATTGCGAGCAGTTCGCAATTATGCACTACGTAATGGGAGCGTAAAACGCGCAGCCCGCACCTGGTAGGTGCGGGCTGCATCGAGTTTCGCGACGGGATCTCGCGCGGGTGTGGCGGGCGAGGTCAGGGGGCCTGGAGATCCACCAGGGCGGCCAGCTCCTCGCGGTGGCGTCCGGCCGTTCCGTAGGCGATCGAGTCCGCCTTGGCACGCTTGAGGTAGAGGTGGACGGGGTGCTCCCAGGTCATGCCGATGCCACCGTGCAACTGCAGCGCCTCCTCGGCCGCGTGGACCGCCACGGCGGCCGCGTAGGCCTGGGCGAGGGCGGCCGCCACGTCCGCGTCGGCGCTGTCGGCGGCGAGGGTGTCGGCGGCGTTCCGGGCGGCGGCACGGACGCCCACGACCTCCAGCCACAGCTGGGCGAGGCGGTGCTTGAGCGCCTGGAAGGAGCCGACGGGCCGGTTGAACTGGTGCCGTTCCTTGACGTAGCGGACGGTCTCCGTCAGACACCATTCGGCGATGCCGAGCTGCTCCGAGGCGAGCAGCGCCGCGCCGGCCCGCAGCCCGCGCCGTACGGCGGCGTCCGCGTCGCGCGTCAGCTCGCGCGCGCCGGCCGCCTCGAAGGTGACCGCGGCGAGCGGGCGCGTGAGGTCGAGGGAGGTCTGCGGGGTGACGGTGACGCCGTCCTGCGCCGTGTCGACCGCGTACAGCACGCCGTCGGCGGGCACGAGCAGCACATCGGCGCCCACCGCGTCCGCGATGCCGGTCAACTCCCCGTGCAGGGCGCCCGCTTCGTGCCGTACCCCCTGGAACACGTCCCCGGGGGCGACGGCGAGCCCGACGGCGAGGGCGCCCACCGTACGGCCGGTGGCGAGCGCCGCGAGCAGCTCGGTGGCCTCGGCGCCGGCGCAGCCGAGCAGCGTCTCCGTGGCGACGACGGCGCTGGTGAGGTAGGGCACGGGTGCCACCGCGCGGCCCAACTCCTCAAGGACAACGGCGACTTCGCGGTGCGTGGCGCCCTGACCGCCCAGCTCCTCGGGCACCAGGAGGCCGGCCAGGCCCATGCCGCCGGTGAGCGCCTTCCACACTTCACGATCGTACGGGGCGTCGTGCCCGGCGGGTTCGACGCGGGCGAGGACAGTGGCGGCGTCGCAGCGGTCGGCGAGCAGGGCCCGCACGGCCGAGCGCAGCGCCTCTTCCTCTTCGGAGTAGAGCAGGTCGCGCTGTTCGCTCTGTGTCATCAACGGGCCAGGTCCTTCCAGGCGACGTCCTTGTCGGTGCGCGGCTCGGCGGGCAGGCCGAGGACACGCTCGGCGACGATGTTGAGCAGGACCTCGCTGGTCCCGCCCTCGATGCTGTTGCCCTTGGAGCGCAGATAGCGGTAGCCCGCCTCGCGGCCGGTGAAGTCGACCAGCTCGGGCCTGCGCATCGTCCAGTCGTCGTACAACAGCCCCTCCTCGCCGAGGAGTTCCACCTCCAGGCCGCTGATCTCCTGGTTGAGGCGGGCGAACCCGAGCTTCATGCCGGAGCCCTCGGGGCCGGGGTGTCCGGCGACGAGCTGCTGACGCAGCCGCTCTCCGGTGATCCGGGCGACCTCCGCCTCGACCCAGAGCTTCAACAGGCGCTGGTGGAGGTCGTGGGTGCGCAGGTCGGGCCGCTCGCGCCAGGTCGCGGTGACCGTGCCGATCATGCCGCCCTCGCGCGGGATGCGCATGCCGCCGATGGAGACGCGCTCGTTCATGAGGGTGGTCTGGGCGACCTTCCAGCCCTCGCCGACCTCGCCTAGCCGGTGGGCGTCGGGGACGCGTACGTCGCTGAGGAACACCTCGTTGAACTCGGCCTCGCCGGTGATCTGGCGCAGCGGCCGCACCTCGACGCCGGGGTCGGTCATGTCGCACACGAAGTAGGTGATGCCGCGGTGCTTGGGCAGGTCGGGGTCGGTGCGGGCGATGAGGATGGCCCAGCGGGCGCTGTGCGCGCTGGAGGTCCACACCTTCTGGCCGTTGACGATCCAGTCGCCACTCGCCTCGTCGCGGACCGCGCGGGTGCCGAGCGCGGCGAGGTCGGAGCCGGCGCCCGGCTCGCTGAAGAGCTGGCACCACACCTCCTCGCCGGTCCACAGCGGGCGCAGGAAGCGCTGTTTCTGCTCCTCCGTGCCGAAGCCGAGGACGGTCGGCGCGGCCATGCCGAGGCCGATGCCGATGCGCCGCGGGTCGTTGTCGGGCGCGCCCGCGGCCTCCAGCGCGGCGTCCACCACGGCCTGCAGGGAGCGCGGCGCACCGAGCCCGCCGAGGCCCTCGGGGTAGTGGACCCAGGCGAGGCCGGCGTCGAAGCGGGCCCTGAGGAAGTCGGCGCGGTCCGTCGTGGCGGGCGGGTGCGCGGCAAGCAACTCCTCGGTACGGGAGCGCAGTTCGGCTGCGTCGGTCATGCGGCACCTCCGTGCGGGAGGACGACGACCCGGCCGGTGGTGACGCCGTCGGCGACGCGCTGCACGGCGGAGGCGGCGCCGGCCATCGGGACGCGCTCGCTCACCAGCGGCTTGACGGCGCCCTTGGCGGCGAGCTCGGACAGCTCCTCGTGACAGCGCAGGATCAGGCTCGGGGCCTTCGTCTTGTACAGGCCCCAGTGCAGGCCCACGATCGAGTAGTTCTTCACCAGGGCGTGGTTGAGCGCGGGCGAGGGGATGGTGCCGCTGGCGAAGCCGATGACGAGGATGCGGCCCTCGAAGGCCACGCACTTCGCGGACTTGGTGTAGGCGTCGCCGCCCACCGGGTCGTAGATCACGTCGGCGCCGCGACCGCCGGTGGCCTCCTTGACCGCGCCGATCACGTCGTCCGTGCGCCGGTCGAGGACCAGGTCGCAGCCGAGCTCGCGGGCGACCGCCGCCTTGTCCGCGCCGCCGACGACGCCGATGACCTTGGCACCCGCCGCCTTGCCGAGCTGGACCGCGGCGCTGCCGACGCCACCGGCCGCGGCGTGCACCAGCAGGGTCTCGCCCGCCTGGAGGTGGGCGCGGCGGTGCAGCGCGAACCAGCCGGTCTGGTAGCCGATGTGCAGCGCGGCGGCCTCGGCGTCGTCCAGCGCGTCCGGGGCGGGCAGCAGCGCGGCGGCCTCCGCGACCGCGTACCCGGCGAGACCGCCGTGCGGCAGCACCGGGCCCGCGATCACGCGCCGCCCGTCCTCGGTCTCGCCGCAGATCTCCAGGCCCGGCGTGAACGGCAGCGGGGGCCGCACCTGGTACTGGCCCCGGCAGAGCAGCGCGTCGGGGAAGTTGATGTTCGCGGCGCGCACCTTCAGCAGCACCTGCCCCTCGCCGAGCGCGGGGCGGTCCACCTCGGCGAGGCGCATCACCTCGCCCGGCTCGCCGTTCTCGTGCACTTGCCATGCCTGCATGCGGGGCCTCCACGGGGGCTGTCGTAGACCGGGCTCGTCCGCATACTAAGCGGTCGCTTGCCCGTAAGGGAACAGTCCCGGCCACCCCCGGCCCACCGCTCAGCCGAGGTCTCCCTTACGGGTCGGCCGCGCCCGTACGTGCATGCGCTCGCCCTGCGGGCCGAAAAGGCTGATGAACTCCGCGCCGGTCTCGCTCGTGGCCCCGAACCAGTGCGGGACCCGGGTGTCGAACTCCGCCGCCTCGCCGGGGCCGAGCACCACGTCGTGGTCCCCGAGGATCAGGCGCAGCTTCCCCGAGAGCACGTACAGCCACTCGTACCCCTCATGGGTCTGCGGGTCCGGGGCGGCCGTGGCGCGGGCGGGCTCGACCACCTTGTACGCCTGGAGTCCGCCGGGCTGCCGGGTCAGCGGCAGCATGGTCCTGCCGTGCCGGACGATCGGCTTGGCCCGCACGCGCGGGTCGCCCACGGGTGGCGCGCCGACCAGTTCGTCCAGCGGCACCTGGTGGGCGCGGGCGATCGGCAGGAGGAGTTCGAGGCTGGGCCTGCGGTGGCCGGATTCCAGCCGGGACAGGGTGCTGACGGAGATGCCGGTGGCGGCGGACAGACCGGCGAGGGTGGCGCCGCGTTCCTTGCGGATGCGGCGCAGCCGGGGCCCGACCTCCGTGAGGACCTGGTCCATCGACTCCGACTCGACCGTCTCGTCTTCTCTCATGCTCCCCATGATGCCTGGTTTTGCGGTTACGGCAAGGGCGCTTGCCGTAACCGCGCGTCCGGGGCGACAGTCGGGAGACGTGGAAGGTCACTGTGCCCAACGGACGAGAGGCGAAGAGCGATGAGCGGGACGAGGAACGAAAGCGGCACCCCCGGCGAGCGGCGCGGCGACGGGCAGGACGAGCGTTACGACGCGGTGGTCATCGGCGGCGGCGCGGCCGGCCTGAGCTCGGCGCTCGCGCTCGGCCGGTCCCGCCGGCGCGTCCTGGTGGTGGACTCCGGCGAGCCCCGCAACGCTCCCGCCGCCCACATGCAGGGCTACCTCTCGCGGGACGGCATGCCCCCTGCCGAGTTCCTGGCCGAGGGGCGCGGGGAGCTGCGGCGGTACGGGGTGGAGCTGGTGAGCGGCGAGGTGTCGGACGTGACGCCGGACGGCACCGGAGAGTTCGGGGTCACCCTGGCGGACGGCGGGAGGGCGCACGCGCGGCGGGTCGTCGTGGCGACGGGCCTGAGGGACGAACTGCCCGACGTGCCGGGCATCGCCGACCGCTGGGGCCGTGACGTGCTGCACTGCCCGTACTGCCACGGCTGGGAGGTACGGGACCAGCCCTTCGGCGTGCTCGCCCCGGACCCCTTCACCAGCCATCAGGCGCTGCTCGTCACCCAGTGGTCGAAGGACGTGACGCTGTTCCTGCACACCGTGCGCGAGATCCCCGACGCGGAGTGGGAGCGTCTCGCCGCCGCCGGAGTGCGGGTCGTGGAGGGCGAGGTCGCGGGCCTCACGGTGGAGGACGACCGGCTGACGGGCGTACGCCTCGTCGACGGGCGGCACTTCGCCCGCCCGGTCCTCTTCGCGGCCCCGCGCCCGGTGCCCCGCGACGGCCTGCTGCCCGCGCTCGGCGCCGAGTTCCGTCAGACGCCGTTCGGCCCCTTCCCCACGGTCGACGAGACGGGCCGCACCAGCGTGCCGGGCATCTGGGCGGTCGGCAACGCGGCCCAGCCCATGGGACAGGTGATCAACGCGACGAGCTCGGGCTACCTCGCGGGCACGGCGATCAACGCCGAACTCGTCATGACGGACATCGAGACCACGGCGGCCCGACGCCGGGCGGGGGTCTTCACACCGGAGGCGGAGGCGGCGATAACACGGTCGAGGGCGGGCTCGCCCGCATCCGCTCCGTCCCCGTAGGCCTACGCCGCCTCACGCCGCCCCCTCGCCGAAGGTGACGGCGCAGTGGTCCTCCACCGTGTCCGCGAAGGCGCGGGCGAGTGGGGCCAGGGCGTCCCAGCGGCGTACCGCCCAGCCGGTCCACAGGGTGGGCAGGTCGGGGATCGGAATGAGGCGCAGGTCCGCGTGGGCCGGCCCGTGCCAGGCGGGCAGGTCGGGCACGATGGCGTGGCCGAGGCCCAGTTCGGCCAGCAGGATCGCGGTGTCCCAGTCGGCGACGCTGGTGTCCGACGTCGGCGCCGTGCCGGACGCGGCGAGCCAGGAGTCCAGGCGGGAGCGCGAAGTGGCGTTCTCGGGCAGCCCGATGAGGCTGATGTCCGCCAAGTCGGCGATGTCGACACGGGACTTGGCGGCCAGCGGATCGGCGGCGGCGACCGCGAGGACCCAGGGCAGTTCGACGACGGGACGCTGCTCGATGCCGCGCACGGGCTCACCCAGCGTGATCCAGGCGAGGTCGAGGCCGCCGGCGAGAAGCGCGTCGAAGCAGCTGCGCGAGGAATGGGTGGTCTGGAACTCCAGGCTGACGTTGGGGTGGTGGCGCCGGAAGTCGACCACAGCGCCGGACATGAAGTGGCGGACCGTGGTGGACCCGGTGGTGATGCGCACCGCACCGGCCTCGCCGCGCACCAGATCGCGCAGCCGGCGCAACGCGTGGTCGATGTCGCCGAGCCCCCCGGCGGCGGCGGTGTGCAGGAGTTGGCCCGCCGGAGTGGGCACCACACCGCGCGGGTGACGCTCGAGGAGCGCGATGCCCGTCTCGCGTTCCAGGCGCTTGATGTGCTGACTCACTGCGGACTGCGTGCAGGTGAGGTCGCGTGCGACGGCGCTCAGGCTGCCGGTGCGGCAGACGGCGACGAAGACGCGGAGGTCGTCGAGGGTCATGGTGAGTGAAGCTACAGCTTGGGAGTGGGCAAGGTAACCCGAGGATTGACTTGATGGTCGCCTCGGCGGGACGATCTTTCCGGGCCCAGGGCGGCAACCCGGCCGAGCCCCGGCAACCGGTCCGGACGGTGTCGGGGGGTGCGCCGGGTGCCGACCCTCCCCCGGCCCCGGGTGCCCGGACCCGGT
The DNA here is from genome assembly GCF_055592445.1 of Streptomyces sp. NPDC041122. NCBI lineage: Bacteria > Bacillati > Actinomycetota > Actinomycetes > Kitasatosporales > Streptomycetaceae > Streptomyces > Streptomyces sp. NPDC041122. The sequence goes on along the minus strand of NZ_JBVIYQ010000006.1, from coordinate 464,149 downwards.
CGGTCACCCTCCCGGAAGGCGGGCCGTGCCCATGTCGTCTCCCCCGGCCACCGATCCCCCGGCCACCGAACCCGTTCGCGCCGCACACCGGCTCCTGAGCGAACTCGGCGCCGGAACACTCGATCACCCCGGCGGCACCCTCCTGGCCCACCTCGACCGCGTCCACCTGCGCCTCGCCCAGTGGCAGGCCCGCCCCGCGCTCCGACTGGCGGGCCTCTGCCATGCGCTGTACGGCACGGACGGGTTCCCCGCGCCGCTGGTGCCGCTCCACCAGCGTGCCCCTATCGAGGGGATCATCGGCACCGAGGCCGAAGCGCTCGTGTACTTCTACGCGAGCTGCGACCGGCAGGCCACGTACCCCCAACTCGCGGGACGGGCCGCTCCCTTCCGCGACCGGTTCACCGGCCGCGTCTTCACGCCCACCGCGCCCCGGTGGGCGGACTTCGCCGAACTCACCGCCGCCAACGAACTGGACATCGTGCGCGTCGACACCGTCTTCCGCATCCGCCACGGCCCCGCCCTGTCACGCCTGCTCACCCGCATGCACCCCCTGCTGAGCCCCGCGGCCCGACGGGATCACCAGGACTTGCTGGGGAGTTCGTAGGCCAACGGGTCTGGAGGCTCCACCCGGTACGAGGCACGGAGGCTTCACCCGGGTACGAGGCCTGGAGGTTTCACCCGGTACGAGGTATCGATGTGCCCATGACGAACACAGAGGGCCTGCCCGGCCTGCCGCCGCCTCCCCCGCGGGGCGCGTCCGCGCTGCCGCCCGGGACGTACGACGGCACCGTCGTCCTGGTCACGGGCGGTGGGACGGGCCTCGGCAAGGCCGTTGCCGCGGAGTTCGCGCGCCTCGGCGCCGACCTCGTGATCGCGAGCCGCCAGGAGGACCTGCTCCTGGCCGCGCGCGACGAACTGGCCGAGCTGGGCGGGCGCGTGACCACCGCGGTCTGCGACATCCGGGACGCCGACCACGTCGCCGACGCCTTCGACGCGGCGCAGGCGGCATACGGCCTGCCGGGGGTGCTGGTCAACAACGCGGCCGCCAACTTTCCCGTGCCCGCGGAGGACATGTCACCGAACGCCTGGCGCGCGGTCGTCGACATCACCCTCACCGGCACGTTTCTGATGACGCGCGAGTTCGCCCGCCGCCATCTCGCGGCCGGCACGCCCGGCTCCGTTATCGATGTCGGCGCGTCGTACGCCTGGACCGGCGGCCCCGGTTTCGCGCACAGCGCGGCGGCCAAGGCCGGCGTGAAGAGCCTGGTGGAGACCCTCGCCGTGGAATGGGGCCCGTACGGGATCCAGGTCAACGGCCTGGTGCCGGGCCTGATGCCGCACGACGACATGACCGCGGACATCCGCGGCAACCTCGACCGGGCCCGGGACCTGGCCGCCCGCCAGCCCGCGCTCCGCACCGGCCTCCCCCATGAACTGGGCTGGGCCGCCACCTTCCTGGCCTCGCCGTACGCCCGTTTCATCACCGGCCACACACTGGTGGTGGACGGCGCGAACTGGCAGCGCAGGGGGCTGGTGAGCCCGCCGGTGGTGACGGTGCGGGAGCAGATGGGGAGGGGCGCGTACGAGGGGTGAGCCTCTCGCGCACGAGGATGGGCCCTCTCACGTATGAGGATGGGCCCTCTCACGTACGACGGGCGCTCGCCCTCTCCGCTCGCCCTGGAGGGCCGACCTCCGCGCGGCCCCTACTTCCCCTCGAACGACGCCGCCCGCCCCGCCCCCTTCGCGCCGTACCCCTCCCGCGAGTCCTCCGACGTGAGCGTGATCGCCGCGTTCATCGCGACGCGGTCGAGCGCTCCCGCCATACCCGCGTCGGCGAACGCGTCGATGCCCCGCTTGATGCCCTGCACGGCGAGCGGCCCGTTCGCGGCGATCTCCGCCGCGGTGGCCCGGGACACCGTCCCCAACTCCCCCTCCGGCACGACCTGCTGGAGGAGCCGCAGCCGCTCCGCCGTGGCGGCGCCGATGCGACGGCCGGTGAGCGCCAGCAGCTTGGCCCAGCCCGCGCCGGCCTCCCGCGCGATGCGCAGATCCCCGCCCGCGTCCACGGCGACCCCCAGCGTCGCCTCGGGCAGCGCGAAGACCGCGTCGTCCGCCGCGATCCGCACGTCGGCCATGAGCGCGAGCTCGAAGCCGAAACCCAGGCAGTACCCCTGGACCGCCGCCACGACCGGCTGCGGAAGCTCCGCGAAGGCCCGGAAGCGCTCGTGGACCCAGCGCATGCCCTCGTAGTAGTTGTGGACGCGTTCCGCTCCCGAGCGGCCCGTGATCGCGCCGTCCGGCGCCGTGATGTCGATGCCCGCGCAGAACGCCCGGCCCTCGGCGCGCAGCAGCACCACCCTGATGGAGTCGTCGAAACGGATCCGGTCGGCGAACAGGCCCAGTTGCCGCGTGGACTCCCAGCTCCACGCGTTGAGTTTGTCCGGGCGGCAGAGGGTGAGGATGCCGAGCCCGTCCTCGACGTCGAGCCGCAGCCGCTCCGCACCCTCCGGGATGTCCGTGCCGATGGTGTCGATCATCCGCGCTCCCCTGCCCCCGACACTCCTGATGGAGCGTCAGATTACGGGCGTGGGCTCACCGACTGAAGACCTGGAACGCGACCGCGGGCTTCCCGCCGAAGCGCGGCGCGAGGGCCTGCGCGTTGCCCATCAGGAACGTCCGGCAATACTTCTCCGGGTCCTCGTCCGTCAACACCTCGATGTAGGTGCGGTGTTCGAGGAGCGAGGCCACCGAGCGCTCCAGTCCGGCCGTGGCGTCCACCGCGTGGGTGGGCGTCGCCGAACCGGCGACGGCGACCCAGCGCACGCCGTTCCAGGGTTCGAGGCCCTGCTCCTCGATCAGCTCGGGGAAGATCCACCGGTTGCCCGCGTCCGCCGCGGCGTCCAGCGTGGCCCGGCCGACCGCCACGTGGTCGGGGGTGTTCCAGGCGACACCGCCCCAGGTGTCGCGGTAGTTGAGCGTGATGACCAGCTCGGGGCGGTGCCTGCGGATGGCGGCGGCGATGTCGCGGCGCAGCCCCGTGCCGTACTCGACGACGCCGTCCTTGTGGTCCAGGAACTCCACCGTCTGCACACCGACGACGGCCGCGCTCGCCCGCTGCTCCCGCTCGCGCAGCGGTCCACAGGTCGCGGGGTCGATCGTGTCGATGCCCGCCTCGCCGCGGGTCGCCAGGAGGTACGAGACCTCGCGGCCGCCGTCCGTCCAGCCGGCGATCGCCGCCGCGCACCCGTACTCCAGGTCGTCCGGGTGGGCGACGACGGCGAGCGCGCGCTGCCAGTCCTCGGGCATGGGGGCGAGCTGGTCGGGAGGCGTGGCTGCGGTCTGCTCGGTCATGCCGGGCAGCTTAACCCCGGGGTCCGACAACGAGTCGGGCAAGACCCACCGGCCCGGGGGGTGCCGCACCACACCGGCCCGGCCCCCGTCGGGATGCTGCCTCAGGCCTCGCCGCGCACCAGGGCCAGCATCCGGTCGAGGACGCGCGGCCCGCTCACCCGCAGGCCGTCGTGCTCGTATTCGTCGGTGACCCAGGTCCGCAGGCCCCGGACGGCGCGGGCGGTGCGCAGGGAGTGCTCCGTGTCGACGTACAGGTCGTCGTGGTAGATCGCCGCGGCCGCCGGCACCTCGTTCGCGGCGAGCCGTTCGGTGTCGTACAGGCGCGGCCAGTCGGTGCGCTCCGCGAGCAGCTCGGCGGTCTCGCGCAGCGGGCGCAGCGCCGGATCGGCGTCGAACATCCAGCGCTGCACGGCCTCGCCGGTGAACAGCACCGGTGCGTCGCCCGCCAGCGCCTTCTCCGCGTCGAACCGCGGGAACTCGGCGCGCATCCGCTCGGCCGACCAGGCGAGGGGCCGCCCGTCCTGGCCGTAGATCGACTCGTGCAGGACGGCGAAGAGCGGCACGCGCGCGTGCGAGAGGGCGGCCTGGACGTCCTCCCGGAAGGCGTCGGAGAGGGCCGGCCCGGACGCGGTCGTCACGAAGGCGTCCTCCAGGAGGTAGTGCAGCCGGTGGCTGCCGTCTCCGGAGCCGAGCAGCATGCCGAGGGACTGGAAAGCCGGGACGGTGAGCTTGTAGCCGTTGTCGAGGACCGGCTCGTGTTCGGCGATGTGGGCGGCGATGCGACGGGCCCGCTCGACGTCCTGCGGGTAACGGGCGTAGTGCGCGGCGGACTTGCGCGCCATGCGCGGGTAGGCGGCGCGGTAGACGTCGTCCGCGTGGCCGTCGAGGGTGGGCAGGCCGCCGGTGATGACGGCGGCGGCGAGGCCCTCGGGCGCGGCCGACAGGTAGTGCGTGGCGCAGAAGCCGCCGAAGCTCTGCCCGAGCACGGTCCACGGGGCGCCGCCCGTGACCGCGGGGCGGATCGCCTCGCAGTCACGGACGATGGAGTCCGCGCGGAAGCGGGCGAGGTAGTCGGCCTGTTCGCGGGGGCCGCCGCGCAGCGGGAGGGTCTGCCGGTTGGCGGGTGTGGAGTTGCCGGTGCCGCGCTGGTCGAGGAGGAGGACCCGGAAGTCCTGAAGGGCGCGGCCGAGCCATGACTCCGTGCCGTGGAAGCGGGTGGCCGCGCAGCCGGGGCCGCCCTGGAGGTAGACGAGCCAGGGCCGGTCGGCGCCGCCGCGGGAGGCCGACACCGCCTCACGGGCGAAGAGCTCGATGCGCTCCCCCGCCGGATCGTCGTGGTCGAGCGGCACGCTGAATCGACGGTCGGTGAAGACGACTCCCGGCTGGCGGTACGTGACGGTCAAGGCTGCTCCTGGGCGCTGCGTCGGACGGGGCACGGACGAGGTCCGGATCGGTGCACCGATCTTCTGCCCAGTCCAGCACACGCTCCGGGCGGGCCGTCTCCCCGGGGCCGCCGGGGCTCCGGTCAGCGCGGCGCCAGGCTGGAGCGCCGGACCACCAGCTCGGGCACGAGCATCACACGACGGTGCTCGTGCGCGTCCCCGCCAGCGCCCTTCGTGTGGGTCTCCTCCAGGAGGAGCTCGGCGGCCGTCGCCCCCATGGTGACGGCGGGGGGGGCGACACCGCCCCCTGGCAGGCCGCCCAGGACCGGCTCGGCGCGACGTGAGCGGCCCGGCATGATGCGCGCGGCGCCGCACGGCGTGCGGGCCCACGACTCCCGCAAGCCCGCACGCGCGCGTACGCTGCATCCATCCGATGACCGACAAGGAGGAACCCGCGATGCGCGTCGCCCTGTTCCTGACCTGTGTCAACGACACGCTCTATCCGGACACGGGGCGTGCAGTGGTGAAACTGCTGACCAGGCTGGGAGTTGACGTCGACTTCCCGATGGCGCAGACCTGCTGTGGACAGGCGCACTACAACACCGGGTACCGGCATCAAGCGGAGCCGCTGGCCCGGCATTTCTCCGATGTATTCGGGTCGGACGCGTACGACGCCGTGGTGACGCCGTCCGGCTCGTGCGGGGCGATGGTGCGCGAGCTGTACCCGCGGATGGGCGAGCGGGCGCGGGCCGAGGGCCGTGGCGAGGACCTCGCGCGCACCCTCGCGCCGGTGGTGCCCAAGACGTACGAGCTCACGGAGTTCTTGGTGGACGTCCTCGGTGTCACCGACGTCGGCGCGTACTACCCGCACAAGGTCACCTACCACCCGACCTGTCACGGCCTGCGCGCGCTCGGTCTCGGCGACCGGCCCACCCGGCTCCTGCGGGCGGTGAAGGGGCTCGACCTGGTGGAGCTGCCGGGCGCGGAGGAGTGCTGCGGCTTCGGCGGCACCTTCGCGGTGAAGAACTCCGATGTCTCGGCGGCGATGGGCACCGACAAGGCGCGCCACGCCGAGTCGACCGGCGCCGAGGTGCTCTGCGCGGCGGACAACTCCTGCCTGATGCACATCGGCGGCACGATGGCCCGGCTGCACACGGCGGTGCGCCCCGTGCACATCGCGGAGATCCTGGCGAGCACGGAAAGCGACCCCCCTCCCGGAGAACGCGAACCCGCCCGCGCGGGGCGCCGGCCCCACCGTGCGGAGAGCGAACCCGTCCACGCGGGACCAGACCCCGTACCCGCTGAAGCGGAACCAGACCCCCTCCACGCTGAAGCCGAAGATGCAGAGGAGCCCCGGTCATGAGCGGCGGCACCTTCGTGGGCATGCCCGCCTTTCCGCAGGCCGCGCGCGAGGCGGTCGGCGACACGACCCTGCGCGCCAACCTCCGGCACGCCACGCACACCATCCGCGACAAGCGGGCGCGCGCCGTCGCCGAGCTGTCCGACTGGGACGGGCTGCGCGCGGCAGGCAAGGACATCAAGGACCACACCCTGCGCCATCTCGACCGCTATCTGGTGCTGTTGGAGGAGTCGGTCGTACGGGCCGGCGGCACCGTGCACTGGGCGGCCGACGCCGAGGAGGCGAACCGTATCGTCGCGGAGTTGGTCAAGGCCACGGGCGAGACGGAGGTCGTCAAGGTCAAGTCGATGGCCACCCAGGAGATCGGCCTCAACGAAGCCCTGGAGGCCGAGGGCATCCGCGCCTACGAGACCGACCTCGCCGAGCTCATCGTGCAGCTCGGCCGGGACCGCCCCTCGCACATCCTGGTGCCGGCCATCCACCGCAACCGGGGCGAGATCCGCGACATCTTCGATAAGGAGATGGGGAGTTGGGGCCGGCCGGCCCCGGCGGGGCTCTCCGACACACCGGCCGAGCTCGCCGAGGCGGCCCGTCTGCACCTGCGGGAGAAGTTCCTGCGCGCCAAGGTCGGCGTCTCCGGGGCGAACTTCATGGTCGCCGAGACCGGCACGATGGTCGTCGTGGAGTCGGAGGGCAACGGCCGGATGTGCCTCACCCTCCCCGAGACGCTGATCTCCGTCGTCGGCATCGAGAAGGTCGTCCCGTCCTGGCGCGACCTGGAAGTCTTCCTGCAGACCCTGCCCCGCTCCTCGACGGCCGAGCGCATGAACCCCTATACGTCGATGTGGACGGGCACCGCCGACGGGGACGGACCGAGCGCCTTCCACCTGGTTCTGCTCGACAACGGCCGCACCGACACCCTCGCCGACGAGGTGGGCCGCCAGGCCCTGCGCTGCATCCGCTGCTCGGCGTGTCTCAACGTGTGCCCGGTGTACGAGCGGGCGGGCGGGCATGCGTACGGTTCGGTCTACCCGGGCCCCATCGGCGCGATCCTCAGCCCTCAGCTGCGGGGCACCCAGAGCGAGATCGACGCCTCCCTGCCGTACGCGTCCTCGCTCTGCGGGGCCTGCTACGAGGTGTGTCCCGTCGCCATCGACATCCCCGAGGTCCTCGTCCATCTGCGGGAGCGCGTCGTCCAGGGCGGTGAGGCGACCCGTGACGGGAACAGGGTGACGCTGAAGCCGGCCAAGGGGCATGCGGCGGAGCGGGCGGCGATGCGCGCGGCGGGACTGGCGTTCGCGCGGCCCGGTGCGCTGCGCGCGGGCCAGCGTCTCGCGTCGCGCACCCGCCGCTTCCATCCGCGCTCCCTGCCGGGGCCCGGGCAGGCGTGGAGCGCGACCCGCGAGCTCCCGAAGGTGCCGGCGGAGCCGTTCCGCGACTGGTGGCAGCGGACGAACGGCGGCAAGGACAACGGCGGAGTGGACAACGGGAACGGGGAGGGCGGCCAGTGAGCAGCAGGGACCGGATCCTGGGCCGGGTGCGGCGGGCGCTCGCCGACGTGCCGGCCGGCGACCCCGCGTACGGGAGCGCGGTGGACCGCGGATACGCGCGCGAGCACGGCGCCCGCAGCACCGAGGAGACCGTCGGCCTGCTCGCGGAGAACCTGGCGGACTACCGCGCGATCGTGTACCGCGCCACCCGCGCGGAGCTGCCGACGACGCTCATGCGGCTGCTCGCGGAGCGCGGCGCGGAGTCGGTGCTCGTGCCGCCGGGGCTGCCGCACGGCTGGATGGCCGAGGCGGATCCGGTGCTGGTCCACGACCGGGCCGCGCTCACGGCCGGGCAGCTCGACCGGGTCGACAGCGTGGTCACCGGCTGCGCCGTGGCGATCGCCGAGACCGGCACGCTCGTGCTCGACGGCTCCCCCGACCAGGGCCGCCGCCGCATCACGCTCGTCCCCGACCATCACATCTGTGTCGTACGCGTCCCCGACCAGGTCGTCTCCTCCGTGCCGCGGGCGCTCGAACGGCTGGATCCGGCCCGGCCGCTCACCTGGATCTCCGGACCCTCCGCGACCAGCGACATCGAGCTGGACCGGGTCGAGGGGGTCCACGGACCGCGCACCCTGGAGGTGGTGTTGATGAGCGGCGAGTGACGGGCGCGGCTAGCGTGAGGACATGATCCGGTTCGAGCAGGTGACCAAGCGCTACCCGGACGGAACGATGGCCGTGGACGACCTCTCCTTCGAGGTCGCCGAGGGTGAACTGGTCACGCTCGTCGGCCCCTCCGGCTGCGGCAAGACCACGACGATGATGATGGTGAACCGGCTCATCGAGCCGACGTCCGGCCGCATCTTCGTGAACGACGAGAACATCGCCGACGTGGACCCGGTCAAACTGCGCCGCCGCATCGGATACGTCATCCAGCAGGTCGGCCTCTTCCCGCACCGGACGATCCTCGACAACACGGCGACCGTGCCCGCCCTGATCGGCTGGAAGAAGGCGAAGGCCAGGGCCCGGGCGGCCGAGTTGCTCGACCTGGTGGGCCTGGACCCGAAGACGTTCGGCTCCCGCTACCCCGAACAGCTCTCCGGCGGCCAGCGCCAGCGCGTCGGCGTGGCCAGGGCGCTGGCGGCCGACCCGCCGGTGCTCCTGATGGACGAGCCGTTCGGCGCGGTCGACCCGGTGGTGCGCGAGCAGTTGCAGGACGAGTTCCTGCGGATGCAGGCGGCGGTGCGCAAGACGGTGCTCCTGGTGACGCACGACATCGAGGAGGCCGTCCGGCTCGGCGACCGCATCGCGGTGTACGGGCAGGGGCGGATCGAGCAGTTCGACACGCCGGGCGCGGTGCTGGGGGCGCCCGAGACGCCCTATGTCGCGGAGTTCGTGGGCGCCGACCGGGGGCTGAAGCGGCTCTCCGTCACCGAGATCCAGACGGACGACTTGGAAGAGCCGCCCATCGCCCGGCTCGACGAGCCCGCCGCGCAGGCCGCGGCCCGGATGCGCGAGGAGGAGGCGCGCTGGGCGGTCGTCCTGGACGCGGGCGGCGATCTGCACGGCTGGGTCGGCATCGACGAGGTGGCGCTGGCCGGCACGGGGGGCACGGTCGGCGACCTGGCGCACCGCATGAACTCCTGGGTGCCGGTCGGCGCCCCGCTCAAGCAGGCCTTCGGCGTGATGCTGCAGCACGACGCGGGCTGGGTCGCCGTGCTGGACGGCGCCCGCTTCCTCGGCGTCCTCACCCCGGCCAAGCTGCACGAGGCGCTGCGGCGTTCGGTGGACGCGGATGCGCAGGGGGTCGCGCGGGACGAGGTGGAGTTCGACTCGGTCGCCGATGCGTAGGCGCTCCCGCTGGGGGGGCGGTGGGGTGGGCTGGGGGGCGGTGGGGTGGAGGTGTGTTGTCTGCGGGGCGGTGGGGGTTGTTCGCGCAGTTCCCCGCGCCCCTGAGAGGCCCCTGGCGGGGCCTTCAGTGGCGACGGAAGGCTTCCCTCGGATTACAGGAGGCCCTTCTTCTCCAAGTAGGTTTTCGCCACGTCTTGCGGCAGGCGGCGCCAGCTGTCCACCTGTTCGTTCAGGGAGGCCAGGTCCTGGGTCGTCAGGACGGGGTTGAGGCGGCCGAGCGCGGTGGCCACTCCCTTGCTGCCCGCGCGGGAGCGGTTGACCACGGGCACGATGTAGTCCGCGTTCTGCAGGTGCTTGTCGTCCTTCAGGAGCACCAGGCCGAAGTCGTCGAGCGTCGCGTCCGTCGAGGTGGTGAGCACCATCTGGTCCTGCCCGCCCTGCACCGCCTTCTTGGCCTGGGTCGTTCCCACGCCCTTGGGATCCACGCCGGTGATGTCGATCCCGTACACCTTCTTCAGACCCGGCGCGCAGTAGGGGCGCTTCACGCACTCGTCGCCCGCGGCGAGGCGCACCTTCAGACCTGAAGTACCGAGGTCGCTGAGGGTCTTGAGCCGGTGCTCGCGGGCGTAGGAGGCGGCGACGGCGAAGGCGTTCTGGTCGACGGCCTTGCCGGGGTCGAGGACCGTGAGGCCGCGTGGCGTGGCGAGGCGGCGCAGGGCCCGCATCGTCGCGTCGAGGTCGGGGGAGCCCGCGGGCTCCGCGTCGGCGCCGTTCTTCTTGGCGTTGAGCCAGTCGGCGAAGGTCGCCGCGTACTCGGGGACGACGTCGATCTGGCCGGACTCCAGCGCGGGCTCGTACAGCTCGCGGTTGGCGACGGAGAGGATCTTCGTGCTGTATCCGGCCTTGTTCAGGAGCAGCGCGTACATCTGGGCGAGCAGGTCGGACTCGGTGAAGCCCGCGGAGCCGACGACGAGGTGCTTGCTGTCGCCGGGCGGCGCGGTGACCTCGCCCTGGTCCTCCAGCGAGGGTCCGGTCGCGCAGCCCGAGACGACCGCCTGGAGGAGGGCGAGGAGGACGGCCGCCGCCGCACCGGTGCGCCGCCTCATCCGGCGCTCCCCCGGCCGCGCGCCCAGGCGGGCCCGAACCGTTCGGCCACCTCGAAGACGCCCTCGACGAGCAGCGCGAACACGGCCACGAGGACGGCGCCCGCCACGACCTGCGGGGTGCTCGCCAGGTTGAAGCCCGCCGTGATGATCCGGCCGAGACCGCCGCCGCCCGCGAGCGCGGCGATGGTGGCGGTGGCGACGAGCTGCACGGCGGCGATGCGGACCCCGCTGAGCACCAGCGGGAGCGCCAGCGGCAGTTCGACCCGCCACAGCATCTGCCGCCCGGTCATCCCCATGCCGCGCGCGGCCTGGACGACGCTGCGGTCGACGCCGCGCATGCCCACGTACGCGTTGGTGAGCAGCGGCGGTACGGCGAACAGCACGAGCGCGACGACGGTCGGCCCTTCGCCCCACTTGCCCAGCGGGGTGAGGAGGAGCAGGACGAGGACGGCGAAGGTCGGTACCGCGCGCCCGACGTTGGAGATGTTCACGGCGAGCGCGCCGCCCTTGCCGAGGTGGCCGAGGACGAGCGCGACGGGCAGGGCGATGAGACAGCTCAGCACCAGGCAGACGACGGTGAGGACGAGGTGCTGGGTGAGCCGGTGCCAGATGCCGTCGTCGCCGGCCCAGTGCGCGGAGTCGGTGAGCCACGCCCAGGCGTCGCCGAGTGTCTTCATGAGCGGGCCGCCTTCGTCGCTCGTTCCCAGGGGGTGAGGACGCGCTGCACGCCGAGCAGCAGCAGGTCGGCGGCGACGGCGATGACGACGCACAGCACGGACGCGGTGAGGACCTGCGCCTTGAAGTAGGTGTTCATGCCCGTGTAGATGAGGTTGCCGAGCCCGCCGAAGCCGACGATCGCGCCGATGGTCACCAGGGAGACCGCGGAGACCGTGGCGATGCGCAGGCCGGCCATCGCGGCGGGCAGGGCGAGCGGCAGTTCGACCGTGAGCAGAAGGCGGATCGGGCCGTAGCCCATGCCGCGGGCGGCCTGCCGGGTGTCCTCGGGGACGGCGCGCAGGCCGGCGAGGATGTTCCGTACGAGCAGGGTGAGCGAGTAGAGGACCAGGCCCGCGACGACGAGTGAGGCGGAGAGCCCGTACACCGGGAGCAGCAGCGAGAACATCGCGAGCGACGGGATGGTGTACAGGACGGTGGTGAGCGCGAGGACGGGGCCCGCGGCCCACCCCCAGCGGCGCGCCACCACGGCCAGCGGCACGGCGACGGCCAGCGCGATCAGCACGGAGACGGCCGTCAGCTGCAGATGCTGGACGACCGCGTCGAGCAGGATCTGACGGCGGGTGCTCAGATACTCGCCGCAGATCCACTCGTTGCGCGCGAGGCAGTCGTCGGGGGCGGCGGTCACCTGTCCATTCAAGGCCGGGGCGGCGGGGCACGGCGCGTTCTGATGGCCCGTACGGGTCCGGGAGCGAAGGGGCAGTGCTCGTACGCAGACACCCGGGGGCCGGCTCGATATTCCCGTGCAGGTTCGCGGGGGGGGGAGGCAATGAGCCCGCACGGCCCCTGAGCGGCCCGACGGACCCGCTTTCCGAGAGGCCCTGTCCCACGGTCAGCACCGACCTCCGCCTCGCGGCGCGCCCCGTCGGGCCGTCAACTCCCCTTCGCGGGGCCCCTTTCCGCCCCCACCGCGCCCGCACCGGGGTGACAGTCGGAGGGGCGACGCCGCATGATGGGTGCGTCATGAAGACTTCGGGAGCGGCGGCACCTCGTCCTCGACCACGCGGCGGCCACGGGCCGGCCGGGCGGTCGAGGGCTGCGGCGCGGGCGTCCGTGGCGCGGGCCACGGCGTTCTCCGTCGTGGGCGCCCTCCTCGCCGTCGCCTCGTACCACTTCGTCCTCGGTCCGACGCCGTCATGGGACGTACCGGGGCTGTCATGGGACGTACGGACGGTCGCCGCCGCGATCCTGTGCCGCGCGGCGCTGTCCCGCGGCGCCGCGGCCCGGAGCGACTCCGCGGACCGGCCGCCCCACCCTTCATCCGCGCCCCATGAGGCACGCAGGCCCCAGGTGACCCTCGCCGGGCGGGCCGCAGCCCGACGGTGGACCCGCCGGGCGGTGCTCGGCGGCCGACCGAACGCCCCGGCCTCCGCGCACCAGCCCTCGACCGCCCGCCGCCACGGACACCCCGGGTGCTCCAGAGCATCCGGATCCTCCGGTCGCCCCATAAGCCCCCTGCGCCCCGTTCTCCCGCTCGTCGTCGGCCGCCTCCTCCGCCAGACCACAGGCCTCACCACGAACGACGCAGCACTCGGGAGCAACCGGGCACTCCGCAGGACGCGCGACTCCCTGTCCCGGGTCCTGCGGTTGCTGCGTCTGCTGTGCGCCCTCCTCGCCCGCGTCCTGCGCCCGGCCCGCGCGCCACGCGCGATCCCGCTGCCCCGGCCGGTTCCGGCCCCACGCCCCGGCCGGCCGGCCCGCGCGGTCTCCCCCTCCCTCCTCCTCGCGGACGCCCTCGTACGGCGCGGCCCGCCGGCCCGGCCGCCGCTCGCCGTCTGATCCGTGCCGAGGCGCGCGCACGCGCCGGGTCACGTGGACGGGAGCGGTTCCGGCACGCCCGATTCCGCCTCTTCTCCAGCTGATTTCCGGCGCGCCCCGAGCCGTGCCCACAGCACCGTGCGGGGTGGTGCCAGGAGGGACCCCCATGTCCAAGACCGTCGTCATCATCGGTGCGGGCCCGTACGGTCTGTCCGCCGCCGCTCATCTGCGGGCGCGCGGCCTGCCCGTCCGCGTCTTCGGCGCACCCGTCGCGAGCTGGTCGCGGCGCATGCCCGCCGGCATGCTGCTGCGGACCACGGCCGATGCCTCGGCACTCGCGACCCCACGAGAGGGCTTCACGCTCCGCGACTACTGCCGCGATGCGGGAGAGCGGTGGATCGACGCCGAGGCGCAGGTGCCCGTCGGGCTGTTCATGCGGTACGGCGGGTGGTTCCGGGAGCGCTTGGTGCCGCGTGTCGAGGACGAGCGGGTGGCCGCGGTCGACCGGCTCGCGGACGGGTTCCGCGTCAAGCTGTCGTCGGGGGAGGTGGTCCGGGCGGGCGCCGTGGTGGTGGCCACCGGCCTCACCGGCTTCGCCCATCTGCCGGCGCCCCTCGCGGCGGCGGCGTCCGGCGGGCCTTCGGCCCTCGGCCTCATCTCCCACAGCTCGCAGCAGACCGACCCGCGCGGTTTCGCCGGGCGCACGGTGACCGTCGTCGGAGCCGGGCAGTCCGCGCTGGAGAGCGCCGCGCTGCTGCACGAGGCGGGCGCCGACGTGCGGGTGCTGGCACGCGGCGCGGGGGTCCGGTTCGAGACGGCGCCGTCCGGCCGCCCGCACTGGCAGCCGGACACACCGACGGGCCGTTCGTGGTCCCTGTACGGCCTCACCCGCCATCCGGCTGCGTTCCGGCGGCTGCCCGCCGCCGCGCGGCTCCGGCTCGCCGAACGGGCCTCGACCCCGCGCGGGGCCTGGTGGCTCAAGGAGCGGATCGAGGGCAGAGTGCCGGTTCTCGCGGAACAGCGGATCACGGCCGCGGAGACGTACGGGGGCGGGATCGCCCTGCGCACCGTGACGCAGGACGGGCGCACGCACACCGTCGAGTCCGAACACGTCCTGGCCGCCACCGGTTTCCGGGTCCAGCTGGAGGCCCTGGACTTCCTCTCGCCCGAGATCCGTGCCGACCTGATACGCATCGGCGGATTCCCGGTCCTGGACAAGGGGTTCGCCTCCAGCGTGCCGGGCCTGTACTTCACGGGTCCGTCGGCCGCCGCGTCCTTCGGCCCCGCGCTGCGCCTCGTGACCGGCACCCGGTTCGCGGGCCCCCGCCTCTCGAAATCGGTGGCGGCGTGCTGTGACGAATGAGCGCGCGCCGAGCGCCGGTCCGGCCCCCGGAGACGGGCGCCTGTCCGCACCCCGGAAAGGAGCTGCCCCAAGATCCCCCTAGCGACAGACTGCCACCCATGACCGCCTCGGAATTCCAGTCAGCCTTCAAGAACGACCTCCGCATCAACCTCCAGGACGCCCGCGACGTCCTCCTCACGGGTCGCGACGTCCTCCTCACGGGTGAGGCCGAGACCAACGCGGATCTGTGGGCGACCCCCGACGAGACGCGGGAGGAGATCGTCGGGCGCTACCGGAAGGTGTGAGCCCACTCGGACGCCACGATCGACTCCGTGGAGCTCCACGCGCTCGGGCGCCTGCCGGACGCCGAAGACCCTGAGCTGTCGCTGCACCGGATCCTCGTCCATCTGATCGCCGAGACCCACCGGCACGCCGGACACGCCGACATCGTGCGGGAGTTGGCCGACGGCGCCGTGGGGCAGCGGGAGAAGGGCGAGAACATGCCGGACGGAACGGAGTGGCAGGCGGAGCACCGTGCCCGCGTCGAGCGCGCGGCACGGGAGGCCGGCCGGGGCACCCGTAGGTCCGGCGTCTGACCCTCGCTACGATGCGCTGCGATGAGACACACGCGGGGGACGAGAGCCGCCCGGCGCGCCTGGCGCCGCGCGGTGTCGGCCGCTGCGCTCGCGTCCCTCGTCGCCACGCTGTTGATGTGCCTCGCCGCCACCGCGCCCCACGGACCCCGCCCGGACGCGGCGTCGCTCATGGGTACGGGCACGAGTGCGAGTGCGGGTGCGGCCACGAGCGTGGGTACGGGTGCGGGTATCGGCTCCGTCCGGGATAGGGGTGCCCGGACCGGAGCGGGTACGGATCTCGGCCGGGACGCCTTCTCCGC
Organism: Streptomyces sp. NPDC041122; assembly: GCF_055592445.1. Classification (NCBI taxonomy): domain Bacteria; kingdom Bacillati; phylum Actinomycetota; class Actinomycetes; order Kitasatosporales; family Streptomycetaceae; genus Streptomyces; species Streptomyces sp. NPDC041122. The sequence goes on along the minus strand of NZ_JBVIYQ010000006.1, from coordinate 448,879 downwards.
CTCGGACTCGGCCTCGGACTCGACCTCGGATGACACGCTCTCCTTCGCCGCCGCCGAGGCCCCCGCGCTCGCCATCTGCACGGCCCCTGCCGACGACTCCGACTGCCCGCCGGCGGACCGGTGTTGCGCGTCGCTCACCCACGGCGTACGGGCCGCACCGAAGCCGGCCGGTGCGTCGCCGGCCGCCGGCCCACCGGACATCACCCACCTCCCGGTGCAGTCGGCGACGGGCCCGGCGTCCGGGCATCACTCGAACCGAGGGTCGCCCGATCTCCACATGCTCCAGGTGCAGCGGATCTAGACGGATCCCGGCAGGGCGGCCCGTGTACGGGGCCGGCCCTCGCCTCATGGCATCCACCGGACCGCAGGCACCGCCGCGCCCAGCGGCGGGGACAAGGAACACCCATGGCCAAGGCCAAGTCCCGCAAGCCGACCAGCAAGTCGACCGACAAGCCGACCACCACCAACAGCACGACCGACCGGCCCACCGGCACATCGACCACCAACTCCCCCAAGGGGCCGGGCAACAGACCGAGCAAGAAGGCGGCCGCCGCCGAACGGCAGACCAGGGTCGAAGCGATGCGCCGCGCCGAGCAGGCACGCGAGCGACGGAACCGCGTCATCACCGTCACGGCCGGCACGGTGATCGTCGCCGCCCTCATCGGTTTCGGCGCGTACGCCCTCGACAGCGCGAACGACAAGGAGGCGCGGAACTCCGCCGCCGCCAAGAAGCCCGTGCGGGGCGAGACGACGTGGGACGCGAAGAAGCTGGGCCGCGACCACGTGGCCAAGAGCGTCGACTACCCGATGACGCCACCGGTCGGCGGGGACCACCATCAGGCGTGGATGACCTGCGACGCCAGCGTCTACAAGAAGGAGATACCGAACGAGAATGCGGTGCACTCCCTCGAACACGGCGCGGTCTGGGTCACCTACAACGGCAAGGCGTCCGACGCCGACGTCAAGAAGCTGGGTGACAAGGTCTCCAGGACCCCGTACAGCCTGATGAGTCCGGTCGCGAAGCAGCGGAGCCCGCTCATGCTGTCGGCCTGGGGTCACCAGCTGGCCGTCGACAGCGCCGCGGACCCGCGGGTCGCGGAGTTCTTCGGCAAGTATGTGCAGGGGGCGCAGACACCTGAGCCCGGGGCCGCCTGCACGGGAGGCATCGGCTCGGCGTGACGACTGCCCGGGTCGGCCGGCGCGCGGCGATCAGAAGCCGCGTGACGGCCGACCCGGCTCCTCACACCATCGACCAACGGTCAGGCCGCAGCCGGCTGTCGCACCTCAGATGCCGGAGCGGACAGTCGCCCCGACCGGTGCAGTCCGTGGAGCGATGCCGAGCAACCGAGGCCGAGGAGGAGCAGCGCGAGCCAGGGGAGGGCCGGCATGCCCGCCTCCCGCGCCGCGTCGAGGGCGGCTCCCGTCAGCAGGTTGCCGACCGTGATGCCGACTCCGCAGATGGTGTTGTAGAGGCCGTAGTGGGTGGCGACCAGCCGGTCCCCCGACAGTCGGACGATCGTGTCCATCTCGAACGGGTACGCGATCATCGTGCCCAGCGCGAGCAGCAGCGCCGCCAGCATGGGCGGCAGCGCGGCGAACAGCCACCGCCCCGCTCCCCCGCCGGGCTCCGGCAACGCGGTCACCGCGAGCAGCGGCACGAAGGCGGTGGCCATGCTCAACAGACCCCAGGCGAGGGCCTGTCCGGGCGCCATCCGTTCCTTGCACCAGGCCGTCACGCGGGTCTGCCCGAGGATGGTGGTGAGCCCGGACACCGCGAAGAGCAGCGCCACGGCGACGGTACCGAACTCCCCGTCACCGCCCACCCGTCGCACCTCCAGGGGCAGCGCCAGATAGACCTGGAAGGTGAGGACGTACGAGCCGATCATCGCGGAGGAGAAGAGCAGGAAGGCACGGTTGCCCACGATGCCACGCCACTGGGCGAGGACACCGCCGCCGGGACCGGCCACTCCGGCTCCGTCCGCCCCGGCTCGATCCGCCCCGGCTCGGCCCCGCGCCCGGTCCACCGCGTCGTTCCCCCTGCGGGCGGGGAGGGCGCGGATCTGGACCACGCTGAGCAGCGCGAAGATGGCCGCGGAGGCGAGACAGGTCACCCGGAAGTCGACCCCGGTGAGCAGCATGCCCACCAACGGGCCGAGCAGGATGCCGGCTTGGTAGAAGACGTTGAACAGGGCGAAGGCCTCGACGCGGCGCTCCCCCGCGTCGGCGGCGAGGTACGCCCGCACCGCCGGGTTGAACAGCGCCCCCGCGAAGCCGGTCGCGGCCGAGGCGACCAGCAGCGCCGGCACCGAGTCGACGAGCCCGAGCGTGGCGAAGCCGATGGTACGCAGGACACATCCGGCGACGATCAGCGGCTTGTAGCCGAGCCGGTCGGCGAGGGTGCCGCCGACGAGGAACATGCCCTGCTGGCTGAAGTTCCGTACCCCGAGGACGAGTCCGACCAGCCAGCCGGCGAGGCCGAGGGTGCCGGACAGGTGCTGGGCGAGATACGGCATCAGCATGTAGAAGCCGAGGTTGATGGTGAACTGGTTGGCCAGGAGCAGTTGGACGCTCCGGTCGTAGGAGCGGTATTGGGCGAGGGTGGTCTGCGTGGTCCCCGCCGCCTTCGTCGACTGCGTCGACGTCGTCGGCTTCATCGGATTCGTCGGGTTCATCGGGCGCCGCCGTCCGCCGTCAACGAAGCTGTGTCACACGCCTGTTGCCGCCGCGAGGGCACCGGGTCGTGCACCGTGACGCAGCGCGTCCAGCGGGTGACCTCCCTTTCCTCCGGCCGGTCGAGCACGTCGGGTTCGAGGGCCGGGGTGTGGCCCAGCAGACCGCGCTCGGCGCAGTACGCGTCGTCGTACACGGTCTCCAGATAGCGCTGGGGGCCGTCGGGGAAGACCGCGACGATCCGCGATTCCCCCGGGAGCGTCCGCGCGAGCCAGCCCGCCACCAGCGCGACCGCTCCGACGCTCCATCCCCCGGTCGCGTGGTGGGAGGTCGCCAACTGGCGGCAGGCCCACACGGATTCGGCGGGGGCGACCCAGTGGACCTCCCTGAAGGCGTCGTAGGCGACGTTGCGCGGGTAGATGCTGGAGCCCAGACCGCGCATGATCCGGGGCCGGGCGGGCTGCCCGAAGATGGTCGAGCCGACGGTGTCCACGCCGACCAGACGCAGCCCGGGACAGAGCTGCCGCAGGACGCGGAAGATGCCCGCCGAGTGCCCGCCCGTGCCGACGCTGCAGACCAGTACGTCGATGTGGCCCAGTTGAGCGGCGAGTTCGAGGGCGAGGGGGGTGTAGGCGGTGATGTTGTCGGGGTTGCCGTACTGGTCGGGGCACCACGAATCCGGGTGCTGCGCGAGGAGTTCGGCGACGCGGTCGCGGCGGGCCTGCTGCCAGCCGCCCGTGGGGTGGGGCTCGGAAACGGTGTCGACGCTGACGCCGTACGCGGCCAGCAGCCGGTTCATGGACGGTTCGAGACCGGGATCGGTGACGAGGGTGACCGGGTGCCCGTGGACGGTTCCGGCCAGGGCGAGACCGAGGCCGAGGGTGCCGCTGGTGGACTCGACGATCCGGCCTCCGGGCCGCAACGCGCCCCGGGCCCTGGCTCGTTCGACCATGTGGAGTCCGGCTCGGTCCTTGATGCCGCCGGGGTTGAAGCCCTCCAGCTTGGCCCAGAACCCCCGGCCGGCCGGGGCGAAGGGCTGCGAGACGTGCAGGACGGGGGTGTTCCCGACGAGGCCCGGGAGGGTGGCGGTGGTGGGGCCGGGTTCGTACGTGCTGGAGGAGCGGGACGCGGTCGGGGGGTGGGGCGTGGTCGGGGGGTGGGGGTGCATGCTTGGGTACTCGCTCTCGTTCAGCGGGTGGACGTGGACGCGCCGGAGGCGGGCGCGTCGCAAGAGGGTGGGTGCGCCGAAAGACGGTGGGGCGGAATGTCCGCGGCTCGGTGTGCCGGTGCGCCGAGCGGCCGGCGCGTGACCGCACGACGCGGCGGGCGCGGCCGATCGGATCGGCGCCCGACGGCACGACCCCTCCGGGGGACGGCCGCCCCTTCCGCCGACGGGGTACACCGAGGGGGGTACGCCGACGGAAGACACACCGACAGAAGGCGTCTGCGCAAGGCGCCGCCACGAGGCGTCGGCACAAGGTGCCGACAGCAGTCGGCGGTGAGGCGCGGACCGGTGCGGAGAACCCCGCGGCCTAGATGCGCAGAATCGTGGAGTCGGCCGCGTGCGCTATCGGGACCACGAAGTCCCGGCCCGCGATCCGGTGGGCGGCGTGCGTCGAGGCCGGCGCGCCGGGCCGCCACCGTGAACCCAGCGGCGAGAGACAGGGCAGGTCCACGTCGGGCCCCTGCGGAGGCTGGCTCAGCGCGCACTCCTCGACGGTGTGCTGCTGACGGTGGTCATGGCGCGAGTCTCCGGGCGCCCCGGCCAGGACGGGGACGTCGGCCAGGACGGGGGCGTCGGCCGCGGCCCCGCCCGGCGATGCGGCGCGTACCACCGCACCGGCCCCCGGCGCGCCGATGCCACCGAAAACGGTGAGGTGACGACTGGTCGCCTCCGGGCTGGCCACATGCACGAACACCAGACCGAAGAGAAAGAGCCCCAGCCCCACCACCCGCCACAGCACCGCCATCGAGCGGTTCCGCCGGGCACCGGAGGGAGACCAGGCCGTCATCACGCCGCGATCCTAGCCCGCCCGACCGCCCCCGGCCTCCCACGACCCGGCGACGCGGAGCGTGCGCCTCCGCCAGGCTCGTCGAGCAGGGCCCCGCCCCGACCCACCCCCCTCAGGAGCGGTCGTCACCCCTCCCGCCGCGACGTCGCCGCCAGTGAGCCGAGCAGTGCGAGTGCCTCGCTGCTGGGGGAGGCCGGGTCCGCGTGGTGGACGACCAGTTCCTGCCCCGGGGCCGAGCGCACGTCGAAGGTCTGCATGGTCAGCGTCAGCGGGCCGACGTCGCGGTGCTCGAAGGACTTGCGCTCCAGCGCCTTGCCGCGGGCGTCGTGGCGCTTCCACAGTTCGACGAACTCGGGGCTCGTGTCCAGGAGTTCGGTGAGGACCTCACGTATCCGGGGATCGTTCGGCGCCGCGCCGAGGCCGAGCCGGAAGCCGGCCACGGAGTTGCGCGCCACGTCGTGCCAGTCGCGGTAGAAGGTGCGGGCCGCCGGGTCGGTGAAGACGACGTGCATGAGGTTGCGCGAGTGGGTCCAGCCGTGGAAGAGCGCGTCGGCGATGGCGTTGGACGCCAGGACGTCGTACGCGCGGTTGTAGACGATCGCCGGATTGTGCGGCCAGGCGTCCATGAGCGCGAGCAGGCTCGGCTCGACCCGGTCGGGCGCGGTCGCGGACTTCGCCCGGGGGCCGAGGCCGGCGAGCCGGAACATATGGTGGCGGCCGTCCTCGTCCAGGCGCAGGGCCGCCGCCAGGGCGTCGAGCACCTGCGCGGAGGGCGTCCGTTCCCGGCCCTGCTCCAGACGTACGTAGTAGTCGGCGCTGACCCCGGCCAGCAGGACGACCTCCTCACGCCGCAGGCCCGGCACCCGGCGGTGCCCGGTGACCGGGAGGTTCACGTCGGCCGGGGTGACGCGGGCCCGCCGGGCGCTGAGGTAGGCGCCGAGTTCGGTGCTTGGCATGGCGCCAGGGTAGGGCGCGCACCGGCCGCTCTGCCTGGGTGCGCCGCACCCAGGAGGACCTCACCTCTCCCCCGGCCGCTCAGGCCGGGCCAGCCTCGACGCATGACCACACACGGCATGACCACACCCACCCTGACCACCGAGCGAGCCGAACCCGTCGAGCCCACCCCCTCCTGCAAGGTCGTCCTCGTCACCGGCGCGAGCAGCGGCATCGGAGAAGCCGTCGCCGCGCATTTGGCGGCACAGGGGCATGTGGTGGTGGCCGGCGCCCGGCGCACCGACCGGCTGGCGGCGCTGGCCGAGCGCACCGCCGAGGCCGCAGGCCGCTTCGGCGGCTTCCTTGAACCGGCACGGCTGGACGTGACGGACCGCGCGGACACGGCGGCCTTCGTACGGGACGCCCGCGACCGCCACGGACGCGTGGATGTCCTCGTCAACAACGCCGGCGTCATGCCGCTGTCCCGCCTGGACTCCCTCCTGGTCGAGGAGTGGGACCGGATGATCGACGTGAACGTGCGCGGGCTGCTGCACGGCATCGCCGCCGCGCTGCCCGTGTTCGCCGCGCAGGGTTCGGGACACTTCGTGACCGTCGCGAGCATCGGCGCGCACGAGGTGGTGCCCACGGGGTCGGTCTACTGCGCCACCAAGTACGCCGCCTGGGCGATCACGGAAGGGCTGCGCCAGGAGTCCGACCCGTCGATCCGGGTCACGACCGTCTCGCCCGGCGTCGTCGACTCCGCGCTCGCCGACACCATCACCGACCCGGCCGCCGCCGAGGCCATGCGCGGCTACCGCGCCCATGCGATCAGCCCCGACGCCATCGCCTCCGCCGTCTCCTACGCCCTCGCGCAGCCGCCCGAGGTCGACGTCAACGAAATCGTCGTACGCCCCGCACGCCAGCGCTGAACCTACCCACCGGAGGCCCGCCACCGGAAAGGCGACGGATGTGGCGGCCGTGCTGGGCGTGCTGGGCGTGCTGGCCGTCGTCGCCATCACGCCCAGCACGCATGCCGTATTGCTCGCTCACTCGACCATGTACCACTTGTGCCACTTGCCGCTGCTGAAGATCGAGACCCAGATGTGGCCCCCGACTTTCACCCGGACGTACCGCCCGTTTCCGGTGCGACCAATGTTCAGAGTGTCATCAGCGCGCCCGTTGTTCGGCATTTCGACCCACCGTCCGGCGTTCTTCCAGTCGTGCCAGATGGTGCGGTCGGGGGCGATGCCGAAGTATTCGTCCGGCGTACCGTTGTTGTCCCAGTCGGCGCGGAGCACATGGGAGCCGCACTTGAACTTGCCGGTGTGACCCCAAGGAGACGTGAAGGTCCAGTAGTTGGTGCACGCCAGGGCGTTGCCTTCCTCATTTCCCCCGGCCTGGACCCTGCTTGCCGTCGGTCGCTTTCCGGTGTCCGTACCGGACGGCTCCGCATGAGCGACCTGGCCGGCGAGGAGCAGGCTGGCGACGGCCGACACTCCTGTCGCCCACTTCATCGTTGACTTCACCTGCGAGCCTTTCTCTCGTCCCGATCGGGATCGTGCATGGCTGCCCGAGGCAGCCGTCGTGCTCGATGGAGAAGCTAGCGATGCATGCGATTCCGGGTCGTCCCACGCGAGTTTGGTCTGGAAGTAAACTTTGGCGGTAGGTTCATGAATTGCTGCGACTCTCGCGGTGTGGAATGCGCAAGAAACAGCGCCCTGCCGCCCGCGCATACCTGTCGGCTGCGTCAACCGAATCCAACTACCGCTGTAACACCCAGGTTTACCCCACTCATGCGCTGGTTCGGCCCGCACCTCAAACCACCGGTTGACGCGTGAAGGTGCCCGGCCCCCGTAGCGTCCTGCCTCGACCACACAGCGCACCCACACACAACACAGGGGGAAACACATGCGCACCATTCCGAATGCAGGGCTCGCGGCAGCGGGCGTATCGGTCGCCGTGGGCCTGTTGCTGGCCGCTCAGCCGGCCAGCGCCGCTCCGACCGGGGACAACTCCGCGGCGAAGCAGCCGGTGTTCAGCACGATCCAGGTCGGAACGGCCGGGCAGGCAGGAGTCTCCGGAGCGCGGGACTGCAGGGTGACGTCTCCGTGGGGCCACGTCGGCTACCTCAAGTGCGGCTCCCACGCCCAGGCCGCCGACTGGGACGGCAACGGATCCGTCGACGAAGTGTTCGGCGTGACCGGCAACCGCCACATCTGGCACGACTGGAAGAACGCCGGCAAGTGGGTCGAGATGCCCAACTCAGGACGTGCCGACGACACCTACGACTGGGGTTGGAGCCACAACGCCACCCGACGCGCCATCGACGTCAAGGTCGGCAGTTCCCAGGTGTGGCGTTCGGAGTTCTACTCCAGCAAGTGGCACGCCTGGACCAGGGTCCGCTGAGCGGCGGCGACTGACGGCCCGGCCCGACCCTCGCCTGCGCCGGGGCGTGTCCGACGGATCACGTATCCCGTCGGGCACGCCTTGCCCTCTGCGGGGCCGGGCAGGCTGCGGGACGTCGGTCACCCACCCTCTCCACGGTCCGGATCAAGGTCCGGATCACGGTCTCGGCCCGTTGTGGGAAGCAACATTTCGTGCCTTCCCCATGGGGTCGCTACGTTCGCCCGCATGGACTCGAACCTTTCGACGGCCGTGGAACTCATGGCCGCGCTGCGCGCCGGCGACGTGACCTCGGCAGAGCTGACCGACGAGGCGATCGCCCGTATCGAACGGGACGACAAGGAGATCAACTCCGTCTGCGTGCCGGACTTCGACCGTGCGCGGGAAGCCGCGCACGCCGCCGACCGGGCACGGTCCCGCGGCGAGGACCGGCCGCTGCTCGGCCTCCCGATGACGGTCAAGGAGTCGTACGACATCGCGGGCCTGCCCACGACGTGGGGCATGCCGCCGCACCGGGACCACGTGCCGGCCGAGGACGCGGTCCAGGTGTCGCGCGTCAAGGCCGCGGGCGCGGTGGTGCTCGGCAAGACCAACGTCCCGCTGGGGCTCCAGGACATCCAGAGCTTCAACGAGATCTACGGCACCACCAACAACCCCTGGAACCACGCCCGCACCTCGGGCGGATCCTCCGGCGGCTCCGCCGCGGCCCTCGCCGTCGGCTTCGGTGCGCTCTCCCTCGGCTCCGACCTCGCCGGATCGTTGCGCACTCCCGCCCACTTCTGTGGCGTCTACTCGCACAAGCCGACGCTCGGACTGGCGGCGATCCGCGGCATGGTGCCGCCGGCCACCCCCACCCTGCCACCCGAGCCCGACCTCGCCGTCGTCGGCCCGATGGCGCGCAGCGCGCGCGACCTCTCGCTCCTTCTCGACGTCATGGCAGGACCGGACCCGCTCACCCTCGGCCTCTCCCACACCGTGGCGCTGCCGCCCGCTCGCCACGAGCGGCTCAGCGACTTCCGGGTCCTGGTCCTCGACGACCACCCGCTGCTTCCTTCCGGGGCCGCCGTGCGGGCGGGCGTGCGCAGGGTGGCCGACGGGCTCACCGAGGGCGGCGCCCGAGTCGCGTGGCACAGCCCGCTCCTTCCCGACCTGACCGAAGCCGCGACGCTCTACATGCACCTGCTGTTCTCCGGCTCCACGGCCCGTTTCCCCATGGAGACGTACGAGCAACTACGCTCCTTCGTGGGCGAGTTGAGCCCCGACGACCACAGTCTCACCGCGGCGCGACTGCGCGGCATGGTCTTCAGCCACCGCGACTGGATGGAGGCGAACACCCTCCGCGAGGCCCACCGCCACGGTTGGCGGCAACTGTTCGAGGAGTTCGACGCGGTGGTGTGTCCCATCACGCCGACGCCCGCGTTCCCGCACGACCACGACCCCGACCTCCTGGGACGCCGGATCGACATCGACGGTGCCGAGTACCCGTACTTCGACCAACTGGCCTGGGCCGGTCTGGCGACCATGCCGGGGCTCCCCGCCACCGCGATTCCGACGGGCCCGTCCCCGGAGGGTCTCCCGGTGGGAGTGCAGCTCATCGGTCCGATGCACGAGGACCGCACCCCGTTGCGGCTCGCCGAACTGCTGGAGCGGCAGATCGGCGGCTTCCGGGCTCCTCCTCGGTAAGGCCCCTCCTGCGCCGGCAGTGGTACCGGTACCCGACGTCGCCGTCACCCGCCCCGCCGGTCCTCCGTCCGGGCCGCGCGGCGCGGGTACCAGGCGACCACCAGTACCCCGACCGCCACCACCAGGACGGCGAGCACCCGCATCGACGTGTCCAAGGCGTCGGTGAAGTCAGTGAGAACGGCGTGCCGCAGGCCCGGCGAGGTCAACCCCTGCTCCGCCAAGCGCTGTTCGGCGGCGGGAACGGTGGTCGGCACACCGGGCCCACCACGCAGCACCTCCGGGAGGCCCGCGGTGAACACCCCGGCGACCACGCTGCCGCTGACCGCCACACCCAGCGCGCTGCCCAGCTCCCGCGCCAGGCTCTGCAACCCCGAGCCGACCCCGGCCCGGCCCGGCGGCAGCGCGGACATCATGCCGTGCGACAGCAGCGGCGTGGCCAGGCCGCACCCGGCCGCGGTGAGCGTCGCCCCGAGCGCGTACAACGAGTACGGGGTGCTCGGGCCGACCCACGACACCGTGCCCAGACCGGCCGCCAGCACCGCGAGCCCCGTACCGAGCGTGGTCCGCGGCCCGGTGCGCCGTTCGAGCGCGACCGCGCAGCGCGGTGCGAGCAGCAGCGCCCCCGCCATCGGCAGCAGCCGCACCCCCGCCCCGAGCGGCGAGTAACCCTTGGCGTACTGCAGATACTGCCCGTTGACGTAGAACAGGCCGAACATCCCGACGAACACGAGCGCCATGCCCAGCGCACCCGCCCGCACGGCTGGGACCGTGAAGAGCCGCGGGTCCAGCATCGGGTGCTCACGCCGCAGCTCCCAGCAGACCCAGGCCACCAGCAGCACCGCCGCCGCGCCGAACCCACCGAGCACGCGCACGCTGCCCCAACCGGCCTGCGGCCCGGAGACGATGCCCGACAGGAGCGCGAGGAAGCCGACCGTCAGCAGCCCCGCGGACACCGCCGACACCGGCCGGTCGAGCCGGGGTGGCGCCGGAGCGAAAGCCATCACCAGGACGAGTGCCGCCAACGACAACGGCACCACGCACCAGAACAGCGCACGCCACGAACCGATCTGTAGCGCCGCGCCGCCGCCGACGTTGCCCAGCACGGCCGCCAGACCCGTCATCGACGCCCACGCCGCCACGAGCCGTGGCCTACGGTGCGCCGGGGCGCCGCCCACCATCAGCGCCAGCGTCGTCGGCAGCACCGCCGCGGCTCCCACGCCGCTGACGATCCGGCCCGCGATCACCGTGCCGATCCCCGACGCCACGGCGCAGAGCGCGCATCCGGCGGTGAACAGGCCCATGCCCGCGGTCAGTACGCGTCTGCGGCCGAGGCGGTCGGCGAGCGCGCCGCCCGGAATGAGCAGGCAGGCGAAGACCACGACGTAACCGTCGACCACCCACATCACCGACTCGGCCGACGGGCGCAGCGGGCTGCGCGACAGCGCGGGGATGGCGAGGTTCACCGCGGAGACCATGCCGACCACGAGGGTGACGCACAGACACATGACGGCAACCGTCAACGGGCCGGGCCCTTCAGGGCGTTGGGGGCGTCGCGTGTGCTGGGGGTGTTGGGTCACTTGCCGGTCCTGGGCTGCACGTGCGCACGGGCCGCCTGTCGCTGATCCGCCCTTGGTCCTGGGCTCGGGTTCCACCGTTCACCTCCCGTCCGTCGCGCGCACGAGTTCCGCGTGGAACGCCAGCCGGTCGCCGCGGATCCGCAGGAACTCCAGGTCCACCGGGCGTCCGTCGGGCATTCTGGTCAGCCGTTCCACGGTGAACAGCGCCGAGCCCGGCGGGATGTCGAGCAGCGCGCACGTGTGCGGATCACCGCCCACCGCGTGCACGGTGACGCTCGCCGAGCCGAGGGGCTGTCCGGTGGACTGCTCGATGAGTCCGAACAGGTCCCGGCCGGCCAGGTCCGCGGTCAGCAGCGGCTCCCCGATGTCGGCGGCCAGATAGGTCAGGTCGAGGGAGAGCGGTACGCCGTCCAGAAACCGCAGCCGTTCGATGTGGACCACCCGCCCGCCGTCGGGGACGTGCAGCTTGCGCGCCACCTCGCCGGGCGGGCGCACCACGTCCGCGACCCACACCTGATTGACCACCTCGCCGTGCGTGCCCAGCGTTTCGGCGAGGCCGGTCAGCCGGTCCAGGGTGTGTGCGTAGGGCCGCCGCACGATCACCGTGCCCACGCCCTGACGCCTCTCGACCACGCCTTCGTCGCGCAGCACGCCCAGCGCCTCGCGAACCGTGTTCCGCGACACCGCGAAGTCGGCGATCAGCACCCGCTCGTCGGGCAGTACGTCCGAGGCGAACGCCCCGGAGGCGATCTGGCGGCGCAGCACCTCGGCGACCTGCCGCGCCCGGTCCGCCCGCGTCCACCTGCGTCCTTCCGACGCCGCGCCGTACGCACCCGGCGCGGCGGCCGGTCCCGTGCCGGCGAGCGGGAGTGCGGGGTCGGTGGGCGAGGCGTTCATGGGACCTCCGCTGCGCGTCGGTACGGATACGGATGCGGATACGAATACGGCTCCGCTACGGGTACGGGTACGGGTCGGATACGGATAGGGGTCGGACACGGGCACGGGTGCGCGAGGGAACGGGGGCGCCCTCGCGTACGCCTTTGCTCGGTGGGCCGAGTGGGAGGCGGCCCCGCCCGCGCGGCGCTCACCGAAGGGGTCCGGTCCGGTCGGCAACAGGATCGACCGGTTGGCAACGGGATCGACCGCCGTGCGCACCTCGCGCACCGCCCGGCAACGACCCGTACGTCACCCGCAAACCTACGGCGCCGAGGTTTCCGGCACGTTACGCCACCTACCCTGACCTGCTATGACGCCCCTGACGTGCGGTGCAGTGCGGGGCGCGGACGAGTTGCGCCACCTAGCCGCCGCGACGGGTCCGTGAGGGGGAACGGTCGCCGCCCTGCCTCCGAACCCCCCGCTCCACTTCCGGCTGTCGAAACCCTTGTTCCGCCCTCCGGAGTCGCTTAAGGTCGGCGCCCACGGCTCGGCCGCCCCGCGCGGCCGGGCCTTCCCTGTGCGAACGCGAAGGAGCGTGCTGTGGTGCAGCAGGCGTGGCAGGACGGGTCATCGAGCGACGGCGGCGGCGCCGACAGGCACGGCCTCGGTGGGCACGGTGTCGACCAAGGGGGCGCGCACGCCGTGGACGCGGTGCGGGGTGTTCCTCCGGAGGCGGGCGGCGAGGACGGCGGGGCACGGGGCGTGGGGCGTCGGCGCTTCGTCGTGGGGGCCGGGCTCGTCGGGACCGGCGGCCTACTGGGCGCCGCCGGCGCCGGGGCCACGCCCGCGGCGGCGGCGAGCCGCGACACTCACACGAGCCACGACAGCGACGGCAACGCCAACGGCAGCGCAGGCCACGACGCCTTCGGTCCCCGAGACTTCCACGCGAAGCGGCTGCTGCTCGTACCGGACGTGGTCCTGTTGCCCCAGGGGCCGGTCAGGGACCGGGCAGTGCTCGTGGAGGGCGGCACCTTCCGGGCGGTCGGCCCGGTCCGCAAGCTCACCCAGGAACACCGGGACGCCCGCACGGTGCGGCTGAAGGGCCATCTGCTCATGCCGGGCTTCGTGGACGCCCACCACCATCTGACGCAGAGCTTCGGCAAGGCGCAGGCGTTCGGGCAGCCTTCGGAGATCTTCAAGACCGTGTGGGAGCCGCTGGAACACGCCCTGGACGAGGAGACCGCGCACCTCTCCGCGAAGCTCGCGGCCTTGGAGGCGCTGCGCGGCGGGTTCACCACCGCCGCCGACGCGGGCACGCGCGCTCCGATCGACGTGGGCGTCATCGCCAAGGCCGCGGAGGAGGCCGGGCTGCGCTGCGTGCTGTCCAAGGTCGTCTCCGACGGCAAGGGTGGCAAGGAACACCTGGAACGCTTCCAGGACTCCCGGCTGATCCACCCCTCGCTGGCGATACCCGTCCCGGAGGACGCGACGGCGGAGGTGCTGAAGAAGACCGCCGACCTGTGCGCGGACGCCGACGCGGTCTTCCAGGTCCACGTCAACGAGCACTTGGCCTCCGTCGAACGCTCGCTCAAGAGCGTGGGGCGCCGGCCGCTGTCGTACCTGCACCACGTCGGCGCCCTCAACGCGCACACGCTCGGCGCCCACGCCACCCTGCTCACGCCCGACGAGATGCGCATGCTCGCCGATACGGGCGCGGCGGTCAGCTACAACCCGGTGGCCAGCGCATGGAAGGGCAACGCCGTCGCACACGCGCTGATGTGGCAGACCATGGGCATCCGGTTCGGCATGGGCACCGACGGCACCCGGGGCAACGGCTTCCGGCTGATCGACGCGGCGGAGAGCGCCCAGCGCCTGACCTACGGCCTGCTGTCCGGCGACTCGGTGTGCGGCGCCGGCCGCACCTGGGTCACCCACGCCACCGGCCTGAGCGCCGACGCGGTCGGGCTCGGCAAGGTGACGGGCGAGATCGCGGCGGGCAAGGCCGCCGACTTCCTGCTCGTCGACCTCCAGGTCCCCGAACTCACCCCCTCCTACGACCTGTCCTGGGAACTGGTCAGGCTGGCCGACCGCGACCAGATCACCGCGGTCTTCGTCGACGGCACGCTCCGGCTGTGGCAGGGCTGGCCCACGACCTGGGACGGACGCGCGCTGGTCCGCAAGGCAGCGGAGGTGGGACCGAAGGTCGTCCAACGCGCCCGCATCCAACGGGTGGATCCGGACCCGGACGGCACGACACGTCACGTGCCGACTCCTCAACGCCGCTCCTAGGAGCCGGTTTCCGCCCGGTGTCGAAGCGACGGGCGGCCGAAGCTCCGGGCACTCGCGGGCGCCGGTCTGCCGGGCCGTGGCCGGACCGGAGGAGGCCCCGACCCGCTAGCCCGTCGTCCCGCCCGCGTTCCGGATCAGGCGCTGGAGCACCTTCACCGTGGTGACGTAGTCGGCGTCGTCGATGCCCTCGTGGAGGGTGGCCCGGATCGCGGGGGCGTTGCGGGCGAGGTCGACGCGGGCCCGTTCGCCCTCTTCCGTGAGCCACAGGCGGTCCGCGGTGTCCCGGGTCAGCCAGCCGCGCTCCACGAGCACCGCCGCCTCCGCCGCCAGGTCGTCCTCCGGCCGGATGTAGGAGGCCATGGCCGCCCGCAGTTCCGGCAGGGTCATCCCGGCGCCGTCGGGCGAGATGTCGTTCGCCGACAGGTTGCGCAGCAGCCAGAACTGGGGCTGGGTGTACCCCTTCTCGGCCTGCTGGGCCCGGGTGTAGGCGATGAGCGCTTCATACGCGACGCCCGTCCAGTACGCGGCGGGCTGTCCGGCGAGTTCGGCGTCGGACATCTGCTGGTTCCTCATGTCATCCCCCTCGTGGCGCGGCGTGATACTTCGCCGCACTTCGTTGCGGGACCTGCATACGGTGCAGGTCATGCGGATACCGTAGAACCTCAAGTGCACTTGAGGGCAAGGCGGTGATCTTCCGGACGCCTGGCACACAGGGGGGCACAGCATCTCAGCGAGGAGCAGGGAATGAGGGTGAGGATGAAGATCCGGAAGACGAGCCAAGACAGGAACTGAGAACCTCACCGCGCTGGTCATGGCCGTGGCCGCGACCACCGCCGTCGTGGTGCCGGCCTCCGCCGCTCACGCGGCCGACGGGTACGACCGGTGCCCCGACGGCTACTACTGCATGTTCTCGGGACTCGACGGCACCGGAGACATGATCAGGCTCATGCCGGGCACCCCCGACCTCGCGGCGCTCGGCATGAACGACCGTGCCACGTCGGACAGGAACCGGACGCCCTCGACCGTGTACCTCTGGTCGGACGCGAGGTACAGCGGCTGCACGGCCGTGACCTCGGCCGGGCCGTCCGGCAAGGGCAACTTCTTCCCCGCGTACCGGGACTTCCTCAGCTCGGTGCGGTTCGACGGGCCGGACGGCCCGAGTTGCGGCACGCCGCCCGGGGAGGACGGCTGAGCTCGGCGGTTCGAGCCCGGCGGTGCCGAGGGCGGCCGCCCAATTCCCCAGCCTCGCCACCCCGACGCTCCCCACCGTCCGCCCTTCAGCTTTGAGCGTGCCGGTCCACCCGCCCCCCCCCGGCCCCGCCCCGCGCCGTCCTGTGCTCCCGTGGGTCAGAGTTGCAGATGGCTCAGGGCGTTGATCACGGCGGCGATGGCCGGCTCGTCGGCGCGTTCGCGGTGGTGGGCCGCCATGAGGTCGACGTGCCACTCGGGCATGTCGCTCACGTCGAGTTCGACCAGGCTGCGGGTGGCGAGGTCGCGTACGACCGTGGCGCGAGTGAGGACGGCGATGGCCTGCCCTGAGCGCGCGAGATCGGCTGCGATCTCGGCGGAGCTGATGCGGTAGATCTGATGCGCGCGGGTGGGCGCGTCCAGAAGCTGTTCGTGGAAGAGATCCGCACCGCTGCCCCAGAGGTTCACGGCGAGGGGGTGACCGCTCAGCCGCGCGAGGTCGCAACGGCGCGCCGCGAGCGGGTGGTCCGGGTGGCAGACCGCGACGACCGGCTCACTGCGGAACTTGTGCAGCCGTACCTCGGGGGCGTGCGGCAACGGCAGCGTGATGGCGATGTCGGTCGTGCCCGCGGCCACGCGCTGCAAGGCGCTTGGGCTGTGCTGGTCATCGACCACGACGCCGTACCTGAGCGGTTGGAGGGCGCCGATGACGAAGGGAACGGCCAGCGGCGCGTAGGTGGCGTGGGTGGTCAGGTGCAGGGTGCCCTCGGTGTCGTCCTCTCGGGCGATGTCCAGGACCCGGGCCGCCATGTCCAGGCACCGCTGCGCGTGGGGCAGCACCCTTTCCCCCGCGGGGGTCAGCGACACTCCTCGGCTCGACCGATCGAGCAGCGGCCGGCCGACGAGCCGTTCCAGCCGGCGCAGGCGTTCGCTGACGGACGGCTGCGCGACTCGCAGCTCGCGTGCCGCGGCGGATAGCGAACCGGCGGAGGCGGCGGTGACGAAGACGCGCAGGTCCACGAGTTCCAGAGCCATAGGCGCAGCCTATCGCCAGCCGTATTGGATCACGGGGTTCTGTGTGGTCGACGGTGCCCATAGCGTGCCGATATGACGTCCCCGCTGGCCTGAGGAGCCTCTCCATGTACGAGTTTCACCAGTCCGTGTACGAGCTTCACCCGACGGCTGTCGATATCGCCCCGGCGACCGCGCATGATCTGCCCGGGATCGTCGCCATCCAGAATCACGCGGCCGCGACCTCGCACGCCCGATTCGCCACCAGGCCGCTGGGTATGGAGGAGCGGCGCGACTGGTTCGCGCAGTTCTCGGAGTCGGGCCCGTACCGGATGCTCGTCGCCCGCCGAGGTAGCCAGGTTCTCGGTTATGCGTGCAGCCAGATGTACCGCGATCAGGAAGCCTTCCGAGAAACGGTCGAGGTGAGCGTCGGGCTTGTTGAGGGCAGCAGAGGACAGGGCCTGGGAACCTCCCTGTACCAAGAGCTCTTCGGCCTCCTGGCCGAAGAACCGGTACACGTCGCACTCGCAGGCATCGCCCTGCCGAACGACGCCTCGGTGGCCTTGCACCGCAGGTTCGGTTTTTCCGACATCGGGATCTTCCGCGAGTACGCCGTGAAGAACGGCCAGTACATCAGCTCGTTGTGGATGCAACGGCTGCAGTCCGCCCCGCTCTGCGTCCGGTGATCTCGTCGCGCACGGCGCGCGGGCGGCCTGTCGCTTGCAACATGGCTCGCGCGCCGGCCGACGCGTCGTGCGCCGTACCTATCGCGGTCTGTTTTTTGAATACGAACACGGGATCCTCGACACGCAGCCATTTCACATCCTGCGGGATGGCGCCCGCGGCCACACCGGGCACCACCGAGATGCCCAACCCTGCGGCAACGAGCCCCCGGCGTGTCTGCAAGCCGGGGGATGAAGTGTCCCCCCACAGCACCTACAGCACCTGATGTCGAGGCCCGACACACCACGGCACCGGTATGCGACCACCACCGCACGGCTCCTGACGGACCGGGGCGCGCCCATGCCGTTCTCGCGCGTGACCTTCGCTGCCGCAAGGCCGATACTGCCGACAGCAGGGGTCCCGACCAAGCCGCATCCGACCGACCGAACGCCCAAACGCCCACATGCCCTGACGAGGCGTCACAAAAGTCAGCATTGAGTCAGCATCAGTACCGCCGGGACCCGCTCCACGCCGTCACGAACCGCCAAGATCGAAAACTACTTCCACCCGCTCCGACCAGCAAAAACACAGGTGAGGGACCTGCCTGCCAACCTTCCCAGGAGGTATCCATGAGGATGCTGATCAATGTCGCCGAGACCGTCGTCGCCGACGCGCTGCGCGGGATGGCCGCCGCTCACCCCGAGCTGACGATCGACGTCGAGAACCGCGTGATCGTACGCAGGGACGCCCCCGTCGACGGGAAGGTCGCCCTCGTCTCCGGCGGCGGGTCGGGGCACGAGCCGTTGCACGGCGGGTTCGTGGGGCCGGGGATGCTCTCGGCCGCCTGCCCCGGCGAGGTGTTCACCTCGCCCGTTCCCGATCAGATGGTGCGGGCGGCCGCCGCCGTGGACAGTGGCGCGGGCGTGCTCTTCGTCGTGAAGAACTACACGGGCGACGTGCTCAACTTCGACATGGCGGCGGAGCTCGCCGAGGACGAGGGCATCCAGGTGGCCAAGGTGCTCGTCAACGACGACGTGGCGGTCACCGACAGCCTCTACACCGCCGGGCGGCGCGGCACCGGCGCCACCCTCTTCGTGGAGAAGATCGCGGGCGCCGCCGCCGACGCGGGCATGCCCCTGGAACGGGTGGAGGCCGTCGCCCGGCGGGTCAACGAGAACGCGCGCAGCTTCGGCGTCGCGCTCAGCGCCTGCAGCACGCCCGCCAAGGGCAGCCCCACCTTCGAACTCCCGGCCGGTGAGCTGGAGTTGGGCGTCGGCATCCACGGGGAGCCGGGACGCGAGCGGCGGCCCATGATGACCTCGCGCGAGATCGCCGACTTCGCGGTCAACGCCGTACTGGAGGACCTCGACCCGCGCAATCCCGTCCTGCTGCTCGTCAACGGCATGGGCGCGACCCCCCTGCTCGAACTGTACGGATTCAACGCCGAGGTCCACCGCGTCCTCGTCGAGCGCGGCGTACCCGTCGCCCGCACCCTCGTCGGCAACTACGTGACCTCGCTGGACATGGCCGGTGCCTCCGTGACGCTCTGCCAGGTCGACGAGGAGCTGCTCGGGTTGTGGGACGCCCCGGTCCGCACGCCCGGCCTTCGCTGGGGAGTCTGAGCGCCCTTCCGCATCGCCACGGCCGTCTGTTCCTGAGCGCAGGCGCCCCGCACCCACGACAACGCAAGGAGACCCCATGCTCGACGCCGATTTCTTCCGCCGCTGGCTGGTGGGCACCGCCGCCGCCGTCGACCGCGAGGCGGACCGGCTCACGGAGCTGGACTCGCCCATCGGCGACGCCGACCACGGCAGCAATCTGCGGCGCGGGTTCACCGCCGTCGTGACCGCTGTGGAGAAGGAGGCGCCGGATACTCCAGGGGCCGTACTCACGCTGGCCGGGCGGCAGTTGATCTCGACGGTGGGCGGGGCGTCGGGGCCGCTCTACGGTACGTTGCTGCGCCGCACCGGCAAGGCGCTGGGCGATGCGGCCGAGGTGGACGAGGCGGAGTTCGCCGACGCGCTGCGGAGTGGCGTCGACGCGGTGGCCGGGCTCGGCGGCGCCGCGCCCGGGGACAAGACGATGCTGGACGCGCTCGTCCCCGCGCTCGACGCGCTCGGCGAGTCCTTCGACGCCGCCCGGGAGGCCGCGCTGCACGGGGCCCTGGCCACGACGCCGCTCCAGGCGCGCAAGGGCCGGGCGAGCTATCTGGGCGAGCGCAGCATCGGCCACCAGGACCCGGGCGCGACGTCGGCCGCGTTGCTCTTCGAGGCGCTCGCCGAGGCCGCGGAGGGCGACGGCAGGACGGAGGGCGGCCGTGGCTGACGCCCCGTTGGTCGGCATCGTCCTCGTGTCGCACAGCGGCCCCGTCGCGGAGGCGGTCGCCGCGCTCGCCACGGGCCTCGCGGGCGGCGGCACGATCGCACCTGTGGCGGCGGCCGGCGGGACACAGGACGGCGGCCTCGGCACGAGCGCGGCGCTCATCTCGGCCGCGGCCGAGCGGGTCGACCGCGGCGCCGGCGTCGCCCTCCTCGCCGACCTCGGCAGCGCCGTCCTCACCGTGAAGGCGCTGCTCGCCGAGGGCGACGAACTCCCGCACGGGGCACGCCTGTTGGATGCCCCGTTCGTGGAGGGCGCGGTGGCGGCGGTGGTGACCGCGTCGGCCGGCGCCGATCTCGCCGCGGTCGAGGCGGCGGCCACGGAGGCGTACACCTACCGGAAGGTCTGACCGGAAGGCCTGGCCCGGGGTGCCACGGCCGCCTCACCCACGCGACGACAGGCCCTGATCGCCCCGCACGAACCGCCGGGCCAGCACCTCGCCCCGGTCGACCGCGGCCCGGTGGCTCTCGATCGGGACGGCCTTGGACCCCTTGAAGAAGATGTACGTGACGTCGGCGGCCGTACCCCCCGACCGCGGGTCGGGACGGATGCCGAGCGCCTGAGCCGTCGCGTACGACGCCTCGCCGATGAGGTCGACCGGCCCGGTGTCGCCGACGACGGCGTACTGGACCTTGTCGCCGTGGACGACGGCCGCGACGGTGCCGCCGGTGACGCCGTGCCGGGTGTGGTTCCAGCGGTGGCTCGGGCCGGGCACGACGACGTAGGGCAGGTGTTCAGCGGCCAGGTGCCGGCCGTCGGACTGCTGGAAGGCCGTGGTGTGGAGGAACAGCGGGTCGGTGCGGCGGTTGCAGGCCGTGGTCGGCCGGCCGTCGCAGTCGATGTCCATGTCCGCCGTCCAGAACACCGCGTCGCGCGTCCCGCAGACGGGGACGACGGCGCGGGCGCCGTCGTCGGTGCGGTACTTGCCGTGTGAGATCTCCGTGCAGGTCTTGGTCGCGGCGAGCAGATCGGCCGCCCGCACGGTCCCCTCCCCGCCCGGGGCGTTCGCTTCGGCGGCGGGCCGCTGGGCGGCGGCGGAGTACGCGGCGGGGGCGAGCAGGGTGGCGCCGGCCGCGGCGACCACGGCCACCGTTCTGATACGCACGAGAAGGAACCTTTCGCAGGGGAAGACTGACGGCTTGTCAGCCACGTATCCCACGTCACGCACGGTCATAAGCCCCACGCCCGGCTCGGTGCGCAGCCTCGCACTCGGCTCGGTACGCGGCCTCGCAGTCAGGCCCGTTCTCACCTCGTACTCAGCCCGACCCCTTGATGTGCCCCCGTCACCTGTGTCAAATAGGTCCGGACCAATGCCGTCGAGTGGAAGGCAGCACCGTGCGACGGATCCCCCAACTGTCCGCCCCTCTCACCCTGCTGACCGCGGTCACCGTGACCGTGATGACACTCGGCGGCTGCGCGTGGAGCGGCGACGACGCCGGCGACACCCATCCCCCGGCGGCCCCGCGCGGGCTCACCGTGCAGGCGGGCAGTTCCACCACCGCGCACGTCATGTGGAACCGGGCCACCGACGACAGGGAGGTCACCGGGTACGAGGTGTATCGCGGCGCCAAAAGAGTGAGGGAGGTTTTGGGCGGCGAGACGATGGTGGACGTCGTCGGGCTCGAACCCGACGCCACGTACACGTTCACCGTCCGCGCCCGGGACGCCGAAGGCAATGTCAGCGAGGACAGCGAGCGGCTGTCCGTCACGATGCCCGCGGCGGCCGCGGCGGACCGCGAGGCCCCCTCGCGGCCCGGGCGCCTGACGGGCCGGGCGGCGGGGAGCAGTTCGGCGATGCTCTCGTGGGGGAAGTCGTCGGACAACCGGCGCGTGGCCTCGTACGAGATCTATCAGGGCGGTTCGAAGGTCCACAGCGTGGGCGGGGGCCAGACCGCGACGCTGGTCACCGGGTTGCGGCCGGGCACGGACTACACCTTCACGGTGAAGGCGCGCGACGCCGCCGACAACTTCTCCCCCGCCGGCACGCGGATCCGTCTCACCACGGCCGGGAGCGGCAAGGGCTCCGGGCGCGGCACCGCGCCCACCGCCTTCCGGGCCGGCACGCACGAGAAGGGTGGGGCGTACTACATCGACTTGTCCTGGGTCCCCCCGCGGACCGGCGGGGCGGTCGCGGAGTACCAGATCCGGCTCGACGGCCGCACCGCCACCTCCCTCGTCTTCGGCGGCACGGCACCGGAGGACAAGGCGGAACACAGCTTCTACATCGGCAGGAAGGCCGGGGAGTCCCACCGAGTGAGAATCCGCCCCAAGCTCCCGGACGGAACGTGGGGCGGCTATACGCCCGAGCGGACGGTCAGGACGACGGGGTGAGCCGCGGCGGGTCCCATCAAAGCGCCTGTGCACTAGGTCAGTTGGCGGTTTCCGTGAAAGATGGGGCAGATGTTGCTCGGTGAGTGGGACTACGTCGTGGTGGGGGCCGGGTCGGCCGGATGTGTGGTGGCTGCCCGGTTGTCCGAGGACCCGGAGAGCCGGGTCCTGCTGATCGAGGCCGGCGGGGAGGACGTCAAGCCCGAGATCTCGGTGCCCATGGCCTGGCCCGCGCTCCAGGGGTCCGAGGTCGACCACGGCTACACCACGGTCCGGCAGACCGGTGCCGACGGGACCGCGCGGGCCTTTCCCCGGGGGCGGACGCTGGGTGGTTCCGGTGCCATCAACGGGCTCATCCACCTGCGTGGGCACCGTGCGGACTTCGACCGCTGGGCGGCTCTGGGCTGTACGGGCTGGGGGTACGACGAGACGCTGCCGTACTTCCAGCGGATGGAGACCGTCCACGGCAGGGACCCCAAATACCGGGGACACGATGGGCCGTTGCTGCCGGAGACCGCGGAGGAGGGCGGCCACCCGCTCTCCCAGGACTTCGTCGACGCCGCGACCTCGGTCGGGTTCATCCGGACTGATGACTTCAACGGGGCGACCCAAGAGGGCGTCGGCTGGCATGACTTGAACATCTCGCGGGGCGCGCGGCAGTCCGCCGCCCACGCCTACCTCCACCCCGTGCGGGCCGACAGGAGCAACCTCACCGTCTCGACCGGCTCCCGCGCGCTGCGCCTGCTCTTCGACGGTGACCGTTGCGTCGGCGTGGAGTTCGAGCGTGACGGCGACCGGCACACCGCCCGTGCGACGGCGGAGACCATCGTGAGCTGCGGGGCCGTCGACTCGCCCCGGCTCCTACTGCTCTCCGGCATCGGCCCGGCCGACGACCTGCGGAAGGCGGGCGTCACCGTCCGGCACGACCTGCCCGGGGTCGGCCGCAATCTGCACGACCACCCGCTCTGCCCCGTCGTCCACGAGGCCGGCTGCACTCTTCCCCCGCCGCGGACCAGCCTCGCCGAAACCTCCCTGTCCTGGCGCAGCGACGCCACCGCCTCGGGGCCCGACCTGCAGCTGCTCTGCATCCACGTGCCGTACCACCCGCCCACGATGCCGGTCCCGGCCAACGGGTTCACGTTGGCGGTGGCCACCGTTCCGGAGAGCCGCGGTTCGGTGCGGCTGGCCGGGCCCGACCCGGACACCCCGCCGCTCATCGACCCCCACTACCTGGGCCGGGAGTCGGACGTCCGGCGCCTGCTCCAGGGCATTGCGACCGCACGGGAGATCGCGGCCGCGCCCCCGTTCGCACAGTGGGCGCCGCGCGAGGTGCTGCCCGGTCCGGGCGTCACCGACGAGGCGGGGCTGCGCGACTACCTCGCCGCGGCCGTGGGCCCGTACTTCCACCCCGTGGGCACCTGCGCGATGGGTACCGGACCGGACGCGGTGGTGGCGCCGGACCTGACCGTGCACGGCCTCGAAGGCCTGCGGGTCGTGGACGCCTCGGTCATGCCGACGATCGTCTCGGTCAACACGAACGCCGCGACCGTCATGATCGCGGAGAAGGCGGCGGACCTCATCCGGCGGGACGGCATGCCGGGCCCACGACACCCTGCGCCCGCGGGCGGCGTCTGACATCCTGACGCGGTGCGCGTACTGATCGTGACGGCGGGGAGTTGGGGCGACGTCGCCCCGTACACGGGCCTGGGCGTGCGGTTGCGCTCGGCGGGCCACGAGGTGTCCCTGGCCACTCATGAGCGCTTCGAACGGGCGGTGACCGCCCACGGGCTCGGCTTCCGGCCGCTGCCCGTCGACCCGCGGCAGGAGCTGGCCTCGCGGACCGGCCAGGGCCTCGCCAAGGCGGTGAGCCCGCCCGTCGCCCTGACCCAACTGATGCGGATGGCACGGGCGTTCATGCCCGGCCTGACCGCCGGGGTCGCGGACGCCGTCCGGGCGGGCACCGACGCCATCCTCAGCTCCACCGTCACCGACCCGATGTGCGCGGCGCTCGGCGAGGCCCTGGGGCTGCCGAGCATCGGGGTCTACCTCCAGCCGGTCCACCCGTCCGGCGCCCATCCGCCGATGATCACCGGCGCCCGTACCTTCGGCACCCACGGCAACCGGCTGGCAGCACACGCCCTGTGGCTCGGCAGCGAGCGGATCTTCGCGCCCGCCGTCACCGCGCTGCGCCGCGAACTCGGCCTGCCACGAAGGAGGTTCAGCGGACCGCTCGGCCTGCCGCGCGGGCGTCACGTCCTGCACGGCTTCAGCCCGCGCATCGTCCCGCGGCCCGCGGACTGGCCCGACGGGCACCGGGTGAGCGGCTACTGGTGGCCGCGGACCCCGCCCGGCTGGAAGCCCGAACCGCGACTCCTCGACTTCCTCGGCGCGGGACCGCCCCCGGTCTTCGCCGGCTTCGGCAGCTTCGTCACCGCCGAGTCCGAGCGACTGAGCTCCCTGCTCGTCGACGCCATGCGCCGGGCCCGGGTGCGCGGCATCGTCCAGGCGGGCTGGAGCGGTCTGCACGCCGAGAACGACGACGTGATCACCGTGCAGGAGGTCCCGCACGCCTGGCTCTTCCCCAGGACGGCCGCCGTGATCCACCACGCCGGGGCCGGCACCACCGCGGCCGGGCTCCGCGCGGGCACCCCCGCCGTCCCCGTACCGGTCCAGTTGGACCAGCACTTCTGGGCCAACCGCCTGCACGACCTCGGGCTCTCGCCCCGGCCGTTGTGCTTCCAGCGGCTGACGGCGCCGAGCCTGGCGCAGGCCGTCACCGTGGCCGTCCACAGTCCCGTCCTGCGCACCCGCGCCCGGAGCGTCGCCGACGCCCTCGCCCGCGAGGACGGCGCCCGCCAGGTCGTCGAGACCCTCGAACGGCTCGGCTGACCCGCTCCGGGTCCGCGCCCGGTCCGCATCAGGTCCTCAAGGCGCGGCGGAAGCCCGCTCGGTCAGCAGGGCCGCAGCCCGCCGGCACCAGTCCCGTGTCTCCCGCTCGAAGGCGAGCCCGCGCAGGCACGTCAGATAGGGGCCGACGCGCTCGCCCGTGCGCAGGAAGTCCTCCTCCTCGGCATCGCCCCGCAGCCGGACCAGGAACTTCTCCAGGACCTCGATCTTCGCGTCGGCGGCCGTGGCCCGTTCCGCGAGCTGTTCGATCACCGGGGCGGCGGCCACGCCGTCGACGGCCTGCACCTTGACCAGCAGGTCGTCGCGGATGAAGGACGGTTTCGCGGCGCGGGCGGCGAACCGCTCCATCTCGGCGAGGCCCTCCTCGGTGACCTTGAACAGCCGCTTGTTGGGCCGGCCCTCCTGGACCACCTCCCGCCCGGCGACCAGGCCCTCCGCCTCCAGCCTCGCCAACTCGGCGTAGAGCTGCTGGGGCAGGGCGTGCCAGAAGTTGGCCACGCCGATGTCGAAGCCCTTGGCCAGTTGGTAGCCGCTGTACTCGCCGTCCAGCAGTGCCGCGAGCACCGCGTGCCGCAGAGCCATGGTCCGGCCCCCTTCCCTCGCGCCGCCTCGTACCCTCATCATAGTCATGAATATGACTACTCAGATTCATGACTATGGAGGCACCATGACCCACCCCACCGCCGCACGCTTCCGCGCTCTCGTCGAGCAGCGTGACCTCGATGGGATCGCGGAGCTGTTCACGCCGGACGTCCGCCTCTACAGCCCGGTGAAGTTCACGCCCTTCGACGGGCGCCCCGCGGTCCTTGGGCTCTTCGGCGTCCTGCTGCGGACGTTCGAGGACTTCCGGTACGTAGGCGAGTACGCGGGCCGGGCGCGGACCAGTGTCGACGGCACCGAGGCCGAGTCGGACGTGCTGCTCTTCCGCACCACCGTGAACGGCAAGGAGGTCCACGGCATCGACCTGCTGCACTTCGACGAGGAGGGACGGATCAAGGAGTTCACCGTGATGGTCCGCCCGCAGTCCGCCGTCCAGGCGCTCGGCCAGGCCGTGTACGAGGGGCTGGTGGCGGAGGGCCTGGCTCCGGCCCCGCGCTGACCTGTGCTCGGCTACGGGCTCCGCGCCGGTCTGTCGCCGGACGGCTCTCCGGTCGACGCGTCCCGCGCCGGCTTGTGCGCCGGACGATGGATTTAGTCACCTGCCCGGCGGCCGTCCGCATGCGCCGGCCGCTCCCGCCGCGTTGGCTCTTCGTCAGGTAGCACGGGCGATCCCCGACTCTCGGCGGCGCATGGGTTGTACCGCCTCCCGTGTCACCGGAGGGCAGACTCATGCGTACCACTCAGATATGTGTCCGGGCCGGCGTGACCGTCGCCGCCGCCGCGCTGCCGCTGGCCCTGAGCGCCCCGTCGGCGTTCGCGGGCAGCGACCTCACCGTCACCGCCACCGGATCCACCGTGACGGCCACCACCACCGCGTGCGGTAGCGGTGGCGGCACGGCCTCGCTCATGGGCGGCACCAACGCGAGCTTCGCCGGCGGCCAGCAGGCGGAGCTGATGAACGGCACCGCTTCGTGGCGGAACGTCGGGGCGGGCACCTACACGGTGCTCGTCGCCTGCAAGGACGGCTCATCGGCGGGACCGAGGACCGTCACCGTCGGCGCGGCGCCGACGTCCTCCTCCACGACGGCGCCCTCGCGCGGCGTCCGCGGAGGGCTCGGGGGCGGTTCGGAGGACCGGGGCACGCTCACGCTCGTCACGGGCGGTGGCCTGGTGGCCGCGGCCGCGGTCGGCGGCGGTGTCTGGTACCTGCGCCGTCGCCGGGGAGCGGTCGGCCGTTTCTGACCGGGGCCGCGGGCACGGTTCCTGGTTTCCCTGTCGGCTGCCGCTCACCTGTCGGGACGAGGGTGGGCGGCAGCCGCGTGCGGGCGCCCCCCTGCCACACGCCCCTCCCGCCCGGCCGACGCACCCTTGCCCGCCCCCGCGAACCGACTTACCGTCCTCCCAGCCGACAGGGAGGGCGCGCTCATGCCACGACCGCTCAGCGTTCAGCTCTACTCCGTGCGCGATCAGCTCGTCGCCGACCGGGCCGGGACGCTGCGCCGCCTCGCCACTCTCGGGTACGGCGCCGTGGAGGCGTACGACGTCCTCGGCGACCCGGAGGGGCTGCGGCGACTGACCGACGATCTCGGTCTCACCGTCTCCGGCACGCACGCCCCGCACCTGCTCGGCCCCGAGCCGGAACCCGTGCTCGACGCGGTGGCGACACTCGGCACCGACCACGCGATCGTCCCCGCGGGCATCGCACCCGAGGAGTTCACCTCGCGCGACGGTCTTGCACGGACCGCCGACCGCCTCAACTCCCTTGCCGCGGTGGCCGAACGGCACGGCATACGGATCGGCTACCACAACCACTGGTGGGAGATCGAGCCCCGCTTCGGCGACCGGCACGCCGTCGACGTGCTGGCCGAACTCCTCGACCCCGCCGTCTTCCTGGAGATCGACACCTACTGGGCCGCGGTCGGCGGCGCCGAGGTCCCGGCGCTGCTGCGCCGCCTCGGGGACCGCGTCCGCGCGCTGCACCTCAAGGACGGGCCCGGCACCAAGGAGGACCCGAACGTGGCCGTCGGCGGCGGTGTCATGCCGGTGCCGGAGATCCTCGCCGCGGCGCCCGACGCCTGGCGCATCGTCGAGTTCGACTCCTGCGCGGGCGACGCGGACGACCTCTTCGACGCACTCGCCGCCAGCCGGACGCACCTCGCCTCCCTGGCGGCGCCATGAACCACGCCCCGGCCGGCGCGGGCCCCGTCGGCGTCGCCGTCGTCGGCGCGGGCGTCATCAGCGCCCAGTACCTGCATACGTTGAGCGGGTTCCCGGACGTGCGGGTCGTGGCCGTCGCCGACCTCGACGAGGAGCGGGCCGCCACCGTGGCCCGCACCCACGGCATACCCGTGGCGGGCGACCCCGCGACGGCGCTCGCCCTTCCCGAGGTCGAGGTCGTCGTCAACCTCACCGTGCCGGCGGCCCACGCGCAGGTGGCCGCGGCCGCGCTGCGGGCCGGCAAGCACGTCTACGGCGAGAAGCCGATCACGCTCGCGCCGGGCGAGGCGGAGAAGCTGCTCGCCGAGGCGTCCGAGCGCGGGCTGCGCGTGGGCAACGCGCCGGACACGTTCCTCGGCGCGGGTTTGCAGTCGGCGCTGCGGGCGGTGGCGGCTGGGCACATCGGCGCGCCCGTGGCGGCGACGACGGTGACCCAGGGCCCCGGTCCCGAGTCATGGCATCCCGACCCGGCGTTCTTCTACCAGCCGGGCGCGGGGCCGCTCTTCGACCTCGGCCCCTACTATCTGACCTCGCTCGTCGCCCTGTTCGGCGGGGTGGCGCAGGTGGCCGCGGTGGCGGCACGCGCGCGTGCGGAGCGCGTCGTCGGGTCGGGGCCGAAGGCGGGGCAGGTGTTCCCCGTCGACGTGCCGACGCATGTGGCGTCACTCATCGGGTTCGCCTCCGGGGTACGCGCCGCCTCGACGTTCAGCTTCGACTCCGCGCTGCGCCGCATCCGCTTCGAGATCACCGGGACCGACGGCACCCTCGCGGTGCCCGACCCGAACACGTTCGGCGGCCCGTTGCGCCTGCTGCCCCACGGCAGCGACGAGTGGCGCGAACTGCCGGTCCGCGGGCGGACGGACGGGCGCGGGCTCGGCGTGGTCGACATGGCGCGCGCCCTGCGGACGGGCACCGCCCACCGGGCCTCCGGCGCGCTCGCCCTGCACGTCCTGCAGGCGATGACCGCGATCACGGACTCGGCGGCGCGCGCGAAGTTCCTGCCGCTCGCGACCCAGCTCGTGCCGCCGCAACCGCTCCCCGACGACTGGGACCCCGAGGAGCCGACCCTCGGCGGGTGACCCGGCAGCGCACGCCCCGGGCCGCGCCGCGGTGGAACGGAAGCGGCGCCACCTGATGACGTGCGGGCCGCACGGTGAGACGTTGCGCACCCGGGAAGCAACGGGATGCGAACGCCCGGGCCGACAGTGCCGCCCCGGCGGCATCAGGAGGGGGACTGCCATGACGAAGGAGTACAAGGGCGTCGTCTACGCGGAGAGCCAGAAGGAGGCCGAGGTCCTGCTGCTCGCGTTCTGCGACCGCATCGACTTCGCGCGGGAGTGGATCTCCGACGCGACCTGGCAGAACACGCTCGACATCGCCTGCAAGAAGGACACCGGCATCGACACGGCCGAGAAGGCCATCCTCGGGGACCAGCAGGAACGCCAGAACGCGACTCAGAAGGCGGCCCGGCAGGCGAAGATCTCCGGGGACGAGGAGGACATCCTGGGCCAGACCGAGGGGGTGGACTCCTTCGACGAGCACGCCGTCCGGATCTTCCAGCAGGTGTGCGCCCAGTACGTCGGGGGCGGCGGCCTCAACATGACGTACGGCACGAAGCTCGGCCAGACCCGTTACGACGATCTGTGCGGCCACTGGCGCCGGGTCGGCAAGATCGCCGCGGCGGCCGACGACAAGGTGTTCCGCGGCTTCGACTACCTGCCGGTCGAGAACAAGGAGCAGAAGGGCAAGGGCAGCACCGGCGACACCCTGGAGCGCCGCACCAAGCAGGGCAACTTCTTCGTCACGGTGGTCAACATCCGCTTCAACGTTCACATCAACATCAGCTAGTACCCGCGGAGGCGTCGGCCCGAGCCCACGGACGGGCGGAGGCGCCGTCCCGTCACGGCGCCTCCAGCTCCTCGATCGCCCGCGTGAGCCACTGGGTCCAGAAGGTCTCCAGGTCGATGCCCGCGCGCAGCACCACATGGCGCAGCCGGTCCTCGACGGCGTCCTTGCCCGGCGGGAAGTCCCGCCGTTCGATCTCCTCGTACTCGGCCAACTGCCGCTGGTGCAGGCCTAGATGGCGGTGCAGCTCCTGCTGGATGCCGTCCGTGCCGACGACGGCCGCGGCCCGCAGGCGCAGCAGGAGGGTGTCCCGCAGCGGCTTGGGGTCCTGCCGCTCGGCCGTCCAGCGCGCCAGTTCGGCGCGGCCCGCCGGCAATACCTCGTACTCCTTCTTCTGCCCGCGCGTGACCCCCTGCGGGGGCAGCGCGCGGATCGCCCCGTCGCGCTCCAGCCGGCCCAGCTCGCGGTAGATCTGCTGGTGCGTGGCCGACCAGAAGTAGCCGATCGACTTGTCGAACCTGCGGGTGAGCTCCAGGCCCGACGACGGCTTCTCGAGGAGGGCGGTGAGGATGGCGTGCGGGAGGGACATGGGGCAATCCTAGGGACGCCCCGCGCCGGGCGAGGCCGGCTCAGAGCGCGGCGGCGAGCTCCGTGCCCTGCTTGATGGCGCGCTTGGCGTCCAGCTCGGCGGCGACGTCGGCGCCCCCGATGAGGTGGGCCGTGACGCCGGCGGCGACGAGCTCCTCGTACAGGTCGCGGCGGGGCTCCTGCCCGGAGCAGAGCACGACGGTGTCGACGGGGATCACGGACGACTCGCCGTCGACGGTGACGTGCAGGCCCGCGTCGTCGATCAGGTCGTAGGTGACCCCGGCGACCATGGCGACGCCGCGGTGGCGCAGTTCGGTGCGGTGGATCCAGCCGGTGGTCTTACCCAGGTCCTTGCCGACCTTGGACGCCTTGCGCTGGAGCAGGTGGACGGTGCGCGGCGGGGTGGGCCGCACGGGCTTCGTCAGACCGCCGCGCTCGCGGTAGTCCATGTCGACGCCCCACTGCCGGAAGTACGTCGCCGGGTCCAGGCTCGCCTTCTCGCCGCCGTCGGTGAGGAACTCGGCGACGTCGAAGCCGATGCCGCCGGCGCCGATGATCGCGACCCGCTCCCCCACCGGCGCGCCGTCGCGCAGCACGTCGAGGTAGCCGACGACGCTGGGGTGGTCGATGCCGGGGATCTCCGGGATGCGGGGCGTGACACCGGCGGCGACGATCACGTCGTCGTACCCGGCTCCGGCGAGCTCTTCCGCGGTGACGACGGTGTTCAACCGGACGTCGACGCCACGCAGTTCGAGCTGGGTGCGGAAGTAGCGCAGGGTCTCGTCGAACTCCTCCTTGCCCGGGACCCTGCGGGCGACGTTCAGCTGCCCGCCGATCTCGGGAGCGGCGTCGAAGAGGGTGACGTCGTGGCCCCGCTCGGCGGCCGACACGGCGAAGGCGAGTCCCGCGGGACCGGCGCCGACGACGGCGAGGTGCTTCTTGGCGCGGGTCGGCGAGAGCACGAGTTCGGTCTCGTGGCAGGCGCGCGGGTTCACCAGGCAGGAGGTGATCTGCAGGTTGAAGGTGTGGTCGAGGCAGGCCTGGTTGCAGCCGATGCAGGTGTTGATGGCGTCGGCCCGCTCGGCCCGCGCCTTGGCGACGAAGTCGGGGTCGGCGAGCAGCGGGCGGGCCAGCGAGACCATGTCGGCGGCGCCGTCGGCGAGCAACTGCTCGGCGATCTCCGGGGTGTTGATGCGGTTGGTGGTGACGAGCGGGACGGAGACCTCGCCCATGACCTTCTTGGTGACGAAGGTGTACGCGCCGCGCGGCACCGAGGTCGCGATGGTGGGGATGCGCGCCTCGTGCCAGCCGATGCCGGTGTTGATGATCGTGGCGCCCGCGGCCTCGATCTCCTTGGCGAGGTGGACGACCTCGTCGAGGGTGGAGCCGCCGGGGACGAGGTCCAGCATGGAGAGGCGGTAGATGAGGATGAAGTCCGCGCCGACCCGCTCCCGGGTGCGCCGGACGATCTCGACGGGGAAGCGGATGCGGTTCTCGTAGGAGCCGCCCCAGCGGTCGGTGCGGGTGTTGGTGGGGGCGGCGATGAACTCGTTGATCAAGTAGCCCTCGGAGCCCATGACTTCGACGCCGTCGTATCCGGCGAGCTTCGCGAGCTCGGCGGTGCGCACGAAGTCCTCGATGGTCTGCTCGACCTCGTCGTCGGTGAGCGCACGGGGCACGAAGGGGCTGATGGGCGCCTGGAGCGCGCTGGGAGCGACCAGCTTGTCGTGGTAGGCGTACCGCCCGAAGTGCAGGATCTGCAGGGCGATCCGGCCGCCCTCGGCGTGCACGGCCGCCGTGACGGCCCGGTGCTCCGCGGCCTCCGCCTCGGTGGTCAGCTTGGCGCCGCCGTCCCAGGGCCGGCCCACCTCGTTCGGGGCGATGCCGCCGGTGACGATGAGGCCGACGCCGCCGCGGGCGCGGGTCGCGTAGAACTCCGCCATCCGCGCGAAGCCGTTCGGTGCCTCTTCGAGGCCCACGTGCATGGAGCCCATCAGGACCCGGTTGGGCAGGGTGGTGAAGCCCAGGTCGAGCGGGTTCAGCAGGTTCGGGTAACGGCTCATGCGGCGCCTCCGTACGCGGTGTCTACGGGACAGTTGTAGACCAGCACGACCCTCTTATGCAACTAGTTGCATAAGGCGGGACGAACCTCACGGGCCACCCGCGGGGCGTGCCGGACCTCGCCTCAGCGCCATGTCCGAATCCCGCCAGCCACGCTCGCGCGCGCGCAGCAGACTGGTGGATGTCACCAGGAAGAACCCGCACGGATCACGGCACCACCGAGGAGAGCCCCATGACCGTCCACACGACCTTCGACAGCCCGCTGGGCGAGCTGCTGCTGGTGGGCGAGGAGTCGGCCACCGCCAAGGGCGGCACCGCGCTCGTCTCGCTGTCCATGCCGGGGCAGAAGGGCGGCGCCGTCGTCCGGGACGGCTGGACGCGTGACGACGCGGCCTTCGACGTGATCACCGCGCAGCTGCGCGGGTACTTCGCCGGGAGCCTGACCCACTTCGACATCGAGTACGCCGCCGGGGCGGGCACCGCGTTCCAGCGCAGGGTCTGGGACGCCCTGGACACGGTCCCGTACGGCACCACGACCACCTACGGGCGGCTCGCCGAGCAGCTGGGACTCTCCCGGGTCGCGGTCCGCGCCCTGGGCTCCGCCGTCGGACGCAACCCCCTGCTCGTGGTGCGCCCCTGCCACCGGGTGATCGGCGCCGACGGCTCCCTCACCGGGTACGCGGGCGGCCTCGACAACAAGCGGCGGCTCCTGGACCTGGAGGCGGCATGACCACCACCGCACGGTCGGCCGGGGCGGCGGTCGACGCCGCGGACTGGACGGCAATCGCCGCCGAGCTCGACGCGCACGGCTGCGCGCTCACGCCGCGGCTCCTCGATCCGGCCGCGTGCCGGCACCTCGCCGGGCTCTACGACGACCTGACGCTGTTCCGCTCCACCGTCGACATGGCCAGGCACCGCTTCGGCTCCGGACAGTACCGCTACTTCACCCACGACCTGCCCTCCCCCGTCGCCGAGCTGCGGGCCGCGCTCTACCCGCACCTGCTCGCCGTCGCCCGCGACTGGGCGGCCCGCCTCGGCCGCCCCGCGCCCTGGCCGGATTCCCTGGAGGAGTGGCTCGACCGGTGTCACGCGGCGGGCCAGACGAGGTCGGCCCAGATCCTGCTGCGCTACGAGGAGGGCGACTGGAACGCCCTGCACCGCGACCTCTTCGGCGACATGGTCTTCCCGCTGCAGGTCGTCATCGGCCTGGACGAGCAGGGCACCGACTACACGGGCGGCGAGTTCCTTCTCGTCGAACAGCGTCCCCGCGCGCAGTCGCGGGGCACGACGACGGCCCTCCCCCAGGGCCACGGCCTGATCTTCACCACCCGCGACCGCCCGGTCCGCTCCGCCCGCGGCTGGTCGGCCGCCCCGGTACGCCACGGGGTGAGCACGGTGCGGTCGGGACTGCGGAGGTCGCTGGGGCTG
This sequence comes from Streptomyces sp. NPDC041122, assembly GCF_055592445.1. NCBI lineage: Bacteria > Bacillati > Actinomycetota > Actinomycetes > Kitasatosporales > Streptomycetaceae > Streptomyces > Streptomyces sp. NPDC041122. The sequence continues at coordinate 415,221 of NZ_JBVIYQ010000006.1, read as the reverse complement.
GTCTTCCACGACGCGTCATAGGCGGCCCCCGCGGGCCTCACCCGAACCCGCTCACGCGCAGGGTGATGTTCACCCGGCCGGCGAGGCCGAGCTCCGGCGGCCCCGTGCCCGGGAGCACCCGTGGCACCCCGTGGTACGCGAGGCGGGACGCGCCGCCGAAGACCACCAGGTCGCCGCTGCGCAGCTCCACGTCCGTGTACGGCTTCGTACGCGTCCCGGTGTTGCCGAAGCGGAAGACGCCCGTGTCACCGAGGCTCAGCGACACCACGGGGGCGTCGGACTTCTCGTCGCTGTCGCGGTGCATGCCCATGCGCGCGTCGGCGTCGTAGAAGTTCACCAGGGCGATGTCGTACGGCTCTTCGACCGTGTGGCCGGCCGCCTCCGCCGCCGCGCGGCCCAGCTCGGCGAGCCACGGGGGCATCGGCTTCACCGGCGCCCCGTCCCCGTCCACCACGGTGCGCGCGTACCCGTACGGATACCAGTGCAGGCCCAGGCAGAACTGGCGGGCCGTCATCGTGCCGCCCCCGGGTGTCCTGACCAGCCGGAGGCCGGCGGGCGGCCGGGCCCACGCGCGGCACGCCTCGAGAAGGCGCCGTTGCTCCCGCGCGGGCAGCCAGTCGGGCAGGTGCGCCGCGCCCGGGCCGAGCTCGGTCCGGGCGCGCGCGAACAGCTCGTCGGCCGGTGACATGCCCCTCCTCGCGCCTGTGTGGTCGGTCCACTCCACACGGTGCCACAGGGGTCCGACAACGGCCTCGGACCGCTGTGGGGCGTGGTGGGCCCGGCCGGATCAGAACGGCCATGTCCAGTCGGCGACCTCCGGCAGGTCCGTGCCGTGTTCGCGGATCCAGGAGTGGTGGCGGGTGCGGGTGTCGGCCATCGCCTGACGTACGGCCGTCGCGCGCACGGCCAGGCCCGGGACGCGGTCGATGACGTCCATGACGAGCCGGTAGCGGTCGAGGTCGTTGCGGACCACCATGTCGAAGGGCGTGGTCGTCGTGCCCGCCTCCTTGTAGCCGCGCACGTGCAGATTGGCGTGTCCTGTACGGCGGTAGGCGAGCCGGTGGATCAGCCACGGGTAGCCGTGGTATGCGAAGATCACCGGCTTGTCCGGCGTGAACAGGGCGTCGAACTCGGAGCCGGCCATCCCGTGCGGGTGCTCCTCCTCGGGCATCAGCCGGGCGATGTCGACGACGTTGACGACGCGCACGGCCAGGCCGGGCAGGTGCTCGCGGAGCAGCGCCGCGGCGGCGAGGACCTCCTGGGTGGGTACGTCCCCGGCGCAGGCGAGGACGACGTCGGGCTCGCGCGAGCCGTCGTCGGTGCCGGCCCACTCCCAGGTGCCCGCGCCGCGCGCACAGTGCGCACGGGCCTCGTCGAGGGTGAGCCAGTCGAAGCAGGGCTGCTTGCCGGCGACGACGACGTTGACGTAGTCGCGGCTGTGCAGGACGTGCTCGGTGACGGAGAGCAGGGTGTTGGTGTCCGGCGGCAGGTAGACCCGGACCACCTCGGGGCTCTTGTTGAGCACGTGGTCCACGAAGCCGGGGTCCTGGTGCGAGAAGCCGTTGTGGTCCTGGCGCCAGACGTGCGAGGTCAGCAGGTAGTTCAGGGACGGCACGGGCGCGCGCCAGGGCAGCGACCGGGAGGTCTTCAGCCACTTGATGTGCTGGTTGACCATCGAGTCGATGATGTGGACGAACGCCTCGTAGCAGGAGAACAGGCCGTGCCGGCCGGTGAGGGTGTAGCCCTCCAGCCAGCCCTGGCAGAGGTGTTCGGAGAGGATCTCCATGACGCGGCCGTCACGGGCGAGGTGCTCGTCGGTGGGGAGGGTGCGGGCCTGCCAGGCCTTGCCGGTGGCCTCGTAGAGCGCGCCGAGCCGGTTGGACTCGGTCTCGTCCGGGCCCACCACCCGGAAGTCGCGGCGCCCCGCGGTGTCCGCCATGACCTGCTCGAGCAGCTCACCGGCGACGCGGGTCGGCTCGTGCAGGACGGTGCCCGGCTTGTCGACGGGGACGGCGAACCGCTCCAGGGGCGGCACCGGCAACGGCCGGGTGAGCCGTCCGCCGTTGGCGTGCGGGGTGGCGCCGAGCCGGCGCTCGCCCTCGGGCACGCAGGCCAGGACCTGCGAGGTCGGGCGGCCGTCCGCGTCGAAGAGGTCGCGCGGCCGGTACGAGAGGAGCCACCGCTCCAGCTGGGCGAGGTGCTCCGGGTTGTCGCGCACCCCGGCGAGCGGGACCTGGTGGGCGCGCCAGGTGCCCTCGACCGGCTCGCCGTCCACGGTCGCCGGGCCGGTCCAGCCCTTGGGCGTCCGCAGCACGATCACGGGCCAGCGGGGGCGGCCCTGCGCCCCGTTGCTCCGGGCGGCCCGCTGGATGGCGGTGATGCGGTCGAGCGCCTGGTCCATGGCCTTGGCCATCGTCTGGTGGACCTTGCGCGGGTCGTCGCCGCCCACGTACAGCGGCTCGTGGCCGTACCCCCGCAGCAGCGCGTCGAGTTCGGCCTCGGGGAGCCGGGCCAGCACGGTGGGGTTGGCGATCTTGTAGCCGTTGAGGTGGAGGATCGGCAGGACGGCGCCGTCGTGCACGGGGTCGAGGAACTTGTTGGCGTGCCAGGAGCCGGCCAGCGGCCCGGTCTCGGCCTCGCCGTCGCCGATCACACAGGCGACCAGCAGCTCCGGGTTGTCGAACGCGGCTCCGTAGGCGTGCGCCAGGGAGTAGCCGAGCTCGCCGCCCTCGTGGATCGAACCGGGCGTCTCGGGCGCCACGTGGCTCGGCACGCCGCCGGGGAAGGAGAACTGCCGGAACAGCTTCGCCATGCCCTGCGCGTCCCGCGTGACGTCCGGGTACACCTGCGTGTAACTGCCCTCCAGCCACGCGTTGGCGAGCACCGCGGGACCGCCGTGCCCGGGACCCCACACGCAGAGCGGGTCCAGGTCACGCTCCTTGATGACGCGGTTGAGATGGGTGTGGACGAAGTTGAGGCCCGGCGAGGTGCCCCAGTGGCCGAGCAGCCGGGGCTTGATGTGCTCGGGCCGCAGCGGTTCGGTGAGCAGCGGATTGCTCATCAGGTAGATCTGACCGGCTGCCAGGTAGTTGGCGGCACGCCAGTGGGCGTCGAGCGCCGCCAGGTGTTCCTTCGCCAGGGCTGCCACGGGCTTCTCTCCTCGCAGGGTTCGGGACGTACGGCCGGGCAGGCGGTACGGCGGAGCGCCGGTCGGGTTCCACGAGAACGGCGGGTCAGTCGTGCGCGGCGCGTCCCGTGCTGCGCGGGGGCACGCCGACCGGGCCCCACGGCGCCGCGGCGGCGTACCGGTACGCCGGCCGTACGGAACGGCTCATGCGCGTCCAGCACACCAGCCGTGCGGGACGAGCGCCACCGGGCGGGCGGGGGGACGGCGGGAAAGGGACCTCGCGGGCGGCGGGTCAGCGGCCGCCCTTCACCGCCCGCAGCAGCACGAACTTCGGGTCGCTCGCCACGACCTCCGCGTTGCCGAAGAGCTTGCGGAGCTTGACGTGGTAGCCGAGGTGGCGGTTTCCGATGACCCACAGCTCACCACCGGGGCGCAGGGCGGCGCGGGCGCCGGAGAACATCCGGCGGGCCGTCACATCGGTGGTGGCCTGGTGGCTGTGGAAGGGCGGGTTGTTCAGGACGAGGTCCACGGTGCCGGGCGGGACCGCCGCGAGGGCGTCGCCGGCCACGAAGTGCGCCTCGGCGTCCTCGGCGGCGTTCGCCCGGAAGGTGGCCTCGGCGGAGGCGACGGCCTGAAAGGACTCGTCGATGAAGGTGACCGTGGCGTCGGGCTCGGCCACGGAGGCGGCGGTGCCGAGCACGCCGTTGCCGCAGCCCAGGTCGACGACGTGGGCGCCGCCGCGGGCGCGCGGCAGGTGCTTGAGGAAGAAGCGGGTGCCGATGTCGAGCCGGTCGGCGCAGAAGATGCCCGCGTGGTTAACGACGGTCAGGCCGGCGGCGGCCCCGGAGTCGGCGGGCAGCACATAGCTGCCGGGCCAGGGGTTCGGGCCGGCCGCGCGCGCCGGGTCAGGCGTGCTGAAGATCAGGCGCGCCTTCTGCCGGGCCAGCGACGTCCTGGTCGGCCCGATGATCCGTTCGAAGAGGTCCAGGGTCGACGTGTGGATCTCGGTGACCATGCCGGTGCCCACGACGACGGTGCCCTCGTGCAGGGCCGGGGCGAGCCGGTGCAGCTGGTCCTCCAGGAGCGCCAGGCTCTTGGGGACGCGGACCAGGAGCACGTCGACGCGCTCGGGCGGGGCGTCTCGGGTGGTGCGGAGCCGGGCCGCGTCGGGCGCGTGGCCCGCCCGGGCGAGATTGGCCCGGGTGGCCTGCTGGGCGAGGAAGGAGTCGGTGATCTGCACGGGCCCGCGCGCGTGCCCGGCGAGAGCGGTGGTCAGCGCGCCCCACCGGTCGCCGACGACGACCACGGTGCCGCTGAGGCCGACCGCGTCCGCACCCTCCTCCCCCGCGAGGTGGCGCAGCAGGTACGCGTCGGCGGCGGACCAGGCGCGCAGCTGGTCGCGGGGGTCCTCCGGGAAGCGGGTGAGGTCGTACGCACCCCATGACGTGCTCAAACGGTTCATCGTGCCCTCAGGCTAACGGAGTGCGGCCGGACCGCGGACGCCGCATGGGGCCCCGAGCCGGCGTACAGGGAGTTCCCCGCCGTCGTACGCCGGTCCGGGCCGCCGGGCGGTGTCGGCTCGCCCGCCCGCCGCGAACCCTCGTGCCCCTCCCGGGCGGATCGCTACGCTCGGCCGCATGATCGTATGGCTGAACGGAACCCATGGCGCGGGCAAGACGACGACCAGCGGCCTGGTGCAGCAACTGCTGCCGGACGCGCGGGTGTTCGACGCCGAGAAGGTCGGCGAGACGCTCATGGACATCAAGCCGGGGCTGCCGTGGACGGGCAACTTCCAGCACTGGCCGCCGTGGCGGCCGCTGGTCGTCGAGACCGCCCGGCACGTCCTCGACTACACCGGCGGCACCCTGGTCGTCCCGATGACCGTCCTGGTCGAGCAGTACTGGCGGGAGATCAGCGCGGGCCTCGCCCAACACGCCATCCCCGTACGCCACTTCGTCCTCCACGCCGACCAGGAGACCCTGCGCGGCCGTATCGAAGGGGACACCGTCCTCGGCCCCTCCGAGTTCCGCCTCGCACACCTCGCGCCCTACGCCGAGGCGGCCCGCACCTGGCTGCACGCCGCGGCGGAGGTCGTGGACACCACCCGGCTCGGGCCCGAACAGGCCGCGCTGCGCATCGCGGAGGCCGTCAAGAACTGAGGCCGCCGTCGCCCTCGGCCGGGAACACCGGGGTGGCGTCCGGTTCCTCAGCGGCAGTCGGCCCTGCCGAAGCGACCACTCGCGGTCTCCCGGCGGGCGCCCCGGCCGTCGTCACCGCTCCTGGTGTTCCCCGCCGGCGCGGGCCATGATGCCCGCCACCACCTCCGACTTGGCGTCGGCGTAGTTCTGCACGTACTCCCATGTCCGCCGGGACAGCGTGCGCTTGGTCTCGGCGTACAGCTCGCGGTCGCCGCGGTGCTCCCGGAGCCGGTCGCGGAAGACCAGCATGCGCTCGGCCTCCGGGCAACCCGTCGACAGGACATGCAGGTTGGCCGTCCCGGCGCTCGCGTCGAGCGCGTGCTTGCGGAGCATGCGGTGCTCGTACCAGTCGGGCTCGCGGATCACGAGCTCGAAGCCGAGGTCCAGAAGCGCCGGTGCGTAGGAGCCCTCGTCGGCCGGGTCGGGGACGGTCAGCAGCATGTCGACGACCGGCTTCGCCGGGAGGTCCGGCACGGAGGTGGAGCCGACGTGCTCGATGCGGTGGTCGACGTGTCCGAGGCGCTCCCGTATCCGCGCCGCCTCGCGCTCGAAGACGTCCGGCCAGCGCGGGTCGTACTCCCGCAGGGTGATCCGGCCGTCGAGTCTGGGCGCGGCGGCCACATGGACCGCTTCGATCTCGTCGGCGGTCATCGAGTCGTGCGGGGCGTTCCGGCCGGGCGGGGGCGTCTGCTCCCCGTTCTCGCCGGTCATGCCCGGGCCTGCGGTGCGAACCAGGCCGGGCCCTCGGCCGCCATCGCCTGCTTGATCCGGAACAGCGAGAACTCGTGCAGGTGGGGCAACACGTCCACGTCGAACCACGCCACTTCGAGCGATTCGTCGTCGTTGACCTTGGCCTCGCCGCCGACCGCGCGGCAGCGCAGGGTGATGTCCATGTACTGGCACTGGTCGCCGTTGTCGTACGTGACCGGTTCGAGTGCCTGCACCAGGACCACGCGCTCGGGGACGCAGTGCACCGCCGTCTCCTCGTACACCTCGCGCACCGCGCACTCGGCGGGCTGCTCCCCCGGTTCCGGGATGCCGCCGATCACCGACCACCTGCCGTTGTCGGAGCGCCGCCCGAGCAGCACCCTCCCGTCGTCGTCGAAGACGATGGCGGTGACTCCGGGGAGCCACAGGAGCTGTTGGCCGGCGTCGGCCCGGATCGTGCGGATGAAGTCAGGAGTAGCCATGCTCCGACCCTAACGGCGTCGCGCGGTCCTCCCGGCGAGGTCCCCGGTCATCCCCGCGCGGCCCGCCGTGCCCGCGCCGCCGACGTGACGGCCCAGCCGAGACCGCCCGCGGCGATCAGCACCAGGATGCCCTCGGGCAGCACGCCGAACCGGGTGGCGGGTGTCCGCGAGGAGCGCAGCGGCACCTCCTCGACGAGCGAGTCGGCGGTGTACCAGGTCGTCTTCGCCCTGACCTGGCCGTCGGGATCGATCACGGCGCTGACGCCGCTGGTCACCGGGACGGCGACGGCGCGGCTGTGTTCGACCGCGCGGATCCGGGACATCGCGAGCTGCTGGTAGGTCATCTCGCTGCGGTCGAAGGTGGCGTTGTTGCTGGGCACCGAGATGAGCTGCGCGCCGTGCGTGACGGTGTCGCGCACCGCCCAGTCGAAGGCGGCCTCGTAGCAGGTGGCGATGCCCACCCGGGTGCCGGCCATGGTGAAGACGCCGGGCTCGGTGCCGCGGCTGAAGTCCTGGCGCACCTTGTCGACATCACTGCTGAACGCGCTGATGAGGGACCGCAGCGGGATGTACTCGCCGAAGGGCTGGATCTGGCGCTTGTCGTACGTCTCCGTGGGGCCCTTCTCCGGGTCCCACAGGATCTGCTCGTTGTACAGCTTGCCGTCCTCGGTCTCGACGACGCCGCCGACGGAGACCGGGGCCCCGATCGCCTTGACCGCGTCCTCGATGGCGACGCGCGCGTCGGGGTTGGTGAAGGGGTCGATGTCGGAGGAGTTCTCCGGCCACAGGACGAGGTCCGGGCGCTTCGCCTTGCCCGCCTTCACCTCGGCGGCGAGGCGTTCGGTCTCGTGGACGTGGTGGTCGAGGACCGCGCGGCGCTGTGCGTTGAAGCCGAGCCCCGCGCGCGGGACGTTGCCCTGGATGGCGGCGATGGTCGCGGTGCCGTCCTCCGCCTTGTCGCTGACGAGCCCCCGCGCGGCGAAGGCGCCGGCCACCGGTACGAGCACGCTGAGGACCGCCACCGCCACCGCCGCCGCACCGTGGCGCACGGTCCGGGCGCCGTCCACCGCGGTCTCACGCAGAGCGCGGAGCAGCCGGACGACTTCGTACAGCCCGAAACCGCAGAGGACGACGGCGAACCCGAGCACGGGGGTGCCGCCCAGGGCGGCGAGCGGCAGGAAGACGCCGTCAGCCTGGCCGAAGGCGATCTTTCCCCAGGGGAAGCCGTGGAACGGCACGCGCGCGCGTGCCGCCTCCCCCGCGATCCACAGGGCGGACGCCCAGAGCGGATAACCGGGCAGCTTGGAGACGGCCGCGATGCCCGCGCCCACCAGGGCGACGAAGACCGCCTCGACGGCGGCGAGCGCGAGCCAGGGACCGGGGCCGACCTCGACGCCGGTCCAGACGAGGAGCGGCAGCAGGAAGCCGAGGCCGAAGAGATAGCCGAGGCCGAGGCCCGCCTTCCAGGTCCGGCCGTGCAGACACCAGGCGAGGAGCCCGAAGGCGGGGAGCGCCAGCCACCACAGGGTGCGGGGCGGGAAGCTGACGTAAAGCAGCACTCCGGAGAGGGCCGCCACGGCGGCGGGCGCGAACCGTCGCAGGACACGCAGGGCACGGCCGCCCTGCGAGGGCCGCGGATCCAGCTGATCCGGTTCGTCTACGGGAGTGGTGGTGGCGGTCACCCGGGGAGTGTACGGCGCGTCCTGCGGGCGCCGACAGCTCGGTCGGCGGGGAACGGCGCGGGCCGGGGCAAGCCTCGTGCGCCGGATCGTTCCTGCACAACTGACCCCATTCCGGGGCGCCAGCGGTTAGCGTGTGGCCGAGTCCCCGAGGCCCGGCCGGTGCACGCCACCGTGGAGCCGTCCGCGCCGGCAGGGGCCCGTCATACACCGGGGGGCGACGGGATGGGGTCAACGGGGACAGCTGTGTCGACCGGTCCCGCGGCGGCGGGAGAGCTGCGGAGCGCCTCCGACGCCACGGGCGGGGCGCTGCTCGGCGCGTGTGCCGCCTGGGCGCTGATCACGGCGGGGGTGCACGGCGGCAGTCCCGAAGGGATACTCCTCGCGGTGCTCGCCGTGGCCGCCGGCTTCGCGGGCGGGCGGATCTGCGGGGCGCTGCTCCCGGTCGCCGCGCCCTGCGCCGGAGCCCTCGCTGGGCTCGGGCTCGCGGTGGCGGCGCCGCGTCCCGCGCTCGGTGCGCCCTCCGCGCTCGGCCACGCCGGTGCCACGGCCGGGGTGCTGATCCTCGCGGCCGGTGCGGCGTGCTGCGCGGCGTGGGCCACCGGTCGTCCGTCCGCCCGTCTCGCGCTGAGGCTCCTCGCCGCGGTGATCGCCGGTACGGCGGCGGCGCTGGGGTCGCCGGTCGGCTGCGCGGGCGCCCTCGCGGTGCTGCTCTGCTCCCTCGCGAGCGCCCGGCTGCGCGGCAGGGCGCTCGGCGTCGCCGGGCTCGCGCTCGCCGCGGTGCTGGTCACCGGGCTCTCGGTGGCGGTAGCCGACGAAGCGCTGCCGGAGGGCCTCGCGGCTCCGCTGGAGGGCGGCCTCGGCCGCCAGCGCGTCCTGCTCTGGCAGGACGCGCTGGGCCTCGCGGAGCGGGACCCCGCGTCGGGGGTCGGGCCGGGGCGCTTCGGCGAGGCCGGCCCCGTGGTCGCCGAGGACGTCCCTGCGGACGGCAAGCCGCATTCGGCTCTGCTGCAACAGGCTTCGGAGCAGGGGCTCGTCGGAGCGGGGCTGCTCGCGGGGGTGTACGGCTGGCTGTTGTACGCGCTGTGGCGTTCGCCCGGCTCCACACAGGTCGTGCTGTCGGCGGGCGCGGCCCTGACGGGGTTGACGGCCGTGGCGGCGGTGGGCAACGCGCTGAGTGTGACGGTGGTGACGACGGGGGCGGGGCTGCTCGCGGGCATCGCTACGGCGCTGCCGCTGGACGACGAGCTGCGGGAGAGGCCTGCGGCACGCCCTCACAGAGTCAGCGAGGACGGCGGGTGATCGCCCCTCCGGTCAGGATCCGTTGCCGCCCTTGAGGCCCAGGCGGGCCCGGATCGCGCGGACGCCCGCCTCGGCGTTGTCGACCGTCACCGTGAACTTGTGGCCGTCGCCCAGGCTGATCACCAGGCCCTCGCCGCGCCGGACCACGACGGCGGTGCCCTTCTCGGGCCGCCAGCGGTAACCCCAGCCGCCCCACTGCCGGGGCGTGACGGCGGGCGCGAAGTCGGCGCCGACGACATGGGAGAGCGGAATGAGGCGGCGCGGCAGCCCCAGATGGCCGCAGCGCACTTCCAGGCACTCCTGGTCGACCTTCACGGCCACGTGGACGAAGGCGAGCGTCCCGAAGAGCATCAGGAGTCCGACCGCGATGCACCCGACGACGGACATGACCAGCGGAGCGATGCCCGACGTCCACATGGAGTCCACGGCGAGCTCGATGCCGAGCGCCACACACGCGGCGCCGGCGCAGGCCAGCAGCCACTGCGCGCGGTTGGTCGCGCGCCCGGTCCACACTTCGGGCGGGCCGTCGGATGCGGCCCGCTCACCTGGGGCTTGGTCCTTCATGGTTCGAGACTACTCAGATTCCGCCGTGAAGCCACCTCGTCGCGGAGAGTGATCACGCGGCCGGGCGGGCCCCCGTGCGCCGGGCCGAGGCGGGTGGCGCCCCGGCGGGGCTGCGGCTCAGAGCGCCGGGCTGACCGCCGCGAGCATGCGCCCCTCCGCGTACGCGAGCGCGGCGGGCGGCAGCTGCTCCTCGCGGCCGCTGAGCAGGACGGTGAGGCCGGGCGCCGCCGCACCGGCGTCCGTCCCGGCGAGCGCTCCGGTCCTGCGCAGCGCCTGGGCCGCCACCGCGCCGGCCGAGCCGTGCAGGACCAGCGGCGGCAGGCCGGGCCGCTGGACGGCGGCCCGGATGCGTTCGGCGACGAGCTCGTAATGGGTGCAGCCCAGGACGACGGCCCTCGCCTCGGGCGGCGTGCGGGCCGCGGCGGCGGCGATCGTCTCGTCGATGGCCTGCTCGTCCGCGTGCTGCACGGCGTCGGCGAGGCCCGGGCAGGGCACCTCCGTGACGTCCGCGCCGTGCGCGAAGTCGTCGATGAGCCCCCGCTGATAGGGGCTGCCGGTGGTGGCGGGGGTGGCCCAGATGGCGAAGGGGCCGCCGCCCGCGGCCGCGGGCTTGATCGCGGGGACGGTCCCGATGACCGGGATCCCGGGCTCCAGGACGGCTCGCAGCGCGGGCAGCGTGTGCACGGACGCGGTGTTGCAGGCCACGATCAGCGCGTCGGGGCGGTGCCGGGCGGCGGCCTCGGCGACGGCGATGGCGCGCTCCGTGAGGTCCTCGGGAGTGCGCGGACCCCACGGCATGCCGTCGGGGTCCGAGGAGAGGACGAGATCGGCGTCGGGCCGCAGGCGACGTACCGCGGCCGCCGCGGCGAGCAGTCCGATACCGGAGTCCATGAGCGCGATCTTCACCCGGTCACCATAGTCGATGGGCCCCACAGCACCCCTCCGGTGGGGCAGACTTCGGCGGATGAGCGCCGTTGCGTGGATCGCCGCCGGATCGCTTGCCGCGTGGCTGTGGCTGTTGGTGGGGCAGGGCTTCTTCTGGCGTACGGACGTCCGGCTGCCACCGCGCCGGGAGCCCGCGGACTGGCCGTCGGTCTGCGTGGTCGTCCCGGCCAGGGACGAGGCGGAGGTCCTGCCGCTGAGCCTGCCCTCGCTGCTCGCCCAGGACTATCCGGGGCGGGCCGAGATCTTCCTGGTCGACGACGGCAGTACGGACGGGACGGGTGAGCTGGCCCGCGCGCTGGCCGAGCGCCACGGCGGCCTGCCCCTCACCGTCGGCTCCCCCGGTGAGCCGCCCGCCGGCTGGACCGGCAAGCTCTGGGCGGTGCGCCACGGCATCGGCCTGGCACGCGCGCGTGACCCCGAGTACCTGCTGCTCACCGACGCCGACATCGCCCACGAGCCGGACAGCCTGCGCCAGTTGGTGGCCGCGGCCCGGCACGGGGGCTACGACCTGGTCTCCCTGATGGCCCGGCTGCGGGTGGCGAGCGGGTGGGAGCGCCTGGTGGTCCCCGCCTTCGTGTACTTCTTCGTGCAGCTCTATCCGTTCCGGTGGATCGGCAGGAAGGGGTCGCGGACGGCGGCCGCGGCGGGCGGCTGTGTCCTGCTGCGCACGGACGCCGCCGAACGCGCCCGGATCCCCGACGCCATCCGGCAGGCGGTGATCGACGACGTGGCGCTCGCCCGCGCGGTCAAGCGCGCGGGCGGCCACATCTGGCTGGGGCTGGCCGAGCGCGTCGACAGCGTGCGCCCGTATCCGCGTCTCGCCGACCTGTGGCGGATGGTGTCGCGCAGCGCGTACGCCCAGCTGCGGCACCAGCCGCTGCTGCTCGTCGGCACGGTCTGCGGCCTCGCGCTGGTGTATCTCGCCCCGCCCGTCGCGCTGTTCGCGGGGCTCGCCACGGGGAGTGCGGCGGCCGCGGCGGCGGGCGGGCTCGCATGGCTGGTGATGACGGTGACGTACCTGCCGATGCTGCGCTATTACCGGCAGCCGACCTGGCTCGCCCTGTCGCTGCCCGCCACCGCGTTCCTGTACCTCCTGATGACCGTGGACTCGGCGGTGCAGCACTACCGCGGGCGGGGCGCGGCATGGAAGGGGCGGACGTACGCGCGCCCCGACACCACCACGGCGGAGCCCTCACCCGAGCAGCACTGATCTGCGCGGTGCCGGGGCGGGGCGCCGCCGGTCCGGGCGGCGCCCGTGGGTCACTTCCTGCCGGGTGTCCAGTTCATGCCCCACCCGTAGGCGTGGTCGACGGTGCGCTGCGGGCTGACGCCGCGGTCCGGGACCAGGTAGCGGGCCTCGCGCTGGACGACGATGTCGCCGCCGTTGTTGGTGAGCAGGGCGAGCGCGCACACCGTCGAGGGGACCGTGCACTCGTCGAGCGAGAAGTCGACCGGGGCGCCGTGCTGCGGCTGGAGGGTGACCGTGGCGTTGAGGTCGGCGAAGCTGCGCGCTCCCTCGTAGACGGTCACGAAGATGAGGATGCGGCGGAAGTCCTTGATGTGGTCGAGGTTGATGGTGAGGTTCTCGCCGGTGGCGACGGCGCCGGTCCGGTCGTCGCCGTCGAGCAGGATGTACGGCGGCTGGTGCAGCGCCCCGAAGGCGTTGCCGAGCGCCTGGACGACTCCCTTGCGGCCGTCGGCGAGTTCGTAGAGGGCGCAGAGGTCGAGGTCGAGGTCGGCGTGCATGGCGACGGCCCTGCCGAGCTTGGCGCCCCACCCCTTGAACTGCTTGCGCACCTGCCAGTTGAGGTTGACCCGCATGCCGCCCGAGGTGCCGCCCTGCTTCATCAGGGAGACGGAGGGCGCGTCCTTGGTCAGAGTGACCTTGGTCAGGCGTACGGGGGCGGCGGGGGCGGCTGCCGCGGCGGGAGGGGCGGGCGGGGCCGCCGGTGGCGGGGTGGGGGCGGCGGCCGGCGGGGCGGGCGGGGCCGGAGGTACGGGGGCGGGCTGGGCCGGAGCCGCCGGGGCCGGGGCCGCCTGCTGGGGCTCGTCCACTGTGATGCCGTAGTCGGTGGCCAGCCCCTCCAGCCCGCTGCCGTAGCCCTGTCCGACGGCGCGGAACTTCCACGCGCCCTGGCGCCGGTACAGCTCGCCGAGGACGAACGCGGTCTCCACGGTCGCGTCGGAGCTGTCGTAACGCGCGAGTTCGGCGCCGTTCGCCGCGTCGAGGACGCGGATGTACAGGCCGGGGACCTGCCCGAAGGTGCCGCCGTCGGCCGACGCGGCGAGGACCACGGTCTCGATCTGCGGTTCCACGCGCGCGAGGTCGACGCTCAGCACGTCGCTCACCCCGCCGTCCGAACGCTGCTTGCCCTCGTGCCGTACCGCCCCGGACGCGTGCCCGGGCTGGTTGTAGAAGACGAAGTCCGCGTCCGAGCGCACCTTTCCGGAAGCGGCCAGCAACAGTGCCGACGCGTCGGCGTCCGGCACTCCGGCGCCGGCACCCCACCCCAGTTCGATCCGTACCGCGGGTGCCGGTACGGGCACGTTCGATCCCTTAGGCATGGTCATGTCCGCCCCCATCACAAGTCGCCGCGTCCGGCGGGGTCGCTGTTCACGTTCGCGGCCAACCTATATCCGGACCGCGCGAAGGCCCCCCACCGGCGTCCGTCGGCTTGTCCGGTCAGGGACTCCCGTCCGTACCGGGAGCCGACGGCGGCTGCGCGGGCTCGGACGCGGACGACTCCTCCTGGGCCGACGAGGGCGGCTGCGTGGCCGGCGAGGAGGACGGTGCGGACGACGACGCGGACGAGGGCGGGCACGAGCTCGCCGACGACGCGCCGGCGGACCGCGAGGCGCACGGCGGCGGAGTGCTCGCCGAGGACGACTCGTCGGTGGACGGGGGCGTGGAGGGTTGCGTGGAAGGGGGCGTGGAGGGGTCGGCCACCGGCGGCTCGGTCTTGGTGTCGCCGGTTCCCGTGTCGCCCTTGGGCCGTTCGAACCAGGCGCCACTGTCCCGGTCGTACATGACGAACGTGTGCACGGCCTGGGCGGCGGGCGCCACGGCCACGACGTTCGACGAGCGGTAGCCGGGCCAGGCGTCGCCCGTCCGCTTCGGCGTGCCCTTCTGCGCGACGGGCGGCGTCAGCGGGTTGCCGCACGCGCAGCGCACCCGCGGCACGCCGCGGTCGTCGACCAGCACGGCCGTGCCGGCCTGCAGGACGGCCTGATAACTCGTGGACTTTCCGTCGCGGTAGCCGTGGTTGGTCACGCGGGTGTCCCACCGCAGCTGTACGGGCGTGAGCGCACGGAGATGGGCGGGGACACCGGACGGCTGGACGCCGAGGACCGAGGCGAACGCCTTGTTCTTCGCCGGGTCCTTCCGGAGCGCGTCGACCTGCTTCTCCACGTCGCAGCTGGCGACCTTACGGGTCCCGCCGTAGAGGCCGGGCGCTCCGCCGTCGACGCCGCGCGTCACGTTGGCCGACGCCGAGGAGCTCGGCAGGGCACTCGGGGAGGGCGGCGTGGAGTCGCCGCGGGCCGTCGACCCGGTGAAGGGGTCGGGTCCCGACTTGGCGGCGGGCTGGAGGAGGACCTCGCCGCCGGCCTGCGACGAGCCGTCGGGGCGGGTGAGGACGACGGTCAGCACCACCGCGGCCACCACCGCGGCGGAGACGGCCGCGACGCGGGGCGCGGACTTCCACCACGGGCGGGACGGACCGGGGCTCGCGCCGGAGCCCTCGTCCGGACCCTCGGGCCCACCGCCGCGGCCCCCGCCGCCCGGCGGAGCACCGCCGGAAGGCGGGCCGGAGGGACGCTCGCCTCCTGGCGGCGGCGTCGCGGGACCGGCGCGGGTCGCACCCGCCTGGGTCTCGCCCGGCCCCGAAGGACTCGGCTGTGAGGGGCCCGAGAGCGGACCCGAAGGGGGCCCCGTGGGGCGTCCTGACGACGGCGGTTCGACGCTCACGAACACTTCTTCCCTGCGTAGGGGGAACCACTACGTACGGTTTGTTGCGTTACGCGCCTATTGTGTGCCTGGGTCTCCGGGGGCCCGCAAGCCGACGCGGTCGGCCCTCCCGACGGGCGAGCCGGTCCGGCGCTGCTTAGCGTGACAACGTGAGCGAGCAGACACCGCCTCGGCGGGCAGCGGCGCAACGCGCGGAGCAGGGCCGAAGGGCACCCCACGGCTGGCCCCACGCGCTGGTGGCCGTGCTCGCCCCGCTGGTGGTCATGGCGGTCGTCGCGGCGCTCGGCCTGTGGGCCGCGGGCGCGGCCGACCTGCCCGGCGGGGCCTTCCCGAGCGTCGTCGCGGCCGTCGTCGTGATGGCGGTCGGTGGCTCCGTGGGGCTGTCCGGCGGCGCCGGGATGATCGCCGAGACGAACGCCGGGCTCTCCGTGCTCCCGCTCTCCGTGAGCCTCGCCGGAGCCCTGACACTCGCCGTCGGGTTCCTCCGGCCGCTGCGGCACCGGGCCGTCGCCGACGCGAAGGAACTCGCGGGCTGGGCAGGCCGGATCGCGGTGCTGTGGCTCCTGGCGCTCGTCGGCCTCGGGCTGCCGGCACGGCACCGCTTCGCCGTCGGACTCGGCGACGGTCCCGCCGACGAGATCGGCGACCTGCTCGACTCCTCGCCCGAGGTGGGGTTCGAGACCGACGTGCCGCTGACCCTCCTCTTCGGACTGCTCTGGCTCGCCGGCGTCCTCGCGCTGGTCCTCCTCGTCTCGCGTGGGGCCCCGCTCCCCGCCCGTCTGCTGCGCTTCCAGGAGTCGGTACGCCCCGCGGCCTTCGCCATGGTCGTCCTGCTGCTGTCGTACGTCGTCCTCGGCTTCGTCATCGGGCTCGTCGTGGCGGTGACCCGGGGCCATGCCGCCGAGACGTGCGCGGTGGTGCTGCTCGGGCTGCCCAACCTCGTCTGGCTCGCCTTCACCCTGGGGCTCGGCGCCTCGTGGGAGGGCCGGGTGGACGGGCCGTTCGGGCTGCCCATGCCGCAGGTCCTCGACGACGTACTGCGGACGCCGGACATCTCCACGCTCAGCCTGCACACGCTCGCCGAACACGACGGGCGGGTGTGGTGGCTGCTCGTCGTCGCGGCGGTCCTGGTGCTGGGGGCCGCGTTCCTCATGGCGGTCCGTTCCCCGGCGCGGATGCGGCTGTGGCAGCACGCCGTGCACATGGCGGTCGCGCTGGCCCTCACGGTGCTCGCCGTCTGTCTGCTCGCCGGTGTGTCCGCCCACTACGGCCTCTCGCTGCTGGGCATCGGTGACCTCGGCGGCGGTCTGTCCGGCCTGGTCGAGCTGCGGCCCCAGCTGGGGAGGGCGCTGATCCTGGCCGTGGCCTGGGGCCTGGTCACGGGTTTCCTCGGCGGCCTGCTCGCGCGGCCGATCCACCGGCGGGGCGAGGTGGAGAACGGCCACGTCTGACGGGCCGGAGCGGGGCGAGGTCAGCCGGTCAGCGACCGGAAGACCGGACGGGCCCAGGCGGGCGGTCCGGGAGGCGCCCCGGGCCCCGGCGACGCTCCCACGACCGGGCGGTCCACCCGCGTCGGAGGGTGGTCCCCCGCCGTGCCGGCCGTGACCGCGGCCCGCAGCGCGGCGGTGAACGCCAGGCAGGAGCCGTACCGGTCCTCGGGGCTCTTGGCCAGCGCCCGCCCGAGGACGTCGTCGAGGGCCGCGGGGACACCGGGGCGCTTCTCCGTCAGGCGGGGCGGCGCGTCGTACTGGTGGGCCCAGAGGAGGGCGATGTCGTCGTCACGCTGGAACGGCGGCCCGCCCGCCATGGTCTCGTGGACGACGCAGGCGAGACTGTAGACGTCGCATCTGCCGTCCACCGGGCGGCCCGAGATCTGCTCCGGGGCCACGTAGTCGAGGGTCCCGACGAACTGGCCCACGGTCGTGAACCCGGTCAGCGAGAGCGACTTCTTGGTGAGGCCGAAGTCCGTGAGGTAGGCGTGCTCCGGGTGGTCGCTGTCCGTGCCCTTGGCCACGAGGATGTTGCCCGGCTTGACGTCGCGGTGGACCAGGCCGTGGTCGTGGGCGGCGTCGAGCGCGGACGCGACCTGCGTGGCGATGCGGAGGGCGGCGCCGACGGAGAGGGGGCCCGCGTGGTCGAGGAGATGGCGCAGATCGCGACCGGGGACGTACCGCATCGCGATGTAGAGCACGCCGTCCGTCTCCCCCGCCTCGAAGACCGGCACGATGTGCGGGTGCTCGATCGCGGCGGCGACGCGCGACTCATGGGTGAAGCGCTGCCGGAAGGTGTCGTTGCGCGCGAGCTCGGGGGCGAGCAGCTTGAGGGCGACGGTCCGGTCGAGGCGCAGGTCCTTGGCGCGGTAGACGACGGCCATGCCGCCGCGCCCGATCTCGTCCTCGATCCGGTAGCCCGCGATCTGCTTCCCGATCAGCTCGGAGGGCCGCCCGGAGTGCGGGCTCGGGCCGCGGTCACCCGGGGCGGGTCCGGGAGCGGCGGGCACCGCTGCGGGAACCATCAGGCGTCACCGGGTCGTTGGGCCGGATCGGGATCGTCCATCCCGGGCGGCAGGAGCGGGGCGGGGCGTCCGCCGTGCGGAACGGGGCCTTCGCCGTGGGGCGCCTGTCGAGCGGCTCGCCCGTCCTGTGGCGCGGGCGCCCGCCCGGGGTCGGACACGACCTCCACCAACTGCGTCTCCTCGGGCCCCACCATCTGCGGCGGCCCGACTTCCACCACCCGCGTCGGCTCGGGCCCGGCCACCCCGACCACCTGGGTCTCCCCCGGCCCCACCGTCCCTTCCCCAGCGTCGTCGACCTCCCGCACGGCCGGGACAAGAGCGGTGGGTTCCTCGTCGTACGGGCCGGGCGAGCCGGGCAAAGAATCCCCCGGTCCCGCTTCACCGTTCGGGATCCCCCGCCCCTCGACGCCGGGGCCGCCCCCCGCCGCGTAGGTACTGAGCTGCGTCCCGTCGCAGTACACCCACCGTTCGTGTTCGGCGTCGTAGAGCCAGACCGACTCGCCCTCCACGACCACGCCCACCCGCAGTCCGCGCGTCCTGCGCCGGAACGACTCCCCGTCCACGCCACCCTCCGCCAGCTCCTGCGCCGCGCGCCGGTAGCGGCCCAGGGCGTCCTCGGTCCTGGACAGGAGCGGCCCGGGGTCGGCCGTCCGGGTCAGCGGGCCGCCCGCGCCCGGCGGGTCCCGCGGTACGGCGACCAGGAGCCTGCCATCGACCCACGCCGACCATCCGTTGGCGCAGACGATCCGGCCCCAGTCGCCGAGCCGGTCGACCAGTTGTACGGGCAGCAGCGCGTCGAGCGGGGCCGTCGGGCGCCGCACGTCCGGCGCCTCCCAGGCGGGCAGCCCGTCCTGGGGGACGACATGTGTGGGGCGGAACTCCGCGGTGGTCATCGCTCGGGCTCCTACTTCCGCATGACGGCGGGTTCGTGGCGGCGCAGCAGCCGGGCGACCGCGTATCCGAAGACGGCGGAGAGGGCCACCAGCATGCCCAGGTCGAGCAGCCAGACGCCCAGGGAATGGCGGAACAGCGGGTCGGCGGTCAGTTCCCCGGGGATGATCCTGCCGAGGCCGATGGTCCCCGCCATGGCGCCCAGCGCCCAGCGGGACGGCACGAGCCACGCCAACTGCTCGACGCCCGGCACCCCGTTCAGCTTGAGGAGTGCGCCGCAGAAGACCACCTGGACGATGGCGAGGAGCACGAGCAGCGGCATCGTCACCTCCTCCTTGCGCACCACCGCCGACACGAGAAGTCCCAGCATCATGGCGGTGAACGCCAGCAGGGCGACCGCCAAGGTGACCTCGACCAGCGGTGGCAGGACCACCCCCTTGCCGCCGGGGGCGTTGAGGTCGACGCCGAGCAGGGCGACCAGGGTCAGCACCACCGCCTGCAGCACGGTGATCGTGCCGAGGACGACGACCTTCGACATCAGGTACGCCGATCTGGAGAGCCCGACGGCCCGTTCCCGCCGGTAGATCACGCGCTCCTTGACCAACTCCCGTACGGCGTTGGCCGCGCCGGTCAGGACGCCGCCCACACAGAGGATGAGCAGCGCGTTCATCGCCGTGTCCTGCGTCAGCTTGCTCCCGGCGAGCGCACGCGCCATGGCACCCATCACGAACGGCAGCGCGATCATGATCGCGAGGAACGTCCGGTCCGCGCCGAGTGCGGCCGCGTAGCGCCGTACCAGCGTGCGCAGTTGGGATCCCCAGCTCTGCGCCTTCGGCGGTGGCGCGAAGGAGGCGGGCGGTGCCGCGCCGCCCCGCGCGCCACCCGGGAAGGGCTGGGCGGAGGAGTTGGCGATGTACTGCTGGTGGAGGGGCGAGCGCCGGTACTCCTCGGCCCAGTCCCGGTCGCGGTCTCCTTCGAAGGCTTCGAACGCCTCCGGCCACTGGGTGAAGCCGAAGAACGGCAGCGCGTCCTGCGGCGGCCCGTAGTAGGCGATCCTGCCGCCCGCGGCGAGCACCAGGAGCCGGTCGCACACGTCGAGGCTGAGCACGCTGTGCGTGACGACGATGACCGTGCGGCCGTCGTCGGCCAGGCCGCGCAGCATGTGCATCACCGAGCGGTCCATGCCGGGGTCGAGCCCGGACGTCGGCTCGTCGAGGAAGAGCAGCGACGGCTTGGTGAGGAGTTCGAGCGCGACGCTCACCCGCTTGCGCTGGCCGCCGGAGAGGCTGTGGATGGGCTGGTTCACGCGTTGTTCCAGGCCGAGTTCGCGAATGACCTCGTCGACCCTGGCGCGGCGTTCCGCCTTCTCGGTGTCCTGGGGGAAGCGGAGTTCGGCGGCGTATCCGAGGGCGCGGCGCACGGTCAGCTGGGCGTGCAGGATGTCGTCCTGCGGGACGAGACCGATGCGCTGGCGCAGCTCCGCGTAGTCGCGGTAGAGGTCGCGGCCGTCGTACAGGACGGTGCCGTCGTCCGCGGGGCGCAGCCCGGTGAGGGCGTTGAGCAGGGTGGACTTTCCCGCGCCGCTGGGCCCGACGACGGCCAGCAGGCACTTCTCGCCGACGGGGAAGGAGACCTGGTCGAGGAGGGTCTTGCGGCCCCGGTCGACGGTGACCGTCAGCCCCTGGACGTCGAGCGACACCTCGCCCGTGTCGACGTACTCCTGCAGTTCGTCGCCCACGAGGCAGTACGCGCGGTGGCCGACGCCGATGATGTCGCCCGCCGCGACCGGGGCGCGGACCACGGGCTGGCCGTTGAGGTAGGTGCCGTTGTGGCTGCCGAGGTCGACGATCTCGTACGTGCCGTCGGCGAGCACCCTCAGTTCGGCGTGCCGCCGCGAGACCACCAGATCGTCGATGACCACGTCGTTGTCGTCGGCGCGGCCGATGCGGACCGTACGGGAGGGCAGCGGGCGTACGGACGTCGGCTGCCGGAAGGTGCCCGTGGCCGAGGGCATGCTGACGGAGGAGGGGCGCTCGGGGGCGACCGGCCGGGCCGCGACGGGCTCGGGCGGGGCGCGGCCGACGAGGACCGCGCGGGGGCCGTCCGTGACGCTGCCGAACCGGATGACGCTGCCCGGCCCGATGTCCCCCTCCTGGACGCGCCGCCCGTCGGCGTAGGTGCCGTTGGTGCTGTGCTCGTCCTCGATCGTCCAGTGGTCGAGCCCGGCGTGCAGGACGGCGTGGTGCCAGGAGACGCGGGCGTCGTCGATGACGATGTCGCTCAAGGGATCGCGCCCCACGTGGTAGTCCCGGCTCGGACTCATCACCGTAGAGCCCGAATCGGTCTCCAGGACGAGCTCGGGCGCGGTCGACGCCATGGACCACCACTCTCCCATGCCCGAATTCTACCCATTTGGCCGAGAGGTCGCCTGGGCTGGAGGCGGCTGCGTCGAATATGCACGATTCCGCGCGGACGGCCTGGTCGGTGCGGGCGGGGCGGCGCTAGTTCCGCAGGGAGCGGTTCAGGCGGCCCAGCGCCCGGCGGATGTGGCTCTTCACCGTGCCCAGCGGCAGCCCGGTCCGCTCCGCGATCTGCACCTGGGTGAGGTCCTCGAAGAACGCGAGACCGAGGACGTGCCGCTGGGCCGCGGGAAGCTTCGCGAGCTCCTGGCCGAGCAGGACGCGGTCGAGCGCGGCGTCGAGATGCGCCTGCGGCACGGGGTCGGCCTCGGCGGCGACGCACCCCCGGTCGACGACCTCGCCGCGCCGCGCGCGGGCCGAGAGGGCGTCGACGGTCTTGTGCCGGGCGATGCCGACCAGCCAGGCGGAGACGGGCCCGCGCTCGGGCCGGTAGCCGCCCCGGCCGCGCCACGCGGCGAGGAACACCTGCTGGGTGACGTCCTCGGCCTCCCGCGGGTCGCCGAGGGAGCGCACCGCGAGCGCGTAGACCAAGGAGCCCCAGCGGCGGTAGAGCGCGGTGAAGCAGTGCTCGTCGCCACGGGCGAGGCCCGCGGAGAACTCCTCGTGCGCGTGCGCCTCTTCGGCGTCGATCGCCCACCCGCCGAGCACCTTCGACGAGGGGCCGGTGCCGGCCTGTGCCGTCGCGGTCATGTACGTCGCCCTCCAGCCGAGTCCTGCGCGGCACCGGCACAGTGGTACGGAGAGCCGGGCGCGCCGGTCGTCGCGGGCCGCCCGCCTGCACGCCGGTGCACGCCCGCCGCCCTTCCCTGTGCCCCCAACCTCACGGTCACGCCGCCCGAGCCGCAATGTGCGTCGGTTGTGCGTCGCTTCTGCGTCGGACCGGGCCAGTGACCCCGAACGGCCGTACGCCTCCGGTTCGGCATCCGGCCTGGTCCGTGCATCCGCCGGCGGCTCCCGCGAGGAAGTGGTCATGTGAAGCGGCGGCCCGTTGCGGTCATGATCGGCCGAGGGGGCCGTTTCCGGCGCGGGGCCGAGGGAGCGGCCGCGGTGAGCACGCGGAGCGAACAGCCGGTGGATGGTGGAGAGCAGCCGGTGGAGAGCGCCGGTGCGGAGCAGCCGAAGGAGTCGATCGTGGCCAGGGACGGACAGCCGACCGAAGAGCCCTTGCACTGTCTGGTCACCGGGGCGTCCGGATACATCGGCGGGCGTCTGGTGCCGGAGCTGCTGGCGGCGGGCCACCGCGTGCGCTGTCTGGCCCGCTCCCCCGGCAAACTGCGCGACCTCCCCTGGGCGGGAGACGTCGAAACGGTCAAGGGCGACGTGACCGACGCCGAGTCCGTAGGGGCGGCGCTGAGCGGGATCGAGGTCGCGTACTACCTGGTGCACGCCCTCGGTTCCGGGTCGGATTTCGAGGAGACGGACCGCCGGGCGGCCCGGATCTTCGCCGAGCAGGCGCGGGCCGCCGGGGTGCGCCGGATCGTCTACCTGGGCGGCCTGACCCCCCAGGGCGTTCCGGAGCGGCGCCTCTCACCGCATCTGCGCTCGCGGGCGGAGGTCGGACGGATCTTCCTGGACGGTCCGGTGCCGGCCACCGTGCTGCGGGCCGCCGTCGTCATCGGCTCCGGGTCGGCCTCGTTCGAGATGCTGCGCTATCTGACCGAACGGCTTCCGGTCATGGTCACCCCCAGCTGGGTGCAGACCCGCACCCAGCCCATCGGGGTGCGTGACGTGCTGCGCTACCTCGTCGGTTCGGCCGGCATGCCGGCCGACGTCGACCGGGCCTTCGACATCGGCGGCCCCGACGTCCTCACGTATCTCGACATGATGCGTGGATACGCGGCCGTCGCCGAGCTGCCGCGTCGCCTCATCGTGCCGGTCCCGGTGCTGACCCCGAGCCTGTCCAGTCACTGGGTCGGCCTCGTCACGCCGGTGCCCGCCTCCATCGCCCGGCCGCTCACCGAGTCGCTCCGGCACGAAGTCGTCTGCCAGGAGCACGACATCGCCCGGTACGTGCCGGACGGTCCGGGCCGCCCGCTGCCCTTCCCCGAGGCGCTGGCCCTGGCGCTGCGCAGGGTGCGGGAGGCCCAGGTCGCGACGCGGTGGTCGTCGGCGTCCGTGCCGGGGGCGCCGAGCGACCCGCTGCCCACCGACCCGGACTGGGCGGGCGGCAGCCTCTACAAGGACGAACGGGAGCTCACCGTCGACGTGTCGCCCGCCCGGCTGTGGAGGGTCATCGAGGGGATCGGCGGCGACAACGGCTGGTACTCGTGGCCGATCGCCTGGGCGGTCCGCGGCTGGCTCGACCGCTTCGTCGGCGGGGTCGGACTGCGCCGCGGGCGCCGGGACGCCGAGCATCTGCGGGTCGGTGACTCGCTGGACTTCTGGCGGGTGGAGGAGATCGAGCCCGGCCGGCTGCTGCGACTGCGCGCGGAGATGCGGCTGCCGGGTCTCGCGTGGCTGGAGATGTACGCGGAGACCGACGAGGAGGGCCGCACCCGCTACCGCCAGCGCGCCCTGTTCCACCCGCGCGGGCTCCTCGGCCACGCCTACTGGTGGTCCGTCTCCCCGTTCCACGCCGCGGTGTTCGGCGGCATGGCCCGCAACATCACCGAGGCCGCCGCGAAGGGCCGCAGGCCGGGCGACCGGGGCTGACGGCCCACACCGGCGGCGGGCCTCCACGAGGAGAGCCGCGCGGGGTGGGACGCCGCCATGAGGCTCACACCGGTGGCCCCACCGTGTGGCGTTCGGCCGATCGCGCCGTCGGGCGGGCAAAACTGCCGGAGCCGCATCCGTATCGGGGCCGGCGGCGGAACCACATGTGTGCAGGTGTCGGAGACCGAGAAGAGGCAGTGCATGCTTGGACTGCGGCCGACCGCCGCCGAATCCGCCGGACCGGTCGGCACCCCACGTACGGCCGTCGGCACACCGCGTACGGCCGCCGACGCCACCGGGGCCGTGGAGGCGGTGCTCACCCGGGTGCTGGACGCCTCGGCGCGGCGGGCCCGTGCCGTCGACCCGGTGTTCGCCGAGGACGTGGCCGACCGGCTGACCGCGTTCGTCCTGCGCGGCGGGAAGCGGCTGCGCGCCGCCTTCGCGTGGTGCGGGTGGCGTGCCGCGGGCGGTTCGGGGGACCCGGAGGCCGTCCTGCGCACCGCTGCCGCCCTCGAACTGGTCCAGGCGTGCGCCCTCGTGCACGACGACGTCATGGACGGATCGCCGCTGCGCCGGGGCGCGCCGGCCGTGCACGTCGAGTTCGAACGGCTGCACCGGGCCGCCGGGATGGGCGGACCGCCCCGGACCTTCGCCATGTCCGCCGCGGTGCTCACCGGCGACCTCGCGCTGGCGTGGGCCGACGACCTGCTGACCGAGACCGCGCTCACCTCGGCCCACGGCGCCCGGCTGCACACCGAATGGCGGGCCATGCGGAGCGAGATGGTCGCCGGCCAGTACCGCGACCTGCACGCGCAGGCGACCGGCGCGACCGGCCTCGACGAAGCGGAGGCCATCGCCACGCTCAAGAGCGCCCTCTACACCGTCGCCCGCCCCTTGGCGCTGGGCGCCCTGACGGCCGGCGCCGACGAGCGGACCCTGGAGGCGCTGCGCGCGGCCGGGCGGTGCGCGGGGCTGGCCTTCCAGCTCCACGACGACCTGGTCGGCGCGTTCGGCGACCCGGCGCGGACGGGCAAGCCGGCCGACGACGACCTGCGCACGCGCAAGCTCACCTACCTGCTCGCGGTGGCCCTCACCCTCGCCGAGACGTCCGGCGACCCGGACGCCACCGCCGCCCTCGCACCCGGCACGGACCCCACGCCAGCCGCGGTGCAGCACATGCGGCGGACCCTGGAGAAGACCGGGGCGCGCGCGGTGGTGGAGGCCAAGATCGTGGAGCTGGCGGCCCGGAGCCGCCGCCACTTCGAGGCCACGGGCGCGGACCCCGACGTACAGCGGGAGTTCGCGGCCCTGGTCGAGCGCGCCGCGGGTCTCGCGCCGCACCGCATGGAGCGGGTCCGATGAGGGCCGTGAGCGGGCCGACCGACCACGTCGTGGTCGTCGGCGCCGGGCTCTCCGGTCTCGCCTGCGCCCTGCACCTCATCGGCGCGGGGCGCAAGGTCACCCTGGTCGAGCGGGACGCG
Source organism: Streptomyces sp. NPDC041122 (assembly GCF_055592445.1). NCBI lineage: Bacteria > Bacillati > Actinomycetota > Actinomycetes > Kitasatosporales > Streptomycetaceae > Streptomyces > Streptomyces sp. NPDC041122. The sequence goes on along the minus strand of NZ_JBVIYQ010000006.1, from coordinate 390,290 downwards.
GGGCCCGGCGGCCGGGCGGGGCGGGTCGAGCTGGGCGGGTACCGGCTCGACACCGGCCCCACCGTGCTGACCATGCCGCACCTGGCCGACGAGGCGTTCGCCGCCGTCGGCGACAGCCTGCACCGGCGGGTGGAGCTGGTGGCCCTGCACCCGGCCTACCGGGCGTGCTTCGCGGACGGCTCCTCGCTGGACGTGCACACCGACGGCGAGGCGATGGAGGCCGAGGTCAGGCGCTTCGCCGGCCCCGCGCAGGCGGCGGGGTACCGCAGGCTGCGGCAGTGGCTGGAGCGGCTCTACGCGGCCCAGATGCGGCGCTTCATCGACACCAACTTCGACTCGCCCCTCCAACTGCTCCACCCCGATCTGGCCCGGCTCGCGGCGCTCGGCGGCTTCGGCAGCCTGGACCGCCGCATCGCCGGCTTCCTCTCCGACCCGCGGCTGCGCCGGGTCTTCTCCTTCCAGGCCCTGTACGCCGGGGTCGCCCCGGCCCGCGCGCTCGCCGCGTACGCCGTGATCGCCTACATGGACACCGTGGCCGGGGTCTTCTTCCCCCGGGGCGGCATGCACGCGCTGCCCCGTGCGATGGCCGACGCGGCCGGGGACGCCGGTGCCGATCTGCGCTGGTCGGCCGAGGTGAGCACACTGGAACGGTCGGCGGGCCGGGTGCGCGCGGTGCGCCTGACGACGGGCGAGCGCATCCCGTGCGACGCCGTCGTGCTCTCCTGCGAACTCCCGTCCGCCCACCGCCTCCTGGGCCGCGCGCCCCGGCGCCCGGTACGTCTGCGCCAGTCCCCGTCCGCGGTCGTCCTGCACGCGGGCACCGACCGCACCTGGCCCCAACTCGCCCACCACACGCTGTCGTTCGGGTCCAAGTGGGCGGAGACCTTCGACGAACTGACCCGTACCGGGCGGCTGATGAGTGATCCGTCCCTGCTGATCACCCGGCCGACCACCCACGACCCCTCCCTCGCCCCGCCGGACCGGCATCTGCACTACGTCCTCGCCCCCTGCCCCAACACCGCCGTCGGCCCCTCCCCCACCACCTGGCGGGACCTGGGCCCGCGCTACCGCGACGAGCTGGCGGCGGAACTGGAACGCCGGGGTCTCGACGGGTTCCGGGACAGCATCGAGAGGGAGTTGCTCGTGACCCCGTGGGACTGGGCGGCGCAGGGCCATGCCGCGGGCAGCCCCTTCTCCGTCTCGCACACCTTCGCGCAGACCGGCCCGTTCCGGCCGCGCAACCTGGTGCGCGGTCTCGACAACGTGGTCCTCGCCGGGTGCGGCACCACCCCGGGCGTGGGCGTCCCGACCGTCCTGATCTCCGGCAAGCTGGCCGCCGCGCGCGTGACCGGCGCCGGAACCGCGAAAGGCCGCCGATGACCCGTCGCGAACTCACCGCCGCCCGCATCACCGACCCCGCGCTGCGCGCCGCCTACGCCCGGTGCCGGCAGCTCAACGCCCGGCACGGCCGCACCTACTTCCTCGCCACCCGGCTGCTTCCCGTGGAACGCCGCACCGCCGTGCACGCCCTGTACGGCTTCGCCCGGTGGGCGGACGACATCGTCGACGACCTGGACCGGCGGCTGACCCCGGCGGAACGCGACCGGCTCCTCCTGGAACTGGAGGGCGACCTCGCGCGGGGTCTGCGCACCGGGGGCGGCGAGGAACCGGTGGTCCGCGCGGTGGCCGACACCGCTGAGCGCTACGCCATCGATCCGGACCTCTTCTCCGACTTCCTGGTCTCGATGCGCAGCGATCTGAGCGTCACCGACTATCCGACCTACGCGGAGCTGCGGACGTACATGCATGGTTCGGCCGCGGTGATCGGACTGCAGATGCTGCCGGTGCTCGGCACGGTGGTGCCCCGCGAGGAGGCGGCGCCGCACGCGGCGGCCCTCGGCGTGGCCTTCCAGCTCACCAACTTCCTGCGGGACGTCGGCGAGGACCTGGACCGGGGCCGCGTCTATCTGCCCGCCGACCTGCTCGCCGCGCACGGCGTGGACCGGCCGCTGCTGGAGTGGAGCCGCCGCACCGGACGACGCGACCCACGGATCCGCGCGGCACTGGTCGCCGCCGAGGCGATGACGCGGGACGTGTACCGGGAGGCGGAGCCCGGCATCGCCATGCTCGACCCCCGCGTGCGCCCCTGCATCCGGGCCGCGACCACGCTGTACGGCGGCATCCTCGACGCGATCGCCGACCAGGAGTACGACGTGCTGCACCGCAGGGCCGTGGTGTCCCGTGCCCGCCGGGCGGCGACCGCGGCGGCCGGGGTCGTCCGCGTGATCGGCGCGCGGTGGCGCGCCCGCGCCCGGGAGTTCACACCACCCGGACGCGCCGGGACCCTGGAGACGCACTCCCCCAACTCCCCCGTGGAAAGGACCAGTCAGTGACCGGCCGACCGGAACGGGCCCGCTGGACACCTCCGTTGCGGCGGCGCCGCGGTCCCGGCTGGGCGGACCAGGAGCCGACCTGGCGGGAGGCGCGGCCCGCGCTGATCGCCGGGGCGCTCGACCGGGCCTCGGCGCGCCCCTCCGGCAACTGGTTCGTGGTCGGCGCCTCCCGTGACGTGCGCGCCGGGGGTGGCCCCTGCGGCCGAACGGTGGGCGGCGAGGAGGTCGTGCTGTGGCGTTCGGACGGCGGTGAGCTGCACGCGGGCCCGGGGATCTGCCCGCACCTCGGGGCGCCGCTGCGCGACAGCCGGGTGGTGTGCGGGACCCTGGTCTGCCACTGGCACGGACTGGCCCTGAACGGCGGCCCGTTCGCCGGCTGGGAGCCCTACCCCGTCCATGACGACGGGGTGCTGGTGTGGGTACGTCTGGACGCGGTGGGCGGCGAGGAACCCTCGCCCCGGCCGATGGTTCCGGAGCGTCCCGCGCCGGACACCGGGGTGGCGGCGGTCTTCACGGCGGCGGGGCGGTGCGAACCGCAGGACGTCATCGCCAACCGGCTGGACCCGTGGCACGGCTCCTGGTTCCACCCGTACTCGTTCGTCGACCTGACGGTGGTCCGGGGGCCGGAGGACGGCGCGGAGGGAGCTGACGACGCGTTCGTCGTCGACGTGTCGTTCCGGGTGACGCGCCGTCTGGTCGTGCCGGTGCGGGCCGAGTTCACCGCCCCGGGGCCGCGGACGGTGGTGATGCGCATCACCGAGGGCGAGGGAGCGACGTCCGTGGTGGAGACGCATGCCACGCCGCTGACGGGCGCGTCCGCCACACGGCCGCGCACCGCGGTGGTCGAGGCGGTGGTTGCCGCATCGGACCGGCGCGGCTTCGCCCTGGCCCGAGCCGCCGCCCCCGCGCTGCGCCCTCTGATGCGTCACACGGCGGGCCGCCTGTGGCGCGACGACCTGGCGTACGCGGAACGGCGCTGGGCACTGCGCAGCACGAAGCGTTTTCCGGGCTGAGCCAGACGACAGGCAGGTGACACTTCGTCAACTCCGTACCACAGCACGTTAATCAGCCGGCTATGCGCCCCGTGAATCCCCCACTCACGGGATGACCGCCAGTGAGCCGAGGGCTCGCAGCACGGCTGAGCGGCCCATCCGTGGAACCGTCCACAAGGTCTGACCCTTGACCCCGTGTTCGGCCAGCAGGGTGTTCGCCGCCAAGAAGCCCGTGGTGGCGGCGCGTTCCATCAGGGCGACCGGGAGGTCGCAGCGCACCACGTCGCCGGCCAGGGTCAGCCAGGGGTGGGGGCTGCGTACAGTCGGCCGCCGTCGGTAGGTGCCGACCGGGAAGAGGGGGCAGTCGGCGTGCCACTCGTGCCGGGCGTCGACCACACGGGCCCCGCGGGTCTCCGGATATACCTCGTACAACTGCTCCACAAGGCGCCGCTCGACGGCGGTCCGCTCCTCGCCCTCCCCCACGGCGTAGGCGTGGAGTTCCACGACCGCGCCCCCGTTCCGTGAGGCCCAGCGCGCGGCCTCGTCCTCGTACCGGTCCAGGACGCTGACGTTGTCCAGGCCGCCGTATCCGCTGGTGCCGAGGAACCCCGGCCGGTCGGCGCGGACCGGCCGGTCGAGCCAGAGCCGGCTGACGAGGAAGGGCGGCGCGTTGCGCAGGGCCGCGATGTCGTCGCGCCAGGGCGGGGTCCCCAGGCCCGGCGAGGCGGCGACGAGCCGGCGCAGTCCGGCGGAGTCGAGGGCGAGGACCACCGCGTTGTACCGGTCGGCCGCCGTCTCGGTGCACACCTCGGCCCCGCCGTCGCGCGGACGCACCCTCCGCACGGGTGTTCCAGTGCGGATGTCCGTCCCGAGGCGCTGCAGGTAGTCGCCGAGGGGCTCCCAGAGCGCCTGCGGGAAGGGCTCGTTCGGTACGTCGAAGAGGAGGCCCTCCGCCGAGCCGAGGAAGTAGATGTGGAACATCAGGAGCAGTTCGGCGGCGGACAGTTCGCGCGGGTCGGCGAAGAAACTGCGCGAGAACACCTCGAACGCCAGGTGGTGCGCCGCCTCGGGGAAGCGGATGCCTTCCAGGAAGGCGGTGGCGCTGAGCCCGTCGTACCGCTCGTACACCTCGGGGACGCGGACGTCCAGGAGGGGCAGCGCGGCGCGGGCGTCCATGGTGGCGAGGTCGCGCCAGCCGAAGGTGGGGCTCAGCGCGACGAAGCCGAGCGCGCTGAGCGGGGGCGTGCGCGGGACGCGGGCGAAGCTGTCGGTGAGGCCACCGCTGTGCCGCAGGGGGTAGTCGGGCAGGGCGGTGAGCCGGGCGAGCGTGGGGTCGGTGCGCCGCAACAGGCCCCGCAGGTTGTAGTACTGCCGGAAGAAGGCGTGGAACCCGCGACTCATGGTCGCCGCCGAGCCGTCCGCCAGCCGGATCCGCCGGCCCGCGAGCCGCCCGCCGAGCGCTTCGCCGCTCTCGTACACGGTGACGCGGACGCCGCGCTCGGCGAGCCCGGTGGCGGCGGCGAGTCCGGCGATACCGCCGCCGATCACGGCGGCGCGGGGCGCGTCGCCGGGGGCGAACCGCGCGCGGCCCGGGACGGCCCGCAGCACGTCGGCCTTGCGGTCCCGGCCCCGGCGGGGGATGTCGCGCGGGGTGCTCACGAGGTGGCCTCCGATGTGGCGGCGCCGCCCGCCGCGAGGAAGGTGTGCACGATGCCCGTCTGCCAGCCGGCGACCGGGACGGCCCGCGCTCCGGTGAACCCGGCTCGGGTCAGCCGGGCGGTGAAGTCGGGCACGGTGTCGAAGTCGAGGACGCTGCGCCGCAGATGGCGGTAGAGGGCGCCGTCGCCGCTGAGGGTGCCGGCCGGGATGATCACCGCGCGGCACACGGCGTTCCACAGGGCCCGGTGGGCCGCCGCCCCGCTGAGGCTGTACTCGTGGACGGCGAGCCGGCCGCCGGGGCGCAGCACGCTCCGGACGGCGGCGAGGACCCGGTCCGGGTCGGTGACATTGCGGAACAGGTAGGCGGCGAAGACCGCGTCGAACGGTCCGCGGTCCGCCGTGGCCAGCTCCTCGGCGCTCAGGTGCAGGAAACGGACTCCGACCGGCCACGACTTGGCGCGGGCCCGCGCCAGCATGCCCGCCGATGCGTCGACAGCGGTGATGCGGGCCTCGGGCGCGGCCCGCAGCAGCGCGCGGGTCGAGGAGCCGGTGCCGCAGCCCAGGTCGAGCAGGTGCAGCCCGGCCCCGCGGCCGGGCAGCCGAAGCCTGCGGGCCGAGCGCGACAGGTCGGCCCGGTAACCCGGGTTGAGGGCGGTGAGCAGGTCGTACGTGGGTGAGGCGGCGTCGAAGGCACGCGCAAGGTCGCGGTCGCGCAGCAGGGTCATCCGGGGCTCTCTTCGCTTCGGGGGCGGCCCGGTGCCGGGTGGAACCGGCGGGGCAGGAAGGGGAGTTCGACGGCGGTGCGGAGCATCGGCCCCACGGGGCTGCGCATCCCGATGCCCCACTCCTCCCACGGCGTGGTGGCGCCGTCGAGGAAGCGCAGCAGCCGCTCCGCGGGGGTGGTGCGGAACAGACCGGTGAAGAAGTCGGGGCCGTCGATCCGCCCGGTGTCCAGGGCGCGCAGCAGTACGGCGTCCATGGCCAGCGCGCGTCGCCCGTGCGGCGCGGGCACGTCGGGGCGCCCGGCGCGCACGGCGGCGGCGATGGCCCGGCTCTGCCGCTGGACGGCGGCGAAGGTGTAGCCGGTCGCGGGGCGGGTGGCGCCGCCCGCGGCCCCGATGCGGTGGACGGCGGGCCCGGTCCGGCGCGGGAAGCGGGCGTCGGTCATCGGGATGACGCCCTGCTCGGCCGACTCGATCGTGGGCGTGCCGATGCGGAGGATGTCGCGGCAGTAGTGGGTGAGGGCCCGCTCGTACGCCTCGGTGGTGAGCGGGGCGCGGGAGAACTCGGTGTACTCGACGAGTGCGCGGTCGGGGGCGAGCGGCAGCACGTATCCGAAGGCGAGGCCGTGTCGCGGCTGGGGGACGCGGAAGTCCATCAGGTCGGCGACCGCGGGATCGAACCGGTCCGTGGCCGTGCGGACGAACCAGCCCCGGAAGTGCTGCAGCAGCAGGGTGCGGGCCGGGGGCGGCGAGCGCAGTGGGCGGGAGTCGAAGACGTGGCGGGCACGCAGGGTCAGGTCCTGCCCGTCCTGGCCGGTGCAGCGGACCTCGGCCCCGCCGCCCACCGTGCGCACCGCCTCCGCCGTCGCGCGCAGCACCCGTGCTCCGGAGGATCGCGCCAGCCGTGCGTGCACGAGGCGTTCGAAGGGCCCTGAGCGCAGCATGCGGTAGCTCAGGGGCGCGGGATCGACGGTGACGGCCGCGCCGTCGGCGCCGTGCACCCGCAGCCGGGACCAAGTGGCGGTCAGCGCCGCGTCGAAGTCGCCCGTGCCCCGGTCCCAGTAGCACCAGGTGCGTTCGGCGGGGCGCAGCGGTCCGGCCGGCGGCTCCACCACGGTCACCGCGCCCGCGCCGGTCTCCGTCAGGCGGTACGCGAGGCTGAGTCCGGCCGCGCCGCCGCCGAGAATGACCACGTCCGAGGGCCGGCCGGGGATGTCGTGCCCGTGCGACGCCCGCCTCATGGCTGCCGCCGCCCCTCGGCGGGCCCGGCACCGCATCCGCCGCCCGCGCCCGTCACCGGCGGGAACACGCATCGAAGGTTCACGTCACACTCCGGATCGCAGGGACACTGGGGCGCGCCGGTCCCGCTCCGGTGGTCCCGGCGCGCATCTCCTCTTCGGCCCGTGGTCCGCGTTCGGATGCGACGGGTTCGACGGGACAGCCGGCCATCAGTACAGACGGCGCGGCGCACGTGCCAGGTGGCGGCGCGCCGGGACGCCTACGATTCGCTACTCCGTGCCGGAGAACCGCCGGTCCCATGCGTCGGCCACGCCGTCGTCACCCGTCTCCCCCTCCGCGGCGGCGGCACTCGGGGGGTCGACGGCGGCGGTGAGGTAGCCGAGGGTGCCGGTGAGCTGCAGCAGCCGCTCCAGGCAGACCGGCCGGTCGAGCAGGCGCAGGGTGACCGCGTGGGCGTCGGTGACGCGTCGGATCATCAGCAGGGCGGCCAGCCCCATCGAGTCGACGAACTCCAGCTCCGCCAGGTCGAGGTGGAGCCGGCCGACGGGCCGGCCGTGCGCACGCGGGGCGTTCAGCTGGTCGGTGACGGCGGAGACGAGTCCGTCGGCCACCCCGTACTCGAGGCTTCCGCCGACGTGAACGGTCACGACGTCCTGGTGGAACTCGGCGCGCAGGCTCAGGCGCGCACAGGGGCGGGTCATGCGGTCTCTCCGGTGTCGGGGCTCGCCGCCCTGCGGGGCATGGTGACACCACGGGCGGCGTCCAGCACCCGGGTGGCGCGCGGAAAGTCGGACAGTCTGCGGCTCAGCACGTCCAGGGCGAGGAGCAGGCTGTGCGCGGGGACGCTCCGGGCGGTGAGGATCTGCGCCGTCCACTCCAGGAACCCGGTGAAGAGCTCGTCGTCGTCCAGGTAGAGCGCGGTGGCCAGGAAGTCGACGATGTGGGCGACGTCCTCGGCGGTGTGCTGGCGCTGCTGCGGCGTGTACCGGGCCATCGGCGGGAAGAGCCGCTCCAGTTCGCAGAGCACCTCCTTGACCAGTTCGCCGCGGGTGCGGGCGACCATCGAGTATTCCTGGTCGACCAGGTGCGGGAGGTCGTCGACGGCCTGATGGAGCGTCATGCGCGGTCGGTCCAGCCCGTGTTCGAGCAGGGCGACGGCGTCCCGGGCGTCGCCCGCCCAGGCGTCGGCGCCGAAGACCTCCGCGTACCGTCCGCCGGGACCGAAGGCGGCGCCGCCGACCAGGACGGGCATGCCGATGGCCTGACAGGCCGTGAGGGCGGCGTGGGCGACGGGGAGGTTGGTGGGGATCGACGAGGAGAGCGCCACGGCGTCGGGCACGTGCTGGTGCAGGTGGGAGACCAGGTGGGGCGTGGGGGTGTGGGCGCCGAGGAAGTCGACCTGCCAGCCGTGCAGGCGCAGCACCTCGGCGAGCAGGCGCGCGGGCATGGCGTGCCACTCGCCGTCCACGCAGGCCACGGTGATCCGTCTGCGTCGTCCGGCCCGCTCGGGCGGCGGGGCGGCGGACGCGGTGAGGGTCATGACCCGGTCGTTGATGGCCGTCGCCGCGTGTTCCTGGGCGACGCTGATGCGGTTCGCCGCCCATTCGACGCCGACCCGCCGCTGCACGGGGGCGATGAGGTCGAGCAGGACGCTCTCCGCTTCGACACCGGCGTCGAGCGCGGCGCGCACGGTCGCGGCGGCCGCGGCCTCGTCCCCGGCGCGTACGTCCTCCCACAGGCGGTCCCTGACCGGTTCGAGCTGGTCGTGAAGGGTGGCGGTCATCCGGTGTACCTGCCTCGGGTGTGTCCGTCGACGGCGCTGAGGTGCTGGTGGCGGGGGACGGCTATGGCGACGACGGCCATGTCGTCGTGCGGTCCGCGGCCCACCCACTGCGACGCCAGCATCTGCACCCGTTCGACGACGGCCTCGGCCATCATGCCGAAGCACTCGCCGAGCGCCCACGACAGCCGTTCCTGCCCGAACATCTCCTCGCCCGTCGGCCCGCCCCTGGCCTCGATGATGCCGTCGCTGAACAGCAGGCAGACCTCGCCGGGCCGGAGGCGGACGGCGGCGGTGTTGGAGGTGACCTCCGGCAGGGCGCCGATCAGGGTGCCCCGTGTCTCGGCCGACTCGACGGTGCCGTCCGCCCGCACGATCAGCGGCGGCGGGTGGCCGGCGCTGGTGACGCGGAGATCCACGCCGTTGCCCCGGCGGACCACGGAGGCCAGCGCCAGCGTCGCGAAGCGGGTGTGCTCGGTCTGCAGCAGCGAGTCGTTCAGGAGGGCGAGCAGCCGCTGGTGGTTGTCCCCCATCGGACGCAGCGCCTGCACGGTGTTGCGGATCTTGCCGGTGAGCGCGGCCGCCTCCAGCCCCTTGCCGCAGACGTCGCCGAGGACGGCGAGCGTCTCGTCCTCGGGGCCCTGGCCCGCGTGCACGTCGTAGAAGTCGCCGCCGATGCGCTCGCCGGGCCCCGCCGCGATGTAGCCCCCGGCGAACTCCACGCCGTGCACCGTGCTCAGGGACGGCGGCAGGAGGTCGCGCATGAGGGTGCGGGAGATGGCGCTCTGTTCGGCGTACAGGCGGGCGGCGGAGACCGCGGCGCCCGCGCGGGCGGCGAAGATCCGGGCGAAGAGCTCCTCGGCCTCGGTGAAGGCGCTGCGGTCGGTGGAGCGCAGCAGTATCAGGACACCGGCGGGCACCCCGTGACCCGGCAGCGGGGTGATCACCACGGAGCAGACCGGACCGGTGAAGTGCGCGGGCACGGCCCACTCCGGCAGCGAGGACGGGTCGATCCAACGCGAGGGCACCGGCGGGAAACCCTGCATGGCCTCGCTGAGACCGGGCACCTCCGCGAGGTCGACGGTGAGGGTGGTGTGGGTGACCTCGCCGGCCGGTCCGGTGAAGGTCACGGGGTAGGTGCTGCCGTGACCCGGCGCGATCACGAGGGCGGCGTCGCAGAGATGGCCTGCAGCCATGGTGGCCGTCACTTCCATGCACCGCTCCACGTTCAGCGATGCCAGTAATTGCTGGGAGACGTCGGCGAGCAGCGCCGTACGCCTGCGTTCGGCGCCCAGTTCGGCCTCGGCCTCGCGCCGGGGGGTGTCCTCGGTCAGCCACCAGGCCCAGTGGTCCCCGTCCAGCCGGGCGGGGCGGGCCTCGAAGCCGCGCACGCCGATCTCGCCGCGCACGGGGCGCGTCTCGGGTGCGCTCTGCGCGCAGGTGGGCGCCTGGGCCTGCGCCGGCAGGACGGGGCGCGGCGCGCCCCCGGTCGTGAGCCGGGTGTGGGCGTCGGCGAGCCAGGGCGGGACGGTGTCGTGCAGGACGGCACCGGACACAGCGGTCGGCAGGAGGAGTCTGCCCACCTCGTTGCTGGCCGCGATCCGGCCCCGGTCGTCCGCCACGACCACGGGGTGCGGTGCGGTCTCCCAGGCGCCGGCCAGGGCCGGTGGTGCGGTGGGCGTCGTCGTCTCGACCTGTTCCGGTGCGTTCATCTTCGTGGGCACGCGGTGCGAACCCCCACCCCCTTTCACATCGGTGGGTGTACGCCGACGGTCTCGCCTCCGCCCTCCGATGGCAAACCCTCGCCAGGGTTACATCCCTTTGGGGATGATTTGCACGCCGGTTCTGGGGGCGGATTGGCGAGCGCCAGCCACCTGTTCGAAAGGGATACGCGGGAAAAGGGAGGGGAGCGGGAGGCTCAGCGCAGGGGCAGGGTGACGGTGATCTCCTTGCCCGTGCGCCCGAGCACGAGCGTGATCTCGGTGGCCAGCTCACGGACGAGGAACCATCCGTATCCGCCCTCGCCGCGCGGGCGCGGCCGTTCGGGGTCCGGGTGCCGGGGAAGGTCCGCCGAGCGGTCGCCCACGGTCACGCGTATGCCCTGGTCGCCCACGTCGGCGTCGAAGCGGGTGACGCCGCCGCCGTGCCGGAGCGCGTTGGTGACCAGTTCGGAGACGGCGAGGAGGATGTCGGCCCGGGCGCGCTCGCCCACGGCCCCGCCCCGGCCGTCCGCCCACGTGCGCAGGGTTCCCGCGACCTGTCCGCGCGCTTCGGCCGCGGTGGCCGGGAGGGTGGAGGCGGCCGGGGCCGCCACGTCGTGACCGCGCTCGCTGCGCAGGTCGGGTACGCCGGTGCTCATGTCCGGTACGTCGGTGCTCATGTCAGGTACGTCGGTGCTCATGCCAGGGCCCCCTTCACCGGGCCGCGTTCACGGCGGCGTCGACGTCCTCGGTGAGGGCGAAGAACTCGGTGGTCCCCGTGACGCTGAACAACCGGTCCACGACCGGGCGCAGCGGACCGCACACCACCAGCTGCCGGTCGCTCGCCCGGTGCCGGCGCTGGGCGTCGAGGAGCACATGGAGCACCGAGGAGTCCGCGAACTCCAGCGCGGACAAGTCGACGACCGTTCTGCTCTGTCCGGCCAGCTCCGCCGCTCTGGCCAGCTCGCCGTCGAGCGCCGCCACGTTCTCGGAGTCCAGCGCTCCGCTCGCTCGTACCACCGCGGCCCGGCCCCGCCGGGCGAGCGTGACCTCCGCGACCATCGTGTGCCGCCGTGTCAGCTGGCTCTCCACCGGTTCCGTCATGGGCCTCTCCCTCGGCCGGGCGCGACCGCCCGCCTTCCCTCGTACAGCCCGGTGATTCTACGTATCCCCGAGCCCGCCTCGACTCCTTCTGCCCCGATCCCGCGGATCTGCGCAGCATCGGAAGAAGACCGCGCCCCTGCGCGCGAGCGCCGCGCACCTGCACGGAAGTGGTGGCGAACTCCGCCGGAACCCCTCGGGAACACCCCCGGACCGACACGTTCAACGGCGCCGTTTCGGCAGGTCAGTCGGGCAAAACCAGCGTAAATCGGATGACCCCAAGATTGGGACTCCCCAACCGGCACATCAAGGGCTTAACTTATGGAGCATGACCTCCCCCCGCTCCACCTATGGCGGCGGTTACTACTCCGCGCCGTCCTTCCCGGACACTCCGATCTACGACTCTCTCGTCGCAGAGCGGGGCACTCCGCAGATCGCCCCGATCCGGGTCCCCTCCGCGTACGACACCGGCAGCCACCTGTCGGCCCTCCCGGCCGCGCTGCCCGCCCTGCCGGCCGCCCCTTCCCATCCCAACCCCGCGTACGGCTACACGCAGGCCCAGCAGCCCGCCCCGCTGCAGCAGGCGCCGTCGCCCTACATCCCCCAGCAGGCCGCGGGCCCGCGCGGCTACCCGGGACCCCAGGCCCAGCGCCCGGCTCCCGGTACGGGATACGAGGCGATGCGCCCGGCGGCGCCCCGTCCCGCCCCGGCGTCGTACGAGGATCCGTACAACCGCCCCTACCGCGGATACTGACCGGCCGCGGACGCCGGGCGGCCGCAACCGTTCCGGCGTTGTCCGCCGTCGAGCCACGGCCCGGCGGCGGCCTTCCCGCGTCCATATGTTCCGGGGGTCAGATGTCCGGATGCCCGCTCCCCGAATGATCGGCGCCCGGACGGGGAACTCGTTGACGGGGCACGGTCGTTGGGCATCATGGATGTGAAGGGGCGACGCGAAGAGGGGCGACCACGGAGGGTGATGTCACCCTCACTTCTCGCCTGTCGCGCTCGGGCCGTGCCGTTCTTGGCCGAGACGGACGCGGAAGGGGGTGCAGGGCGTGCGAGCGATCGCCGGCCTCTGGCGGTGGCGGCACAATCCGCTGCGCCGCGGCACCGACCTCGCCGAGGCCTGGACGGCCCTGGTCGCCCTGGTGTTGATCGTCGTCGCGGTCCCGGTCGCCGCGGTGCTCACCACGAGCCTGACGCGGGACGCCCTCCTCGGCTCGGTCCACCAGCAGCACGAGAACCGGCACAGGATCGTCGGCACCGTCCTGCGGAAGATCGACTCCCCGCCGCTCGACCCCGACCCCGAGACCTCCTCGGTCCGTGACGCGCACAGCCGCGTGCTCGCCCGCTGGACGGCCCCCGACCGCACCGACCGCTACGGCGTGGTGCTGTCCGGACTCAAGTCCCCGGACCGCGGCGACCACTTCAGGATCTGGACCGACGAGCGCGGCCGGGTCGTGGGCCGCCCGCTGGACACCGCGACCGCGACGACGCACGCGGTCCTCGCCGGTTTCGGCGCGGCCGTGGCGGCGGCCGGTCTTCTCGAGGGCACCCGCAGGCTGATCCTCTGGCGCATCGTGCAAGGGCGTTACGCCCGCCTTGACCGGGCCTGGGACAAGGCGGGCCCGGACTGGGGCCGTACGGGCACCGGTTCCTGACCCGCCCGGCGGACGCGGCCGGGTGCACGCCGCCCCGCGCCGTCGAACACCTCTGCCCAAGGCCGCCCAGGTGAGAGCCTGGCCATCGGGTCAACTCCGCCTGCTCCCGCGCGCTACGGTGGACCGGCCGAACTCTTCGGCTCCCTGCGCGGCACCACGGAACGACGACGCAGGATCCCGCGTACGACGAGGTGGGGGCAGAGCAACTCCATGGCACAGGGCACGGTCCAGGTGACGCACACCGGCACGTCGCGGTGGCGGCGCCGCACCGGCGAGTACGCATCGCTCGCCGCTGCCTTGGAGGCCGCGAGCGACGGCGACATACTGACCGTCGCCGCCGGCACCTACCGCGAGAACCTCGTCGTCCAGCGCGCGGTGACCCTGCGCGGACCGGAGAGCGCCCCCGGCTCGGTGCGCATCGCGCCGGCCGACGGAGTGCCGCTGACCGTCCGCGCCTCCGCGATCGTCCAGGACCTGCACGTCGAGGGCCAGGACTCCTCCGCGCCCGCCCTGCTCGTCGAGGACGGCGCCCCCGAACTCATCGGCATCCGCGTCGTGACACGGTCCGCGGCCGGCATCGAGGTGCGCGGCGGGGCGCGCCCGACGGTGCGCCGCTGCACCGTCGACAACCCCGGCGGCATCGGCATCGCGGTGCTCGACGGCGGCGGCGGTGTCTTCGAGGAGTGCGAGATCGTCGCGGCCGGCCAGTCCGGCGTCTCGGTGCGCGGCGGCGCCCACCCCCGCCTGGAGCGGTGCCGGGTGCACCACGCCTCGGGCGCCGGCCTCTCGGTGACCGGGGAGCACACCGGGCTCGAGGCCATCGGCTGCGAGGTGTACGAGGTCAAGGGCTCCGGGGTGCAGATCACCGGACGGGCCGCGGCGCACCTGACCGACTGCGACGTGCACCGCACCACTTCCGACGGCGTCACGCTCGACACGGACGCCGTCCTCACCCTCGCCGACTGCCGCATCCACGACATCCCGGAGAACGCGGTCGACCTGCGCTCGCGCTCCGTCCTCACCCTCACCAGGTCCACGGTGAGCCGCTTCGGCCGCAACGGCCTGTCGGTCTGGGACCCGGGCACCCGCGTGGACGCCAACCAGTGCGAGATCCACGACAGCACGGGGGACTACCCGGCGGTGTGGGTCAGCGACGGGGCGACCGCCGTCCTGGAGTCGTGCCGGGTGCACGACGTGCCGGACGCGCTGTTCGTCCTGGACCGCGGCTCGCGCGCGGACGTCGTCGACAGCGACCTCTCCCAGGTGCGCAACACCGCCGTGTCGGTGAGCGACGGGGCGACCGCGCAGCTCGACGACTGCCGCATCCGCGAGGCCGCCACTGGCGCGTGGTTCCGCGACCACGGCAGCGGCGGCACCCTCGCCAACTGCACGGTGGACGCCGTCCAGACGGGCGTCATCGTCACCAAGGGGGCGGACCCCACCCTCGAACGGTGCACGGTGACCTCCCCCGCCGAGGCGGGCTTCTACGTCTCCGCGGGCGGCCGCGGCAGCTTCCACGGCTGCCGGGTGAGCGGCAGCGGCGGCTACGGCTTCCACGTCATAGACGGCTGCCGTACGACGCTGAAGAAGTGCCGCACCGAACGGTGCGCCCGGGGCGGCTACGAGTTCTCGGAGGAAGGGCCGCTCGTCGAGGACTGCGCGAGCGACGAGAGCGGCGGCCCGCGCACCCCCGCGCCGGCGGCCGCGGAGACGCCGGCCGTGCAGACGGCCACCCAGACCGTCGGACTGCTCGGCTCGCTCCCCGCCCAGCACGCCCCGCAGGCCGCACCGCCCGCCGCCGAGAAGCCCTCCCGCGCCTCCAAGGAGGTCCTCGGCGAACTCGACGCCCTGGTCGGCCTGGACAGCGTCAAGCGCGAGGTGCGCGCCCTCACCGACATGATCGAGGTCGGCCGGCGCAGGCAGCAGGCCGGCCTGAAGGCCGCCTCCGTCCGCCGCCACCTGGTCTTCACCGGCTCCCCCGGCACCGGCAAGACGACCGTCGCCCGGCTGTACGGCGAGATCCTCGCCTCGCTCGGCGTGCTGCAGAGCGGCCACCTCGTCGAGGTCTCGCGCGTCGACCTGGTCGGCGAGCACATCGGCTCGACGGCGATCCGCACCCAGGAGGCGTTCGACCGGGCGCGCGGCGGCGTGCTGTTCATCGACGAGGCCTACGCGCTCTCCCCCGAGGACTCCGGGCGGGACTTCGGCCGCGAGGCCATCGACACGCTCGTGAAGCTGATGGAGGACCACCGCGAGGCCGTCGTGGTGATCGTCGCGGGTTACACCGCCGAGATGCAGCGGTTCCTGTCCGTCAACCCCGGTGTGGCGTCACGCTTCTCACGCACCATCACCTTCAGCGACTACGCCCCCGAGGAGCTGCTGCGGATCGTGGAGCAGCAGGCCGACGAGCACGAGTACCGCCTCGGCACCGGCACGCCCGAGGCGCTCCTGAAGTACTTCACGGCGCTGCCCAAGGGGCCCGCCTTCGGCAACGGCCGCACCGCGCGGCAGACGTTCGAGGCGATGGTGGAGCGGCACGCGGGCCGGGTCGCCCAGCACGACGAGCCGAGCACCGACGACCTCACCCTGCTGTATCCGGAGGATCTGCCGGAGCTGGTGTGACGTCGTCCGCCCCGGCGGGCCGCGGCGAGGGCACGCCCGGCCTGAGGCGGGCCAGCAGCCGCGCCCGCTCCTCGGCGAACGCGGGATCGGCCTGGTAGTCGCCGTGCCCGAGGATGGGCGCGGGCAGTGGATGCTCCTCCGTACGTCCGTAGGCGAGGGGGTCCTTGAGTGCGGGGCGGTCGACCTTGGGGCCGCAGTCGCCGGGCAGGTCGATGGGGCCGCCGATCGGATCGGTGGTGCGGTGGAGGTTGCGCCAGCAGTCGACCTCGCGGTGCAGGGAGGACAGGGCCGCGGTGCCGAAGTGTGCGGGGAACCAGCGGCCGTAGAGGCGCTCCAGGGGCGAGCCGTAGGTGAGCAGGGCGACGCGTCTGCGGACCGACGGGCGCAGTTGCCAGGCCGCGGCGGCCGCGAGGACGCTGCCCTGGGAGTGGCCGGAGAGGACGAGGCGGCCGCCGGTGGCGCTGGTGGCGCGCGTCCAGGCGGCCATCCGCCAGGTCAGGTCGGGGACCGCGCGCTCGGCGTAGCAGGGCGGGGCGAAGGGGTGGGCGGCGCGCGGCCAGAAGGTGCCCACGTCCCAGAGGATGCCGATGGTGCGCCGGGCGGAGGCGTCCTTGTAGGCGCGGCGCCCCCAGGTGACGAACAGTATGAAACCGAATCCGATCAGCCAGGAGCCGAGGGCCTGGGCGGTCTCGGCGGCTCCTTCCAGGATGTCGGGCAGGCCCTGCGCGGCCTGCGCCGGGGCCTTCCCGGTCGCCCACGCGCCGGTGAGCGCGGCGGCGCCGAGGAGCAGCGTCACGGCGGAGACGATGCCGACGACCAGCGGCGTGCGGTCGGTGAGCGCGGCACGCGCTCGGGTGCCCGCGATGCGGCGAGTACGGGTGGTGTCCTTCGGTTCGCCGGGGTAGTCCAGCGGAATGCGGGCCATCTCCCGGTGTTTGCGCTGGAGGGCCCGCACGCCGAACCAGCCGCACAGCGCCGCGACCACCACGAGGAGCGGCGGGATCACGGACGCCTGCCAGGTGAGCAGCACCGGCGGACCGTCGATCGAGCCGTGGTTGCCGTCCAGCCAGTCGGCGACGCGCTGCGCCCCGCCGCCGGTCATGACCCCGCCGAGCGCGCAGGAGAGCATCGCGACGGCGGGGCCGCCGAAGCCGCGGATGGCGGTGCGGGAGTCGGGTGAGGAGCGGTACAGGAAGTGGGCGGCGGCCGCGAGGCAGAGCACCAGCAGGCCCTGGACCAGTGCGATGCCGCCGAAGGTGGCGTCCCCCGGGAGTCCGCCGTCGGAGCGCCAGTCGGGGCGCGACCACCCCGCGTACAGCAGGGCGAGGACGAGCAGGATGAGCGCGCCCGCCGGGAGCCACCGCACCAGGGTCGTGTCCAGCCGCCGGTCGAGCCGGTTCTCGCTGCGCCCCCTGCGGCAGACCACCCACACGACGAACCCGCCGCCCAGGACGAGCGTGGTGTCGAGCGCCCAGCCGAGGACGTCGAGGAGCGCCGGTCCGTCCGCGCGCCGGTCGTGCCGTGCGGCCGACGTGCCGACCGCTGCGGCGACGGTGAGCAGGCCGGCGGCGGTGTGGGCGACGCGCAGCCGGGCGACCAGGCGCCGCCCGTACCAGAAGCCGGGCCTGCCGAGCGCGGTGCGGCCGGCCTCCTCCTCGGGGTCGGGCTGGTGGGGCAGCGGCTGCTGGGACTCGTACGCGCTCCAGGTGCGGTGGGACAGGTACCAGAGCAGTCCGGTGAGGGCGGCGGGCAGGAGCGCGGCGAGGGCGAGGCGGCGGCCCGGCTGGGACCACCAGCCGCCGTGTCCGTCGGCGTCGACGGCGAGGAAACCGAGCCAGGCGCGGTCCTCGGCGCACCGGGGGGTGCCCGCGCACTGCCAGGCCGTGAGGTCGAGCGCGACCTCGCAGGCCGCGGCGACGAGCAGCACGGTGAGGGTGAGGCCGACGAGCCGTACGAGGAGGCCGTAGGTGCGTACGAGGCGTCTGCGGCGGTGCGCGGTGGGGCGCATCCAGTGGGCGATGTTGACGACCATGAAGGGCAGCAGCAGGAGCCACAGGGCCCGGGAGCCGTTGCCGGACGTCAGATTGCACCAGACGTACGCCTCCGGCACCGGTTTGCCGCGGTAGTCGTCGGGGCGCCGCTCGGCGTCGGCGTCCTCGGTGCGGCGGAACACGGCCGCCGTGTCGTCGCCGGAGATCCGCACGGTGCGCGGGTCGCCGAGCATCTTCTCCGGTGTGGTGCCCCCGACTCCGTGCACCAGGAGTTCCAGGGCCGTCTCGTCCTGCGTGGCTCTCTCCACTGTCCCGCTTCCCCGAGATGCGCATGGTGAGGGGACAAGGATCTCGGCTCGTGGCGCCCGGCGCACCCCTCGTCACGCAATCTCCTCCTTCCGTGCCGTTCCCGGCCGGGGGCGGAACCGGGTGGTGGGACGTCCGTCACCGGCCCGTGCGAGGATGAGACGGTGCGCCGCAGGGGCGCGGGGAGCGTGTTGAGGCAGAGGGGCCGGAGCGGGCGTGAGTGACCATCAGAACCTTCTCGCCGAGCAACGCCGCGCCCTGATCCTCGACGAGGTGCGCCGGCGCGGCGGCGTCCGGGTCAACGAACTGACCCGCAAGCTCGGGGTGTCCGACATGACGGTCCGCCGCGACCTGGACGCGCTGGCCCGCCAGGGTGTCCTGGAGAAGGTGCACGGCGGCGCGGTCCCGGTGGTCGAGGCGAGCACGCACGAGCCGGGGTTCGAGGCCAAGTCGGGCCTGGAGCTGACCGCCAAGGAGGACATCGCGCGGACCGCGGCGTCCCTGGTGGCGCCCGGTACGGCCATCGCCCTGTCGGGCGGTACGACGACGTACGCGCTGGCGCACCACCTCGTGGACGTGCCGGATCTGACGGTGGTCACGAACTCGGTGCGGGTGGCGGACGTGTTCCACTCCGCGCAGCGCACCTCGGGGCAGGGGCAGGGCGCGGCGACGGTCGTACTGACCGGCGGTGTGCGGACCCCGTCGGACTCGCTGGTCGGCCCGGTCGCGGACCAGGCGATCGGCTCGCTCCACTTCGACGTGCTCTTCCTCGGTGTGCACGGCATATCGCCGGAGGCCGGCCTGTCGACGCCGAACCTGGCGGAGGCGGAGACGAATCGGCGTCTGGTGCAGTCGGCGCGGCGCGTGGTGGTGGTCGCGGACCACACCAAGTGGGGGACGGTGGGCCTGAGTTCGTTCGCCACGCTCTCGCAGGTGGACACGTTGGTGACCGACGCGGGGCTGCCCGCGGGGGCCCGCGCCGAGATCGCCGAGCATCTGAACCGGCTCCTGGTCGCGGGTGAGCGCGAGCCGGACGGGGACGCGGACGCCGATGCCGAGCCGGCCGGTGAGTCCGCCAGGTCCGACCTGCCCGGCGCCGCTGACGGAATCGGCAACTCCGGGGCGGGCAAAGACATCTGACGACCCGCCAGCTATGGTGACCGGACCCGGTCAACCGTCCGTTCCGCTGGGGGGCAGAGTTCGATGGCACGCCGACTGAAGCCCGTGGGGCTCGACTTCGTCGACACCGCTCCGCTGCGTCTGGTCTTCTCGCGCGAGGTGAGCGCTCCGCCCGTGGAGGTCTACCGCGCCCTGGCCGACGACGTGACCGGCTGGCCCCGCTGGTTCACCGCGGTCACCCTGTGCCGGCCCACCGGCGGCGGCACGGGCCGCGAGGTCCGGCTGAAGGGCGGCACCCGGTTTCGGGAGTCGGTCCTCGCGGCCGACGAAGCGGAGCGGTACACCTACCGCGTCGACGAGACCAACGCGCCCGGCCTGCGCGCCCTCGTCGAGGAGTGGCGGCTCTCCCCGGCCGGCGCCGGCACCCGGGTGCAGTGGACGTTCGCCCTGGACGGCCCGGCCCCGCTGCGCGCGGCCCTGAAGCTCGGCCGCGCGGGCCTGGGCCGGGCGTTCCGCGACGCGGTCACCGCCCTGGACCGCCGGCTCACGACCACCGCGGCGCGGGACACACCAGGGAGCGGGGCATAGGAGGCCGCCTCGTGCGGGAGCACACAGGGCCCGGGCCGGACTCGGGCACGGCGCTAGCGGCGCCACTCCCCCGTGCTGAGGAGCATCTCGATCGTCTGCGCGTACGGCCTGATGTCCAGGCCCTGTTCGGCCAGCCACGCGTCGGAGTAGTACTTGTCGAGGTAGCGGTCGCCGGGGTCGCAGATCAGCGTGACGACGCTGCCGGTGCGGCCCGCGGCCACCATCTCGGCGACGATCCTCAGGGCGCTCCACAGGCCGGTACCGGTCGAGCCGCCCGCCTTGCGGCCGATGGCCTGTTCCAGGGCGCGGACGGCGGCCACGGACGCCGCGTCCGGCACCTTCATCATGCGGTCGATCGCGCCGGGCACGAAGCTGGGCTCCATGCGGGGCCTGCCGATGCCCTCGATGCGGGAGCCGCAGTCGCTCGTCGCCTCCGCGTCGTTCTTCGTCCAGCCGTCGAAGAAGCAGGAGTTCTCCGGGTCGGCGACGCAGATGTGGGTGTCGTGCTGCATGTAGTGGACGTAGCGGGCGATGGTCGCCGAGGTGCCGCCGGTGCCGGCCGTGGCGACGATCCAGGTGGGCTCGGGATAGCGCTCCAACCGCATCTGCTGGTAGATCGATTCGGCGATGTTGTTGTTGCCCCGCCAGTCGGTGGCGCGTTCCGCGTAGGTGAACTGGTCCATGTAGTGCCCGCCCGTCTCGACGGCGAGGGCCGCGGACTCCGCGTACATCGTGCGTGAGTCGTCCACGAAGTGGCACCGCCCGCCGTGGAATTCGATCAGGCGGATCTTCTCGGCGCTCGTCGTGCGGGGCATCACCGCGATGAAGGGCACTCCGATCAGCTTCGCGAAGTACGCCTCGGAGACGGCCGTCGACCCGCTGGAGGCCTCGATGACCGGACGCCCCGGCCTGATCCAGCCGTTGCACAGGCCGTACAGGAACAGGGAGCGGGCCAGGCGGTGCTTGAGGCTGCCCGTCGGGTGGGTCGACTCGTCCTTCAGGTACAAATCGATGCCCCACCGCTCGGGCAGCGGGAAGAGCAGCAGGTGGGTGTCGGCCGACCGGTTGGCGTCGGCCTGGACCTTGCGGACGGCTTCTTTGAGCCAGTTCCGGTAGGCGTCGTCGCTGTGGTCGACGTCGAGCGTCGGCATCGGCTCGTCGACTCGATCCTGCTGTGGGGTGCTCACGGCGGGGCTCCTTCGCGTCGTGCCGGACGCGATTCGACGCGGCCGTACACCTCGATCTTAAACACCCGCCACACGCTTCTCACCTGCATAAACACACCTTTGAGCACCTCAAAGGAGCGCGTGGCGGCACTGCGGGGAACGCATGCGGGCCCGTCGCGTCGAACAGGTTTGAAGCCGTGGCCCTCCGTCTCCATGCACACTGGTGCTCGACGGCCGGGACGTGCAGACTTCGTTCCACGGGGCACCCGTCCCGTGGAACTGACCAACCGAGGCACACAAGGGGGCGGTGCCATGGCGGAGCCGGAATTCACAGCCAGGGGCGTGCAGATCGAGCGGCGCCTGCGCTCGCTCACGCGCGCCGGACAAGTACGCATCACCGACGGCCGGCTGGAGTTGCTCACCAGCTACGGCACGGAGATCGACAGCGCGCCGCTGCAGGCGGTGCGCACGGGCAAGCCGTGGTTCGCTGCCCAGGACAGAGCGCTGGCCGAGGTCAACGGCACCCGGTACCGGCTCACCCTCGGCGAGCACGAGCCACGTCCCGGCGAACCGGGACCACCGACGGCGCGCAGATTCATCGAGGCGGTGCGCAGCGCCACGGAGCACCGCCGCCCGCGAGGCTGAGCGGGGCCGCGCGATACGCGCGAGTTGCACGCCCGCACCCCCTGGGTCACTCTGGTCTCACATCACTCTGGGTTTACCGGCGATGACGCTGCGAACCAGCCCCGCCGGCCACACAGCAGGCGGCAGACCACGCGGCCCCTGCTGGATCCGAATCTCGTCTTCTTCCGGACCTCAATTCGGGGAGTCGCAGCCGTGATCAGCCAGCCGAGCAGGCATTGCACGGTAGAGCTCCAAGCTCTGCCGTCGCGGATCCGCCAGGTCCGCAGAATCGTATCTGCGCAGTTGCGCTACTGGCATCTGGATCCATTGATCGACCAGGCCGCCATCGGGGTGACGGAACTGCTCACCAACGTCCATCGGCATGCCGAACCGGACAAGGTGTGCACCGTGGAGATCGAGCTCCTGCTCGACCGGCTCACGGTCTCCGTCCACGACCATGATCCCCGCCTTCCGCAGATCGGCGCGCCGGATCCCCTCGCCACCTGTGGCCGGGGACTCGCGATGGTCGCCGCGGTCAGCGACGCCTGGGGCGTGAGCCCACGGGGCGACGCCGGGAAGACCGTGTGGTTCACGCTTCCCACGCCGGTCGCCGCGACGGCCGTGTCCTCGTACCCCGTGTACGGGATGGCCGCCAAGACTCCCGCCCGGTCGGCCATTGCCGGCTGACCGGGCGGTGATCGTCCCCCCGGGACGCCCTCCCGCGTCCGGGCGTCCGCTCCCGTACGCGGGCGGTTCCACTCCCCCGTACGCGGACGGGCCGACCGTCACTCGGTGGCGATGGCCCGCAGTACGTCGAGACGTGCCGCCCGACGAGCGGGGCGCAGGCCCGCCAAGGCTCCCGCCGCCAGGCCCACCAGGGCGACCACCCCGAGTTGCACCGGCGGCACGGCGAACGCGAAGGCGCTCTCGGTCGTGCTGTCGGACGCCTTGACGAGCACCCACCCGAGGAACCCGCCGAGCGCGAGGCCGCCCGCCGTCCCGAAGGCGGCGACGAGCATCGACTCCCAGCGGACCATCGCCCGCAGCTGCGCCCGGGTCTGCCCCACCGCGCGCAACAGGCCGAGTTCACGCGTGCGTTCGTGGATCGCGAGCGTCAGGGTGTTGGCGATGCCCAGCAGGGCGATGAGCACCGCCAGGGCGAGCAGCGCGTAGACGAGGGTGAGCATCATGTCGATGCCGCTCGCGGAGGTCTCGGCGTACTCGGAGCGGGTCTGCACATCCGGATTGCCGTAGTTCCGCGCGGTGTCGGCGACCGCGGCCTTGCCCTCGGCCGTGCTCACGCCGTCCTTGAAGGTGACGGAGACGAGGTTGTCGGAGTCCTGCATGCGGTGCGGGGCCCACGCCTCGCGGGTGATGACGTAGTCGCCCGCCAGCTCGAAGCGGCCGTAGACGGCGCGGACCGTGAAGGTCTGCTTCTTGCCGTCGGCGAAGGCGAGTTCGGCACGGGAGCCGACCTTCAGATCCTGGTTGTCGGCCTCCGAGCGGGTGAGGGCGATACCGTCCGTTCCGAGCGCGGCCAGGGATCCGTCGACCGTGCCGAGTTCGAAGGACGTGGCGAACGGGCCGGGATCGGTGACGGTCAGTGCGCGGCCCTCGCCGTTGACCTCGGCGGTGCCCTTGCCGAGCCCGACGGCGGTCGCGACCTCGGGGCGCTCCGCGAGGGCGGGGGCCAGCTTCGGGCTGAGACCGCTGCCGCCGGCGCCGAATCCGGGGGTGCTCACCGCGACGTCGCCGGCGAACGAACGGTTGACGGTCTGGTCCATGGTGGCCTTCAGCGAGGCACCGAAGACCGTGAAGAGCGAGACGACGGCGACGCCGATCATCAGCGCGCTCGCGGTGGCGGCGGTCCGTTTGGGGCTGCGCAGGGCGTTGCGCCGGGCCAGGCCGCCGGTGACGCCGCGCAGCCGGTCCAGGGGCCCGCCGAGAACGCGTACCGCTCGCGAGGACGCGACCGGTCCGAGCACCACGAAGGCCACCAGGGCGAGGACCGCCCCGGCGCCCGCCGCCCAGACGGACGGGCTGACCAGGGTGCCGGTCAGGGCGAGACCCACGGAGGCCAGGGCGAGGACGACGCCCACCACGGCCCGGCGGCGGGAGGCCGCCGAGTGGTCGACCGCGGTCTCGCGCAGCGCGGCCAGCGGGGCGGTGCGCCCGGCCCGTACGGCCGGTGCGAGGGCGGAGCCCAGACAGACCACGACGCCGACACCGAGCGGCAGCAGCATGGACAGCGCGCTGATCACCAAGTCGCCCTCGGGAAAGGGGAATCCGATGGCGGGGAAGAGCGCCTGCAGACCGGCCGCGATGCCGATGCCGCCCGCGAGACCCGCGGCCGACGCGACGACGGCGACGGCGCCCGCCTCCACCAGGGTCGAGACGGTGACCTGGCGGCGCGAGGCGCCGAGGGCGCGCAACAGCGCGTTCTCGCGGGCGCGTTGGGCGACGACGATGGCGAAGGTGTTGTGAATGCTGAAGGTGGCGACGAGCAGCGCCACTCCGGAGAACACCAGCAGGAGGGTGGTGAAGACGGAGAGGAACTGGCCGGAGATGTTGTCGGTGTTCTCCGCGGCCGACGCCTCGCCGGTGATCGCCTCGACCCCCTTGGGCAGTACGGGTGTCAGCGCGTCGACGAGTTCTCGCTGGCTCACGCCAGGTGCGGCCCGCACCTGGATGGTCGAGGCCTCGCCGGGCCTCGGGGTGAGGTACTTCTCGGCGTCGGCCTGCGTCATGCCGGTGAAGGTGGTCTGCGCCATGCCGTCCTCGCCGCCGAAGGTCGCGAGGCCCACGATCTTCACCTTCAGCGGGTCGGGGGTGCGCAGCGTCGCCGTGTCGCCGACCTCGAGGCCGCCGGACTCGGCGGCGCCGCGGTTGACGACGACCTCGCCGGACTTCGACGGGACACGTCCCTCGGCGAGTCGGTACGCGTTCAGGTGGGGGTCGTCGATCCAGTTGCCGGCGAGGGTGGGCGGGCCCTGACCGCCGATGGGTTCGCCGTCCTTGCCGAGGAGCTGGCCCGCGCCCTGGATGTTGGGGGCGGCCGCTTCCACCGCGTCGGACTTCTCGATCGTCGCGACGAGGCCGGTGCCGACCGGCTTGCGGGTGCCCTGTTGGTCGTCGGGGGTGGTGATGGTGTCGGCGCTGCGGACGACGGCGTCGGTGCCGCGGGTGGCGTTGCCGAACATCGTGTCGAAGCTTGCGCGCAGGGTGTCGCCCATGACGAGCGTGCCCGCGAGGAAGGCGACGCCGAGCAGGACCGCGAGGAACGTGCCGGCGAAGCGGCGTTTGTGGCCCCGCAGCGAGGACAGGCTGATGCGCGCCGAGGCCCTGAGAGAGCTCAGCGATCGCAGGGAGCTCATGACGACGGCTCCTTCCTTCCGGGACCCGTGCCGGCGCCGTCGGCCGCGGGCGCGGTCTGTGCCGCGTGCGCGCCGACGGGGTGCGGGTCCGGGGTGACGGCCGGCCGCGCGTCGAACGCCTTCAGGCGGTCCAGGACGCGGTCGGCCGTCGGATCCTCCATCCGGTCCACCAGGCGCCCGTCGGCGAGGAAGACGACCTCGTCGGCGTGGGCGGCGGCCACCGGGTCGTGGGTGACCATGACGACGGTGCGGCCCATCCGGCGCACCGCGCGGCCGAGCAGGTGCAGCACCTCTTCGCCGGAGCGCGAGTCGAGGTTGCCGGTCGGTTCGTCGGCGAAGACGACCTCGGGCCGGCCGGCGAACGCCCGTGCCACGGCGACGCGTTGCTGCTGGCCGCCGGAGAGTTCGGAGGGCCGGTGGTGCAGTCGGTCGCGCAGCCCGACGATGTCGATGAGGGCGTTGGTCCACGCGTGGTCGCCGCGGATGCCCGCGAGATCCATGGGAAGCGTGATGTTCTCGGCGACGGTCAGCGTCGGCACCAGATTGAAGGCCTGGAAGACGAAGCCGACGCGGTCGCGGCGCAGCAGGGTGAGGCGCCGGTCGTCCAGCGTGCCCAGCTCGGTGTCGCCGATGAAGGCGGCGCCCGAGGTGAGCGTGTCCAGACCCGCCGCGCAGTGCATCAGGGTGGACTTGCCCGAGCCGGACGGGCCCATGATCGCGGTGAAGCGTCCGGCCGGGAAGGCGACGCTCACCCCGTCCAGGGCCCGTACGGCGGTGTCCCCGCTGCCGTAGACCTTCACGGCGTCGGCGACGCGGGCGGCGCCGGTCTCCACCGGCCGGGCCGCCCGTCCGGTCGCGGTGCTCATGCCGCACCGCCCTTGTGGGCACGGCCGAACTCCTCGTTGAGGACGGTCAGCCGCCGCCAGTACTCGTCCTCGTCGATCTCGCCGGAGGCGAAGCGCCGGCCGAGCACGGCGATGGGCGAGTTCTCGTCGACGCCGGTGCGCCCGGCGGGACCGGCCATGCCCCGGAACGGGCCGCGCCGGCCGCGCCACACGGTGCGGCGGAGCAGGGTGACGACGCCGATGACGACGGCCGCCCAGATCAGCGGGAAGAACAGGATCCACGGACCGGGTCCGCCGTCCCATTGCGCCAGGGTCTCCATCTGAACTCATCTCCTTCAGAGCGGTTTCTCCGATGCCTCCAAACTCGCTCCGCGGGTGCCCTCACGTCGTCGTACGGCCAGCGGCACCGTGCGTACCACCCCGGGAGTACGCGCGGCGGGCGGGCCTGCTCCCACCGGCCCTGGCCTTCTGTACCTACTAGTATGTACAGTGTCGTCATGAGCACTTCGGAGCGGTTGATCGAGTCCACCCGCGAGCTGCTGTGGGAGCGCGGTTACGTCGGCACGAGCCCCAAGGCCATCCAGCAGCACGCGGGGGCGGGGCAAGGCAGCATGTACCAGAACTTGGCGTAGTTTCTTCCCCGAAACGCTGCGGCGCGGGCACATGCCGCTCTACGCTCTGACCCCATGAACAGCCGTCTGGTGCTGGACAGTTATGCGCGCGAAAGCCGCCGTGGGGACAAGCGCCGCCTGTCCGTCACCGGGCAGCACGCCTCGAACGAACAGCGCATCAAGGCGCTCGGCGCAACGCTTGGCCGCCGCCTCGATGACCAGGGGAAGTCGGCCTGGAACCCCGAAGTGCATCGCGAGGACTGGCACTTACTGATCAGCCGCCTCACGGTCGGCGAGTCCGACGGCGTGGTGATCTTCGACCTGGAGAGGTTCCTGCGCCAAGTCCGCGACGCGGTGCGCATCGTCGACCTGGCCAAGCTCGGCTTCAAGATTTTCGACTCCGACATGGAGTTCGATCTCACGACGACCAGCGGGCGCGACACCTTTTACAAGCAGGCCGTTACCGCTGAGACGTACAGCTCGCGGCTCTCCGAGAAAGTCTCACGCGGCAACCTGCAGCGCGCCACGAACGGCGAGGGCAAGCGCGGCCGGTACCGGGCTTTCGGCTTCGAGGACGACGGGACCACGGTGCGCGAGTCCGAGCGCCCGCACATCCGTGAAGTCGACCGCATGATCCGCAAGCAGGGGAAGACGTGGAGGGAAGCCGTCGCCTATCTGACGGCGCACGGCATCTACTCCACCGCGATCCGGCATACAGCGGAATGCCTGGAGACCAAAGACTCTCTCTCCTCGTACCAGCTACGCCGGTATGCATGCGAATGCACAGGCGATCCCTTCACGGAAAACGGTCTTCAGAAGGCGATGAAATCCCCGCGCATGGCGGGATATTCACGCCTCGGCAAGCTGCTGGTCGGCCGCCTGCCGGGAGAGCCCATCCTCGATCCACCCGACCATCAGGAGCTACTCATGCTCATCAGCTCACGCCGGGGCCGGCCGCCCACGCAGATCTTTCTGTGTACCGGAAAAGTGCCGGTGCGGTGCTGGAACTGCTCGACCGTCCTGACTCAGCGGCAGAGTTCCCACGGGACGCTGTATCCCGACCGGAGCGAGGTCAAGCGGCACTATCTCTGCGACAAGACCGCCGGGGGCTGCGGCAAGATGATCGCAGACCGGTATGTCCTGGACGGCCATGTGCGTGACGCTGTCATCGAGGAGCTGTCCAGCGCGGAGAGCGCCGAAGAACTGAAGCGGCAGCGTGAACGCAAACAGGCCGAACGCGAACCCTTCGAGAAGGAGATCGTGCGGCTGGAGCGGATTCGCGCGCACTGGGACAAGCAGCTCAATGACGGCGTGGAGGACATGACGATCGAGCGTCACTCCTTCCTGGTCGCCGACCTCAACTGCAAGATCAAACAGCAGCGGGCGGCGCTCGACGGCATCGGCTCCGCTCCGGCCGCCCCGCCCGAAGCAGAGCCCCGGGACGCAGTCCTCGCCAAGTGGGAGGCCGCGGGCCCCGAAGGGCAGCGGCGCATGTTCAAGGAGGCTTTCGCCGGGCGCCCCTTCTACGTGGTGCCGGGCTCCTCGCTGGACACTGATGCTCTCGACCGGATCAAGGCGCAGCCTAGGCAGAGTCCTTGAGACCGGACAAGCGGTGAATCTCGACGGATTCGTATTCCTGCACCAGTCGCTGCCTCGCCTCGTCGGAGATGGGCGGGAACTGCGCGAGCATCTTCTTCAGCCGCCGCCGGTAATCCGCCGCGGCTTCTTCGCCCGTCTGCATTGCCCCTCCCTCTGGCCGCCGCACGGCGTGTCACTGAGTCACTCCTGCTCAGCGGCGCTACCAGAGCGCCGCAAACAGCGGAAGTTGTTGGAAAAGTTCCGCCATTGCGGGTCTGCGGTCCAGCAGTTGTGGCTAGCCTTAGGCCTAGCCAGCGCTTCACGGTGTGTGACTGCTCAACCACTTGGCCGGGATGTGCCGGATGGCGTGCAGTGAAGGACCTGTGCAGCTATGGTCAACTTCGCAATGCCAGACGTCTGAACCAATGACCCCTGATCCTTGGCCCGCCGGGAGGATCTGTTGCCGCTCGCGCAGGGGCCGCGCCGAAGAGGCCGCCCCCATGAAGATCCTTACCTGTGCAGTGGCAGAGACTCCCCCGTCCGGTGCGGCAGCTGCGGCTTCTCTTTATCGGCCACGGTGCATCAGCGCGGGGCGACCTATGCCGAGGGCGGGATCCGCCACCACTACCGCTGCCACCGGGCGGCCGGCGGGTGCGGCAAGGTCATCGCAGACGTCCGGGCGCTGGACTGCGGCATCTCCCGGATGACGCTGCACCGCCTCACCGACCAGGATCAGCTCGATGTGATCCACAAGATCCAGGCCGACCACCGGGCCGAACGCGAACCCTACGAGGCGGAGATCGAGCGGTGCGAGGAATTGCGCGCGTACTTCGACAGACGGCTCGCCAGCGGGCTGATCACCGTAGGTCAGCATGCGGAAGCGGTGCAGCCGCTGGACGCTGCGGTCCTCAATGCGCGCTCTGCCCTGGAACGGCTCAACAGCATGCCGGTGCCGGACCTGGACGACAAGGAGATAGGGCGGGTGGTCACCGGCTGGGAGACCGCCTCACCTGCCGTCAGATACCGCGACCTGCGGCGAATCTGGGCGGGCTTCGAGATTCTCGTGAGGCCCGGCCCGTCCACCGAGTCCGCCTCCGAGGTGCGCCAGCGGATCCTGCCTCCTAGGCGGACCGCGCCCCGCCGGTGACGGGGCCGTGACCGTGAACCACCTCGCGCACGGACTCCAGGTCTTCGACATCATCACGGCTCATGGGCGTCAGCCCCTGCACCATGTCCTTGGCCCACGCTTCGGCGTCGGCGTCTTCCGCTGCCCCTGATGACACCGGCGCTCCCCTTACGTTGATGC
This sequence comes from Streptomyces sp. NPDC041122, assembly GCF_055592445.1. Lineage (NCBI taxonomy): Bacteria > Bacillati > Actinomycetota > Actinomycetes > Kitasatosporales > Streptomycetaceae > Streptomyces > Streptomyces sp. NPDC041122. Next base: position 360,913 of record NZ_JBVIYQ010000006.1, on the reverse strand, counting down.
GGGATCACGAGACACCGGGGGCCGGGGTGCTCTGCTCGTGCCCCGGGATCCATCGAAGGTCACGGCCTGGCCGTCACCGGGGCTTGTGCAGAGTGCGTGCGCCATGACCACGGAACACCGTTTTACGGGACGGGCGACCCGGCGCGGTCATGACGCAGCGCACTCTACGATTTTCGCTTGTGCTACCTAGAATTTGATCTCCGGCTTGGGCCCTCCGTCTGATCACGGTGCCTGCGGGTTTCAGCCGCGGTCGCAGCTCTCAAGGGCCCGGTCCTAGTGGTACCGGCTGGCCCTCCCGGTGATTTCGTCCGGGTCGTGTATGAGGAGCGGTCAGCCCATGCTTGAGGGGATTAGCCCAGTGCCTCGGAGGCTGATCTTTTGTCTCCCACCCAGTGGAGGAATTAACCACGCTGGGTGAGTGGCTCCATATTCCTCCGCAGCGTGCCGGGGTCAAGGTGTCCGGCAATGACCGACTCATGATTCTTTCGACCTCCGTGGGCATCCGTGGGTTGCGGTGTCCGCCGTGACGGTTTGCACTGACGCCCCGTCAAGCACAGCGGCACGCATGGCCGGCTCCGGGAGGGAGGGCCAGCCACGTGGGCATATGCACCGTCGCACTGTGGACGGTGCAGGGTCAGGGGGTGCGGTAGATATATGCGCGCACCAGGCTCACACGGGGTGTGAAGCCCACCGGCGGACTGAGACGCATCTACGCCAAAAAGCCCCGCCCCCGCTCCCCCCACAAGGGGAACGAAGACGGGGCTGCAAGGCAGGGTCCGTTCCGGTGTCAGCACCTCCCCAGGCGCTGACACCGGAACGGGGAGGAACGGCGACGGGTCCCAGCCGGCGGACCGGCTCGCCGTCCCCGTCACCGCTCCGCTCAGGGGCCCGGCTTCTCGAACAGCAGGAAGCCCAGCGAGCCGGCCGGATGACTGTCCAGCGGCACCATCTGCAGGATGTCGCGGCACACCGGGCAGAGGTACACGACGCGCCCCGCACCGGAAGCGACGTGTTCCAGGGCGACGGGTATCGGCTCGTCCGTCGGCTCGTCGCACTCGCGGCAGATACGCCTCACGACTGCGCCCGCGGAATCTTCCGCTGCCCGCCGTGGCAGCACCCGTGAGCACAGCGCCGTACGAAGATCGGCGGCTCGAACTCCGGCCGCTTGCCGGGAGCGTAGACCTTGACGCCGTCGCCCGGGCAGAGGCTGCACATACTGACCTGGCACTCCGGAGAGAGGTCTTCGGGCTTGGTCCGTGTCATGGCGTCCGCCTCTGCGTCACGAGGCTGACCTCCAGCACGCTGGCGCGCAGGATCTCCTCTTCCCTCGCCCGGCGGACGTGAGCGAGGTCGGCGTCCCACTCACGCCCGCCGCCCGGCGGGCGCAGCTGGAGGCGGGCGCCCACCCGGTCCATGACGCGGCCCAGGCGCTGCCGCTCGGTGTCGACGACCAGGTCGCCCCTCTGAACGCTCACGTCTCCCGCCCTCCCTGCCGCAGCACGGCCGCCAGCCGCACGGCCACATCGGCGCGGACGCTGCCGAGGATCACCAGGCCAAGCTGCGGCGAGGCGTGGTCTGCGGTGAGAGACGGCAGGACGATGTCCGCCGCGCTCAGCGCATCCCGCAGCATCTCCGTGGCCGTATGAGGGTCGACGACGGCGGGCTTGGACTTAGGTCGTGGGGCCATGAACAGGAAGCTAGAGGCGGGCAGTTGGGAGGGGAAAGTCAAGTTGCGCCAAGTTGCTTGACGCCTTCCTGGAGTTGCGCAATGTTGGTCACAAGGGTTGTGAATCACTCCTACGCGGAGGGCCGGTGTCGGGAATGCTTGTCGCACCAGCCCCCGTACAAGAGGAGAGATCCATGGCGCGACGACTGCGCTTCAACGGCACTGGCAGCGGCGGCGGTTCGTGCCCCGCCGTACACGAGGATCTCGACACGGGCGAGGTCATCGTCCACGGCCCCCGGCTCACGGATCCGGAAGCGCTCGCCCAGCTCCAGCACATCGACGAGGATGAGATCCCGATCGTCATGCCGCGCAACACGCTCATCGACTTCGGCCCCAGGGACCGTGACGAAGAGCCCCGCATCCTGGACCCCGAGGACTTCGCCCGGATGTTCCAGAACTTCCAGCACAGCGCCTGGCACCTGGAGATGCGCAAGCGCTACGCCGTGGACGAAGCGACCGACACGTGGGCGCAGTTCGTACGTGGCGAGACGCCGGCCTGGGATATGAACTCCGCCTGGGCGCGCACCATCAGCGCCAAGACCGCGGGCGGCGCCTCCGTCGGGCGCGTCCGCATCGTCGACGACCCGCCCACCCAGGGACAGCGCTACCTGCTCGCCCACGCCGAACACAACGAGGCCACCGGCGAGGACGTCCGCAACATGTGGCGCGAGGACGCCGAACGGCACAACCTGCCCGACGAAGATTTCTGGATCTTCGATTCACACATTGTCGCGCTGTGCCTGTGGGACGACGACGACAACCTGACGGGAGCGGAACTCATCACGGAGCCGCGGGCCGTCAACCAGTACAACCGCCTGCGGGACGTCGCCATGCACTACGGCGTACCGCATCAGGCCTTCGCCGCCCAGCTGGCCGCGAAGGAGTAGGAGAGCGTGACCGGTGACCGACTTCCAGCAAGCACGGGAAGCCCTCGGAGCACGAATGCGCGAACTGCGCTTCTCCTGCCCTGAAGGTCGGCTCACCGGTACGCAGCTTGCCGAACGGCTCGGCGCCGGCTGGGACAAGACGAAGGTCTCGAAGCTGGAGAACGGCAGGCAGACCGCGACCCAGGCCGACCTGCGGGCATGGGCCCAGGCGTCGGGCCATCCGGACGCCTACGAAGAACTCGCCGCCCGGCTGGCGGGCTTCGAATCACACATCCGCTCGTGGCGGCGCCAGCTCGCCAAGGGGCACCGCGCCGTCCAGGACACTGCCGCAATGGAAGACGAGCGGACACAGACACTGACCATCTGGGAGAACTGCCTGATCCCCGGACTTCTCCAGATCCCCGACTACGCCCGCCACGTCTTCACCCGTCACGCCGACCTCATGCGCTCCCCCCGGGACACCGAGGACGCCGTGCGCTCCCGCATCCAGCGGCAGGAAGGGCTGTACCGGCCGGGCAAGAAGCACCGGATCATGATGTGGGAGGGCGCGCTGCGCTCGCTGGTCTGCCCGCCCTCAGTCCTGGCGACCCAGCTCGACCGCCTCGCCGGGGCCATCGGCCTGGACACCATCGAGCTGGGCATCATCCCGTTCAGCGCCTCACTGAAGATCTACCCGGGCAACAGCTTCTGGGTCTACGACGAACGCCTCGCGATCGTGGAGGACTGGCACGCCGAACTGTGGATCGACGATGCCGACTCCGTCGCGGTCTACCTGCGCACCTGGAACACCCTGCGCGAGTCCGCCGTGCACGGCGCCGAGGCGCACAACGTCATCAACGCGGCGCGGCGGGCGCTCACTGCACGGTGATTTCGCCCCTCCTGTTGACGAGCCGCACCACCCCCGGAAGCATGACTACTGGACCAGTCCACCAGAAGGGGGAGGCTCATGACACTGCCCAAGTACGACCAGATTGCAGCCGACTTGCGCGGCAGGATCGTCCGGGGGGAACTGGCACCCGGCGAGGCCCTGCCTTCCGAGCGCGACCTGACCGAGCGCTGGGGTGTCGCCCGCGCCACGGTCGTACGCGCGCTTGACGTACTGCGTCAGGAGGCGCTGATCGAGACCAAGCAGGGCACCGGCTCGCTCGTACGTGAGCGCACCGCCCTGGCCCGCACCGCGCGCGACCGGTACGCCAAGGCAGCTTCCACCGGCACCATCTACACGGCCGGCGAGCACGCCGAGATCATCGCCGCAGAGAAGGTACCCGCCCCTGATGACGTCGCTACCGCCCTGGACGTCGACCCGGGGGCCACCGTCGTGCGCCGCCACCGCGTCACCTTCGAAGGTGACGTCCCCGTCGCCACCTCACAGACCTGGCTCACGGCCGACACCGGCGAGGCGGCATCGCGGCTCATGCAGCGGGAACGGATCCTGGAGGGCACCACCCGCTACGTCGAACGCGAGACCGGCCGCCGCGCCCACACCGGCCGCAGTTGGTGGATGGCGCGCCTGGCGACCGGGACCGAACGAGAGCAACTGCGCCTCGAAGATCCCTCCGCAGTACGCGAAGAGCGTCATGTCACCTACGACACCGAGGGGCGCCCGCTCGCCTACGAGGTGGATATCAGCCCCGGAGGGCGCTGGAGTCGCACGGAAGACTTCCCAATGGGCGGCTGACACACCGTCATCTGCCCACGAAACCCCCGCTGTTGGCGGGGGTTTTTGCTGTCCGCACCCTTGACCGGACTAGTCCACCAGTCCACCATGGAAGTAGGAGCTTCATGTCGAGTGCGGCGTTTGGCCGACTCACCCCGGATGCGCCATTGTGGTCCGCCTCACCCACCGACTCCCGGAAAGAAGGCAGAAGTTGAAGAAGATCCTTGCCGGTCTGTGGCGGGCGCTGCGCGGTCCCTTGCAGTGGCGCATCCTGTGGTTCGCCCACGCCAAGTTCATGGTCGGAGTCACTGGCGTTGTCCGTGACGACCAAGGGAACGTCCTCTTGCTGCGCCACCGCATGTGGCCCCCGGAGAAGCCCTGGGGGCTGCCCACCGGTTACGCGGTCAAAGGCGAGGAGTTCCCGCTCACCATCGCCCGCGAGGTGAAGGAAGAGACCGGTCTCGATGTCAAGGCTGGTCAGCTCGTGCATCTCAAGAGCGGATACAAGCTCCGGGTCGAAGTGGCCTACGAAGCCGCCCTGACCGGAGGCACCCTCAAGATCGATGAGTTCGAAATCCTGGAGGCGAAATGGCACTCTCCGGACTCCCTGCCCGACGGGCTACAGGAGTCACACCGGGCTCTGATTCTCGGCACCACGACACTCTGAGCCTCGCACCGAACGAGCACCTGACCGGTGACCCCGGCCCGCTCACGGAAGCGCTCGCACACCTGCGGGCCACCCCTGACCAGCTCACCGCAGAGCACCCCGACCACACGTTCGTCACGGCATCGCTGGCACTGCGCCAGTGGGGCGCAGATGCTTCTCTCTTCCATGACGGCGCCGCTCAACTGCGGCGCAGGTACGCGGACCTGGGGCTGACCGATCTTCTGCCCCTCGACCGTGTGCACGTCGCGGTCCACTCGGCGCGGGACGGCGCGTTCGGCGGGTTCCATCACCCCGACCAGGGGTACCGCCACCTCCAGATGCGCGCCGTGATCACCATGTACGGCGACCTGACCGCAGAGGGACCCACCCGTCCCGCGCTCGCCGCGCTCGACCTGCTGCGGGCCTACGCACACGACTGTCTGCACTACGGCTCCTACCGCAGCTACCAGATGCGGGAAGGCGCCGTGATCCGTACGCAGTACGGCGTCAACTTCCGGCGCGTCGGCGGTCGTACGTACTCCGCTCCCGACATGACGGGCACCACCGGGACCCGCAATCTCGGAGTCGTCATGGAGGGGGCGTGCGACCGCGAAGCGCGCGCCATCACCCGCCGCATCGCGACACAGCACCGGGTCGCCGCACAGGACGGCATCGACGGCTACGCCCTGCGGGACGTGACCGGGCAGCTCACCGGCATCGAGGCGCCGTCCGGCCTGAGCACGGAACAGGCGGCGTACCTCGCTTCCATGGCGAAGTATGAGGCAGGCGTGGACGCGCGGTATGCCGATTTCCTCGCGGACATCGGCGGCGCTGAGCGGGACGAGCTGCACTCTCTCATTCTGTCCTGCATGATCAGCGGCGATCTTTCGCCGCTGTGCACGTGGCTGGATCGCAGGCACGGGCCGGGAAGCTTCGGCGCCCTGTTCATGTCGCCTCTGTACCTGAGCACCGACCGCATGGTGCTCGCGAGCTAGCGCGCACCGCGAAGCCCGGCGCCAGTCAGGGGCGCCGGGCTTCTCCCATGCCCTACCCCGCCTCCCGCGACGGCACCCGCGCGGCCACCTCGCACAGCAGGCGCTGGGCGTCCGCGTCCCCCTCCCCTGCCGCCCGGGCCAGCACGTCGATCAGGTCGTGGGCCTCACCCAGGGTCAGCAGCGCCAGGCGCTCGTCATCGTCCATGCCCGGCACTGTAGAGCGGCGCACCCGGGAACTGGTGTGCCTGTGGACAGCCCGTCACGCCGCCTCGTACTGGTGGGCCCGGCCGCCCCGCCACGTCACCCACGCCGGATCATCGAGCAGGCCTTCCGCGTCCTCCAGCCCGGCGCGGCGCAGGAACTCCACGACGTCGTGGTCGGAGTGGGCGAGGCCCAGGATCTGCCCGCGCACCGTGACCCGCCGGCCGCCCGTGGGGGACGGCGGGTGAACAGCTATCGGCGCCGCTGCACTGGCCATGCCTCCAGGGTGCGGCAGAGCAGACCGACCGGCATGTCGAAGCCGCCTCGTCACGTGCAGTGGCCACTGACCCGGGGCTGAGTACCGTCGGTGAACAAAGGGAGGGGGACGTCATGAACGACATCCCGAAGAGCCGCGACGCGAAGCACCCGGTCCTGAGACAGCTGCTCACGCCGTTCTACCGGACACGGATGCGGCGGATCCAGCGCAGCCGGGCGACGGCGGGCGAGAACGCGGCGAAGGCCAGGGCGAACCGGACCGCGGCGCAAGAGGTCAAGGACCTCAGGAAGCGCGGCATCCTGAAGTAGCCGCCGCCACCCTGAGCGGAAAGGCAGCAAAGAAGCCCCCTCCACCCGCAAGGGCAGAGGGGGCTTCGCCGTGCTGCGGTCAGGCGGACGCACGCGGCGAATGCTTCGCCGCCCAGCCGGACACGAAGGTGATGGCCGCGGGGATCAGAGCGAGCACGAACGGGGCGATCCCGCTCGGCAGCGCACCGACCAGGCGGTCATCGCTCTGGACTGCCGTAAGCACGGCCAGCAGGCCGGTGCTGGCCAGGTAGGCGGCAACGGTGGCAAAGGTGACCTTGTTCTCTACGGGCGCGGTGGCCATGACTGCCTCACTTCTTGGGGATCTTCAGTTCCTGACCGGGGTAGATCCGGTAAGGCGTCTTGATGTTGTTGGCCTTGGCGATGGACGGCCACGGCACGTCCACCAGGGCGCCGATGGAGGACAGCGTCTCGCCGGGACGCACCGTGTGCGTGGCAGGCGGCGGCGCGAGGCGGCGCCTCACCCGCTCGCGCATGCCGCCCATCGTGAAGCCGCGGGGATCGGACTTCCCGGGCTGCCACTCCAGGTGACCGATGACCGAGCGCTCCGTCCAGCCGTGCGCCCGGCACAGAGCCGCGGACACCCGCTCGATCGCGTCCAGTTGCACGGACGGCCACGGGTCGCGGCCGTCCCCGAGGTTCTCGCACTCGAAGCCGTAGAAATGCCGGTTGCCGTCGGTGTTCGCCTCGTTGTCTGCAGGCAGCGGCGCCTCGTTCTTCACCGCGGTCAGCACGTCGTCGTCCCCGAGCCCGGCGTGATTCGCGCGGCCGTAGCCGACCAGGTGGACGCGGCCGTCCTTCGCGATCATCCCGTGACACAGCGGGCCGGGAAGGCCTGCGTACCCGTCACGGACGATGCGGACCGTGGCCGCCGTCCCCGACGTCACCGTGTGGTGGATCATCACGCCGTGCACCGGGCCCCACGGACCCTTGCTGTTGCGGTTGTGCGTGCGCCAGCCCGTCACTTCGACGACGCGCACGCCTTCCGCCTTCAGTGCCGCGATGAAATGCGCGGCCGACTTCGGATCAGCCATTACCGTTCCCGTTCTTGTAGCCGTCGGCCTGCTCGTTGAACTTCTCGCACTGCAGGACCTTGTAGCCCTGCCTGATGAGGGAGACGGCGCGGTCGTACTGCTCGGGGTCAGGCGCAGACGCGCGCCCCTTCGGCGTCTGGTAGTCGAGAAAGACCTGATAGAGGGGACACAGGGCCTGGCGCCGGTACAGCGTCTGCGACGTGTCGAGCCGCACCGTCAGATCAGAGATCCGGTCCGCGTTGCTGTCGACCTTCACCAGGGCGATCGTGAGGGCAGTGGTCAGCGCGACGACCATCGCGATGCCCACGCTCATGATCTGGATCCAGCGCCGGTTGGCCTTCTCCCGCCGGGACAGCGCCACCAGTTGATCCCCGCCGCCGTCCGCCAGGGCCTGCACCTCGGTCAGCAGCTCACCGGCCAGCTCAGCCAGCCGTGCCAGACGGTCCGCTTCCTGCTCCGTCGTCATCGTCACCTCCCCCCGCGTCGCGCAGCTCTTGTACTTCCGTCGTGAGTTCGCGGGAGAAAGCGAGCAGGCGGGCCGCCGTCTTCTTCAGGTCCGCGCGCAGCTTCTCCGACTCGGCAATCAGACGGTCGGCGCTCTCCCGTGACATCGGATCAACCCCGTCGGACCGCGGCCAGGGCGTCGGCGACCGCACGGTTTGCGTCGTTGATCGCCTGCGCGGACTGAGTGATGGTGGAGATGTACTCACCTCTCACCGCCTCATTGAGTTTGCGCAGCTCCTCTTCGAGACGGTCGGCGCGCTGCGCCTCACGGTCGACCGCGGCCTGAAGGCGCGTGAACAGCACCCGGACCGCGGCTATCGCCATGACCGCCACAGCACCCACGGCGCCGTACTGGATGAGCACGCCGGTAACGGGGTCCATGCGCCGCCCCTAATCCAGGAAGTACTCCACGTTGAAGGAAAACCACGCCGGATCGTCGACCGTCGGCGTGAACGTGTGCAGGTGTGCCTCGGTCCCGGTCGTGCCGCCCGGCTGGCCGGCCACCGGACTGCCGTGCTTGTGCGTCGTGGTGCTGACCGCGTGGGCGTGGTCGTTGACCGACGTCGTGCCGCCGGGCTCGCCGTCCGCCGCCGATCCGTGCTTGTGCGTCGTGACCGGGATGGAGTGGCTGTGGCTTGAGGCCGATCCCGTATTGCCGCCGTGATTGTGATCGTTGTTGGCGATGCCGTGCGTATGCGAGCCCTCCGACGAGGTGTCGCCGCCGTGGTCGTGGTCGTTGTTCTCCATGCCGTGGGAGTGGCCCGACTCGGAACTGGTGTTGCCGCCGTTCGGCGCCGTGGTGCCGCCGACCAGCTCGACCGTGCCGTCCTGGTTGAAGTCGAGTTTCACCGCGTTGCCGCCGCCGGTCGCGGTGCGGCCGACAACGATGGAGCGCTTCTCCACCGGGCGGTAGCCGGAAGCGAGCGGCGTGGACACCACGACCGTCCCTGAGCTGCGCGTGGCCGCACCCTTCCACTGCATCTTGGGGCTGCCGTGATCCCAGATCTTGCGATAGCGCACGGAGCCGTTCGCGTTGCCGTTGTGGCCGAAGCCCGCCCCGAGCGTGACTGTCGTCCAGGCGGACGCGGAAAAGGCGGCGGTGATCTGACCCAGCGCCACAAGATCCGTGCCCTGTTTGATGATCAGGGCGGTGTCGCCGGCCACGGGCGCGTAGCTGTCGATGTACCGGACCCCGTCGATCGTGGTCGTCGTGTCCCCGGAGATCTGCACGGACAGCGTCGGGGGCGCCGCGGTGTCCGCGATGGCGGTGACAGTGCCCTTGCGGATCGTCGCCGGGTCGAAGTCCAGCACAGCCTGCCTGGCAATCTGCGTGGCCAGCTCGCGGATGGCATCGAGCTGCGCGGAGGCAGCCGACTCCGCTTCCTGCGCGGCCTGCTGCGCCGCGGCCTCCTCCGGGCTGACCGGCGGCTCGGCCGGTACCGACGCGTCCGGGGTGGTGGTCATGCGCCCCCCGTCCGCTTCTGACGCAGCGTCAGGGACTGCGTGCCCTTGGCGTCCAGCGGGACGGTGAAGGAGTCGACCGCGTACAGGCCGCTGACGTGCGCCCGCTCCCGCACGACTTCGACGACCGCGCCGGCCTCGTAAGCCGGATTCACGATCCCCGAGATCGAGAGCTGAGAAGAGAAGCCCAGCAGGTTGCGGAGCAGCTGGTCCGCGGTGGCCTGGGCTTCCTCCGTCGTCTTGATGAGCTGGTCGGTGATGAAGGTGGGCACCTCGCCGTAGGGGCCCAGGTGGTACGTCGCCGACGTCGGCTCTTCGTCCCACGCCACCGCGCGCACCGGAGGCAGCTCATCCCCCGGCGACTCCCCCGTCAGCACGACCCCGTTGAAGCCGGGCTCGTCGGTGAGCACCCGGGACAGGTCGAGCATCGTGCACCGCTCGCCCTCGACGTAGGTGAAGTCCGGGCTCGGCAGGGCGTCGATGTCCGGTGGAGGCGCGATCACCACCCAGCCCTCGACGTCGAAGTAGATGTCACAGCCGAGGCTCTGCGCGAGCACGGTGACCGCATCCCACGGGTCGTCGCTCACGTCGTACAGGCGCGGCGCCGTGGTGGTCCTGGTGGTGCTGATCGCGTCGTAGCTCAGGTCATCGAAGGTGCGCGCCAGGATCGCCTTGATCGCGTCGATGATGTTCGTGCCGGTCTCGATGACGTACGGCGAGATGAACTTGTCCCGCGCCACCGTCCGCGACAGATCGAACGCTTCGAGGCCTATGTCCGGCGAGCCGCCCGGCTGGTCCTGGATCGATACCTTGGCCAGCCGGAAGACACCCAGGGGCAGCACCTCGACCTCGCCGTCGGGATGCTCGGGTGTGGCGGCGTACCGCACGCCCCGGTACGGGCGCAGCTCCGTGCCGTACGGCGTCAGGAGCGACGTCACGTCGCTGGGGACCAGGGTGCCCAGAGGATCCACGCAGGTGGCCTTGCAGGTCCGCCGGATCGCGGCCGTCCGGTCGCACGACACGTCACCGCCGACGGCAGGAAGCCGCACACGCTCCTGGGTCGGGCTGATCACATCCACATACGCGTAGACCTGATGGGAGCTGCGGATCTCGGAAAGCAGGCGGGCCGAAGCGCGTTGGATCACCGGCCCGCCTCCTTCCTACTCGGGTGCGGCCACCTCCACGAAGGTGACTTTGACGAACCGGATCGGATCGACGAACCGCTGCCCGCTGACCTGGACTTCCGCCTGGATGTCGCCGACAGCCCTGACCCACCAAGCGTGATCGACATTGGTCTGGAGGAAGAGCGTGCGGCCGGACTTCAGTAGTCTGCGCAGCGGCGCGTACTCCTCCCGCCGGAGAATCAGCGTCAGCTCGATCGCGTCACCCTTGTAGCCCTCGGACACCACCACCGGCCGGTCTTCGCCCAGCGGCTGGTACATGACGGACGTGCCCGTCGTGCCCACCTGCAACGGCTCAGCCTTGACCCGCAGCGGGATGTTGTGCCCCGGGTCGGTGATGTCCTTAAGCCACCAGCCCACCGCCGTCAGCGAGACCTCGTCAGACGGCGGGCCGAAGCCGGAGACAAAGCGGTCCCCGGCCAGGCCATAGCTGATCGTCTGCGCCCGGTAGCGACGGTTGACCAGCGGAATCACCGTCTGGTCGGTGTACGTGGCGAATCCGCTCAACGGGTCGTACACAGGCGGCGACGTATCCAGACCTGGCAGCACCTGCCAGTCGCCGTACCCCGCGCCGTCGTCGTCCGCGTACTGGATCACCGGCGCGTGCCAGACCGCGTGCGTGCTGCGGCCGGTGCCGTTGCGCCACACCGGCGACGACCCGAGCATGATCCCGACCCTGTCGAAATAGACGAGATCGCTCACCGCGCGGTCCGTGACAGCGACCTCCCCCTTGATCCGGGTCGTGCCCGGCGGAATGTCGTACGTCCCCGCGGACTTCATCCAGGTGGCCGTGCCGAAGCTGGTCCCCTGGATCGTCTGCGCCGTGATCAGCTGATTCGCGCGGTAGAAGGCGAGCGTCAGGTACGGCGTGCCGCTGGTCGACCCGAGGAACGCGCTCGTAAACGTGACCTTCTGTCCGGCCAGCTGCAGAATCTGAGGATCGATCCCGGAGATGTCGACCGCGTCCGGCATCGTCGCGACCGTCCGGCCGGCGACCAGCGGGACGGCCGGTTTGATCAGGCCGATCCATGACGCCGCGCTGTTGATGTCCGCCCCCGACCCGGGGGTGAACGCACCTGTCACAGAAGTCGCGCCGACGGGCACCACGCCGTTGGAGTCGTACACCCCGGTCGTCAGCCACGGATCGGCAGAGCCGACCGTCACGTCCGAGCGCTCCGTCTCGTTGGCGCCCGCAGCGGGCGCCGACGGCAGCGGCTTGATGATCCCGACCCAGCTCGCGCCCCCGTAGAAGTTCCGGTTCAGCGAGCCCGTCCGGCTGTGACTGCCCGTGCCGACCGGGCCGTTGGAGTCGGCCATCATCAGCGTCGCCGTGCGATAGCTGTACCAGCTGATCTGATACTCGGCCGTGCTGTCCGAGCGCTCCGTCACCTCCGACGTATAGCCCCACGACGTCTCGTAGTCGCCGGACGCCCCGAAGGCACTGATGCGCCAGGCGCGGGAGTCGGTGTTCGTGACCGTCGCCGTCGACACCGTGCTGCCGCTTCCGGACTGACTCGTGTTCTCCGCGATGAACTGATTCGCCGCCGTGTCAGCGTTCCTGTACGCCGACACCTGGGTGACGACCGGCTTCACGGTGGCGCTGAGAGTGCCTGTCCAGGACGACGGTTCGGACGACCCCGCGGTCCGCTTCAGTACCGCGAAGCGGAGACTGGCCGTGCCGTCGGTCTCCGTGATCTGCCGGACCACCGTCCAGCCCGACGGCGCCGTCAGCGTCGCGGTGACCGTGTCCGAGATGGCGACGGTCGCCACCATGAGGTCACCGGACACCACACCGGACGGACGGTTGATCACGTAGCTGGTCGCGTTCGATGTCGCCGTCCAGGCTGTGCCCCTGCCGACGTAAGCGATCTCCGGACTCGTCACCGGCGGCGCGATGTTGGCGACCATGCTGCCGCCGGTGACGTTGTCGCTCACCGCGAAGGCGCTGATCCTCCACGCGTTGACGTCGCTGTTGTTGAGCGTCGCCGACGTCAGGTACAGCGGCGTGCCCGTCGCCCTGGTCAGCACACCCTCGGCAATGAACTGGTCGACGGCGTCGGCGGCGCCGGAGTACGCGACGACGACGGCGTACCGCCGGGTGCTCGCCACGCTCAGGCTGCCGTCCGTCCAGGTCGACGGCTCACTGCCGCCGGCGGTGCGCTTCAGGACGAAGAGCGCCGTGTCCGTCGTGCCGTCGTCCACGCTCGCGGTGTTGACGGCCGTCCAGCCAGCAGGCGGCGTGATCACGGAGTGCTGGTTCGAACTGACGAAGGCCACCATCAGATCACCAGTCGTCACGCCCGCGGGCTTGTTCAGCGTGAAGTCGCTGCCGGACGTCGGGCTCGTGAAGGCTGTGCCCGTCGCCCTGAAGGCCAGCGACGGGGTGATGCCCGTGTAGGTGAGGCGCTTCGTCTGACTGCCGTGCGAGCCGGTGCCGGTGACCGCGACGCGGCTGATGGTCGAGCCGGTGCCCGCGACCCAGTTGTCCCCCACCGGGTCATCTCCGGTGGCAGAGAAAGCGCTCAGGATATTGCGGCTCGCGTGCCCGCCGTCCGACCACGGCGCGGCGGCCCCGTACATCAGACCGACGTGATCGACGTTGTGCACCTCGGCGCTGGCCGGCGAGGCGACCTCGACCTCAGCCTTGGCGTACACCGTCGTCGCCGGAGACGTACCGGTGGCCACGACCTCGGTCCACGTGCTGGTCGAGTCCGTACCAGTGCCCGTGAGCGTCCCCGCGATGGCGGTGTACGTCACGTCGTAGAAGCGGACGCGGACGCTGCACGTCCTGGCCGTAGCCGCGGAGCGCAACTGCGCCCGCACCGTGACCGGCGAGTCCGGCGCCAGCTCCACGAAGGGCGACAGCGCTGACATCGTGGCCGCGCTGGACGCGGTGAGCTTCAGCGACGCGACGCCCGCGAAGTACACACCCGTGTCCTGTGCCGCAGTGCAGTTGGTGGTCGTGTACTCAGGGGCATCCGTCAGCGTCTCGAAGTCCGCGGACTGCACGGAGAGCAGGTTCGAGCTGTCCCGCAGCGTGAGGGCCACCGCGGACGCGTAGCTGTCCGGGACGACGCTGACCACGCCAATGCCCGGTGTGCCGGACACGGTGTTGTCGTCGCCGGGTACACCCGGGGACGGCCCCTGCACTGCGAAGGCGCGGCCCACCCAAGCCGACTTGGCGCCGAAGCTGGAGTACACCCGCACGTACACGGCGTAGCTGTCCGGGTTGATCGACGTCGGCAGCGTCTGGGACGTGATGTCACCCTCGACCGTGCCCGAGTACACGGGTGACGTCTTGGTCGGGCTGAACGTCGTCTCGCTCTCCTGGATCGCCGTGAAGATGCGGTACTCGGCACGGGCCTGAGGGTCACCGTCCGCCTGCGCATAGGTCCAGGAGATGACCGGTGACGGCGTGAGCACCGTACCGGTCGGCGCCTCTACCGTCACGGTGGGCCGCACCCGGTAGTTGATCTGACACCAGACCTTGTACACGCGGATGCAGTCGAAGACCGCGGACACCGAGAAGACCTGACACAGCAGCTTGTTCAGGCGGTGGATGTCCCACGGGTGCCCCAGCGGGTCGCGCGTATAGGTCGCCACCTCGTACGTGGTCGGCGTCGTCGTGGGGTAGATGGTGCGGCTCGTGAATTTGCTGGTGTCGTCCAGGCAGACGACGTTGACCGTGATCGAGCGCGAGCCGCTGCCGACTTTCGCGCACCGGATGTAGATGGTCACGCTGGTGATGACGGCGCCGTCGGGGACGGTACCGATGTCCACGGGAAACCTGACGCAGGCCCGCCCCTTGTGGGGCGGGTTGCGGCAGTACTTGCTGTCGTCGTCGTTGTTCCAGCAGTGGAACAGCCGGGAGACCAGCGACCCGACCAGCGACCAGCCCTCATTGCGGTAATCGTCATTGCAGATGTGGGCCAGACCGGTCATCAGCTGCGCCTCCCGACTCCCTGCTTGATCGCCATCGTGAGCTTCGGCACCAGCTCGCGCTCCAGGCGGTCGACGACGCCATGATCGGCGCGGCCGTTGATGGTGATCGGAACGGTGACGTTGGTGTCCCCGCCGCCGCGGCCGACCAGATCGGACAGCGGATCGATGCGTTCCCCGCCCCGCAGATTGATGAACTCCGGCTCGTGTTCGCCGACAATGGCCGGCCCCCTCGCCGCGCCGGGAGTCCCCAGGCCGTACCAGTTGTGCGACTTCTGGAAAGAGTTCGCCTTGCCGGGATTGCCGTACCGGGACTTGATGTAACCCAGGCCCCACTTGATCTGCGTCGCCGGATTCGACTTCCAGTCCGAGCCGGCGGACTTCATCTTCGAGCCGGGCAGCGCCTGCGGGATTCCGTAGGCGTCTGAACTGGGGTTGTCCGCGTTCCAGCGCCAGCCGGACTCACGGGTC
Source organism: Streptomyces sp. NPDC041122 (assembly GCF_055592445.1). Classification (NCBI taxonomy): domain Bacteria; kingdom Bacillati; phylum Actinomycetota; class Actinomycetes; order Kitasatosporales; family Streptomycetaceae; genus Streptomyces; species Streptomyces sp. NPDC041122. The sequence goes on along the minus strand of NZ_JBVIYQ010000006.1, from coordinate 345,608 downwards.
CACAAGGCCTTCAGGTCCGACCAGTACTTCGCCCAGCCACGGGCCGCGTTCAGGCTCTTGCCGGTCGCCTGGGCTGCCGCCACCGACTTACCGGACGTCACCCCGCCGTGGTAAGTGTCGGGACCGTTGTCGGCCAGGCCGTTCTTGCCAGCCTGGAAAGCCTTGACCTGCTGCTTGGCCGCGGACGAAGCCGTCGGGTCGCCCACGGCGATGCCATGGATGTGCGGGCTGAAGCCTTCGGCAGGAGTACGCCTCCACGCCGCGAAGCCCGACGACCGCATCGCGCCGACGATCGCGTCCTTGGCCGGCCCCAGGTCGATGGCGCCGCCCCCGGAGTGCGTACCGGCGGACGCGCCGACGCTGTTGGAGTACGACCCCTGGAATGCCGTGAAGGCCGTATTGGCGATCTTCTCGGCGTGGTGAAGCATCGCTGCCGTACGGCGGTTGACGATGACGCCGCGGTAGGTCTGCTTGGTCCCGTCGCCGTCCTTCCACTTGGCCCACGGGATGAAGCCACCGCCGCCCGTCTCGGCCACGTCGTTGTCGCTGACCCACGACTTGGCGACTTCGCCGATCTTCGCGGGAATCCCGACGGCCAGCTTCTCCAGGCCGGTGTCATCACCGGGGACAAGCTTTCGGATCACGGACTGAGCACCCTTGACCATGGCGTCGACGGCCGCGCCGAAGGGACCGGAGATCGCCCCCAGCGCCAGGTCCTTCAGCTTGCCGACGGCGCTCCCGATCGCACTGCCGATGTTCCCGATGATCCCGTCCGGCACCAGATCGGGGCCGGTGTCCGGGCCCCAGCCCGACCCGAAGATGCCTCCACCGTCCTTGAACCGGTGGTCGCCGTCGCCGTAGGTGCGCACGTTCGCGCCGCCCATGGCCCGGCGCCGCAGCGCCGCGACAGCCTCATGCCCGCCGGCCCCGGCGACCTCCTTCGCCGTCCACACGTGCTCCCCTGCGGAGAGGCGCGCGACGACCGAGTCCGAGGTACCCGACCCGGCCCCGGACACGGGGCCGCCCTTCCGGAACGCGGGCAGCTTGAAGTCGTGCAGCTTCGGCGCCGAGAAAACTCCGGCTACGGCGTTCCACAGTTTTACAATGCCCCCGTTATAAACGACATCAACGACCGCCTGTATGGGCTTTCGAACAAGCGCCTTAATTGAATCCCAGGCCTTGCCGAGTGCCTTCGCCCCCGCCTCGAAAGCAGCAGGTATCGTCTTGGTGAAGAAATTGCTAACAGGGCTCCAGAAGGTATTCCGCAGCCACGTGGAACCGGCGCTGAAGATTTCCCGTATCTTTTCCCAGAGCCCCGAAGCGGCAGTCTTCACGCCGTCCACAACCGTGTTGAAATATGTCTTTATCGCACTCCACGCCGTATTCCATGCAGCCTTCACCGCAGCCAGGAATAGATCAAGCGCCGCGCGGATCGTATTCCACGCCGCCTGCCCGATCGAAATGACTGCATTGACAATAGCCTGGAAGATGGAGCGAATGGCGGTCCAAACCGTGTTCCAAATATTCTGAAGCGCATTCAGAAATACTTGGAATGCGGACCGGATAGCAGACCAGGCTGCTGCGGCAACTGCCTGGATCGCCGCCCAGACGGCACGGAAAGCCGCGGAGAAGACGGAGGCAAAGGCATTGAAAACCGCGGTGATCACACCCAGGAAAGCCGACCAGGCTGCTTTTATCAAATTCCATACAGCAGCCGCCGCATTCTTAATTGCGTTCCAGGCGGCACCCCAGTGCCCAGTGAATATGGCAGTGAAGGTCAAGAAGATCGCAGTAACGACTGCCCACAGCGCACTCCAGGCCGCTTTGACGACATTCCATATTCCGGTAGCAATGGCAACTATTACGTTCCAGGCCGCAGAGAATATAGCGCTGAATGTCGCGTAGAAAACATTCCAAACTCCCTGCACGACAGCCCATATCACAGACCAGGCGCCCGTCAGAACCGCCCACGCCATCTGGGCCGCACCAGTAAGCAACGCCCACCCGATCTGCCAGGCACCGGACAGAATCGCCCAGCCGACTTGGAAGATCGAGCTGATTACTGCCCACACCAGCTGCCACGCTGAAGTCAGCAGATTCCACAGCCCCTGAGCGGTGGCGACAATGCCACTCCAGGCCGTGACAAACACGGGCCCGAATACGCCCCAGAAGATATCCCAGGCACCCCTGATCAGGCCCCACAGAAATGACCATGCGGAACTAAGGGCGTTCCAGATATTCTGAGCAGCCAGCTTGATCTCCGGCCAGACCTTATTCCACATCTCCATGAACGGGCCTATAAAAGCGTTCCAGGCCGTGAGGAGTCCGCCCCAGATCATATCCCAAGTGGAAGAAAGCCAGCCAGTGAAAGCCGCCCAGCCGCTACGCAGGGCATCCCATACAGCCTGAGCCGCGACCTTAATTCCCTCCCATATCTGCTTCCAGTGGGACGCCACATAGATCAGGCCGCCGATGGGACCCATCAAAATCAGAAGGAACTGCCCCCACCCGTGTGTGAGGAAATCCCACACCGCCACGGCGGAAGCTTTTATGCCGTTCCACACGAAATCCCATGACGACTTGATGGCGCCCCAAACCGTGTCCCAGTACTTGACCAGGAAATAGATCCCTACGGCGAGAGCCGCAAGAGCTGCGACCACGGCAAGGACCGTGAGGGCGGCGCCCGCTATGAGCAAGAGGAAAGGCGATGCGGCCGTAGCAAGCGCAACAGACGCCATAGCCGCCAACGTGCAGTACAGCGCATAGCCTTCCAGAGCGAGATTCCAGCCCAGCCATGCATAAGTGATTGCCGTAATCATCTCAGGGCTCAGAAGAGCCAACAGGTCCGTCAGGATTCCGACGAGCGTCAGCGATTCGTCGGACGTATCCGCCATGGAGCCGCTGACCGCACCGAGAATTTTGACGAGATCCTTGAAGATGCTTTTCAGTTCCGGCGCATTGTCCGTCACCTTTTCTATGAAGCGCTCGAAGCCGCCACCCTCTGCCCAGCCCTGCAGCTTCTTGGCGCCCTGCGCCAGGGCTTCGACAACCTTCATTCCCAGCGGCAGGAAATCCTTGAAACCCCTGCCAAGGACCGCGACGACACTCCTGCCCATGTCGATGAAATCAGACAGGGCGGGAACCCCGTACTTCAGAACCAGGTCGATGAACTGGTCGAGACCCGGGCCGTCCATCCACTTGGCAAAGTCCTTGGCCAGGCGAGTCACGAGCGGCGAGACAGCCTTGACGATCGGCACGAATTTCGACATGTTGCGGCTGACCGCGTCCATGGCAATGGAGACGGGCGTGAGGGTGTCCTTCTCCGTGGCCTGGATGAAGTCGCCCCAAGCGCCCTTCATCGCCTGCTCCGACTTTATGTACTTCTGGGCAGGGTCAGACATCCCGGCGATTGTCAGGTTCAGGTTCTTCTGAGCCTCGGCAACCTTTTTCAGCTGCTCGCGGTACGCCTTCGTTCCCGGCGTCATTCCGGCCAGCGTCGCCTTCTGCCGCTCCAGCGCGTCGGTGGGGCCCTTGATCTGAGCGGAGATGCTTTTCAGCGCCCCGGCGAGAGCACCGCCGAAAACACCCGCTGCCGCACCGGCCGCCACCGACGCGGCAGCCATCCCGCCGGCCAGCGCGCCCACCGCGGCTGCCGCCGGGATCAGTGCCGGCCCGAGCCCGATCGCAATCGCCGACATCGTTTTGAGCTGCGAGTTGAACGGCGTGAGGATGCTGTGCAGCGACTTCGTGCTGCTGCCGAAACCGTCAAGATCCCGGCGGGCCCGGCGCATACCCGCCCCGTCATAAGTGGAGGTGATGACGAAGCTGAGAGACGTGATGGTGGCCAAGACCGAGCACCACCTTCGCTATTCAGCTGCCGCCCTCCTCCTCGGAGGAGCCGTACAGCTCATAAGGGCGCGGATAGTGCTTCGGCTCGGGTGCCGGATTCTTCTTGTGCTTCCTGTCCGTGAAATGAGCGGCGCCCGTCATGCGGTTCAGCGTCTGCACCTGCTCATGAAGAGCCGCCAGAACCCCGGCCAGGTATGCCTCATCGATCGGCCCCGCGTAGCGCTCGTACGCAGACCATTCGGCCAGCTCCCGGGAATCGATCCGTTCCAGCAGTTCGCGGACAGTCATCCCCAGGACCTTGGCTAGCCGGAAGTAGAGTCCTCGCTCGGGGCGTCGTCGAAACCCTCGGTCAGCTCCTCGACATCACTCTCCGAGAAGCCGTTCAGCTTCTGGCAGGCATCGAACACCCGGGACAGCGCAGCGGCGCTCTTCTCCCCCAGCGGCTCGATGTCCGGAGGGCTGAACATCAGCTCGCCGTTCTCGTTGACGATGCACTTCGCGATGAGCCTCGCCCTGAAGTTCTTGAGGTTCTGCCGCTGCTTGCCGCCCTTCGTCTCCACCATCGACTGCTCGAAGGCATCCCGCTCCTTGCCCTTCAGGGTCTTGATCCGTACATCGCCGCCCCACTCGGGAACGGGCACGTCCTCGGTCTTGAGGTCATCGGCCTTCAAGATCTGTTCGCGGGAAAGCAGCATTGCATTACCTTTCGATCACGGGTTTTGAAAACTCAGGGTTGGATGGGCTAGAAGATGGGGTAGCATCCGGCCATGGCCCAGAAAGTTGTGACTACCTATACCGACGACCTCACCGGCGAAGCGTCGGAAGAGATCGGCACGCACACAATTCTTGTAAACGGCGCAGGCGTAGAGATCGACCTGACACCGGAGAATTACGAAGAGCTTCTCGAAAAGCTCTCGCCCTACTTCAGCGCCGACGGCGCCCGCCGGGTGCGGGGCACCGCAGGCAAGAGCAAGCAGCGCAAGACGACAGCGGGCGGACCCAGCGCTGAAGCAGTACGCGGCTGGGCGAGGGAGAACGGGTTCGAAGTCAACGACCGCGGCCGTGTGCCCGCCTCCATTCGCGAGGCATTCGACAAGTCGCACTGACCAGACGGAGCAGAGCCCCCGGTCCGATGCCGGGGGCTTCGTCGTGCGCAGGTCCGGCCGGGGTACCCGCGAACCCCGGCCGGACCGCACCGATCAGCCGCGAGAAGCAGCGGCGATCGTCTCGGCTGCGTCGTCCAGCACCTGACGCAGGTTGTCGGCGATCTCCGGACGGTGGTCCGCCAGGACATCGCGGAACCAGCTGCCGCCCGTGCTCTGGTGCACCCATACATGCCGGTTGCCGAATACGGGGTGCCTCCAGCCGGCTGCCTCGTCCAGGTACAGCGGAAGGCGCTGCTCGTCCCGCTCCGCCATCGACGTGGTCACCCGCAGCATCGGGCTCCTGCTGGTACGCGCCTGAATGCTGACACCCCGCGCCACTCGGCGGCGCAGCCCGGTGTGTTCGGAGCCGGTGACAGGAAGACTCCGTACGCGCGCCTTGGCATCCGCCACCGCAGGGCGTACAGCCTTCTCGATGTCCTTTCGGAGCTTGGCAGGCAGCGCACCGTCCACCGCTCGCAGAGCGGTCGCCGTACGCCGGAACTCGTCGCCCAGGTCGATATTCACGCCCGCACGGGCCGCCATCAGCTGGTCGCCATGGTGATACCGGTGCGCTGCGTCGGGAAAGTGACCTCCGTCTCGGAGAGGTCGCCGACGTCACCGGAAAGCGGCTGGTACTCCAGGAGAATGCACGTAGCCGTGTACGAAGGATTCGATACCGACACTGCCGACCCCGTCGGCTTGATGACGACAGTGAACTCCGTTTCATTGTTCCACAGCGGATAGAGCGTGGCGTTCACTTCGCCAGCAGCGAAGTCCTGCTGAAAATTGACAGTGATCGCATCGTCCTTCAGGCCCGCAACGCGTTCGCGGCCCTGGCCAGAGAAATTCGTCGTCTCGATTTCGTCCTTGACCAGCGTGATCTCGACAGATGACACATGGTCGGACAGATCCACCGAGTTGACGACTATCGAGCAGTCGCGCAGTACGAGCTTAGCCATCGCTAGCCTCTTCCTTGTCGGCCACCGATGGCCGGTCCATTTCCGGCGCGGGCCTGACGTGCCCGGCTTCGATAAGCGCCCGTTCCTGGGCATCAGTGAGGGCGAGCGTCACCCGCTCGCCCTTCTTCCTGCCGCCTACTGTTTTCGGCCCGACTACCTCGTAATTCCGCTCCGTCGGCTCCTGCCTCCGGACACGCAAAGACCGCCGCGGCTGATCTGCCGGGCGGTCCTGTACGGGGAGCGGTTCGGGTATCGGGCGGCTATCCGCCCTGGCCATCGCTCATCGCCTCACTACAGCCATCGTCACGGCCGTCTGCTGGGACGTCGTGACGGTGGCCAGGCCGGTGACGGAATCCTGATACGACCGGTAGAGCGGAATGCGCAGCTCTGACATGGTCACGTTGCCGATGCCCAAGGTGTAGACCTTGTTCGGCACGGTGTCGCCGTTGTCGAGAACGCCCTTGCCGAGAACGGTGACCGTGGTGGTAGCAGAATGAGTGCTGCGGTATTCGACCCAGACACGGTCACCGATCTCGCACGTATCGGAAGCGGTAGCGGCCGTGAATGTAGGAGCCGTGCCCGCAGGCACAATGACTTGAGTTGTCCTGAGGGACATTGCTGCCTCGCTTAATTGGGAGTGCGCACCGTGAGCCGCACGACAGCGCCCACATGCTGAATACCGGCCGTCATGAAGCTGCCGCCGTACTCGCGGATTCCCTCCGCATGGGCGTCCGTCCCGTCGTCCAGTCCGAGATCCGGCGCGCTGAAAACGATTTGCCGTACGCTCTTCGGCCCGCTGCCCGTGACGAAACGGTCCAGGCTCTTCTGAGAGAGAGCCCCGTCGGTCCGGGGAACGAGGACGTAAAGGTCCAGCGTCCAGACGTCCATGCCCCGGCCCATAGCACCGTTGAAGTCACAGGCGAAACCGTCCGGACGGGGTGCAGGCAGAATGACAACGGCAGGTACCTGCGCGACGTCGGCCACTTCGGAATATACATTGAGTTCCGGAGCAGCCGATTTAATGGTGGTCTTCAGCGCAGCCCTGATCTCTGTGAGGGACGCCATGTCACCTCACTCGGATAGGGTCGCGGCAATAACGGGAGAGCTTCGCGGCAGCCATGCGGTTGTCGCGTACTCGGATGGCGCCGAATTGATCCATCCCGGCCACACCAAAAGGCGCGTCCTTGATCTGGAAAGTTTCGGCGGCCATGATCAGGCAGGCTTGCTTCACCGGCGCAGGGACGGTGGACCAACCCCACTTCGCCGTGACGCTCAGACCTCCGGTGAATGAAAGAGAACCGGCGGCGTAGACCTCGTAGTGCGGCCAGCCCGGCTGCCCGTCTACCACGCCGTTGCGGGGATGCAGGACGAAGTCATCGGCCGTCCACACGGTGCCGCCCGACTCGATGACCAGGCCGGCCGTGTCGTAGAAGTCATCGACCTCCGCCCAGTGCGCGAGCATCGTGCCCTCGCGCAGCGTGAAGACTTCGTCGGGCCCGTACGTCCGGGCCGTCGCCGTATCAGCCCGGTTGAACTGGCGCCCGCAATGCAACTCGATCTCGCGGCTCACGGAGTCGAGAGCATCTTCGAGGACCTCGTCATACAGATCCTGGCCATCGAGGTTCGAGAGCCGCGCCTTCAGCTCCGCGAGCGTGGCGTACGAGTCGCCAAGGGCCATGGGAGAGCCCCCTCACCGCCGCTTGTTCTGCGTGGGCGTGCGCTGCTTGTTCGCCGCAGGCTCTGCCTTCTTGACCTCGGGAGCGGCAGCCGGCTCTGGCTCGACCGCCCCCAGGCGCACAGCCTCGTCACGCCGGACCAGGTCACCGGGCTTCCAGTGCAGCCAGCGCGCCGCCGGGTCCGTCTCCGGCACCACGCGGTCGCGTTCCTCGGTGAAACACCAGTGCTGCCTGATCGTCACCCAGTCGCCGCTCACGCCAGCTCCACGTACGTGACGAGCACCGAGAACTTCCCCGCGGTCAGTGCCGCGGTGGCCACCGTCGCCACCACGGAACGGGCCGCGGTCGTGCGGATGGCGCTGAGCGCCTCCTTCGGCGTCGCCGTCGACAGCGCGGGCGCCGTGGACAGCGTGGCCGCCGCGCGGATGTCCGCCGCCGCCTCCAGATCCAGCGACACCGTGGCGGCGCCGCCCGACGTCGTGACCGTGGTGACGTCGACATGCGTCGCCAGTACCAGCGAGCCGGACGGAACCGTCTCACCGCGCAGCGGGATCGCGCCGACAGCCCCGCCTTCGACGGCGAAGTCGTAGAAGAACCGCGCCACCTTCACGCGGGCCACCTGATAGGAGAGCCCGGCCTTACCCGAGCCCGCTCCTGACTGAACAGCCATGGTCAATCTCCTTTCGCAGCAACAGGGCAGGCGAAAGGGGCCGGGCGGGATCCGGCCCCTGATCGCTTACAGGCCTGTCACCGTGGCCATGGCCTTCGGGCGGTACACGACGAACGCGGCGCGCACGTCGGCGCGGATCGCGAGCTTGCCCTCAGCGAAGAAGGTGCTGTGGCTGTTGCTGACCTGGACGTCCAGACCGCGGCGGACCGCCAGCTCCGTGAAGTTCTGGAGGTCTCCGAGCACTGCCTTCGTGGCCGTGACCGCCGTGGTCTCGATGACCGGGATTCCCCAGCAGGTGTACGGGCCGGGCATCGAGGGATGCCCCCACACGTACACGCCGTCAGCGGTCTTCAGCAGCCGCACGGCTTCCCACTTCGACGGGGCGATGAAGACGGCGGACGGCTCCGCGAAGCCGTCGTCACGTATCTTCCGAGCCGCCTTGTAGATCGCGTCGGGAGTGTTGTCGGAGCCGAGCGCCTGCGTCTGGATCCCGGAGACGTTCTCGATGCCCAGCAGGTTGGGAGCGATGCCGTCGCCCTTGAGGATCTGCGAGTCGAGCCGCTGCTGGATCATGAAGGGCAGACGGTTGTTCACGTAGCCCTGCGCGCGCGCCTCGTCCTCGAACTGCTCGTCCGTGACCGGCAGGAAGACGGCGACCTTGCGGACCGCGGAGGACCGCTCGGTGAGCGCCAGCACGGCTTCCGGATAGGTCCCCGCCTCAGCGACCTCGGCGGCGTTGTTCGTGAACGTCGTCTCTTCCATGTAGACCACGGCGGACATGCCGGTCGTCGTCTGCGGGATGAAGGTCGTGACGTGCGGCGCCGGCCGGGTCGGCATGTACTCCAGACGTCCGGTACGGACGTCCTCGGAGTCCCAGCCCGCAGAGGTCTGGAACAGCGTCTTCAGGCTGATGTCCAGGTTGGCCGACGGGCCGGACTGGGAGCCGACGTTGTAGCCCTTGAACGCCTGCGACTTGACGAACAGCTCGCCCATGTCGACACGCCCGCGGGAGTCCTTGCGCTCCGGGTCACGCTCCCTGACGCCGTCGCCGGACTCGGTGGCCTTCTCCTCCTGCTTCGACTGCGCGGCGGCGCGAGCCACCACGAGGTAGTCGTCGACCTGCTTCTTGCACTCGTCGATCTCGTTGTTCATCTTGCCGATCTCGGCGACCTTGGCGTGCGTGTCACCGTCGATCGACTTGACCTTCGACATGTCGTAGTCGGGGCCCGCTTCGGCCAGCAGATCGGCCAGCGACTTGCGCTTGGCGTCCAGCTTCTCCTGAGCGGTCTTCAGCGCCGGGAATTCGACCACCCGGCCAGAGTCGTTGTACATGGCTCTCCGTTTTTGGGCATGAAAAAAGCCCCCGCTATGGGGGCCTTCAGAAGGAACGTGGTTCAGATGCCGTTGATGCGGGCGACCGAGGCCATGACCAGCGCTGCGATTTCCTCGCTGGTCGGCTCAGGCGGCGCGCCCTCGTCCACCGGAATCGAAAGGAGAGTGTCGAGCCGCTTCACGTCGTCCCTGATCCATGACAGGAGATCGGCGGAACCCGCGGACATTCCCTTTCCCTTTTGCGCACGGAGAGCCATGACGTCCGTCGCGCGGTCGATCAGCCCCGACAGGTGGGCCATCACCTCGATGGCCTGATCAGCGAAGCGCCTGCCCTTTTCGCCGTCGGCTGTACGCAGCTGCGGCGGTTCCCTGTCGGCATCGAGCAGATGTGCCGACAGATGCTTGTGCACGGCCTCGCGGTCCTTCTCGGGAATACCCGAGTCGGGCCCTGCGCCGTTCAGTTGCGCGATGCCCTGGAGACACGCGCGCAGGTTGGCCGGCCCGTCGATGCCGTGGTGGTGGGCGAAGCGGTAGGAGCCCTTCAGCTCCGGGTCGCCGTCCGGGTCGACCCACGCATACACGCTGCGGAGCTGCGAAGGGCGAGCGTCCCCGGGAAGGTCACCGATCGTTTTCGCACCGTCCCAGGGGCGCGTGAGCGTCGCCGTCTCCCGCGCGGGAATCGGACCGCGGACCGCGGTGCCCGCCTTCGTCTCCGGGACGTCGTCCGTGTCCTCGACCTGGCGGTTCTTCACCGACAGCGTGCGGGTGTTGACCCCGGCGCCCAGCAGGACCGGTGACACCTCGTGCACGGTCACGCTGTCGAGGTAGCGGACCGGGCGGTCCTTCTCCTCACCGAAGCTGTACTCATTGATGTCGAAGCCGTAGCTCCACTCCCCCAGCCCGTCCTCCGCCAGAGCCTTCACGGTCTCGAAGGTGTCGCGGCCGTGAGCCGTGTTCATGAAGAAGGTGCCTTCCAGCACGGCCTTCTTGCCCTTGACGCGGACGACACCCTTGCCGACCGGCAGGGCGCCGTCCCAGCTCTTGTGCCCGTAAGCACTGATGGCGACCTTCGCGCCGTCGGTGAAGGCCCCCTCGCGGGTGAAATCCCCGTCGTGATCGCGGACGTTCATGGTGGAAAATACGGCGGTGACGATTCCCTTGGCCTCGTCCTTGATTTCCAGGCCGCCGGGCAGGCTCTTACGTTCCATTGCTGTCGCCTCCCGGCGTGCCGGATTGGTCGGTCGGTGCGGGTGGCAATTCAGGGGGTGCAGGCGGCCCTTCGAGTGCCGGAGGTTCGAGACTCGCGGGCGGCTGCATCTGCACGGACACCAGACCCGTGTGCTGGCCGACCAGCTGGGAGACGTCCTCGGCAAGAATTGCCCTTACCGCCGCGTCCGGCTCGAAGCCCGCCTTGATAAGCGAATCGATGGTGTTCGCCTGGACACGCAGGATGTCCGCCCGGTCCCGCGAATCCTCGCGCAGAAAGGCGATGTCCCGGTCGTCGTACCAGAGGCTTGCGCCACCCGGCGGCGACACGAGGTTTTCGAGGCTGGAGGCAGCCATCCGCCACAGCGGGCGCATCGTGCCATCCGCGAACCGGCGCCTCGAAGCAGCGAAGTTGTTCGTGTTCAGCGCTGACCCCGACAGGCCCTCGGAGAAGCCGACCCACGACGGAGGCACCCCGGCCGCGCTCGCAATGCGCGCCTCGCCCTTGCCGACGGTCGATGTGAAGTCCAGCTGCCGGAAGTCATGGGTCAGCGGAGTGACGTCGGCGCCGCCCTGGAGGAAGAGCGTCTTGTACGCGTTGAAAGCACCCTGGTGCCCTGCCTTGAAGGCTTTGACGAAGGAGTCGAACTGCTCCTTCTGCACATCCTTGTCGAAGCGCACCACCATGTTCGGCACGGCCGCATGCTCGAAGAACGTCTTCTTGTGGACGGTCGCCGCAGTGTCCGCCTCGATCTCCCTGATCACCGGAGTGATCCAGGACATGCCGCGGAAGCGCGCCGCCGGGTCGGGGATCGGGCTGTAGTGGGCGACCTCGTGCGGCAGCAGCAGCACTGAGCCGCCGGACGTATTCGGCGCCCCCGATGCCATGACACCGAACTGCCGCGGCTCGTAGAGGAACCCGATGACCCGCGCGTCCGCCGCGTACAGATCGCCGCTGTGAGAGCCGATGACCATCGACACCCAGTCCGGGCGCAGTCGCGCCAGCCTGAGCCCGGGGCCGCTCGCAGAGCTGCCGAAGCGCCCCTGGTCGTCGCACTTCGTCCAGTACGAGTTGCCCGCGAGTGAAGCGTCCTGCTCCATGCGCGCGAGCAGCTCGCCGGTCGTGCCGGACTCCCAGGGGCGTTCGAGCAGCGCCAGCTCGCCGGACCCGAACAGATCCTGCGGACGCCCGTTCTTGAACTGCCGGAACTGGAACCGGGCTTCGCTGAAAACCATCTGCCGCGCCATGACGCAACTGAAGATCGGCCCGTTGCGCTTGAAGGCACCTTCGACGTAGCCCTCGAAGTCAGTCTCGATCCGCTCCTTGTCGGCGGTGCTGCCCATGAAGAACGGGGCCGCGTCCATCGACCAGAAGTCGGGCTGGCTGAAGGACTTCCTGTTACGTCCCCAGGGGATGAGCTTCTTCCACCAGGCCATCCGTCACCCCCATGCGCAACCTGCTTCGACGGGTGGCTTCCTGGCGCTCTGCTGCAGACCCCAGACCGCGAGCGTCGCGGCCTGGAGAGGTGAGATGTCGATGGCCGCCCCCCGCTGGTCCCAGGCCCACAGATCAGCCACGACGCGTTTGTCGGCGCCCGCCACCGCAGAGGACAGCGGCACCTGGTCGAGGTGCACGAGAGTGGGGTGATTGCCGCGCATCGGGACGACGGCGCTGCCGAAACTACCGCAGGCCTGCGCGAATTCGCGGGCCGTCGGGTGGATGACCTCGATGCCCTTCGCTTCGAGCGCCGGTATCAGCGCGCCCGCCTGGCCGGCACGGTTGATGACGACAGCCTTCGGCTTCCAGCGGGCCACCAGATCGGCGATGCGCGGCACGATCCACCGGTCACCGGGGCGGTGATCGAGCGTCGCTTCATCCGGCGTCGTGATCTCTACGTGGGTGAGCCCGTCGGGGTTCATCCCGGCGACGACGATGCACCCGCTCTTGCGGTCCGGCGACAGATCGACCCCGAAGGACAGATCTCCGACGGGCTCGCTCGCCGGGTCGACGCACGCCTTCCAGTACGCCTCGCCGATGACGCGCCACGACTCGCCCTCGACCGGCCAGTCCCCGACGCCGAGACGCTCGCGCCCGAACTCCTCAGCGGACATGCTGCGGCGCTCTGCCTCGATGTGCTCGATGGAGCGCTCTGGAGACCTGATGCCACCGATGCGGATCCCGAAGCCCGGATTGGCCTTGGGGTAGCTCGCGTACAGGCGGGACAGCTGCCGGTCGTACTCTTCCTGCGGCCAGCGGGGGTCAGCCCTGAAGCCCTGCGCGTCGTGGTCCTCGCACGTGGGAGGACAGAACTGTGAGCAGGGGTCTATGGACCATTCCAAGTAGCACAAGCGAGGGTCGGAGCCCGCGATGCCGCGGGTACGGACGCGACCGAGCGCGGTCGACTCCTTGGTGCCGGACGACCCCGTGTACCAGACTTGCGGGTCCGGGACGGCGGACAGCGTCGGCAGGATCGCGCCGACCGCCCGGTCCGTGAGGATCATGGCTTCGTCCAGCACAAGGCAGTCGCAGGAGAACCCGCGCCCGCCGCCGGCCGTGCGGCTCCTGAACCGGAGGCGGCGCAGGGCGCCGTCACGGAAGACCTCGATGCCCTCTTCGCCGTGGGAGCGCGATACGCGCTTCACCATGCGGTCGAGATCAGGAGTGTTCTCGATGAGTCCGAGGATCCGCTTGAACGCTTCGAGGCTCGTGTCGAAGAGGTGCGCGCTGTGGATGCACAGCTCTTCGTCCAGCAGGTACAGACTGGCCAGCTCGCGGGCTTCGAGGACGACGCCCTTGCCGTTCTGTCGGCCGACGATCAGCCCCACCTCGAACGCGGACCACGTCCCGTCGGCCCGCTGACCGAGCGATTCGTCCAGCACACGGCGCTGCCAGGGGTCCAGGGTGAGCCCGGCGATCTCCGCAAGCTCCGCGACATCGGCGCCCGCAGTGGTCACGCGCGGCGGCGCACTGAGGATCCGGGGGGCCTGGTCGCCGCGCCCCGGTATGACGAGGCCGCTCATCCCCCGCTGCCCCTGCGCCTGCCGCCCTGACGCCGCGCCGCCGCCGGTGTGCCACCGGTGCGGCGCGCCATCAGCTCATCGACCCGGGACACCGTCGCGCTGTCGGGGATGCCTTCGAGCGCTTCGAGGACTTTGACCAGCCGCAGCGCCAGGGCCGCCGTCTCGGCGCCGGATGACCGGCGCACCTTGCCGCAGTCGCAGCACTCCGACTCACCGCTGATCTCCGCGGCAAGCCGGTCGCGTATCGCTTCGAGCTGCGCGCGCTTGTCGCCCTTGGAGATGGCCTCGCGGAAGTCGCTCACCCGAAGTCACCCGCCACTTCCAGAGTTCGCGGCACCGGCTCGATCAAGATCGTGCGGACCTCGGGGGCGGGGGTCAGTGTGCGGGGCTCTGCCGCCACCTGGACGGTGCGCCGTTCCAGGGGCACGTGCAGGGTGCGGGGCTCCGGGGCCACCGTTATGACACGGGGGCCGGTGACTGCGGTCTCGACAAACGTGAGAGCGACGGGCAGCGGCGCGAGCACCGCGAGCGTGCCGGGAATGAGTACCGAGCCGGCCAGCGCGGCCGTCACGGACGGCGCCGTCGCCACCATCGCGCCCGGCGAGGCCACCAGTCCGGCGGCCGACACGCTCACCGACGGCGCGGTGGCGGCCAGCGGCCCACTCGCCCGCACAGCGCCGGCGAGGGCAGATGCGGCGGATGGCGCGGTCACCGCCAGAGCGGCGCCGACCGTCACCGTGGCGAGCGCCGTAGCGGTGGGTGCGGGCGCCGTCGCCCCCAGCGCGCCCGGGATGGATGTGGCAGCTACCAGGTCCGGAAACGGAACAGGGGCGACGACGCCCGACGTACCCGCCACGGTGAGCGTGGCGGTGACGGTCGCCGCGGCCGGGGGCGCGACAGCGTCGGCTGTCCCCGACACCGTGACGGAGCCCGTCATGGCGGACGTGGGAGCAGATACGGCGGTGTCCACGCCGCCTGCCGCGGTCACCTCGCCGGACATGTCGGCCAGAGGCTGCGGGGCGCTCACATCCACCAGGTCGGTGGGACCGCCCACCATGAAAACGTCGGGCGTCGGGGCAACCACGCGCATCGCGTAGGGCAGTTCACCCGCCAGCAGGACAGCGGGCGCGGCAGCCAGGACGTCAGCCGCGCCGGCCACCGTCAGCGAGCCGGCCATGCCTACCGCGGCGGACGGCGCGAGAGGACCCAGCGCGCCCACGACGGCCACATCGCCGGACAGGGCCATCAGCGCCGCAGGGGCGGCACTCGCCAGAGAGCCGGCAGCTACGACAGCCGCCGATGCGGCGGCCACCGCGGAAGGTGCCCCGGCATCGGCCGCACCCGAAACCGTCAGCGCGCCGGACGCCGCCACCGCCACGGACGGAGCCGACACCACCACGGTGCCCGCCACCGTGAGCGCCGCGGCGATGTCGGCCGTGGCCGACGGGGCAGTGACATCGAGCGGACCCGTCGAAGGGACAGCAGCGTCGCCCTGGCGGACCACGGTGACGTACGCGCCTGCGGGATGTCCGCGACCGAGACGGGCCATGGATCACACCGCCTCGGTCAGCACTCCTCGAAGACGACGTACGCAATGGCCGTCAGCGTCGCGGCGGTGTTGATGCGCAGTTGCAGGTATTTCGACGGCAGGATCACCGGCTCGCGGCCCAGCGGCCACTGCTTCTCGTACTGCGTCGTCGGCGCCACCAGGGCGCCCGCGACCTGCCGCTCGGTCGTGTTCGTGATGATGGTCGCGGCGCCGTAGCCGGTGGACCCGGTGCCCATAGTCAGGCTGGACGCCTTCGCGTTGTCGCCGACCGGCATGACCGTGGACGTGCTGTGCGCGGTGAGCGAGGTGGTCGCGGCGCTGGCCTGCGCCAGCGTGACCACGGCAGGCGACCCCGCCGCAGTGCCGCTGAAGGACACGCCCCACTCCACGACGCGGACACTGATCGTGGACGGTGTGGCCAGCTGTACCGCGCACTTCGCGCCGGTCGTGTAGCTGGTGCCCGCCATGACACCCGTCGTCGCGTCGATCGCGCAGTTGTAGGCGACGTACAGCGTCATGCGACACCGGCCACGCCGTAGACCAGCAGATACGCGCCGTCCCTGTTCGCGCCGGCGGGCACCGTAACCGTCGTGCCCGAAATGCTGGCGCCGACCGCCGCCGCCACCGTGGTGCCCATCAGCACCGCCCGCTTGATGACGGTGAACTGCTGGACGACGTCCACCGTGTCGGAGGCAGTGATGTCCCGCAGGGCGTACAGCGCCACGCGGTCCGACTCGCCATTCATCCACATCAGCGGATACCTGTTGGGCTCAAGAGCGGCCATGACGTCCCCTCACCACGTAGAGGCACGGCGCACCGCCGTGCCGGTCTGGGTCTTGCGGGGCGGAAGCGAGGGGGCAGCAGCCAACTTGAGCGTGACGACCTTGGCGATCCACTGGCTCGATGGCGTGACCGTCCCCGCGTAGGCAGCGGCGCCGGTGGCGGCGACCTGCTGATAGCCCGACATCCACCGGTCGGCGAAGGACCCCTGTGCCTGGCTGACCTGCGGCAGGTTCGTCCACGGCGCGCCAGGACCCGTGATCGTTCCGGCACTGGAGTCCGTCGTGAACACCGCACCGACCCACAGCTCATCGGCCTGCGTCGTGGCGGCGGTCGCCGTGGACGTCCAGGAAGTGGACCCGCCGGAGACCGAGTTCGCCGTCTTGTCCAGCACTCCGGAAGCGGCCAGCCCCTGCCATTCGTAGACCGTCGCCATCAGCGCGAGCGTGCCCGACCCGCCCGTCGCCGTGATGGCGACCGCCGTCTGGCCGCCCGCACAGTTCAGGTCCAGCCAGGTGACGCCGATACCCGCATCCGAGTCCGACCCGAAAGTCGAGGCCTGCGCGAAGTTGTCGACGACACCCCCGAGCGTCATCGTGATCGCCGTCGGGTTGACACTGGTCCCCGATGCGGCGACCAGCACAACCAGGGCGTTCCCGGCTGTGGTCGCGCCGTCCAGCGTGACGGTCAGCGTCCCCGTGGCGCCGGAATTCTGTTTCGACTGAACAAGGCCCATACGACGGCTCCCGTATCAGTGCAGGTCAAGAGGCTGGCATCGTGAACGTGCCGGAAGTGATCTGCACCGTGACGCCGACGGAGATCGAAGTCGAGTTGAGCTGCAACTGGCCGCCGCCACCCGTCGCGGTGACGCTGCCGTCGAAGACCGTGCCCGGGGTGCCGCTCGCGCAGCGGAAGTGCGAGGCGGTTCCCGCGGCGACGCCGGTCGTCGACAGCGGCGTGCCGGACAGCGTGATCACGCCCGCGCTCGCGTTGCCGTAGGCGGGGTTGTCCAGGGTGAACGTGGCGAGCAGCGTGCCGGTGATCGACGCATTGGCGTTGGCGGGCTGGGTGCCCGAGTAGACCTTGATGGTCCCCGCGCCGGAAGCGTTGATCAGGGCATCGACGGCGTCCGCCATCGCATTGACGGTTGCAGTAGCAAGCTGGACGGCCATCCTGGTTTCCCTTCACCATGCGCGGGAGCCGGTGGCCGGCCGCGGCAACGCGCCCTGCGGCGCTTCAGTCTGTGGTGGCTCCGGACGCAACGCCGGACGTTTACGCAGGCCAGAGCCGTACCAGCGCTTCACACCGTCCATGTAGTTCTCGGGGCGCTCGGCTCGGCAGCGGGCTTCGACGACGTCGCGGCCCGGGTCGACCGTCACGACCTCTGCGCCGTGTTTGCGGTAGCGGTCCATGATCGTCGGTTTCGGCACCGAGTGGATCACGTAGACGTCGTGGTCCTTCACGTGGCGCAGCGCCTCGGTGATCGCACCCTCGCGGGCCCTGAAGGCGACGCTGGCGAGCGGGCGCTTGTGGCCGTGCGGAGTGGCATGGATCGACGTCAGAGCATTGGCGATCCGGTCGTAGTCGATGACGATGTCGCCGGGCACGGCGCGCTCGTTGACCCAGGTCGACTTGCCCGCGGCGGGCGGGCCGATCACGATATATAGGGCCATCAGCGGTTCTTGATCCGGAGCGTCATAGACCTGTCGTCGGCCCGGCCCGCGGAAGTCACGATGTGATTGGTGACCAGGTACGGGGTCCCAGGGGTGCCGCCGGAGAGCCACGCGGTCGCACTCGACAGGGTGCTGGAGGTGGCCCCGAGGTCGAGCCCGGCGGACACGACGAAACCCGACGTGGAGATCGTCTCGCCTGGGGCGAGCCACTCCGACCAGTCCCATATCCAGTCCAGGACGGCGTCCGGGTCCTGGAAGTAGACGGGGATGACGACGTCAGCCATGCATACCCCCACGGAATCTATGCAGCGGCGGCGGATGGCGATGCATAAACGCGATGCGATCTATGCAGCCCGTTATGCACTTGATCCACGACGCAATCACGAACTGATCTACGACTGGCTGCACTTGACGATCAGTCACCCAGTGAAACGCGATCAAGGACAAGCAAATTTGCAGCACAAGGCGATCTTCGTGGGGGTGAAGCCACCCCAGGAATCGATCAAGTCCTGACCTGCAATTTCGTTGGCGATCTTCGCCTAATTGACACACCGTCAGATCAACAGTAAACGATCACGCCTCTGACCTGCGGGTTTGCGGAGATTCCGATAGAGGGTTAACCGGGAGACAGGGGCATTTGGGGTCACCGAGAAAATCTTTTGCAGCAAATACCCACCCCCCTATTTGATATCGCAAAGGCGATCCCCATTGATCCATATCGCGATCAACGATCTCCCCTATTCCAATATCGTCGATCTCCCCCACCGGTCACCGAGGAGATCGAGAAGCAGCGCCAATGCATATCCATACATCATCTATTCAGCATGTCTATGCAGGGGTTATGCACTACCAGCGCCGCGAGGCGGTCACTGGCCGCCTGGCCTCGCCTGATCCTTTGCGCTGGTTGCACAGGCGGTGCGAGGGCTTGAGCCACTGCACATCATCGGGATCATCACCGCGAGCGATCAGCACCGCGATCGGCGGCTCGTGATCCGCTTGCCATGCCATCGGGTCGAGGTAGTGCAGTGCCGTGTCGATCGGCTGACCACACAGGTGACAGATCGGCACTGACTCGCGCTTGAGCTGTGCGACCGCAGCTCGCCATCGGCTGCCACTACGGCCGGCGCACCTGGTCACCGGCACGGTGCACCTCCAAGAGTGGGGGCACACCGTGCCGGTGAGGGTGCATCAGGCAGCACAAGCGAGGCGGGTACAGCAGGGCATGATGCTCGTCTACCTGGACAGGTGCAGTACCTGGCCCGGGTGGATCAGGTGCGGGTTACCGCCGACAACCTTGGTGTTGCCTGCGTACAGCGCCTGCCATCCACCGCGCACGTTGTGCTGCTGTGCGATGCGGTAGAGGCAGTCACCACGCCTGACCTTGTAGACCTTGCCACCCCACGTCGTGGGCACCCTGCCCGTGCGGGGTGCCACCCCGTGGCGCGGGGCGCCGCCCCTGGACTCAGGCACCGCCCTGTCCGCGGGTACCGCCCTCTGTCCGCTGGGCACGCCCTGCCTCTTCGGCGTGACGGGGGCGGCCCTGTGTACCGGGCCCCCCGGTGTCGAGCCTGCGGGCCGTACGACGGCAGTGAAGGCGCTGGCGTACCAGCCGCTGCGCCAGGGCGCGATGCGGACAGGTGCGCCAGGACGGGAGGCCTCTATGATCTTGCCGCCCCCGATGTACAGGGCCACGTGCCCACCGCCGCGGTAGACCACGATGTCGCCGGCCCGCACCTGGGACGGTGCGACCCGCCCAAGTCCGGCCAGCTGAGCCTGAGACGTACGCGGGATCGATACCCCCGCCGCACGCCACGCCGCCTGCGTGAGGCCGGAGCAGTCGTAGGCATTGGGGCCGGTGGCCCCGTAGATGTACGGCTTGCCGCGCTGCGCCAGGGCGTACGCAACAGCCTTGGCTGCGGTGCCGCTGACGGCCGCCTTCGGCCTGGCGGGCGCCTTCCTGGGCGCCGCCGCGTACGGCTTGGCGCCGCCCCTGGTGAGGCCCGCCTTCACGCTGCACACCGGCCACGCTCCGGGTCCCTGCGCCCGGAGAACCTTCTCCGCGATCTGGATCTGCTGCGCCTTGGTGGCGAGGTCGGCGCGGCTGGCGAAGGTGCCGCCGCCATACGCGCGCCAGGTCGACGCGGTGAACTGCAGCCCGCCGTAGAAGCCGTTGCCGGTATTGATCCTCCAGTTGTTGCCTGATTCGCACTTGGCAACGCGGTCCCACGCGCTGACCGAGGCGGCGTCTGCCGTGCCTGCCGCGGTAACCGTGAGACCCGTTCCGACGAGAGCACTGACGCCCGTCGTGGCAAAGGCGCGCTTGGTCCGGGCGCCCTTGGTCTTTCTGTGCTTGTTGCGGTCGTGCCCCATGTGAGTTGATCTCCGATGGGTGTCGGGTCCGCCCCTGCTCAGACCACCCGCCTAAGTGCGGGCATGAGGAAGCGGCCCCGCCAGGGAGCCGCTGTATCCGCGCATTCAGCTGCGCGTCGAGTGAATGGCGCAGCCGCTCATCGGGAGCGGCGCGCAGCAAAAAGGCCCGCACGCGGCGGGCCCTGATCGGCACTCAGGCGCTCTCATGGGCATGCCTGGTACGCCTCGATAGTGCACCAGCAAACGCCTACATGCAATCACCCCGTCTCGCTTCGCGCTTCGGCGGCGGCTCCGGAAGCGGCTTTCCCGGCTCCCGCGGTCCCATGGCGCCCAGGTCCCACAGCCTCCGCGCCGCGGTGCCGTGGCGCACCAGACGGCCCTCGCTCGCCCACTTGAACAGGACACGGCGCGAGCAGCCCCAGTACAGGCAGGCGGCCTCGGTGTCGGCGAGGATCACGGGCGGATCTCGAAGATCTCGGCTACCGCGCCGTCGTAGTCGCGGACCTCGAAGCGACCAGTCGCTACGGCCACGTAACCGCCATAGCGCGCAACAGCGTCATATCCCGCCCCGGGCGCCGCCTCAGGGAAGGAAGCCCGGTCATACCACCAGCCGTTCAAGCGCGGCGGCACAGCGACAGGCAGGTCTTCCGCAGGACGGATGACGATGTAATCCGGGTCACTCACAACCCCACTCCTCTCATCTGGTCACGCCCAGGATGATCCGGGTCACAGCGCCTCCCACCACATCCACGCGATGCCGCCGACCATGCCGATGCCGCTCGCGATCCACACGGTGACCATGAACGCCTGGAAGATCCCGTACCCGACGCCGTAGCAATGCCAGTACTGGCGCCAGGCGTTCACGGCCGGAACTCCTCACGGAAGTCCGGGTGATCGTCGTAGGCGGCGGCATCGCGCCGCGCGACCCGCCGCAGCGTGTTCACCGCGCCGGTCATGATGTCGTAAGGCGGTGTTCCCGGCTCGGACTTACTCAGCGTGAACTCAGCCTGCTCCAGCTCCCGTAGGGTCTCCCGCTTCGCCTCGACGTCCCTGAGGACGCGGGCGGGATCATGGCGGGCGATGTGGTCGGCCTGATGGAAGGTCGCAGCTGCCCGATCCTGTGCGTGCATCCGCTCCGGCTCGAAGCCGAACTCGACAACCGGCCGCTCACCGGAGGCGAACACCACGCCGCCGCTGCGGTCGAACACGTCGTACCGCCACGTATCGCCGCCCGCCTTCTCGGCCAGCGCCGCCTCCTCGTCGTACCGCGCCCGCAGGAACGCGACCAGTTCGGCGGTCACTGAGCCCCGTCCCTCACGGCCTCGTCGTCCACAGCAATCTCCATGCTCCGGAGCTTTCCGCCGAAGGTGATCCGCGCCTTCGGTGAAGCAATGCCCGCCGCCCCGGCTGCGCGGACCTGGCGGCAGAAGGCCTCGATCTCGTCCAGGTTCATGGCCTTGCCCGCCGCCGCGTGCTTGATCGTCTGTGTCATCGGTTCTCCAGGTGAACAATGGCCTCGGCGACCGCCAGGGCAGCCATCCGCGCGATGTTGTCGACTGAATTGACCGCCCCGTCCCCGACGTACCGCAGTGCCAGCACCGGATCGCCGGTCGGGCTGATGATCGCCCACGATGCGAGGACTGCTTCGACGAGATCCTTGCGCACGCCGACACCTCCCGCGCTGTACATGTACCCTTCGCGGGCCTCGCCCTTCGACACATGAATGGGTTCCATTACGCCCCTTCCCCTTCGAGCAGATCGATCCACTGCCACCTGAAGTACTTCGTCCCGCACGGCGCCGCGTCGGGTGTCCCGATGCACCGCACGTCTGTTGACGCATCGTCAGCGACGATCAGTGCTCCCCCGCAGCCGCCGCAGACCGTGTCCTTGATCATCGCCATCGGCGAGTCGTAGCCGAGAACGATCCGCGCCGTGCGCACCCGCTTGCGCAGCTCCTCCTTGATCTCGTAGACGAGATCGTCGTATCCGCTCTCCGACGCCATTGCGCACCAGTCGGGAATGGCACGCAGAGCACTGACCACGCCGACGCCTTTCCGCTCACCGTGATCCGGATAGAGCACCTGGCGCAGGGCCGCGTAATGCCTGTGCGCATCCGCCCCGATCGTCAGCAGCAGCGCGAGCGCCTCGCCATTACCGGGTGGATTGGAATGCGGCTTGCCGATGGCCCCGATGCCCTCGCCACCCGCTTTCGACACCGGCTCGGCCACCGCTTCCTGCAACTGATCGAGAAGCGGCGGCAATTGCATGGTCTGCGCCCGCGCCTCGAAGTGGACCGGGCATCCGCATTCGTGATGCCTGCGCCTGGCGGGCGGCATGGCCGATCTCCATACCTGGCACAGCGTCACATGCTGTGTGATCGGCACCTGGAATTCGATCCGCTCTTCCCAGCCGGCGACGAGCTGGGATACGAGGCCGGCGATGAACTCGGCGTCACTCGCCATCGCTGCCGCCGGAGTAGTCGTGGGGGCGGCCGGCGCCGTGCTGGCAGTCGCAGCCGGGGCAGGCGCCATGCCCGAGGTGGGGGAACTCGCGCTGCGCCTCGGGATGGTCGGCGCCCCACGCGCATTCGCGGCAGATCATGAGCGCCGCCCTATGCCCAGCCGGGCCAGGCGGGTGATGCGCCGCGCTTCGGCCTCGAAAGCCTTCGGGTCGTGGAACGGGCACTGGGTGACCGTCACTTCCGCCCGTCCGGGGTGCCGCGAGGTGTGCAGCAGCTCGATCAGCTTCCAGACGTCCAGCATGGTTCCTCTTCCTGATCATGAAGGAGCGGCCCCTCAGGGGCCGCAGAAGGTCTCTGGGTCGCCCCGGATACCGCTCCGGGGCCCGAAGGGCGTCAGAAAGGCGCACAGCGGCGCGCACGGGGCATCTACGCCCCGGGGCACACGTCGTGAACCGCCCAGTGGAAGCTGTCGTGGTCGATCGCCCAGTACGCCTCGCCGCCCCCGATGAGGCGGCGGCACGTACGGCAGCGGTGCGGCCAGCTCCTGGCCGGGCGGGACGGCTGCGGAGCGTCGGCACCGGCGCCGCAGGCATGAGCGGCGACGATGTCGCACGCTCTCGCGCTGACACTCGCGGTGCGCGGCCTGAGGCGGCCCGCGATGACGTCGTAGGCGGGCCGTCCGGCGATCAGGGCGGCCCGGTAGCTCTCTGCGTCCAGCGGCTGGGTGTCCGCCACCGCCTCACGCCCTGAGACCCGGCAGACGAAGACGCAGCCGCCGCAGCGGCTGCAGGCGGCCAGTTTGATCTCTGTGTCCAGCGGGCTCTGCTCAGCCGTGGCAGTGATCCTTTCTTGTCTTTTGATCTTGTGTTGTCGCATGCGTCGCTAGTGGGGGCTAGTTCCTAGACCCCCCAGCGACTAGCGACACGATCATGGGATTTAAAGAAGGGGTAGCGACGAAAACACGACGCCCCAGGTCAGAGGTAGCGACCGATCCACGACGGAATAGCGACGGTAGCGACGGGCGGTAGCGACCAAAGCACGACATGATCTTGAAAAATAGCGACGAATAGCGACGCCGCAGGTCAGAGCACACGACCGATAGCGACGGGTTTTTAAAACCGCAGGTCAGAGCCTTGCGCTATTCCGCCTCTTCGATCATGTCCTGGACGTGTTCGGGACGCTGCGCCGCCGCTGCCCTGTCGACGGCCTCAAGCTGTCGCCGGCCCTCGTAAGTGATCTCGTAGCGGGCCGTCCCCGGAACCTTTTTGATCAGCTCCTTGCGAAGGATCGCGCTCACGTGCGTTCCGCACTTGCCGCGTTCCTTCGCTTCCAGTCCGAGCGCTGTCGCGATGCCGCTGACGGACACTCCGACTTCGCCGAACTCGGAGATCGCCCTCAGCACGAACTGCTGCTTGCCGGTCACGATGATCTCTACGGCGACGGGCAGGGCATCGCCCTGGATGCGGAACGCGACGGAGTCGCCCACTGTGTGACCTTCCAGGAGAAGCTCCGGCGCCTCGGCGATGTCCTTCTGGAAGCGGCTCACAAGTGTGACGCGCATGCTGTGCTCGTCGCGCCGTACCTCGAACTCGGCGTCGACGGCGCCGTCCCAGGCGGTCGCGCCGCGGCCTCTGCCGCCCTCGGTCCCGGAGTGGTGTACCAGCATCACGCAGGCGCCGGTGGACTCCTTGAGGGCGTCCAGCGCGGCGATGACCTGGCCCATCTCGGTGTTGTCGTTCTCCTTCACGCCAACGGTGCACCGTGCCTGCGTGTCGAAGATGATGAACGCGTATCCGTAGGTGCGGGCGTAGGCGATGAGGCGCCGCTGCTGGTCGGGGTCGCCGATCTGGACGGCCCGGGGGTAGAACCGCACTTCGATGCTCTGGCCGTTCTCCTCCTCCCACGCCCGCACTCTGCGCTTGGTGCCCCGCACGCCCTCGGCGACGACGTAGAGGACGCGGGCCTTCTCGGTGCGGTAGCCGAACCATCTGAGGCCTCCGGCGACGGAGCCGGCCATGGACAGGGCGATGAAGCTCTTGAGGCTCTTGGGCGGCCCGAAGATCCGCACGAGGGTGCCTTTGTCGAGATAGTCGGAAATGATCGGCTCGGGTTCGGGAATGTCGTCAAGCTGGTCGGTGGTCAGCACGTCGCGGGCGAACTCCTCGGCAAGGGCGGCCATTCCGTCGGGGGAGGTGAGAAGGCGCTTCTGCCTTTCCAGGAACCGCCGGGAGGCTTCTTCCATATCCTCCCGGTTGGCTATCTCTCCTTCTATGCGGCGTTCACGGTCGGGGTCGGGAAGGCCGGCCAGCAGATCGGTTCCTGTGGCGATGCGGGCGAATTCCTGTGCCTGTGACCGGTTGATTCCCAGGAGCACGGCCCGCTTTGCTTCCGGGGCCAGCCCCCGGAAGATCGCCGCAAGGGTGTAGAAGTCGATTCCCTGCTGCGTTTCGCCGGTCTCCACGGGCACGCGCCTCTTTCCTGCTGTCGTCGGGCTGTGCAGCGGGTGATCTCATACCGCTGCTTTCAGGAGAGACTCGATGTCGCCGGGCGTGATGATCCCCGCCCTGTACAGGACGCTGACGGCGTGCGGCGCGCTGAATGCGAAGCAGTCGTCCAGCATGCGCTCGTAGGCCACTCCGCGCGGCAGCAAGGGTGTCCGCTCGCCCCCCAGGAGCCGCAGCAGGGACCGGGCATGGCCCTGCGTGACCTCGCAGGACTCCGGCAGGGGCTGCCTGCTCCTGCGTACCGGCCGGATGTCCCTGCGCACCAGTGCCGCGGCGACGGCCGCGGCCGTGCTGTGCACGCCGTAGCGCCGCCGTGTGCGTGCCAGGCAGCCCCGGACGGTCTCGCAGGCCGTCCACTTCTCTTCCGCGATCTCCTCCACGGTCAGGCCGTCGGCGTGCATCTGCAGGACGGCCAGGTCCCGGCGGGTGGCCGGGCGCGGCTTCTTCGCCCGCACCGGCGGGCCGGGCCGGGCGTCGGTGCGCCGGTATGCGGCCCGGCGCCGGCTCGCGCACGGCCTGCAGTACCGGGAGGTGGTGCCGTTCCGGCGTTGGGTTTGTGCCACGTTGGCGGGGTCGGTCAGGTCGTGCTCACCCGCCCCGCACACGGTCTGCCGCGGTGTGCCCATGCTCACCCTCCCTGCCGGGGCAGCACGGCGCCCCTGGGTGCGGGGGTCCATGACCCGGGGCAGCGGTACCAGCGTGCGGCGCCGGAGAAGAGCGGTGCTTCGTGTTCTTCCAGCCGCGGCCCCTGCCGGGTCATGACGGTCTCGCAGGGCGCGGCGCAGCGCGGGCAGCCGGTCATATCCGCACTCCCGTCCAGGAGCTGCCGCAGAAGCAGCGGTGCGCGCCGCCGCACTGCGGTGCGGTGCACACACAGACGCCGCGCCGGGCGGGGCAGGGCGCGGTGCCGGGCACGGCCTCCGTCTGCGGGGGCGCGGTCTGCGTGACGGCCTCCCCCGCTTCCGCGCCGGGGCCGGTGCCCGCCGTCTGCACCCATGACCAGTCCTCGCCGTCGTCCAGGGCGCCCGCGGATGCCGCGCCGGTGCCGCGGCACGACGTGAGGCCGTAGCCGTGGCCGGGCAGCACGACGTGATGGAGCGACAGAACAAGGTCCCCCCGGAAGGACTCCAGGGGGACCGACTTGCGGCAGCGGGGGCAGGTGCCCTCGGCTGAATCTTTACTCTTCATCGCCTTCCTCCTGCTGCTTTCTGGCTGGCCAGACGGTGGCGGCGTCCTGCAGTTCCCCGCCGGGCGCGCCGACGATCAGCCGCGTGCGGCTGCCGCTGATGAAGTCGACGACCATGCCCGCCTCTTCGGCGCCCCGGATCGCCTCGCGGATGGTGGCCGCCCACATCTCCGCGGCCTGCTGCGGGGTCATGGCCGCTCCCCCGGGGCGACGTCCTGGGCGGCCCATTCCAGGACCTCTCTGACGGCGCTGGGCTTCATTTCCGCCGGGCCGACGACCGCCTTCAGCTTCCGGATCTTCGCGGCGTCCTTGCGCCGCTGCTCGGCCTGGACTTCGGCCAGCGCCCTGTTGCACGTGGCCAGCCACTCGGGCGAGCTGTCCGCGCAGACGATCTCCGCCCAGGCGCTCATCCCAGCACCTCGATGTACTGGTCCGTGTCGGCTCCGTCCTCGCCGGGGATGCAGATCTGGACGTTGTCGCACCCGACGCTCAGGTACCAGCCGCGCGCGGTGAGTTCCTGTGCGAGGCGCTGCCAGATCGCGCGGGCCTCTGCTTCGTCGTCATTCACGCCGTTGCCCTCCTTCTTCCAGCAGCTGCTGGATCCCTGCCGCCACCGAGGGGCAGCCCAGCTCGCCGGCCGCGTCGCGCAGGCGTTCCATCGCGGTGCGGTCGAGCAGCACGTCGGGCTGTCCGTAGGCGTCTGCGCGGATCTGTACGTCGACCCCGAGGGCGGCGGTGAGCTCTTTCCAGAACAGGACGCTGAAGTTGTCATCCACGGGACGGGTCCTCTTCGTCCTGCAGCACGTAGCCGCTGCGCCGCGGCTGCCCGGTCTTGGTGACCGCGCTCCCGTGCAGCGAGCGGAGACTGATCCACCGCCCCCGCTTGCCGGTGCGGGCGTCCACCACCCAGGCGTGACTGCGGCCGGGGCTGAAGCGCTCGATGCGGATGACGATGTCCTCGCGCGGGTCGGCGTGCTTGCAGATCTGACCTTTCTTGATCATGAATCCCCTTCCTTGAACTGATCGAGCGCGAGGGGTTGCATCACGTACGTCGGGATGTCGTCGCCGTCCAGCACGCTGTCGATGTTGACCAGTACGAGGCCGCGCGACTTGAGCCACGCTTCGAGCGAGCCCCACACCACGGGGTGCACGACGACCTGGCGGACCTCATCCATCGCTGCCGTCCATGAGCTGGGCGACCTTGCGCATCCACCTGACGGTGCTGCCGCCGCGCGAAGGGTGGTGCGACTCCGAAGTGTTGGCGTGCTCGCGCAGCATCTTGGCGCTGGGCGGGCACGGAACGATCATGACGCCGACCCGTTGAAGGATCTTGTTGACGGTCCTCATTGATCTCCTTCTCCGGTCTGTTCCAGCAGCCCCGCGTCGTCCAGCGCCGCGAGCGCGCGCCGCGCCGTCGCGTCGGGGTAGGGCTTCATGACGTCGCCCGGCCCGCCGTGAGCGACGTACCGCGCCACCTCCACGAGGCCCCGCAGCGCGTCCCTGGGGACGGGGACGGCGTCATCCAGCGTCTCCCATGACGATCCGTCAGCGGCTTGGTGCACAGGCCCCTGGTGCCCTTCGCGCAGGACGCACGGTCCGAACGTCATCTGCTTCCCCAGCAGTCCGGCTGAGGCGGACGCGTCGCAGGCTGACTGCCTGGCCAGCCCCAGCGCCTCGGCTTCGTCCGGACTGACGACGCGCCGTTCCGCCTGGTACGGCGAGGCGCCTGCTGGTGCGGCGGGGTGGCGCAGGTGCCACCACGTGTTGCGCCAGAATGCGGTGATCGCGTTCATGTCTGCTCCCTCACTGCCTCGCACGGCCAGCTCTCGCCGTCCCAGCCGCACACCGGCGTGCTGTAGGGCACGCCGTCGATGTCGTGGCTCTGCGGGGTGTGCGGGTCACCGTCGCTGTCGATGTACGTGTCGTCTTCGTCGTAGGAGTAGGTGCGGTCCTCGCTCACGCCGTCCACCTCCGTGTCGGTATGCCTGCCGCTTCGGCGAGCGCGGCGGTGTGCGAGGCGCCGCGGCTGCCGTCCTTGATGAACGCGAGGCAGACGTCCGCCCCGAGGCTGACCATGTGGGCGTTGCGGATGAAGCCCGCCCGCCTGCCGTTGACCGTCCAGTTGGCGGGGTGGGCATCGATGGCGACGCCGCCGTAGGCGCGAGCCCACCTGTCGGCCATCGCGTCGGCTCCGGTCGGGCATGCGCCGTGCACCACGACCAGCGCGCGGCTGGCCGTGGCTGCGGGCACGGTCTCCGCGAGCGCCCGCCAGACGACAGCAGCGTCCGGCCAGCCCCGTGAGCCGGTGACGAGGATGCGGTAGGGCTTGCTCACCCCCGCCCCCCTTCGATCTTCGCCGCGACGTCTTCGAGGACGGCGTTCAGGTACCGCTCCGCGTCGTCGACGGGTTCGCGCACCGTCGCGGCGCGCACGATCTCGGCCGCCTCGCGCCGCACTTCGTCGCGGTAGGCGTCGGCGGCGCTGACGAACTCCTGGTCGTCGGGGTCGAGCATTCCCAGGCGCAGCAGTTCGTCACGGGCACTCACGTCTGCCTCCCTACGCCGTCGCCCCGGACCGCGGCGGCGATGTCCAGCAGGGCGGCGGCGATGGCGAGATCGGCGCGGACCGCGCATGACGCGATCAGCTGGTCGGCGGTGAGGCCGTTCGGCTGGTTCAGGTCTTTGCGCGTCTCGTTGAGTTCATGGACTGCGAATCCGTACGGCGTCCGCTCCTCAGGCATCGGGCCCCTCCCCCACGTACCGCGCGTACAGCCGCGCCTCGCCGTCAACGGTGCGGGCTGTGGCGTCGAACGATCCGGCGGGGCGGTACGCGGACGTCTCGCCCTGCCGGATGCGCCGTGCCGTGCCGCTGGCCACGCTGATGCCCTTGTATGCCTTGACCCGGGCCCATTCGCCGGGCCTTGCCCTCAGTCCGGCAGCCACGGCGGCGTGATCCATGTCGTCCGGCGCCCGGCGCTTCGCGGGCGGGTCCTCGAATTGCAGTGTCATGCGGCTTCTCCGAACAGTGCGGCGAGGCCTGCGCCTATCCCGAGGTGCTCGGTCTCGGTGCCCTCGGGGACGGTCATGTAGCTGGCGCTGAGCAGCGCGTCTATGCCTTCGCCGTCGATGGCGAAGTCCGCCCGGCCCTCAGGGCTGGACAGGTGCAGGGTGATGGCGCCGCTGGAGTGGCGCTGTACCCGGACGTCTCCTTCGCCGACGATGCCCGGGTGGCTGATGCCGTCGGCGAGCAGTTCGCGGGCGAAGGCCCACACGACGTGCTTGCCATCAGGCTGTGCGATGTCCAGCACGACGGCGTACGGGTCGCCGGCGCGGTATTCGAGGACGGCCGACAGCTGTGTCAGCTGTCCGTCGGCGTGGATCAGTTCAAGGTCGACCGGCTGGATGATGGTCATCACTCCCCCTCGGGATGTGATCGCGGGTTGGTCGTGCGGAGGGACCCCGTCTCAGCGGGGCGCGGGTGTCTCGGTGCGGGGCAGCTGCTCGGTCTCGGCTTCTGCGGGCGGCGCGGGCGCCCGGCGCCAGATGGGCCGGTGTTCACCGCGCCGACGGCCACGGCCGCGGGGCAGGCTGATGAGCTGGTTGATCACGGCGCCTGCCGCCCCGCCCCCGAGCGCGCAGCACGCGAGGCTCAGGGCGTCGTTCATGTGCAGATGCATTCGACGCGGCTGCAGAACGGGCAGACGGGCACGGACGCGGCCACCAGCCGCAGGAAGATCACCGCTCCTCCGTCTTCACCGTCGCCATCAGCACGGCGCCCGCGTCACCGGTGATCTGGTGTCTGCGCGCGACGTGGCTCCACAGCTCGGAGAACGAGGCGTCCTCGTCGTCCGGCGAGACCCACTCCTCGTAGCCGCACACCTTCACCGGGCACGGCAGTACTCGGTCACTCATCGGTCGTTGTCCTCCGCTTCGTCGCAGCAGTCGCCGCACGATGCGACGGGTTCGTCATCGATCAGCCCGGCCTGGTCGCCGGGCCTGATGCGGTTGCCGCACGCGCACTTGGTGGCGAGTTCGGCCGTGAAACGGCGGACGCCCCCGGGCGGCTGCTCGGGGGCGTCGGGGCGGATGAAGGGGCCGCTCATACGGGGAACTCCTTTCCGCACCCGCAAGGGCACGGCGCCGTCGCAGGGGCGTCCGGATCGGGCGGCGGCGCCGGGACGGGCCAAATGCGGGATCCGTCTGTGGTCACCTGATCGCCTCGAATCGGCTGACAGCCACCTCGTGGCCGCACATGTCGCAGATGACCGGGTCGGTGTTGAGCCATGCCCGCCAGAACGGATGCGCAGCCCGTTCCAGTGCCTGGCGGTGCTCGGGGCACAGCGGCATGGGCGGCTGTCCCTCGCACTCGGTGTCGGCCAGGTGCTGGAAGTACGCGATCCACGCAGCCGTCTCGGGGCACGACGGCTCTGCCATCGACATGACGCACGGCACGTTGCCCTCGAACATCCTCAGCGCGAGAGCGCGGGTGTCCTCGGTGGCGTTGATCTGAGGGAAGCTCACGACGCCGTCGCCTCCGGTATGTCCTCGCCGTGCTCGTCCAGCGCCCGCGCCGCGGCAGCCAGCTCCATGCGGGCGGCCGGCGAGCCGGTCGTCTGCTCGCGGTGCTGTGCTGCGAGGTAGCGGGTGAGGCGCCCTTCGCGGTCGGTCATGACACCTCCGTCATGACGTGCCGCTCCCACGGTGCGGCGAAGCGGTCGAGCGACTTGTCCGGCGTGATGTTGCCGAAGCTCTTGCCGCACTGGCAGCGGCCCCACAGGTCGCAGTCCCCCAGCTCGACGACCAGGGCGTGGCCGCCTTCCCAGCTCGCAGGTTCGGTCATGAATTGCGCCTGGTTTCGGGCTTACGGAGCAGCGCCCACAACTCGATGGCGAAGGCTGTGAAGAAGACGGACGCTATGTACACGAGAGTGAATACGACAGCGTGGATCACGTTGCCTCACCCCGGATGTAGACCTCGAAGATCTTTGAAAGCAGAAGGGCCGCCATCGAGGCGGCCCCGGAAGAGGTGGTCAGTAGCGCCTTACGGCGCCTGCGTGTGTGCTCAGGCATGGGGGTCCTGTTCGTCGGGGGTGGTGGGGAGCGGGTGGTCTACGGTCCCGAGCGCCCTGAGGCAGGTGCAGCCGTCCACCGGGCCCCACGACGGGCACACGCTGGCGACTCCGGCCCGCTCGTGGCCGCAGGGAACGTTCCACCACGTGCTGTCGCAGCCACAGTGATCGTTGTTGTGCCAGCCCGTGACGGGCTGGCTGCACCGTTCGCACACAAGGTGCGGGTTCGCGAAGCCGGTGATCACGTGTGTCCGGGTATGAGTCGTCACCGCTCCTCCTCTTCCTTGAACGCGTCGGCCAGCGAGCACACGGCGGTGGTCACGGCGGCTGCGGTGCCGGTGACGACGCCGCGTACGATCAGTTCGCCTTCCGCGTCGTCCCGCTGGACGGTGAGCGTCGCCGTGTAGTGCGGCAGGGTCACGGGTTGCATCGGCTTCAGCTCCCTGGAGATGAGCCTCTGGGGGCGGCACGCCTCGTGGACGCACATCTCATCGGCTCCGGCCCACGCCTTCAGGCACCGGTGGGTGTCGTGGTTCACGGCGCACGGTCCTTCACGAGGTCGACGGGCCCGCCGTCGCACCGGACCTCTGTCGTCTTCTCTGCCCAGCGCGAGCGCGGTGCCGTGTCGGGGACGATCTCGCGCAGGTGCGGGATGACGACGCCGTCGCGCAGCGCCGACCAGTTGCCGTAGTCGCGCTGCACTTCCCCGCAGGCGGGGCAATAGGCGCGCCGCCCGTCGGCGGGTGCGGCGCTGCTGCTGCCGGGCGGGGTGATGGGCAGGCGCCGCTTGCGGCGCCGCTGCTGTGTGGGCAGACGGCTCATGCGGCGTTCTTGCCCTTCTCGATCAGCTGGTCGAGGCGCCGGAGGGCGGCTTCGTTGCTGTACTCGTGGAAGAGGCAGTTCGCATCGCGCAAGTCGAGGCCCATGACGTCGCGGGCGTAGTCCTGCGGCTCCTGGTGATTGACGTACCAGAGCCGCTCCTCCCACTTCCCCTCGCCGCGCCAGTCGAGGGCGCCCTGGGTGAGTACTCCCGCCCACCCTGCGATGCAGTAGGTGGTGCCGCACTCGGTTTTCGCGCCCCACGAGTCCTGGTCGTGCGTCTCGGGGTGGCTGGTGATCTGCTCCCTGATCTCAAGCAGCAGGTCAGTGTTGATCGTCATGTCTCTTCCTTTCCGTGCCGGTGGCATTCCAGCGACGGGATGCCGTGGCGGGTGTAGCCGCGGTTGCCGGTGATGTAGTGCTCGGACAGTCCGCACTGGCAGGCCGGCCGCTGGTCCACCTCGGCAGCGAAAAGCCCCGGCTGCCACCGCGCGATGTCGGCGCGGATCCTGGCCAGGGCCTCGTCGGATATCTCGTTGGCGGTGGCGCGCTTGCCCTTAGCCACCGGGGCTGGTCATGAACGGCACGTCCTCACCTTCCGTCCGGGTGGGCCCCGCCGTAGTGGGCGGTCAGGGCGGCCTCGTTACCGAATCGCGCCCCGCACAGCGGGCATTCGACCCAGAACGAGAGCACGGCGTGGATCAGGTACCTCATGTGCGGTTCTCCTTGATGTCGTCGTGTCCGCTGCCCGTGGCGAGGGAGCAGCCGTAGCAGGGCCTGCCGTCGTCGACACTCATGTCGGCGACCGAGGCCAGGGTGTAGGTGTGGCCGCATGCGGTGGTCAGCGCCAGGACAGCGGGGCCCGATCGGATCGCGCGGGCTCGGTGGGTGAGGTGGCCGCGGCGCAGCCGGATGCGGTGGTTGTAGTCGGCCGCCTTCCGTGCGTGCGGCTGTGGGTTGGTCTTCACGTCGGGGTCTTCCATGACGAGCGCCCCGCTGCCGGTGGGCAACGGGGCGCGGGTGCGGGTGAGTCGGCTCAGCAGAGGAAGTCCTCTTCGTCCAGGCCGTCCAGGTATTCGCTGGCCTTGCCGAGCAGGACCGCCCTGGCGGGGTCGTCGTCGGCAAGCTGGTGGGCGTCACACAGGTACATGTGCGCGGCCTGCATCGCTTCGCGGTCGTTGCACCAGAGAGGGCTCAGGCTCAGGAAGTGCACGGCGGAATCGACGTGGTCGATGAACTCTGCCGCTGTGGCGGTCTTCTTGATCTTCTTGTCGAGCATCGTCGCGAGCAGGCTCCGGTGACGCCTGATCACGTGATCGAATGCGGTTGCAGGCATGGTCATTTCTCCTTCCGGTAGTCCCGCCACATTGACCGCAGCACGATCGTGCAGATCGTCAGCGCGACCGTTGCAGTGGCCAGTGCGATGGCGAGGACGGCCAGCCCGATCATGACGAAGACGAGCACGAGGGCGGCCAGGGAACCGAGTGCGATGTACGCCGCCCACGGCCGCGCGACGATCGGCTGCAACGGTGCAACGCCCCCTGCAACGGGGGCCGCCGGCGGGCTGCCGTACACAGGCTGGCCGTGCTCGTCGGTGCCCAGGTACTGCGGCGGGTGCACCGGGGCGCCGTGGCGGCGGTGCAACGGGGGGTGGTGCACTGCACTTCCTTTCAGGGCAGGTTGCGGTAGAAGCCGCGGCAGTTGGTGGCCAGGTGATCCAGGCACGGGCCGCATTCCTCACCCGGCCTCAGCGCCCGGTGGATGGACTTGTCGTAGGCGTGCAGCCAGCACTGCGGGCACTGGCGCTCCGGACACGGCTTGACGGCCATCAGCGCTTGTACGGCAGCACGCGTCCGGCCGGATAGCTGCCGTCGGCGACGTACACGATCTGCTCGCCGTCGCGCCAGTCGGTCTGCCGGATGCGGGCGATCCGGCCACCGGGGCAGATCACGTAGTCGCCCGCCCTGAAGCTGCGCCTGGCCACGTCACTTCCTCTTGCCGCGGCGGCCGTTGACGCGCGTGTTCTGGCCCATGGCCACGGCGCCGGTGATCGTCACGTTGTCGCCGATGATCCCGCAGTTGCCGGTGCCGTCCGTGGCACCGCGGTGCTTGCGGGGCGTCTCCTTCTTGCCGTTGCTCCTGCCGTCGTCCTGTTCGCTCAGGTCGATGGGCCCCTCGATGACCAGGTCGTGGTCACCGGAGTGGTGGATGCCGGGCATGGTGTCCTCGCTTTCGCAGGTGCGGAGTACTGATGCACTCCCCTCACCGCCGGGCGTACAGGTTCCGGCGGATCGGGCAGCGCTCAGGCCCTGCGGACACGGGAGGCGGTGACGCTGCCTCCCGGTTCCTGCGCGAGCGCGGCGTCTTCGGCGCTGTCGAGCAGGCTGTCCCCGCTCGCCTCGTCGGGCCCCAGTCCGTCGCCGGAGTAGGTCACGTGCTGGCCGTCGCCGGTCGTGATGTCGACCTCGGTCTCGTAGCGGCGCATGATCTTTCCCTTTCTCAGAGTCCGGCTTTGCGGGCGGCGCGCTGCGCGCGCTTCAGCGCCGCCTCGGCGTCGTTCCTGACGATGCGGGCGGCGTGCCTGTCCTTCGGGGCGGCGGCATCGAGGCGGACCTTCGCCGTGGCCGCCGCGGTGCGGGCCTCTTCGAGCTGCCGCTTCGCGGCGTACTCCTTGTAGCTGCCCTCTTCTTGTGCGCGCCGGTCGATGCGTTCGATCTCGCGGAGCAGCGCGGGGTCGACGCAGCTGTCTGCGCTCAGCTCGTCATCGGCCATCGCCTGCTTGGCGACGCGGGCGGCGAGCCAGGTGCGGCGGGCCATCTGGCTCTTGGAGTAGGAGTGGGGCATGCGGGTCCTCTCGGCGGGTGCCCGCGCGGTGGATCGCGCGGGCGTGGTTGTGGATGCGCCGGCCGGTGCGCAGCCGTTTGCCGGTCCCCCGGCAGCGGTGGCACCGTTTCCCGGTCCGGCATCGGCGGCAGTTGCCGAACGGGCTGATCCAGCACAGGCCCGCATAGGTGAAAGCGGCCAGCAGGAGCAGGACGGTAGTGGTGAGCACGGTGGCCATGAAGTGCCTTTACTGCCCGGAGGGGCGGTGCAGCGGGATGCGGGTGCTACCCGCTGCACCGCAGGTGGATGAAGGTCTGGGGTGCTAGCGGGGCTGCTACACGTAGCGGGTGCGGGTGCTACCGGCGGGCCTCATGCCGCGGCCCTGGCCCGGCCCCGGGCATCGACGACATGGGCGCGCTCGATGCCGCGCCGCGTGGTGCGTTTGCCGTCGTCGGTGTAGCCCGCGATGTCCTTGGTCTCCACGCCGTGCGGCTTGAGGTTCGACGTGACCGTCTCACCCTTCCATCCGTCGTAGATGTCGGGGCGCAGCGCGGCGAGGCGGGCGGCGATCCGCTCGTTCCAGATCGTCTTTTCGTCCGCCGCCACGACCTTCAGCAGGTCGGCGAGCAAGTCGAACGACGGCTCTCCCGAGTCCGGCTGCTGACCGGCGGCGTGCCCGGTGACGCTGCCGTACTCCTCGCGCAGCAGGCGGGCGCGCTTGGCGACCACCTCGGCTGCGGGGGCGTCCACGAATGATCCGGAGACGATGGCCGGGTCGTCACCTTCACCGGACATCCAGCAGATGCCCCGGTCGGAGCGGGAGAACATCGTCGCCCGGTAGCCCGCCTTGTACATCGACGTGCCGAGGATCATGTCGTTCTCGATCTGGCCCATGACCTTGAGCGCGAAGCGCAGCACTGCGTTCGCGCTGATGCCGGTGGGCAGCGACTTCTTGTCGGGCCGCTGCGTGCCGAACATCGCGATCATGCCGAGTGCCGGGCCGCGCTTGACCAGGTCGGTGCAGATCGACTCGATTTCCGCGCCGTACTTCTCGTGCTCGAAGGCGACCTGGCATTCGTCCAGCGCCACGGCGATCGGGTGCAGCCCGTACCGCTTGTCGCTGGCCAGCTGGCTGGTCACCTTCGACTCGGGGCAGAGTGCGTGGGGCAGTTCCTTGATGACCTTGGCCCGGCGCCGCAGTTCCGCCTTCAGCTCACGCAGCGCGAACAGGCAGTACTCGACATCCTCGTCCTCCTCGCCGGAGCGGTAGCGGTGCGCCACCCTCTCCAGGGTGCGGAAGTCGCCGGTGCCTTTGAAGTCGAACATATGCAGCTCGCAGCGCGGATCCAGGGCGCAGATCAGCAGGAACAGCCGCAGCAGGAACGTCTTGCCCATGCGGGGGATGGAGCCGACGATGACGGAGGCGAACATGAGGGTGACCTCCATCCACCTCATGCGCTGGTCGTTGCCGAACACCACGGGCTTGAACAGGTCGACGGTGCCCGACTTGAGCAGCGGCCAGGCGGGCTTCTTCGTCTCGTTCATGGGCCGGTCGCCGACGTACAGCGACAGCCGCCCCTCATGTTCGGCAGGGTCCCCCGCCGGCCAGACGCAGCCCAGCTTGCGGCGCAGCCCCGAGGCCAGTGACTCCCGCTTGTCCATGATGTCTTCCGGCGTGACGCCGTACGGAAGGTCGAGGTCGGCGCGGTAGCCGGGGCCGTCGCGGCAGATCTCGGAGGTGAAGCGCATGCCGTCCATCTCGCCGCCCCTCTTCAGGGCCGCGTTGATGCGGGTGTCGCCGATCGCCCCGAGCGCCCGCATGACGATGGAGCTGGTCAGCTTCTGCACTTCGGTCTTCAGCACCGCCGGCCCGATGACCGGGGCGTCCTGCTCCTGGCCCGCGTAGCCCAGCGCCATCACTCCCGCTGCGGCGGCGGCCCAGATCCAGCCGGGCGCCATCACGTACAGAGTGAGGGCGAGCCCCAGGCCGATGGTGCAGGCGGCGACCGCGACCAGCCCGCGCAGCCGGACCCGCCCCGCACGCAGGCGGGAAAGGTGCATGTACTCCGCGGCGTCCTCCTGCCGTACGGCGTGGTCCCTGAGCGCCGCCGCCTCCTGGTCGAAGATGTGCCGCCATGCGGCCGTGGCCAGGCGGTACGCCCCGAGGGGGGCCCGCACGGCCAGGCGCGCCGGGTAGACGCCGCAGCAGACGCGCAGCCCGTGGTACAGCGCCGCGTAGCCGACGTTGGCGCCCACGTGCCGGGCGGTGGCGAGGAAGTCCTTCCTCGTGGTCAGCCATGTGGCGACGATGGGGCGGCGCTTCTCGGTGGTGACGCCCGGGGCGGGCAGTGCCGGGTTGTCGACGGGGACGGGTGCTTCTGCGGGTTCCGGGACCGCCACGGGGACGGTGTCCTCCGGCCGGCCGGGGCGGGTCAGGCTGACGGTGCTCACGGCGTACCCCGCAGCCGCTCGACATCACGGGCGTCGAAGAGGTGCGCACCGCCGTCGGGGTCGGTTGCAACTGGGGTCAGCTTGTGGCGGCGCTTCCACGACCGGACGGTCTCCGGGCTGACGTTCAGGCGCTCCGCGACCTCACTGGTCGTCAGCATCTCGCCACGCCCCTGCACCGGCACCGCCACGGGCGTTGCAGTGGTGCAACACCGCGGCCACGCGTCCAGCAGACGGGCCCCCGCGGGGGCCGCGCCGACCCATGCGACGGGGACGGCCGCGCAGATGGCCGCAACGGGGGTGCGTTGCACTGCAACGCCCCCCGTTGCAGTGCGGTGCGCGATGGCTTCGTGGACCTGCCGCATGAGTGCGCCGAAGGCGAGCAGCGCGGCGACGGGCGGCACGGCGGCGACGACATAGTCCATCGGTTCGGCGCCGGCTCCGACGCCTGCGACGTTCAGCGCGATGGAGCCGAGTGATCCGGCGACCGACAGGGCGATGGCCCACCAGTCGATGCGGCGCATCAGTGATGCGCGCAGGATCAGGACTTCGCCGATGACGATGAACAGGTCGACGGTGCCGGGCCACGCCCATGCTCTGGCCGGTGAGTGCTTCAGGCCCTGTGCCGCGGCGACGTCGTGCAGGTGTTCGTAGCTGAGCCAGAAGGCCCCGCCGGTCAGGGCCACGGTGGCGACGGCCGCGATGACGGCCAGCAGGATCAGTACGGGCGCGGCGCCGGAGTTGGAAACGGGAAACGTGTCAGAACTCTTGATCACCGCACGGGGTGCGGCCTTACTC
Source organism: Streptomyces sp. NPDC041122 (assembly GCF_055592445.1). NCBI lineage: Bacteria > Bacillati > Actinomycetota > Actinomycetes > Kitasatosporales > Streptomycetaceae > Streptomyces > Streptomyces sp. NPDC041122. The sequence goes on along the minus strand of NZ_JBVIYQ010000006.1, from coordinate 307,272 downwards.
TTCGAGCGGGCCATGGAGGTTGTGCTCCCTGGTCAAGGGTCCCGGTCGGCGGGTGCAACCGCCGTCCGGGGTCCGCGGGTTGATGTCGTCCGCTTTACTCCCGCCGCTCAGGGCGGCGCAAGCGGCTGCGGCCGTCCGCCACCCCGCACCATCACGGGTGGGGCGGAATGCTGCGCGCGTGGTGTGCTGCTTCCGCGTACCGCCGCGATGCGGTTCCAGAACACCGCTTCTGCGTCGGCGGGGGTCAGCGACGCCATGGCGGTCATGGCGGTGAGGATGACGTCGGTGAGTTCGGCGAGGACGTCATCACGGGTGTGCGTGACGGCGCAGCGTCCGTTCTGCGCGGTCATGCCGATGTAGGCGGACGCGGCCTGCCCCGCCTCTTCGGTGACCTTCAGGAGCTGGGTGCCCAGGCCGCGGTCGCCGTCCAGCCGCGCCGCGATGCCGCGAACCGCGTCCCAGAGGTCGGTCACCTGCCGGGCGCGCTCTTCCGGCGCGGCCTCCCGGCCGCCCGGGTCGGGCATCAGCAGCCCCGAGGTCTCCGCGATCAGTACGGCGTGGATGCGGTTGCGTGCTCCGAGTTTGGTCAGCAGCCGCTGCACGTGCCGCTTGATCGTGTTGACGCTGAGGTACAGGGTGTCGGCGATCTCGCGGTTGCTGCGGCCTTGCGCCATCACCCTCAGGACGCGCAGCTCAGCGGCGCTGATGTCCGCTTCGCACTGCGGCGCGGGCGGAATATGGCCGTGGCGCCCGGCGAGGCGGACCGCCGTCATGGTGTCGTCCATGCCGAAGCCCTGCCGGATCGCGGCCACGTCCGCGCGCACCGTCGCCTCGGCTATCGACAGGGATTCGGCGATCTCCCAGCAGCTGTGCCCCTGGCTCAGGGCTGTCAGCACTGCGAGGCGGCGCCGGGCGAGAGGGCCGCGCAGTCCCCGGGTCCGGGGGCGTCCGGGCGGACGCTCTTCGGGCAGCAGATCCGCGTACGGCGGGTGCGGGATCATGTCATGCGTCCTTGATCTCTACGAAGAAGTTCCCGCCGTCGTCCGACTCGATGAAGAGGACCGCCTCTTCCTCCGTCATCGTGTCGACCGTGGGCAGCGTGGACGTGTGGCGCTGAAGCGTGAGCTTGATCAGCTCCGCAAGTTCTTGCCTGGAGATCGTTTGCCGACGAGGAATCATGTCATCCAGGTCGGATAGAGAGTCAGGTGGGAGTCGGTCTTTCACACCGCCGCCTTGTCCAGTTCGGTAGCCATACGGTCGTCGCACGCGTCGCACAGCGGGCCAGTACGGATCTTGCCTCGCTTCATCAGCCGCGTGAGGTCATCGCGGTACGCACCCCACCCCCACTTCTTTGCGTGCTCGGGAATATCCGCGCGGTCGGCAATCTCCGCTTCGAGTGCCTCTATCTCCTGGCGGTCGGCGGGGAAGAACTCGCCGATCATTTCAAGTTCGTCCCGCTTGGCGAAGCTTCCGCACAAGCATTCGCCGGACATGTGCAACAGGTCCGACACTTCGTTAACGGGCACGTCACCGCACATAATCCGGTAGGTGTTCATGTCCAGCTTGGTCCAGAGAACCAGCGGTGAAGCCCAGATGACAGAGCCTTTTCGTTCCGTCATCACCACATCCGCGCGCCGCTTAGACTCGTTGCGCCTGCGCCCGGCTATAAAAAGGATGCGCTCCTTGCTCGGGTTGCAGATGAAGTCGTTGCGCACCTGTTCCAGGCACCGCTCCTTCAGGCGCTGGTACATCTTGAAGTGCTGGGCGGGGCCGGGGAATCCCTGATCGAGTACGAGCCTTCGGAACTGCGAACCGATCGGCGGGTACTTCTCAATCAGCGGCATTCCCCACTCTGCACACGTATCGCGCACATACTGGCGTGTCTGCTCAATTCCGATCGTGGTGTTCGCGTGGGCTGCGTGCGTCGCCGTGCACCGGAACATGTGGGCCAGCGTCGTGGAGTCGTTGCCGCCTGAGAACAGCACTACGTTCCCCATCGGGCGGTGGCCTTCCAGGTGCTCGATCTTCGCGCGCTCGACAACCCAGTGGGAGTGCCCGACCAGCTCTCTCACTCGCTGTTCGCGCTGCGGCCGGGTAAGGCGAGCGACGTCCTCGGCGGACATAGTCAGCCCGTCAGTAGCCATGCGAACGTCATCGCCGAACGGGATGAAATCGATCTCTTTCACAGCCCCTCCTTTCTCTGCTGATTGCGGTACGCGCTGCGCACCGAAGCTTCGGCCTGGCGGTGCCCGCCGCGGCCGTGTGCGTCCACGTACGCGCCGCCCAACCGGTCGATGGCGTCGTCCACGGGGATCCCGTCGGAGCAGGCTGAACGGGCCGCCCAGTACAGGGCGTTGGAGAGGTTCCCGTCAGCCGCGTTGCGTACGGTCTCGACCAGCCCGCCGACGGAGCCGCCGCGCCGGGGCTGCGCGAACAGCGGCTGCACGGGGCGGGGCTTCTCGCGGCACAGCTCGACCAGCCAGGGCGGCGCCTCTCGCACGGGCGCCGCGTTCTCTGCCGTGTAGCGGCCCTTCGTGGTGACGGAGCCGGCCGCAAGCACGTAGCCGCCGCGCTCGCCGCCGTTGCCGCGCACGTCGATGAGTCCTTTGACGGGCGAGGCCTGCGAGGCTTTCAGCCCGGCGGGCCACCGGAAGTACAGGTGCAGCCCCATGGAGCCGGTGCACACCCGGTAGGTGTCGTTGAGTTCAGTCCAGCTGCCACCGCTGGTCTCGCAGATGTGGCGCAGCGCGTCGGCGCCGTCGACCATCGGGCCGAGCTGCTCGTGCAGTGCCTCGTAGGGGGTGCCGCGCAGCGCGTAATCGTCCTTGGCGATGTCGCAGTCGATGACCAGCAGGCCCGACGGCCCGCATGCCACGGCCGGGTTGGCGGTGGGTGAGTGCGTCCACGCCGCGATGATCCGGTCGAGGTCGCGGGTGGCCCACTCCCCCCACCGGATCTTGTACGGCCGGTCGGGCTGCACGAGATGCGGCTGTTTGTCGATGACGTCGCCGGACTGTGGGCACACCGTGCCCGCCGCGTTGCACGGGAAGACGGTGAACCCCTGCTGCCAGGCGGTGACCGCGTAGGCGATGAGGGACATGCGGCGCCTCCGTCTCTGCGGGAGGGGCCGCCGCATCCGGAGCCCCTCAGATGAGTCAGCGCTCGGTGCACTTCGGGTAGCGGGATCCGCGGTAGCAGTTCTTGTAGTCGTCGTGCTTGACCTTGAACTCGTGCTCGCTGCCCGCCTTGTCGCGGGTCGTCAGCTCGTACTTCCACTGCTTCGACACGTACGAACGGTCCCTGTCCACAACCGTTCCGGCAGGGCCGGGCTTCGGGCTGCACGACGCGAGGGCGAGCACGACCGCGACCAGCGCAGCGGTGTACAGGCGGCGCATCACTTGACGATCCCGGCAGCGGAGGCGGCGGCCAGCCAGCCCGCGTACTCGTGAGTGATGCCGTCGTACAGATCTGCGTCGCTCACGGCGTGCGGGTTGCGGGCATGGAAGAACGAGGCGTTGTCGACCTGTCGGCCCTTCAGGTCGTCCAGCTTCTCCAGGAACTCGATGCGTTCCCCGAAGCCGACGAAGGCCCAGAACAGAGGAAGGCCCGAAGCGTCCTGAAGAGCGTGCTTCGCATCGGCCCGGCTGTCCGGCGCACCGTCGCTCTGGAAGATGACCAGAGCCGGATCCGTGGCACCCGAACGCTGGTAGTGCGTGACGACTGCGCGCATGGCCGAGCCGTAGTTGGTGGTCCCCCATCGCATGGCCGTGTGAGTGCCGTCGATGACGCCCGTGTAGCTGTTCAGGCTGACATTGATCGGAGGCTCGGCAACGGTGCCGAAGTACACGAGCGGCACCGTGCCGTCGTCGTCCAGGTTGGCGGACAGTCCCAGCGCCTGCTCTGCCAGGCGCTGGACGCTGCCGTCGCGGTAGAAGCCGGACATCGAGCCGGAGTGGTCAAGCACCAGGTACACCGCCGCACGCTGGCCGGTGAGCCCTGACTTCTCCAGGCTGACGGCCGCCGACTTGGTCAGATTGACCAGCCCCGGCGGGACCTTGTCGAGCGTGATCGCCGGGCCGCTGCCGGTCGGCGCGGGGACATTCTTCTTGCTGCGGAACATGCTTCTCCTCGCGGGTGTCGGGGCCCGTCGCAGCTGGACGGGCCCCGGGCATGAAAAAGGACGCGGCCAGGTGGGCGCGTCCGTTGTGGTGGTGCGGCGGTCCTAGAACGGCGGCGGCTCCTGCGCGAAGCTCTGCGCGATCATGCGCGCCTGGCCGTCCGACATGCCGGTGGTGTCGATGCCCTTGCCCTGCAGGAACGTGACGAGCTGCGGGTCAAGGCCCCCGGCAGATGCTGAGGCAGGGGCGGCCGGGGCAGGGGCTGCCTGCGCTGAAGCGGCAGGGTTCCCCCACTGAGGGCTACCGGCACCCCCGGCACCGTTCGGGGCAGGAGCTGCAGCCGGAGCAGCGTTCGTCGCCGCCGTGGCAGGTGCACCCTGCGGCACCCCCCACTGCCCCTGCGGAGGGCCCGCGGGTGCCGCCCCCGGCGTGCCCTGCCACGGGTCGTACGGCAGCTGCTGCGAGACGTGCTGAGGCTGCTGTCCCCACGCCTGCTGCTGAGCCGCGGCAGGCGCAGCCTGTGCGGTCGGCTGCGTGAACTGATTGCGCGGGTGTGCGGCGATGTACTGCATCGCCATCTGCGCGTCGGCGTCGCTGTACTCCGCAAGGTAGAAGGCTCCGGACTTCTGCCCCTGCGCCGCGGTCTGCGCGAGCCTGCCGAGCACCATGCCGCCGCCGCAGTGCTTCTTGATCTGCGGCACAAGCGCCTTGCCGCCGACGCGCGCGTTGCTCAGCACGGTCGGCTGCCCCGTCTCCTGGCTGACCAGGTCGACGATGGCGATGTCCGCCTCGACTGCCTCGTACGGTTCCGGCTGGCCGTTCTGCCCGGTCCCCATCTGCTGGGTGACGCTGTCCGGGTAGAACAGGAACAGCTTCCCGAGCCACTCGGGATGGTCGCGCGGGACGAACCGGTCGCCGCGGTCGGGCTGCGCGAAGGGATTGGGAGTGCTCACGTAACGTCTCGCTTTCCTCTTAGGGGAGTTCATATGTCTGCGCGCCGCAGCCGGCGCATATCCAGCGCAGCGGACCGCTCGCCGTCTCTGCCCACCAGTGCAGGGCGGGGAAGGCGCGGTGCATCAGAATGCGGAGCAGCCTCATGCGGCCTGCTCGTGCTCCACCGCGGCGCGCACTTCGCGGTCGCGGTAGCGGCGGTGCCCGCCCAGCGTGCGCACCGATGTGAGCTTTCCTGCCTTCGCCCACCGGGCCACGGTCTTCGTGTCGACGCGGAAGATCTCAGCCACCTCACCGGGGGTGAGCAGCTTTTCGTAGTCGAGTTCCATATCTGTCACCTCCTATCGGGGCAGCACTTCGAAGATGGGGCGTGAGTACCCGCTGGAATCCCGTCCGGGCGTGATATCGATCGCGAGTTCCGGGGTATGGCGGCTCGGCAGGGAATAGCTGACCTCGCACCGCCCCAGATTCCCGGGGCTTTCCGGATCGGTCTCCCACCACTCAACGGCGGGATTACTGGCGGCCATTGCAGCCCCTTTCCATGGCGGCATCACCCGGCGCGAAGAACGGGCAGAAACGGCATGACTCGGTGTCGATGGGGAACCCCTTCGCGATGCGTAGGTTGATTCCCGCCATATCCCGCTCCCCTGCCGCGACGGCGGCGTCAAGGCGGGCATCCTGCATGGGGCGCAGCGATGTGCCGATCCGGTCGACCCGCGCCAGCGCATCGCGCGCTATCTGCGGGTCGTACGGCTCGACGACCACGTACATGTCGTCCAGCGACGATGACTCCATCGGCCACGACAGCAGCGCGACGTGGTCGACGATTTCACCCTTCAACCGGGCGCCGTACCCGTAGACGTGAAGCTGGACGCGCTGCGTCTGCGTCATGCCCTCGGTCCGCAGTCTGCTCTGCGACCACTTCCCCTGGATCTTGTGGTCGTCGACCATGAACAGCGTGCGGTCGAGAAGATCCGTCGTGCCGCGCGGTACGCGGTGCGTCGGGAACTTCAGCGGCACCTCAACCGCGAACCGCCCGGTCCCGCCGTCAGCCCACGTGAACATGTCGGCCAGGGCCGCATGGATGGCCGTGCCCTTGAAGCTCGCCCAGCCGTCGCCGCCGGGATTGACCGGCGGGATCCGCAGCAGCGACATCGCGAGGCGCCTGTCGCACGGGCTGCCGATCTCGCTCGGTCCGAGGGTGCTCTGCGCGCCGCGGTTGTCGTCGGTCTTCCGGTTCCCGTAGCTGTAGAAGATCTCCCGCATCCTGGCGGCCAGGCGTTCAGCCAGCACCGTCATCGGCACCGCGGGCTCTGCCGCAGGCGCCTTCCTCGGCTGAGAGAACGGGCTGCCGGGCTGGGCGAAGAGGCTACTCGAAGGCGGCGCAGTGGCTGGGGTCGTCGGGGTTGCAGCCGTCGAAGGTTCCGCATCCGGTGCTGGCGTAGCGGCACCGTTCGATGACGCGACCGGGGCACCCGCAGGTGCCGGGGCTGCACTGTCCGCAGGCGTGCCGTCCGGGGTGGGGGCACTCTTCCGGGAGAGCCTCCTCACCGCCGCGGCGCCCCGCTCGCTCCTGCTGTCGTTCGAGCTGGACGGCGCAGCCTCCGATGCAGTGGCAGCACGCTCCGCAGAAGGGGTGGTTGGAGCAGGCTCCGTAGGCGCATTCGTCGGCGCGGACTTCCCCGGGCACTGCGCCTGCCGCCTCTCGTGCATCCACTTGTGCGGCGGGTGGTCCGCCGTCCGGTGGCACGCCTTCTCCGGCGGGCTCGATGCCTCTGCACCAGCACCATCCGCTGAGACCACACCAGTTGGGTTCGCTGCAGGTGTCGAGGGGCCTGGGCTGCTCTGTCGCGGCGGCGAGTCCTGCCGCGTAGTCGTCGACTCCGGGAAGGGTGGGGGCAGTTCTCGCTTCGCGGTTGCTTCTGCTGCGGCTGCGGCCCACTTGCTGATCATCTCCTCGGACTCGTTCGGGGAAAAGGAAGGGGAGTTCGAAGAGGACGCAGAATCCGCACCGGTCCCCGATGCGCGGGACGCCAGGGTGTCGCTCGCAGGACATGACTCCCCTTCCGGGGCTTCGTACGGCTCGCCGGACATGGGGCACTTCACGCGCGGCGCCGTCGGCGTCTCGCCGGGGCGCATATGGCCGGTGAAGCAGCCTGTCGCGCCGTCCAGCACGGGCGAGCCGGGGCATGCGGGGCACGGCGCGTAGTCGCGGCCGATGACGGGCCGCTCGTCCTCTGGCCCCGTCTCGGGGCCGCGGCGCAGAAGCCAGGCGGGGATGTCGCGCCTGGATCGCGCGCACTCCTTCCCCTTCTCGCGGTCGTGCTTGCGGTAGTGGTCGTCCGCCGTCGCGGCCACATTCTTGTGGCACGAGATGCAGTGGAACTTGCGGGTCTCAGCCACGGTGGTGGCCCTTCTGCAGCCAGGCCCACACCAGGACGCACAGCCAGAAGCAGCCCGCCCCTGTGGCGCCGATCTCGAATTGGGGAATCATGTGTCGCCTCTCAGCCGGCGCGCGGGCGGGGTGATCAGGTAGGCGGTTGCCCGGTCGAAGAAGGCGAGGTCGTCGCGGGCGTGCGCCAGGAAGGAGTTGCACCGCCCGCAGACCAGGCCCCGTACGCACTGGCCGCACGAGGTCGGCCCGGCGCAGCACTTGTGGTCATGGTCGACCGCGAGGCGTTTGCTGATCCCCCTGCCGCGCTGGCACAGCGCGCAGCGCCCGCCCTGGAAGCGGTAGAGCTTGGCGTAGTCGCCGGGCGCCAGGCCGTAGGTGTCGCCGACCCGGCGCTCGTGCGCGGCCTCCCTACGCCGCTTCGTCGCCTCGCGGTGGTGCGTCGTGCACCGCGGCCCCTTGTGCGGGGCGGGGCGCTTCGACGTCGGCGGGCAGTCCTTGCACTGCCGGGGCAGCTCGCCGCCCGCCGCCTTGTGGTGGCTCGCGCAACGCGGCCCCGGAAACGGCGCGGGGCGCGGGTGCGTGCTGTCCTCCGGGCAGTCCGTGCAGCGTGGGTTCTTCGGCGGCATCGGCCTCCGCTTTCCATTGGGCTGCCTTCGCAGCGGGGTCCATGAAGCCGGGACGGGGCATGCCGCAGCTGACGCACCAGTCACACTCGATGACCTTGGACTGAACTCCGATCGCGGAGTTCCACAGGTGGCCCGCGGGCAGGTCGTCCCGGCACATGGCGTCTCAGGCCGCCATGGATTCCAGCGCGCAGCCGACCAGGTCCCGGGCCATGTTTACCGGCACGGCCTGCCCGGCGAGACGCACCCGGTCGCGCTTGCTCAGGCGCCCGTCCAGCCAGTCGTAGGTGTCGGGGAAGTCCATGAACCGCGCGTACTCACCCGGCGTGATCATGCGGAATCCACAGTCGTTGATATCCGCCCGCAACGAGGGCATGAGCGCCGCCCGGTCCACCGTCGTCACCGTCATGAACGGCTGCGCGGTGGTGCGCGCCTTCGTCCGCCCGTAGTAGGGGATCACCAGGCCGTGATGGTTGCCCGACGCGCACACCGTCGACAGTGGCTCGGAGACGGGCCGCGTCTTGCTGCTGCCCCCGCGCAGCTCCGCGATGAACGGCGGTACCGCGAGGCCCGTCTCATTGCGTCCGGTCACCGTCCGCATGGGGCGGTCCACCCCGAACGGCGCCTTGCCGTCGCGCCCTTCCACCGGGATCAGCGACGGGCCGTACTCCTGCAGTCCGTGTCGGATGCGCGCCAGCGTCTTCTCTGCCAGAGGGCGCACCCGCTCGCCGATCGTCGGAGCGGGAAGCGACCAGTCGATGACGTCGCCCGCGGGGCGCACGAGCGGTTCGACGGGGCCCGCGCAGAGGCGGCAGGCGAAGTCGTACTGGCGGCGGTATTTGCCCGCCTCGCGGCCGTTCTTCCAGACCTGCCGCCCGGTGGTCGGCCCGCAGTGCGCACAGAGCGCGGCGGGCGAGATCCAGGCGTCGATGTCCGGGCAGGGCGTGCCCCTTGGGTGCATCAGGCAGAACCAGCGGTCCCGCCATTGGTGCGCCGGGTCTCCGAGCCGGCCCGCATGCGCGGCGTTCAGGAACACCTCGTGCAGGCACTTGCCGCCATCCTGCATCGCCATCTTCCAGGCGCGGAAGCCGATCCACTGCCGCACCTCGACCACGTTCTCCACGATGATGAAGCGGTACTTGTGGATCTCGTCGAAGCGCTGGACGTCCCACATCGTCGACCGGGCGCGCACTGCGGACTCGTCAACGGCCATGTACCGCGAGCCCTGCGCGATGCTGTGCGCCGTGCACGACGGCGAGAACCAGGCACAGGCGGTGCGCGGGTACCGGCGCGGGTCGACCTGCGAGATGTCCGCGCAGTCATGGTCCGTGTCCGGGTTGTTGGCCTGGTGCACATCCACCGACGGGCGCCAGTGGTTGATCGCGACCCGGGTCTTCTGCCCCGGGATCAGGTGGATACCGCGCGTGGAGCCGCCACCGCCGCAGAACCCGTCCAGCCACTCGACGGGTCCAAGCCTGGCCAGCAGCTCGAAGAGCGCCATTCGCTGCACAAGATTCAACGGGTCCCCCTCCAGGGCATGCAGAAGCCCCGCGGCCGGTGCGGCGGCGGGGCGGGGTGGTGCTGGTCAGGCGGGCTTGATGGCCTTGACCGGCGTGAGTAGTTCGAACTCTGCGAAGACCGCCGGGTACCTGGCCTCCAGGCCCTTCTTGTCGAAGCCCTTGCGGTAGCTGACCTCCACGGCGAACAGCGGCTTGCCGTCGGCGTCGTGCGCCACACGTGACGGCGGCCTGTCGTCTTCCGCCTCGTAGCCCAGCTCTTCGAGGATGCTGGACGTGAGGCTCTTCACGTACGCGTTCCACTTCGCCGCGGACTCCTTGGCGCTCTGCAGCTCCGCGAAGCGCAGCGCGAGCCGGTCGTCCACATCCACCGGGATCGGTTCCGTCATGGTCAGGGTCCTTCCGTTTCCGAGATGGCGATCTGCCGCCAGCAGTCCGCGCACAGCCGGGCCGCCGACCAGATCGGGGGCAGGTGATGGGTGCGGACCGTCGCCGCGTGCAGCGGTGTGCCCGCCGTGCTGCACAGGCTGCAGCGGGCGACGTGCGTGCAGGAACGCACCAGGCTGCGGCGGTTCACAGCCGCGGCCGGCGGGCGCGGTGCCACTCCGTCATGACAGCGGCGCCGGCGAGCTGCGCCGCGGCCATCGCAGCGATACCGACGAGGATGCGGCCCGTTCCGGCGTTGCCCGGAAGGACGACGGCGGACAGGGCCGCGAGCCCCAGGGCTGCCGAGCCGAGCAGCATGCGTACGACGAAGGGCCCCATCACGGCCGCCCGGTCCGGGCGAGGAACTGCCTCGCGGCCTGCGTCACCAGGGCGGCGCGGCGCGATGCCGTCCTGCCGCGTGCCCGGTCGGCGCTGCCGCTCTCGTCCCGGCGGGCCGCCTTGCGGGCGGCCTTCTGCTTCGTCAGCTGGACGCGCTGGCGGGTCACGCCGCACCGCCCTTGGCCAGGCTGACAGGGGTCAGGTGCTCGGGGTGCAGGATGACCAGGGCGTCGAAGGCGCGGACCACGGGGTCGCTCTCGTCCAGCAGGGCGACGAGTTCGGCGGGTGCCATGGCGGCGGTCGGGTACTTCGAGGCAGTGGCGGGATCGGACATGACGCCCCCTTCAGGGCGGTGCTGCGGACAAGCAGAGGGCGCCGACGGTGCGGCGCCTGCGGGTCCCCTCAGGGGACATGACCGGGTGCTTCGAAGTGCCTCCGCCCGGAGTCGAACCGGGATCGGTGTCCCCGCTGACGCGCACGGGGCGGGGCGCTCTGCCTGCCCCGGTAATCAGCCGGGCGCTTGAGCTACAGAGGCGGGGCAGGAGCGGGCCGCGTGAGCAACGGCGCGCTCCTGCTGTTCAGTTGTTGCGGCCTGCCGGATCACGCCGACTCGTCGTGTTGTCGCGGGGCCACGCCGCCGTATTGGGGTGGGCGTCAGACGGGGAACACCTCCGGGTGGGCAGTCTTCCAGTCGAGCCAGTCCTTGCTCGGGTACTCGCTGTGCATGTGCTTGTCGCGGTCCATGACCTGCACGAGACTGAGTGGGCCGATCTTCACGGTGTCGTACTGGCCGCCTCGACTGCGGGGCGACATCGGCACCCACAACGGCCCGTGCTGCCACGTGTCGACACGGTAGGACCAGTCGTCGTCGCCCCACTTGTGGAAGATCCGAGTGACGGCGTCCACATCGAGAGGCTTCTCCAGCAGCTTGGCTTTGTACCAGTCATTGAAGAAGTAGTCCTTGTACTGCTCGATGTAGCTCGCAAGCTGGGCGGCTTCGAGGTCGGTGGGGCGGACTTCAGAGTCGCGGTCGAAGGTGGCGATGTACCGCCACATCGGGTGCGCGCCCGTGACAGGAATACGGAGCGCAGTCAGCGGGTCGCGCTCGTCGGCGTCGGTGCCGAACGGCCAGTCGGTGTTCATTGCGTCCCCTTCCAGGGCTGTGAGTTGGCGGGCGCCCCGGAGACCGAGAAGGAGTAGAAGTCTCCGGGGCGCCGTGCTCCCCGCGCGGGCCCTCCACGGGCGTGCGGGGTCCCTGCCTGCACCCGCCGTCAACGGGCAACCCGCAGGCAGGGGAGCTTCAGGAGTGGTGCGGGCAGTAGTCGATGCCGTCACCGGGGCGGTGGGACCACCCTCCATCGGAGGCCTCGCTGCGCAGGACGTCGATGGACGGGGTGCCCGGGTCGCCGCCGTACTCCGCGCCGCACACCTCGCCGTCGTCGGTGGCGTCGCACGTCAGGATGCGGATCGTGAGAGCGGTCATCGTTCTTCCTTACGCCAGATCCATTCGTCGCTGCGGTAGACGACCCAGCCTTCGCGGCCGGACTCGATCAGGCGCCCCCGCAACTGCCACACGTTGCGGCCGTGCAGCTCTTCCATCCGCGTGTACGGGCGGCCGTCGTCCAGCTTGCTGCCGCGTTCGATGCGGGCCGCCTGCGGCTTGGTCAGCACCTCGTACAGACCCCTGGCGTCATCCGGGTCGGTATACACCCAGCGGGCGCAGAGGTCGCCCGGCTCGATGGCGTACGGGTCGGTCGCGCCGTACTGCCCGCAGATCTCCCCCCGCCTGCGGCGCGCATCGAGGACCGCCGCATCGAGCCGCGCGCGGTAACCGTCCAGGTTCTCGGCACACGGGGCGCAGAAGTGCTTGCGCTCCTGGTCGCGGCTGGTCCGCACCGTGGTTGCCTCTGCCGTGCAGCGGGTCATGGTGTCCAGCGAGGCGTAGCCGTGCGGGCCGGGGCGCTTCCAGGTGAGCCACACATTTTCGCAGATCACGACGGCACCACCACCGGGTTCGCCTCGATCGCCTCGCGGATCTTCTTCAGTGACGGGGCGTCGCGCCACTGCGCACTGTCGGGTGTCTTGGCCAGACCCGCACGCACCCTGGCGCCGTTCGCTCCCGGAGCGGGAAGGCCCCACATCATCTGGTACTCCCACCGTGCGCCCGTGAAGCGGGCCTCGGCGGGTCCGGCCAGGCGGCCGAGCTTCACGTCCACGTGCGCGCTGCCGTCGTCGTGCAGCGTCCAGGCGACGGCGGTCTTCCAGCCGTGCGCCATGGCGTGCGCCAGAAGTTCAGCAACGGCCTTCGGCAGCGCGTAGCCGTCCGGCGGATACACGGCCAGCTGCCGCTTCGCGCCGTCCAGTTCGCGCTGAAGCCGCCGGGCGGCGGCCTTCCACTGGTCACGCTCGTCGCTGCGCACCTGCGCGTCGAACTCGGCGCTGTGCAGCCGCCGCAGGATCTCGTTCGGAGACAGTTCCTCGTACTGCGCGAACACCTTCTTCTCGTTCGCCGTCAGCGGGCGGTCGTGGAACTGCGTGTACGTGGACGACCCGTCCGGCTGGATGACCATCTTGCCGCCGGAGACTGGGTACTGCTCGCTCATGAGGCCCCCTTCCGGGGCAGTGATCGGTTGAGGTGGCAGGCGCCTTCACCGGGGGGGGTGTGGCGAAGGCGCCTGCCGGGCCCGCCCGGGGGTGCAGGGGAGTCACCCCGGGCGGGGGCTTGGTGAAGTGCGCCCGACGGGATTCGAACCCGCGCTGATCGGGGCTTTTAAGGCCCCACCCTCTGCCGCTGGGGTACGGGCGCAGGGCCCGCCCGGGAAGCGAGTCGGTGGTGCGGGTCGCATGTCCCGGGCGGGGGCTTCAGTCGCCGGCCTTCTCGACGATCGGAGTGGGGTCCTCGGACGACCGGGGGACGGCCTCCCACGTGTCGCCGATCTCCAGTTCAGTGCGCTGTCCCCAGCCGCTGCAATGCGCACAGATCGTGGGGAAGTCGACCTGTCCGTACGCCGCTTCGACGATCTTGTCCGGGTCGGTCTCGTCGGTCTCGACCTCGACCGTGGTATTGGCGTACGTCGTCATCGGGATGTGGTACTTCGCCATGGCGTTTCTCCTCAGTCGTCGAAGCCGGACCACGCCGTGACCGGGACGCCGAGCGTGACCAGGTCGGCGTCGGCGTAGTACGCGGCGGGGTCGTCCTCCGCGCGGTCCGCGTCGAACCACGGCGCGGGGTCCCCGAGGCGGCGCGGCGCCCACACGACGTCGATGTCGTCACGGGTCCGGTGGATCTTCACCTGGCGGCGGATGCCGTCCTCGGTGTACGTCCAGGCGTAGGGCTCAGGCATCGTCGCCTGCCCAGCGCTTCAGCATCCCCGCGATCTCCCGCAGGTCGCCCATCGTCAGGCCCGTGCGCTCGCCCTTGCCGTACATCCCGGAGGTCGCCTGGATCAGGAGCCTGTCGTCGTCCAGCTCCTCGAAGAGCTTCAGCGTGTGCGCCAGCGCCTCGATGGGGTTGGTCGGCCGGGGGTGCTGCTCGATGAACTCGTGCCGTTCGCGGTCATTCATGACGCCCCCTCGGGGCTTGCGGGTGGGATGGAGTCGGTGCCCCGGTCTGCCTTGCGGCGTACGTCCGTGGTGACCGGACCGGGGCGGGGTCACTCAGTAGTCGTGACCCGGTAGGCGCCGTACGGCCACGCGCTGCCGTAGAGCTTGCGGAGCGTGGCGTAGAGCGCGGCCGACTTGTCCTCGAAGCAGCCGACCGACTCGAACCAGTCGGCTTCGGGGTCCTCGATGCGCGCCCGGTATCCGTCCGGGGCACGAGAGAGCTTGGCCACTACCCCAAGTCCCGGCATGGCGAGGAAGAGGATGCCCTCGTCGCCCCTGGCGCCCCACCGGTATGAGGCAACCGGGATCTTCTTGACTGACTTCCCCGAGGCAGTGCCGCCGTAGATGACGGCATAGACCGTCTTCACGACGACCGCCCCGTCCCCACGGTCACCGCGACGGCCACCATGAACAGCGCGGCGGCGGCGGCCATGTACAGGAACCAGTGGTCCCAGACCCAGACGACGATGGAGAAGATCATGAGGTGGACTCCTTCACGGTCGTCGCGACGGCGGGCGGCCCGTAAAGACCGGGCAGCGCCGTCTTCCAGGGGCGCCCCGCGCATTCATCGCAGAGGTTGCCGCCCGCAGTGGACCGCTCACCTCGGCAATCGCCGAACTCGCATTGGTCCTCGCCCTTGTGGAGTCCACAGACGCAGGCGCGGGCGTCGTAGCAGGGACCCGGGTAGACGGAGGCGGGAGTCCACCTGCCGGTCGTGAGCTGAATCCGAATCCGGCGGGGCCGTTCATCGCGTCGCCCGGTCACGACCCGAACCCCATCTCGATCTCACCCTCAAGGTCGTCGGCTTCACGCTGCTGGCAGTCCTCGCAGCCGCAGTACGTGTACGAGTCGTCGATCAGTTCTGCGTAGCATTCGTCGTCGTCCATTACTCCCCCTCCCGGGCTTCACGTGCAGAGGTGGCATGCAGGCCGCATGAGCTGCGGTCGCACGGCTTGGCGATCTCGGCCTGACGGGCGTCGTGCGCTTCCCGTCCGGCGGCCAGCCAGTCATCGCCTGCGGTGTACTCCGGGTTCCACTCGGTCCAGTCGTTCAGCGCCTTGGTCAAGTTCGGCCCGTCGTAGAACTCGCTGAAGCCGAACATCGCGATGTGGTCGACCCAGGACTTCCGGCTGGACTCGTACGAGCGTCGGCTCATGTTGTGACCGCTGCTCGGGTCGATGTCGTCCATGGCCACCCCCATGGCAACGCACAGCGCGATGCGCGCGTCATCCATGTCGGTGCGGTCCTCGACCTCGCCCACGGTCCGCAGGCCGATGCTGCCGGGGAACCGCAGCATCCGGAGCCGCGCCTTCGTGCGTATGTCCATGACTCCCCCTCACGGGTGCCGCGTGAGCGGCTGGTTGCCGGGCTGCCACCGCATCGCGTCGCTGCTGCCGAGCCAGTCGGCGGTGCGGCGCGGGGTGATGTCCGGGGTGGTGCAGCGCGGATAGATGAACCACGCGGTGTCGAGCACGTGCCGCTCACCGGGGCGGTACGCCATCACCCGGCGGAACTTGCCGTTGATGAAGCGGAACGCCTTGCGGGGTTCGCGGCGGTAGATGCTGCGGTAGGTCCCGGCAGCGACGCGGCCGAACGGGGACGCGTAGCGCCAGGTGGCGGGCAATCCCCGGGTGACCAGGTACTCAGCGACAGTGGTCTTCATGAGAGGCCTCCCCGGGGCTCTACCTTCACTACCCATTCTCACCCCAAATCATTGGGATGCCAATACCCCAAACACTTGGGATATTGGCGGGATGTGGAGGCATGTGCTCCGGGCAGGGAGAAGCCCCGGCGGCGTGGCGGCCGGCCGGGGCTCGGAGTCAGTCCTGGAAGCAGGTGAAGTCGAAGGTGACGTCGTTGCCGTCCTTGTCCGCGACCTCGATGTCCCAGACGATGCCGCGCTCCGCTCCCCGCGCGGCCAGCGCGCCGACGCACTCGATGCCGGACGCCGGGAGGGTGCGGACGATGGTGCCGTTGACCGTGCCGTAACTGAGGCGGAAGGTCGCCACGTACCGGCCGGTGCGCAGGTCGCGGTCCAGGGTGCCGAGGTCGTGGATCGCAGTGGTCATGACGTCCCCTCAGGATGTGCGGGTGGGATGGATGCAGTGCCCCAGCGCCCTGCGACAGGTGGCGGGCGACTTCCCCCGCCGGGGCTTTGTGGGTCACTCGGGGCGGATCGATGTCACGGCGTACTGGTTGCTGCCGATGTATTCGGCGAGGGCGGCCAGGGCGGCATCGAGGTCATCCGCTTGCACTCGTACATGGCAGCTCTGGACGTCCACGTATCGGCGGTACGTGATCCCCCACGCCGGGCGGGTGTCCCGAGCGTCCGTCACGTGGTCGATTCGTGCGTCCATGGCCATTCCCCTTGCCTTAGGTGCTCCCTGCCGATGACTCCACTATTCACCCCAAGTTCTTGGGATGCAATACCCCAGACACTTGGGGTGTCATGATTCTTCTGCGTACCCCAAAGGATTGGGCTGTAGCATGAGCGGCATGGCCGATGACGTGACACCCGACGAAGAGACCGCGAAGGTCTTCGAGAAGTACCGGCGCCACCTCAAGGGCGAGCGCGAGATGCGGCCCGACGTGATGGCCCGCGCACTGGAGCTGCTACGCGCGGGCATGGGGACCAGGACCCTGGCCGACCTCACCGGCAAGACCGATGAGACGTTCCGGACCCTGGCCCGCAAGCACGGCATCGAGCCGCCCGCGGAGTACCGCAGCCGCTCGGAGCAGGCCAAGCGGCGGGCGGCCGGCGAAGCTCAGTAGGTCAGCGTCCCGTCGCGCAGACCGGCGATGATCTGCTCCTTGTCGGCGTCGGAGAGCCCGCCGTTCGTCCACTGCGCCTTCATCTCGGCCAGCTTCAGGCCGAAGAAGTCGCGGACCAGCTTCAGATGGCCGCTCTGCTTGGGTGCGGTCGTGTCGGGCATGGCGGAACTCCTCGCATCGGGTGGTGGAACCGCGGCGCGCACCGAGCAATCCAGGTGCGGGCCGCGGGGCATGAGGGAAGCGCTCTGCTCACGGGGAGCTGGCGCCTGTTAACGTGCTGCGCTTACGGCGAAAGGATCTTCAGCATGGCCATCCCGCTGCGCAATGTCCGCGTGCCCGACGAGCTCTGGTCGGCAGCCATGGCCAAGGCCGAAGCCGAGGGCCGGACAGTCACGTACGTGATCAACACCGCCTTGCGGAACTACGTCTCGACGCCTCCGCAGATCCTGAAGATCGAGGCTGACCCGCCAGGCTCAAGCACATGATCCCCTGCTTCGCGTACGGTATCGCCGCAGGTCAAGCAGGGGGCCGAAAAGCAGCCATGTACCACCATTTCGCCGGCAAGCCCGACCTCGCGCTCACCGCGATCCGGCGGACCGCGAAGGAGATGCGCGCCGCCGCGGAGGCCGTCCTGGACGGCACCGGCCCGGCGTACGACCGCGTCGAGGCCTATCTGCTGCGCGAGCGCGACGTACTGAAGGGCTGTCCCGTGGGGCGGCTCACGATGGACCCGGACATCATCGCCAGCGACGAACTCCGCGCGCCCGTCACCGAGACACTCGACTGGCTGCGCGACCGTATCGCCGAAATCCTCGAAGAGGGCCGCACCGAGGGCGAGTTCAGTGACGCGCTCGACGCGCGGGACGTGGCTTCGGCGGTCGTCGCGACGGTTCAGGGCGGTTATGTGCTGGCCCGCTCGTCCGGCTCGCCCGCCGCGTTCGACGCGGGAGTACGCGGCCTGCTGGCCCTGCTCGCGGCGGCCCGCACCACCCCGACCGCACACCGGACCACTCACTCCTGAGGACGACCCCCTTGCTCATCACCCGGAACCGCCCCGACAGCCGCAGGGGCCCGGCCGAGCACTTCACCGGCACCGTCTGGCTCGACGAGATCGCCGCCCCCGGCCCGCCCTCGCGCCTGCACCTGTTCAGCGTGCACTTCACGCCCGGCGCCCACACCGCCTGGCACCGCCACCCGCACGGCCAGGTCCTGCACGTCACCGAGGGCGAGGGCCTCGTACAGCGCGAGGGAGGGCCGATCGAGTCGATCCGGGCCGGCGACACCATCTGGATCGAGCCCGGCGAGGCGCACTGGCACGGCGCGGGGCCGCGCACCTTCATGACGCACCTCGCCGTGGTCGAGGCCGCCGACGACGGGACCACCGTCGACTGGGGCGCGCTCGTCGACACCGCCGCCTACCCCAACTGAGCCTGCGCCCCAGGGAGTACATGATGCACGCGATGCAGTACGAGATCACTCTGCCCGCCGACTACGACATGGGCGTCATCCGCCACCGCGTCGAGTCCAAGGGCCATCTCCTGGACGACTTCACCGGGTTGGGCCTGAAGGCCTACCTGATGCGCGAGCGCGGCGCGAACGGCTCGCCGGTCAACCAGTACGCCCCCTTCTACCTCTGGAACACGCCCGAGGGTATGAACTCCTTTCTGTGGGGCCCCGGTTTCCGTGGCCTCGTCGACGACTTCGGGCGACCGGTCGTGCAGAACTGGACGGTGCTCGCGTACGAGGACGGGGGCGCGGCCGCGACCGTTCCGCGGGCGGCGGTCCGCCGCCGGCAGCGCATCACCGAGCAGACACCGCTGCCCGGCATCGCCGAGGAACTGGTCGACGAGGCGGCACGGTTGAGTCGCGCGGAGGGTGCGGTGAGCGTCCTGACCGCCATCGATCCGCGCACGTGGGAGGCGGTGCACTTCTCGCTCTGGGAGCACGGGTCACCCGAGGCCGACGGTGAGGTCTTCGAGGTGTTGCACCTCTCCGCGCCCGAGCAGGAGAAGCTGCCGCGGGGGCGGCACTGGTGACCGGCCCCGCCGGGCCCGACGAGGCAGCGGTCACCCCCGCTGTCCGTACCGTTCTCGGGGACATCGCGCCGGAGCGCCTCGGTGTGTGCGACGCCCACGACCACGCCTTCCTGCGCAGTCCCCGACTGCCGGGACAGGAACTGGACTCGGCCGAGCACGCGGCCGCCGAACTCGCGGCGTTCCGTGCCGCGGGCGGACGGAGCGTCGTGCAGTGGACGCCGCACGGGATGGGACGCCACGCGGAGCGGCTGCCCGGCCTCTCCAGGACGACCGGGGTCCACCTGGTCGCGGCGACCGGGCTGCACCAAGCTGTGCACTACACACCGGAGTTCCTCGACGACCTCCGCGCGACGGACCTCGCGGACCTCTTCGCCCGCGAACTCACCGAGGGCATCGGGGAGTCCGGCGTACGGGCCGGGCTCATCAAGGTCGCGGGCGGCTTCCACGGACTCGACGGGCACGCCCGTCGGACGATGCGCGCGGCGGCCGAGGCCCACCACGCGACCGGCGCCCCGATCTGCGTCCACCTGGAACTGGGGACCGCCGCGTCACTCGTACTCGACCTGCTCTGCGGCACGTTCGACGTGCCGCCGCACCGGGTGATCCTCGGCCATCTGAACCGTTCCCCCGACCTGACGTGCCACCTGGGGGCCGCGCGGGCGGGCGCGTACGTGGCGTTCGACGGCCCCTCGCGCGCCCATCACGCCACGGACTGGCGCATGCCGGACGCGGTGTGCTCCCTCGCGGACGCGGGGTTCGGCGACCGGATCCTGCTCGGCGGTGACACGACGACGGCCGGGGCGCGCTCGGTGCACGGTGGCCCCGGCATGCCGTATCTGCTGCGCGGGGTGCGGCCCCGGCTCGAACTCGCGGTGGGCGAGGAGCTGGTGGAACGGATCCTGACGGTGAACCCGGGGCGGGCGTTCGGGGTGGCGTGGCGGTAGGGCCGGCCGGCCCCCTGGGGCGTGCGCCCCGAACACCACGGGCCGTGGCAGAGGGTCGAGGACACGATCCGGGACGCGCCGTCCGGCTGCCGGGAAATCGTGGGGTTCGTGCGGAACGCTTTCGCTCAGCGGGGTCTCTCACTATCCGTACGGCAGTACCCCCTGAGAGGAGTTGTTCCGCATGATGCGACGCGTTCGTGTCCTGTTGCTGACCACGCTGGCGCTGGTCGCGGGCTCGGTGATGTCATCCGCCCCCGCCTCCGCCGTCATCGGCGGCTCGAAAGCCACCTATGGCCCGTGGGCGGTACGGATGCTCGTCGACGGCAAACCGGCGTGCACCGGGACGGCGGTCTCCCGCCAGTGGATCCTCACCGCGTCGCACTGCTTCTACGAGCAGGCCCAGCCGGTCCCCGACCGGCGGATCTCCTTCCGCGTGGGCCACCTCGACATGCGCAGGGGCACCACGGTCCGCCCGCTCCGCGGCAAGCGCGTGGGCAGCGCGCACGCCGACATGATGCTCGTCAAGGTCCCGCCGATGAACGTCCGCACCGCACGCCTTTCCACGGTCGGCGTCAAGCGCGGCCAGCTCGTGCGGCAGTACGGGTGGGGCGCCACCTGCACCACCGATGAGAGCGCCTGCCAGTCCCCCGTCCTCAAGCAGTCGAAGCTGAAGGTCGTCCGGCCGAACGACCCCCTGTGCGCGGGCCACACCGCGCCGGGCGGCCCCGACTTCTGCATGAAGAAGGTGGCGGGCATTCCCGCCGGCGGCGACTCCGGAGGCCCGGTGATGACCATCGGCCCGCGCGGCACCGAAACCCTCATCGGCGTCTTCAACGGTTCCGACCGGGAGAAGAGCGCCGAGGCCGGAGAGGTCTCGCAGCAGCTGTCCTGGATCCGCTCGGTCATCCGGCGCTAGGTTCCGTCCGCCCTTGGTCCGTTGGCCGGCACATCGCGCAATTCCCGTTCCCCAAAAGGCAATTGCGCGAGCCGTTGTCGGCCCACGGCGGCCCTGGACATACGTCGACGCCACCTTCGTTCAGGGGACGCGGTCGCTCGATGTGCGCGGGGAGCGGGAGGAGCGGGCGAGGAGCGCGGACCTCATGCGTGAGGGGCGGGGCACGTTCCTGTCCGCCGTGCAGCGCTTGACACCCGCCTCCCGTCCAGTAGGCCCCGGCACTTTTGCATCGCGTTGTTCCACAACATATTGCACTGATCGTTCCAGAACCGGTACGGTACCGGCATGGCCCGACCGAGGAGTTTCGACGAGGAGCGAGCCCTGGACGCGGCGATGCACGCCTTCTGGACGCACGGCTACGAGGCCACGTCGACCCAGGACCTGTGCGAGGCCACCGGACTGGGCCGCAGCAGCATCTACAACACGTTCACCAGTAAGCACGACCTGTTCCGGCGCGCCCTGACCCGGTACATGGAGACCATGAACGCGAACCAGGCCGCCCTCCTCGAGGACACCGAGCGCGCCCCCTTGGACCGCATGCGCGCACTGTTCGCCCGGATCATCGACGGGGAGTTCGAGCACCGCGAGAACGGCCACAGCATCGGCTGCCTCACCGTCAACACGACCGTCGAGCTCGCCGGGCGCGACCCCGAGGCCGCCCGGATGCTGGAACGCGATCTCGCGGCCCGGCTCACCGTGCTGCGCGCCACGATCCGATCCGGCCAGCGGGACGGCGACATCACCTCGGCGCGGGACGCCGACACCCTCGCCCAGTTCGTCAACGCCGTCATCGGCGGCATGCGGGTCGCCGCGCAGGGCGGCGCCGACCGGGACGCGCTGGAGGGCATCGCCGAAACCGCCCTCGCCGCGCTGACGGCCCCTTAACCCTCCGGACGCCGAACACCCCGCACCGGCCCACTCCGCCGAACCGCGCCCCCTTACCCCTGCGCGTTCCCTCATGCCCGTTTTCTGTACTGATCAATCCAAAACCTGCCCGACAGGAGCACCCCGCCATGCCTCGCGCCGTTTACGTACTGGCCCTCGGCATCTTCGCCATGGTGACCAGTGAGTTCGTGGTCGCCGGACTGATGCCGCAGATGGCCGACGGACTGGACGCCACGATCCCGGAGATCGGCTACCTCATCACCGCCTTCGCCGCGGCGATGGCCTTCGGCGGCCCCTTCCTCACGGTCGCGGTGCTGAGGATGCGTCAGAAGTCCGCCCTGATGGTGCTGTTCGGCATCTTCCTCGCGGGCAACGTGCTCGCCGCCCTCGCACCCGACTACCGCACCATGCTCGTCGCCCGCGTCCTCACCGGCATCGCGTCCCAGGCCTTCTTCGGCGTCTCCATATCGCTGGCCTCCCGCCTCACCCGGCCCGACGTGCGCGGCCGTGCCGTGGCGGTGGCACTCAACGGACTGATGCTGGGCACGCTGCTCGGACTTCCGTTCGCCACCGTCGTCGGTGAACACCTCGGCTGGCGCGCCGCGTTCTGGGCGATCACCGGCCTGACGGCGCTGGCCGCCGCGGCCACGTTCGCCGGTGTGCCGAGCGCCGACGGTGACGACGCGGAAGCGGGCGGCCTGCGCCAGGAGCTCGGCGCCTTCCGCAGCCCCCGGCTCTGGCTGACGCTCACCACCAGCACGTTCGTGATCGGCGCGACCTTCTCCGCGTTCAGCTACCTCAACCCGATCCTCACGGAGCTCACCGGCTTCTCCACGGGGACCGTTCCGCTGCTCCTCGTCGCGTACGGCGCCGCCACCGTCATCGGCAACACCGTCGTCGGCCGGTTCGCCGACCGCCGCACCGTGCCCGTCCTGGTCGTCGGGCTCGCGCTCAACCTGACCTTCCTCACCGGATTCGCACTCTTCGCCGAACTGACCGTCCCCGCGGTGGTGTTCATGCTGGGCATCGGCCTGGTCGGTGTCACCATGAACCCGGCCCTGGTGACCCGCGTCCAGCGGGTCGGCAACGCGCGGCCGCTGGTGAACACCGTCCACTCGTCGTTCATCACGCTCGGCATCATCATCGCCACGTCCGTCGGCGGGCCCGCCATCGACACGTTCGGGCTGCGCTCACCGCTGTGGATCGGCGCCGGCCTGGCCGCGCTCGGCCTGCTCTCCCTGGTGCCGGATCTGCTCCGCCGCCGCACCGCATCCGCCACCACGGCACCGGACCCTGGCGCCGCCCCAGTTCCCGCCCCGGGCGTCGTCAAGACCGCACCCCCCGCGGCGGCTGCCACGAGCAATGCCGCCGAGGACCTCCCTCAGCCCGCCTAGGCCAACGCACCCAAGGGGTCGTCGAGCACCGGCTGCCAGGCCAGCTCGGCGGCCCCCACCAGGCTGTTGTGGTCCAGCGTGCACGACAGGATCGGCACGCCGCCGCTGCGCCCCCACAGGCTCCGGTCCGCGACGACGGCCCGCAGCCGCTCCGGGTCCGCCTCCAGGAGGGCGCGGTGCAGACCGCCCAGGATGATCCGGTCGGGGTTGAGGATGTTGACCAGGCCGGCGAGCCCGAGACCGAGCCGGTCGATCAGCGCCTCGGCCGCGGTGCGCACCGCCGGGTCGTCGTACCCGTCGCGGAGCAGTTCCCTGGCCTGGACGAGAAGTCCCTCCGGTCCCGGCTCACGCCCCGCCTCCGTCAGGAAGGCGAGCGGATCCGTCTCGACGTCCAGACAGCCCCGGCTGCCGCAGTGGCACGGGCGCCCCTCGGAGTGCACGGTGAGGTGACCCACCTCCAGCGCGAGGCCCGAACTCCCGGTGTGCAGACGGCCGTCGAGGACCAGGGCGCCACCGACACCGCGGTGCCCGGTCGCCACACAGAGCAGGTCACGGGCGCCACGCCCGGCACCGTGCCGGTGCTCGGCCAGCGCGGCGAGGTTCACGTCGTTGCCGGCGAACGCCGGTCCCGCGATGCCCGCCCCCCGTACACAGCCGGCGAAGATCTCGCGCACCGGCGCACCCGCGGACCACGCCACGTGCAGCGGGTTGAGGGCGGTGCCGTCGGGCTCGGCCACCGCGGACGGCACCGCCAGGCCGGCGCCGACACAGCGCCTGCCGGTTTCGCGCAGCAGCCCGGCGCCCGCCTCGACGACCGCGCCGAGGACCTCCGCGGGGTCGGCGCCCACGGTCTCGCAGCCCGGCGCGGTCGCCACGATCGAGCCGCCGAGCCCGACCAGCGCGGCCCGGAAGCCGTCGGCGTGCACCTGCGCGGCGAGGGCCACGGGCCCCTCCTCCGCGACCGCGAGGCGGTGCGACGGCCTGCCCTGCGAGCCCGCGGCGGCACTGGGCTTCGCGTCGATCCGGATCAGTCCCAGCGCCTCCAGCTCGGCGGCGACCGCGCCGGCCGTGGCGCGCGTGACGCCCAGCTCGGCGGTGAGCACGGCACGGGTGGGAGCGCGTCCGGTGTGGACCAGTTCCAGCGCCGGGCCCAGCGCGCCGCGCCCTCGCTCCAGGCGGGTACGCGTGCTCACTTCGGTCACTTCCCCCTCGGCACGGGGGTCAGCCTTGCCGTTCATGAGGGCGAGTCTCCCATGATCCGTACACGGCCTCGCCGTTCAGCCGCCATCGGCTCGTTCCTCCCCGTATCCGTGCCATGTCCGTGCCGTGTCCGTCCGGTGCGTGCTTCCGGCGCGCGCTTGCGGACGGTCCCGTGCACCGCCGGCAACCGTCTTGAACGACACCCTCGCGCACCCCTACTCTGACTTTGTGCCGCCACTAAACAAAATCGGGAACGCAGCGTCGCGGCCCACCGGCCCCCTCGATCCCGCCCCCGCACCCGACCTCCGCCGACTGCGTGTCGCCCTGACCCTCTTCTTCGCCCTCGACGGCTTCGTCTTCGCCGGCTGGGTCGTCCGCATTCCCGCGATCAAGGAGCAGACGGGGGCGTCGGCGGCCCAGCTGGGCCTTGCGTTGCTGGCGGTCTCCGCCGGGGCCGTCGTCACCATGACGCTCACCGGGCGGCTGTGCACCCGCTTCGGCAGCATTCCGGTGACGGTGGCCTGCGCCGTGCTGCTGCCGCTGAGCGTGGCGCTGCCGCCGCTGACGGGCTCGGTCCTCGTCCTCGGACTCGTACTGCTGATCTTCGGAGCCGCGTACGGCGGGATCAGCGTCGCCATGAACAGCGCCGCCGTCGATCTCGTGCGCGCGCTGCGGCGGCCGGTGATGCCCAGCTTCCATGCCGCCTTCAGCCTCGGCGGCATGCTGGGCTCGGGCCTCGGCGGGCTCGTCGCGGGCCGCCTCTCCCCCACTCCCCATCTGCTCGGGATCACCGTCGTCGGCCTGGCCGTCACCGCGGCGGCCGCGCCCACCCTGCTGCGCCACGGTGCGTCGATCGGGCCGCGCCCGAACGGCGACGCGGCGGCCGCACCCGCCCCCGCGACCGCCGCCGCCGATGCCACCGCCGCGGTGGGGCGCGGCGGTTCGGGCCGCATGGACCGCCGTACCCGCGGGCTCGTGGTGGTCTTCGGGCTCATCGCGCTGTGCACCGCTTACGGCGAGGGCGCCATCGCCGACTGGGGCCCCCTCCACCTGGAGCAGGACCTGCACGCCCACCCGGGCGTCGCCGCGGCCGCCTACTCGTGCTTCGCCTTCGCCATGACGATCGGCCGGTTCTCCGGGACCACCCTCCTCGAACGGCTCGGCAGGACCCGCACGGTGGTCGGCGGCGGCGCGACGGCGTGCGCCGGAATGCTGCTCGGCGCGCTCGCCCCGTCGACCGGCCTCGCACTGGCCGGATTCGCGGTCACCGGACTCGGCCTCGCCAACATCTTCCCGGTCGCGGTCGAGCGGGCGGGCGCCCTCGCCGGCCCCGGCGGGGTCGCCGCGGCGTCGACGCTCGGTTACGGCGGCATGCTGGTCGGGCCGCCGCTCATCGGTTTCATGGCCGACTGGTACTCGCTGCCCACCGCGCTGACCAGCGTCGCGGTGCTCGCGGGCGTCGCGGCGGTCATCGGCTTCGCCACACGTCGTACGGAGGGCAGGGACCGTACGGAAATCACGGAGCGTACGAAGGGTACGGAAAGGGTCTGACATCACGCGGAGTTCCCGTTCGACGGCACTCCATCCGACACAATCTTCCGCATGGACATTTTCCGGCACATCCAAGTCGTGGAGCGCGAGGGGGAGTTACTGGCCCGAGCCGCAGCGGAGGCCGGCTCCGACGCCAAGGTGCCCACCTGTCCCGACTGGCAGGTGCGGGACCTGCTGCAGCACACCGGGATGGTGCACCGCTGGGCCGCCACCTTCATCAGGGAGCGGCGCATGGCGTACCGGCTCGGCGGCGAGCTCCCCGAGCTGGACGGGGACGCGCTCGTCGAGTGGTTCCGCGAGGGGCACGCCTCGCTCGTCGAGACGCTCCGCGCGGCGCCGCCCGACGTGCGGTGCTGGGCCTTCCTGCCGGCCCCCTCCCCCCTGGCCTTCTGGGCCAGGCGCCAGGCCAACGAGACGACTATCCACCGGGTGGACGCCGAGTCCGCCCGCGGGGGCCAACCAACCGTGATCGAAGCGGAGTTCGCCGTGGACGGGATCGAGGAGCTGCTCCTCGGCCTGCACACCCGCAAGAAGAGCCGGGTGCGCAGTGACGTGCCGCGGGTGCTGCGGGTGCGGGCCACGGACGTGCCGGACACAGCGAGTACGCCGGGTGCATCGAGTGCGGCAGGGACGTCCGGCTCACCGGGTCCGCCCAGTCCATCCGGCGAGCGGATCTGGACCGTACGCCTCTCCGACGGACCGCCGGTCACGGAGCGCGGCGCGACGGCGCCCGCCGACGGCGAGGTGTCGGGGTCTGCGGCACGCCTCTATCCGGCGCTGTGGAACCGGCTGCCGTTCCCGCAGGTGACGGGCGACCACACGCTGGCGGAGCTGTGGCGGGAGAAGTCGGCGATCGTCATGGGCTGACGGGCGCGAGGGTCAGCGTGCGTGATCGTCGAGCATCCGCTCGAGGACCGCGCGCTGCAGCGGCCGCACCTCGGCATGGAGCGCCCGCCCCTTGCCGGTGAGCGACACCCGTACGCCGCGCCGGTCCTCGCTGCACATCCCGCGCTCCACGAGACCGTCCTTCTCCAGGCGCCCGATCAGGCGGGACAGGGCGCTCTGGCTCAGGTGGACCTGCGCGGAGATCTCCTGCACCCGGAACGTACAGCCGCCGTCGTCCGAAGAGCCTTCCGCGAGCACGTCGAGCACCTCGAAGTCGCTCGCCCCCAGACCGTGCGGATGCAGCTCCCGATCGAGCTCGCACAGGGTGCGCGCATGCACCGCGAGGATGTCGCGCCAGTGGTCCACGAGCCCTTGCTCGGCCGTTTTCGCCGCCATGACACCGCACGGTAGCAGGATTTCCGGCTTTTGTTGCACCGTCATTAAATGCATGCGCATAGATAAGCCGCGGGGCGGGATGTACGCACACCCGCGGGGCGATCGGGCTCGCCCGCCCGGGGCCCGTCTGTCAGCCCAGCCAGCCGGGGCGGACCAGGCCCGACTCGTAGGCGAGCACGACGAGTTGCGCGCGGTCCCGGGCACCCAGCTTCACCATGGTCCTGCTGACGTGCGTCTTGGCGGTGAGCGGGCTGACCACCAGGCGGCGGGCGATCTCCTCGTTCGAGAGACCGATGCCGACCAGGGCCATCACCTCCCGCTCCCGCTCGGTCAGACCACTCAGCGCGTCCGCGGCCG
The DNA here is from genome assembly GCF_055592445.1 of Streptomyces sp. NPDC041122. Classification (NCBI taxonomy): domain Bacteria; kingdom Bacillati; phylum Actinomycetota; class Actinomycetes; order Kitasatosporales; family Streptomycetaceae; genus Streptomyces; species Streptomyces sp. NPDC041122. Next base: position 279,925 of record NZ_JBVIYQ010000006.1, on the reverse strand, counting down.
CGGGCTCCTTGGAACGGGCCGCGAACTCCGCGATGAGGCGGCGCGTCACGCCCGGCGAGAGCAGCGCGTCACCCTCGACCACCGCCCGCACCGCGCGCAGCAGCTCGTCCGGTTCGGTGTCCTTGACCAGGAAGCCGGAGGCTCCGGAACGGATCGCCTCGAAGACGTACTCGTCGAGCTCGAAGGTGGTGAGCATGACCACCTTCACGCCCTCAAGGCCCGGCTCGTCGGTGATCCGGCGGGTCGCCGCCAGACCGTCGAGCACCGGCATGCGGATGTCCATCAGGACGACGTCGGGGCGCAGTTCCCGCACCATCCGCACGGCTTCCGCGCCGTCGGCGGCCTCGCCGGCCACCCCGATGTCGGGCTGCGCGTCGAGGAGCGCCTTGAAGCCGGCCCTGACCAGGGACTGGTCGTCGGCGAGCAGTACGCGGATCACTGGTCCTCCCGAGGTGCGGTGCGGCCCCGGTCCCGGGGGTCCCGGCCCGCCGGCAGGGGCAGTACGGCGGTCACGCGGAAGCCGCCGTCCGGGCGCGGGCCCGCCTCGATCGTGCCATCGAGGGCGGCGGCGCGCTCCCGCATCCCGGCGAGTCCGTTGCCGCTGCCGCCCGCGTCGGCGCCGGTGGCGGGACCGTCGTCGTCGACGCGCAGGGTGAGCGCGGCCGGCTCGTGGCGCACCAGCAGGCGCGCGTGGCGTGAACCGGAGTGACGTACGACGTTCGTCAGCGCCTCCTGGACGATGCGGAAGGCGGCGAGGTCCACGCCGGGCGGCAGCTTGTCCGCGGGGGCGGGCCCGGCGCCGGAGGCTGTACTGATCTTGGGGGTGGGCTCGGTCGCCCCCTCGGGCGTGCCGCCCTCCGGGGCGACCTCCGTGACGACCTCGGGGGCGCCGTTCGCTGAGGCGACCTCCGTGGTGACCGCGACGGTCAGGCCGGCGCTCCGGGCCTGCTCCACGAGCTCGGGCAGCCGGTCGAGGCCGGGCGCCGGCGCGCGGGGCGCCTCCCCGGGCGCGCGCAGCGTGCCCAGGACCTGTCGCACCTCACCCAGCGCCTCCTTGCTGGCGGCCTTGATGGTGGTCAGCGCGGTCCTGGCCTGCTCGGGGTCGGAGTCGAGCAGGGCGAGGCCGACGCCCGCCTGGACGTTGATGACGGAGATGCTGTGCGCGAGGACGTCGTGCAGCTCCCGCGCCATCCGCAACCGCTCCTCGTCCGCGCGCCGCGCGGCGGCCTGCGCGCGCTCGGCGCGCTCCTTGGCCCACTGCTCCCGTCGTACGCGGCCGAGTTCGGAGACCGCGACGATCGCGACGACCCATACGGCGACGATGATCTCCTCGCCCCAGGGCCGCGAGGCGTCGCCACCGGGCGGCAGCCACCGGTAGAGCCAGTGGGCGATCAGCAGATGCCCGGCCCAGAGCCCGCCGACGGCCCCCCAGCCCGCGCGCCGGTGTCCCGCCACGACAGCGGCGAAGCAGGCCACCGCGACGGCGAGGAAGATCGGGCCGTAGGGAAAACCGGCCCCGATGTAGACCAGTGTGACCCCGGCCGTGGCGTACACGACGGGCACCGGGTACCGGTGACGCAGCACAAGGACCACCGTCGCCAGGAACAGCAGCACCCGCGCGAAGGGCGTGAGGTGCTCCCGGGAGCCGGACTGGGCGTGCTCGGCGAAACCGGACCCGATCTGCACGAACACGGTGAGCGCGAGCGTCGTCGGCCACGGCAGCCTGCGCCCCGCCCGCCCCTCGCCCCCGGAGTTCCACCAGGGCGGCCCCAGCCGCCACATCGGCGGTCCGCCCGACGCCTGGGGCGGCCCGCCGGGCCCACGTTCGCGCTGCTCGTCCATGACCGCAACGCTAGACCGGGACGGCTCCCGGGGGCGTCCGACGGGCGTGGTGATCACGCGTACTCCCGGGGGAGTATCCGGACGTGCTGGGTGACCGACGGGCTTCCGACTTCCGGCTACCGGCTGGGAACCGGCCCCACACCTCACCCGCACCCGCGTGCCTCACCCCTGGGGCAACAGCCCCACGCTGTGGGCGAGTTGCGTGGCCGCCTGAGCGAAGAAGGCCGAGCGGTCCTCGACGACGCGGTTGTACTGGCCGAACACCTCGAAGCTCACCAGGCCGAAGAGCTGCGCCCACGCCGCGACCAACGCCGTCAGCACCGCCGGCGGCAGATCGGGCGCGAGGTCTGCCGCGAGCCGCTCGCCTTCCGCCCGCAGCTCCGCCGGCAACGGCTGCACGGCGACCCCCCGCCCCTGATGGGCGTCCCGCACCACGGCGATGAGCAGCAGCCCCACCCGCGCCGCCGCCCGCACGGTCGAGTCCGGCGCGCTGTAGCCGGGGACGGGCGAGCCGTAGATGAGCGAGTACTCGTGCGGATGCGCGAGCGCCCAGTCCCGTACCGCCTCACAGACCACGGTCCACCGCCGCACCGGCTCCTCCCCGGTGACACCCGCGTGCGCGGTCTCGGCAGCGGCGCCGAGGGAGTCGTACGCGTCGATGATCAGCGCGGTCAGCAGGTCGTCGCGGCTGGGGAAGTAGCGGTAGAGCGCGGAGGAGACCATGCCGAGCTCGCGTGCGACGGCCCGCAGGGAGAGCTTGGCGGCACCCTCGGCCGCCAGCTGTCTGCGTGCCTCGTCCTTGATCGCCGCGGTGATCTCCTCGCGGGCGCGGGCCCGCGCTCCCTTGGTGGCGCTGGTATTGCCGGTCATGGGGGCCAGTGTGACACGGAAAGGAAGCGGTGCACACATTCGAGAGCAGTGCTCTTGCTTTGGAGTACCCATCCCGTGCACACTGCTCTTAAGCGAGAGCACCGCTCTCGGAATTGGTTCCCGCAGCCCTGGAGGGCCCCATGTCTTCGTCGCCTTCGTCGTCCTCGTCGCCTTCGTCGTCCTCGTCGCCCCTGACATCCCCCTCGTCCCCCGCCTCCCCCTACTACCTCAAGGGCAGCAGCCTCAACGTCCGTTTCAACGGCGTGATCGGGTGGCTCGCACGTCACGGCGTCAGCCTGATGGGCAGCGCCGAGCTCTCCGTACGGGGACGCAAGAGCGGCAAGATGCAGCGCGTGCCGGTCAACCCGTACACGCCCGAGGGAGACCCGGACCAGTACCTCGTATCCGCGCGCGGGCACTCCCAGTGGGTGCGCAACATGCGGGCGGCCGGGGGCGGGGAGTTGCGGCTGGGGCGCAAGGTGCGGCAGTTCACGGCCGTGGAGATTTCCGACGCCGAGAAGCTGCCGCTGTTGCGCGGCTATCTGGAGCGGTGGGGCTGGGAGGTCAACCAGTACTTCCAGGGCGTGACCGCCACGTCCTCCGACGAGGAGATCCTTGCGGCCGCGCCCGACCATCCCGTCTTCCGCATCACCGTGCGGAAGACGCGGTAGAAACCGTCTAGCTGTCCCCGTCACCGTCCTGGTTCCGGTCGCGGCCCCGCTTGCGGTCCCGATCCCGGTCCCGCGCCTGCAGCACGCGCCCCACCATCGGGTGGTCGCGCACCAGCTCGCCCAGCGTCGTCGAGCCGCGCGTGATCCGCGCGAAGGCGTTCCACGCGGGGCGGACGCCCGTGAGCGCCGCGTGCACCACGCCGGGCCGGTGCTCGAAGGCCTGGAGCATCCGGCGCCCCACACTCATCTCCACACCGAGCCCCGCCTTAATGGCGAAGGCGTAGTTCAAGGCTTGGCGGCGGGCGTCCACCGCGTCGTGCGCCTCGGCGATCCGCACCGCCCACTCCCCCGCGAGCCGTCCGGAGCGCAGCGCGAAGGAGATGCCCTCGCGGGTCCACGGCTCCAGGAGCCCCGCCGCGTCGCCGCAGACCAGGACCCGGCCGCGCGAGAGCGGCGAGTCGTCGCTGCGGCAGCGTGTCAGATGCCCCGAGGAGATGCTGGGCTCGAAACCGGCGAGGCCGAGCCGGGCGATGAAGTCCTCCAAGTACCTCTTGGTGGCCGCGCCTTCGCCGCGCGCGGAGATCACGCCGACGGTGAGGGTGTCGCCCTTGGGGAAGACCCAGCCGTAACTGCCCGGCATCGGGCCCCAGTCGATGAGGACCCGGCCCGCCCAGTCCTCCGCGACGGTCTCCGGCACCGGGATCTCGGCCTCCAGACCGAGGTCGACCTGGTCGAGCTTCACACCGACGTGGGCGCCTATGCGGCTCGCGCTGCCGTCGGCGCCGACCACGGCGCGGGCCAGGACGGTCTCGCCGCCCTGCAGCACCACGGCCACGGTGCGCCGGTCGGGCACCTCGGAGCCGTGCTGTTCCACCCGCGCGACCGTGACGCCGGTGCGCAGCTCGGCGCCGGCCTTCTGGGCGTGCTCGACGAGCTGCTGGTCGAACTCGGGGCGGTTGATGAGCCCGAACAGCATCTGCCGGGAGCGGCGGGTGCGCGTGAACTTGCCGTCGAGGGAGAACGTCACCGCGTGCACGCGGTCCCTGAAGGGCAGCTCGAAGCCGGGCGGCAGGGCGTCGCGCGAGGGGCCGATGATGCCGCCGCCGCACGTCTTGTACCGGGGGATCTCGGCCTTCTCCAGAAGGAGCACCGAGCGCCCCGCGACCGCTGCCGCATAGGCCGCCGAGGCCCCCGCGGGGCCGGCTCCGACCACGACGACGTCCCACACGTACCGGGCGTCGTCCGCTGAGTTCTCGCTGCTCACGTTGGTCTACCGCTCCTGATCCCGCTGTTGGCCGCGCTGTCCAAGGCATCCTACGGCGGAGCCCCACGGGTCCCTCCTGTGGGAGGATCACAACTACCCACATGTACGACCCACACGTACAACGTCGCACCCATGAGGAGCGTGCCCATGTCGCCGGATCCGATCGCCGAGACAGTCGCCTCACTGATGCCGAAGGCGAAGGCGGAGCTCACCGAACTGGTGGCCTTCAAGTCGGTGGCGGATTTCGATCAGTTCCCGAAGAGCGAGAGCGAAGGCGCCGCCCGCTGGGTGGCGGACGCGCTGCGCTCCGAGGGTTTCCAGGACGTCGCGCTGCTCGACACCCCGGACGGCACGCAGTCGGTGTACGGCTTCCTGCCGGGCCCCGAGGGCGCGCCGACGGTCCTCCTCTACGCGCACTACGACGTGCAGCCGCCGCTCGACGAGGCCGGCTGGGTCACCCCGCCCTTCGAGCTGACCGAGCGCGACGGCCGCTGGTACGGCCGGGGCAGCGCCGACTGCAAGGGCGGCGTCATCATGCACCTGCTCGCGCTGCGCGCCCTGAAGGCGAACGGCGGTGTGCCCGTGAACGTGAAGGTGATCGCGGAGGGCTCGGAGGAGCAGGGCACGGGCGGCCTCGAGCGGTACGCGGAGGAGCACCCCGAGCTGCTCGCCGCGGACGCGATCGTCATCGGCGACGCGGGCAACTTCCGCGTCGGCCTGCCGACGGTGACGTCGACGCTGCGCGGTATGACGCTGGTGCGCGTCAGCGTGGACACCCTCGGCGGGAACCTGCACTCGGGCCAGTTCGGCGGCGCGGCCCCGGACGCCCTCGCGGCGCTGGTCCGCGCGCTGGACTCGCTGCGCGCGGAGGACGGTTCGACGACGGTCGACGGTCTGACGAGCGACGCCGTCTGGGACGGACTGCAGTACGACGAGGACGCGTTCCGCAAGGACGCGAAGGTCCTCGACGGGGTGGAGCTCATCGGTGAGGGCACCGTCGCCGACCGCATCTGGGCGCGCCCCGCGGTCACGGTCCTCGGCATCGACTGCCCGCCGGTGGTCGGCGCGACGCCGTCGGTGCAGGCCGGCGCCCGCGCGCTGATCAGCCTGCGGGTGCCGCCGGGCGTGGACGCCGCCGAGGCGACGAAGCTGCTGCGGGCGCACCTGGAGGCGCACACGCCGTGGGGTGCGCAGGTGCGCACGGAGCAGATCGGACAGGGCCAGCCGTTCCGCGCGGACACGACGAGCCCCGCGTACGCGGCGATGGCCGAGGCGATGGGTGAGGCCTACCCGGGCGAGGAGATGCAGTACGCGGGCCAGGGTGGCTCGATCCCGCTGTGCAACACCCTCTCCACGCTCTATCCGCAGGCCGAGATCCTGCTGATCGGCCTGAGCGAGCCGGAGGCGCAGATCCACGCGGTCAACGAGAGCGTGTCGCCGAGCGAGCTGGAGCGCCTGTCGGTGGCCGAGGCGCTGTTCCTGCGGAAGTACGCGGCGAACTGACGCCAGGTGGCGGCCGGGACCCTCGCACGGGGCCCGGCCGCCTTTCCGTGCACCGCCTCCACGCGCCTTTCGTGCGAGGCGAGGGTCCGCCGGTTCGAGGTTCAGGTCCCCGGGGCACCCGGGCGGCCGCGGACGCCTATCCGCCGAGCGGGACGCCGGCCTCCAGATAGAGGGTGGCCCCGCGTTCGCGTGCGCGCAGCGCCCAGCGCAGCCGTTCGTAGCGTACGGCGGGCAGCAGTTCGGCGGCCTCCTGCTCGGAGACGAAGCGCCAGCCGCGCAGCTCCGGACCGGGCAGGAGCATGCGGTGGGCCTCGCCGCTGTCGAGACTGCCGCCGTCGAAGAGGAAGCGCATCCCGCCGTAGCCGGGCGGTTGCGGCGGCTCCCAGTCGGCGACCAACAGGCGCGGCAGATCGGTGAGTTGGATGCCCGTCTCCTCGGCCACCTCGCGCACGCCGGCGCGCGCGGGTGCCTCGCCGGGTTCGACGACGCCGCCGGGGAACTCCCAGCCCGCCTTGTACGTCGGGTCGACGAGCAGGACGCGGTCGTGTTCGTCGAAGAGCAGCACGCCGGCGGCGAGGGTCTCCGCGGTGGGCTCCGGCGTCTGCACGATGTCGCACACGGAGGCGGTGTCGGTACGGACGGCCTCGGCGACCCGTTCTGCGGTCTCGTACGGGGTGAGGGAGCTGGTGTCGATGCGGTGGGCGTCCGCGTCGAGCCAGGCGGCGCGGGCCGCGCGGTAGGGCTCGATGTGGTCGAACGACCACTGCCGCACCCGCAGTTCCCCGTCGGGCAGGTCCGGCGGTACGTCGCGGCCGGATATTCGCTCGCGCAGGATCGTTTCGTCCGGGTCGAGCAACACGTGACGCACGGGGATCCTGCGCGAGGCGAGACCACCGAAGATCTCGTCGCGGTACTCCTGGCGCAGCAGCGTCATCGGCACCACGAGGACGCCGCCCACCTCGGCGTGCAGGGCGGCGGCGGTGTCGATGACGAGACGCCGCCAGATCGGCAGGTCCTGGTGGTCGCTCACCTCGTCGAGGCGCTTGGACGGCAGCAGGTACGGCAGTGCGCCGCCGATGACCTCGGGGTCGAAGAGTGTGCTGTTCGGGATCAGCTCGATCAGTTCCCGTGCGGCGCTGGTCTTTCCCGCACCGAACGTGCCGTTGATCCAGACGATCACGGTTCCCCCTCTTCTGTTGGCCCCCTGTGGATTGCCCGTAACACCCTGCCATGGAAACCCGGCGCTGAGGGGAGGGGCAGCGCCCTCGGCACACCACCGCCACAGCGCCCCCAGGGAGGCCTCCCGACCCCTTCCCCCGCAAAACGGCGATACGTCAAGGGAGTTGCGCCACCTTCACCCCAACGTGTGGCGATCACCGCGCATGAATCGTTCCCTCACTCCAGATCACCCCTGGCCCCGCTAGCGTTTCCCCGCAGGCACCCCGGCCCCCGGTGCTTTCATCCGACGGGTGCTCCCATCGGACAGGTTCCTTCGGGGCGCTGCGGCCCCCCGGCGCTGGGGGATACATGCGACAGAACGCAATGAACGACGCCGCGTGCGAGGACTCCGACCAGCCTCCTCGGGTGTACGGGGTCCGCCACGCGATCGTGGTCGAACTGCACGGGGAGATCGACGTCGTCGCCTTCCAGCAGTCGGCCCCCCTCCTGGACGCGGTGACCGCGGGGCCCGAGTCCCTCCTGGTCGTGGACCTCACCCAGGTCACCTTTCTCGACTGCTCCGGGCTCTCCCTGCTGATGCGGGCCCACCGGCGCATGGCCGCGACGGACGGCCGTGTGCGCCTGGTCTGCACAAGCCCGCTGACACTGCGCATGCTGAGCGTCACGGGGCTCGCGTCGGTACTGGATCCGGCACCGACGGTGGAGGCGGCGCTGGGCGAGTCCCAGGAGGACACGGGAACCGACGCGACGGGAACCGACGCCGCGTAGAGAGCCGCGTCCGGACGAGAGCCGCCGCGCACAGCCCAGGGTCCCCGCCCCTCTCCCGGCGCTCTCCCCCATCCGCCGCGCCGGACGAGTGAAAGCAGCCCGGCGCGGCCCGGCCCCGGTGTCCCGCGTGGCCACAATGGCCACTTGGCCTCCTCGACTCAGCCGTGGCGCAGGAAGGGCTCGGGTTCCGTGCAAACCGATTCCATGAGGACCGATCTCATGACGGCCGGGCGGCCGGCGCGTCCATCGGGAGGGCGGCGGTCGGCGTTCGTCCGGCACACCGCGGTGGCGGCGCTGGCCGCGGGCGGCCTGCTGTACAACGCGTGGGTGCTGGAGTGGGCCGTGCCGACGCAGTTGGACGCCCGGCATTCCTACATCAGTGAGCTGTACGCCGAACACCAGCCGTACCGCGAGCTGTTCGCGGGGGTCGAGTTCGCCTGTGGGGTCCTGGTGCTCATCGGCGCCCTGGCGGCACGCTGGTCCGCGCCGCGGCCCCTCCCTCTGGCCGCCGGACGGGCGCGGCAGTGCGGTTGGTGGATGCTGGCGGGGTTCGCCGCCGCTTCCCTGGGCGACGTGCTGTGGCCGATGGCGTGCGCGCCCTCGCTCGATCCCGCGTGCCGTCCGGTCCATCCGGCGCACACCGTCACCAGCGCGCTCTGCCACTTCTTCCTCTTCGCCTCGTTCGTGGCGCACACGTGGGCCGCGCGGCACAGGAAGGACGCGCCCGGCGGTCCGATCGCCACCTGGGGCTGGTGGCTGGCGGGCGCCGCGCTGCTCTCCGCGCTGGGGACGGTGGGCGCGCTGCTGGGCCACCCGGGCTGGCACGGGGTTCCGCAGCGGGTGCACGTGCTGCTCGTCGGGGTGTGGCTGATCCTGCTGGCGTCGTACGCGGCCCGCTCCGCTGCGACCGCACCGGCCCCGCCGCCCGACGCCGGGGACACCCCCGCCGTACGGGCCGTCGGTGCTCCTCAGGCGCCGTGACGGCCGCATTCCGCGAGGCGTCGGCCGCCACTTCCCGCCGTCCGACGCGTGAAGTGGTCCGCCGGTGACGCAGGCGCTCTGGGCGTCGGCCGTGTGCGCGGTGGCGGCCGCCGGGGCGAACGCGACGGCCACCGTTCTGCAACGGCAGGCGGCACGCCGCATTCCCACGGCGGACGCCTTCAGCACCCGCTTCGTGAACCGGCTCGTGCGCAGTCGGGTCTGGCTGGGCGGCGTGCTGGTGATCTGCGCCGCGGCCGTACTTCAGGCGATGGCGCTGCTGTGGGGTCCGCTCTCCCTGGTCCAGCCGATCCTCGTGCTCGAACTGCCGCTCGCCCTGGTCATCGCGCACGTCGCCACCACCGCGGCCATGCCCCCGGGCGGCCGGCGCGCGGCCGGGCTGACGGCGGCGGGTCTCGCGCTCGCGCTGGCCAGTGCCGCCCCGCACGAGGGGACGAGGAGCCTCGACGGTCGGGACTGGGCCCTGGCCGTGGCGGCGACGCTCCTGGCCATCGTCCTGTGCACCGTCGCCGCCCTGCCACGTCCCGAGGGCAGGGCCAGGGCCGCGCTCCTGGCCACGGCCTCGGCCCTGGCCTACGGTCTGACCGCCCTGTTCATGAAGGAGTCCATGGCCCGCCTGGCGCAGGGAGGTGTGTCCGCCATGGTGAGCGCCTGGCAGACGTACGCGTGTGTCGCCGCCGGCGGACTGGCCCTGCTCCTCCTCGCCCACGCCATGCAGGCCGGACCGCTGATCGCCTCCCAGCCCGCCGTCACCCTGGGCGAGGCGGGTGCCAGCCTGGCCCTGGGCATCACGTTCACCGCGGACCGCATCCGCACCGGCTGGTGGCTCCTGCCGCAGACCGCGGGCGCCCTGCTCACGATCCTCGGCGTCGTCCTCCTGGCACGCCTGCCCGGTTCCGCGGACGATCCACAAGCTTGACGTGACCGTAGCGGAGATCTCCCGTACCGCTGTGACCGGAGCGGAGACCACCCGTACCGCTCAGGAACACGCGGCGCTCACCCGGCCCGGCGGGCCTGTCTCCGCTCCCGTTTCCGCGCCAGGCGGGCCTCGCGCATCCCCTCACCGGCCTCCCGGCCACGGTCCATCATCCAGTCGCGGACCCGCCACCAGCACAGGATGACCGGAGTGACCAGCAGAGAGAACAGCAACGCTTCTCCCCAGCCCATCGGGCGACGGGGCGTGAAGTGCAGATATAGCACCCCGGTCGCGTACAACGCGAGGAAGAGCAGAAGGTACTTCACCGGCTTCGAAAGTGTCATGGCATTTCAACTACCCCTGAAGTGGCCCGACATGAGAGGCGCCTCTCCCCGGGCACACCGGGGGCCGTCCGTCGCCGGCCGGATGCGGTCGCGGACCGCCCCGGCAGGCCTCACCGCCCTACGGCGGGGCGCCCAACATAATGCTGACCATGAGTCACTCCGCACACCCCGGCCGTCCCGCCGGCGACGCCACCGGCAGGCTGGCGCACAGCATGGTGCCCATGACCGGCCGCGACCCGGACGAGCGGGGCCGAACCTCCTCGCCGCTGGAGCTCCTGTTCGACCTCACCTTCGTGGTAGCGGTCGGCACGGCCGCCTCGCACTTCGCCGAGATGGCGGCCGAGGGGCATCCGGGGCAGGCCATCACGGCGTTCGTCCTGGCGATGTTCGCGATCAGCGTCGCCTGGATCAGCTTCAGCTGGTTCGCCTCCGCGTTCGGCACCGACGACTGGCTCTACCGGGCGCTCACGATGGTGCAGATGATCGGCGTCGTCGTCTTCTCGCTCGGCCTGCCGGCGATGTTCCACTCCGTCGAGGAGGGCGGCCACCTCGAACTGCGGGTCATGGTGATCGGATACGTCGTGATGCGTGTCGCGATGATCCTGCAGTGGTGGCGCGCGGCCCGGCAGTCCCCCTCGTTCCGCCACGTCGGCAGGGCGAACATCCTGTGGACCGTGATCGCCCAACTGGGCTGGGTCCTGGTCGCGTTCACCCACATGCCGCTCGCCGCGGTGTTCGCCGCCTTCGTCGTGCTGGGCGCGCTGGAGCTGATCCTGCCGGTGCTCACCCAGGGCGACGCGGGCGGCACCCCGTGGCACCCCCACCACGTCGCCGAACGGTACGGGCTCTTCGCCATCATCGTCCTCGGCGAAGGAGTCGTCGGCACGGTCGCGTCCTCCGGCGATCTGCTGGGCGGCGCGGACGGCATGGACTGGAGCGGGAACGCCGTCGCCGTCGTCATCGCCGGCGTCGGACTGACCTTCGGCATGTGGTGGGTGTACTTCGCGACGCCCTTCGGCGACGTCCTCGTACACCGCCGCGGGCGCGGATATCTCTTCGGTTACGGCCACATCCCCCTGTTCATCGGGATCGCGGGCGCGGGCGCGGGACTCCACGTGGCGGGGCTGCACCTGGAACACCATTCCGAGCTCGATGACGTCGCCGTCGTTCTGTCGCTGGCCTTGCCCGTCGGCCTCTACCTGCTGATGGTCTATCTGCTGCACACCCTGCTGCTGTCCGCGGCGGACCGCTTCCACCTGCTCCTGATCTCCCTGACACTCGCCGTGCTCCTCGCGGCGGTCCTGCTGGCCGCGGCGGGCGTCGCCATCGCGGTGTGCTTGCTGGTGATCATGGCCGCCCCCTTCGTCACGGTCATCGGCTACGAGACGATCGGCCACCGCCACCAGCGCCAGATGCTGGAACGGCTCCGCGTGCGGGACGGCGGCGCGCCGGAGGCGGGCACGGAGGCCAACTGACGCCATCAGGCCGCGCGGCGGTCCGCCACCCCCGCCAGTACGGCCTCGTCGGTGACGGGCCCGCCCGCGGCTCCGAAGGCGGGGCGCCACGGGCGTCGCTGCGGACGTCTGCGCGCATCGGTCACTCCGGCGGGGCGGACTTCCTGCGCTGGTTGGCGTTGAAGCGTGCCTTCTTCTGGCGGTTCCCGCACGTGTTCATGTCGCACCATTTACGGGTGCGACTCTGACTGGCGTCGAAGAAGGCGGCTCGGCACGTCGGCGAGGCGCACAGAGCCAGCTTTCCGTCGCGTTCGCCCGCGATGACGCCGATCGCGTCGTCGGCGATCACGCCGAGGGCGTCTTCCACGCCGGAAGCCGGGCCGAGCCGCCACTGCCGGGCACCCTCGGGCGTCAGGAACGCCGAGGCCCGGCCCCGAGCACTCCGCTCATTGATGATCCGGACGGCGGACGCGGGAAGAGCCTCCCCGGTCGCGGCCGCCGTCGCGGCGGCATGGATCGCCTCCCTCAGTTCCCGGGCGAGGTCGAGCAGGGCAGGGGTGCAGGACTCCACGGCGAGGCCGTAGGCCGCCAGCCAGTCGACGAGTCGGTGCGGAACGGGAATGCGCTCCACGGGGTCGCCATGACGCTCCGACAGGGTCCCGGTGAAGCTCGTCGCCAGCACCGCGCCGAGGCGGAAGTCGGGGAACTGAGCAGACATGGAACCACCTTAGCCGGTTGCCGCGCGGCACGGAGAACTGTTAGAACCGTCTTAGCCGGTTCATGAGAGGCGTGGCCGGTTCCGCGACGGCCAGGAGGTTCCATGACCCGCCCGACCAGCGACGTAGAGGCATGTGCGGCCCGCGCGACCGACGCGGACCTCGACGATCTGCGCGCGCGGCTCGCCGCGGCGCGACTGCCGGAGGCCGAGACGGTCCAGGGCGCCGCACCCGGCCCTCGCCGATGGGGACAGGGCGTCCCGCTCACCGACCTGACCCAGGTCGTGGAGTACTGGCGCACCGAGTACGACTGGCGGGCGTTCGAGGCGCGCCTCGACGAGATCGGCCAGTTCCGTACGACCATCGACGGTCTGGGAATCCACTTCCTGCACCGCCGGTCCACCCGCGGGGACGCCACTCCGCTGCTCCTGACGCACGGCTGGCCGGGCAGCATCGCCGAGTTCATCGATGTGGTGGACGACTTGGCGGATCCGACGGACGGGGACGCACCGGCGTTCCACGTCGTGATCCCGTCGCTGCCCGGCTTCGGTTACAGCGACAAGCCGGCGACCACCGGATGGGGAACCGAAAGGATCGCGGCCGCCTGGGTGGAACTGATGGGGCGGCTCGGATACGCCACGTTCCTTGCCCACGGCGGTGATTGGGGAGGGAACATCACCACCGTCCTCGGCGGCAGGTTCCCGGCGCACGTGCTCGGCATCCACACCTTGTTCGCGGAGGCGCCGCCCGGGTTGTCGACGGACGGGCTGACCGCGGACGAGCGCAGGTGGACCGAGGAGACCCACGACTTCTGGCGCCACCGCGCGGCGTACGCGAAGCAGCAGGCCACCCGGCCGCAGACCATCGGCTACTCGCTCGTCGACTCACCGGTCGGGCTTCTCGCCTGGATACTCGACAAGTTCGCCGAGTGGTCGGACACCGAGGACAGCCCGTTCGAGACGATCTCCCTGGACAGGATCCTCGACGACGTCACCCTGTACTGGCTGACGCGGACCGGGGCGTCGGCGGCCCGCATCTACTACGAGAGCCACAACTCGCTCGACCCCGAGCTCCGGGTCGACGTCCCGTCGGCGATCACCATGTATCCCCGCGACATCGAGAAGAGTCCGCGCCCCTGGGCGGAACAGCGCTACCGGCAGATCGTCCGGTGGCGGTCACCCGAGGCCGGCGGGCACTTCCCGTCACTGGAGGTTCCCGAGTTCTTCGTCGGGGATCTGCGGGAGGGCCTCGCGGCGGTCCTGGCCGCCGCCCGGTGACATGAGGGCGGAGCCGGCCCGCCGGTCGGTGACACGGAGACGGAACCGGCCCGCCGTCCTGTGCGATCCCCCGCCCCAGCCGAGTGTCGCGGCGCTCGGCCTCGCCGAGCGGGGGCTCCGGGGGTGCGTGGCGGCGCGGCGAAAGGAGTGGGTCCTGACCCGGCGGTAGCGTCACGAGGATGACAGGAACCCATGCCGGCCGGGGGTGGACCGCGTCCATGTCCGCGGCCTACGAGCAGTATCTGGTGCCCGTGGTATTCCGCCCTTTCGCCGAGGACCTGGCCGTCCGGGCGGCGGCCCTCCACCCGGAGCGGATCCTCGAACTCGCCGCGGGAACCGGTGCGTTGACCTCGCACCTGCTCGCGGCGGCGCCCTCGGCCGAGGTGACGGCCACCGACCTCAACGAGGCCATGGTCACGCTCGGGTCGGCCCGGGCTCCCGGCGCGACGTGGCGGCAGGCCGACGCTCAGCGGCTGCCGTTCCCGGACGGCGGGTTCGACCTCGTCGTCTGCCAGTTCGGCGTGATGTTCTTTCCCGACCGCGTCGAGGCCTTCACCGAGATCCGCCGGGTCCTGGGCCCGGGGGGGCCGGTTCCTGTTCAACACCTGGGGACCGTTCGCGGAGCACGCCTTCGAAGTGGCGCTGCAGGCCGGACTGGAGCGCGCCTTCCCGGCCGATCCCCCGCGCTTCCTCCCGACGGTGCCGCACGGCTACGCCGACCCCACGGTCGTGGCCGCGGACCTGGCCGCCGCAGGGTTCACGGTCGAGCACGAGCAGAAGCTGACGCTTCAGGGACAGGCGCCGTCGATCGCCGACCTCGCCACCGGGTACCTCACCGGAACACCGGTGCGCGCAGCCGTGGAGGAGCGCGGCGACGGGCCAGGCGTCCAGGGCACCGTCATCGAGGAGATGACGAGCCGCCTGGGCCCGGGTCCGGTCACCGCCCCCATGACGGCGTACGTCTTCCGGGCCGCCGCAGCCTGACGGGCCCACCTCAGGACGCAACCCAACACAACCGAACGCAAAGGTCGGATGTCCATCCCGCGAGGCGCCACCGCCCAGGCGCCCCGCATCGACCGGATGAACCAGTACCGCTCCCCTTCCAACAGAGTCCAACAACCCCTACCGTAAGCGCGCGTGTGACACGGACATGCAAACCCCCCATCTTCCGCGAGTACGGAGGAACGTAACGATGCGTCAACTCCCCGCCCGCACCACCCGCCGAAGAGTGGTCGGATCCCTGACCGCCGCCCTGCTGTGCGCCGCCGGGCTCGCCACCCCCGCCGCGGCACGTGACACCGCCGACCGGACCCCCACGGAATACGACGCCACCGGCGCCGCCACAGCCGGACAGTCCCGGTCCGAGGCCGGTGGTGTGCGGCTCCCCGACGGGCTCGCGCTCACCCCGCCCATGGGGTTCAACAACTGGAACTCCACCCACTGCCGCGCCGAGTTCAACGAGGCGATGGTCAAAGGGATCGCGGACATCTTCGTCGAGAAGGGCCTCAAGGAGGCCGGGTACGAGTACGTCAACCTCGACGACTGCTGGGCGCTCCCGGAGCGCGACGCGAACGGCAAGTTGGTGCCCGATCCCGCGCGTTTTCCCGGCGGGATCAAGGCAGTCGCGGACTACGTCCACTCCAAAGGGCTCAAGCTCGGCATCTACACCAGCGCGGGCACCAAGACCTGCAACTCCGCCGGGTTTCCCGGCGCGCTCGGCCATGAGCGCAGCGACGCACAGCAGTTCGCCGACTGGGGCGTCGACTACCTCAAGTACGACAACTGCAACAACCAGGGTGTGGACGCCAGGCAACGGTACGTCGCCATGCGCGACGCACTGAAGGCCGCCGCCGAGACCACCGGCCGGCCCATCGTCTACAGCATCTGCGAGTGGGGCGAGAACAAGCCGTGGGAATGGGCGGCGGACGTCGGCCACCTGTGGCGTACCACCGGCGACATCAGCGACGACTGGGGCTCCATGTTGTCGATCATGAAGCAGAACCTGCCGCTCGCGGAGCACGCCGGCCCCGGGCACTGGAACGACCCGGACATGCTCGAGGTGGGCAACGGCGGCATGACGGACACCGAGTACCGCACCCACTTCTCGATGTGGTCGATCATGGCCGCGCCGCTGCTCATCGGCTCCGACCTGCGCAAGGCCACGCCGGAGACCTTCGAGATCCTCGGCAACGAAGAGGTCGTCGCCGTCGACCAGGACCCCTTGGGGAAGCAGGGCCGGGTGGTCTCGTCGCGGGACGGGCGCTGGGTCGTCGCCAAGGAGATGAAGGACGGCAGCCGGGCCGTCGCCCTGTTCAACGAGACCGGCAGCCCGCAGACCGTCGCCACGACGGCACGGGAGGCGGGCCTGCCGGACGCCGAGGCGTACACCCTGCGCGACCTGTGGCAGCACAAGAGCTACAACACCGCGGGCCGCATCGCGGCGACGGTTCCGGCGCACGGCACCGTACTGCTGCGCGTGAGCGCGGACGGCGCGTGGGAGCAGCACCCGCCGGCCGTCGAACTCGGCCTGCACGGCGCCCTGTTGGTGGAGGCGGGCACGCCCGCCGAGGTCACCTCGAAGGTCACCGACCAGGGCCGCTCGCCCGCCCAGCGGGTCTCCGTGACGCTCGACGCCCCCGAGGGGTGGGCCACGAAGGCCACGTCGGCGAGCACGGTGAAGTCACTGCGGACCGGCGCCTCGCTCGCCACGTCCTGGAAGGTCACCGCGCCCGCCGACGCCAAGCCGGGGCCGTACGACGTGACCCTGAAGGCCACGTATCGCTCACCGCGTGGCGCGCGCGCCGAACAGCTGCTGCCGCTCACCGCGCAGGTGGTCGTCGCCCCGCCCGCGGGCACGTCGTCACTGGGCGACCAGTCATGGCTCTCGGCGACCAACGGCTGGGGACCCGTCGAACGCGACACCAGCAACGGCGAGCAGGAGGCGGGCGACGGAAACCCGCTCACCATCGGCGGCACGGTGTACGAGAAGGGGCTCGGCGTGCACGCGGAGAGCGCCGTCGAGTACTACACCGGAGAGGCCTGCGAGAAGGTCACCGCGCAGGTCGGCGTCGACGACGAAAAGGCCACGAAGGGTTCGGTCGCCTTCGAGATCTGGGCGGACGGGAAGAAGGCGGCCTCGACCGGAGTGCTCACCCATGCCATGCCGGCGCGGCCCCTGTCGGCGGATGTGAGCGGCGCCCGGGTCGTGCGCCTCGTCGCCACGGACGGCGGGGACGGCATCGACTCGGACCACGCCGACTGGGCGGACGCGACGCTGAGTTGCTGAGTCATTGAGCGGCGGGGGGCGGGGAGAGTGGGTGCCAGGGAACAGGTCTCCCGTCCCCGTCCCACACCCTCAGCCCCTCACCGCCGGCCGCAGGCCCACCGTCGCGCTCGGTTCCATGTCCAGCGCGGCGGCCGCCGCGCCGACCAGACCCGCGTCCGTACCCGTCAGCGCGGGCGCGACGGTCAGCTGCCGCACGAAGGAGAGCGTGGCGTAGTCCCGCAGGTAGCGGCGCAGCGGGGTGAACAGCACGTCGCCCGCCTTCGCCACTCCCCCGCCGATCACGGCGATGTCGATCTCGACGAGCGTGGCCGTGGCGGCGATGCCCGCGGCCAGCGCCTGCGCCGCGCGCTCGAAGGAGGCGAGCGCGACCGGATCACCGGCGCGTGCCGCCGTCGCCACCGCGGCGGCCGAGGTGTCGCCGTCGGGGCCCGGGTCCCAGCCGCCCTCCAGAGCGCGCCGGGCGATGTTCGGGCCACTGGCTATCCGCTCGACGCAGCCGCGCGCCCCGCAGGGGCAGGGATCGCCGTCGAGGTCCACGCTGATGTGACCGATGTGGCCCGCGTTGCCCGTGGGGCCGGGGTGGAGCTTGCCGCCCAGGACGAGCCCGCCGCCGACGCCCGTGGAGACGACCATGCACAGCGCGTTGTCGTGACCGCGGGCCGCGCCCTGCCAGTGCTCGGCCGCGGTCATCGCCACGCCGTCGCCGACCAGGGCGACGGGGAGCCCGCCGGTGGCCGCGCGGACCCGCTCGACCAGCGGGTAGCCGCGCCAGCCGGGGACGTTGACCGGGCTGACCGTACCGGCCGACGCGTCGACGGGACCCGCGCTGCCGATGCCCACGGCCGTCGCCCGGCCCCACAGCTCGCCGGAGGCCAGTTCTCCGAGGACCTCCTCGACCGCCCGCATCACGGTGTCGCCGTCCTCGCGCGCGGGCGTCGGCCGCTGGGCGCGCAGGAGGATCCGGCCGCGGCCGTCCACCAGGGCTCCGGCGATCTTGGTGCCGCCGATGTCGAGGGCGGCGACGAGGTCCATGTGCATCTGTGTCGGGTCTCCTGGTGTATCGGCAGGCCGGAGAGTGCGAAGGTCAGTCTCCCCTGCATCTGACAACGTTGTCCAGGCCCTATGCTCGACGCCACATGCTCATGACCGAACCCGTGGAAGAAGCGTGGACGTCCCGTGGGAACACTGTGGACGACCCCATGGACGGACCTCCGCGAACGGACTTTCGCGGACGACAGGACAGGACAGCGCACCGTGGCCGAGACCGCCGCCCGACGACCCGAGAACCGTTACGGCAACCGGCCGACCATGAAGGACGTCGCCGCGCGCGCGGGAGTCGGTCTGAAGACCGTCTCGCGCGTCGTGAACGGCGAGCCCGGCGTCACGCCCGACACCGAACGCCGGGTCCAGGAGGCCATCGAGGCCCTGGGCTTCCGCCGCAACGACAGCGCGCGCGTGCTGCGCAAGGGGCGCACCGCAAGCATCGGCCTCGTCCTGGAGGACCTCGCCGACCCCTTCTACGGGCCGCTGAGCCGTGCGGTCGAGGAGGTGGCCCGGGAGCACGGGGCGCTGCTCATCAACGGCTCGAGCGCCGAGGACCCGGAGCGTGAGCAGGAGTTGGTGCTCGCGCTCTGCGCCCGACGGGTGGACGGGCTCGTGGTGATTCCGGCCGGGGACGACCACCGCTATCTGGAGCCGGAGATCGCCGCGGGCGTCGCCACGGTCTTCGTCGACCGGCCCGCCGGGAAGATCGACGCGGACGTGGTGCTCTCCGACAGCTTCGGCGGCGCGCGGGACGGTGTCGCGCACCTCATCGCCCACGGGCACCGCCGCATCGGCTTCATCGGCGACCAGCCGCGCATCCACACCGCCATAGAGCGACTGCGCGGCTACCGTGCCGCGATGGAGGACGCGGGGATCCCGGTCGACGAGGCGTGGGTGTCGCTCGGCGTCACCGACCCGGAGCGGGTGCGGACGGCGGCCGAGGCGATGCTGAGCGCACCCGACCCCGTCACAGCGGTCTTCGCGGGCAACAACCGTGTGACGGTCACCGTCGTCCGCGTGCTGGCGGCGCTCGACCGCCCCGTGGCGCTCGTCGGCTTCGACGACATCGAGCTCGCGGATCTGCTGAGCCCCGGCGTGACCGTCGTGGCGCAGGACGCGGCGCAGCTGGGCAGGACGGCGGCGGAGCGGCTGTTCCGCCAGCTGGACGGGGCGTCGGAGACGCCGGAGCGGTTCGAACTGCCGACTCGGCTCATCACCCGCGGGTCGGGGGAACTGCCGCCGTCGTCGTGAGGGGACCCGTCCGGCGCGGGGCCGGACCGCGCTCCCCGGTCAGGGCCAGAACGCGATCGCCAGCCCGATCAGTGTGCCGAGGGCGATCAGACCGCCCGCGGCGCCGGCGATGAGGACCGCTCTCGCGGTGGCGGGCCTGCGTTCGCGCCAGCCCAGTTCCTCGGCCGCGCTCCGGATCAGGCGATGGCCGTCGGACGAGGAGAAGGAGAAGCGGGTGCCGTCCGGGGAGGTGCCCCAGGTCCGGTATCTGCTGCGGCCGATCTCCACCTTGGGGCCGGGCCCGGTGAGCGTGCCGAGCGACCGGGTGCGGACCACGTCCGTCATGGTGAATGTGGCCTCGCGCGCGTGGAGTGCGACGCGGTACGTGTGCAGCACCTCCACGCGGCGGGTCGCCTGCGGGACGTCCACGACGAGGTCGAAGCCGCGCTCCGTCCGCCGCAGGCGGTAGGCCGAGTCCGCGGTCGCGGCGGCCAGCCGGGCGTACAGCGCCTCGGGATCGCCGCCCGCGCGGGGCGTGCCGGGTGCGGCGGGTGGGCCGGGGGTGTCGGGCGTCCCGGGGACCACGTTCATCGGATCGCTTCCCTTCTCGTCCGTCTCAAGAAGCGTCTCAACAGGTCGGCAGGCCCGGCAGCGGCTTGTCGTTGTCGCCGCCCTTGAGGTAGACGTCGCTGACGAAGACGTTGGTGTTGCCGCTGTCGTCGTCCGTCTTGGCCCACCAGACGTTGGTCCACCGCCCGTACGTCTCGCGGCGGCCCAGGTTCTGCTGGCAGTAGAAGTAGTTGGCGCCCTTGTTGAGGGTGCCGACCTGTGCGCCGCCTGCCGTGTACGACTGCGCGGTGCGCCACACGTCGCAGTCGTACTTGCCGCCGCCCGCCGGATGGCAGACGGGGGCCGGCGCCGAGCCGCCACCGCCGCCGCCCGACGGCCGGCCCGAACCGCCCTCCGTCGGCTTGGAGGTGGGGTCGGGGCGTGAGCCGGACGGGTCGCCGTCCTTGCCCTTCCCCTTCCTCCCGCCCTCGCCCTTCTCCGCGCCGGACGAGTCCTTGTCGGCGGCGTCCTCAGCGTCGTCGGCGTGTCTCCCGTCGGGCGTGCGGGACTTGCCGTCCTCCTGCTGCGAGGGCTTGGGGCGCTTCGATCCGCCGCCGAGCGGGCCGCGGCTGTCGTCGTCCCCGGACGAACCCGCGCGCCCCGGGGCCGCCGCGTCCTGCCGAGCCTGAGTGCCGTCGTCCTCCTTGCCGTTGAGGACGGCGACGGTGACGCCGGTCGCCGCGAGGACGACGGTCACCGCTGCGGCGGCCAGCACCGCGCGGCCGCGGCGCGGGCGCTGACGGGTGGCCCGGGTCTCGGCGCGGCCGGGAGACACGGGCGCCGGCGCGGGCCCGGCGGGCATCCGGTGCTGTGCGTGAGGTTCGGGGGCCTGCGGTCCCGCGAGCGGCGGTCCGAAGCCCGGCGGGGGCGCACTGGGAATGCCGCGTTCCGTCGCCACGTACGGCGCCGCCGCCGACGCCACCCCCGCGAGCAGCCGCCCCGCCGCGTCCGCGTCCGGGCGCGTCCGGGGGTCCTTGTGCATCAGCTGCTGGAGTACGGGCGTCAGCGGCCCCGCACTCCGGGGCTCGGGCAGCGGGTCGGCGACGATCGCGGTGAGCGTGGACCACGTCGACGTACGGCGGAAGGGCGATGAGCCCTCGACCGCGGCGTACAGCGTGGCACCCAGCGCCCAGACGTCGGAGGCCGGGCCCGGGTCCTGGCCCTGGGCCCGCTCGGGCGCCAAGTAGTCGAGGGAACCGACCAGTTCACCGCTGCGGGTGAGGTGCGTGGCCGAGCCGTCACCCGGGTCGTCCATCGTGGCGATGCCGAAGTCGGTGAGGACGACGCGGCCCCCGGTCTCCAGGAGGATGTTGCCCGGCTTCACGTCGCGGTGCAGGACGCCCACCCGGTGCGCGGCGGCCAGCGCCGCCATGACCTCGGCGCCGATGGCGGCGGCCTCGCGGGGGTCGAGCGTGCCGCGGTCGCGCAACACGTCGTCCAGGGAGGGGCCGTCCACGAGTTCCATGACGATGAGGGGGCGCCCGTCGACCTCCGTCACGTCGTGCACCGCGACGACGCCGGCGTGCCGCACGCGGGCGGCCGCGCGCGCCTCGCGTTGCATCCGCAGGCGCAGATCGGCCAGTTCGGGCCCTGCCGCGTCCGTGTAGGTGCGCAGTTCCTTGACCGCGACCTCGCGGTGCAGCACCTCGTCGACGGCGCGCCACACGACCCCCATGCCGCCGCGCCCCAGTTGTGCCACGACGCGGTAGCGCCCGGCGAGGAGTCTGCCGACCCCGTCCGTCTGTTCCTGGTCCCCCGAATGCACCGCTGCCCCGTTCCTGCGACACCACGTTCCGTGGCGTACAGAGTACGGGGCAGCTGTGACAGGCAGGGACCGCTGTTACGCGCGTGACACCGGGAGGCCGTCCGGCTACTTGCCGGACACCGTGAGGTCGCCGCGGCGCGGGCCCGAGAAGCCCTGGAGGCGGGCCAGGGTGAGGCCGGTGAGGCGGGTCACCTCGCCGGCGTCGAGGGCGCCGCAGTCCAGGCCGCGCAGCAGGTAGCCGGCGAGGGCCTTGGCGGTGGCGGGCTCGTCGGCCACGCCGCCGCCCTCGTGGTGACCGGCGTAGGCGGCCAGGCGGGCGGCGGCCGCCTCGAAGCCCTCGCGGTAGAACGCGAACACGGCGGCGTAGCGGGTGGGGATGTGGCCGGGGTGCATGTCCCAGCCCTGGTAGTACGCGCGGGCCAGGGCGCGCCGGGTGAGCCCGTAGTGCAGCCGCCAGGCGTCGTGGACCTGCTCGGTGGTGCCGACGGGCAGCACGTTGGTGGAGCCGTCGGAGACGCGGACCCCGGTGCCGGCGGCGGCGACCTGCATGACGGCCTTGGCGTGGTCGGCGGCCGGGTGGTCGCTGGCCTGGTAGGCGGCGCTGACGTGCAGGCAGGCGCTGTAGTCGAAGGTGCCGTAGTGCAGGCCGGTGGCGCGGCCCTCGGCGGCCTGGATCATCCGGGCGACGGCGGCGGTGCCGTCGGTGGCCATGATGGACTGGCTGGTCTCGATCTGGATCTCGAAGCCGATGCGTCCGCGCTCCAGGCCGCGGGCCTTCTCGAACTCCTCCAGGAGCCGCACCATCGCGGTGACCTGCTCGGGGTACGTCACCTTGGGCAGGGTCAGGACGAGGCCGTCGGGGAGGCCGCCCGCCTCCATGAGGCCGGACAGGAAGATGTCGAGGGTGCGGATGCCGCGGTCGCGTACCGCCTCCTCCATGCACTTCATGCGGATGCCCATGTACGGGGCGGCGGTGCCGTTCCGGTAGGCCTCGGCGACGAGCCGGGCCGCGCGGGCGGCGTCCTGGTCCTCGTCGGCGCCCTTGTAGCCGTCCTCGAAGTCGATGCGCAGGTCCTCGACCGGCTCGCGCTCCAGCTTGGCGCGCACGCGCGTGTAGACGTCGTCGGCGAGCGCGCCGTCCAGGCCGAGGACGGCGGCGAAGGCCGCCGCGTCGGGGGCGTGCTCGTCGAGCATCTCCAGGGCCTTGTCGCCCCAGGTGCGCAGGGAGTCCGCGGTGAACTGCTCACCGGGCACGTACACGGTGTGGACGGGCTGGCGGGTGCCTGGGTCTCCCGGGTAGAGGCGCTCCAGCTTCGCGTCGACGGAGGCGAGGGAAGCGCTGATGCCCTCGCTGACCGTGCCGGCGAGGCTCGTTGCCACCTTCTCTTGCTGACCCATTCCTGCATCCTCCACACGCTCGGTGCCGCGCCCGGCATTTCCGCTCCACGGAATCAACAATCCGTATAGCGAAGTTATCCGTGACCTCGATGCAGGTCAACACCCTCCCGTGTCCTGCATCCGTACCCGACCTCGCGGCTTCACGCGTGTCCCGGGCCGCCCGGGGCCCCGACGCCGACAGGGTGGCCCCATCCTCCCCGCGTGCCACGGTGCCGTCCCACGCGGGCCCGAACCCAAGGAGACCGCGTACCGATGCCGATCGACTCCCCCTTCACGCGCCGGTCCGGACTGCGCGCGCTCGCCGCGGGCGCCGCCCTCCCGCTGTTCGGCTCGGCGCTGTCGGCGTCCCCCGCGCACGCCGCCCCGGCGCCGGAGGCAGCCCGGCTGGAGGTCATGTCGTTCAACCTGCGCTTCGCCAGCAGCAAGCCGCCGCACACCTGGGCCGAGCGCCGCCCGGTCACGCGGGAGCTGCTGCTGCGCGCCAAGCCGCACGTCATCGGCTCCCAGGAGGGCCTCTACTTCCAGCTCCAGGACATCGAGGCCGACCTCGGCGCCGACTACGACTGGGTCGGCACCGGGGTCGGGGGCGGCAGCCGTGACGAGTTCATGGCCGTCTTTTATGACAACCGCCGCTTGTTCCCGCTCGAATACGAACACTTCTGGCTCTCGGACACGCCGTACACCATCGCCTCGAACACCTGGGGCGCCAACTCGCCCCGCATGGCCACCTGGGTGCGCTTCCTCGACCTGGTCACCAACACCCAGTTGTACGTCCTCAACACGCACCTCGACCACGTCAGCCAGAACGCGCGCGAGCGTTCGGCGACCCTCATGGCCGAGCGCATCGCCCTGATGAAGACGAGCACGCCGCTCATCGTGACGGGCGACTTCAACGCGACGGCGCACGACAGCGCCGTGTACACCACGATGCTGGGCGCCGGCCTCGTCGACACCTGGGACGCCGCGAAGGAACGCGGCCCGGCGTACGGCACGTTCGGCGGCCACAAGCCGCCCGTCGTGGGGGCCGGGCGCATCGACTGGATCCTGACCAGGCCGACGGCGCAGGTGCACTCGGCCTCGGTGAACACGTTCTCGCTCGGCGGTCAGTACCCGAGCGACCACCTGCCGATCCAGGCGACGCTCACGCTGTGACGCGTGCGGGGGTCACCCGACGCGCCGAGGCCCTCGTTCCGCGCGCAGCGGGACGAGGGCCTCGGTGACCGACGGGGTCAGCCCTTGCGGGTCTTGACCTCTTCGGTGAGCGCGGGGACGACCTCGAAGAGGTCGCCGACCACGCCGTAGTCGACCAGGTCGAAGATCGGGGCCTCGGCGTCCTTGTTGATGGCCACGATGGTCTTCGAGGTCTGCATGCCCGCGCGGTGCTGGATCGCGCCGGAGATGCCGGAGGCGATGTACAGCTGCGGGGAGACCGACTTGCCGGTCTGGCCCACCTGGTTGGAGTGCGGGTACCAGCCGGCGTCGACCGCGGCGCGCGAGGCGCCGACGGCGGCACCGAGCGAGTCGGCGAGCGCCTCGATGATCGCGAAGTTCTCGGCGCCGTTGACGCCGCGGCCGCCGGAGACCACGATCGCGGCCTCGGTCAGCTCGGGGCGGCCCGTCGACTCGCGCGGGGTGCGCGAGACGACCTTGGTGCCGGTGGCCTTCTCGGAGAACGAGACGGTGAGGGCCTCGACGGTGCCCGCGGCCGGGGCGGCCTCCACGGCGGCCGAGTTCGGCTTGACCGTGATGACCGGGGTGCCCTTGGTGACCCGGGACTTGGTGGTGTACGAGGCGGCGAACGCGGACTGCGTGGCCACCGGGCCCTCGTCGCCGGCCTCGATGTCGACGGCGTCGGTGATGATGCCGGAGCCGATACGGACCGCGAGGCGGCCGGCGATCTCCTTGGCCTCGGCGGACGACGGGACGAGCACGGCGACCGGCGAGACGGCCTCGTACGCGGCCTGCAGCGCGTCCACCTTCGGTACGACGAGGTAGTCGGAGAACTCGGGGGCGTCGGCGGTGAGGACCTTGACCGCGCCGTGCTCGGCGAGCGTGGCGGCGGTGGCCTCGGCGCCGGTGCCGAGGGCGACGGCGACGGGCTCGCCGACGCGGCGGGCCAGGGTCAGCAGCTCCAGGGTGGGCTTGCGGACGGCGCCGTCCACGTGGTCGACGTAGACGAGAACTTCAGCCATGGGACTTCAATCTCCTGCGATTACGAAGAAGTTGGGGCGGTTGAGGGGGTGACTGAAGCTCAGATGAACTTCTGGCCCGCGAGGTACTCGGCCAGCTGCTTGCCGCCCTCGCCCTCGTCCTTGACGATCGTGCCGGCCGTGCGGGCCGGACGCTCGGCGGCGGAGTCGACCTTGGTCCAGGCGCCCTCGAGGCCGACCTCTCCGGCCTCCAGGTCCAGGTCGTCCAGGTCGAGCGACTCCACCGGCTTCTTCTTGGCGGCCATGATGCCCTTGAAGGACGGGTAGCGGGCCTCGCCCGACTGGTCCGTCACGGACACGACGGCCGGCAGGGAGGCCTCGAGCTGCTCGCTGGCGGCGTCGCCGTCACGGCGGCCCTTGACGGTGCCGTCCTCGACGGAGACCTCGGAGAGCAGCGTGACCTGCGGGACGCCCAGGCGCTCGGCGAGGATCGCCGGCAGCACGCCCATGGTGCCGTCGGTCGAGGCCATGCCGGTGATGACCAGGTCGTAGCCGGTCTTCTCGATGGCCTTGGCGAGCACCAGCGAGGTGCCCATCACGTCGGTGCCGTGCAGGTCGTCGTCCTCGACGTGGACGGCCTTGTCGGCGCCCATGGAGAGCGCCTTGCGCAGCGCGTCCTTGGCGTCCTCGGGGCCGACGGTCAGCACGGTGATCTCCGCGTCGTCCGCCTCGTCGGCGATCTGCAGCGCCTGCTCGACCGCGTACTCGTCGAGCTCCGAAAGGAGGCCGTCGACGTCGTCGCGGTCGACGGTCAGGTCATCGGCGAAGTGCCGGTCGCCGGTGGCGTCGGGCACGTACTTCACACAGACAACGATCCTCAAGCTCACGCCGGCTCTCCTACTGCATCGTCTTTACTGGGCTGCTGCCTTGGCTTATGGCTACTGCCTTCTTGCAGCAGCATAGGCGCCTGAAGCGGCGGATCCCGGTCGGGGCGGCCCGCGCTCCGACCGGAATATTACTCATGAGTACACCCAGTTCATTCCCGCTGAGCAAGCGCTTTGAACTGTGACGTTCCCAACGCTCCGTGAGCGGCCGACAGCCGCCCCCACCGGGAACTTTCAGTCGCGCAGCGCGTTGAAGCGGCCCTGGTGGTACAGGAGCGGGCGGCCCTCTCCCGCGCGCTCGCCGACGACTGCCTCGGCGAGGACGATGCGGTGATCGCCCGCGGGTACGCGCGCGACGATCCGGCAGACCAGCCAGGCGAGCGCGCCGTCCAGGACGGGCACTCCCTCCGGCCCCTCGCGCCACTGGGTGGCCGGGCCGAATCGGTCGGCGCCGCTGCGCGCGAACGTGGCCGCGAGGTCCTGCTGGTGTTCGGCGAGTATGTGCACGCCGACGTGCGTGGCCTCGGAGACCGCGGGCCAGCTGGAGGAGCCGGTGCCGATGCCGAAGGAGACCACCGGGGGCGCGGCGGATACCGAGGTGAGCGAGGTGGCGGTGAAGCCGACGGGGCGCGCGCCCTGGGCGGCGGTGATCACCGCGACACCCGCCGCGTGCTGCCGGAAGACCGAGCGCAGCAGGTCGGGGGTGGCGAGCTGGGGCGTGCCGAGGGCCGTCGATGCCGTCATGGAGTTGTCCTTCTGCCGGAGGTACGAGCGAAGACGTCGGTGCTCAGCGGCGCGGACAGCGCGCGCTGGCGTGGCGGGCGAGGTCCACGTGGACGCGCTCGTACAGAAGGAGGTCCCGAGGCATGACAGCAGGCTCCCGACAGATGCCACATGCAGTCAAGTCCTTTCCGGGAGATGAAAGATGCGTCACGCCTCCCGCCACCCCCGGTGACCTGCGCGTCGACCGGTCACACCGCCTCGCCGAGCGCGGCGATCACATCGGCCTTGCGGGGCTGCCCGGCGGCGCGGCGCACCTCGTGCCCTGCCGCGTCCAGGACGAGCACGGTGGGGGTCCGCGCCACGCGCAGTTCGCGGACGAGGTCGAGCCGGGCCTCGGCGTCGAACTCGACGTGGGTCACGCCGGGGACCAGTGCGGCCACGTCCGCGAGGACTCTGCGCGTCGCCCGGCAAGGCTGGCAGAAGGCGCTGGAGAACTGCACGAGCGTCGCCCGCTCCCCCAGCCGCTCGCCGATGTCGTCCGCGCCGAGCCGCCGCCCGCCGTCGCCTCCTGGCACGTCCTTGCCTCCTGCCCCGAGGGCCTGGTTCCCGATCGTTCCCCTGTACAGCACGGGTGGGCTCCACAACATTCCTACGTGACGAGAATCTCCCGGATCTGCGGCACCAAGGCTGGTCAGCCGTCCGTTCTTGGGGCACGATCTGCGCAACGCCGAAAAACCTACGGCTGCGTAACCTCCCGCCGGGAGCCCCCTCCCCAGGCAGAAATGAAGGGCCCTCCCCACCCATGGCAGAGCTTGTCTACCGTCCGGTCATCGGTGCCGCGAAAACCCTGTTCAAGGCATGGGACCTGAAGATCGACTGCAAGGGATCGGAGAACATCCCGCGCTCCGGCGGTGCGGTCCTCGTCAGCAACCACATCAGCTACCTCGACTTCATCTTCGACGGTCTCGCCGCCCTGCCGCAGAAGCGCCTGGTCCGCTTCATGGCGAAGGACTCGGTATTCCGGCACAAGATCTCCGGTCCGCTGATGCGCGGGATGAAGCACATCCCCGTCGACCGCAAGCAGGGCGAGGCGGCGTACGCGCACGCGCTCGACTCGCTGCGCTCCGGGGAGATCATCGGGGTCTTCCCCGAGGCGACGATCTCGCAGTCGTTCACCCTGAAGACCTTCAAGTCCGGCGCCGCGCGGCTGGCCCAGGAGGCCGGGGTGCCGCTCATCCCGATGGCCCTGTGGGGCACCCAGCGGCTGTGGACCAAGGGCCACCCGCGCAACTTCAAGCGCAGCCACCTGCCGATCACGATCCGGGTGGGCGAGCCGGTGGAGGCTCCGAAGGACCAGTACGCGGGGGCGATCACGCGGCGGCTGCGCGAGCGCTGCCAGGAGCTCCTCGAGGCCGCCCAGCGCGCCTACCCGGTGCGCCCCAAGGGCCCGGACGACACGTGGTGGATGCCGGCTCACCTCGGCGGGACCGCGCCGACCCCGGCCGAGGTGAAGGCCGCCGAGGCGACCTGACCGCCCCCGATGAGTGCCCCGGCACCCTGGTGACTACTCCGGCGCGCGAACGCTGACCCGGGCGCCGGGGCTGAACTTCGCCAGGAGCTCGGCGAGCTCGGCGCCCGCGGCCTCCAGTCCGGCGTCCGGCCCCATGCCCTCCAGCAGGAAGACCGCGTTCACCGACTCCTCGGTGAGAGCGGTGCGCGGGCCCTGGCGCCAGTTCCAGCGCCGGCAGGTGACGCCCTGGCCGTCGCACCACACGACCTCGCCCGCGCCGGGGTTCTCGACGACCCGCTCGCCCCCGGCGGTGGTCACGAACTCCTCGTCGCCGGTGGCGCGCACCAGCCGCATGCCGCCCTCGATCCGGTCCAGGTCCTCGCCGCCCACCGGGATCAGGTGGGCCACGCTGATGGCGTTGTAGAGGTCCACGAGGACGTTGATCCGCGGCAGTCCGCCGTCGGCGAGCGCCCGCTTGGCCAGCGCCTCGGCGGAGTTGCGGGTGCGCGAGGGCTTCGCGCCGAACGCGCTGTAGGCGGCGCGCCACGCGACCATGTGCGGGTCCTCGTGCGGGGCACGCCCGTCGAGCCGTACGGCGAGGCGGCGGGCCGCGTCGTCGAGGAGCGCCGAAGTGTCGTCGGTGCTGGGGCCGTTGACGAGCCCGTGGGCCTCGATGGCGACGTGGGTGAAGCCGGGCGCGAGGGCGCGCACCTCGTCGGAGACGGTGAGCGCGAGGGGTTCGGAGGACGGAAGGGTCATCGGATGCCTTGCTGCGTCGGGGCTGCTCAGAGCGCGTCGGGAAGGTTCTCCCACAGATGCGGCCGGTCCGGGGCGTCCTTCAGGGCGCGCAGGACCGCCGGATGCGGTGCAGCAAAGAGTACGGGATAGTCCATCTCACTGTCCTTGGCGTCGGGCACGAAGGCCAACCGCTCGCCGCTCAAGGAGAACTGGGCGTCGACGCCGGGCTTGCTGCCGCGGCAGTCCTGCCGGTGCCACGCGCCGTGGAAGCGCACGGCGACCAGGCCGTGCAGGCAGTGCCCGGTGCCCGCGTCGTGGGTCAGCCGCTGGTAGCAGAGCGCGGTGGGGATGTCCTCGGCCCGCAGGAGCGCGGCGAGGGCGTGCGCCTTGGCGTGACAGATTCCGGTGCGCCGCGCCAGGACGTCCGAGGCCCGCCAGGTGACGCGCGGATCACCGCTGTCCGCGGAGTGCGGGATGCCGTCGCGCACGAATTCATAGGCGGCCTGGGCGTATACGTATGAGTCAGCGGCGTGCTCCGCGAGACGGGCGGCGGTCTCGCGTACGAGCGGATGATGATGGTCGACGACCTCGTCGGCCGCCAAGTAGGCCGAGAGGTCGGGGTTGTTCTGGATCAGCTGCATGGCACGGGAGCATAGGAATACGGCCGACCGCACGTCAATGACTTTACGGTCGACCGTATATCTATGCAGCGGGTATGCGGCCCGCGCACAGCGGTTTCAGTGCGGCCGGGTCAGCGCGCCATCTCTTCCTTGAGCGCCGCGAGGAAGCCGTCGACGTCCTCCTCGCGGGTGTCGAACGCGCACATCCAGCGGACGTCGCCCGCCGCCTCGTCCCAGAAATAGAAGCGGTAGCGCTTCTGCAGGCGCTCGCTCACATCGTGCGGCAGCCGCGCGAAGACGGCGTTGGCCTGCACCGGGTAGAGGATCTCCACGCCGTGCACGGACCGGACGCCCTCCGCGAGGCGCTGTGCCATCTCGTTGGCGTGCCGGGCGTTGCGCAGCCACAGGTCCTTGCCGAGCAGGGCCTCCAACTGCACCGAGACGAAGCGCATCTTGGAGGCGAGCTGCATGGACATCTTGCGCAGGTGCTTCATGTGGCGGACGGCGTCCTGGTTGATGACCACCACCGCCTCACCGAACAGCGCGCCGTTCTTGGTGCCGCCGAGGGAGAGGATGTCGACGCCCACCGCGTTCGTGAACGTCCGCATGGGGACGTCGAGCGCGGCCGCGGCGTTGGCTATCCGGGAGCCGTCGAGGTGCACCTTCATGCCCAGTTGGTGGGCGTGGTCGCAGATCGCGCGGATCTCGTCGGGCGTGTAGAGCGTGCCCAGCTCGGTGTTCTGCGCGATCGAGACGACCTGCGGCATCGCGCGGTGCTCGTCGTCCCAGCCGAACGCCTGCTTGTCGATCAGCTCGGGGGTGAGCTTGCCGTCCGGCGTGGGCACGGTCAGCAGCTTGATGCCGGCCATGCGCTCGGGGGCGCCGCCCTCGTCCACGTTGATGTGCGCGGACTCGGCGCAGATGACCGCGCCCCAGCGGTCGGTGACCGCCTGGAGCGCCACCACGTTCGCACCCGTGCCGTTGAAGACCGGGAAGGCCTCGGCCGTGGGGCCGAAGTGGCCGCGGATCACCTGCTGGAGGTGGGCCGTGTAGTCGTCCTCGCCGTACGCGATCTGGTGGCCACCGTTGGCGAGCGCGAGCGCGGCCATCACCTCCGGGTGGGCGCCCGCGTAGTTGTCGCTTGCGAAGCCGCGGACGTCCGGGTCGTGATGGCGCCGGGCGTCGGTCTTCGGAGGGTTCACGGCTTCTCGGTCAGCCACAGGCGGTTTCCGTTCACTTCCCCGGCGGGCCGCTCCCAGACGCCGGCGATGGCCTCGGCCAGCTCCTTGACGTCCGTGAACCCCGCGAACTTCGCGTTGGGCCGCTCCGCGCGCATCGCGTCGTGCACCAGCGCCTTGACCACCAGGATCGCAGCCGCCGCCCGCGGCCCGTCCTCGCCCCCCGCCTTGCGGAAGGCGTCCGCGAGGGCGAGCGTCCAGGCCTCGGCAGCCGCCTTGGAGGCGGAGTACGCCGCGTTGCCCGCGGTCGGCTTGCTGGCACCCGCCGCGCTGATCAGCAGATAGCGGCCGCGGTCGCTGCGCCGCAGGCCTTCCTCGAAGGCGAGGGAGGTGTGCTGCACGGTGCGGATCAGGAGCTTTTCGAGCAGGTCCCAGTCGGCGAGGTCGGTCTCGGCGAAGTTCTTGCTGCCGCGCCAGCCGCCGACGAGGTGGACCAGGCCGTCGACCCGGCCGAACTCCTTCTCCGTGCGCGTGGCCCACTCGCGGGTCGCGTCCAGATCCAGCAGGTCCACCGTGTCACCGATCACGGTCGCGCCGCCGTGCGCGTACCGCGCGGCGTCCACCGCTTCGGCGAGGCGTCCGGCGTCGGCGTCCGAGGCCACGACGGTGGCGCCGGCCTCGGCCAGCCTGAGCAGTGTGGCCTGTCCCGCGGGCCCGGCCGCGCCGGCCACCGCGATCACGGCTCCATCGAGTGCGGACATGGTCCTCGCCTCCTCCTGGCGGCCGCTCACGCGGCGACCTTCTCGGCGTCCGAGGAAGCAGTGATCCCCTTCGTGGAGGCGATCACGTTCTTGAGCTTCTTGGAGAGCGCCTCATAGAACATGCTGAGCGGAAACTCGTCGGGAAGCACCTCGTCCACGAGCTTGCGCGGCGGGAGCGAGGTGTCCAGGGCGTCCGGGCCCTTGGCCCAGCGCGATCCGGGGTGCGGGGCGAGGTAGCGGGAGACCAGGTCGTACGCCGCGAACCAGTGGACCAGCTTCGGGCGGTCGATGCCGGCCCGGTAGAGGTCCTCGATCTCGCCGCACAGCTGGTTGGTGACCAGCGGGGCGCGCTCCCAGTCGATCCGGAGCTGGTTGTCGGTCCAGCGGACCACGTCGTGCTTGTGCAGGTAGGCGAAGAGGAGCTGGCCGCCGAGGCCGTCGTAGTTCTTGACGCGGTCGCCGGTGACCGGGAAGCGGAACATCCGGTCGAAGAGCACGGCGTACTGCACGTCGCGCGCCTGCGGGACGCCCTCGGCCTCCAGCTTCACGGCCTCCTTGAAGGCGGTGAGGTCGCAGCGCAGCTCTTCGAGGCCGTACATCCAGAACGGCTGGCGCTGCTTGATCATGAACGGGTCGAACGGCAGGTCGCCGTGGCTGTGGGTGCGGTCGTGGACCATGTCCCACAGGACGAACGCCTGCTGGCAGCGGTCCTGGTCGCCGACCATCTCGCGGATGTCGTCGGGCAGTTCGAGTCCGAGGAGGCCGACGGCGGCCTCGGTGACGCGGCGGAAGCGGGCCGCCTCGCGGTCGCAGAAGATGCCGCCCCAGGAGAAGCGCTCGGGGGCCTCGCGCACGGCGATGGTCTCGGGGAAGAGGACGGCCGAGTTCGTGTCGTACCCGGCGGTGAAGTCCTCGAAGGTGATGCCGCAGAAGAGCGGGTTGTCGTAGCGCGTGCGCTCCAGCTCGGCCAGCCAGTCGGGCCAGACCATGCGCAGCACGACCGCTTCGAGGTTGCGGTCGGGGTTGCCGTTCTGCGTGTACATCGGGAAGACGACGAGGTGCTGCAGGCCGTCCTCGCGGTGCGCCGCGGGCTGGAAGGCGAGCAGCGAGTCGAGGAAGTCCGGCACCTGGAAGCCGCCGTCGGCCCAGCGGCGCAGGTCCGCGACGAGGGCCCGGTGGTACGCGGTGTCGTGCGGGAGGAGCGGGGAGAGCTCCTCGACCGCGGATATCACGCGGTCCACGGTGAGTTCGGCGACGCCGCGCGCCGGGGCGCCGTCCGCGGCGAAGTCGATGGACCCGTCGGCCGACTGCCAGGGCCGGATGTCCTCCACGGCGTCCTTGAGCACCGGCCACGCCGGGTGGTCCACCACACGCCCTTCAGCGGAAGGAACCGCACCCTCCGTACCCGACTGCACAAGAATTTCCGTCATAACCCATCCTCCACGGGAGAACCTCGCGTCAGAACACCGTATGCGGGGGAGGTTCTCCGCGACAAGGGGGGTCCCGGGAAATCATCCTGTGCGACCCCCCACTCCACCGACGTTTTTCCTGTGGGTCGCCGTCGAGCCGATCGCTTCTGCCACATCCGCCAGCGCCCGCCCCGCGGCGGGCAGCCGTCCGGGGAAGCCGAGGAAGCCGTGGAACATGCCCGGACAGTGGGCCAGGGCGACCTTCACACCGGCTGCCCGCATCCGCTCCGCGTACGCCAGCCCTTCGTCGCGCAGCGGGTCGCAGCCGGCGGTGACGAGGTGGGCGGGCGGCAGACCCGTGAGGTCGGCGGCGCGCAGCGGGGAGGCGAGGGAGTGGGTGCCGTCACCGTCGGGCCCGAGGTACTGCCGCCAGAACCAGCGCAGGTGTGCGGCGGTCAGGAAGTAGCCGCGCGCGTTCTCGCGGTACGAGGCGGTGTTCTGGGCGGCGTCCAGGAGCGGGTAGAGCAGCACCTGCAGGGCGAGCGCGGGGCCGCCCGCGTCGCGTGCCCTGAGCGCCACGGCGGCGGCGAGCCCTCCCCCGCTGCTGTCTCCGGCGGTGACGAGGGCGGCTGGGTCGCCGCCGAGCGCGGCGCTGTGGCCGGCGGCCCAGCACAGCGCCGCGTACGCGTCGTCGACGGCCGCCGGGAAGCGGTGTTCGGGCGCGAGTCGGTACGCGACGGAGACGACCGCGGCGCCCGATCGCGCGGTCAGACGGCGGACCGTGGCGTCGTGGGAGTCGAGGCCGCAGAGCGTGTAGCCGCCGCCGTGGAAGAAGACGACGGTCGGGCGCGGTCCGGGGTGGCGCCGCGGGTCCGGGAGGTAGACGCGCACGGGGATCTCCGGCGCGCCCGGCGGTCCCGGGACGGTCCGGTCCCGGACCGGACCGACGGCGGGCGGCGCCTCGGCCCCGGCATGCGCGGCGGACGCGGCGGCCAGTAGCCGCCGTGCCTCGGCGGCGGTGGTGACGGCGCCGCCGAGGTCGGGGAAGCCGCTGCTCAGGGCGGAGACCAGGGGACGGGCGAGGGGGTCGAGGCGGTCCGGCGCGGAGGGCGGCCGATCCGGCTCGCAGGTGTGGCGCTCCGGGCCGCCCGCTTCGGACCGCATCAGGAGGCGGCCGCTTCCTGGGCGCGGAAGTACGGGATGACCTTCTCGCCCCACTGGCGCAGGGTCTCCAGGCAGGCCTCCTGCGGGACGGTGCCCATCTGCATGAGGCACATGATCTCGTCGGCGCCCGCGTCGCGCAGACGCTCCACGTGGGCGATGGCGTCGTCCGCGGTGCCGTAGGCGTGGTCGGCGTTGAACGTGGCGGTCGAGGTGGGCCGCACCGGGATGTCGTGCTCGTGCAGCCGCGCGACGACCTGCTCGGCGGCCCTGCGCATCTCGGCCGCCTCGTCACTGCCCTCGACGACCGCCTCGTCGGGGAGGCCCGCGCCGCCGTACCAGTGCCCGATGGACTGGGCGAAGAACCGCTGCCCCCGGATGCCGACGCGCCGCGCCGTCTCCCGGTCGTCAAGCACGATGGTCGGGCAGAGCACGGAGAAGTGGTCGTTGACCGCGCTCGATACGAGCCGCGCGCCGGTGCGGGCCGCGAGCGCGGTGTCATACGCCCGGCGCATGTCGGCGATCGACTCGGGGCCCGCGAACCCCATGACCAGGGCGCCGACGCCGAGTTCCGCGGCCTGCCGAAGCGTCTCGGTGCGGCTGCACGCGAGGAAGAGCGGGGGGTGCGGGGTCTGCGCGGGGCGCGGGAGGATCGGGTGCGGGTCGATGTCGAGGAGCGCGCCGTGGTGCTCCAGCTCCTCCTTCTCCCAGGCCTTGCCGATGATCCGCAGCGCCTCCTCGACCTCCTGCGTCGTACGGTCCCTGTCGACCCCGCACAGCGACGTCTCCTGCGCGGTGCCGCCCCGGCCCGCGCCCAGGTCGAGCCGTCCGCCGGAGAGCAGGTCCAGCATCGCGGCGCGCTCGGCGACCCGCACCGGGTGGTTGAAGTGGAACGGCATGCAGACCACGCCGTGGCCGATCCTGATGGTGCTGGTGCGCGCGGCGACCCAGGTGAGGAAGATCTCCGGCGCGCTCATGTGCGCGTACCACTTGAGCGCGTGGTGCTCCACCGCCCATATGCGGTCGAATCCCATGGCCTCGGCGAGGACGGCCTGTTCGACGCAGTCGTGGATGACCTGGTGCTCGCGTTCGACGGTGGGGTCGGCGAGCTGTGCCTCGAAGATGACGGAGAACTTCATGTGCCCTCCAGGGTGTGGTGGCCTCGGTGCCCGTACGGCACGGCCTTTGTTTCGATCAGCGATATGACTAGTCGTCATATCGTCAACTTGCAAGGGATCCCGCAGGGGCAATTCCCGGGCCCTCGCGCCCGCCTGGAATGGGCTCTGCCCGTGACCGGTTCGTGGGGCGGGGCATGACATCGGGAACCGGTCGCGTTACGGTCGCGGAAGCGTGAAGGAGCAGGCCCCTCCTGCGGACGGAGCTGGGCATGGCCGATGCCGGTGCGCGACCGCTGCCCTCACGGAACGACGAGAAGGCCGGAGCAGGGTGCAGCCATGGAAGACCATTCGACCGTTCCGTCTGCGTCCTCGCCGGACGGCCCGCTCTCGTCTCTTCCGCTGCCCGGCCCCCGGGACGAGGCGGATGTACTGAAGGCCACGGCGGAGCAGCTGCGTGACCAGGTGACCGAGCTGCAGGTCCAGTCGCGTGCGCGCGCGAGGGTCGCGCTGGCCGAAGGCATCCTGGTCGAGCGCTACCGCCTGGCCGACCCGCAGGCGGCGTTCGCGCTGCTGCGTCAGGCGTCCCAGCGGGCCAACATCAAGCTGCACCAGCTCGCCGCCGCGGTCGCCCGCACGCCGGGTCCGCCACCGGGTGTGGAGACCTGGATCGTCAGACGGGCCCAGCTCCCGACCCCCGACCTGGCCGTGCTCGGCGCGGGTCCACTCGATACGACGAACCAGGGTGAGGTCCTCGGCGCCGCGCTGCGCCGCGTGCTCGCCGTCACCGACACGGACATGGGCAACGTGCAGCTGGTCGAGGACGACATCCTGCGCATGGCGAAGCACGCGGGTCTCCCCCGGCAGTTCACCGACTACTTCGCGTTCGTCGACGGGAACACCTCGTGCGCCCGGGCGGCCGCCGCCAGCCATCAGGTCACCGTCAAAGAGGTGGCCTCATCGGCCGGTTTCGACGACGACACCCGCCGGGTCATCCTTTCCTCGGGCAGCCGCGCCTGCCACAGCGTTCCCCTCGTCGACGACCAGAACACGGTCCGCGGCGTGATCTCCTCCCACCACGCCCGCCCCCTCGCCGGCTTCTCCCAGGCCCAGCTGAGGGCGCTGGACAGCACCAGTCGCACTCTCGGCACCTGGATCAGGTGGCACCGGCAGACCGTGCTCGTCGACG
The DNA here is from genome assembly GCF_055592445.1 of Streptomyces sp. NPDC041122. Lineage (NCBI taxonomy): Bacteria > Bacillati > Actinomycetota > Actinomycetes > Kitasatosporales > Streptomycetaceae > Streptomyces > Streptomyces sp. NPDC041122. The sequence continues at coordinate 243,352 of NZ_JBVIYQ010000006.1, read as the reverse complement.
CGCTGCAGGACCTGCACCGGCTCGCGCTCGCGTCCCGCGCGTAGCGGCCGACGGACGCACCGGACCCACTGGGCGACCGAGTGCCCCGAGTGCACCGGGCTCCCCTGGCTCATCCGGCTGCCACGAACGCACCTCCCCCGGCGAACACCCGCTCCGCGAAGCGCTCGCCCATGCGCCGGTGCGCGGCCGCGTTCGGGTGGAGCTGGTCGGGCAGCGGCAGTTCGTCGAAGTCCGCGGCGCCGTAGAGCTCGCGGCCGTCGAGGTAGTGCAGGTTCGGGTCGTCGGCCGAGCGCTGTTCGACGATCCGGGCCAGCTCGTCGCGGATCACGTTGAGCGTGAGCTTTCCGCTCGCCCGCTCCGCCGGGTCGCCCATGGCCTTGAACGTGAGCCTGCCCTCGCCGAAGTCGCTGAAGTCGGGCGCGCTCGGGCCCGGGGTGTCCTCGTGCATCGGGCACAGGATGGGCGAGACCACCAGGAGCGGGGTGTCGGGGTGCCCCTCGCGGATGGTGTCGAGGAAGCCGTGCATCGCCGGGGCGAAGGCGCGCAGCCGCATCACGTCGGCGTTGACCACGTTGATGCCCATCTTGACGCTGATCAGGTCGGCCGGGGTGTCCCGTAGCGTGCGCGCGGTGAACGGGTCGAGCAGGGCGCTGCCGGCCAGACCCAGGTTGATCAGCTCCACCCCGCCCAGCGAGGCGGCGAGCGCGGGCCAGATGGAGGTGGGGCTCGCCGCGTCGGAGCCGTGACTGATCGAACTGCCGTGGTGCAGCCAGGTCTTGCGGCCCGGGTCCCGGGCCGGCTCGACGGGGGCGTCGGTGCGCAGGGCGATGAGTTCGGTGGTCTCGTTGTGCGGCAGCCAGATCTCGACGTCCTTCACGCCCTGCGGCAGCTCGTCGAAGCGGAGGGTGCAGGGCTGCCCCTCGGTGCGCTCGGTGGTGCCCGTGGTCAGGTCGATGGTCAGGACGTGGCCGCCGGTCGCGCTCCGCTGTCCGGCCGGGCGTCCGTCGACGAGCAGGTCGTAGCGGCCGTCGGGGCGCGGCGGGGCACCCGTGTAGGAACGCTTCGTGGGCAGTGTGTCGAGCTCGACGGTGGTGGCGCCCGTGCGGAACACCAGGCGTACGCCCGAGGGCTGGGACTCGGCCATGGCCAGCTGCCCGTCGGTGTTCTGCGCGCGGGCCCATGCGGGCAGCCGGTGCGGCAGCACGCCGTGCTCGGTGCGCTCGACGTCGAGGGCACCGCGCAGGAGGTCGGCGGTGACGGGTGTGGTGGTCCATCGCTGATCGGTGTTCGCGGTGTTCGCGGTGCTCATTGCGGAGTCCATTGCCTCAACCTGTTGATCAATGTGAAGGGGTACGGCGCCGGGCACGTCCCGGCCCGAGGCGGCCGGTCACGGGGCGGAAGGGTGCTCGGCGGAGGGGGCGGGCCAGTTGCGGAGCAGGGCGTCGAGCGCGTCGATGACGCGGGTCCAGGTCTCTTGCGAGTCGGGGGCGCTGTGGCTGAACCCGCCGCCCAGTTCCAGGCTCACGTAGCCGTGGAAGACGCTGCCGAGCAGGCGGACCGCGTGCGTCTGGTCCGGTTCCGCCAGGTCGTACCCGCGCAGGATCGCCCGGGTCATCTCCACGTGTCTGCCGCCCGCACTGGCCGCGGCCGCCTCCGGGGTGAGCCGCAGCTGCGCCGCGGCGTACCGGCCGGGATGCTGCCCGGCGTAGTCACGGTAGACGTTGGCCAGCGCGGCCAGGGCGTCCTTGCCGGCCCGCCCGGCCAGCGCCTGGCCTCCCCGGTCGGCGAGCTCGGCCAGGGCGAGCAGGGCGATGCCGGTCTTGAGGTCCTGGGAGTTCTTGACGTGCGAGTAGAGGCTCGCGACCTTGACGTCGAAGCGGCGGGCGAGCGCCGACACGGTCACCTGGTCGAACCCGACCTCGTCGGCCAGCTCCGCCCCGGCCCGGACCAGTCGCTCCGTGGTCAGTCCTACGCGCGCCATGGGAACCCCCTCACTCGTTCGGCATAAACGAGTATGCATTTACCTAAAGGTTTTAGGCAAGAGGAATCCTGGTTTAGCTTGGCGGCTCGTACGGCTCCCCCTGCTCCGCTCAGCCCGATCCGCCCCCGGAACCGTGCCCGATCCGCTCCAGGAGCGAGCCCGCGAGTTCGTCGCCGCGCTCGTCGAGCAGGGCGCGTTCGCGGCGGCCGGCACCGGTCAGCCGGACGGTCCGGACCCGGCGGTCCCCGGGGCGCGGTGCGGTTGAACCGCCGCCACCTGCTCGACCTGCCCCTGCACCCGCCCCGCACGTGAACCCCTTCTCCGACTCCGGTAGGAGAAGGGGTTCCGGGGCAGGCGCACGGTCCCGTGGGCCGTCAGGGCACGGTGATGTGGCCGGGGGCGGGCAGGCGCGGGGCCGTGGCGGGTTCGTGGATGTCCGCGAGGGCCATGAAGAGCAGCGCCACGGCCAGGGCGCCGGGGTCCGGAACGCCGAGTGCGTGGTCACCGACATAACTGGCGCGTCCGCGCCGGGGACGCAGGGACGCGGTGGCCAGGGCGCCGCGGATGGCGGCCTGGGCCGCCTCGGTGAGCGGGGCCTCGGTCTCCGCGTCCCGCGACGCGGCCAGCGACTCGGCGGCGGGCGCGAGGGCGTCGACGAGTGTGGAGTCCCCCGGGACCGCGCCGCCCACCCGGTGGATGGCGGCGTGGCCCGCCGCGGCGGCATCCGCGAGCGCGGCGACCGACGGGGTCCCGCCCTCGGCGGGCGAGGCGGCGGCCAGGTGCTGGAAGAGGAGCCCGAAGAGCGGGCCGCTGGTGCCGCCTACGTCGTTGAGGAACGCCTCGGCGAGGGCGGCCGTACCGTCGACTCCCGTCTCGTCGGCCAGCTTCACCGCGCGCCGGACGCCGCCCGCGAGGTTGTCGCCGAAGTCGCCGTCCCCGATGAGCTGGTCGAGCTTGGTGAGGTTGTCGCGGACCTGCGTGACGGTGAGCGCGTACCGGTCGAGCAGGGCACGGTCGCCGCCCTGGCCGCCCGTACGGGGCGTGGGTTCCGGCAAGTTCGTGGCCGTCGTCGGCGTGGCCGTCGTCGGCGCGTCCGCCCCGGTCCGGCCCGGGGTGCGGGAGGGGCGCGGCAGGACGAGCGGGGTGCGGGTCGGGGTCGTCCACAGCTCCGCCCATCCCTCTTCGAGGCGGGTGAGGGTGAGGGAGAAGCCGGCCATGTCCAGGGCCGCGGTGAAGGTGCCGGGGACGACCAGGACCGGCCGGAGGCCGCGGGCGGTGAGCTCGTCGGCGAGCAGGACGGCGATGGCGTTGAGCTCCAGCTCGGTGGTGGCGCCGAGGCCGTTGACGAGGGCGAGCACCTCGTCGGGGCCTTCCGGCAGCGCGTCCAGGAGATCGTCGGTCATGCGCCTGACGAGGTCGCCGGTGGCGGGCCGGGCGATGGTGCGGATGCCGCGCTCCCCGTGGATGCCGACGCCGTAGTCGAGGGTGTCCTGGTCGAGCGCGAAGGCGGGGGCCAGGGTGGTGGGCGAGGTCTGGGCGCGGGCGGCGACCGCGATGCTGCGGGACCGCTCGACGACGCGCCGGCCAAGGTCGGCGAGCTCCTCCAGGCCCGCGCCCCGGTCGGCGGCGGCGCCGAGGAGCTTCTCGACGACGACGGTGGCGGCGGTGCCCCGGCGCCCGGTGGCGCTGTCCGCGCTGTCGGTGGCCAGGTCGTCCTCGACCAGGACCGTGGCGACCGGGATGCCGTCGTGGCGCAGCCGCTCCGCCGCGATCTGGAAGTTGATGACGTCGCCGGTGTAGTTCTTCACGATGTGCAGGACGCCGTCGCGCTTGGCGGCCGCGGCGCTCGCCTCGTAGATCTGCCGGTTGTGCGGGGAGGCGAAGATCTCGCCGGGACAGACCGCGTCCAGACCACCGCGCCCCAGGAGCCCGGTGTGCAGCGGCTCGTGCCCGGAGCCGCCGCCCGAGACGAGGGCGACCGTGCGGGCGGGGTCGGCGTCGCGGGCCCGCAGGTAGAGGGGGCTGCTGTTCACCTCGATCAGTCCGGCGTGCGCCTGGGCCAGCCCTCGGGCGGCGGTCAGCACGGCGTCGTTCTCCGGCAGGAAGTGGCTCATCGGGATCTCCGGGTGTGCGGTGGACGAGGTGGTGGTTGTGGCGGTCGAGGAGGCTGCTTTTACGGCTTTCACGGGGTCTACGGCTTTCCCGCGCTTTACGGGGGCGGTGTCCGGCACACGGGAGTTCCGACCCCGTCGGCCAGGCCGGGTGACGGTGGGCCCGGCGCTCACCATGGCCGCCCGCCCCGGCCGAAGGTCGGCACCCCGCCGTACCGGCACTCCCGCGTTCCGGCGCGCCGCCCCGTGTGCGAGGCTGACACCGTGCCCCGGCCCGGGCGGTGATCCGCGAAGGGCGCGCGGGCCCTTCGTACGACAGCCCCTTCTTTGCGAGGTCTTTACAGTTGCCGGACGCGCGACGCGAGGATCTGGGACGGATGCTGCGCTCCTGGCGGATGGCGCGGGACCCGGGGGCGCTGCCCGGCCCCGTACCGTTCCGCGGCCACCGCAGCTATCTCACCCAGCTCGACATGGCGCTGCTCCTCGGCGTCTCCGAACGCTGGTACCGCGCCCTGGAGCGGGGTGAGGACCGCGGGTACGCGCGCGAGATGATCGCCGGCATCGCCCGCATCCTGGACCTCACCCCGCGTCAGACGGCGACGCTCCACCGCGGCACCGGCCACGAGCCGCCGGGCCGACGGACCGAGGCGGCCCGGCCCGACGCCGCGATGCTGGATCTGCTGCACGGGCTGCGCCGGGTGAGCTGGATCTGCGACCGGGCCTGGGACGTGCTCGCCGTCAACGCCGTGGCGGCGCGCCACTGCCCGTGGCTGGCGCGCGCGGACGCGAACGTCATGACCTGGGCGTTCTCCCCGGAGGCCCGGTATCAGCTGCGCGACTGGGAGACGCGGTGGGCGATCCCGCTCCTCGCCCGGCTGCGCCTCACGTGGCAGCGCGGGCCGGACGACGAGCGGCTCGACGAGGTGGTGCGGACGGTGCGGCGCGCGCCGGGCGTCGCCGAGCTCTGGGACCGCACGGCCGACGACCCCGGCATCGCGGACGACGGCCCGCACCCCATGTACTTCCCGCTGGTCGCGCCCGACCCGGTCGACGTGCGCGTCACGGCGTACGGCCGCTACGGGGACGCGGCACTGCGCTGGCTGGTCCTGACCCCGGTGGACCCGGACATCACGTTTCCCTGAGCCGGAGCGGGGTCACCGGCCTCACCCGGCCGACCTCGCGGTCGGCGCCCCGTCAGGTGCCGGCGCCGGTACAGGTGCCGGTGCCGGTACAGGTGCCGGTGCCGGTACAGGTGCCGGTGCCGGTGCCGCCAGGCGGAAGCCCACGCCGATCGCCTCGAGGTCCTGCTCGTACGCGCCGTGCCGGCGGGCGCAGCGGGCCAGGTCCCGGTCGTGGCGGTACGCGCCGCCCCGGGTGACGTGGCGGTCGAACGCCCAGTCCTCGGCGGGCGGCACCTCGGCGGGCGCGCCGGGGTAGGGAGCGTAGAGCGTGGAGGTCCACTCGTCGGCGTTGCCCGCCATGTCCAGCACACCGAACGGACTCGCCCCCTCGGGGAACGTACCGACGGGCGTCGTCGTACCGACGCCGAGGTCCACGAGGTTGGCCAGTCCGGTGCGGTACTCGTCGCCCCACGGGAACTCCCGGGCATCATCACCCCGTGCCGCACGCTCCCACTCGTCCTCCGTGGGCAGCCGTACGTCGAGACCGAGCCGTTCACCGAGCCAACGGCAGTACGCGTCCGCGGCCTCCCAGGCCACCCCGACGACCGGATGGTCTCCCGGCCCCCGCGGCGCCGGCCGGCCGGTGGCCACCGCGAAGCGGGCCCACTGGGCGACCGTGACCTGCGTACGGGCGATCCGGAAGGCCGGGACGTGGACCTCCGCGCGCGGGGCCTCCTTCACGTACCACTGCGCCGGCACCCCGGTGTCCGCGTAGCGCCTGGCCACCGCTGCCAGTTCCTCGGCCGGTGTGCCCCGGCGCAGCGTCCCGGCCGGTACCCCGACCCAGTCCACCTGCTCCAACCGGCCTGCCCGGTCCGCGTGTTCCGCCTGGCTGATCTGTCCCCTCCGCTCCACGCGTTCCACCCGCTCCTCCCCCGCCGTTCGTCCGCCTTGGTGATCGCTTCGATGATCACTTCCGGCGGTGCGGGCGGCATCGGCCGAAGGTCCCATCCCGGCAAGGACCTTGGGACCAGGGCCTGCCCCGGGCCCCGTCGCTACCCTTGCCGCCATCCCGCGCAGGTGACGACCTCGAAGCCCCGGCTCGGGAACACGGCGTCCATGAAGAAGTCGTGCATCGCCGGATCGCCGTCGGCGCAACCGTCGCGCAGCACCGTCAGGTCGTAGCCGCGGTCCGCCGCGTCGTAGCACGTCGCGGCCACCATGGCGCTGGTCGCGACACCGGCGACGGCCAGGCTGGTGACGCCGCGGGCGCGGAGCACGAGGTCCAGGTCCGTGCCGGCGAACGCGCTGGCACGCCGCTTCAGTACGACGACGTCCTCGGCTGCGACCGGCAGCGCGAGTTCCGTGCCGGCCGACCCCTCGTGGAAGCCGTCGCCCGCCTCGAAGAAGGTCCTGAGCAGTGCGTTGTCCCGCGGTACGTCGGCCCCGTTGCCCCGGAGGGCGAAGTGCACGAACACCACGAGGGCGCCGGACTCGCGGGCGCGCGGCAGGAGTTCGGTGAGCGGTGCGACGACGCCTCGGGTGAAGGGGTAGTCGTCGGTGATGCCTCGCTGGATGTCGCCGATGATCAATGCGGTGGTCATGGGCGGTCACTATAGGACGGCGGATGCGTCACATCGCCGTCACGGCACGGCCGTTCAGGCCCACGGAAGCTGAGGCCCGGAATCCGCCGTCCGGCCGCCACCCCACGGCGGAGCGGTCGGAGCGGTGGGAGCGGTCGAAGCGGTCGGATCCGTCAGTCGGGCAGGCCCGTGAGCCACTCGGTCAGGAGGCGGTTGACCTCCTCGGGGCGTTCCTGCTGGATCCAGTGGCCGCAGCCGTCCAGGACGTGTGCGGAGCACAGGCCGGGCAGGGTGTCCGGGAAGGCCTTGATCGCGTCGGCGAGCCAGGCCGTGGAGGCGTCCAGGGCTCCGCCGGCGAACAGGGACGGCTGGGTGACCGGGGCGCCCGCGTACTCGGGGGTGAGGTCCGCCCAGTCGCGGTCCATGGCGCGGTAGCGGTTGAGCGCGCCGGTCAGGCCGGTCCGCTCGAACTCCCCCGCGTAGACGTCGAGATCGCGCTCGTCGAGCCAGCCGGGCCGTCGGCCCATGGGGAAGCGGTCCCGCAGCCGGCCGCCGCGGCGCACGAAGTGCGGGTCAGGAGCGCCCGGTTCGGGCATGGTGTCCGCGGAGAGCGCGGCGTAGAAGCCGGCCAGCCAGCCCCGGACGTCGGGCTCGATCTCGGCCTCGGCGCGCCCCGGCTCCTGGAAGTACGCGACGTAGAACTCCTCTTCGCCGCCCATTCCCGCGAACACCTCGCCGGGGCGCGGGCCGCCCGGCGGCGTGTAGGGGACGCTCAGCAGACCGACCGCGCGGAAGATGTCCGGCCGGACGAGTGCGGAGTGCGCGGCGATGGTCGCGCCCCAGTCGTGCCCGACGACCACCGCGGTATCGGCGCCGAGCGCGCGCACCACGGCGACGTTGTCCTCGACGAGGTCGAGCATCCGGTACGCGTCGGTCCTCGCGGGCCGTGACGACCTGCCGTAACCGCGTACGTCGACGGCGACCGCGCGGTACCCCGCCGCCGCCAGCGCGGGCAGTTGGTGGCGCCAGGAGTACCAGGACTCGGGGAATCCGTGGACCAGCAGGACGAGGGGCCCCGTCCCCTGCTCCACCAGGTGGGTGCGGCCCGCGGGGGAGTCGACGAGGCGGTGCGTGGCGGTGTGCCCGGCGGGCGGGGACTGGGGCAGGGGCGTGGACATGGGCCCTCCTGGGGTTCCGGCGAACGGCTCCGGCGACCGGCTCCATCGAGCGGCGGCGGCCCGGCCAACGGCCGGTGACCCGCTCCGGCCACGATCATCCGGCGCGCGCACGCGACGGGGCGACGTTCGTTGCCGATCCGGCAAACGCCGCACGCCTTACGGAACGATGGAGTCCACGTACCCGCCGTCGACCCGCACCGCACCGCCCGTCGTGGCCGACGCCAGCGGTGAGCTGAGGTAGACGACCATGTTCGCGATCTCCTCGGGCTCGATGAGCCGCTGGATCAGGGACTGGGGGCGGTGCTTGGCCATGAACTCCCGCTGCGCCTCCTCCCAGGGCAGCGCGCGGTCGACCAGTTCGTAGACGAAGTCCTCCACGCCGCCGGTGTGCGTCGGGCCCGCGATCACCGAGTTGACGGTGACGCCCGTGCCCGCCGCCTCCTTCGCGAAGCCACGGGCGACCGCCAGCAGCGCGGTCTTCGACATGCCGTAGTGGATCATCTCCGCGGGCGTGACGAGCGCCGAGTCGCTGGCGATGTTCTGGATGCGCCCCCAGGAGCGGTCCTTCATGCCGGGCAGGTAGTGGCGGATCATGCGCACCGCGGTCAGGACGTTGACCTCGAAGTAGCGGCGCCACTCGTCGTCGGTGATGTCGAGGGCGGGTTCCGCGCCGAAGACACCGAGGTTGTTGACCAGGATGTCGGCCCGCGGCACGGCGTCGAAGACCTGCGCCGCTCCCTCGTCGGTCGCGATGTCCCCGGGCGCCGCGAGGAAATCGGCCCCGCCGCACTCGCCGCTCAGCCGGTCCACGGCGGCGTCGACGGATTCGCGGGACCGCCCGTTGACCGCCACCCGGGCGCCGGCCCGGGCGAGGCCGACGGCGATCGCCGCGCCGATGCCCTGGGTCGATCCCGTGACGAGCGCGGTCTTTCCGGAAAGGTCGACGAGCACGGTGCTTACCTCCTGCTGTGTTGGCGACGTGGGGTCCCCCGTGGTCAGGCCCGGTGTTCCGGGTACCTGACGTACCTCTCCTCCCCCTGGTTACCTGCCGTCCCCATCCTTACCCTCCTTCACCCCTCCCCCGCCGCAACGCGTCGACGAGCACGCGCACGTGCCCGTGCGGCAGGTCCTTCGTCGCCGTGAGCAGGGTCAGCCGGCCCTCGCGCGCCAGGGCCCGCAGCCGGTCGAGTTCCGCGGCCCGGCCCTCGTCGGTGAGCTCGTGGCGGTAGCGCTCGGCGAACTCCTCGTACCGCTCGGGGTCGTGGCCGTACCAGCGCCGCAGCTCGTTGGACGGGGCCAGTTCCTTGTCCCACACGTCGAGCCGCGCCCGCTCCTTGGAGAGCCCGCGCGGCCACAGCCGATCGACCAGCACGCGCGTGCCGTCGTCGGGCGACGCCTCGTCGTGGACACGCTTGACCTGGACGTCGGGGGACCGGCTCGGCGTCATCGGGTGCTCTCCGTTTCTCCGTCCGGCCCGTGCGCCGGTCCGTCCGGCGGGGGCCACCCCCAGGCTGCGGTCGGCGGCGCGCCGCTGCCAACGGCCGTACCCGTTCGGGCGAGCATCACGGGCCGCCGCCGGGCCGTCCTGATCAAGTGAGGCCATGACGGGACGCATCGGCAGCATCGACCGGCGGTGGTTCGAACGGGTGGCGTCGGCGCGGCTGCCGGGCGCCGGACAGTTGTTGCCGCCGCTGAGTTCGGCGGCCGACCACGGGCGGCTCTGGTTCGGCACCGCGGGCGTTCTGGCCGCGCTCGGCGGCCCCGCGGCCCGGCGCGCCGCGCGACGTGGGGCGGGCGCGCTCGCGCTGGCCTCGCTGACCACGAACGTGCTGGCCAAGTACGCCGTGCGGCGGCACCGGCCCGGCCTGGACACGGTCCCCGTGGTGCGGCGGCTGGCCAAGGACCCCTGGACGTCGTCGTTCCCGTCCGGCCACTCCGCGTCGGCGGCCGCGTTCGCCGTCGGGGTGGCCCTGGAGGCTCCCCGGTACGGCGTGCTGGTCGCGCCGCTCGCCGCCGCCGTGGCCTTCTCGCGGGTGTACGTGGGCGTCCACTACCCCGGCGACGTGCTCGCGGGGTGTGCGCTCGGCGCGGCCGCCGCCGCGGTCACCTGCTACTGGTGGCCGCCGCGCCCCTCGCCGGCCCAGCTCCGGCGGACCCGGGTGTCGGCCCCCGCGCTGCCGGACGGCGAAGGCCTGGTGGTGGTCCTCAACTCCGGTGCCGGCAAAGGCGTTCCGGGGCGGCTGCCCGCGCGCGAGCACCTGGAACTGCTCCTGCCGAAGGCCGAGATCCTCGCCCGCGGACCGGGGGACGACCTCGACGCCGTCCTGGACCGGGCCGTGGCACGGGCCACCGCGTCGGGCGGCGTGCTCGGGGTCTGCGGCGGCGACGGCACGGTGAACGCGACCGCCCGCCGCGCGGCGTCGGCCGGGCTGCCGCTCGCGGTGTTCCCCGGCGGGACCCTCAACCACTTCGCCCTGGACGCCGGCACGCCCACCTTCGAGGACACCGCGCACGCCGTACGGCGCGGCGAGGCCGTCCGCGTCGACCTGGCCCGGGTGCGGGACGGTGACGGCGCGGACGTCACCGGCTTCGTCAACACCTTCAGCATCGGGCTCTATCCGGAGCTGGTGCGCAAGCGCGAGAAGCTGGAGGGGCGCATCGGCAAGTGGCCCGCGGCCGCGGTGTCGTTCGTGGAGGTGTTGCGGACGGCGACGCCGCTGCGGGTCCGGCTCGACGGCCGCGACCGCGTCCTGTGGCTGCTCTTCGCGGGCAACGGCCGGTACGTGCCGGACGGCCTCGCGCCCGCGCACCGGCCGCGCATGGACGACGGACTCCTCGACGTCCGCACGGTCGACGCGGAGGCGCCGCTGGCCCGTACTCGCGTCGCCCTCTCCGCGTTGGGCGGCGCGCTGCGGCGCTCCCGGGTCTTCCGCGCCGAGCGGGTCGAAGAGGTGCGGCTCGGCGGCCTGGAGGACGTGGCGTCGCTCGCGTACGACGGGGAGACCGCACCGGCTCCGGACGCCCTGGTCCTGGACAAGCGGAACGCCGCGCTGACTGTGTACAGCCCCGCGGCGCCGCTGGACGAGATCGCGCAGCGGGCCCGCACCATGACCCTGGCCGCGCACCGCGGACCGCGCGGCACCCGCGCCTGACGGAACCGCACGGCACACCGTTCGCGGGCTTACGGCCTTGCGCCCGGGGCGCGCCGTTCACTTCAATGCGGCCTATGGCAGCCCGTCGCACGACCTCGCACAGCACACCGCCGCAACAGGAGGGCGGTGCGGCCGACGGGCTGCCGCCCACCGCCTGGGCGGTGCTCGGGTTGCTCTCCTTCCCCGGGGAGCGGACCGGCTACGAACTCAAGAAGTGGGCCGACGCCTCGCTCCGCTTCTTCTACTGGTCGCCCGCCATCAGCCAGATCTACGCGGAGCTGCGCCGCCTGGAGGCGCTCGGTTACGCCACCTCGCGGCGCTCGGGGCCCGAGGAGCCCCGCGCCAAGCGGTCGTACGCCATCACCGAGGAGGGCAGGGCCGCGCTCGCGGCGTGGGCGGGCGGCGGCCGGGACGCCGGGCCTCCGGTCCTCAAGCACCCGCTGCTGCTGCGGGTCTGGCTCGGGCATCTGACGGCGCCGGACCATCTCCGGGCCCTGGTCGCGGAGCACATCACGCAGACGGAGCGCGAGCTGGCGGAGGTACGGGACGCGCTCGCGCGGGCCACGGGGACCGAGGCCTGGTCCCACCCTCAGGTCGCCCTGCGCTGGAGCGAGCGGCGCCTGGTGGCGGAGGTGGAGCTGGCGGAGGCGATGCTCGCGGACCTCGCGGCACCGGGTGCGCCGGACGGTTCCACGGATCCACTGCGGGCTGCTCCCGGGGGTTCCGCCGATCCTCCGCGGGGTGTGCCCGGGAGTTCCACGGAGCCGGCGCCCGCCGCCCTCCCCGTACCCCGCCAGACCCGTCCACCTCACACGCCCCAGCCACCCCACCCCCAGCGTCAACCCGCCACGGACGCGCCCACGCCCGGGTGAAGCGGCTCGCCCCGGTGGCGCGCCGAGCGGTAGGACGGGCGGGGTCAGCCGTCCCCGCCCTTCGGAGCAGCGCACCCGTGAGCACCCGCGCCGTCCTTGTCGCCGCCCTGATCACCGGGCTCCTGCTCGGCATCGCCGGAACCAGGGCGGAGGGTTCCGGTCACCCTCGTCCGCACGGTTCCCTCACCGTCCGGGGCCATTAGGCTGCGACATTGCCGCGCGGCTTCATCCGTCCTCGTCGCGCGGTCGCCGAGCCTCCGTCGACGGAAGCGAGTGGATCTTGAAATTCCTCACCATCGGTCATCGCGGGGTCATGGGCGTCGAGCCCGAGAACACCCTGCGTTCCTTCGTCGCCGCGCAAGCGGCGGGCCTCGACCTCATCGAGCTCGATCTGCATCTGAGCAAGGACGGCGCCCTGGTCGTCATGCACGACGCCGACGTGGCCCGTACGACCGACGGCAAGGGACCGATCGCCGAGAAGACCCTCTCCGAACTGCGCGAGCTCGACGCGGGCCGCGGCGAACGGGTGCCCACCTTCGAGGAGGTCCTGGACGCCGTGAGGGCGCCGCTGCAGGCCGAGATCAAGGATGTCGCGGCCGCCCGCGCCCTCGCCGAGGTCATGCTCCGCCGCGATCTGGTCTCCCGCGTCGAGGTGCTGTCCTTCCACGACGAGGCGGTCGCCGAGATCGCGCGCCTGGTCCCGGGGGTGCGCACCGCGCTCGTCGCCAGCCGCTACGGCACCGACGTGGTGGACCGCGCCACCGCCGTCGGCGCGACCACCCTGGTCCTCAACATCCGGCGGCTGACGCTGGAGACCGTCGAGCGGGCCAGGAAGGCCGACCTGCGGATCATCGGCTGGGTCGTGAACACCCAGGACGACCTGCGTCTGGTGCGGGCGCTCCAGCTGGACGGCGCGACCACCGACTATCCCGAGATCAAGCGCACGGGCCGCTTCACGGCCTGACCGCGCACCGGTTCACTCGGCGAGGTCCTTGACCAGGAGTTCGAACTCCAGGTCGTCGCGCTGCGGGATGCCGAAGCGCTCGTCGCCGTACGGGAAGGGCGTCGTCTTTCCCGTACGGCGGTAGCCGCGGCGCTCGTACCAGGCGATGAGGTCCTCGCGGGCGTTGATCACGGTCATGTGCATCTCGCGGACGGCCCACGTCGCGCCCGCGACGCGCTCGGCCTCGGCGATGATCTCCTTGCCGAGCCCCGCGCCCTGCAGCGCCGGGCTCACCGCGAACATCCCGAAGTAGGCGTGGTCACCGCGGTGTTCGAGCTGGCAGCAGGCGACGAGCGCGCCGTCCCGCTCGACCGCGAGCAGGCGGCTCTCCGGCTTCTCGATGACCGCGGCGACGCCCTGCGGGTCGGTCCGCTGGCCTTCGAGGATGTCCGCCTCGGTGGTCCACCCGGCCCGGCTGGAGTCCCCCCGGTACGCCGACTCGATCAGCGCGACGAGCGCGTCGACGTCGGCGGCGGTGGCGTCCCGGTAGGTGAGCTCGCCGGGTGTGGGGCGCAGGGCGGTGTCCATGGTGCTGACTCTCCGATGCTCGGCACGGTGTGGCTGAGCCGAGCCTAACCTCCCGCCCGGAACCGCTAGGGTGCGGCCGCATGGTGCATGTACTGAGCAGCAGGACCCTGGTGCGCCCCACCGATCCGGAGCGCTCCCGCGCCTTCTACGGGGAGGCGCTCGGTCTCGACGTCTACCGCGAGTTCGGCACCGGCCCCGAGCGCGGCACGGTCTACTTCCTCGGCGGCGGCTTCCTGGAAGTCTCCGGCCGCTCCGAGAACCCTCCCGCGCCGGGACTGCGGCTGTGGCTCCAGGTGGCGGACGTCCGGGCGGCGCACGAGGAGCTGCTCGGCGCCGGCGTCGAGGTGCTGCGGGCACCGGAGCGCGAGCCGTGGGGGCTGGTGGAGATGTGGATCGCGGATCCGGACGGGGTCAGGATCGTCCTCGTCGAGGTCCCGCAGGACCATCCGATCCGCTTCCGTCCCGGGGTCTGAGGGACGGCGGCACGGGAAGGGCGTGAGTGCACCGCCTTGCGCGGCACCTCACGCGCACCTCACGCCCTGTGAAGCACGTCACACGAGCAATCCATCCGGGATGCAGGGGTACAAGGCCACGGGTACGGTCCGCAGAAGATCAAATACAGCTTTCGACCGACCTGACGGCCCTGAAGTCGATCTCCCCACAGCTCAGGAGAGACATCACATGGCACCTCCCCGGATCCTCATCGTCGGCGGCGGTTTCGCCGGCATGGAGTGCGCTCACAAGCTGGAGAAGAAGCTCTCGCCCCACGAGGCGGAGCTGCGACTGATCAGCCCACAGGACCACCAGCTGTATCTGCCCCTGCTGCCGCACGTCGCGTCCGGGGTGCTCACTCCGCAGTCGGTGGCCGTGCCGCTGCGCCGGATGCTGCGCCGCACCAGGATCGTGCCGGGCGGTGCCGTCGGCATCGACCCGAAGGCCAAGGCCGTGGTGGTACGGAAGATCAACGGCGAGGAGGTCGTGGAGCGCTACGACTACCTGGTCCTGACGCCCGGCAGCGTCACCCGGCAGTTCGACATCCCCGGCGTCGCCGAGCACGCGGTGGGCGTCAAGACGCTCGCGGAGGCCGCCTGGATCCGCGACCACGTCATCTCCCAGCTGGACCTGGCCGCGGCGAGCTCCAGCCGCGAGGAGCGGGAGCAGCGCCTTCAGTTCGTGGTGGTCGGCGGCGGTTACGCGGGCGTGGAGACGGCCGCGTATCTGCAGCGCCTGACGTGCGCGGCGGTCAAGCGCTATCCGGGCCTGGACGTGTCGCAGATCAAGTGGCACGTGGTCGACGTCGCCCCGAAGCTGATGCCGGAGCTCGGCGAGCGGCTCGGCGAGAAGGCGATGGAGATCATGCAGCGCCGCGGGGTGCACGTCTCGCTCGGGGTGTCCGTCGCCAAGGCGACCGAGGACACCGTCACCCTCACCGACGACCGGGTGCTGCCGTGCCGCACGCTGATCTGGACGGCGGGCGTCGCGCCCAGCCCGCTCATCGCGACGCTGGACGCCGAGACGAACAAGGGCCGGCTCGTCGTCCGGCCGGACCTCACCGTCCCCGGCGTCGACGGCATCTTCGCGCTCGGCGACGCGGCGGCCGTGCCGGACCTCGCCAAGGGCGGCGACGCGATCTGCCCGCCCACCGCGCAGCACGCGATGCGCCAGGGCTGGGCCGCGGCCAGGAACGTCCTCGCCGCGCTGCGCGGCTTCCCGCTCACCGACTACCGGCACAAGGACATGGGTCTGGTCGTCGACCTCGGCGGGATCCAGGCCGTGTCGAAGCCGCTGGGTGTGCAGCTGACCGGGCTGCCGGCCCAGGTCGTGGCGCGCGGCTACCACCTGGGGGCGCTGCGCACGGTCACCGCCCGTTTCCGCACGGCCGCCAACTGGGGCCTCAACGCGCTCGCCGGCGACGACTACGTGCGCACCGGTTTCCAGGCCCAGCGTCCCGCCACGCTCAAGGACTTCGAGAAGACCGACGCGTACCTGACGCGGGAGCAGATCGACGAACGGATCGCCGCCGCGGTGTGACGGCGCGGCGTACGACGAGGGCCCGGGCGGACGACGCCCGGGCCCTCGTGCGTGGGAGAGGGGCCCATCGGCCCGTGCCGCGGTGACTTCCGTCGGGCGTGCGGCCGGCTCGGCGGGCGGACGATGGGGAAGCCGGGTCAGTTCTGCTGGAAGCGGGTCAGTTCTGCTGGAAGGTGGTGCGCAGGCGGTAGCGCTCGCCGCTGTACTCGACGGTCGAGAGCAGCAGGGGCCGCTGTTCGCGGGTGTAGATCGTCTGGTCGAGGGCGAGCACGGGTGAGCCGGTCGGGATCCGCAGATGACCGGCGAGCGCGGGGTCGGCGTTGCGGGCCTCGATGGTCACCTCGGAGCGGTCCAACTCGACGCCGCGGGAGCGGAGTTCCTCGAAGAGGGAGGCGGAGGAGAAGTCGGCGTCCTCGATGCCGGGCGCGTACCGGGTGACGAGGAGGGTGCGGTCGACGGCGACGCGGACGTCGTCGAGGAGCCGGACGCGGTCGAGCCGCAGCAGTGCGGTGCCCGCCGGCACGTCGAGCCGGTCGGCGTCGTCGAGGGAGGCCACGGCCGCCTCCTGGCGCAGGACGAGGGAGCCCGGCGCCATGTGCTTGCGACGGGCGGTCGCGGTGAACGACTCCAGGTCGTTGGGCCACTCCCGGGCGGGAGCGGGTTCGGCGACGAACCAGCCGCGCCCGTGCGAGGCGGTGAGCAGCCCCTGCTCGACCAGGTGCAGCAGGGACTTGCGCAGGGTGACGCGGGAGATGTCGAAGCGGGCGCAGAGGTCCCGCTCGGACGGCAGCCGGGCTCCGGGGCCGAGTCCGCGCCGGTCGATCTCCTCGCGGATCAGGTCGGCCGCCTGCGACCACAGGGGCTGAGCACCACTGGCGCGCTGGGGCGCCCGGCCCGACATGGCCTGCTCCGGCATGCGTGAACCTCCAGGTCAGCGAAGGGCAACAATACCACCGCCTACCACCTGGCACCGGCCATACATCCCATGGAGACAGGGCCTAAGACCCGAACCCGGCCCGCACAAGACTCCGGACCTCAACCAATCGAATACCACTATTGACCAGTTGCAGACCACTGCTTACCTTGTGAGGGCAGCGCGAGTGCCGCGAGTGCACCGACGCGACCCAGCACGACGGAGGAACACGGATGAGTACGGCGACCGCGAAGAAGCGAGCCGGCAGCGGAGTCATGGCAGTCATGCAGCGCATCGGCCGCAGCCTGATGCTGCCCGTGGCCGTGCTGCCGGCCGCCGCCGTCCTGTTGCGCCTCGGCAAGGAGGACCTCCTCAGCCGGGAGGGGCTGCCCGAGGCCATACGGAAGTTCGGCCTGATCCTGAACTCCGGCGGCCAGGCGGTCTTCGACCATCTGCCGCTGCTCTTCGCGATAGGCGTGGCCATCGGCTTCGCCAAGAAGGCGGACGGCTCGACGGCCCTGGCCGCCGCCGTCGGCTACATCGTCTTCCAGAAGGTCCTGGCGAGCCCGGCCTTCCCGCACGGCGTCGACGGCAAGCCGCTCGACGCCAAGGTGCTCGGCGGCATCGTGATGGGCCTGGTCTGCGCCCTGCTCTACCAGCGGTTCAGCCGCACCAAACTGCCCGAGTGGCTGGGCTTCTTCGGCGGCCGCCGACTGGTGCCGATCCTCAGCGCCTTCGCGGGCGTCGTCATCGGCACGGTCTTCGGCGTCCTCTGGCCGACGATCGGCGGCTGGTTCTTCCACTTCGGCGAGTGGCTGGTGGGCACCGGTGCCTGGGGCGCGGGCCTGTTCGGCCTGGTCGTCCGCGCGCTGATCCCGGTCGGGATGCACCACTTCTTCTCGTTCTTCCCGTGGTTCGAGGCCGGCAGCTTCACCAACCCGCAGACGGGAGCCCAGGCGCACGGCGACATCGCCCGCTTCCTCGCCGGCGACCCGAGCGCGGGCCAGTTCATGACCGGCGGCTTCCCCATCTACATGTTCGCGCTGCCCGCCGCGGCCCTGGCGATGGCGCACACCGCACGCCCGGAGAACCGCAAGGTCGTCAAGGGCATGATGATCTCGGTCGCGCTGACCTCCTTCGTCACGGGTGTGACCGAGCCGCTCGAGTTCAGCTTCATGTTCGTGGCACCCGTCCTCTACGCGATCCACGCGGTGCTCTTCGGTGTCTCGATGGCCGTCTGCTACGCCCTCGGGATCCGGGACGGCTTCGGCTTCTCCTCCGGCGCGATCGACTACGTGCTCAACTACGGGATCGCCACGAAGCCATGGCTGCTCATCCCCATCGGCCTGGTCTTCGCCGCGCTCTACTACGCGCTCTTCCGGTTCGCCATCGTCAAGTTCGACCTGCCCACACCGGGCCGGGAACGGATCGAGGACCCGGCCGACGAACCCACTCCGGTCGGCGGCGACCCCGCCGCACCGAGCCCCGGGCCGGCCGGCACCACCCCGGCCGCGCCGGACTCCCCCACGCCGCCCCAGGCCTGACCGACCCGCCCCCGACCACAGCGGCAGCCCCGAAAGGAACCACCCCCATGTCCGGATCCCGCATCACCTTCCAGGCCGGCCAGGACGCCCAGCCCGAGGCCCTGGAACGGATCGCCGCGCACCTGCGCACCCAGCTCGCCGCCGCCTCCCTGGCGGGCCTGCGCTCGGTCCGGCGCCCGCTGTTCACCGGCATCGGCGCCTCGTACGCGGCGCTCGCCGTGCCGGTCGCGGTGCTCCGCGCCCACGGCGTGGCGGCCCAGCGCGCCCAGTCCGACGAGGTCGAGACCGGGCTGACCGGCTTCGACACGGATCTGCTGCTCGGCGTCTCGCAGGGCGGGCGCAGCTCCGAGACGCTCGCCGCGTTCAAGGCGGCCGGCGAGGCGTCTACCCTCGCGGTCCTGAACGTCACCCCCTCCCCGCTCGGCGATCTCGCCGAACTCCGCGTCGACCTGGGCAACGAGCCCGATTCGTACGCCTCCACCGTGGGCTTCACCGGCACGGTCGTCGCCCTCGACCTGCTCGCGGGGGCCATCGCGGGCCGCGGCGAGGACCCCTGGCACGGCATCGCCGCACGGCTGAGGTCGGTCCGCGAACGGGCCGCCGAGGCGATCGCCCCGGTGAGCGCCCGGGCCGGCGGCTGCGTCGCCGCCGACTGCGTCGCGAGCGGCGCCTCGCGCGCCGCCGCGGAGGAGACCGCTCTGCTGCTGCGCGAGGTGCCGCGGATGCCCGCCGCCGCCTCGACGACCCGCACCTATCTGCACGGCGAGATGGAGTCGGCGGGCAACACCCTCCACGTCGTCTTCGGCGACGGCCGCGAGGTCGACCTGGCCCGCTCCCTGTCCGGGGCCGGTCACCTCACGCTGCTGGTCACCGCCGAGGAGGTGCCCGCCTCCGACGACCTCACGGTGGTCCGCCTCCCCCGGACCGCCGCCGCCCCGCGCGTCGTCCTCGAGACGGTGGTGGCGCAGGAGCTGGTCCGTGCGCTGAGCACCGAACGCGGCGTCCCCATCGAGTCGTTCGTGTTCGCCAACGACGACACCAAGGAGGGCGGCGTGGACCCCGGCGACTTCGCCATCGGGTCCCCGGAGCTGACCCGCGCCTGACCCCTCACTCCTGGTGGGGCCGCACCTGCACGCGGCCTCGCCGGGCCTCGAAGCGGTCCGCCCGGTACGCCGTCCGGTCCAGGCAGGCGGTCTCCGCCGCCGCACCCGTCCTCCCGTACACCCCTTCGTAGGTGAGGTAGCCGTACCGCGTACCGCGCGCCGTGCTCCCGCCGCGCCTCAGCCCCGCCGCACCCCGACGCGCCCCTCCAACTGGGCCAGCAACTCGCCCAGCAGACCGCTCAGTTGACCCTGCCCTGCGCCGTCGAGGACGGACAGCACGACCGTCTCGTAGGCGAGTTGTTCCGGCAGGATCGCGTCGACCAGGTCGCGGCCTGCCTCAGTCAGGCCGACATGTGCGACCCTGCGGTCCCGAGCGTCGGCGCGCCGCTCGACCAGCGCCCGCTCCTGGAGGGCCTTGAGCCGCTTGGTGACCGCCGCCCCGGACGAGAAGGTCTCACGGGCCAGCTCCCCCGGGGTCAGTTCGTGGCCGGTGCGGCGCAACGCGCCGAGCAGGTCGAACTCGGCGCGCGTCAGACCCGCCCGGCGCAGCGGCGCGTCCTCGGCCTGCTGGAGGAGGGCCGCACAGCGGTTGATGCGGCCGATCACCTCCATGGGGCCGGTGTCGATGTCGGGCCGCACCGTCCGCCACTGCCGCACCACCGCGGCCACGGTGTCCCCACCGGCGCCGGCCACGGGGCCGTTCTCCGTCGTCATGCTCGTGCGCCCTCCCAGGCGTCGGCGACCCGCGCGCGTGGCCGCGTCCCCTGACCGTTCTCTCCGCTGCGGCCGTTCGGCCTGCGGACCGTCGCCGCGAGCGTACGGTGTCCGGCGCGCTCGGCGGCGAGCACCCGCTGCTCGGGCAGGGCGCGCTGCCACCACTCCCCGGCCGCCGCGTCGGCGGCGGCGCGCAGCTCGACGAGGGCCGCGGTGAGGCGGCGGCGCGCCGGGGCGACCGCGCCGGCCCCGGCGAGGCCCGCCTCGGCCTGCTCCCTGGCCCGGTCGGTGGCCTCGATGGCGTGCTCGATCTGGTCGACGGCGCGCCGGTTGGTCACCAGGACGGCGGCCGCGACGCCGAGCACCGCGCCGACCAGGGTGTCCACCACGCGGTCGAGGATCAGTTCGCCGGGCTGCTGGAACCGGCCGAACTCGGTGACCAGCAGCGCCATCGGCGTCACGCACACGGTGCCGAGCCAGTAGTTGCGGGTGATCAGGGCCTCCGCCCCGAAGGCGAGAGCCAGGCAGCACACGATGAGCTCGGCGTGGCCGAGGTGCGCGAACGGCGCGATCACGGCGAAGGCGAGCACGCCGATCAGATTGCCGACCACGCGCTGCACGCCCCGGTTCCAGGTCAGCGTGACGTTGGCCTGATAGAGCGAGGCCGCCGTGACCAGGGCCCAGTAGGGGCGGCCGATCCCGAGGGCGAGCGAGCCGTATCCGGCGAGCGCGCAGCCGACGGCCGTGCGCAGCGCGATGGGAAGCAGCGGGGAGCCGGGCGTAAGCCGGCGCCACAGCGGCACCTTCGGTCCGGCCGATTCGGCTGCCACGCCGAGGAGTTCGTCCTCCTCGCCGGGATGTACGCCCCGTGGGCGCGGGACCGCGCCCGTACCGCGCAGTCCGGCCGCCCAGGCGCGCAGCGCCTCGGGATCGGCCGCTCCGGGCGTGGCGATGGCCTCTTCGGCACGGACGACGAGGCGGGCCAGGGCGCGCCGGGCCGCGGTGGTGAGGGCGCCGGTGGCGAGCAGCGACTGCCAGGCGGCGTGCACGGCACCGGCCGCGGCGGCGCG
This sequence comes from Streptomyces sp. NPDC041122, assembly GCF_055592445.1. NCBI lineage: Bacteria > Bacillati > Actinomycetota > Actinomycetes > Kitasatosporales > Streptomycetaceae > Streptomyces > Streptomyces sp. NPDC041122. The sequence goes on along the minus strand of NZ_JBVIYQ010000006.1, from coordinate 222,448 downwards.
GGCGTGCTCGGCGCGGGCCGCGGCGGCGTCGGAGTGCGGCGCCGCTGTGGGTGCCGCGTCCGCCCCGGCTCCCGCGTGTGCCACGTCCGCCTCGGACTCGGTGCGCGCCGCGTCCGCGTACGCCGCGGCGGCCCGCAGCGCGCGCGCCGTGGCCCGGCGCTCGGGCCCGTGCGGGCGCACCAGGGCGGGCGCCATGCCGACCAGCCAGGCGACGGCGCCGCCCGCGAGGGTCAGGGCGAGGTGGCCCGGGATCTGACCGGGCGTCTGGGGAGCGAAGAGGGTCGCGGTACTGATGAAGGTGAAGATCAGATGGCCGGGCGGCCCGACGCGTGTGGCGTCGCAGAGCGTCTTCTGGGCGGCGGCGAGCAGCGCGCCGACCGCGACGAGGACCGTGGCGGAGCCCGTCAGCGACGCGGTGACCAGGGCCACGGCGACGCTTGCGGTCATGCCCGCGACGACCAGCGCCAGGGTCCGGGCGCGGGCGGCGTAGGGGAGGTTGTGGGCGTACAGGGCGCAGAACGAACCGGCCATCGTGTACATCACCAGGTCGAGCCGGCCGAGGGCGAGCAGCGTGAGGTTCGGTATCGCGGTGGCCACGACCACGCTGCTCGCGGGCTTGAACCAGATGTCGGACGGTTTGCCCGGGCGCAGCACGCCGGCGAGCGGCAGGCGCCGGAAGCGGCCGGGGCCGGGGGACGGGGGCCCACTGCTGTCACGGGTGGCACTGCTCGTACTGCTCATACCCAAAAGGTTAGCAAGTGTTTTACCCGAAAAAGATCGAGGTGCCGACCGAGGTGCCCACCGGGATGCCGGCCGAGGTGCAGGGAGCCGCCCCCCGGCGCCGCCGGCTCCCCCGTGCTCCCCTTGCACCCCCGTGCGCTCGCGTACGGCCGCACACGCCTGGGCATCGACCCGACGACACCGTCGACAGGGGGAGGGTGCGGTGCACGGACCGGCTCAGGCCGCCTGGCTGCTCGTCGCGCTGTGTGCGGCGACCGGGGCCTACTGCCTGCTGCGGATGCGCAGCAGGATCGAGGAACAGCGCCGCACGGCCGGCGGCGAGGCGCTCATGGGGTTCGGGATGGCGGTGATGGCCGTGCCCGCGGCCGTGCTCGCGCCGCCGCGCTGGGCGTGGCTGGTCTACGCCGCCGTGTTCGGCGCGGCCGTGCTGCACACCGGGTGGGCGGCCCGCGCCGACCGCCACCACCTGCACCATCTGGTCGGCGCGTTCGCCATGGCCTACATGTCGGTGGCGATGGCCGCCGCACCGGGGGCGCACGCGGGGCACGCGGCTCACGCGGACGCCGGCGTCCCGGTGCTCACCGGCGTACTCCTCCTCTACTTCGCCGGATACGTCCTGTGGTCGGGCGCGCGGCTCGCCCCCCGGGCGGTCGCCTCCGCGGCGGGCGGCACCGCCGCCCTCGGGTGGGCGGACCGCTCCGAGGTGGCGCTGGCGTGCCGGCTGTCGATGGGGATCGGGATGGTGGCGATGCTGCTGACGCTGTAGCGGGGGCCACGAGACAGAGGCGGCACCCGCGCGGCGGTCGGGCGGCGCGCCTCAGTGACCGATCAGCGCCGCCAGCGAGGTGAGGCCGTCGATCCGCCAGTCGGCCGTGTCGACGACGGCGGGGTCGCTCGCCCAGTAGTGCCCCCACGGACCGCGCCGGATGTGCGCCGTCCGCAGCCCCGCCCGGGTGGCGGGGAAGAGGTCGTGGGCGGGGTGGTCGCCGACGTACAGCGTCTCCCTCGGTCCGGCCTGGGCCACTTCGAGCACCCGGGCGAAGAAGGCCGGGTCCGGTTTGGCCACGCCCCAGTCGCCGGACGTCACGACGAGGTCGGCGGGCAGGTCGAGGTCGCGCAGCAGTTCCGCGGCGCGCGCCGACGCGTTGCCGGCGACGACGACGCGGACGCCGAGCTTCTGGAGACCGCCGAGTGCGGGGCGCACGTCCTGGTAGAGGTCGGCCTCGGCCAGGTGCTCGCCCCGGCCCGCCGTCTCGCGCGCGTGGTACGCCGAGGCGATGTCCATGTCCGGGCTGACGAGCCGCAGCGCGTCGTCGCCGTCCCCGCCCTGCGCGACGACGGCTCCGACGAGCGCCGAGAGGGTGTGGCGCGGCACCTGCAGCCAGTCCGCCCACGCTGCCCAGGAGCGGTCGTCTTTGGTGAGGGTCTCCCCCACGTCGAACACGATGGTCTCGATCACTGTCAGCACACTACGGTGTCGCACCCCTCGCCAGGCGTCGCCACTCGTACGCGAGGTACACCCGTGTCGACCGTGGCGTGCGTCACTTGGAGCGGGAGGCCATACCCTCCGGTAGCCCAACCCTCATAGGCTGGGCCACATGATGGTCCCCGTCGCGCTGTTGCTGCTGGGCGCCCTGACCGCTGTCGTGGCCCCCCGGATGCTCGCGCGGGCCGACTGGCCGGAGCGCGAACCCGTGGTCGCGCTGTGGGCCTGGCAGTGCGTGGTGGCGGGTGTCCTGCTCTGCTGCGCGCTCTCCATGACGCTGAGCGCCGCCGCCGCGTGGCAGGCCGTGCGCGGCCACGTCTTCGCGCCCGCGCCGCACGCCGTGGTCGAGGCGTACGCCCTCCAGGCGCCCGGCCCTTGGGCCGCGACGACCGCCCTGACCCTGGCCTGCGGCGGCGTGTGGACGGCGGTCATGCTGACCCGGGAGATCATGCGGGCGCGCTCTCGGCGGGCCGACCGGCGGGCCGAACTCCTCGTGCGCTCCCCGCTGTTGCCGGGCGAGGAGCCCGGCAGCAACCGTCTCGTCCTGCTCGAGGGCGAGCGCCCGGACGCCTGGTGGCTGCCGGGGCAGGCGCCTCAACTGGTCATCACCACCGCCGCGTTGCGTCGCCTGAAAGGCCGTCAGCTCGATGCCGTGCTCGCGCACGAGCAGGGCCACGCACAGGCCAGACACGACTGGTTGCTGCACTGCTCGGGCGCGCTGGCCATCGGCTTTCCGCAGGTCCGGGTGTTCGCGGCGTTCCGCGACGAGATGCACCGGCTCGTGGAGCTCGCCGCCGACGACGTGGCCTCGCGCCGCTTCGGGCGGCTGACGATCGCCCTGGCCCTGGTGGAACTCAACGAGGACCGCGGCGTGTTCGGTCCCTGCCCGGCCCCGCTGGCGCACGTTCCACAGCGGGTGCACCGGCTGCTCTCGGCCCGTCCGCGGCTGACCGCGGGGCACCGGCTGCGGCTGACGGCGACGGCGGCGCTCGTGCCGGTGATCCCCGTCCTGGTGACCTTCGTGCCCGGTCTGCGGGCGCTGGGTTAGCCTCGGGTACGCGCCACGCCCCGGCCCCCGGGATGGCCGCCGCCCCGATTCCGTCGGCGAGGATCACTCCATGCACCCCCCGTCCACCGCCACCCCGACCCGACCGACCGGCTCCCGGGCCGCCCTCACCGCGGCGGCCCTCTGTGTCCCCGCGCTCCTGCTGCTCCTCCTGGTCGCGCTGGAGTGGCATCCGCTGCTCTCGCTCGACGGCGACATCGCGCGCACCACGCACCGCTGGGCGGTGGACGACCCCACCATCACCCGGGTCAGCCGCATCCTCAGCGACTGGGTGTGGGACCCGTGGGCGATGCGCGCGCTCGTCGCGGTGGCGGTGATCTGGCTCGCGCTGCGCGGCGCGTGGTGGCTCGCGCTCTGGATCACCGCTGCCTGCGTCGCGGGCTCGGCGCTCCAGCAGGGACTCAAGGCGGCGGTCGGCCGGCCGCGGCCGTCCTGGCCGGACCCGGTGGACTCGGCGCACTTCGCCGCGTTCCCCTCGGGGCACGCGATGACGGCGATGGTGGTCTGCGGTCTCCTGCTGTGGCTGCTGCGCACGCACGGCGCGGGCCGCGTCCTGTGGCGCACCGCGCTGACCCTCGCCGCGGTCTCGGTCGCCGGGGTCGGCCTGACCCGGATCTGGCTCGGCGTGCACTGGCCGTCGGACGTGCTCGGCGGGTGGCTGCTGGGCGCGCTGACCGTGGCGCTGGCCGTCGCGACGTACACGTACGGCCCCGGCAGGCGCGCCACGGACGGCACGTGAGCGCCCGCCCGCCGGCCCACCCCTCGCGGAGGTCTCGATGACGGTCAAGGGCGTGCTCTTCGACTTCTCCGGGACCCTGTTCCGGATCGAGCCGGCCGATGCCTGGCTGCGGGCCGTGCTCGCCGAACTCGAAGTGCCGCTGCCCGAAGCCGAGTCGGCGCGGGCCGCCGCCGCGCTGGAGCGGGCGGGCGCGCTGCCCGGCGGGGCCCACCCCGCCGCCGTGCCCGCGCACCTCGCCGAGGTGTGGGCCACCCGCGACCGCAGCGCCGCCCTGCACCGGGCGGCGTTCACCGCGCTGGCCCGGGAGGTGCCGCTGCCCGACCCCCGGCTCTACGACGCCCTGTACGCGCGTCACATGACCCCGTCCGCGTGGCTGCCCTACGCCGACGCCGCCGAGGTGCTCGGCGCGCTGCGCGCACGCGGCATCGGGGTCGCGGTGGTCAGCAACATCGGGTGGGATCTGCGTCCCGTCTTCCGCGCCCATGGGCTCGACCGGTATGTCGACGCCTATGTCCTCTCGTACGAACACGGCATCCAGAAGCCCGACCCGGGCCTCTTCGCCGCGGCCTGCGACGCGCTCGGGGTCGATCCGCGGGAGGCGCTGATGGTCGGTGACGACCGGCGGGCCGACGCCGGCGCGGCCGGCCTCGGCTGCGCGGTGCACTTCGTCGACCCTCTGCCGGTGGCGCGGCGCCCGGCCGCCCTGCGTCGGGTGCTCGACCTCGTCGGATGACCCGGAAGCGGGCGCTCCGGACACGCACGCTCCGGCGCACACACCGGCCTGCGGGCAGGCAACACTCCCCCGCGGTGCTGCCTGCCCCAGGCCGGCGCGACCCGCGCGGAATCCCACTGGAGACTCCGCCCCGGTCGTCACTGAGTATATTGGCTCAGAGCCAGTCAACGCAGGAGTTACAGAATGTCCCCGCGTAGCCCATCGGTCAATGAAGAATTGCGCAGACGTTCCAGGGAGCGTCTGCTGCAGGCGACGGTGGAGCTGGTCGGCGAGCACGGCTACGAGGCCACCACGCTCGGCCACATCGCGGACCGGGCGGGCGCCGCCCGCGGTCTGGTGTCCTACTACTTCCCCGGCAAGCGGCAGTTGCTGCAGTCCGCCGTGCACCGGCTCATGCACCGCACGCTGGAGGCGGCGCTCGAACGGGAGCCCCGCACCGACGACGGGCGGGAGCGACTGGCCCGGGCCGTCGACGCGATCCTGGGGCTGGCCGGCGACGAGCCGCTGCTCATGCGGACCCACATGGCGGGCATCCTCCAGGCGGAGGGCTTCGTGCAGTGCCCGGAGCAGCAGCGTCTGGCGGAGCTGCTGCGCGACACCGTCGTGCGGTTCGGCTCGCCGGACGCCGACGAGGACTATCCGCTGTTGCGCGCCCTGCTGATGGGCGCGGTCTTCGCGCTGCTCATTCCGGGGGCGCCGATGCCCCTGGTGCGGCTGCGCGCCGAGCTGTTCCAGCGGTACGGACTCGACTGGGAGCTCGGTGTCCCGCCGGGCGGCGCACCGCCCGACGGGCCATCTCCGAACGGGCCGATGAGGCCCCTTCCGTCAGGACCACCCCACCGGGGCCCGTCCTAGTCGAAGTAGTCCGGCTGCGTCTGCACGTTGAGCTCGCGCATCCGGACCCGCTGGGCGGGGTCGGTCCGCTTGTCGTTGATCTTCAGGACGTCGAGGCCCTTCTGGATGTCGTTGGAGTAGACGCGGCCGTTGTAGTAGTACGCCGACCACGAGCCGCCGGTGGTGATCTTGTCGGTGGTGAGCGGGCCCCGCTCGAAGTAGCCGATCTCCTTGGGCCTGGTGGAGTCGGTGAAGTCCCAGACGGAGACGCCGCCCTGGTACCAGGCCTGGACCATGAGGTCCTTGCCCCTGACCGGGATCAGCGAGCCGTTGTGGGCCACGCAGTTCTCGGTGTCCGCCTGGTGGCGCGGGATCTTGAAGTAGCTCCGGAAGACCAGCTTGCGCTTGTCGCCCTTGCCCTTGATGTCGTAGATGCCGTTGGCGCCGCGATCGGGGCCGGTGGCCGCGTTGCAGGTGGCGGCGGAGCCCCCGCCGAGTTCGTCGGTGAAGACGACCTTGTCGGCCTTCTGGTTGAAGGTCGCCGAGTGCCAGAACGCGAAGTTGGCGTTGTCCTGCACCTGGTCGATGACCCGCGGGTTCTCGGGGTCCTTGATGGAGAAGAGGATGCCGTCGCCCATGCACGCGCCCGCCGCGAGATCCTCGGACGGCAGCACGGTGAGGTCGTGGCAGCCGGTGGTCTTGGAGACGCCCGGGTTGGTGGGACCGCCGGGGTTGCCGCCGCCGTCGGGACCCTCACCGGGGAAGAGCACGGGGAAGTTCACCACCGCGGCCTTCTGCGGGGCCTTGCGCGGCACCTTGATGACGGAGATCCCGTCGTGCGGCGGTCGACAGTCGGGGAACGTCGCGCTCGGGGCGTACGAGGAGACGTAGATGTAGACGTTCCGCTTCTCCGGCACCAGCGTGTGCGTGTGCGAGCCGCAGGCGGTCTCGACGGCCGAGACGTACCGGGGGTTCGCCTTGTCGCTGATGTCGAAGATCTTCATGCCCTCCCAGGAGGACTTCTCCGTGGCGGGCTGCGTGGTGCTGTCGCAGGAGTTGTCGCTGCGCGAGGAGTCGGTGGAGAGGAAGAGCAGGTTCCCGGCGACGGAGACGTCGTTCTGCGAGCCCGGGCACAGGACCTGGGAGACCGTCCTCGGCGCCTTGGGGTCGCTGATGTCGTAGATGCGGAAGCCGTCGTAGTTCCCGGCGAAGGCGTACTTCCCCTGGAACGCGATGTCGGTGTTCAGACCGGGCAGCGCGTCCTTGGGGATGTTCGCCAGGTGCTCGATGTTGCCCGAGTGGACGACCTCGTCGGGCGCCGGTATGTCGCCGCGCCGAATGGCCTCCTTCGTCCCGTCGGCATCGCTCTGGGAGACGCTCTTCGGGGCGGCGGGCGAGTCACCGGGGTCGGGGGTGGCTCCCGCGGGCGCGGCGGTGAGCAGCGCGGCCAGCAGGCCGGCCGCTGCGGCGCCGACTCCCAGGCGTCTGCGCCGCGTTCGGGGGTTGTTCAACAGGGTCACTGCGTCCTCCCTTGTCGCCGTTCGCAGTCGAACGGTTCACGGACACCCGCAGTATCGTGCTCATCATGCACAGATCAACAGAAGGAAATGGACTCGTGACGAGAGTTTCCGGTCGATCACGCGCATCGACGTGCTAAGACGGTCCCCAAGTCGCCTGTGTGTCACCGGAGGTCGCTGTGCTCCATCGTCGTACGTCCGCCATCGGCACGCTCCTCGCGGGAGCCGTTCTCGTCCTCGCGGGATGTGACGCGGAGACGGGCGGCAAAGGGGGCCCGGAGGCCGAACGGCAGGCGTCGCCCGGCCCTTCGGTGATCGTCCCGGGCAAGCCGGGCGAGACGGCGGCGACGATGTCCGCCGAGGACGCCGCGGAGAAGAGGTCCGAGGACGACTCCCCCAACGCGGCCGACTTCACCTACGCGCAGATGATGATCGTGCACCACGGCCAGGCGCTGGAGATGACCGGACTCGCCCCGGAGCGGGCCGGGTCGAGCCGCGTCAAACGCCTTGCGTCACGCATCAGTTCGGCGCAGCGCCCGGAGATCGGCGCGATGAAGGGGTGGCTCAAGAGCCACGGGGGTCCGCGCGAACACGCCGGGCACGATCACGGGACGATGCCGGGCATGGCGAGCGAGACGCAGCTGAAGCAGTTGCGCGCCGCCCGGGGCAAGGCGTTCGACGAGCTCTTCCTGAAGCTGATGATCACGCACCACACCGGGGCGATCACCATGGCCACGGATGTGCTCTCCGACGGCAACAACATCCAGGTCGAGGAGATGGCGAACGACGTGGTGGCCCAGCAGTCGAGCGAGATCAGCCGGATGCGGGACATGGAGTGACGGCGCGAGCCCCGGCGGGACAGGCTTCAGCCGCCGGTCGGGTCAGCGGCTCCGCCGGTTGTGGCGCGGTGACAGGAAGCCCACGTCACGCGCTCCCGCGATCAGCCTGAGCGACTTGCGGCGGCTGCGGCCGGTCACGCACATCACGGCGAGCACCGGGTCCCGCCCCTCGCTCTGCGCGGCCCGGTAGGCGTCGGCGACGATCCGGCGCCCGGAGCTGCCGCGCGGCCACGAGGGGCGCGCGTGCCGGGTGGCGGGGACTTCGTCCCGGCGGTCGCCCGGCCGCGGGGACTCGATGCGGCGGTCGTCGGCCAGCGGGCGTTCGATCCAGTCGACGAGGGCGGCGAAGTCGTCCCGGGAGAGGGGTGGCTGGGCGTGCAGGTCCTTGATCGCGATCCGGCCGTGCGACACGACGGCGAGCACGTCGACGTCGGCCCCGTCCCCGAAGGTCAGCCGCACGCGGAACGAGGGCGCGACAGGATCCGCCGGGGGATCCGCCCGGGAGACCGCCCCGAAGCCGGGGCCCGGCTGTTCGAGCGACCCCACACCCGGTCGAAAATGATCAGAACCGTCAATAAATGATCTGTCCCGCACAGGCGCACGCTATCCGCGCCGCCGCGTCCCGCAGGGAACGGCACGCACACGGATGCCGGGACCCGGCCCCGCGGCACCCTGACAGCGCAGGGCTGCGGTGCGATCCTGAAACCGTCCCGGGGTCGCCTCGCGGAAGGAGCACCACCGTGCTGCAGGTCGCCGTCGTGGGTTCGGGCCCCAGCGGGGTGTACGCCGCGCAGTCCCTCGTCCAGCAGGACCGGGTGCCGGGGGTGCGGGTCGACGTGCTCGACCGCCTGCCCTGTCCGTACGGCCTGGTCCGCTACGGGGTGGCGCCGGACCACGAGAAGATCAAGTCCCTGCAGAGCAACCTGCGCACGGTCCTCGAACACGAGCGCGTCCGCTTCCTCGGCTCCGTCGAGATCGGCCCCGGCGCGCTGCCCCCGGCCCGGCTGCTCGACCTCTACCACGCGGTGGTCTACTGCGTCGGCGCGGCGGCGGACCGCAGGCTCGGGGTGCCCGGCGAGGATCTGCCGGGCAGCTACTCGGCGACCGAGTTCGTCTCCTGGTACAGCGCGCATCCGGACGCGATGACGGACCGGGGCGCGCGGGCCGGCTTCGTCCGGGACGTGGAGTCCGCCGTGGTCATCGGCGTCGGGAACGTGGCGGTGGACGTCGCCAGGATGCTGGTGCGCGGGGCCGCCGAGCTGCTCCCCACCGACATGCCGGACGCGGCGCTCGGCGTGCTCGCGCAGAGCCGGGTGCGCGAGGTGTCCGTGGTGGGGCGGCGCGGGCCCTCGCAGGCCCGGTTCACCACCAAGGAGCTGCGCGAGCTCGGCGCCCTCCCGGACACCGAAGTCGTGGTGGATCCGGCGGAGTTGGCGCTCGACCCGGCGTACGGCGACCCCTCCGGGCTGCCCGCCGCGAGCCGCCGCAACGTCGAGGTGCTGCGCGGCTGGGCCGACCGCCCGCCGCGGGGTCTCGCCCGGCGGCTCAGGCTGCGTTTCTTCCTGCGGCCCGTCTCGCTGGCGGCGGGCGCGGGCGGACATGTCGGCGCGGTCCGGTTCGAGCGCACGCTGCCCGACGGCCGGGGCGGGGTGACGGGGTCGGGGCAGTACGAGGACGTCCCGGCCCAGCTCGTGCTGCGCTCGGTCGGCTATCGCGGGGTGCCGATCGAGGGGCTGCCGTTCGACGTGGAGCGCGGCACGGTGCCGCACGCGGCGGGCCGGGTGCTGCGCGACGGTGTGCCGTCGCCCGGTGAGTACGTGGCCGGCTGGATCAAGCGCGGCCCGACCGGCGTCATCGGCACCAACCGCCCGTGCTCCAAGGAGACCGTGACGTCCCTGCTGGACGACGCCCCCGCGCTGGCGGCGCGGCAGGTCCCGGCGGATCCCCTGGCGGGGCTGCGCGCGGCGGGGCTCAGGCCGGTCGAGTGGCCGGGCTGGCTGGCGATCGAGCGTGCGGAGGCGGAGCTCGGGCACACGCTCGGGCGCGGCGTGGTCAAGATCCCGGACTGGGAGGGGCTGCGGGCGGCGGCGACGCGTACCCCGTAGCGCCGGAGGACCCCTCGCCCGGAACGCTCGGCCCCTCGCCCCGGCTCAGCCCCGGTCCGCCAGCCGCTCGTCCTGGCGGGCGGCCGCGGCGAGGACACTGTCGAGGAGGCCGGGGAAGAGCGCGTCCAGGTCGTCGCGGCGCAGTACGTTCAGCTTCGCCGTGCCGCGGTAGATCTGCCGGATCACTCCGCTCTCCCGCAGCACCCGGAAGTGGTGCGTACAGGTGGACTTGGTGACGGGCAGGTCGAAGTACGAACAGGAGAGCCCGTCCGCCCCCTCCTCGCGGGCCAGTTCCCGCACCACCCGCATCCGCATCGGGTCGGCGAAGGCGTGCAGCACCCCTTCCAGGCGGACCTCGTCCGGCCCGGGGTGGGCGAGCGTCCTGCTGCTCGCGCTGCCTGTCGCGGCGGCGGTCGTCATGGCGGCTCCACTTCGTCCTGTGCGCCCGGGGCCCCGCCCGGACGATCCCTGGGCCCATTGTACGAGAGTCACCGTAGTTTGACAGGCGCCGTACTACGAGGTTTATCGTACGACGAGTACATCCGTCGTGAACGAATGGAGCCCGCCGTGAGCGCGCTGTTCGAGCCGTACACCCTGCGATCCCTGACGATTCCGAACCGGATCTGGATGCCCCCGATGTGCCAGTACTCGGCGGCGCCCGACGGGCCCGAGGCTGGGGTCCCGCAGGACTGGCACTTCGCGCACTACGCGGCCCGTGCCGCCGGTGGCACCGGCCTGATCATCGTCGAGGCCACCGCCGTGAGCCCCGAGGGCCGGATCAGCCCGTACGACCTGGGGATCTGGAACGACACCCAGGCCCGCGCGTTCCGTCGCACCACGGACTTCCTGAAGAGCCAGGGCACCGTGCCGGCCATCCAGCTCGCCCACGCCGGCCGCAAGGCGTCCACCGAGCGCCCGTGGAAGAGCGGCGCCCCGCTGGGCACGGACGAGGGCGGCTGGCGCCCCGTCGCCCCGAGCGAGGTCCCCTTCGCCGAGGGGCACCCCGTACCGTCGGAGCTCACCGTCGAGGAGATCCGCGAGGTCGTCGGCCAGTTCGCCGAGGCCGCGCGGCGCGCGCTGGACGCCGGCTTCGAGATCGCCGAGCTGCACGGCGCCCACGGCTACCTGATCGGCGAGTTCCTCTCGCCGCACAGCAACAGGCGCACCGACGTGTACGGCGGCTCGTACGAGAACCGCACCCGCTTCGCGCTCGAAGTGGTCGACGCGGTGCGGGAGGTGTGGCCGCAGGACAAGCCCCTGTTCTTCCGGATCTCCGCCACCGACTGGCTGGACGAGGCGGGCTGGACCGCGGACGAGACCGTCCGCTTCGCCGGCACGCTCAAGGAGCACGGCGTCGATCTGCTCGACGTCTCCACCGGCGGCAACGCCTCCGGCGTCAGGATCCCCGTCGAGCCCGGCTACCAGGTGCCGTTCGCGGCGCGGGTGAAGGCCGAGACGGCGCTGCCGGTCGCCGCGGTGGGGCTGATCACCGAGGTGGCCCAGGCCGAGAAGATCCTCGCCAACGGCGAGGCGGACGCCGTCCTGCTGGGCCGGGAGCTCCTGCGGGACCCGTCGTGGGCACGGCGCGCGGGACGCGAGCTCGGCGCCGAGGTGCACGTGCCGGACCAGTACCACCGCTCCGTCTGACGGCTGCCGCCCGTCGCATGCCGCGTAGCCGCCCGATTGGGACGGGCGGCGCGGGGCACCCGTTCGCCGAACCTCATCCGATACGGTCGGATCCCATGCGGCGCGGGAGGGGCGGCCATGACCGCGGAGCGACTTCCGGAGCACGAGCAGCGCGTTCTGGACGAGCTGGAGGACTCACTCCGGCTCGACCGGGCCTTTCGGATCCGCTGGCAGCTGCGCTGCGGGCTCACGCGGCTGAGGCATCACGCGCGAACCGTACTGACGCACACGCCGCACCCGTTCACCGTGGCCTGCCTCGCGGTGCTGAGCGGCACGCTGCTCGTCATCGGGCTCCGCACCTCCACACCGGCCGTGGTCTGGGCCTTCGCCGGCCTGTGGGCGCTCACGCTGATCGGCGCGCTGCGCCTTTTGTGCCCGTTGACGGACCGCGTCCCGAACGACCCGTGAGCCGCCCCTCCTTGGGATCCGTCACCGGAAACCCCCGCTCGCGCACCCTCACTCGGGAATGACCGCCAGGGTGAAGGAGTGGCCCATGGGGTCGGAGTAGGTCCGGGTGTCCCGCGGCCCGCTGTTGTCCTTGGTGTCGACGGGGCGCGCGCCCAGACCGACCGCCTCGCGCTCCGCCTCGTCGATGTCCCCGCGGGCCACCATGATCCGCAGGTGAGCCTGCTGCGAGTCCTCGGGCCGGGGCCAGCTCGGCGGGATGTAGTCGCGCTCCCGGTGCACCGCGAGGCAGACCCCGTCCTCGTGGGTGACCTCGACGTAGTCCGGGTCCTTGCTCAACTGCGTCTCTCCCCCCAGCAGTCCGGCATAGAACTCGGCGAGCCGCTCCGGCTCCGAGCAGTCCAGTACGAGCACGGTCTTCTTGTGAACGGTCATACGGACCGGATCCCCCGCGCCGCCCCCTCCAAACGGCGTGCGGCGTCCCGGCACTTACGGGCCTCGGCGCGCCTCACTTCATCCACTCCCCCTCGTACCGCGCGTATGTGCCGTCGTGGGTGGCGAGGTGGACGAACTGGTCGACGTACGCGGTGAACTCGCCGTCGCCGCGCGGTGTCGCGTACGCCTTCTCCGAGAAGGTGAAGGGCTTGTCGGGGTGGAGGGAGCAGAGTTCGGGGTGGATCTTCGACTGGTAGCGGGTCTCGCTCGCGTCCGTCATCATCACGTCCGCCCGGCCGTCGACGATCTCCTGGAAGATCGTGGTGTTCTCCGGGTGCAGCGCGATGGTCGCCCGCTTGATGTGGGCGCGGGCGAACTCCTCGTTCGTGCCACCGGGGTTGACGACGACCCGCGTGCCGGGCCGGTCGATGTCCTTGAGGGTGCCCGCGCCGAACTTCTCCTTGTCCGCGCAGCGCACGATGGGCGTCTTGCCGTCCTCGCGCGTCGGCTCGCCGAAGGAGACCTGCCGGGCGCGCGGCAGCGTGATGGACAGGCCGCCGACGCCGATGTCGCACCGCCGCGTCGCCACGTCGCGGGTCAGCTCCGCCCACGTCGTGGCGAGGAACCTGGGCTTCGCGTCGAGGCTCTTCGCCAGGTCGCGCGCCATCGAGATGTCGATCCCGCGGTACGTGCCGTCGGCGGGATCCCGCTGCGTGAACGGGGCGTAGTCGCCGGTCGTGCAGACCTTCAGGACCCCCTTCTTCGGGACGGAGTCCAGAAGACTGCCGTGCCGGCGCGCCGCCGGGTCCGGCCGCGCGCCCGCGGCGGAGGGAGCGGCGGGCGCGGCTGCGGTGACGACCAGCAGGCAGACCAGGGCGGACAAGGTGGCGGCACGCTTCACAGGAGGCTCCTCTGCGATGGGCGGGAACGGCTGGTCTGCGGTGGGGGGGACGGCTGGGCGAGATCACCCTCGCAGACCCTCATCCGCGGATGAACCCCCTTCTCACGGAGCGAGCGGCGTGAGGAAGGCCGGGGTCAGGTCCGGTTCCTCGCCGGCGTACGCGTCCTCGTCGAACGGGTACAGGGGCCGCTCCACCCGGTGGTGGCCGAGGCGCAGCAGGTCCTGGTCGACGCCGCCCGGTGTCAGGGCGAGCAGCCAGTCGGCCGCCATGTCGTACAGCTCGGGCTCCAGATAGCCGATCTTCACGGCCACGATGTCGTACGTACGCGGGTCGATGCCGAGGCCGCCCTCGGCGGGGCCCAGGAAGTCGGCCAGGGTGTGGAACGGCTTGCGGCGCTCGACGAGGACGACCGTGAGGCCACCGCTGCGTACCGCCGCCATGTCGACGCCGCGGTCGTACGCGCCGCCCTCCGCGCGGTCCTTCTGGTCGGCGGCGCGCTGCAACGCGACGACGGTGCCGGTGAGTTCGTACGGACCGCCGTGGTGCGGGTCGACCTTGCCGCCGACGCTCAGCGTCACCTCCGCGCCCACGCCCGCGTCGAAACAGCGGGCGACGGCGACCGGGTCGGTGATGCCGGGGTGGACGGCGGTGACCTCGCCGGAGCGGATCGCGTCGTTCTCCAGGAGCTTGCCGAGCATGTACGCGAGGTCGCCCGCGCCGCCCGCCGTCGGGTTGTCGCCCGAGTCGCTGATCAGGAAGGGGCGCTGGGGCGAGGCCACCGCACGCTCGACGCACTCCTCGGCGGTGCCGGTCGGGCCGACGAAGACGAAGTCGCGGCGGGCCCGCCAGTACCGGCGGGCGAGCTTCTCGGCCTCGGCCGCGGCGAGTTCGGCGTCGTCGCCGGTGACGACGATGGCGGCCTTGCAGCGCGGCTCGTCGGCCCAGGCGTAGCCGACCCACATCGCGGCGTCGAGGATGCCGGGCCGCCGCTCGATCTCGGCGAGCGAGGCGTAGAGGGACTTGGCGGGCTCCAGGCGGGTGCTGGTCTTCTCGCCGGGGAGCAGGACCGGCACCTGGACCCAGGCGCGGTGCGGGCGGACTCCGTCGAGCAGGCAGCGCACCAGGTTGCGGGCCGCGCGCTCGCGGGTCTCCCAGGCGTCCTCGTGCGGGGCGAGCCGGTGCGCGGTGAGCAGGTCGACGGGGTCGGCGAAGCGGCGCGAGACGTTGCCGTGCAGGTCCATGGCGGTGGAGATCATGGGGCGGCCGACGCCGTCGGGGGTGCCGACGGCGTCGAGGGCGGCGCGGACCGCCTCGGTCAGGTCGGCCTCGGCGTCGGTGAGGCCGACGACGCTCATCGCGCCGTGGATGTCGTACACGAGGCCGTCGAGCGGGCCCGCCTCCCTGATGCGGGTGACGAGTTCGTCCTTGAGGATCAGGTACGACTCCGCCTCCACCGGGCCGCCGGGCAGGGAGGTCGCGTGCAGCAGGGGCACCCACTCGACGGCCGCGGCGAGGTCGGAGTCCGCCCGCGTCCAGGTGTAGCGGGCGAGGAGTTCCTGGCCGCGCGTCCGGCGGAAGTCGTCCGTGGTGGAGCGGTGCGGGCAGAACGTGGACGACTCGATGCCGATGCCGCCGATGCCGATGCGCAGGCGGCGGGGGTGGGCGGAGGGGGTCATGCGGGTGCGCTCTCTTCCTGGTGGGCGGGGGCCTGGCCGGCCGGGGCGGTCGGGAGGTGGTGGCGCAGGGCGGTGAGGCCGGCGCCGAGGAGGCCCGCGTCGGCGCCGGTGACGGTGGTGGTGATCTCCAGGTCAGCGGTGGCGAGCGGCAGGCAGCGTTCGTAGAGGACCCCGCGTACGGCGGCGACCAGGGGTTCGGCGGTGGCGAGTACGCCGCCGAGCGCCACGGCCTGCGGGTTGAAGAAATTGACGACGACGGACAGGACGGTGCCGATGTGCCGTCCCGCCGTGCGGACCAGGGTGGTGGCCTGCGGGTCGCCGTCCGCCACGAGACGCAGCAGATCGGCGGTGTCGTTCACCTCGACGCCCCGCAGGGCGAGTTCGCGGATGAGGGCGGCGCCGCTGGCGACGGTCTCCAGACAGCCGATGTTGCCGCAGCTGCACGGGCGGTCGCCGGCCGCGTCGACGCGGACGTGGCTGATGTCGCCCGCGCTGCCGTTCGCGCCGTCGTGCGGGCGGCCCGCGGAGATGACCCCGCTGCCGATGCCCCGCCCGGCCTTGACGACGACGAGATGATCCAGTTCGGGGCGCGCGACGCGATGTTCGCCCACGGCCATCATCGTGGCGTCGTTGTCGACGGTGACGGGGATGCCGAGCCGCTCGGCGAGGACGTCGCGCAGCGGGTAGCGGTGCCAGCCGGGCATCCGGGACGGGCTGAGGACGCGTCCGGTGGCAGGCTGTACGGGGCCGGGGAAGGCGACGCCGAACGCACGCACCGTACGGCCCTCCGCACGCCGGCGGGCGACGAACTCCTCGGCCTGGCCGCAGAGCCAGTCGACGGCGGACTCGGGCCCGGCGGTGATGTCGTGCGGCAGGTCGACGGCGTCGCTGACCTCGCCGCCGAGGTCGACCACGCCGAGCCGCGCGTGGTGGCTGCCGAGGTCCGCGGCGAGGGCGACGCCGCCCTGCGGGGCCACGCGCAGCAGCCGCGGCCTGCGCCCGCCGCGCGAGGCGCCCTCGCCGGATTCGGAGAGCAGCCCGGCGTCGACGAGTTCCTGTACCCGCAGGGAGACCGTCGAGGGGGCGAGGCCCAGTTCGCGTACGAGGTCCGCCCGGGACGTGGCGGCGCCCGAGGAGACCAGATGCACGATGTGCAGCGCCGATCCCGGCTCGCCGAGTGGTGTTCCGGTCATGGCGCCCCCAGTTGCTTCGAGATGTTCATTCGACAACGGGACGAACACTAAGTCCGACCGAACCAAGTTGACCACCCCTCCCTGATTTTCCACTTCTTGCCGAATGAAGCTATTGACTTGTTTTTCACCGTCGGCCTAGCGTTCGGGCGCCGCCCCGTCGTTCTCCGGCACGGGCCGGCCCCGTCCCCCTTGGAGGCCCATCGCCATGCGCTCACTCAGGTCCGCGGCGGCCGCGCTGCTCGTCCTCGCGGCGGCCCTCACCGGCTGCACCCGCGAGGGCGGCAGCATCGACATGGGCCCCACCGGCGGCACGCCCGTGGAGGGCGGCACGGCGACGATGGCGCTGCCACCGGCCGCGACACCCAACTGGATCTTCCCGATCGGCGCGCCCGGGTACGGCGCCTCGTACAACTACGGCATCTACGCCCTGATGTTCCTGCCGGTGTACGACCCCGTGCAGGACACGGAACGGCACGAGCTGACCACGCACGGGCCGGGCACGCTCGGTCTGGAGCCGAAGTACAGCGACGGCAACAAGACGGTGACCGTGCCGCTGCGCGAGGGCGTCAAGTGGTCCGACGGCACGCCGGTCACCGCCCGCGACCTGGAGTTCTGGTTCCACCTCGTCAAGGCCAACAAGGCGGAGTGGGGAAGCTATTCGGTCGGCACGATGCCGGACAACGTCAAGCGGTTCGAGACCCTCGACGACCACACCGTTCGGCTGCACCTCACTCGCGCGTACAACCCGGACTGGTTCACCGCCAACCAGCTCACCCTGCTGCGGGCGCTCCCCCAGCACGCCTGGGACGCGAAGACCGACGGCGGGCGGATCGGCGACTGGGACCGCACCCCCGCGGGCGCCAAGGCCGTCTTCGCGCGGCTGACGAAGCACGCCAAGAGCCTCGGCTCGTACGCCTCCGATCCGCTCTGGAAGACGGTCAACGGGCCCTGGAAGCTGGCCGGCTGGCGCGACAGCGGACAGGTCACCATCGTCCCGAACGAGAAGTTCACCGGCCCGGAGTCGGAGCGCCCGCACCTGGACAAGGTGGTCTTCAAACCGTTCACGACCGCCGACTCCGAGTACAACGTGCTGCGGTCCGGCGGCGTCGACTACGGCTACATCCCGCCGTCGGTGATGGCGCAGAAGAAGAAGTTCGAGGACAAGGGGTACCGCGTCGATCCGTGGGAGGGCTGGGCGGCGACGTACATCGTCTACAACTTCAACTCCGCCCACGGCGGCCCGATGATGGACCAGCTGTACATCCGCCGGGCCATGCAGCACCTGGTCGACCAGAAGGCGATGAGCGACGTCATCTGGCAGGGCAGCGCGACACCGACGCTCGGCCCGGTGCCGGTGACGCCCAAGAGCCAGTACCTGTCGCCCGAGATGGAGAAGAACCGGTACCCGTTCTCCGTCGACAAGGCCAAGGCGCTGCTGACGCGGCACGGTTGGCGGATCGAGGACGGCACGGCGCGGTGCGTGCGCCCCGGCACGGGATCGGACCGGTGCGGCAAGGGCATCGAGCGGAACGCCCCGCTCGAACTCACCCTGCTCTCCCAGTCCGGTTCCACCGAGACGACGAACATGATGCAGGAGCTCAAGTCGTCGCTCTCCAAGGCCGGCATCGGGCTGACCGTGCGCCAGCAGCCGCTGAACTCGGTCCTCGGCAACTCCGTGCCGTGCCGGGCGAAGGACCCCGGCTGCGACTGGGACATGTCCTTCTTCGGGACGGCCGGCAGCTGGTACTACCCGCTCAACCCCAGCGGCGAACAGCTCTTCTCCACGGGCGCCTCCGCCAACTTCGGCAACTACAGCGACAAGCGGGCGGACCGCATCATCCGGGGCGTGCAGTACTCCCCCGACATGAAGGCCGTCCACGAGTACGGCGCCTACCTCGCGGAGCAGCTGCCCGTGATGTGGATGCCCAACCCGGCGTACCAGGTGTCGGTGATCCGCAACGACCTGCGCGGCGTCTCGCAGAACCCGACCGTCACGTTCGCGCCCCAGCACTGGTACTACGTCAAGAAGAAGGGAGCCGAGAAGTGACCGGCTTCACCGGCTTTCTGGTCAAGCGCCTCCTTCAGGCGATCGTCGTCCTCTTCCTGGTGTCGGTCATCGTCTTCGTGCTGCTGCACCTGCTGCCGGGCGGCCCGGCCCGCGCGATCCTCGGCCCGAAGGGCACACCGCAGCAGATCGAGCACTTCAACCACCAGCAGGGCTACGACCGTTCACTCCCGACGCAGTACGCGATGTATGTGAAGCGGCTGCTCACCGGGGACCTCGGCGAGTCCTTCAAGCTCAACTCGCCCGTCTTCGACCTGCTGAAGCAGCGGCTGCCGAAGACGTTGCTCCTGACGGTCCTCTCCACCGCGCTGGCGGCCGTCATCGCGGTGCCGCTGGGCCTGCTGCAGGCCGTGCGGCGCGGCAAGGCGTCCGACTACGCGCTCACGGGCCTGGCCTTCCTGATGTACGCCACGCCGGTGTTCTTCCTCGGCCTCATCATGATCATCCTGTTCGCGCAGGTCCTGCCCGTCCTCCCGGCGGAGGCGCCGCAGGGCGAGACGGTCGGCCAACTCCTCGGCGACTTCACCGGGTTGGTCCTTCCCGTGGTCACGATGGCGTTCGGCATCATCGCGATGTTCAGCCGGTACATGCGCTCGGCGGTGCTCGACAACCTCAGCGAGGAGTACGTCCGCACCGCGATGGCCAAGGGCCAGTCGAGCCGGAGGATCATGGTCCGGCACGTCCTGCGCAACGCGCTGATCCCCCTCGCGACGCTTCTCGGCCTCTACCTGCCGACCCTCTTCAGCGGCGCCCTCGTCGTCGAGTCGATGTTCAACTACCCGGGCATGGGGCTGCTGTTCTGGAACGCGGCGCAGGGATCCGACTTCCCCGTCCTGCTCGGTGTGACGCTCGTCGTCGGTGTCGCCACCGTCGTCGGCTCACTGCTCACCGACGTCCTGTACGCCGTCCTCGACCCCCGGATACGGAGCGTGGCATGAGTACCATGGTCACCCCGGCCACCGCGCCGGGCCACGAGGACGCCGCGCAGGCCACTCCCTCGCTGGCCCGCCGTACGCTCCGGGTCTTCACCGGCAACAAACTCGCCCTGACGGGCGTGGTGGTGCTGCTCCTGCTGCTCGCGTTCAGCTATCTCGGGCCGCTGGTGTACGACACCGAGCAGATCCACACCGACCTCACGCAGGCGAACCTGTCGCCGGGCACCTCCGGCCACCTCCTCGGCACCACCGACCTCGGCTACGACATGGTCGGCCGGCTGATGGTCGCCGGGCGGACCTCCCTGGAGATCGGCCTGGCGGCGGGCCTTCTCGCCACCCTCTTCGGCACCGTGTACGGCGCGATATCGGGCTACTTCGGCGGCTGGGTCGACGCCGCGATGATGCGGATCACGGACGCCGCGCTCGCCATCCCGGCGATGTTCCTGCTCGTCGTGGTGGCCGCGATCATCACCCCCAGCAAGGGCGTCCTCGTCGTGATCATCGCGGCGGTGGCGTGGCTGTCCCCCGCCCGGCTGGTGCGCGGCGAGGCGCTCTCGCTGCGCAACCGCGAGTACGTACAGGCCATGCGGATGATGGGCGGCGGCGGGACGCGCGCCGTGTTCAAGCACATCGTGCCGAACGCGATCGGCACGGTCATCGTCAACTGCACGTTCCAGATCGCCGACGCGATCCTCTACGTCAGCTATCTCGCGTTCCTCGGCCTGAGCATCCCGCCGCCCTCGGCCGACTGGGGATCGATGCTGTCGGCCGGCATCACCTATACGCAGAACGGCTACTGGTGGCTGATCTTCCCGCCGGGCATCGCGATCGTGCTGGTCGTCGCCGCGTTCAACTTCATCGGCGACGGGCTGCGGGACGCGTTCGACGTGCGGCTGCGGAAGTAACAGGAGAGACGAGAAGATGACCGAGCCCCAGCCCACGCAGTCGCAGCGCACGAACGAGGCGTCCGCGCCCGAAGCCCTGCTCTCCATCGAGGACCTGCGCGTCGACATCGCCTCGCGCGAGCGCACCGTCCACGCCCTCGACGGCGTCTCCCTCTCCCTCGCCCCCGGCGAGGCCCTGGGCGTCGTCGGGGAGTCCGGCTGCGGCAAGACGATGACCGCGCTGAGCGTCCTCGGACTGCTGCCGCCGGGCGGGAGGATCACCGGTGGGCGCGTCCTGTTCGACGGGCAGGACCTCGCCACGGCGCCCGCCCCGGTCCTCCAGGACGTCCGCGGCAACACCATCGGCATGGTCTTCCAGGACCCGCTGACCTCCCTCAATCCGACGATGACCATCGGCGCGCAGGTGGCGGAGCCGCTGCTCCTGCACCGCCCCGGCATCGGCGGCAAGGAGGCCTGGGCCCGCGCCCAGGAGATGCTGCGCCTGGTCGGCATGGGCCGGCCCGCCGAGCGCATGAAGGCCTACCCGCACCAGCTGTCCGGCGGCATGCGCCAGCGCGTGGCCATCGCCATGGCCCTGGTCTGCGAGCCGAAGCTGCTGATCGCGGACGAGCCGACGACCGCACTCGACGTGACGACACAGCACCAGATCCTGGAGCTGATCGACGACCTGCGCACCCGCCTCGGCATGGCGATGATCCTGGTCACCCACGACCTGGGCGTCATCGCCAACCGGGTGGACCGGGTCGCGGTGATGTACGCGGGCAAGGTCGCCGAGGAGTCCGGTGTACGCGGCCTGTTCGCGCGGCCCCGCCACCGCTACACCGAGGCGCTCTTCGCCGCGCTGCCCGAACGCGCCGCCGGGCGCGGCACCGAACTGCACACCATCGCGGGCCTGCCGCCGAACCTCGCGGCGCCCCCGGCCGGCTGCCGGTTCGCGCCGCGCTGCACCTTCGCCACCGACACCTGCCGCGCCGAGGAGCCGCGGCTCGTGGACGACCCGGCGCAGGGCGCGGAGCACCGGTTCGCGTGCTTCCACCCGGTGCCGGACGTCGTCGCGTCCGAGGACGACGTGGTCCTGCCCCCGCCCGTGCCGGCCACCGGCGCCCCCGGTGCCGTACTCCTCGAACTCGACGCGCTGGTCAAGGAGTTCCCGCTCAAGGGCGGTGCGTTCGCGCGCAGCCGGGGCACGGTCAGCGCGGTCGGCGGGGTGTCGCTCACCGTCCGCAAGGGCGAGACGTTCGGCATGGTCGGCGAGTCCGGCTGCGGCAAGACGACGCTCGGGCGGATCGTCGCGGGCCTGGAGGAGCCGACCGGCGGCGCGGTGCGGTTCGACGGTGCCGATCCGGCGCGGATGTCGCGGGCGCAGCGGCGCGCGCACCGCCGCCGCGTCCGGCTGATGTTCCAGGACTCCACCGCGGCGATGGACCCGCGCATGCGGGTCGGCGAGATCCTGCGCGAGCCGCTCGTCATCCAGGGTGTCGGCGACCGTGCCGAGCGCGAGAAGCGCGTCGCCGACCTCCTCGACGCCGTGGGGCTCCCGCGCGGCGCCGTGCACCGCTACCCGCACGAGTTCTCCGGCGGCCAGCGCCAACGCCTGGGGCTCGCGCGGGCGTTGACGCTCTCCCCGGATCTGGTCGTGGCGGACGAACCGGTCTCCGCGCTCGACGTATCCGTGCAGGCGCAGATCCTCAACCTGATGCGCGAGCTGCAACGGGAGCGCGGACTGACGTATCTGTTCATCTCCCACGACCTGGCCGTCGTGCGGCATCTGGCGGACACCGTCGGCGTGATGTACCTGGGCAAGCTCGTCGAGTCCGGTCCGGCCGAGCGCGTGTACGCCCATCCGCTGCACCCCTACACGCGCGGGCTCCTGGACACGGTCAACCTGCCCGACCCGGAGGCGGCCACCGGGTCCGCACCCACCACCCCCCTGAGGGGCGAGACCCCGTCCGCGGCGACGCCTCCGTCGGGCTGCCGCTTCCGCACCCGCTGTCCACGCGCCCAGGACGTGTGCGCCACGACCGAACCACAGGCCCGCACACCCGACGGCGAGGGACACCAGGTGGCCTGCCACTTCCCCCTGGAGCACGTGCCGGAGGCGGGCCCCACCCGGGGATGAACCGGCAGACCGATGGCCCTGCGCGCGGACGGCATCCCGCCCGAGGCCTCGCCCCGATCCGGTCACGGTGCTAGCCTGAGCACCACCTAACAGTGTTAGACAGCGTGCCTCGCCGGTCCGCGGGGCGCGGTCAGGGCGCCGTCCCCAGGGGGTTACGTGACTGCCGAGGCATCCGCTCCGATCGGCCTCCCCGGAGGCCCGTACGACCCGCCGCACGCCAGGGTGCTCTCCCTCGCCGCGGCGAAGTGGGTGTCCCAGCCCCTCTCCGTGCTCACCTCGCTGGGCGTCGCCGACGTGCTCGCCGAAGGGCCGCTCCCCGTCGCGGAGATCGCCTCCGCCGTCGGCGCGCACGCCCCGGCGCTGCACCGCTGTCTGCGCGCCACGGCTTCGGTGGGCGTCTTCGAGGAGCTCTCCGACGGGCGGTTCGGGCTGACCCCGATGGCCGACTGCCTGCGCGAGGACACCCCGACTCCCATACGCAACTGGGTGCTCATGCTCACCGAGGGCCCGATGTGGGACTCCTTCGGCCGGCTCATGGACACCGTGCGCACCGGGCGCCCCGCCTTCGAGGCCGCCCACGGCATGCCGCTCTTCGAGCACCTCGACAAGAACGTCGCCTTCCGGTCCGTCTACGAGAGCGCGATGGGCGAGCTCACCTCGGAGCTCGCCGCCGAGCTCGCACCCGCACTCGATTTCGGCGCGTACGGCACACTCGTCGATCTCGGCGGCGGGGACGGCGAGTTGCTCGGCACGCTGCTCGCCCACGCTCCCGCGAGCACCGGCGTCCTGGTCGAGCGGCCGCACGTCATCGACCTGGCCCGCGAGCGGCTCGGCCGGCTCGGCGTCGCGGACCGGGTGCGCCTGGTGGCGGGCGACGCGACCGAGGACGTCCCGGCGGGCGGTGACGCGTACCTGATCAAGAACATGCTGCACTGCTTCGACGACGCCACCGCGCTCACCGTGCTCCGCAAGGTCCGCGAGGCGGGCGGCGACGGCGCCCGCCTCATCGTCATCGAGGCCGTCGTGCCACCGGGCAACGGCTTCCACTGGGCCAAGCTCATCGACATCGAGATGCTCGCCGACAACGACGGACGCGAGCGCCGCGAGGACGAGTGGCGCGAGCTGCTGCGCCGCGCGGGCTTCACGCTGGAGCGCGTCCTCCCCGCGACGCCGCCCCAGTCGGTGCTGATCGCCCGGCCCGCGCAGCCGGCCTGAGCCGTCCCCCGAACCGGATCCATCCCCACACCAAGGAGGCAACCCCCATGCGAGCACCGTGGAAGGGCGACCCCGTGGAACGGGCCCGCAACCGCGCCCGGCAGCACGTCCTGCAGAAGAAACAGGACGAGGAGCAGGCCCGCAACCGCGAGCGCCAGGAGCGCGAGCAGGCCGAGCGGGACGCCCGGCAGACGCGGCAGGACCGCGACGGCTAGAGCACGACACCGCGCGGCGGGACCGGCCGGACGCGCTCTAGGAGCCGCTCCCCGCGAGCCGGTCCCGCAGCCCGTCGAGCAGCCGGTCGAGCCCGTAGTTGAAGCGCGCCTCGATGTCGGGGCGCGCGAGCCGGGCGCCGACCGCGACGACGTTGGGGTACTCCTGCGCCGACAGGCCGGCGAGCCGCTCCCGCGCCGCTTCCAGGAACTCCATGGGGTCGGCGCCGCGCGCCACGTCCGCCGAGAGCGGCGACGTCTCGTGCAGCACGAAGCCCTGCACGTACTGGGTCAGGGAGTAGAGCGAGTCCGCGGTGTCCTGGTCGTCGAATCCGGCGCCGCGCACCACGCCGAGGATGACCTCCGCGTGCCGCAGGAAGTGCGGACCCAACTGCAGCCGGCCCGCGAGGACCCGGCCCGAATCCCGCTTGGACAGCAGGTACTTGCGGTACTCCTGCATCATCTCGCGCAGCCCGGTCTGCCAGTCGCCGTCGTCGGGCACGTGGACGTCGAGGCGCAGATCGGCGAGGAGGGAGTCGGCGAGGAGGTCGAGCAGCTCGTCCTTGTTGCGGACGTACCAGTACAACGAGGGCGCCTGGATGGACAGTTCGTCCGCGAGACGGCGCATCGACAGGGCGTCGAGGCCGTCCCGTTGGAGCGTGCGCTGCGCCGCCGCGGTGACGGCCTCCAGCGTGATGGACGGTCTCGGCTGGCGCCGGGCCGTGTTGGCGGCTCGCTGGCCTGGCATGCGCCGACCCCCTCTGGTTCCCGGTGTCCTGGTCCACGGATGTTCTCTAACCATGTTAGAGGAACGGGGCGGCCGGAAGCACTTCCCGCCACCCCGCCCGGCACCTTCACCCGGTCCTCACCTCAAGCGCGGCAGCACCTCGTCCCGGAAGAGCCGGAAGCTGCGCTCCATCGTCGCGCCGTCCTGGCCGCCGAAGTCCACCTGCCACAGGAACGTGTCGACCGACAGGAAGTCCCGCAGCTCGGCGGCGCGGGCGAGCACGGTGGCGGGTGAGCCGACGACGGCGGTGCCGAGGCTGCGGAAGTCCGCGATGTCGAGGTTGCGCAGCGTCAGGGCCATCTGGGAGTACGTCGGGTAGTCCTTCGACGAGGTGTGCATCCAGGCCTCGGCGGCCTCGGCCCACACCGTCAGGTACTCGCGCAGCAGCGGGTCGGCCGTGGCGTACGCCTCGTCGTCGGTCTCGGCGACGTACAGCGGGATGGAGACGGCGACGCGGGGCCGCGGGGCCCCGGGGCCGGAGCCGTGCACGTCCTCGAAGGTGTCCAGGTAGACCTCCACCAGGTCCCGTACGCCCGCGAGGTCCTGCTGCCGCGGCGGGGGCGTCACCAGGAGCCCGAAGCCCTGTTCGGCGAGCCAGGCGAAGCTCTGCCGGGAGCGGACCGCCGCGCCCCACACGGGCGGGTGCGGGCGCTGGACCGGGCGCGGCAGCGAGGTCGCGTCCCGGAAGGAGAAGAACGGGCTGTCCTCGCTGACCTTCTCCTCGGTCCACAGCCGAAGGACGGCCGCGATGGTGTCGTTGTACCGGTCGCGGCTCTCGTCCATGGACACCCCGAACGCCGCGAACTCGTACGGCATCCAGGCCCGCGCGAACCCGACCTCCAGGCGGCCGCCGCTGATGGCGTCGACCATCGCGGTGTGCGCGGCGAGCTGGATGGGGTGGTGGAAGGCGGGCAGGACGCAGCCGGTCATCAGGCCGATCCGCTCGGTCTGGGCGGCGACGGCGGCGAGGAAGGTCAGCGGGCTGGGACAGTAGCCGCCGTAGTCCTTGAGGTAGTGCTCGGTCATCTTCACGTAGTCGAGGCCGGCCTCGTCCGCGAGCCGGGAGATGCGCAGCACGTCCTGGTAGTACTCCTGGGCGCCGCGCGTCGCCGGCCTGCAGTCGGGGAGCAGCGAGATGCCGTGTTTCATGGTCGTTTCCTCTCGGTCGGGATGAGCAGCGCGAGAAAGGCGGCGTCGGCGGCGAGCAGCGGCACGAGCGTCCCGGTGCGCCAGTACAGGACGGCGTGGGCGGTCGGTACGAGGAGGGCGGGCACCCAGCTCTCCGGGGTGAGGCGGCGTCCGGCGGGGGCGCCGCGCAGGCGGAGGGCGGCGTGCGCCAGGACGGCGACGGCGGTGGCGGCCACCGCGCCCGCTCCGCGCAGCGCTTCGAGGAGTACGGGCCGGAAGGCGGCCTCCTCCCCCGCGACGGCAAGGGCGAGCGCGGCGATGGCCCAGTGGGCACCGGGTCCGCTCACGCGGGCCCGCGCCTCCTCGGCGGCGTGCCCGCGCGCGAGGCCGAGCCAGTGGGTCTGCCCCGCCGCGGAGGCGGGGCGCGGGGCGCGGCTCTCCCGGGCAGCCGTCCTGGCCGGGGCCGTCTTCGGCCGGGAGCGGGGGTCGCGCAGGGCTCCGCCGACGCGCCGGGCGACGCGCCCCGCGCTGGTGTGGCGCAGGCCGGCGCCGATGTCCGCGGCGAGTCCCGCGAGGAAGGCGCAGGCGGCGAACTCGCCACATCCCAGGGCGAGTCCGAGCGCTCCCAGCGCCGCGTCGACGCCGTGGGGTGAGCCCAGCCCCAGGTCGGCCGGCAGCACTCCGAGCGCGAGAGCCACGGCGAGGACCAGGGCCCCGGCGACCGCTCCTCCCACCGAACGGGCGCGCCCCGGCCCGAGCCCGGCACCCCTTCCCGAAAAACGCCCCGAGAACCGCCCCGCGAGCCACGGCGCCAGCACCCCGTAGGCCGACGCGACCACCGCGAGCAGCACACCACCCGTGACCGCCCAAGGCAGTTGGGCCACGGCGCTCATGAGCGGGCCGGCCGGGGACGGGCGGAGCCGGACGGTCGCACCGTGTTCTGGTAGCGCCAGATGCGGGCGTTGAACAGGGCGTGGGCGACCACCGCGCCCAGGACGTCGCCGGTCAGGAGGGTGAGGGCGAGGGCGGTCAGCGAGAGCGGGAGCTTCGCCGCCACCTGGGCCCAGCCGAAGAAGATGTGCGAGAGGGCGAACGCCACCGTGGCGATAGCCAGCAGCAACACCCGTACTGCCAGGGCGTCTTGAGTCAGCGCCACCCCGGTCAGCGTGCCCCGGAAGACGCACTCCTCCAGGACGCCGACGGCCACCAGCCACGCCAGCGGCAGCGCCACGTCGCTGTCGCGGCGGTTCGCGGTCCAGCGCCGCTCGGTCGCCGTCGGCGGCGCGGCCCCGGCGAGCCGGGCGGCGGGGCCGACCGCGCGGGTGCCGCGGGTGCGGGGCGCGGGCGCCGCGGCGGGCGGCGCGGGCCGCGCGGCGGCGCGGCGCCCGAGACGCCGGGTGACCGCCGTGTCGGCGGCGGCCACCACGGGTGCGGCCGCCGCTCCGAGGGCCGCCCCGGCCGGCAGTCCCCAGGCGGGGCCGTGCCCGAGCGCGCCGGGGCCGAGCACGAGCAGACCGAGGCCGGTCACGGCGGCGAGCACGGCCGCGTACACCTGGAGCGTGTGCACACCGTGGTGGTCGAAGAAGCGGACGTGCAGGTGGGAGGCGAGCGCCAGGGCGCTGAGCGCGCACAGGACGAGCGCGGTCAGTGCCGTGTCGCGCAGCTCAGGGATATGGATGAGGGACGTCATCGGTGAAGCCCCCGTAGTCGGCGAAGCGCGGATGGGCGGCGGGTACGGCGCTGGGCAAGGGGAGGCTCACGGTGTCCGGGGACCACACGCGCATCGCGTGGAACCCGAGGGCCCGCAGGTCGCAGGTGGTCAGGTCGCCGAAGTAGAGCTGCTTCCCGGAGACCCGGAAGGCGTCGACGAGGGTGCGCACCGCCTCCTTGACCGGGCGGTCGTCGTCCGGTGGCAGGTCGGAGGCGGGCCGCTCGGTGTGGGCGGCGAAGCGGCGTTCCACGGTCCGGGCACCGTTGGACGTCGCGTACAGGCCGACGTTGCCTTCGAGGTCGTAGATGTCGGCGTCCGCCGGCGTGCCCTCGACGGCCTGCTCGACGGCCACCCACGCCGCGAGCCACTGCACGCCCGCCGCCTCCAGCAGGGCCCGGTACATGGCGCGGGCGAGCGAGGCGCCGCTGCCGAGGCCGATGGCCACCTCCGGGACCAGGCCCGAGGGCTGGCGCAGCAGGCAGGCGATGGTGAAGCCGGGCAGGTCGGGGCTGGGCAGGGCGTGGAACTCGGGGCGCGGAGCCCCCGCCGGGAAGTACGTGTCGACGACCGCGTCGACGTGCCGGGTGCGTGCGTCGGGGCGGATCAGGACGGACTCGGTGCGCCCGTACCAGTGCCCCATCGCCGCGTCGACCTGCACCACCTCCTCAAGTGCCGCGCGCAGGGCGGCCTGTGGGGTGGTGTGCGTGGCGGTGCCCGTGGTGACGGCGGGCAGCGTCCAGGGCTCGTCGCGCTCGCGCACGTACCCGAGGAGGAAGCGCTGGGCGGGCACCCAGCGGGGCTCGCCGTCGACGAGCGAACCGACCCGGACCCAGCCCGACGCGGCGTCCGGGTCGAAGGGCGAGAAGGGGAAGCCGTCGCGCGCGTACTGCTCGGCGGTGAAGAGCTCGAAGGCGGCGAGCGGCAGCACCGGCTCGCCCTCGGCGGCGAGTTGGGAATACGGGGCGTGCCGTGCCGTGAACCTGCCGTCGAGGGCGGCCGCGTAACCGGAGTAGCGCTCCAGGGTCTCGGCCAGGGAGCGGATGTGGCTCTCGAACGGGAAGATGCCGTAGCCGCCGATGTGGTAGCTGCCCGCCTTGGGGGGCGGCTGGTCCTGGCGGACGTGCACGCCGGTCATGTCCGCGGTGCCCACCAGGAGCCGCGGCCCGCCCGGGTAGCGGGTGAGGAATCCCATGGACGTGGTGAGCCCGCACAGCGGCCCGTGCATGCGGCGGCGCAGCCGGTGGACGCGGGTGTTCTCGTCCTGGTGGACCGTGAGCCGCATCAGTCCTCCAGCCAGGTGCGCGGGTCGAAGTGGAGCGTCTCGTCGTCCCGTTCGGGCACCGGGCCGCAGCCGGGGCAGCCGGGCAGCGGCAACACGCTCTGGTAGGAGATCTCCATGCTCGGCAGGTAGCACCCGAGGACCTTCTCGATGGTGAACGTCGCGCCGCAGCTGAGGTAGTTGGTCGCCTCCAAAGCGAGGTGCGAGCAGAGCAGCGCCTGCACCGGGCCGTAGACGGGCGGCGCGCCGGCGTGCACCGCGGAGCGCACGAGGGCCTCCTTGTAGCGCTGATAGCCCGCGCTCTCCCTCAGGTTCATGGTCACGCGCGTCTCGAAGCACTCGAAGCACGCGGACCGCCCGGCCACCATGGTGGGTCCGACGAAGAGGAACGGTCCGTCGACGGCGGCGTACGTCCAGCTGATCCCGGCGGCGCGGGTGAGCCGGTTGAGGAGCTGGGCGCGCACCGGGTCGACGGTCTTCTCGGCGAGCAGCAGATAACGGCCGCGCCACGGGGCGAGGATCTCGACGGCCTCGTCGAAGGCGAGGCCGTCGTGGAGCACGGCAGGCGCGAGGGCGTCGAGGCGGGCGCGCACCGGGTGGTCGGGGCCGGGTATCAGGACGTCGCCGGCCACGTCGGGAGGTAGTAACGCGGCGGTGCGCTCGGCGAGTTCCGGGTCGCCGAGCAGGACGACACCCTCGGCGACCGGTGCCTGGCCGCGGCCGCCGAGGGTGGCCATGGTGTCGAGGTAGGCGTCGAGGGCGCTGCTCGGGCCCTCCTCGATGGCGTCCAGGCCGTAGAGGTGGTCGACGAGCGCCTCGACCTCGACGCGGGAGACACCTTCGCGCTTGGCGAGGTCGCGCCGCGAGAGCGTCCCGTCGAGTCCGCTGACGAGGTTGAAGAGCTTGCCGGAGCGGGAGTCGTCGGTGAGGGTGTACGACTTGGCGTTCCACACGCCGGTGCGCAGCTCGACCATGTCGGGGCTGTGGCCGACGACGGAGAACGAACGGCGCACGCGTGGCTGCCGGTTGTCTGACATGCGGGGGCCTCTCTTCACGGGAGCCCGGGGGCCCGGGGCGGTTGTGCGGGTGGTCAGCCCGCGCCGAGCAGCACGGTGTGCAGCAGCGTCCGGTGCACTCCGTCGAGGTGCAGCGCCGCGTGCGCCTCGTCGTCGTAGAAGCCGGAGAAGTCCACGCTGCGCAGGCCGAGTCCGGTGGCGGCCAGGTGCGCGTTCTGGGCGATGCCGCCCGCTTCGTGGAACATCGACCGCATGCCGCGGGGGCCGTACTTGCGCATGGAGCGCCAGGGGTTGCCGATGAGCAGGAGGACGGCCGCCGCCCGTTCGAAGTCGATCGAGCCGTCCTGCGGGTCGAAGGAAGCCAGCAGCGGGGCGAGGGTGTCCGGTCCCGCCACGGTGGCGAGGGCGTCCTCGACGGGCAGGTGGCAATGCAGTCCCCGTTCGAGACCGTCGACGTTCAGGGCGGCGAGCCAGAGTTCGACGGGGTAGAGGCCGCCCGCGCTGGGAACGGTACGGAAGCCCATGGTCAGGGGCGAGCCGTCGGCGAGCTCGATGTCGGCCTCGGCCGTGACGCACCCGGCGAAGCGGAGCACGGTGGCGAGGTCGTCGAAGGGTACGGGGGCCCCGGAGAAGTCACGGCCGCTGCGCCGGCCGAAGACGGCGTGGTCGAGTGGCACCGTGGTGTCCGTGCCCTCGGGCAACGGTGTGCGGGGGGCGCCCTGGCGCGGCAGGCGGTCCTGGCGGGACTGGACGACCGCCATGACATCGGAGAAGTAATAGCCGATGGAGAGGAGGGACGAACGGTCCCAGCGTCGCATTCTGGTGGCAATCAAGAACTCTTCCGCAAGCCGTTCGGCGGCATCCGACGAGAGATTCTCGAAGCGCATGGAATTCGTTTGCAGGCCGACACCTTGCGCATGCGGGCTCATCGTCCGATAGGCACTCGCGGCCACCGAAGCCTGAACGAGACGCGAATCCGCAGGGGTATCCGCATCGCTCATGTAATTCGCTCCTTGCATTCATTCGCCGTGGTGTGAGACGTGCCGTCGTCACCGAAGTGGGGAGCGGGACCGGCGTGCGGCGGACCCTCGGCCCGCCGCACGCCGGCGTCATCGGTTACTTGCGGACGACCGCTCCACAGCAGCAGGAACAGGCGCCGGGCACCAGCACGGCCTCGTCGCGACCTGCGCCGAAGGGCTCCAGGGCGGCCTGCGGCGTGCTGTTGCGGTGTTCGGTCACCTTCTCGGACTGCAGCTTCATGGCTGTCTCCTCTCGTTCGGATACGAAGAGTGATTCGGTCCACGTTGCACACGAGGCCTTCGGGACACTTTCCCCGGAAAGCCCCGGCGAGCCCTATCTTCCAGCCTCGCAGCCACGCAACCTAACAGTGTTTGTCCAGTCAAGCAAGAGACGTTCGAGGAATGCCCGAACCCACAAACGGCGACAGGTATTCCATTTGGCGAAATCTTTAATGAGGCAATTGTCGGAGATTATTGCGGGCCCGCCCCGACTGCTGTTACCAACAAGCTCATGAGCAGCGATGAGGCACCTCCGGTAGATCTCCTCGATCCCGCATTCATGGCCGACCCTGGCCCCGGCTACGCCCGCCTCCACGCGACGGTGCCCCTCACCCGCGTACACCTGCGCCCCGGCCTGACCCCCTGGCTGATCAGCGGGTACGAGGAGGCGAAGGCGGTGCTGTCCGATCCGCTGTTCAGCGTGGATCCCGCGAGCACCGACTCCCGCGTGCGCGAGGCCATCGCGGCCGGCCGCGCCGAGGAGAAGACCGCGCTGCTCGGCCGCCATCTGCTGAGCGTGGACCCGCCCGATCACACACGGATGCGGCGTCTGATGTCGCGCGCGCTCACCGCGCGGCGCATGCTCGAACTACGCGCCCCTGTGGGCGTGTTCGCGGGCGGACTGCTCGACGGGCTGGCGGACCGCCCCGGGTTCGACGTGCTCACCGACTACGCGCTGCCGCTCGCCGTCGACGTGATCTGTGAGCTCATCGGCATCCCGCCCGCGGACCGGCCCCGGTTCAAGGAATGGGGTCAACTCCTCGTCCGGGCCGAGCTGCAGGACGACGCGTCCTTCGACGAGGCGGCCGACGCGATGGCCGGGTACTTCGTCCCGCTGCTCGCCGCCCGGCGCAAGGAACCGGCCGACGACCTGGTCAGCGCACTGGTCGACGCGCACGGCGCGGACCAGCTCGACGACTACGAACTGATCTCCCTAATCTACCAGTTGTTCTTCGCGGGCCACGAGTCCAGCGCATACCTCATCACCAACGCGACGCTGCGGCTGCTGAGCCACCCCGGCGAACGCGCCGCGCTCGCGCAGGACCCGGAGCTGATCGACCCGCTGATCGAGGAGGTGCTCCGCGTCGACGGCCCGGTCAAGGTCCCCACCTGGCGTTTCCCGGTGCGCGACACCGAACTGGGCGGCAGGCGCCTGCGGGCCGGCGAGCCGGTGCTCGTCCTGCTCGGCGCGACCGGCCGCGACCCGAGCAGATTCCCGGACCCCGACCGCTTCGACAGCGGCCGCTTCGACGGCGGCCGCGCGACGGCGCAGCAGCACCTGGCGTTCAGCCACGGGATCCACCACTGCATGGGCGCGGCCGTCGGCCGGATGGAGGGGCGGGTCGGGGTGTCGCGCCTGTTCGCCCGCTTCCCCGGCATCCGGCTGGCGGTCGGGCCGGACGAACTGCGCTGGCGGGACAACCTCATGATGCGAGGCGTCCGCGAACTGCCCGTGCGGGTGGGGTGATTGCCCGTTTCGGGCTGACTCGACCGACGCGGCTGAGTGGACCGAACAGCGCCGGGCGGGTGCGACCAGCGGGGGATTGATGGCCGGACCCGCCCGGCTGTCTCAGGTGGTGCGGTCGGCGGAGACGCCCGGGGCCGGGGCCGCGCCGGGACCGTCACCATGGGAGCCGGACCCGAAAGCGTCCGCGGTACCACCGACGGTCGAAGCGGCATCAGCTGAGTCAGCGGAGTCAGCGGTGCCAGTCGCTCCCGGGTCCGCGGCCGCCCCCGCGGCTGAGTCGATGTCCTCCCGGTCCCGCCCCCGCACCAGGAAGTACGCCGCGATCGCCGTCACCAACAGGAGCGCCCCGCCGACCCGTTCGGCCAGGTGCAACCCGTCCACGAACCCGGCATCGACGATCCGGGTGATCCGCGCGCTGCCGCCCGACCCCGTGCTGTGGGCGCCGCCGGCCTCGACGGCCCGCAGCACCTCGGCGCGGGCCGGCCCCGGCACGTGCGCGTCGACCAGCCGGTCCCGGACGCTGTCCGTCATACGGGTGGTGAGGAGCGTGCCGAGCACGGCCACGCCGAAGACGCTGCCGAGCTGGCGCGTGGCGTTGCTCGCACCGGAGGCCATGCCGGAGCGGGCCGCGGGCACCCGCATCATGACGAGCGTCGAGATCGGGGTGAGCGTGAGGCCGATGCCGAGGCCCACCAGCAGGACCACCCACCAGTACTCCGCGTAGCGCGCCCCGGTCCCGTACAGCGAGGCCCCGAACATGGTCGCCGAGGCGAACAGGATGCCGAGCCCGAGCGGCACCGCGCCGCCCACCCGCGACGTCATCCAGCCCGCGAGCGGCGCGGAGACCATCGCGAGGAGCATGCCCGGCAGGATCGCGAGCCCGGCGCCGACGGCGGACCAGCCGAGGACCGTCTGCAGCCAGAGCATCAGGAAGTACGTGATCGCGAACAGCCCGAAGTACAGGACGAATCCGGCCAGTACGGAGCCGGTGAAGACCCGGTCGCGGAAGAACGACAGGTCGAGCATCGGCTCGCGCACCAGGCGCTCCGTGACGAGGAACGCCACGAGCAGCGCGCCGCCGGCCGCATAGGCCCCGACCACGAGGCCGTCGCCCCAGCCGCGCGAGCCGCCCTCGATCGTGGCGTACACGATCGCCGACATGGCGGCGATGGAGAGGATCAACCCGGCCAGGTCCAGGCGCCGTTCGGGGTTGGCGGACTCGGGGACCGCGGGCACCGCGAGGACGAAGCCGATGACCGCGATGGGCACGTACATCCAGAAGATGCCGGACCAGCCGAAGTTCTCCACCAGGGGCCCGCCGACGACCGGACCGAAGGCCACGGCGGCGCCCGCGACCGCGGCCCAGATGCCGATGGCCGTGCCGCGCTCGCCGCTGTCGGTGAAGACGTGCCGGATGATCGACAGCGTGTTGGGCATGAGCAGCGCGGCCCCGACGCCGAGCACCGCCTGCGCCGAGACCAGGACCCACACCGAGCCGGCGAGCGCGGAGAAGACCGAGCCCGCCAGGAAGATGCCGAGCCCGGTCAGGAAGGTCCGCTTGCGCCCGAAGCGGTCGCCGACGGCGCCACCGGTGAGCATCAGCGCGGCGAACGCCAGCGAATAGCCGCTGATGACCCACTGGATGTCCTGAATGCCGCCGTCGAGGTCGTCCTGGATGTCCGGCAGGGCGGTGCTGAGCACCGTGCTCTGCAGCATCGTCAGGGCCAGCGGCACACACAGCGCCGGGAGCGTCCGGTAGGGGCTCGGGCCAGTCCGGGCGGGGGAATCCGCCGCCATCGCGCACCGTCCTGTTCGCGTCGTCTCGCATGAGGTCTCTAACACTGTTAGGTGCGAGACTAACAGTGTGAGGGAGCGCGGGGAAGCGTCGTTCCGAGGGTGGCCGGAAAACTCCCCGCACCTCGGCTAGCGTCGAAGCCGTGAGATTCGCCGAAGCCCTTGCCCAGCGCCCTCTCGTGCTCGACGGCGGCCTCTCCAACCAGCTGGAGGCCGCCGGGCACGACCTGGGCGACGCCCTGTGGTCCGCGCGGCTGCTCGCCGACGAGCCCGCGGCCGTGGAGGCCGCCCACCGCGCGTACTACGAGGCGGGCGCCGACGTCGCCATCACGGCGAGCTATCAGGCGACGTACGAGGGCTTCGCGCGGTACGGCATCGACGCGGGGCGCACCCGTGAACTGCTGCGCCTGAGCGTGGACTCGGCCCGCCGGGCCGGGGTGGGGCTCGGGCGTGAGGTGTGGGTGGCGGCGTCGGCGGGGCCCTATGGAGCGATGCTCGCCGACGGCTCCGAGTACCGGGGCCGGTACGGACTGTCCGTGGACGCGCTGGAGCGCTTCCACCGGCCGCGGCTGGAGACGCTCGCCGGGGCCGGGCCCGACGTCCTCGCCCTGGAGACGGTCCCCGACACCGACGAGGCGCGGGCGCTGCTCCGGGCGGTCCGCGGCCTCGGGGTGCCGGCCTGGCTGTCGTACAGCGTGGCGGGCGACCGCACCCGCGCGGGGCAGCCGCTGCGCGAGGCGTTCGCGCTCGCCGCCGACGCGGACGAGGTGGTGGCGGTCGGCGTCAACTGCTGCTCCCCGAAGGACGTGGGACCGGCGGTGGCGCTCGCGGCGCGCATCACCGGCAAGCCCGTCGTGGTCTATCCGAACAGCGGCGAGACCTGGGACGCCGCGAGCCGCTCCTGGCGCGGGCCCACGCGCTTCTCGGCCGGCCAGGCGCAGGCGTGGCGGGCGGCGGGCGCGCGGCTGATCGGCGGCTGCTGCCGAGTGGGGCCCGCGGCGATCGCGGAGGTGGCGCGGGAGCTGGGCGCGGGTCGTCCCGGCTCCTGATCGGCCGCCGGAACCGAACCGGGGACATGGGTGCTGACCTGCGCGGACGTCCTCTCCGGGGGTGGCTGTCAGTGGTGGGGTGCAGACTGGCCGGTACCTGAGACAACGACGTCCCGGAGGTGGTCGGCATGTCCGACGTCATCCTGACCGTAGGCACCCGTAAGGGCCTTTTCATCGGACGCAGGCGGGGCGGCGCCTGGGAGTTCGACGACAGCCCGTACTTCAACGCGCAGGCGGTGTACTCCGTCGCCATCGACACCCGGGGCCCCACCCCACGCCTCCTGGCCGGCGGTGACAGCGCGCACTGGGGCCCCTCCGTCTTCCACTCCGACGACCTGGGGCGGACCTGGACGGAGCCGTCCAAGCCCGCGGTGAAGTTCCCCAAGGACACCGGGGCCTCGCTGGAGCGGGTGTGGCAGCTGCACCCGGCGGCCGCCGAACCGGACGTGGTGTATGCGGGCACGGAGCCCGCCGCGCTGTACCGCTCGGAGGACCGCGGGGAGTCCTTCTCGCTCGTCCGCCCGCTGTGGGAGCACCCGACCCGCTCCCAGTGGGTGCCGGGCGGCGGTGGGGAGGGCCTGCACACCGTGCTGACCGACGTCCGCGACCCGCGCGCGGTGACCGTCGCGGTGTCCACCGCCGGGGTGTTCCGCACGGCGGACGGCGGCGCGAGCTGGGACCCGGCGAACAACGGCGTCGCCGCGGTGTTCCTGCCCGATCCGAACCCCGAGTTCGGCCAGTGCGTGCACAAGGTCGCGCGGGACGCCGCCGACCCGGACCGGCTCTATCTGCAGAACCACTGGGGCGTCTACCGCAGCGACGACGCGGGCGGGCACTGGACGGACATCGGCGAGGGCCTCCCCTCCACCTTCGGCTTCGCGGCCGTCGCGCACCCGCACCGGGGTGACACGGCGTACGTCTTCCCCATCACCGCGGACATCGACCGCGTCCCGGCCGACCACCGCTGCCGCGTCTACCGCACGTCCGACGCCGGCCACAGTTGGGAGCCGCTCAGCGCGGGCCTGCCCGAGGAGGACCACTACGGCACGGTGCTGCGCGACGCGATGTGGAGCGACGACTGCGACCCGGCGGGCCTCTACTTCGGCAATCGCAACGGCGAGGTGTACGCGTCGGCGGACGACGGCGACAGCTGGCAGTTGCTCGCCTCGCACCTGCCGGACGTGCTCTGTGTACGGGCCGCGGCCATCGGTTGATCGACGCCGCCGTTACGGCAGTAGGGTGACGCCGTGGCACCACGACCCTTGCATGAAATCGTCGAGTCCGGCTGGGCCAAGGCCCTGGAGCCGGTGGCCGAACGGATCGCCTCGATGGGCGACTTCCTGCGCGCGGAGATCTCCGCGGGACGCACCTATCTCCCGTCGGGGCAGCATGTGCTGCGCGCCTTCCAACAGCCCTTCGACGACGTCCGCGTCCTGATCGTCGGTCAGGACCCCTACCCCACGCCCGGTCACGCGGTGGGCCTGTCGTTCTCGGTCGCGCCCGAGGTGCGGCCGCTGCCCGGCAGCCTCATCAACATCTACCGCGAGATGGGCGACGACCTCGGCCTGCCCCCGCCGTCCGACGGCGACCTCACGCCCTGGACCCGGCAGGGCGTCCTGCTCCTCAACAGGGCGCTCACCACCGCCCCGCGCAAACCGGCCGCGCACCGCGGCAAGGGCTGGGAAGAGGTCACCGAACAGGCCATCAAGGCGCTGGTGGCACGCGGCACCCCGATGGTGTCGATCCTGTGGGGGCGGGACGCGCGCAATCTCCGGCCCCTGCTCGGGCAGTCGCCGTCGGTGGAGTCCGCGCACCCGTCGCCGATGTCGGCGGACCGCGGCTTCTTCGGTTCGCGCCCGTTCAGCCGGGCCAACGACCTGCTGGTCCGGCAGGGCGCGCAGCCGGTGGACTGGCGGCTGCCGTGACGGTCCGGGAGTTCGTCCTCGGAGTCGATTCGGGCGGCTCCGGACTGCGGGCCGCCCTGGCCGAACCGACCGGGCCCGGAGCTGTCCGCTCCACGGAGCCCCTGCGCTCGGCGGAGCCCGTACACACCGGCCCACGCGGCATCGACGCCGGTCACTTTCTGAAGCAGCTCCTGCCCATGGCACGGGCCCTGTTGGCGGAGGCGGGCGGCGGGCGGATCACGGCGGTCTGCGTCGGAGCGGCGGGCCTCGCGAGCCTCGGCGACGACCTGCGCGCCCACCTGCCGGCCGCGCTCAGGGAGCACCTGGATGTCCATCGCACGGCGCTCGCCGCGGACGCCGTCACCGCGTACGCGGGCGCGCTCGGTGACCGCCCGGGCGCCGTCGTCGCCGCGGGCACGGGCATGATCGCGATCGGCATGGACCCGACGGCCTGGCACCGCGCCGACGGCTGGGGCCACCTCCTCGGCGACTGCGGCGGCGGCGCCTGGATCGGCCGGGCCGGACTTGAGGCGGCGCTGCGGGCGTACGACGGCAGGCGGGGCGGCTCCTCGGCGCTGCTCACCCGCGCCGAGGAGCGGTTCGGCCCGCTGCCGGAGCTGCCCGGACAGCTCTACCCCCGCCCGGATCGGCCCGCGGTCCTCGCCTCCTTCGCGCCGGACGTGGCCGCCTGCGCGGCGGACGACCCGGTCGCGCGGGGCATCCTGCGGGAGGCGGCCCGGCACATCGCCGGGGCGGCGGCCGCCGTCTGCCCCCGCGCCGAGGAGTGCGAAGTCGCCCTCACGGGCGGCCTGTTCCACGTCGGCGACCCCCTGCTCCTCCCCCTGTCCGAGGAGCTGGCGGACCAACTGCCGCACGCGCGGCGGGTCCCCGCGGCCGGCGACCCGCTGGACGGAGCGCTGCGGACAGCGGCCGACGTCGCCGCGGACCGGCTGCGCCTTCCGCGCGACGGCCGCATGCTCTCCGTCCACGGCGAAGTTCACGGAGGAGTCCGGCGAGGAATCCATGGGGGGCCACCCGATGGGGACCATGGAGAAAGCGAGAGTTGACCTCTGCGTAATTCATCAGACAAAAACGGACTTATACCGCCCACCTGCACCCTCCCCGAACAGCGGGCGCCCGCAAGCCAGTAGCATGCGGGCGCATGAGCTCCCCCACTGGGCCCGCATCCGGCCTGCCTGTACGAATGCCGCGCCCCCGTCAGCCGGGCCGGCACCGCCGTCCGGAGCCCGTCGCGGCTCCTGAAGGCGCGCCCGCACTTGTCCTCGCCGTGCCGGGCGCCCCCAGCAGCACCACCCGCAGTCTCGCCGAGGAAGTCGTGAGCATCGCGCGCTCCGAGCTGCCCGGCCTCGACGCCAGAATCGGCTACCTCGACGGCGAGGAAGACGCCACCGTCACGTCCTTCCCCGAGTTCCCCTCGCTCCGGTCCGTGCTGGCGCACGCGGCCGCGGAGCGCACCGCCCGCGTCGAGCGCGCGCGTGCCGCCGGCGCCGAGGTGGCCGAGCCCGACGGCCCCGTGGCCGTCGTCGTGCCGCTGCTCGCCGGCCCCGACGCCGCGCTGACGCGCCGCATCCGGCAGGCCGTCATGGACAGCCGTGCCGCCGCCGAGCTGAGCGATGTGCTCGGCCCGCACCCGCTGCTCGCCGAGGCGCTGCACGTGCGTCTGTCGGAGGCCGGTCTCGCCCGCGCCGACCGCGCCCGCCTGTTCACCGTGGCGACGGCCGCGGACGGCATCGTGCTGGCCACGGTCGGCGGCGAGGAGGCCGTGCAGGCCGCCGGGATCACCGGCATGCTGCTCGCCGCTCGCCTCGCGGTGCCGGTGATGGCCGCCGCGCTGGACGAGGAGGGCGCCATCGCGGCGACCGCCGAGCAGCTGCGCGGCTCCGGCTCGGCCCAGCTGGCGCTCGCGCCGTATCTGATCGGTCCCGAGCTCGACTCCGGGCTGCTCGACGCGGCCGCGAAGGAGGCGGGCTGCTCCGTCGCCGAGCCGCTCGGCCCCTACCCGGCGATCGGCAAGCTGGCGCTCGCCAAGTACACGTCGGCGCTCGGCATCACGCCGCAGCAGCCGTCGGGCACGCCGGTGCACTGAACCTTCCGTACGTACGGCGAAGGGCCCGTCCCGATGTGGGGGCGGGCCCTTCGGCGCGTCCGGGTCAGCCGAAGACCACGCAGGAGGCGGCGGGCACCGGGACGGAGCCCGAGCGGCTCGGCAGGCCGGTCTCCTGGTCGACGGTGAACCAGGTGACGTCGCCGGAACGCTCGTTGGCCGCGTACAGATGGCGTCCCGCCGGGTCGACGGCGAGGTCGCGCGGCCAGTGGCCGCCGCACGGCACGGTGGCGGTCAGCCTGGGCGCGTGGCCGGCCTCGTCGAGGGCGATGACCGAGATGACGTCCGTACCGCGCGTGGCGGTCCACAGGAAACGTCCGTCGGGCGCGACGACGACCTCCGAGGGGTATGCGTCGCCGTCCGGGGCGTCCCCGAGGACGGGCAGCTCGGCGAGGGGGTCGAGGGTGCCGTCGACGGCGTCCCAGGCGCAGACCGTGAGGGTGGGGCTGAGCTCGTTCAGCACGTACGCGCGCTCGCCGCGGGGGTGGAAGACGAGGTGCCGAGGGCCGGATCCCGGACGCAGCGCGACCTCACGGTGCAGGGTCAGCTCGCCGCCGTCGAGCGCGCAGACGCGCACGGAGTCGGTGCCGAGGTCCACGCTCACGGCCCACCGACCGCTGGGGTCGGCGAGGACCTGGTGGGCGTGCGGGGCCTGCTGGCGCTGCGGATGCGGGCCGGAGCCGGTGTGCTTGAGCTCGCTCGACGGCCCCGGAGCGAGCGTCCCGTCGGGGCGCAGCGGTACGGCGGTGACGCTGCCCGAGCCGTAGTTCGCGGTCAGGACGTGGCCGTCGTGCAGGGCGAGGTGGGTCGGCGCGGACCCGACCGGGACGGGCCGACCCAGGGGCTCGACGCCGCCCGGCACGGTCCGGAACGCGGCGACGGCGCCGTCAGAGGTCTCACTGACGGCGTAGAGCGTCTCCCCGCCGGGCGAGAGCGCGAGGTAGGAGGGGTCGGGAACGGCGTCGGTGGCGCCGGTGACCGTCAACGTGCCCGTGCCGGGGTCCACGTCGGCGGCGACCACGCCGGGGCCTCCGGCCGCGGTGAAGGACCCGATATAGGCCCGCCTCGCACGCCCCGACTGCCCCGTCCGACCCACCTGCTCGCCGACGCCCACTGCCAGTCCCCTCTCACCCCGGCGCCGCCTCGGCGGCGCCACATCACGGCCAGTCGCGACCGACGCTAGCAGCCCGGTCTAGACCAAAGGGTCTCGGTAGCGCTGCGGGGCGGCGGGACGGGGCGCGGCGGAGGGGGTGGGGGGGGTGGGCGTGGAGGTGCAGGTGGCTGGGCGGTGCCGCTCGGGCCGGTGCTTGGGCCGAGGGCCGGTCCGGGCCTGCGCGGGGGTTCAAGGGCTGACCTGCGTGAGCATCCAGCCGGCCGGCTGTGGGAAACCGGCAGGGAGCGGGGGCCGGGCGACCACTCCGGGCCGGCCCACCCGCCCCCGTACCATCTGCCCCGCGAGGTGGCCCCTCCCGACGCACCCGCCGCTCCCCCGCCGGGCGGCGCCCCTCCTCTCGCCTCACACCCCCTGCGGAGTCCTCGTCGGGACGCTCAAGGGGTGGGCCAGCTCGGCGAGGGCCTTCTCCAGGCCGTGCAGGTGGGCCAGCGCCGGTTCGGCGCCCGCGGCCTGCGGCGCGGTGAGGGCGTCGGCGGCCGGGCGGCGCGCCGCCTCCGGGGCGGTGAGCGCCTCGACGGCCGCCTCCACCCGCCAGCACGCCGCGGCGAGCCGGTCGTCGTGCGAGGCCTCGGGGTCCGCCGCGATCGAGGCGAGCCCACGCACCTCACGGGCGCAGGCGTCGAGCAGCGCGAGCACCTGACGGGCGCGTTCCTTGCGGGCCCGCAGCGGGCTCGCCGGGTGCACCAGCGGTGCGAGCGAGAGCCGCACCTTGCCGAGCAGCTGCTCCAGCTCGGCGACGCGCGGCGCGGGATCGGCGGTCTCGGACCCGGCGAGCCGCGCGGCGGCCTCCGCCGTGCAGGCGTGCACGCACCGCAGGGCGCGCTCGATCCACGCGTTGGTCGTGGCGTGCGTGGTGACGGGCAGCACCAGCAGGACCGCGAGGACGGCCCCGAGCGCCCCCGCTCCGGTCTCCGCGACACGCAGCGCGAGCAGACCCGGGTTGAGCACGCCGAGCAGGCCGTAGAGGACCCCGGCCATGACGGTGACGGCGAGCATCATCCACGTGTACGACACGGCGGCGGTGTAGAAGATCCCGAAGACGCTGACGGCGACGACGATCGCCGAGGGGACGGGCGCCCCGTGCAGCGGCACCGCGACGACGAAGCCGACGCCGATGCCGATGACGGTGCCGAGTACCCGCCGGAAGCTCCGTACCAGCGTCTCCCCGCTGGACGCCGTGTTCACGAACACCCACCAGGTGGCGCCGACGGCCCAGTACCACCGCTCGCCGGACAGCAGCTGCCCCACGCCCAGCGCAAAGGCGCCGCCCGCGACGGCCTGCACGGCCTGCCGGGTGGTCGTACGGGCGAGCCCGCGGGCGCTCGGCGGTGTGGGCACGGTGACGCCCGCCACCCGACGCTCGTAGCACCACGCGCCGAAGCGCACCGCGGACGAGGCGCAGAGCGAGAGCAGCACGGCGGCGAACAGCTCGGGCAGCTGGCCGGGGGTCGTGTGCAGGAACTGCGTGGCGAAGAACATCATGAACGCGAAGACGCCGAGCGAGTGGCCGCGCGGCCCCCAGCGCCGCGCGTACACCCCGGCGCCCATCACGCCGAGGAACGCGACGTCCCGCGCCACGGGTACGTCGTGCAGCACCGCAGCGAGCGCCAGCACGGGGAATCCGACGACGGGCAGCAGGGCGGTGGTGGTGGCCTGCCCCCGTACGGTCGCGTCGCCCACGGTGAAGAGCGCGAGCAACGCGGCGAGCCCACCCGTGATCGCGGCCACGAGCGAATGCCCGGCCACCCCGCACACGGCCACGGCCAGCGCGATGCCGAGCACGGCCCGCGAGGCGAAGCGCAACCGCATCCGCCCCGGATCCGGCGCCACGAACACCCTCTTCAGCACGGCTTCCCCGCCCCTTTCCGCTCGGCTCGGCCTGCACGGCCCGCTCGCATGAAAAAGGCGCCGCGGAGATCCGCAGCGCCATCGACAGGGACATCACACCATCCTCCGACCCGATGGCTCAACTCGTCCCCGCAAGGCTGATCCATTGGCCCACTCTGACCCTCACACGTCGGCCCACAGACAAACCATTGGACCAAGCCGGCAGCTCTGCGGGGACGAGTCACGCGATCCGCAGGGGTGGCGACGCACAGCTATGCAGGCGTGTTCCGGCCCGGTTGCGCCCAGCAGCGAAGATCGTCTGATGTCCGATCGTGATCCACGAGCGCACAACCCCGTACGGATCCTGGCTGTCTGAAAGGCGCCGGAGGAGGACTCTCCGGCGCCTTTCAAACAGAGACACAGAGATCGGGGATCAGGTGGGCGAGAAGGTCTGGAGAGCTGCCGTGGCCGGGGGCGCGGCGGCGGTGTTCATGGGCGTGGCCGCGGTGCCCGCCGGGGCGGCCGAGGGAGGCGTCTCCTTCACCCGCGTGCAGGTGAACGGCGGCAAGCCGATCGTGATCGGGGTGTCCGCGGAGGTCGCGGCCCCCACCTCCTTCCGGATGGCGACCACCCACAAGTGGAAGTGGCCGGCGGTGTTCCTGTACCGCGGCAACACGAATGACCGCCTGTGGCACGCCGTCGAGACGAGTGACTGCCACGAAGTGAGCTCAGGCGTCTGCGACTTCGCCGAGACGATGTACTTCGACCCCAGTGAATGGGACATGCTCAACAGCGAGGCCGGAGCCTGGAAGGTCGCGGCCGAGGTGTCCTTCAACGGCGGCGGCGGAGACACGGACGACAAGGGCCTGACCGTCTACGTCAAGCGCAACTCCCGCCTGAGTGTGAACGCCGCACCCGAGCCGGTGGCCCAGGGCAAGACCATCACCGTGACCGGCAGGGTGACGCGGGCCAACTGGGAGACGAGGAAGTACGCCTCCTACGGAAGCCGCCTGGTGAGCCTGCAGTTCAAGCCCAGCGGGGCCACCTCCTACACCACGGTGAAGAAGGTTCACGCCAACGGCTCGGGCAATCTCAGGACGACCGTGAAGGCGTCCAAGACGGGCGCGTGGCGCTGGGCCTACTACGGCAACACCACCACCGGGCCGTCGACTTCGGCCGCGGACGACGTCGTGGTGCGTTAAGCGTCCTGGGGCCGCCACACGACCCGTCAGGTCATCCCCCAGGCACCGAATCAGCCCGTAGCCACAGCCCGTGTGCGCCCGTTCTCGGTGTCGGTTCAGTCCCACTCCGTGATCAGGGTCCGTTCACGCACCAGGTCGGCGTGGACCTCCGGCTGGCACGGGTCCAGGCCTTCCACCGCCTCGTCGATCGCGGCCAGGGCTTCTCGGTGGCGTCCGAGCTTGCGCAAGGCCGTGGCGGTGCGGAACAGCATGATCGGGTCGTCCGGCGCGAAGACGGGCCGGGCGGCCAGGTCCAGCATGTGCCGGGCCTGGTCCGGCAGCTCGTGGCCGAGCCACATGCCGTGCAACAGCGCGTGGCAGACCTGCAGGTTGTCACCCGCCTCGGCCAGGCTGCGCTCCGCGGCGGTCAGACCGCTCAACTCGGACCGCGCGAGGAGCGCGAAGGCCTTCAGGGCACGGGTGTACGGGTCCGAGTGCTCGTCATCGTCCGGCACCTGGTGGAGCGAGTCCAGCATGGTCCGGCACCGGAAGTCGTACCGCAGACCCACCAGATGCAGATGGCGTAAGACCGTGTCGTGGCTGCGGCCCGGCCCGCCGCGCCGCGGTGATCGCGGCGGACCCGCGAGATGGCGGACGGCGCTGTTGCGGCGGGCACGCGCGTACCAGGCCAGCGGGGTGCAGAACGCGGCGCTGGTGGCCCAGTCGGCTTCGGCGAGGCCCAGCCAGCGCGCCGCTTCCCGCGGCCAGGCGGCGCCCGCGTCGACGGAGCGCTGGACCTTGTGCCTGACCACCGTCAGGGCAGCCGCCCGCAGCGGGGGCGCGGCCAGCGCCCGGGCCAGTACGTCATCGATGTCGGGCCGCTCCAGCAGTGAGGACACGGCCTCTCGGGCGCGCCCGGTGTCGTCCTGCCCGTCGGCGAGCGCGACGAAGTCCGCGTTCGCGTCCGCCTTCGCGTTCGCGTTCGGGTCCGTCCCCGGACTCGGATTCCCCTGCGCCTCGG
Source organism: Streptomyces sp. NPDC041122 (assembly GCF_055592445.1). NCBI lineage: Bacteria > Bacillati > Actinomycetota > Actinomycetes > Kitasatosporales > Streptomycetaceae > Streptomyces > Streptomyces sp. NPDC041122. The sequence goes on along the minus strand of NZ_JBVIYQ010000006.1, from coordinate 177,878 downwards.
TCATCTCTTGATACTCGCCGAGTAGCGCCCCACCGACGCAGAGGCTCCCTGCACGGTCACCCGACGGCAGGAGTTGACGGCTTCTCAGCGTCGATTCCCGGATTCCCAGCCCCCCGGAAGGCCGGCTGTCTCGACGGGCGGGTCGACGCTCGGGTGGACCACCTGGCCGGTCAGCCGTCTGTGTCAAGGCTCGCGAGCCCCTGCTCCCAGCGACGGCGGCGTTCGTCCTCGGACTGCTCCCACCAGGGCGTGCCCCTCTCGCCGAGCGCGACCTTCGCCCGGTTCACGCGATCCCGTGCTGCCCGCTCGGCCCGCGCGTCATCCGCGGTCGTCGCTGAGCGCACCGCGCGACGGGCCGCCATGAGGTGATGTCGAAGGCGAGCGGCGACGTCCTCCGGGAGCAGCGGATCCGTCGCGCGCCATTTCCTCCCCTTGATGACGACGAAGTGCCCGTCGGAGGTTTTCTGCGGCGATGAGCGGTGTCCTTCCACCGGCACGATTCTGCCCGTCGCGGGGCGGGTGGCGCGCGGCGGCCGTCAGGCGAACGGGTCATCCAGGACCCCGGCGAGGCGGATGAGGCCGCGCCGGCCGTCGTCGCTCGTCACGGCGTAGACGGTGTAGAGCCCTCCGCGGTCCGGCGCGTGCTTCCCGGCCCAGGCCAGGACCTCGTCGACGTCGACCTCGCCGACGGTCTCGTACGTGTCGGAGCTGTTGGTCGAGCGGTCCCAGAAGTAGACCCGGTAGGTGGCGTGGTCCTGCTCCCAGGTGGTGTCCCGGGGGTCGATGCCGCGTATGTCCATGGAGTGAGCCTACGGCCAGTGATCGTCGGTCAGTCGGGCTCCGGCTCCTGTCCGGGTCGCCCCGGCGCGGTGGGCTCCGTCGTCACTGTCGCCGGGGTCGGCCTCGCGAAGAACTCCGCCAGCGAGGAGGCAAGCTCCTCCGGGGCCTGTTCGGCCATGTGGTGGCCGGAGTCGATGCCGTGGCCCCGCACGTCCGGTGCCCAGTCGCGCCAGATCTTCAACGGGTCGCCGTACAGGTCCTCCAGGTCGTCCCGGAGCGACCACAGCACCAGTGCCGGGCACTTAATCCGTGTACCGGCGGCGCGGTCGGCCTCCTCGTGCCGGCGGTCCACGGTGAGGCCCGCCCGGTAGTCCTCCAGCATCGCCCGCACCACGTCGGGGTTGCGCATGGCCGCGCGCCACTCGTCGTGGTTCTCCTGGCCCATGAGCCGCGGGTCGCCGCGGTACCAGCGGTCGGGGTCGGCGTTGATGACGCGTTCGGGGATGTCCGGCTGGGCGAAGAAGAACCAGTGCCACCACTGGGTGGCGAAGGTGGCCGTGATGCGGGACAGGTGCTCGGAGATGGGCATGCAGTCGAGCAGCGCCACCCGCGAGACCACGTCCGGGTGGTCGAGCGCCAGGCGCAGGGCGACAGCGCCACCGCGGTCGTGGCCCGCGAGCGCGAACCGGGTGTGGCCGAGGGCCCGCATCACGGCGACCACGTCACCGGCGACGGCCCGCTTGGAGTGCGCGGTGTGGTCGGCGGTGGGCGCCGGGCCGGTGGAACGCCCGTACCCCCGGAGGTCGGGGCAGACCACCGTGAAGCCGCGCCGGACGAGGAGCGGGGCGACACGATGCCAGGTCGCGGACGTCCGGGGGTGCCCGTGCAGCAGCACCAGCGGCGGTCCTTCCCCGCCGTGGCGCACGAGGACCGACGCGTCGTCGACCTCGACCCGGTCCACCTCGAACTCCTCGAACACGGTGCGCGCTCCCGCCCTCGTCGTCACGGCCGCTCTCCTTCTGCCCCCCGCCGCGGCCGTGGACACCGGCCGTCCGTCAGCTCTTGGGCATCAGCACCGTGTCGACGATGTGCACGGTGGCGTTGGCGGTCCGCACGTCACCACAGACCACGTTGCTGACCCCGTTGACCTTGAAGCTCTCGCCGGAGCCCGCGGTGGTGAGCCTGGACTTCTCCAGCGTCTCGAAGGAGCCCTTCGCCATGTCCTTGGGGGCGAGCTTCTGGCCGACCACGTGGTACGTGAGCACCTTGGTGAGCTGCGCCTTGTCGGCGAGGACCTTGTCCAGGTCCTTCTTCGGGATCTTGTCGAAGGCGTCGTTGGTGGGCGCGAACACCGTGATGTCCTTCGCGTTGTTCAGCGTGTCCACCAGGCCGGCCTTCTTCACCGCGGTCACCAGGGTGGACAGGGCGGGGTTGTGCGAAGCCGCGGTGGCGACGGGGTCCTCGGCCATGCCGTCGAAGCTGCCCTTGCCGTCCTTGGGCACCGAGGAACAGGCGGGGCCGAACGGTTCACCCGCTCCGGCCATGTCCTCGGACGGCTCGGTGGTGCCCGACTGCTCGGAGGTGGCGGACGAGGCGCTGTCGGACGCCTTGTCCTTGGAGTCGCTGTCGGAGCAGGCGGTCAGGGCCAGGGGCAGCACCGCGGCCGTGGCGAAGGCGACGGCGACGCGGCGGACTTGGCGCACCCGGCGGACGTTGGTCTGCATGTGAATTCCTCGATGATCGGTTCCGCGAAGGCCAATCCGCCTTCGTCGCATGGGATTCGGAGCCGCGCGACGAGCGGATTGGTCAAAGCCACGACGGATCGGACTCAATCGGTGTCGGACTCAATCGACATCGGGCTCAGTCGACGGTGACGACCACCGAGTGCCGGCCCGACGCCCCGTCGGGAATCGTGCGGGTGCGCTTCGCGGTCTGCGTCTTGCCGTCGCCGTCGGTGGCCCGGACGGCCAGCGTGTGGTTCCCCTTGGTGGCCTGCCAGGCGTACGACCACTGGCGCCAGGTGTCGCGGGTGTCCTCGGCGGCGAGACGCGCCTCCTCCCACGGGCCGTCGTCGACGCGGACTTCGACCTTGTCGATGCCGCGGTGCTGGGCCCAGGCGACTCCGGCGACCATGACCGTGCCGCTCTTGGGGCGCCCGAAGGGTTTCGGGGTGTCGATGCGTGACTGGGTCTTGATGGGCGCTCGTCGGGCCCAGTCCCGCTTCACCCAGTACGTGTCGTAGGAGTCGAACGTCGTGAGCTCGATGTCCCGGATCCACTTGCAGGCGGAGACGTACCCGTACAGCCCGGGGACCAGCATGCGCACCGGGAAGCCGTGCTCGAACGGGAGGGGCCGGCCGTTCATGCCGAGGGCCAGCATCGCGTCACGGCCGTCCATGACGTCCTCGACGGGGCTGCCGATGGTCATGCCGTCCACGGAACGGGCGACCAGCTGGTCGGCGGGTCCGCCGCCCGAAGGGGGTTCGACCCCGCACTGCTTGAGCAACTCGGCTAGCCGGACGCCGATCCAGCGGGCGTTGCCGACGTAGGGGCCGCCGACCTCGTTGGAGACACAGGCCAGGGTGATGCGCCTCTCGACGAGCGGCATCCTCAGCAACTCGGCGAAGGAGAACGTCCGTTCGCGCGTCACGCCCATGCCGTGGATGCGCAGTCTCCAGGAGGTGGCGTCGACCTTGGGGACGACCAAGGCGGTGTCCACACGGTAGAAATCGTCGTTCGGCGTCACGAACGAGCTGATGCCGTCGATGCCGGGCGCCGCACCGCGTCGGACCGGACCTGCCGTCGACGCGGCCGCGGGAAGCACGACGGCGTTGCGGGACGCGACGGCCTGCTGCCCCCGGGAGCCGTTCAGCGCCCGGCCTGCGAGCCCCGCGCCGGTGGAGGCGGCCGCCGCCACGGTGGCGGCGAGGATGAAGCCGCGCCGGTCCCAGCCGGTTTCCGCGGAGGCCGGTGCAGGTGCGGGTGCAGGTGTGGGTGCAGGTGTGGGTGCCGACAGCGACGGTGATGGCGTGCCCTTCTGAGGCTGGTGCTGGGGCTGGGGCTGGTGTTGGGGCCGGATACGTGGCCCGCCGAGACGTCCCGCGAGCCAGTAGAGGAGGCCGCAGCCTGCCGCGGCGCCGACAACCGAGGGCAGGGCGTCGAGGAGGCTCGTCGAGTCCGGGCGGCCGACCGCCGCGAGGGCCCCGACGATCCCGAAGGCGAGGATGCCGAGCGAGCCGGCCAGGCGCCGGCGGGCGGCCAACGCTCCCAATGCGAGGGCCAGTACGGCCAGCACCGCGAGGATCCCCAGCTGGAGGACGAGTTTGTCGTCCGTGCCGAACTGCCGGATCGCCCAGTCCTTCACCCCGGGCGGCGTACGGTCGATGGCCGCGCCGCCCACGGCGATCACCGGACCGGATTCGGGGCGCACCGCCACCGATACCAGTTCGGCGACCGCGATCGCCGCGTATCCGGCCAGCAGGCCGCTCAGCGCACCCAGGGAAAGCCGTGTGAGGCCGCGAGGCGACCGCGTTGCGTTGTCCATGCTCAGGAATACGTCCCCGCCGTGCCGCCGGATTGGTCCTTCACACCTTCGGCCCTGCCGACGACGCCGCAGCGATCCCACGGCCGTTCCACCATGGACCGAGACCCCAAGGCCCCGACGGCGGGGCAGAGGAGAACCGCATGCGCGCCAACCGCATCATCGCCAACCTTCACGTGGACGACATCGACACCGCGAAGGGCTTCTACACCGACTACCTCGGCCTGAGTCTGGAGGAGTTCAATCTGGGGTGGGTGGCCCGCTGCACGTCTCCGGAGACCGGGGCCCACGTCCAGTTGGTCACGCGGGACGCCACCGCGGCGGAGGACTCCGTCGTCTCCGTGCTCACGGACGACGTCGACGCCGCGTACGCGGAGGCCCGCCTGCGGGGCTTCGAGTTCGTCCGTCCGCTGACGACGGAGACCTGGGGCGTGCGGCGGTTCCTGGTGCGGGCGCCGGACGGCAACGTCATCAACGTCGTACAGCACCGGGACTGAGACGCGCGGGCCCGGCGCCGCGAAACCGGCGCCGGAACCGCGACGTCCGTCGGGTCACATCTTCGGCATGAGCACCGTGTCGATGATGTGGACGGTCGCGTTGGACGTCTCGACGCCACCGCACACGATCTTCGCGGTGTCGTTGACCTTGAACGACTCGCCCGAACCCATGGTGGTGAGGGTGCCGCCCTCGAGCGTCTTGAACGAGCCCTTGGCCAGCTGATCGGCTCCGGTCTTCTCGCCCACCACGTGGTAGGTGAGGATCTTGGTGAGCTGGTCCTTGTTGGCGAGCACCTTGTCGAGGTCCGCCTTGGGGATCTTGGCGAACGCGTCGTTCGTGGGCGCGAAGACCGTCACGTCCTTTGCGTTGTTGAGGGTGTCGACCAGCCCGGCCTTCTTGACGGCCGTCACCAGCGTGGACAGCGCCGGGTTGTGGGACGCCGCGGTCGCGACCGGGTCCTTGGCCATGCCCTCGAAGCTGCCCGCGCCGTCCTTGGGCACGCTGTCACACGCGGGCCCGAAGGGCTTCGTCATGCTGTCGGCGTGCGCCATCGGGGCCAGCAGCCCCAAGGACACCGGCAGGGCGAGGGTGGCGGCGGCCGCCACGGCGGCCCGGCGGATGTGTGTGCTGCGCATGATCTTCTCCTCCTGGGGGGGGGAGGTCCCGGGCGGCCGGCCCGGGGACGGCCCTGCTGCCGGACGGCGGCAGGGCGGCGGGAGTGCGGCCGGCGCAGCTGGATGACTGCGCCTTGCGTGGTGCCCGTCGTATGGGTGGTCCGTAGCCGCCGGGGAGATGGATTGCCCCTTTTGCGCACTCTGCGCGCCCGGGCTTCTTCGCCCGGGCCCCTTCGCGCCTTCGTCGCCGCTCAGGCCGGGAGGTTCAGGAGGGCGACCGGGGTCGTCGTGGGCTTCGAGGAGCCGCCCGCCGGCTCCACGGTGATGCCCACGCCCGCCGCCCCCTTCGGTGAGCCGTCCAACAGGACGGTCTGGGTGCTCCGCGCGGGGTCCATGAGGCCCGCGGAACGCATGACTCCGTCGTCGGAGAACCAGAGTTGGTAGACCTTCCCGGCCGGCGGTTTCGCCATGCCGGCGGCCACGAAGGCGGCCCGGTCGCGGCTGTCGGCCACGACGACCGTTCCCCTCGCGCCACCGGCCAGCTTGCCCGTACGGGTCTTGGCGTCCGGGGCCGCCAGCAGGGCCGCCAGCTCCTGGGACTGCCGCTGGGCCTGCTGCGCCTCGTCGCGGGCGGCCTGCACTTCGCCGTACTGCCAGACGGCCGAGCCGCCCAGCGCCGTCGCGGCGGCGACACAGGCGGCCAGGGCCCACTGAACGCGCCGGCGCGGCCGGTGTTTCACGGCCCGGGTTTCGGGGGCCCGGTCGGACGGCGCCACCTGCCGGACCGCGGTGATCCGCTGGAGCACCTCCTCCTTCAGCGCGCGGCGGGGTGCCACGGACGCGGCGAGTCCCAGGCGCGCGGTGGTGGCCTGGAACTCCCGCACTTCCTGGGAGCACGCCGCGCAGTCCGACAGGTGCCGCTCGAACGCCACGCGCTCGTCGTCGTCCAGGGCGTGCGCGGCATAGGCGCCGGTCAGGGTGTGCAGATCCGCTCCGCTGTTCATGCGTTCACCCCCAGGCAGTCGCGCAGTCGGATGAGCCCGTCGCGCAAGCGGGTCTTGACGGTGCCGAGGGGCACGGAGAGCAGCTCGGCGACCTGACGGTAGGTCAGTCCGCGGTAGTAGGCGAGGGTCACGGACTGGCGTTGCAGCTCGGTCAGGGCGCGCAGACAGCGCCGTACCTGCTCGCGCTCCAAGCTGGACTCGACCTGTTCGCTCACGTCGTCGAAGTCCGGCATCCGGGCGAGCAGGGCGGCCTTCTGTTCACGGGCCGTGGAGGCCTCCACCGAGCGGACGCGGTCCACGGCGCGCCGATGGGCCAGCGTGAGCACCCAGTTCATGGCCGACCCTCTCTCCGGCCGATAGCGGGGAGCCGTGCGCCACACCTCGACCATCACCTCCTGCGCCACCTCCTCGGACTGCGCGTGGTCGCGCAGCACGGCGCGCACCACGCCGAGAACCGGTCTGATCACGGCGTCGTAGACACCCGAGAAGGACTCCTCGTCCCCGCGGGCGACGCGGGCGATCAGTTCTTGGAGGTCGGGGCGAGGTGCGGTACGGGATCCGATGCGCACGGCATCGCTCATGTCGGTCATCTTTCGGCAAGGGGGCAACGTGTACTCATGATCCGGAGCCCACGCCCCCGTGGATTGGTCCGACCTATAGAGAAGACGCGCTTCACCCTATTGCCCGATCCGGACATCGGCGCCGGTCTCGGCCCCCTCGGCTTCGATGGCTTCGGTCGCTTCGGTCGCTTCGGTTCAGGGGAGCTGGGTCCTGCCCCGCCATGGCCGCGACGTCCCCCGGGTCCGCCTCACGCACACTCCTGGCCCGGTGCGACGGCGGAACGTTTCTGCGGTGAACCTCGTCCTCCACTCGGGCCAAGCCCCGGTTCGCCCTCGCGCAGGCGGTGAACCTGCCGAGGTGATCAAGAACCTCATCCGCGGCCTCGCCGCGCTCAGCCTCACCCTGACCCCCCTCCTCGCCCCGCCTGCCGCACAGGCCGCCCCCGGCGCCCCCGCCACTCCCACCGAGACCACCACCCTCGCCGACGCGGTGCACCGCGTCCCCGCCGCCGACGAGCACCGCGACGGTTACGCCCGCGCCCGCTTCCGGCACTGGAACGCCGGAGCGAAGGCCGACGGCTGCGACACCGGCGCCGAAGTGCTGATCGCCGAGGCCAGCGAGGCGCCCTCCGTCCGCGGCCGCTGCAGGATCAGCGGCGGTGAGTGGCTCTCCTACTTCGACGCCCAGGAGGTCGAGGGCACGCGGGGGCTGGACGTGGCCCACCTCGTGCCGCTCGCCGAGGCCTGGGACTCCGGCGCGTCCGAGTGGGGCGCGGCACGCCGTGAGGCCTACGCCAACGACCTGGGCGCCCCGGCCTCCCTGGTGGCCGTCACCTCCCGAACCCACCGCGCCCGGGCCGCCAAGGACCCCGCCCAGTGGCTCCCCCCGCAGCCCTCCGCGCACTGCCGCTACGTGGCGGAGTGGGTGGCCACCAAGCTCCGCTGGGACCTCGCGGCCGACCCGGCCGAGCTCGACGCCCTCGCCGTCTTCGGCTCCGGACAGTGCAAGCGCACCGTCGTGCGGTACAAGGCCGTCCACTAGGGCCTCGCCGACGCTCGTATGTCTCCGGTGTACGTCTGCCGGGTGGAGGTGCGGATCCCCGGGGATGGATCGCGTTCTTCCGGATACTCGTAGGAGATGGTCTGGACACCGAAACGGCAGGAAGAGCACGGCGACGACGCACCGGAAGGCCGCGCCGACGCACAAGCATCGGGGGCGACCGTCGGACCCGACGAGCAAGTGGAGCGGCAAGCTCCTGACAGTCCTTCGGAGCTGCCCAAGCGCTCCTGGTGGGCGGTGCTGAAAGGCACCGTCAAAGAGTTCCAGAGCGATGAACTGTCCGATCGCGCCGGAGCGTTGACGTACTACGGGATCCTCTCGCTGTTCCCGGCGCTGCTGGCCCTGGTCTCGCTGCTCGGCGTGGTCGGCGAGTCGGCGACGCGGAAGGTCATGGACAGCATCGAGGACCTCGCCCCGGGTGCCGTGCGAGACATCCTCAGCAGCGCCGTACAGCAGTTGCAGGGCAATGCCGGGACCGGTTCGGTCATGGCGATCGTGGGTCTGCTGCTCGCGGTGTGGTCGGCGTCCGGCTACGTCGGGGCCTTCATCCGCAGCGCGAACGCCGTCTACGACATGCCGGAGGGCCGGCCGGTGTGGAAGGTCCTGCCGATAAGGCTCGGGGTGACCGTGATCCTCATGGTGCTCGCGGTCGCCAGCGCGCTGATCGTGGTCTTCACGGGCGGTCTCGCCAAGAAGGCCGGCGACCTGCTGGGGCTCGGCGACACGGCGCTCACGGTGTGGTCGATCGCGAAGTGGCCGGTGCTGCTGATCCTCGTCACGGTCATGATCGCGCTGCTGTACTGGGCCACGCCGAACGCGAAGGTCCGCGGCTTCCGCTGGATCACGCCGGGGAGCCTCCTGGCGCTGCTGATCTGGATGGTCTCCTCGGCCGGTTTCGCGTTGTACGTGGCGAACTTCGCCTCGTACAACAAGACGTACGGCACCTTCGCCGGCGTGATCGTCTTCCTGGTGTGGCTGTGGATCACCAATCTGGCGATCCTGCTGGGCCTCGAGTTCGACGCCGAGATGGCGCGCCAGCGCGCGGTCGCGGGCGGCCTCCCGCCCGACCAGGAACCGTACGTGGAGCCGCGCGACACCCGGGCGTGGGACGACGAGGACCGGGCCCGCCTCGATCCCTGAGCAGGTCCGGCCGGGGCTCGTCAGCCGGACGTGCGGGCCACGCCTCCGTAGAAGCCGATCTCGCCGGACCGCTCCGGCGGCGTGCCGTCGGGGCGCCAGAACGGGACCTGGACCAGGCCGGGCTCGACCAGTGCGAAGCCGTCGAAGAACCGCTCGACCTCGGCGCGGGAGCGCAGGTTCAGGGTGGCGGTGGCCTTGTCGTAGACGGCCTGGGCGTCGCTGCGGTCGGCGAAGTCGCCGGTGGCGTGCGAGAGGACGAGGAAGCTGCCGGCCGGGAGCGCGTCCCGCAGGGCGGCGACGATCCGGCCGGGCCGCTCCGCGTCGGTGAGGAAGTGCAGGACGGCGACGAGGAGCACGGCGACGGGCTCGTCGAAGTCGATGACCCGGCGCACGTCCGGGTGGCGCACGACGGCGTCCGGGTCGCGCAGGTCGCCGAGGACGATGCTGGTCGTGCCGGAGCCGCCGAGCAGCGCGTCGCCGTGCGTCTTCACGATCGGGTCGTTGTCGACGTACGCGACGCGCACGTCCGGGGCGATCTCCCGCGCCGTCTCGTGGACGTTCGGCGAGGTGGGCAGCCCGGTGCCGATGTCGAGGATCTGGCGCACGCCGCCGCGGACGACGTGCCGGACGGCGCGCTGCAGGAAGGCACGGTTGGCGCGCACGCCGATCCGCACCTCGGGAGCCACGGCGGCGAGCTCCTCGGCCGCCCGCTGGTCGACCTCGTAGTGGTCCTTGCCGCCGAGCAGGCAGTCGTAGATCCGCGCGGGGTGCGGCCTGCTGGTGTCCATCTCCCCGGCGTAAAGGCCGCGGCCCGCGGGATCGCCGGAATCGCCGGAATCACCGGAATCACCGGAATCGCAGGTGAGATCGGAAAAGCCGTCCTGTCGCACGCTTCGCTCCTCTCGACCGCCCCTGCGCCTCCTTGGCCGTGAGCGGCGGCCGCCAGCTTTTCACATCAACTGCGCTGCTCTCGCCGACGCTTGGCACACCCAGGAGGAGTCCGCTCCGGCACGCACTCGCCACCCAGGAGACGATACGTATCGTGTTGACAGTGATCACGTACTCGGGCAGGCTCCTGGGCGCGCAGGGAAACGGCCCGCCGCCGTCACCCGTACGCGCTGGGCATTCAGCCGCTCCGGAGGAGAAGCGTGACCACAGAGACCGTCCCGGACCACCGCCCCCACATCGACACCCCTCTCACCCGCAAGCTGGTCGACTCGCAGTTCCCGCAGTGGGCCGGTCTGCCGCTGGAGCGGGTCGAGCCGGGCGGGTCGGACCACGTCATCCACCGGCTCGGTCAGGACCTCGCGGTACGACTCCCCCGGCACCCCGGCCCCCTCGGCTCCCTCGCCACGGAGTTCACCTGGCTCCCCCGGCTCGCCCCGCACCTCCCGCTGGAGGTGCCGGTGCCGGTGGCGCAGGGCCGCCCGGACTTCGGCTACCCCTGGCCCTGGTCGGTGTTCCGCTGGCTGGACGGCGAGACGGCCACCGTCCGGGAGCTGGGCTCATCGGCCTCCGCCGCCGGTGAACTCGCCCGCTTCCTCCAGGCCTTGTGGGGGTGCGCGCCGATGGCGTGGCCGGGGCCGGAGGCCGCCGAGCGCCCCGGACCGCCGGCCCCGCTGTCGACCCGGGACCACTTCACGCGCGCCGCGATCGAGCGCACCGCCGATGTCTTCGACGCCGACGCGATGACCGCGGTGTGGCGGGCGGCACTGACGGCCGAGCCGTGGGACCGGCCGCCGGTGTTCGTCCACGGCGACTTCCACACCGGCAACCTGCTGACCGCGGGCGGCCGGCTCAAGGCCGTCATCGACTTCGGCGGCCTGGGATACGGGGACCCCGCCGCTGATCTGATGATGGCCTACACCCTCATGGACGCCCCCTGCCGCACGGTCTTCCGCACCGCCCTCGGCGTGGACGGAGCCACCTGGGCGCGGGGCCGCGGCTGGGGCCTGAGCAGTGGCCTGAGCGCCTATACCGCCTACGCCCACGCGTCACCCCGAATCGCGGCGGCGACCACCCGCCAGATCCTGGCGGTGCTCGACGACTGGGCGCGACGCTGATTCGCCGACGCCGGGGTCACCGCGTCCCGACGCCCCCTCCCTTGGCCACGCTCGCACATGGGATTCGAACCCACGAGCGATACGGGGGCTCCTGAGGCCCGATTTCCGGGGGCCGGACCGGCCCCCGGATGCGAACCGGGCCGGGCGCTGCAAGCCTGGTGTGGGGGCGACGCAGAGAGGCAGGCACCCATGTCAGTCATGGACAAGCTCAAGCAGATGCTCTCGGGCCACGAGGACAAGGCCGGCCAGGGCATCGACAAGGCGGGCGACTTCGTCGACTCCAAGACCCAGGACAAGTACAGCGGGCAGGTCGACACCGCCCAGGACAAGCTCAAGGACCAGCTCGGCAGGGACCAGAACCAGCCCCCGCAGTCCTAGCGGGCCCCGCCGCCCTCGCCGCCTCGCACCGGAGTGCTCCGGTGCGGGGCGGCGACGGGCCGGTGACCGTCAGGTCCTACTTGTTCGGGTCCCGGAAACGGCCGAACGTCTTCGAGAGGCTGTTCAGGAGCGAGCCGTCCGTCTTGGGCGCCGCCGGCTTGAGCGGCCCCGGGATGCGCGCCCCGCCCCCGCCGGCCGACTCGGCGAGCGCCGCCTGCGCGGCCTCGGCCGCCTCCCGATACAGGTCGCAGGAGTTCGTCATCGCCTCGAGCGCCTCGGCGTACCGGGTGACCATGCCCTGGGCGTGGGCCAGCTCCTCCTCCGGGGTGAGCAGGTGCCAGCCCTGGCGCAGTCGCGCCACGGCCCGCTCGGCCTCCTCGTCCATCGGCCGCGGCAACGCGGCGAACTCCCTGATCCTGTCGAGGAGTTCGGTCGGCTCCGAGCCGTCGAGGAAGACGCTGCGCACCGTGAAGCGGTCCGCGTCGTACTCCGGGAGCTTCGGCGCGGTGGGCAGCACGACGCCGCCGCCGCGCGGCATCCGCGCGCCGAGCTCCCGCTTCATCGCGAAGTCGACGATCTGCGCCTGCTCCGGCGTGCCCCGGTGCTCCACGACCTGGTGCCGCAGGCTGGGCGGCAGGTACACCGAGACCGGCTGCTGCCCCTTGGGGTCCGGCGTCATCGCCTCGTGCACCACGACGTGGATGTACCAGCTCTGCCGGGTGCAGTCCCGCAACCGGTGGCGCAGCTCGTCGTCGTCCTTCGGCAGGTGGTTCGCCGAGCGCAGCCGCACGTCCGGGACCGCGTCGTGGTCCCAGGGGATGCGTTCGCTGTCGGGCCAGAACATGGTGGCCGGCGAGGGCCAGCGCATGTCCCACGCGCCCTCCGCCTCGGCGGCGAGGATCCAGGTGACGCCCTCACCCTCCTTGCGGCGGGTCCCGGGGTCGTACGTGATCAGCTGGGCGCGCACCGTGACATCGTCGGCCACGTGCCAGCGAGCCTCGAAGAGGCGGCGCGCGGACGGGCCCGGGTCGGCCGCCTCGCCCCGGGGGTACAGGACAGTGGAGCGGGCCGCCTCGACGGGGTCGAGGTCCAGGAAGTCGTCGAGCACCCCGGCCGCCTTGAGGGCGATCAGGTTGCGCCGGACGTCCTGCTCGGGTTCGGTTCCGAGATGGCTGCCGCGCGCGAGCCACACGGTGTCGGGGACAGTGGCGGTGGGGGTGCTGTTCTTGGTCATGGAGTCGTTCTGTGAGTGATCAGGGCCCGACCAGTATGGCTCGTATGCCTGTCAAAGGAAGCGGTACCGTCCCATTGGCCTGCCCCTGATCGGGCCGTTCACTCACGACGCGCTTCTGACCAGCGGTGACGCGTGTCAGGTGCGGCAAACACCCGTCCCCGGGCGAGGCGCCGGCACCGGAAGCCCCGGCACCGGCACCCCCGCCTCACTTACGGCGAGCATTGTACGCGTCGGCCGCCGTCTCGTTCATCGCGCTTCCCCAGGCCTGGAACCTGCCGCTCACGGCGCCGCGCGGGGGTTCGACGTCCGCCCCGCGCCGCATGCCCCGCCTGCCGCCGGGCGCCCCGGGCAGCAGGCGCGCCATGACGCCGTTGAGCCGGGTCGTGGCGGTGGGCGCCACTCCGTGGGCCAGGTCCGCGGCCCGGGCCATCGGCGTCAGGACCAGCCGGGTGCGGCGGCGGACCACCGCCTTGACGATGCGCTCGGCCGCCCGCTGCGCGTTCATCGAGACGACGGGCGCGCCCGCGAGGGCGGAGAACCAGCCGTACTCGCCGCTGCGGTCCCCGCCGAACTGCGCGTGCAGATGCGAGCCGGTGCGCATCAGCCCGGGATAGACCGCGGTGACGCTCACCCCGGTGGGGCCCGCCTCGGCGTTCAGCCCCTCGGCCAGGATGCCGGTCGCCGCCTTGGCGCTCGCGTAGGGCAGCAGATGCGGGACGCCCAGCAGGCCGCCCACCGACGAGATCAGCCCGAGGCGGCCGCCCCACTCGCTCTCCCGGAGGTACGGCAGCGCCTCCAGGGAGGTGTGCACGGCCCCCATGAACATCGTCTCCATGGCGTCCCGGAACTCGCCGGCGCCGACCGCCTCCACCGGAGCCACCTGGATGATCCCGGCGTTGGCGATGACGATGTCCGGGCCGCCGCAGCGGTCGTGGGCGGCCTTGAACAGGTGGTGGACGGACTCCTGGTCCCGTACGTCGCACACCGAGGTATGGATGTCGACGTCGGGGTTGCGGTGCCGCAACTTCTGTTGCGCGGTGGCGAGTTCGTCGGCGTCGCGGGCTGCGATGACCACGGTGGCGCCGCGGGCCGCGAGCCGGTCGGCCATGAGGAGGCCGAGGCCCCGGGAGCCTCCGGTGACGAGTGCGGTCGCGCCGGTGAGCGACTCGGTGGAATGCGACATGATCGTCCTGACGTCCCTTCCGCTCACGGCCTGAGGAGCGTCTTGATCATCCCGTCTTCCTTGTCCTTGAACATCCGGTACGCCTCGGGCCCGTCCTCCAGGGACATGTGGTGGGTGGCGAAGTCGTCGACCCCGAGCGGGTCCTCGTCGGTGAGGAGCGGCAGGATGTCGTCGACCCAGTGCTTCACGTTGGCCTGGCCCATGCGCAGCTGGATCTGCTTGTCGAACATGGTCAGCATCGGCATCGGGTCGATCGCACCGCCGTAGACGCCGGAGATGGAGACCGTGCCACCGCGCCGGACGATGTCGATCGCCGAGTACAGGGCGTTGAGTCGGTCGATGGCGGCCCGGTCCATGAGCTTCTCGGCCACCGCGTCGGGGAGCAGGCCCACACCCCACTGGGCGGCCTTGGCCAGAGGTGCGCCGTGTGCCTCCATGCCGACCGCGTCGATGACGGCGTCCGTGCCGCGCCCGTCGGTCATGTCGCGGATCACGTCACCGAGATCCTTGCCGTGACGGCGCAGGTCGAGGGCCTTCACGCCGTCGGCCTGGGCGCGGCTCAGCCGTGCGGGCACCAGGTCGACGCCCACGACGAGGCTCGCGCCGCGGTGGAGCGCGATACGGGCGGCCATGGCGCCGATCGGGCCGAGGCCCAGGACGGTCACGGTGCCGCCCTCGGGGATGTCGGCGTACTCCACGGCCTGCCAGGCGGTGGGCAGCACGTCGGAGAGGAAGACGAAGCGGTCGTCCGGCGGGCCGTCGGGCACCTTGATGGGCAGGGTGTTGCCGAACGGCACCCGCAGGAGCTCCGCCTGCCCGCCGGGCACCTGGCCGTAGAGCTTGGTGAAGCCGAAGAGCGCCGCACCCGAGCCGCGCTCCCTGACCTGGGTGGTCTCGCACTGCGAGTGCAGGCCGCGGTCACACATGTAGCAGTGGCCGCAGGAGACGTTGAACGGCACCACGACGCGGTCCCCCGCCGACAGCTCGGTGACGTCCCGGCCGACCTCCTCGACGATGCCCATGGGCTCGTGCCCCAGGATGTCGCCGGGGTCGAGATAGGGCCCGAGCACCTCGTACAGATGGAGGTCCGATCCGCAGATTCCGCTGGACGTCACCCGCACGATGACGTCGGTCGGGTCCTTCACCTCGGGGTCGGGGACGGTGTCCACGCGGACGTCTCGCTTGCCGTGCCAGGTGAGTGCACGCATCTGGGGGTCTTCCTTCCGTCACAGTGACAGCTCGGCTCGTCACGGGTGTCCTCGAGTCGTCACGGGTGTCCCCCTGGCGCGCCGTCCATGCATGGTCACGGCACACCGCGTCGGCCCGGGCGTGTCACGCCCCGGGGCCACCGCTCCCGAAGGAGCCGCTGGAGCCCGGCTTCCAGCGGGGCGTGTCCTGGTCGTCGCTGCGCTTGTCGCCCGGGTGCATGTTCTCCGGGCGCAGCCGCTCGCTCTCGTCCTTGGCGTGCGGCACCTCGTCCGGCTCGCGCATCTCCCGGATCTCGTGGACCGGCCCGGACTCGGGCAGCTTCGGCTGCTCGTCCGCGCGCGGCGGGGCCGACTCGCGCTGGCGGACCCTCTTCCCGAGCCAGAAGGCCCACAGCAGCGCGCCGACGACGAACAGGCCACCCACGAAGGCGCCGATCGTCCCGAGAGCCGCGCCGTCGGCAGCCAGGTCATACAGTTCGCCGCTTCCCGTGATCATGAGTGTGGACTACCCGGAACAAAGGCGACAAAAACCCCGAATAGGGTTGGAATAAAGTGGTGCATACCGTTTCATGGCGCGCGCTCGCGCAGGGGAGCGATCACGGAGACCATGAGAAGAACCCCGGCGCGCGGCCCGCGCCCGCGTGCTGCCCTGGGTGACGTCACTGAGAGGAAGAGCGTCATGAGTGTGCCTGTCCCGCCCGACCCCGACACCGGCCCCGCGCCGACGCCCGCCCCCGGCGGACCGCCCCCGAGCCCGCACCCCGGCCCCGGCCCCGTCCCGACCCCCGGCCCCGACCCCACGCCGGACCCGGGCCCCGAGCCCTCCCCGTTCCCCACCTCCCCCACTTCCCCCTGACCCGCGGCGATGACGCGACCGCGGGCGTCCTCGGCGGCAGGACGGCACGGATACCCCAGGACGGTACGAAGATGAACAGCCACGGAGCAGTCGCACGCGAGGTCAAGGCCACCGACTCGGTCCATGGCGCGCCCTGCTGGGTGAGCCTGACCGCACGCGATCTGCCGACCGCGGAGCGGTTCTACGAGGCGGTGCTCGGCTGGACGTGGCGCGAGGGCAGGCTGGGCGACCAGTACAGGTTCGCGAGCGTGGACGGGGTGCCGGTCGCGGGCGTCTCCGCCATGGACAGCCTCGGGCAGATGACCGTCGCCTGGACCCCGTACTTCGCCGTGGCGAGCGCGAACGAGACGGTGGCCCGCAGCCACGAGCGCGGCGGCACGACCGCCGTGGGCCCGATCTCCTTCCCACCGGGCCGGGCGGCACTGCTGGCCGACCGGGACGGCGCGGTCTTCGGCATCTGGGAGGGCGAACTGGTGGTGGGCTGGGAGAGGTGGCGCGGCGCGGCGCCGACCTTCGCCGAGCTGCACACCCGCAACGCCTTCGACGCGGCCATCTTCTACGGCGAGGTCCTGCGCTGGGCGACGTCGGAGCCGGGGGCGTGCGAGGTCGACTACGAGGACGAGGAGGTCGTCCTGCGGAGCATGGGAGACGTGGTGGCCCGCATCCACTCCGGCGCGGTGGACTCCGCGCCCGACCCCACGATCCGGCCGCGCTGGCAGATCCACTTCACGGTCGCCGACGTGGACGCCTGCGCCCGCGCGGCGCAGGCCCACGGCGGCAGCGTCCTGCTCCGGGACGAGGGCTCGGCCGAGGCGGTCCTGAGGGACCCGGACGGGGCGCTCTTCGTGGTCAACGCGCGGTAGGCGGGCCGCGCGGGCCGATGAGCGGAACGGACCGGCCCGGGATGCGCCGGGCCGCTCCGCGGGGTGCCATGGGGAGAGGCCAGGACTCCCCGCGGCGGCAGGGGGAGAGACGGGAAGGGTGGCACCGGCATGGCGCGTCCAGTGTGGAGCGGAACCGTGACCTTCGGGCTCGTGTCACTGCCCGTCCAGATGTTCACCGCCACGGACAGCCACACCATCCGATTCCACCAGCTGCAGCGCGGTACGTCCGATCGGGTCCGCAACAAACGGGTGAACGAGCGGACCGGCGAGGAAGTCCCCTACGACGAGATCGTCAAGGCGTACGACACCGGTGACGAGTACGTCCTGGTGGAGCCCGACGAACTGGACGACATCGCGCCCGGCCGCTCCAAGTCGCTGGAGATCACCGGCTTCGTCGACCTGGCGGACGTCGAGCCGATCTTCTTCGACAAGACGTACTACCTCGGTCCGAAGAGCAAGGAGTACACCAAGATCTACGCCTTGCTGGAGAAGGCCCTCTCCGACGCGGACCGGGCCGGGATCGCCACGTTCGTGATGCGCAACCACCAGTACCTGGTCGCGTTGCGGGCCGAGGACGGGCTGCTGACGCTGCACACCCTGCACTGGGCGGACGAGATCCGTGACCCGCGCAAGGAGATCGACGATCTGCCGGAGCAGACCAAGGTCACCGACCGCGAGCTGACGATGGCGCGGCAGCTCGTGGACACCCTGCACATCGAGTGGAACCCCGAGGAGTTCCACGACACCTATCAGGAGCGGGTGGCCGCGCTCATCGAGGCCAAACGGACCGGAGAGTCGGTCGAGAAGGCGGCGCCGCCGGCCGAGTCCACGAACGTCGTCGACCTCATGGACGCGTTGCAGGCGAGCGTCGACCGGGCGCAGAAGCCCTCGGGCGGCGGTAAGAAGGGCGGCAAGGGCGGCGCCGAGAAGGCGTCCTCCGACGCGGTCACGCCGCCGACGCACATCGGTGAGGCCGCCGCCAGGCGACGGGCCAGGGGCGGCGGCTCCACGGGGTCGAAGACCGGTGGGTCCAGGACTGGTGGGTCCAAGGCCGGTGGGTCCAAGGAGCGCAAGAAGAGCGCGCAAGGGCGGTCGTTCGACACCCTCACCAAGGCCGAGCTCTACGAACGGGCCACCGAGGCCCGGATCCCCGGCCGCTCCGGCATGACCCGGGACGAACTCGTCGACGCCCTGCGCGGCGGGCGGCGGCACAAGGCGACGTCCTGAGCCCCTGCGCGGCCCGCGCTCACCACTCGATGTGCTCCACGGTCGTGACCTCCGCGTCCATGTTGCGCCGCATCATGCGCAGCGCCGCGTCCGCCAGTTCGGCGTCGATGGAGGCGACGGCGTCCTCGGCGACGACCACGTCCAGATGTCTGATGTGGGCGTCGAGCGCCGAGTAGAGCACGCACTGCTCGGTGACCTGGCCGCAGAGGACCACCTGCCGCACGCCCAGTTGGGACAGGAGGTACGTCAGCGGCGTCTCGTAGAAGATCGAGTGCCGGGCCTTGACCACGAACAGTGAGTCGCCGTCGGGCCGGATCGGCTCGATCACGTCGGAGTGCGGGCCCGAGAGCGCGGTCTCGACGAGTTCTCCGTGGTGCGAGCGCCATTCGCCGAAGTTGTCGTTGGCGTAGATCACCGGAACCCCCGCGGACCTGGCCCGCTTCAGGAGCCGGACCATGGGCGGCACGATCTCGCGGACCGCGGGCAGGAGCACGTCCGCGTCGCGGTGGTCGTACGTGTTGATCATGTCGATGACGATGACCGCGCTCCGGCTCGAACCTTTCTCGCTCATGCCTCTATGGTCACTCCGTTCCCGCCGCCAGGCGCTCCAGCCGCCGGGACGCCGGACCCACCCCGCGCGCCCGGCGGGCCAGCCCCGACCAGGGGTCCGTGTCGAGCCGGTCGCCGAGGTCGGTCACCGTCCAGCGGCGGGCCGTCAGCTCCGGCGCGTCCAGTTCGTCCCAGGCCAGCGGCACCGCGACGGGGGCGCCGGGCCTGGTCCGCACGGCGAAGGGGGCGACCGCGGTCTGGGCGTAGCCGTTGCGCGCGACGTCCAGGTACAGCCGTCCCTTGCGGGCGTCCTTGCGCGGCTCGGTCGTCAGCTCCCCGGGGTACCGGGCCGCGAGTGCGTCCGCGGTGGCGCGGGCGAAGGACAGGACGTCGTCGACGTCGTCGCGCCGGTTCAGCGGTACGACGACGTGCAGCCCGCGTGAGCCGGTGGTCATCAGGCCCGAGGCGAGCTCCAGCTCGTCCAGCAGCGTGCGCAGGCGGTGCGCCGCGCTCCGTACCGTCTCGAAGTCGTCGGCGGACGGGTCGAGATCGAAGACCAGGCGGTCGGGCCTGCGCGGGCGGTCCGCGCGGCTCAGCCAGCGGTGCGGGGTGATGCAGGCCTGGCTCGCGAGATACACCAGCGTCGCCGTGTCGTCGCACAGCACATGGGTGACCTCGCCGTCCTCCTTGGCCACCGACGCGCGGTGGATCCAGTCGGGGAAGTAGTCGGAGACCTCCTTCTGGTAGAAGCGGCTCCCGTGGATCCCGTCCGGCATCCGCTCCAGCATCAGCGGCCTGCCGCGCAGCTCGGGCAGCATGCGCGGCGCCACGCGCCGGTAGTACTCGGCGAGATCCTCCTTGGTGATGCCGTCCCCGGGGAACAGCTCCTTGTCGGCCCGCTTCATCTCGACCGTGCGTCGGCCGACCCGCAGCTCATGGGTGGGGCTCATGCGGCCGCCTCCTTCTCACCGATGGTGTGCGTGGCCTCGCGGACACGGTCCGCCCCCTCGGTCAGCGGTCCTCCAGCCGGCCGAAGACGCTGTCGTCGAGCCGCGCGAGCAGGTCGGCCGGGTCCCGGTAGACCGCCTCCGCGCCCGCCTCCTCCAGGTCCGCCCGCGGGATGCCGCCGGACAGCAGGGCGACGGGGCGGACCCCGGCGCGCACCGCGGCCTGCATGTCCCAGACCGTGTCCCCGACGAACACCGCGTCGTCGGCGGCCACCTCGGCCAGCTCCAGCGCCCGGTGGACCGGGTCGGGCGCCGGCTTGCCGTCGGCCACGTCGTCCGCGCTCGCCGTCCCCACGATCACCTCGTCCGCGTCGATCGCGCGGCGCAGCGCCTGGAGCTCCCGGCCGCCCGCGGAGGTGGCGAGGACGTTGCGCCAGCCCCGGTCCGCAAGGGCGTGCAGCAGGTCGTGCGCGCCGTCGAGCGGCGCGAGCCGGTCGGAGTAGGCGCCGTACAGCGCCTTGTGGGCGGAGCTGATCCGCTCGTCCTGGTCCGTGTCCCGGTCCTCGCCGAGCAGGTGCTCGATGAGGTCGGTGGAGCCGAGGCCGATGGACCGGTGGATGGCGTGCGTGGGGACCCGGTGGCCGGCCTGGCGGAACGCCTCCCACCAGGTCGTCACGTGCAGGTGGTTGGTGTCGACGAGCGTCCCGTCGACGTCGAACAGCGCCGCGCGTCCGGCGCGCCGCCCGCTCACGAGCCGCTCCGCGGCCGGGGCAGAATGCTGCTCCGGTGGGAGTCGAAGAAGCCTCGCCGGTCGGGTCCGATCCGGTGGACGTACACCTCGTCGAAGCCGGCCTCCGCGTAGGCGCGTACCGCTTTCACATGCTCCTCCTCGTCGTCGCCGCAGGTCACGGCAGAGCTGGTCATGTCCCGCTTGACCAGCTCGCTCACCTGCCCGAAATGTGCCGGTGTCGGCAGGCGCCGGCCCGGCTCTCCCGGGTCGCGACCGGCCGCGGGGGCTCCCTCGGCCTGCGAGGATCCCCCTTCACAGGTTCACGCAGTCCACGGCACGCCACACACTGGACGGATCCGACGGGTGAACCGGCGACCGGGCACTCGTGCGCAGCGGGTACCCCCGCGTCCCGCGCGTCACACGGGGTCCGCGTCACCCGGGACGGCACGTCACCCGGTCAGGGGGTACCAGGGCTGCGCGTACCCCTCCCGCAGCGGCCCCCCGTACAGGTCGAGCACCTGCCCGGCGGTGGCAGCCAGCGGGGCGGGGTCGGCGTGTACGGCGACGGCCCGGTGGCCGTCCAGCAGGGCCGCCCGCGCACCGGGTCCGCGCTCAGCAGCCGGCGGGGCAGCCACTTGCCGATGCCGGTCCAGGCGTGGTGGTACGCGGTGAGCAGGTGCGTGGCCTCCACAGGGGGCAGTCCCTGGTCGTGAGAACTCCGGTATGTCCGCCGGGGTGTTGAGGAACAGTTCCGGCAACCGGCCTTCGTGGCGGATCACTTCGCGTCGGCTGGTGTCCGTGTCGGGCAGGAGGACGGCCACGTCGAGGTCGCTCGTCGGCGCGGCGCGCCCCTGGACCGTCCCGGACCGCGTGCGGAATCGTCAGGTCCGGTACGTCGTGAGCGCCGTGCGGACGAACGAGCGGACCAGTGGGTTGCTGTCGCCCGCGGGCCACGCCACCACCGCGCGGCTCGGCTCCATGTCGGTCAGCGGCACCACCGTGAGGCCCTCGGCCGGTTCGTCGTCCAGCAGCGTGATGCCGACGGTGCCGTTCCACCGGACGGCCTGCCGGCACTCCTGGACCGCGCGCACCACCGGCCCCGTGCGCAGCTGTCCACCGCTCCAGTACGACTGCCAGCGCGGATCCGTACCCTCCGGGAAGACGAACCACCGGCGGTCGGACAGGTCGGCCAGCGTCAGGCTGGCGCGGTGGGCGAGCGGGTCGTCGGCGCGCAGCAGCGCCCCCACCGGGTCGGCGCGCAGCGGGCGCACGGTCAGCCCGGTCTCGTCGAACGGGCCGCGGGTCAGGCAGACGTCGACCGACCCGGCGTGCAGCCCGCATGTGGGATCGGCCAGGTCGGTCTCGCGGATCCGTACCTCGACGTCCGGGTGCCGCCGGCGGTAGGCGTCGGCCAGCCGGGCCGCCTGCCGGTCGGCTCCCCCGGCGAGGAGACCGACGGTGAGGGTCGCGGTGCCGGCGGCAGCGCTCACCCGTACCCGGGCCCGGTCCGCGCGGTCGAGAAGGTCGCGCGCCTCGCCCAGCAGGACGGCGCCCGCGGCGGTGAGCGCGACCCCGGCGGACGAGCGGTCGAACAGCGTGGCTCCGAGCTCGGTCTCCAGCCGTTTGATCGCCCGGCTCAGCGGCGGCTGGCTCATGTGCAGCCGGGTGGCGGCCCGGCCGAAGTGCAGTTCCTCGGCGACTGCCACGAAGTAGTGCAGCGCACGGAGCTCCATGCCGCCACGATACCGAGGCGGTATCGAGGTGCCGGAACCGGTCTTGGACGGGCGCGGGACCCGCGCGGTGGAATCGTGGACATGACGCACACACCCGGTTCCGACGCCCCCGCCACGCCCCCGCACACCGCGGCCGACGGTGACGCGACCCACCCCGCCGTCTCCGTCGTCGGTCCGGACGACGGAGAGCGGATCGTCCTGGGCACCACGCTCATGCGCGTCCTCGAGGACGGCGGCAACACCGGGCACCGGCTCGGGATCGCCGAGTCCGTGATCGCGCCGCACACGCCGGGGCCGCCCCAGCACCGGCACGCCCAGCACGACGAGGGCTTCTACGTCATCGCCGGTTCCGTGCGGTTCACGGTCGGCACGACGGAGCACGACGCCTCGCAGGGCACGCTCGTGATGGTTCCGGCCGGCGCCCCGCACACGTTCGCCAACGTGACCGACCGACCGGCCGTGATGCTCAGCACCTTCACGCCGGACCTGTACGTGCAGTACTTCCGGGAGCTGCGGGACTCGCTGTCCGACGGGCGGCCCCAGACCCCGGAGGCCACGCTCGAAACGATGAGCCGCTTCGCCACCGAGCCCGCCACGGGTGGCCTGCCTTCGTGATGTCTCCGTGCGGCCTTCCCGTGGCCTTCGTGAGGCCTGCGGACCGCCTTCCTCCTACCCGGCAAAGCCGTTGGGGCGGCCCCTTCAAGGGGCCGCCCCAACGGCGTCGCACGCTCTCGCGGTCAGTGCTTGCCGATGTCCTTGGTCTTCTCCTTCGCCTGGCGCGCGTCGCCCTTCATCTGCTGCGCACGGCCCTTGGCGGTGAGGCTCTCGTTGCCCACGGCCCGACCGGCCGCCGCCGCGGCGGCACCGGTGGCCTGCTCGAACTTGGCCTTCGCCTTCTCGTTGGCGGTCATGGTCCGCTCACGCTCCTCGGCATCGACATCATGTGCTGTCCGATCGTGTGGCCGCTCAGCCGCGCGGCAAACATTCTCGATCGCGTTCGAAATTGATGGGTGTGCCCGACTGTTTCGCGGGTAACCGCCGCCCAACGGGGAACATCAGCCAAGCTCGAATCGAAAGGGCGGGACTCAATGATCACCGTGACGGCGCGGGAACAGGCCCAGACCACCAGGGCCGGGGAAGATCTCGTCGAGCGCGCGTACACGGACCCTTCCTCCATCGCGCCCAAGGACGCGCGAGAGGTCGGCAAGCGGTTGTTCGACCGCCTGACCCACCTCGAGGAAGGCACGCACGAGTATCAGTACGTTCGCAACTGCCTGATCGAGATGAACCTCTCACTCGTGCAGTACGCGGCCTCCCGGTTCAAGCACCGGGGCCCGCAGGAGATGGAAGACATAGTCCAGGTCGGCACCATCGGCCTGATCAAGGCGATCGACCGGTTCGAACTGACCCGTGAGGTCGAGTTCACGTCGTTCGCCGTCCCGTACATCACCGGCGAGATCAAGCGGTTCTTCCGCGACACCTCCTGGGCCGTGCATGTGCCGCGGCGCCTGCAGGAAGCCCGTATCGAGCTCTCCAAGGCCACCGAGGAGCTGCGCACCCGCCTCGGGCGCATGCCGTCCACGGCCGAGCTCGCGGAGCTCATGCAGCTGCAGCCCGCCGAGGTCACGGAGGCGATGAAGGCGTCCAACGGCTACAACGCCGTCTCGCTGGACGCCGCGGTCAACAGCGCGGACGACGATTCCGACACGATGCTGGCCGACTTCATCGGCGTCGACGAGGAGTCCTTCGAACTCGTCGAGAACTTCCACTCCCTCGCCCCGCTCATCGCGGAACTCGACGACCGGGACCGGACCCTGATCCACCTCCGCTTCGTCGAGGAGCAGACCCAGCAGCAGATCGCCGATGTCCTCGGCTGCTCGCAGATGCACGTCTCGCGGCTCATCTCCCGCGTCGTGGGCAAGCTCCGCGCCGGCCTGCTGACCACCGACTAGTCGCCCCACCCCGCGAAGGCTGATCGCTGCCCCCGTGCCCAGTGGCACGGGGGCAGCGCCGTGCCGACACCCGGCCCCGCGACTCCGACCCCGGTCACCTCCGCCTTCTCACTGTTTCAACCGGTTTGTTGTGGTTACCTGTTTGGTTCCGGTCGTCGACTCACGGGGCCGGGCACGGAGAGGGCAGTCGAAGCACGTGGTGAATCGGGTACGGAGCGGTTGGGCATGGGTGGGCCGGGCGTGGAGCTCGTCCGGGCATGAGCGCCACATGGTCCTTCTGGTGGTCAAGAGTGTGCTGGCGGCGACGCTGTCCTGGTGGGTCGCGCACGATGTGCTGAACGCGAAGTCGCCCGCGTTCGCGCCGTTCTCCGCGGTGCTGACGATGAACGTGACCATCCACCGCTCCGTGTGGCAGACCCTGCGGTACATCGCCGCGGTCGTCCTCGGGGTGGCGGTGCAGTCGGCGATCGGTTTCACGGCCGGCCCCGACCTGTTCGCGTTCGTCGTGGTGGCCGTCATCGCGCTGGCGCTCGGCCAGTGGTCGGCGCTCGGGGAACAGCGTTCCCAGATCGCCACGGCCGCCTTCTTCGCGTTCTCCACCTACGCGTCCGCCACCACCAACGCCGACCGGGCCCTGCAGCTCGGGCAGATCATCCTGCTCGTCGCCATCGGCTGCGGCATCGGCCTGATCGTGAACCTGTGCATCGCGCCCCCGCTGCGCTACCGCAGCGCCGAACAGGGCCTGCAGGTCCTGGCCTCCGAGATGGAGTCCCTGCTCGACGACATGGCCGACGGCCTGTGCAGCGGTGACGTCGACGCCGAGCGCGCCGAGCAGTGGCGGGTGGCGGGTGAACGTGCCCAGAGCGCGGTCGGGCAGGCCCGCGCCGGTCTGAGCACGGCGGAGAACAGCCTGCCCTTCAACCCCCGCAGGCTGCTGCCCAAGCACCGCGGCTATCTCACCTTCAACCGCTACCGCCAGTCCGTGGAGGCCATGGAGCGCGCGGTCTACCAGCTGGCCTCGCTCACCCGCAGCCTCGGCCGCTGGCGGGAGACGGAGGACACCTACTCCTACGCCCCCGTCCTGGAGGCGTACGCGGACTTCGCCGGCAAGCTGCGCGACATCGCCCACGTCATCGCGGAGCTCGACAGCGACACCCTGAGCGAGCAGGCCAAGGAGATGTGCCAACTGGCCACCACCGCGCAGGACGCCCTGCAGAAGGTGCTGAGCGCGGCCCGCGACCAGGAGCTGCCGCTGGCCAACGCCTCCCGCCCGTACGGCGTCCTCGTCGTCGAGGCCACCCGGCTGATGGAGGAGTTCCAGAACACCTGCGACGTCCTTCAGGACACCGCCGACGAATGACCGCGGGCCCCCTGCCTAGGACCGGTCCGGGGTCACCGGCCGGACGGTGAGGATCTGCTGGGCGTACCCCACCGGGCCCGCCACGTCGTGCAGGACGGTGCTGGTGATGCCCTGGCCGGTGGGGCCGAAGGTGACGGTGGTGTCGAGTCCCGTCCACCGGCCCGTGGGCCGGCGGTGCAGGTGGATCGTGAGGTCGACGTTGGGGAAGATCCAGGCGTCCGGGCGCTCGCGAGCGGCGATGCCGTTCGCGGTGTCGACGAGCGCGACATAGGAGGCGAGCGGACCCGCGCTCTGCCCGGCGACCAGGTCCAGCGGCGTGGAGATCCACGCCGTCGTACGGCCCGGCCGCGGCGGCCCCACCGGGCGGACGTCCACGGACGCGATGTACCCGCCGGGCCAGAGCGCGTCCATCGCCCACGGCGTGAGCGTCCCGGGCGCCGGCAGCCGTTCCGCGGCGCCGCCGGCCACGGCGGTGGTGTCGCCGGCGGCGAGCAGCCAGGCGCGGGCGCGTACGACGGGACGGCCGGCGATGAGGGCGACGGCCTCGACGAGTTCGATGGTGCGGCCGGGCCGGAGCGTCTCCACCCGGATCTCGCACTCGTCGAGGGCGAGCCGGCCGAGGATGTCGAAGCTGATCCGGGACATCACCAGGCCGGTGTCCGGCCGCGCGGCGCGGTCCCGCTCGATGGCGTGCACGAGGAGCCCGCCGAGCGGGCTGAAGTGCTGCTCGTCGGTGCTCCAGGCGCCGCTCGCGTGCGCGGTGGGCTTGTAGCGGTTCTCGTCCATGGGCTCGAAGTAACTGCCCGCGTGCGGACTGCCGGTGTGCGAACTACTGCCGGGGTGCGGACTGCTGGCGTTCAAGGGGTGCGTACCTCCGGGGAAACGGCGCGACTCGGGTGTCAGTGAATCAAGCCGGACGTCAGTGCGTGAAGACGGTGCTGGCCAGGACGACGTGCACGGTCGTGCCGCCGACGATGCTCAACAGCGCGTTCCCGCGCCACAGATGCAGTCCCGCGGTGACCGCGAGCGCGGCCAGCGGAGCCGCTGCGCGCGGCTGGGTGAGGGGGGTGTCCCGCAGGCAGTAGACGACCAGGATCACCATGACGCCCGCGGGCATACGGGTGCTGAGGTACCGCACGGTGGGGCTGGAGCGCAGCGGGGCGAGGGCGGCGAACGGCAGGGCGCGCAGGGCCCAGGTGACGGCGGCGGAGACGAGGACGGCGGCGACGGCGTAGCCGGTGTCAGACATGGGCGGGCCTCTTGGCGGTGGCGAGGTGGCGGGCCAGGAGTCCCGCGGCGAACAGGGCGAAGGCCGCGAGGAGCATCTCGCCGGGGAAGAGGAGCCGCGCGGCCAGGGCGCTGCCGAGCGCGAGCAGCGGCGTGGGGACCTCTCCGCGCAGGTCGCGCACGGCGTCCAGGGCGAGGACGGTGAACAGCGCGGTCAGGGCGAAGTCGAGGCCGGTGACGCCGTCCGGGATCAGGGAGCCGAGCAATGCTCCGGCGGTGGCGCTGCCCGCCCAGTACAGGTGCATGAAGAACTGCATCCAGAGGATGCGCCGGCCGGAGCGGGTCCTGGCCTGCTCGGAGGCGGTCAGGGCGTACGCCTCGTCGGTGAGCGCGAAGGTGCTGTACGTCTTGGCGAACCGGCCCCGCACGCGGTGGAGGGGGAAGGACAGGGCGTAGAAGACGTGCCGGGCGTTCACCAGGAACGCGGCCACGGCGACGGAGGTCAGCGGCGCGAAGGCGGCGACCATGCCGATCAGCAGGAACTCGAACGAGCCGCCGTAGATGAGCGCGGACGACAGTCCCGCCCACCACCAGTCGAGCCCGGACTGGATGACGAGCGCGCCGAAGGCGAGGCCGAGCGGGAGCATGCCGAGGCCCACCGACGCGCAGTCGCCGAGGGCCGCGCGGGCCTCACTTCGCGGGCGGGCCTCGATGACGGCAGCCGGGTCGGACGCGGCAGCCTCGTCGGCGGCAGCGGTGGTGCTTATTCGCATGCCGACATTTTATTGGGAAAGCCGCCTCATTTGGTTGCCGATAGTGACCTTATGATCTCTATATGAGCAATGAAATCAGCCTCGATGCCACGGACCATGAAATTTTGTTTCACCTCCGTCGTGACGGCCGGTTGTCGAACGTGGAGTTGGCCAAGCGGGTGGGGCTGACCCCTCCTCCCTGTCTGCGCAGGATCAAGCGGCTCGAGGAGGCGGGGGTGATCGCCGGGTACCGGGCCGTCGTCGACCCGGTGGCGCTGGGCCGTGAGTTGGAGGTCCTCATCGACGTGGAGATCTACGCGCAGGACCGCAAGACGGTCACGGCGTTCGAGAAGACGGTGTCCTCGTACGAGGAGGTCATCGAGTTCCGGCGCATGTACGGCAGGCCCGACTACTTCCTGCGCGTGGCCGTCTCCGACCACGCCTCCTACGAGGCCTTCCTCACCGACAAGCTCAGCGGGCTGCCCGCCGTGCTGCGCCTGGAGTCGCACCTCACCATGAAGAAGATCAAGGACGACAGCTGACGTGCCCCTCCCCCGACCCGTCCGGCCCGGGAGCGCGGCCGTATCGGTGAGATGACCGATGTGCGCGGGCCGGACTCGGCGACATAGTCCTCGAAAGATCGTTCCGCGGGCGGCCGGGCCGTGCCCGGTCCCGCCCGGCTCTCGAAAGGACCCCCCTGTGGACTCGTATGCGGATCTGGTGTTCGTCGGCGGTCAGGTGGTCACGGTCGACGCGGAGTTCTCCGTCGTCTCGGCCCTCGCGGTGACCGGCGGGGTCATCACCGCCGTGGGCGGACGGGAGGAGGTCGCGCCGCTCATCGGGCCCGGCACCCGCGTCGTCGACCTGCGGGGCGCGACGCTCCTGCCCGGCATCAACGATTCCCATCTGCACGGCTGCGCCTACGGGATGGCGTCGCCGCCGCTCTCCCTCGACCTCGGTCACCCCGCCGTCCCGTCGATCGCGGACGTGGCCGGGGCGGTGCGGGAGGCGGTGGGCCGCGTCCCGCGCGGGCAGTGGGTCACGGGGCACGGCTGGGACACCGGATACCTCGCGGAGTGCGCCGCCGATCCGTCGCGGCAGCCCTCGCGGCACGACCTCGACGCCGTGAGCCCGGACCACCCCGTCGTCCTCTACTCCTTCTCCGGGCACGCGACCTGGGTCAACTCCGCGGCGCAGCGGCTCATCGGGATCGACCGGGAGACCGTCGCGCCGCCCGGCGGATCCGTCGTCGTGGACGCGGCCGGTGAGCCGACCGGGCTGCTCCACGAGGGGGCGCAGGCCCTGGTCCAGAACGCGCTGCCGCCGCTGAGCCGGCAGGAGCGGACCGCCGCGATCCGGTCGACGCTCGCCTCCCTCGCCCGGCTCGGCATCACCAGCTACACCGAGCCCGGCCTCGGCCCCGGCGGGGACGGCATCATGCGCGGCGCGCTGGGCGCCGAGACCCTCGACGTCTACCGGCAGCTGCTGGCCGACGGCGAACTCACCGCCCGCCTCGGCGTGTTGCTCCTGCCCACGGGGATGGCGGGCACGGCCGAGGAGTTCGCCCGTACGCTCACCGCCCTCGACGATCTCGGCGGCCTCGCCGGTGGCGGCGCGGCGGGCCCGGCCGACCCGCGCCGCCTCGCGGTCCACGGGGTCAAGATCTTCGCCGACGGCATCGTCCCCAACAAGACGGCCTGGATGAACGAGCCGTACGTCGGCGGCGGCTGCGGAGCCCTGTGCGTCGGCGGCGAGACCGACGCCGACCGGACCGCCGAGATCGGCGCGATGATCCGGCACGCGCATGCGGCCGGGCACCAGGTGGGCGTGCACGTCACCGGCGACCGGGCCTGCGACACCGTCGCGGACGCCTTCGCCGCGGCCCTGGCCGAGCACCCACGGCCGGGCGCCCGGCACTACGTCATCCACGGCGACTTCCTCACCGCGCACAGCATGAAGGTACTGGCGGCGCACGGGCTCGGCGCCAACATGAACCCCACCATCAAGTGGACCGTCGCCGACATGGAGGAGGAGTTCGTCGGCGCCGAACGGGCGGCGTACGCCTGGCCCTACCGCGACGCCCTCGACGCGGGCGTACGGGTCGCGAGCGGGTCCGACGCCCCGGTCACGGACCCGGACTGGCGCCAGGGGCTCGCCACCATGGTGCTGCGCGAGTCGAAGGCCGGGGGCCGGGTGAGCGGTCCTGAGCAGCGCATCACGCGGGCCGAGGCGATCCGTACGTACACGATCGACGCCGCGTGGCAGGACTTCGCCGAGGACTGGAAGGGTTCGCTGGAGCCGGGCAAGGTCGCCGACCTGTGTGTGCTCGACGGGGACCTGCTCGGCGCGGATCCGCACGACATCCCGACGATGCCGGTCGTCCTCACCGTCATGGACGGGCAGGTCGTGCACGACGCCCTCGCCGGCTGAAGCCGGATCCCCCGGGTTTGACGCGTTCCCGGTCAGTGATCATTCTGGGGCGATGGCAGCGGAGCGGAGCACGGCGGACATCCTGGACGCGGCCGTCCAGGTCCGCGAGGCGGCCGGCAGCGCCACGACCGGCAAGGCCGGTGTCGACACGGTCCTGGCGGCGCTGGCGGAGGTGGTGGCGTACGACCACGCGTCGCTGGCCCGCTGGGATCCGGTGCGCCGGTGCCACACCACGCTGGCCGGGACCTACCCGGACGAGGCCACGCTCTACATCGAGACCCGTCTCCACGACGACCCGGTGTTCGCCGTGCTCCGGGGCCCGGCGCGGGGCGGCCTCTGGCTCGGGGACGTCCCGGGACAACTGCTCGCCTCCTCCCCCGGGTTCCGCGACGTGCTCGCTCCCCTCGGCATCGAGGACGGGGTGGCCCAGTGCCTGTTCGCCGCCGACGGCCGCTACGTCGGCATGCTGAACGTCAGCACGCGCCGGCCACGGCGCGCGCCCGACCCGGCGCGCGCCGTGGTCACCCTGCTCACCGAGTCCCTCGCCGCGACCCTCGACACCCGGACCGCCGCGCCGTGCGGCGCGCCCGACGGCAGGCTCTCGCCGCGGGAGCTCCAGGTCCTCGCCGAGCTGACCGCCGGCCGCACCAACCGGGAGATCGCGCAGCGGCTGTACATCACGCCGCGCACCGTGGGGACGCACATCGAGCACATCCTCGCCAAGCTCGACCTCCCCAACCGGGCGGCGGCCGCCGCCCGGGCCGCGGCGTGGGGGATCGAGCCGTCCTCCTGACGGGAGGGAAGGGGACACGGCCTCCGGAGTAAAGGAACCTGACCGGTTCGCCCTCCAGACGCAAGAGCGGGCGAACTCCACCCGGTGCAGCGGAAGTTCCTCGACGCCCAGGGCTTCCAGTGCGGGTTCTGCACGGCCGGCTTCCTGATGACCACGGCGGCCCTGGAGGCCGAGCGCGGCACGGAGCACGACGACGGCAAGCTGGACGACCTGCCGCGCGCCTTCAAGGGGAACCTGTGCCGCTGCACCGGCTACCGCGCCATCGAGGACGCCGTCCGCGGCACCCGGCACACCGAACTCCCTTGCGCCGGAAGGGCCGTGGGCGCGAGCCTCGGCGCGCCGGCCGGACCGCAGGTGGTGACCGGCACCGCCCGCTACATCTTCGACGTCGAGGTGCCCGGGCTGCTGCACATGAAGCTGCTCCGCTCACCGCATCCGCACGCCCGGATCGCCGCGATCGACACCACGAGCGAGGCGCTCCGGGTGCCGGGCGTGCAGGCGGTGTTCACGCACGCGGACGCCCCCCGACGTGCTCTACTCGTCCGCCCGCCACGAGCACCCCACCGAGGACCCCGACGACACCCGGGTCCTCGACAGCGTCGTGCGCCACGTCGGGCAGCGCGTGGCCGCCGTGGTGGCCGACAGCGAGCAGGCCGCCGAGGAGGGTTGCCGGCGCGTCGCGGTGACGTACGAACGACTCCCCCACGTGATCGACCGGGAGGCGGCGATGGCGCCGGGCGCGCCGGCCCTGCACGGCGACACACCAATGCGTGCTCGGCGCCGCGGAGTTCGACTGCGCGGGACGCGTCGTGCCGCTGAAGGAGCTCCACGAGGCCGCCCACGCGGCGGGCGCCCTCGGCGAGATCACGGCCGAGGGGCACTGGGGCGGCAGTCCCCGGTCGGTCGCCTTCAACGCCCAGTGGTTCAAGGTGGCCGTCGACCCCGACACCGGCGAGATGCGCATCCTGCGCAGCGTGCACGCCGCCGACGCGGGCAAGGCCATGAACCCGATGCAGTGCCGCGGCCAGGTCGAGGGCGGCGTGGCGCAGGCGCTCGGGGCCACGCTCTTCGAGGACGTGCGCGTCGACGACCGCGGTGAGGTCACGACGGCGGCCTTCCGCCGCTACCGGCTGCCGCAGTACGCCGATGTGCCGCGCACGGAGGTCCACTTCATGGAGACGCGGGACGCCATCGGCCCGCTCGGCGCCAAGTCGATGAGCGAGAGCCCCTTCAACCCGGTGGCCCCGGCCTTCGCCAACGCCCTGCGCGACGCGACGGCCCACCGCTTCACGCGCCTCCCGCTGACCAGGGACCGGGTGTGGCTGGCGCTGAACGGCGGGGAGGGAGCGGGAGTCGCGAGGCCGGAGGACGCCGCCGACGCCTCCAGCGCACCCAAAAACGCACTTGCGAGGCGAACACTCGACCTCGGCTGACATTTGCCATGTTCGACGGTCGGCGCAGTGGGCATCCTCGAGGGGCGGGAGTCGCGTCGCGGGGGCGTCGGACGAGGGGGGGCCGAGGATGAGCACGGTGTCACGTACGAGCGACCTCATGGTGGTGGGCGCGGTCGACCGTCCGGTCCGGCTCAGTGTCGCCGATCTGCGCCTCGGCTGGCCCGCGCGGCAGACGGAGGTGACCTTCGAGTGCGCGACCAGCGGACCGCGCCGCCACACGTTCCGCGGTCCGCTGCTGCGGGATGTGATCACGGCGGCGGGCCCCGGTTTCGACGCCTCCCGCCGCAAGGACCGCTCCCGCTTCCTCCTGGAGGTGGCGGGCGAGGACGGGCACGCCACGGTCCTCTCCTGGGCGGAGATCGACGAGGACTTCGGCAACGCGCCGGTGCTGCTCGCCACCGCGCTCGACGGCCACGAACTGGACGCGCTGGGCGCCCAGTTGGTCGTCCCGACCGACTACTGCGGGGCCCGCTACATCAGCGGGATCACCCGGATCAGGGTGCTGACCCCGGCCCCGGCCGCCTGACCTGGCGGTCTTCCGTTCCAGGGGCGGGCTGGGCCGCGGGTCACTTCTCGCGTACGGGTCACTTCTCGCGTACGGGCGGGCGCGTCACCGGCCGTTCGGCAGGATGACCGCACGGCCGTGGACACGGCCCGCGTGCAGGTCCTCGTACGCCCGGGGCGCGTCGTCGAGCGCGTACGTCTCCACGTGGACGTCGAGCACCCCGGACCTGGCCAGGTCCAGGACCTCGATCAGCTCGGCCCTGCTGCCCCAGTACGGGGAGCGGACCGCGGCGTCGTACGGGGTGGTGCCGAAGCCGACGGCGACGGCTCCGCCGCCGATGCCGACGATGCTGACGTCCGACTCCACCGCGGCGCACGCGATCGCCGTCGCCGCGGTGGGCGGCGCCCCGACGAAGTCGAACACCGCCTGGGCACCGAGCCCGCCGGTCAGCTCGCGGACCCGGTCCGCCGCGGCCGGGTCGGACAGGACGGCCTCGTGGGCGCCGACCTCACGGGCGAGGCGCAGCTTCTCCTCGGTCACGTCGAGGGCGATCACCCGCGCCGGCGTCAGCGCACGGAGCAGCTGGATGGCGACGTGTCCGAGGCCGCCGGTGCCGATGACCACGGCGGTGCTGCCGGGGGTCAGCTTGGGCAGCGAGGTGCGGATCGCGTGGTACGGGGTGAGGCCCGCGTCGGTCAGCGGCACGGCGGTCACCGGGTCGAGGCCGCCGAGCGGGACGAGGTGGCGCGGATCGTCGACGAGGAGGTACTCGGCGATGGCGCCGGGAGCCCCGAGACCGGGCGGGCGGATGCCCAGCTCGGCGGCGCGGGTGCAGTAGTTCTCCTTGCCCTGCGCGCACATCAGGCAGGCGCCGCAGCCCCACGGCCCGTACACGGCCATGGAGTCGCCGAGCGCGAGTCCGGTGACGCCCTCGCCCAGGGCGGCGACGGTACCGGCCCCCTCGTGGCCGAGGGTGAGCGGCAGCGGGAAGCCGAGAGCCTCCACCGGCTGGCTCATCACCGCGATGTCGGAGTGGCAGACACCGGCGGCGGTGACCTTCAGGAGCACCTGGCCGGGGCCCGGCGCGGGGCGCGGGACGGTGACCACCTCGGGGGCGGCGC
Source organism: Streptomyces sp. NPDC041122 (assembly GCF_055592445.1). Classification (NCBI taxonomy): domain Bacteria; kingdom Bacillati; phylum Actinomycetota; class Actinomycetes; order Kitasatosporales; family Streptomycetaceae; genus Streptomyces; species Streptomyces sp. NPDC041122. The sequence continues at coordinate 144,096 of NZ_JBVIYQ010000006.1, read as the reverse complement.
CGGCCCTGCGGTACTGGACGGCCTTCATCTGGGCGGGCAGGCCCGGAAGTGCGCGTGCCGGGTCGGCGGGCTGTCGTTGTCCTGACATCTGGGTGCCTCTTCTGTTCCTGTGTTCCTGTGTTCCTTGTTGCCTTTGCCTCGTTCGTCGACGGGAAGCTCGCCGACGGTCCTGGGACCGGGTCAGCGCGCCGCGTAGCCGCCGTCGACGAGGTGGTAGCTGCCGTTGATGAACGAGGCGCGGTCCGACAGCAGGAACAGCGTGAGCTCGGCGACCTCGTCGGCGGTGCCCAGGCGCCCCTGCGGGTGGAGAGCGATCAGCGCGTCGCGCTGCGCCTCGTCGCCCTTGAGCAGCGGGGTGTCGATGAAACCGGGGGCGACGGCGTTGACGCGCACGCCGCGGGCCGCGTACTCCACGGCGGCGGTCTTGGTCAGGCCGACGACCGCGTGCTTGGCGGCGGAGTACGCGGGGGAACCCGCGAAGCCGTTGGTGCCGAGGATCGATGACATGTTGACGACCGCGCCGCCGCCCGCGGCGAGGAGCTGCGGCAGCTCGTACCGGAGGGAGTAGAAGACGCCGTTGAGGTTGGTGTCGATCACGCGCTGCCAGTCGTCGACCGCGTACTCGCCGGTCGGGGCGGACGCCCCGGCGATGCCGGCGTTGTTGACGGCCAGGTGGAGGCCGCCGAAGGCCGTGACGGTGAACTCGACGGCCTCGCGCACCGATTCGGGGTCGGTGACGTCGACGCGGACGGCGGCGGCCCGGCCGCCGGCCTCGGTGAGTGTCCGGGCGACGTCCTGCGCGCCCTGCTCGTTGAAGTCCGCGACGACGACGGCCGCGCCCGCCTCGGCGAGCCGCCGCGCGACCTCCAGGCCGATGCCGGACGCGGCACCGGTGACGAGGGCGGTCTTTCCGGCGAACTCCGCAATGGCGGGCGAGGCCGTGCCGACGGCGGTGCTGACGGCGTCATTGGGGGTGTTGTTGCTCATGGTGGTGCCTGGTTTCACGTGGTGGTGGGTGTATTCGTGGTGGTGGTCTTGGAGGTCTTGGAGTCCGCGCCCGTGGTCGTGGCATGGGGTGCGGGCTCGGCGGCCAGCGCCGCGAACGCCTCGTCGATGAGCTGGGGCAGCCTGCGCTTCCCGCCGGGCGCGATCCAGAACCGCACGGCGGTGCCGAACGCCCCGACCGCCAGCGAGACGGCGAGCGCGGGGCGCAGGTCGTTCTCGGCGTCCAGACCGAGCCGGCGCGCGACGATCGCCACGGACTCGGTCTCGGCCTCGTCCTGCACCCGCAGATAGGCGGGCAGCAGCGACGGCTCCTCGTGGAGCAGTCGCAGCAGGTCACCCGAGCGGGGCAGGCGGTGCCAGGCGGTCGGCTCCTCGTCGAGCCAGGTCCGCAGGGCCCGGTAATAGGCCGTGAGCGGACTCTCCTCGGCGGGGCGTCCGGCGAGCGCCGCGTTGATCCGCGCGAAGTCGGCGCGCAGCGCGTCGACCACGGCGTCCTCCTTGCCGGAGAAGTAGCGCGAGAAGGTGCGGCGCGAGACGTCGGCGCGTTCACTGATCGTCTCGACGGTGACCTGGTCGAGGCCGTGGGCGAGGACCAGATCCACGGCGGCGTTCGCCATGGCGTCCCGGCTCTCCCGGACCTTGCGGGTGCGGCGGCCCTGGTTGCTGCTCATGTCTTCGACGGTACTCCTGAAGTGTCCCAATGGGACAGTTGGCCCGGTGAGACAGGACACACTCTCAAGACCGCACCACCGTCACGGCATGCAATGGCGTCGCCGCCTCACGCCACGGCCGGGCGTTGTGGTCTGGGCCTCGTCCTCCGCCGGGGCATGCCAGGCGAGGCCGCTGCCCAGACGGCGATCGCCACGATGTGCGGAGCCACACTGCCCCGATTCGCCCTCGGGTACGGGCCACTCCATACCTTCGTCACCCGCTCCTGGACGCGCCGGCCCCGGCCCGGCCCGGCGAGACACTCCCGTGGTCGCCCCGGCAGCGACACAGCCGGCCGGTAGGGATTCTTCTCCTGACCTGAGGGGTCGGGTTGAGTGAAGCGGCCGATGTCGGGGCCGTAGTAGCGGGCCGCGAAGTGATGCAGGCCGGTCGAGTCCTGGTGGCCGCCTGGCCAGGTCGTAGCGATATTGCCTGGAGGAGCTGAGAGTGGAGTCCTTTGCGGCGCAGCAGTGAACTCGCGCGCGGTCAAGAACAGTCTGAGCGGTAGGCGAAATGCCCGTCGGGGCAACTGGTGCAGTGGAACAGGTAGATGCCGCCCATGTCGCCGAGCATCAGCCCGTGGGGGCGTTGGATCTCGGTGCGTTGTTCGTATGGAAGGTCCCAGATGGTCCCTGTGGCCGGGGTGTCCTCGATGGGCAGCCAAGTGCGCCAACTCTCGCCGTCGAACTCGGCGCTGTTGATCGTCAGGAGATGCTCCATGCGCACGCGGCATGCCGGGCATGCCGGCCAGTTGGGCTCCTGCGTCCACGTCGGATACCCGCCGACCTTGATGCCGTCCGACACGGAGAGGTGGGACCAGTAGGACCAGCCGGTGTCCTCCTCCAGCTCTTCGAACCTGGCTTCGAGCGCGTCGGCGACCTCGTCCGGGAGGTCCCAGTTGGGGTAATCGGTGACCTGCTCGGGGTGCAGGACGCACGGGTCAGGAAGGTAGTCGTCGCCAGCGCCGGTCGGGCGGGGCCGGCCGGCCGGCCGCAGATCGCTCAGGGACCCGTCTCGCCAATGGACCTCGGGGCGGGGGACGTAACCGTCCTCGTGATCGAAGGGGCACCACAGCACCTGCAGCAGATCTTTGGCGCTGGGGAAAGCCAGGTCAGGCACGTCGGCCGCGAAGAGCTGGAGGACCGGGACGAGCGGGATCGGTCCCTGGGCGGGAGGGGAGAACGCCGTGCGCGGGTGGTCGTCCTCGCAGTGGGGCCAGGGCTCCGAGCGCGGCCAGAGCACGGGTCCCCCGAGCGAGCTCTCCCGCGCGCTCGGCTCGCCGAGGCGCGGGTGCAGGCGAACGGCCGCCTTCCGATGGCCGGCCACCTCAGGGAACAGCGTCTCGACATCGAGCGGACGTGGCGGGGTGGTGCGCGCCATCGGGGTACTCCTCACAGACCGAAGCGTCGGCTTGGCCACGGCCGGGACCGCGGTGGGCTGAGAGTAGTCGCACGCCCCTCCGGATCCAGCAGCAGGCCCCGTTCCCGGTCAGGTCGCGGGGCAGCCGCTCTCGGGGCGAGTGGCTGCCAAGTGCAGACTGCGGACCCGGTGAGTCCTCAGGAGGACAGGGGCGTGCCATGGTGGGAGCCCCGGCTGGTCCGGACCAGCACCCCGGTCCTCCTTCGAGGGCCCCCGGCGCCCCGCCGACCGGACCGGCCTCCGTCCTCCATGAGAGGTGTGCGCATGCGCGGCTCGACGGTCCTTCCGGGTCAGGGGAACAACGGCGAGCCGGGGGAGGACGGCATGCCCACCCACCGGCTGCAGGTGCCGATGCCCAATGCCCTGCCGTTCGCCATCGGCACGTTCGACACCATCGGGCCCATGTCGCGGGCGCCGTTCCCGCACCGGCACACCTTCCACGAGATCGTCCACGTCACCGGCGGCACCGGCGGGCACGTGGTCGATCTGAGCCGTTTCGCGTTGCGGCCGCCGCATCTCTGCTTCATCGCGCCCGGCCAGGTCCACCACTGGGAGAACGTCACGGGGCTGGAGGGGCAGGTCATCCTCTTCACCGACGACTTCCTCGTCGACCACCCGGCCGACCGGTACGTCTTACGGGCGCTCGCCCGGCGCTCCCGGCTGGACCTGACCGATGACGCGGCGCGGGACACCGCACGCCTCATCGCCGACCTGGACGCCGAGTACCGGGAGGGGGCCGCCGGATTCCAGAGCGTGCTGCGGGCCCTGCTGCACATCCTGGTGGTGCGCTCGGCCCGGCTTCCCGCGCCCCGTCCGGCGGCGGCGCCCCCGCCGCCCCCTGCCCACGCCGGCATACCCCCTGCGCCGCGTTCCCGGCCCGGCTCCGTGGCCTCGGAGTTCGAGACGTTGCTGGGCGCTCCGGCGGGCGCCGTGCGGTCGGTGCGGGGGTGCGCGGAACGACTGGGCGTCTCGGTGAGCTATCTCAGCGAGGCGGTGAAGGCCGCGACCGGCCGTACGCCCGGTGAACTCATCCGGCAGGCACGGGTGCACGAGGCCAAACGGCTTCTGCTGCGCACGGAGTTGTCGGTGCGTCAGGTCGCGCAGCGGGTCGGGTTCGACGATTCGGCCTACTTCTGCCGCTTCTTCCGCCGCGAGACCGGCGCGAGCCCCGGGGACTTCCGCCGGGGCGTCGGCGATATTCACCACGACCACCGGCTTGAGTCCATCGCCGGGCCCGACTCCCCCGCATAGCTTCATAGCCGATCCGGAACCCACCCCACCCCTTGGACTCCAGGAGGAGCGATGGACCACGAGACCGGCACTCCCGCGGGAGACGACGCCACCCCCACCGGGGACGGCACCCCCGGACCGGCCGTCAACGGCGGCCGGGGCCCGAGCCGCAAGACCGTCCTGCGGGCCGCCGCGGCGATGGGCATGGCCGTGCCCGTCTCCCTCATGGGCGTGCCCGCGCTGGCCCGGACCGCCGGTGAGCGCGGCGAGGCGCCGGCGGCCACCCCGACCTGTGACGACGGGGACGACCCGACGATCCCGCAGATGGAAGGCCCCTACTTCAAGCCCAACTCCCCGCAGCGCACCTCGCTCGTCCAGCCCGGCACACCGGGCGTGCGGCTCACGGTCACCGGGTACGTCTTCGGACTCGCCTGCAAGCCGATATCCCGGGTCCTGCTGGACTTCTGGCAGGCGGACACCTACGGGACGTACGACAACACCGGCTTCCGCTTCCGTGGGCACCAGTTCACCGACGCGGGCGGCGCGTTCAGGCTCACCACGATCGTGCCCGGCCTCTACCCGGGCCGCACCCGCCATCTGCACGTCAAGGTGCAGGCGCCGGGCCGCCCGATCCTCACCACGCAGCTGTACTTCCCGGGCGAGCCGCGCAACAACACGGATGCGATCTTCGACGCCCGGCTGCTCATGAACGTGCGGAGCGTCGGCAACGCCAAGGAGGCGGACTTCGACTTCGTCCTGAACGTGCCGCAGTAGCAGCCGGGGGCACCGGCGCGCGCCGGGCACCCGGGTGCTGTCAGACCGGGCGGACCAACTCCCAGGTGTCGACGGCGTAGTCGAGGGTCATGCCGTGCCGTTCGTACAGGACGAGCGCGTTGCTGCTGTTGTCGGTGTCCACGCCGAGGCCGATCCGGTCCCGGCCCAGCGCGGCGTAGTGCCCGAAGGCGTGGCGCAGCAGGTAGCTGCCGAGCCCTCGGCCGCGGGCCTCGGCCAGGACGCCGATGTTGCCTATCCAGCCCCCCGCCGCCCGGTCGTTGTGGGTGCGCAGCACGGCGGCGTCGCCCACGCCGTCGACGTGCGCGACCCAGACCAGGGACCAGTCGACGCGCTCGGCGTCGATGTCGTCCAGCCACTGCGCGTACGTACGCGGCTGGTGGTCGAAGTGCTCCGCGAAGGCCTGTTGCAGCAGGGCGTGGGCGCGCTTACGGTCCTCCTCCGTGCGGCAGGACCGCAGCGTCACGCCGGGCGGCGGGGCGGGCACGGGGTCGCCTTCCGGGGCGAGTTGCCGCTCCAGCACGTGGTAGCGGCGCACGGTGCGCCAGCCGCGCGCCCGCAGCTCCGCCGGGTCCGTGGTCGGTGCGGTGGTGAGGTGCAGATGCACCAACGCGCGCTCGGCTCCGTTGGCCGCCGCCCGCCGCAGGGCGCGGGTCTCCAGCAGCCGCAGCAGGTGCAGGGAGCCGTGCGGGTGGCCCGGCAGGACGTAGTGGTCGACGTCGATGCGCTCGCCGCCGGACTCGTCGTACACCATCCCGTACCCGACGAGGCGTTCGCCGTCGAAGAGCAGCTTGGAGTCCTGCTCCAGATCCGTCTCCGGATGCTTCAGGTCCGCCTCGACGCCGGACAGCTCGGTGTCCGCGCGGCCGATCTCCAGCCGGTCGATCTCATTGAGCAGCGCGCACACCGCGGGGGCGTCGTCGCGCACCGCCGGCCGCACGGTCAGGCCGCGGGGCGGGGTCAGGGACGTGGTCATGCCCCCACTGTCCGGGGGCGCGGGCACGGCTCGCAACGGAGTTTTCGCCGACGCCCGCCGGAAGCTCTCGGTCCGCATCCCGCGCCGTTTCCTGGGCCCGCGTCAGGGCAATGGGTGACACATGAATCACGACGGGGCACCACTGGCCGCTTCGGGCGGCAACAGCGCGGTTGTCATTCCGATTCTGGTCCTCATACTCGCCATGGGGCTGGTCCAGGTCGTCCGCCCGCAGCTGCTCTGGAGGGTGAACAAGAACCTCCAGCGGGGCTGGGTGAGGGATCCCGACGGGACCGAGCCCACCGGTAAGGGGTACGCCCTGCAGCGTGTCGTGGGCGTGCTCGTCCTGGCGCTCGCCGGCTGGATGCTGGTGCAGCAGATCTGACGAGGGCCGCTCATGAGGGAACGCGCCGGGACCCGCGAAGCGCCCGCATGGGCACAGCCCGGTTCCCGCTGGGGGCCATGGGTGTACTGGCCGATGCTCTGCGGGAACCTCGCCCTGCTGGCGTGGCGGATCGTCGACGGTGACGGGGTCGGACGCATCGCGACGTCCGCCGTGCTGGCCCTCGTCTTCATCGCTCTGCTGGTGGCCAATCGACGCGCGCGGCGCCGTCGTTCGGCGGTCGGCGAGCGGTCCGGTTAGGTCTCGGCCCGGCACCCTCGACCGGGCGGCCGCCGAGCGTCGGGCGTCGGGCGTCGGGCGTCGGGCGTCGGGCCGGGGCACGATCCGACGTCCGGGGCACAATCCGACTTCAGGACGGCATGATCCGGCTTCAGGCCAGGACGACCCGCACCGTCTTGCCGCCCCGGTGCGCCCCCACGACCTCCAGCCGGTGGGCGAGTTCCCGCACCATCGTCAGGCCGCGGCCGCCCTCCCTGTCCACGCTCGGTTTCTGGAAGCGGGGGCGCTCGGGGCTGGCATCGGTGACCGCGACGGTCACCCGGGCCCCGGAGACCTCCACGCTCAGCCGGCAGCCGCCGCCGGCATGCCGCACGGCGTTGGACACGAGCTCGGAGACGACGAGCGTGGCGTCGTCCACCCGGTCGGCGTCCACCTCGGTCTTGCGGCGCCTGGATCCGACGAGGAACCCGGAGGCCAGCCTCCGTGCCCGGCTCGCCGACGCGAGCTCCTGCGGCAGCGCGTACTCCACCCGTTCCGTCGGCCGATGGGCGCGCTGGTGCGCACGCATGGCTCACTCCCCTCCCTGAGGCAGGCCGGCGTCCACCCGCGATCCATGTCGCCGCCGGGGTCGCCGCGTGTGGTGCGGGACCGGCCCTGCCCCACGGTGATGCCCCCGCGGACTGATCGGCAATCCCGTTCACCCCGGCTTCCCTTGCCACGCATTGACCTTGACGTCGACGTCGAACGAGACTGAGCGGTCATCCGCCGGCACCGGTGCCGAAGGCGCCGGGCCCGTCTCGTCCACGCCGGGAAGGCCACTCCCCCATGAATCCGACGTCCCGCCCCTTCAAGGACTACCAGGACGAGATCTACCTCGACGGGCTGCGTGGCGTCGTCCCTCAGTACCCCATGGGGTACGCGGAGTTGGCGGCCCGCGCCGAGGCCGCGATGCCGCCGTCCGTGGTCTCCTACGTCGCCGGCGGAGCGGGCGACGAGCACACGCAGCGCGCCAACGTCGCCGCGTTCGAGCGCTGGGGCCTCGTCCCGCGCATGTTCGTCGGCGCCGCGCGACGCGACCTGTCGGTCGATCTGTTCGGCATGACATTGCCCTCGCCGCTGTTCATGGCGCCGATAGGTGTCCTCGGCATCTGCGCGCAGGACGGACACGGTGACCTGGCGACCGCGCGGGCCGCCGCGCGGACCGGCGTCCCGATGATCGCCTCCACCCTCTCCGCCGACCCGATGGAGGCCGTCGCCGCCGAGCTCGGCGAGACGCCCGGCTTCTTCCAGCTGTACACGCCGACCGACCGCGAGCTCGCCGAGAGCCTGGTGCACCGGGCCGAGAAGTCCGGGTTCAAGGCGATCGTCGTCACCCTGGACACCTGGATCACCGGGTGGCGACCGCGCGACCTGAGCACGTCGAACTTCCCCCAGCTGCGCGGGCACTGTTTGGCCAACTACACGAGCGACCCGGTCTTCCGCGCCCAGCTCGCCGCGGACCCTGCGCGGGACCCGCAGTCCGCCGTGCTCAAGTGGGTCCAGGTGTTCGGCAACCCGCTCACCTGGGACGACCTGCCGTGGCTGCGGTCGCTCACCACCCTGCCGCTGATCGTGAAGGGCCTGTGCCACCCCGAGGACGTCCGCCGGGCCAGGGACGGCGGCGTGGACGGCGTCTACTGCTCCAACCACGGCGGCCGTCAGGCCAACGGCGGGCTGCCCGCGCTCGACGTGCTTCCCGCGGTCGTCGAGGCCGCCGACGGACTGCCGGTCCTCTTCGACTCGGGGGTGCGCAGCGGCGCGGACGTGGTCAAGGCGGTCGCGCTCGGCGCCACCGCGGTCGGGGTCGGCCGCCCGTACGCGTACGGGCTCGGCATCGGCGGGGCCGACGGCGTCACGCACGTGCTGCGTTCGCTCCTCGCCGAGGCCGATCTGCTGATGGCGGTCGACGGGTATCCGACCCTCGCCGACCTCACTCCGGAGGCGCTGCGGCGCGTCGGGTGAACCCGGCCGGCGCCCTCCCCAGATAGACACCTCCACGTTTCGTGTGAGACATTGTTGTCTCATTCGAAATTGAGGTGTTACACCCATGACCCCGCCACGTGATCCACGGCGCTGGGCCGTCCTCGCGATCCTGTCCGGCAGCCTGCTGCTGATCGCCATGGACACCACGATCCTGAACGTCGCCTTCCCGTCCCTGGTCGCCGATCTGCGGCCCAGTTCCGTGCAGCAGCTGTGGATCATCGACGTCTACGCGCTGGTGCTCTCCGGGCTCCTCGTGACCGCCGGCGCGCTGGGCGACCGGTGGGGCCGCAAGCGGCTGCTCCTGATCGGCTTCGCCGTCTTCGCCCTCGCCTCGCTGCTCGCCGTCTTCGCGACCGCCCCCTGGCAGGTCATCGCCGCCCGCGCGCTGCTCGGCGCGGGCGGCGCGGCGATCATGCCCGCCACCCTGTCGATCCTGCGGCACGTCTTCACCGACGCCCGCGAGCGCGCCCTCGCCTACGCCGTCTGGTCGGCCGTCTTCGGCGGCGGCATGGCCCTCGGGCCGGTCGTCGGCGGACTGCTGGTGCAGCACGACGGCTGGCACTCCGCGTTCCTGATCAACATCCCGATCGCGCTGGTCGTCATCGCGCTCGGTCTGTGGCTGCTTCCCGAGTCGCACCAGCCCCGCGAGGGCCGCTGGGACTGGTGGGGCGTCGGCCAGTCCGTCGTCGGCATGCTCGCCCTCGCGGGCGGCATCAAACAGCTCGGCAAGGGCGGCCCCGCCGACCCGACGGCCTGGGCACTGCTCGCCGTCGCGGCGGTGACGCTCACCGTCTTCGTCCGCCGCCAGCTGCGCCTGGAACACCCGCTGCTACGGGTGCGCCTCTTCGCGTCCCGTCCGTTCGCCATCGCCACGGCCTCGATCTTCCTCGGCATGATCGCGCTGGGCTCTGCGCTGTTCCTGATCACCCAGTGGTTCCAGTACGGGCAGGGCTACACCCCGCTGGAGGCGGGCGTACGGCTGCTGCCCGCGCCGCTGGGGCTGGTCGTCACGTCGCTGGTCACCCCGGTGCTGATGCACCGGCTGCCGATCCGGCACGTGATGGGCGGCGGCCTGGTGCTGATGACCGTGGGGCTCGCCCTGCCGTGGCTGCTGCAACGGTCGGGGCCGCTCGGCTACGCCGAGATCGCCGTGGCGCTCGGGGTGCTCGGCTGCGGGGTCGGTGTCGCGACGACCGCGGCGTCCGTGACCCTGATGGCGGCCACCCCGGCGCGGGACGTCAGCGGCGCCGCGGCGGTCGAGGAGACCGCATACGAACTCGGCGCCGCGATGGGCGTCGCGATCCTCGGCAGCGTCGCCACCGCGCTGTACCGCGCGAACCTGCCGGACCTGGGCCTGCCCGCGGACGCCACGGCCGCCGCGGGGGACTCGATCGGCGAGGCGGCGCGGATCGCCTCCGACCTCACCGGCCCGGCCGGCACCGCCCTGCTGACCCGGGCGTCCGACGCGTTCACCGCCGGGATGACGCCGACGTTCCTGATGGCGGCGGCGCTGCCGCTGGCCGCCGCGGCGCTCACCTGGGCGAAGATCCCCAAGGGGCTCCGCCCGACGGAGGACGCGCACTAGTTCCCCGCCGCGTCGCCGTGCCGCCGTGCCGCCCGTCCCGAGGCCGGTTGATCACGAACTGCGAGCCGGGCTCGACCAGGATGTCGCCGTCGGCCGAGCCGCTGATCGTCACGTCCGACAGGGTCGCGCTGCCGCGGGCCCCGCGCTGATCGGCACGTCAGGGGTCGCGCCACCGCCCGACCTGAACGGGATGCCGTCGTACGTCGCGTCATGGATCTCGGTGTCCCGGATGGTCACACCGGGGATGCTCTGCCCCAGAGCGAACAGGGTGATGGCGCCGAACTCCTGCGCCTCTCCCCAGAACGCGCCGCCCGTGCGGGGCGAGGCGGTCCGGCCGCGGGCGCTCAGGCCCGCAGCCAGACCGCCGTGTCCTGCGGGAGCAGCCCCAGCGGGGACAAAGGGCCACTGGCCAGCAGGAGTTCGGAGCCGGACGGCAGCGCCACGTCCGTCGGGCCGAAGTTGACGAGCGTGACCCACGTGGCGCCGCCCCGTTCGAAGGTGCGGGCGAAGGCGAGGACGCCGGGCTCGTCCTCGTGGAGTCTGCGCAGCGGCCCGGCGCCCCCGAGGGAGTTCCGCAGGCGCAGGGCCGTGCGGTAGAGGCAGAGCATCGAGTCCGGGTCGTGCGTCTGCCGTTCGGCAGCGTACGCGGACCAGTCGGGCGGCACGGGCAGCCAGCTCGGTTCGGGGGCGCCGTCCCAGGGCAGCGGCACCCGGCAGCCGTCCCTGCCCGGGTCGACTCCGCCGGAGCGGGCGTGCATCGGGTCCTGGATGTGCTCCGGCGGGATCTCCGCCTCCGGAAGCCCCAGCTCCTCCCCCTGGTAGAGGTAGACGGAGCCGGGCAGCGCCAGGGTGAGCAGGGCGGCGGCCCGGGCCCTGCGGGTGCCGAGCGCCAGATCGGTGGGGACGCCGAAGCGCTTGCGGTCGAAGGCGAAGCCGGTGTCCTCGCCGCGGCCGTAGCGGGTGACCGTGCGGGTCACGTCGTGGTTGGCGAGGACCCAGGTGGCGGGCGCGCCGACCGGGGCGTGGGTGGACAGGGTGAGGTCGATGGAGCGCCACAGCTCCGCCGGGTCCCAGGGCCGGGAGAGAAAGTCGAAGTTGAACGCGGTGTGCAGCTCGTCGGGGCGCAGGTAGCGGGCGAACCGTTCGGCGTCCGGCAGCCAGATCTCGCCGATCAGGGCGGCGCCGTACTCGTCGGCGATCCGTCGCCAGGAGCGGTAGATGTCGTGCAGTTCGGGCCGGTCGTGGAAGGGGTGCGGACCCGCGGGGTCCATCGGGGGCAGCCCGTCGGCCTTGGCGAGCAGCGCCGCGGAGTCGATCCGGACGCCGGCGGCGCCGCGCTCGAACCAGAACCGCAGTACGTCCTCGTGCTCCCTGCGGACCGCGGGGTGGTTCCAGTTGAGGTCGGGCTGTTCGGGGGCGAAGAGGTGGAGGTACCACTCGCCGTCCGGGGTACGGGACCACGGCACGCCGCCGAACTCGCCGACCCAGTCGTTGGGCGGCTCCTCGGAGTACGGCCGGAAGTGGAACAGGTCCCGCTCCGGGGAGCCGGGGCCCGCCGCGAGGGCCGCCCGGAACCAGGCGTGCTGGTCGGAGACGTGGTTCGGGACGACGTCCACGATGCAGCGCAGGCCCAGTTCCTGTGCCTCGGTCATCAGCTTCTCGGCCTCGCCGAGGGTGCCGAAGGCCGGGTCGATCGCGCGGTAGTCGGCCACGTCGTAGCCGCCGTCCGCGAGCGGCGACCGGTACCAGGGGGTGAACCACAGCGCGTCCACGCCCAGTTCGGCCAGGTAGGGAAGGCGGGCCCGGACGCCGGCCAGATCGCCGGTGCCGTCGCCGTTCCCGTCGGCGAAGGAGCGGACGTACACCTGATAGATGGCAGCGCTGCGCCACCACTCCGTGCTGGACAAGAGGGAGTCCTTTCGTACGGGACGCGCAGGGGCGCCGCTCAGCCCTTGAGGCTCCCGGCGCTCAGCCCGGCGACGATCTGGCGCTGGAAGACGAGGAAGAGCGCGATCAGTGGCAGGGAGGCCATCACGAGCCCCGCGACCAGGGAGTTGAGCGGAGTGTCCGGTGCCACTCGTTGGAGGAAGACGCTCAGCGGCTGCCGGGCCGGGTCCGGCAGGACGAGCAGCGGCCAGAGGAAGTCCTTCCAGGCCGTGACGATGGAGAGGATGGAGACCACGGCGAGGATCGGCCGGGAGAGCGGCAGCACGACGCGCCACAGCGTTGTGGGCGTTCCGGCGCCGTCGATCTTCGCCGCGTCGAGGAGTTCGTCGGGGATCCGGTCGAAGAAGTTCTTCAGGATGTAGATGTTGAAGGCGTTGGCGGCGGCCGGCAGCCACACGGCGCTGGGGCTGTTGATCAGGTTGCGGTGGAAGACCGGCACGTCGACGACGGTGAGGTAGACCGGCACGAGGAGCGCGGTGGCGGGCATCATCAGGGTCAGCAGCATCAGTCCGAGCACCAGGTTCCCGAACCGCGGGCGCAGCTTCGACAGCGCGTACGCGGCCGGCACCTGCACGGCGAGCTGGACCAGCCAGGCCCCGCCGGCCAGGACGACGGTGTTCAGGAAGTAGCCGGTCAGATCCATCTCGCGCCACGCCTTGGCGTAGTTCTCGGGGTGCCAGGACTCCGGGACGTACGTGGGCGGGGACTGCGCGAGTTCCGTGGATGACTTCATGGCGCCGGTCGCCGCCCAGTACAGCGGGACGACGAAGGCGACCGTGAAGAGCAGCAGCGCGACGGCGAGCGCCGACCAGTAGATCAGCCGGCCCTTGCGGGTCCTCAGGACGGCGGGGCGTACGAGCGTGCGCGTCGAGGCGGACATCCCCTCACTCCTTCGCGGCGCGGGTGACCCGCAGGTAGAGGGCGGAGAAGACGCCCAGGACGAGCAGGAGCAGCAGGGTGAGCGCGCTGGCGGTGCCGAAGTCGTTGTAGACGAAGGCGTACCGGTAGACCAGGAACATCACGGTCACCGTGGAGTCCTCGGGGCCGCCGCCGGTCATCACATAGGGCTCGGTGAACACCTGCATCGTCGCGACGATCTGCAGCAGCAGGAGGACGAGCAGGACGAAGCGGGTCTGCGGGATCGTGACGTGGCGCAGCCGCTGCCAGAGGCCCGCGCCGTCCAGCTCCGCGGCCTCGTACAGCTCGCCGGGGATGGTCTGCAGGGCGGCCAGGTAGATCAGGGTGGTGGTGCCCATGTTCGCCCAGGTGGAGACGATCACCAGGGAGATGAGTGAGGTCGACGACGAGTCCAGCCACGCCGATGTGGGCAGGTGCAGGGTGCGGAGGATCTCGTTGAACAGGCCGGGTCCGGGGTCGTAGAACCACTTCCACATCAGCGCCACCACCACGGGCGGCAGCATCACCGGCAGGTAGACGAGGATCCGGAAGTACGCCCGCGCGTGCCGGAACTCGTTCAGGAGCACCGCCGTCAGGAACGGCACGGCGAAGCCGAGCGCCAGTGCGTACAGGGTGAACAGGCCGGTGTTCTTCCAGGCGGTGAGGAACAGCGGGTCGTCGAAGAGCTTCTCGAAGTTGGCGAGGCCGGCCCAGGTGTTGCCGGTGGCGAAGTTGACGTGCTGGAAGCCGAGGACGATGTTGCGGACGATCGGCCACCACGAGAACAGGGTGAAGATCACCACGGCGGCGCTGAGGAATCCGTACGCGGTGAGGTGCTCGCGCAGGGCGCGGCGCCGGGCCGCCCGCCGTCCGCCGGGTGCGGGCGGCGCCGGGAGCGGGGCCGTCGGCCGGGCGGGGGCCTTCAGCGAGGTGCTCATCAGGAAGCGTCGTAGAGCGCGTCGACCTTGTCCTCGGCGCTGTCGAGCAGGGCGTCGATGTCGGCGTCCTTCTTGGTGAGGACGGCCTGCATCACGTTGTCGAGCACCGCGTAGACCTCCTGGGCCTTGGGCGGTTCGATCACGCCGGGCACGTGCGGCGCGGAGTCCATGAAGGCCCGGTAGTTGCCGGTCGGCATGTTGGCCTTGTCCTGCTTGGCCTTCTCGACGCGGTCGCGGACGGCGCCCTCGAAGACGTCGGGGACGGTGGGCATCGGGATGCCGACGGGCAGTTCGGCCTTGGCGTAGTCCGCGACGTTCTTCTCGATGAGGTCGGGGTTGAGATAGCGCCACTGCACCCACTTGACGCCCGCCTTGATCTTCGCCGGGGACGCCTTGGGGTTGAACATGTAGCCCTCGCCGCCCAGCAGCGTGGCCTTGGCGTCGGGCACCGGGGCGAGGGCGTAGTCCGCGTACTTGCCGCCGAACTGCTTCGCGATGACGGTGATGTTGTCCGCGGCGGCGATGTACATGCCGAGCTTGCCCGAGCCCATCATCCGCTGGACGTCCTCGACCTGGAGCAGCTGCTTGCTGCCCATCGAGTCGTCCTTCCAGCGCATGTCGTGCAGGTCCTGGAGGGTGGCCTTGCCCTCCGCGGTGTTGAACGCCGCCTTCCACTTGCCGCCGCGCTCCTCGGCGACGCGGCCGCCGCGGGAGTACAGCTCGGCGGTGAAGTGCCAGCCTCCCTGGTTGTTCTTGGAGAAGTCGGCGTAGCCGACGTTGTTGTCGCCGAGCCCGGCGATCCTCCTGGCCGCGCCGCGGACGTCCGCCCAGGTCTTCGGCGCCTTGTCGGGGTCGAGTCCGGCCTTCTCGAACAGGGCGCGGTTGTAGACGAGGCCCATCGAGTAGTTCGACGTCGGCAGGCCGTACTGGCGGCCTTGGTCGTCCTGGAAGATCTTCATCAGCGGGTCCTGGATGTCACCGCGGCGCGGCATGTCCTTGACCGCATCGGTGATGTCCGCGGCCTGCTTCTTCTCGATCAGGGGCCGGGTGTCGGTGAAGTAGACGTAGAAGACGTCCTCCAGCTTGCCGCCGGCCAGCTTGGCGTTGAAGGTCTTCGGGTCCATGAAGCCCTCGTGCGGCACGATGTCGATGTCCGGGTTGGCCTTCTCGAACTGCGCGACGTGCCGGTCGAAGAGTTCGCGTTCGAAGGCCTGGGTCTTGGGCGGCTGCCCGTTGACGTCGAGTTTCACCGTGCCGCCCGAGTCCGAGTCGGACGCGTCGCTGCTGGTTCCGCAGGCGGACGCGGAGACCAGGGCGAGAACGGTGACGGTGGCTAGCGCGAGCGTGCGGCTGCTCGTCGATGACATCAGGAGACCCCCTCCGGGTCGTGCTGCGCGGCGCGAGGGCGCGCCGCGTCGGCGGCGCACGGCCGGCCCTCCCGGGCCCGGCCGGTCCGCCGCGGTGCTGTGGCTGTCGGGTGCGGCGCACACTCAACCACCGGCGACAACGCGGCACAATATCTCGCGCATACATTGCAAAAAACTGATTTCCCTTGTTGGCGCGACGACTTGACCCCTCAAGAGGCGGTCGCCCTTGCCCCGCACCGCCCCCTGGGCGCACCGGCAGGCGGTCACAACTTCCGTTGCGGCTGTGGCCAGTTCGACAGTTCTCTGCAACTCTCCAACTTCTCCGCGCTAAATCCTGCGCACCGACGCCCATGAGGGAGCTATGAGAGCCATGAGCCGCATCAGGGCCGCTCAGGCCGTGACGACGACGCGAAGACCCCGCCGGGAGAGCCCGATCGGCCGGAGGTGGCGAGCCCTCGCCGCCGCCGTCGCCGCCACCCTGCTCCTGCTCGGCTTCCCCGCCCTTTCCGCCACCGCCACCGCGGCCGGCGGCCCCGACCTGGCCGCGGGCAAGCCCGCCAAGGCCAGCAGCGCCAAGGGCGAGTACGCCGCCAAGAACATCGCCGACGGCAACGCCGCCACGTACTGGGAGAGTTCGGGCAGCGAGCTGCCCCAGTGGGTGCAGGTCGACCTCGGCCGGACCGCGCGCGTCGACGAGGTGGTCCTCGCGCTGCCGCCGTCCTGGCAGGCCCGCAAAGAGACGCTCGCGGTCCAGGGCAGTCCGGACGGCACCGGCTTCAGCACGCTCGCCGCCTCGGCCGCGCACTCCTTCGAGCCCGGCGGCGCCAACACCGTGACGGTCCACTTCCCCGCCGCGCAGACCCGCTTCGTCCGGCTGCACATCACGGCCAACTCCGGATGGCCCGCGGCCCAGTTGGGCGAACTTCAGGTGCACGCGGCCGACGACACCTCCGCGAACCTGGCGCGCGGCAAGACCCTCAAGGCCTCCAGCCACACCGAGAGCTATGTCGCCGAGCACGCAGCCGACGGTGACCGCGGCAGCTACTGGGAGAGCGAGAACGGCAAGCTGCCCCAGTGGATCCAGGCCGACCTCGGCGCCTCGGTGCGTGTCGACGAGGTGGTCCTGCGCGTGCCCGACGGCTGGGAGGACCGCAGCCAGCACCTGAAGCTCCAGGGGAGCGCGAACGGCACCGACTTCACCGATCTGACGGCCGCCGAGGACCACTCCTTCGGCGACGCGACGGACCACGCCGCCACGCTCTCCTTCGACACCGCCACCACGCGCTACGTACGGGTGCTCATCAGCGCCAACACCGGCCGCCCTGCAGCGCAGTTGTCCGAGCTGGAGATCTACGGCCCGGCGGGCGGCGACACCCAGGCCCCCACCGCGCCGAAGAACCTCGCCTGCACCGAATCCGTCCCCGGCCGACCCAAGCTCACCTGGGACGCGGCCACCGACGACAAGGGTGTGACGGCCTACGACGTGTACGCCGACGGGGAGCTGCGCACCAGTGTCGACGGCGATGTGCGCACCTACACGGACACCCAGCCCGCCGACGCCACCGTCACCTACCACGTCCGGGCGCGCGACGCGGCCGGCAACGCCTCGCCGAACAGCAACTCCGTGAGACGCAAGGGAGCTTCGGGTGACACGCAGGCCCCGACGGCGCCCGCCGACCTCGCCTTCACCCAGCCCTCGTCCGGTGAGGTCAAGCTGGCCTGGGGTGCCTCCACGGACAACGTGAAGGTCACGGCGTACGACGTGTACGCCGACGGCAAGCTCCTGAAGAGCGTCGCCGGGGAGGAGACGACGTACACCGACCGGCGGCCGGCCGGTGACACGGTCGCCTACGCGGTGCGCGCCCGCGACGCCGCGGGCAATGTCTCCGCCTTCAGCAACACCGTGACCCGGCCCGGTGCCGGCGACGGGAGGAACCTGGCCGAGGGCAAGCCCATCACGGCCTCCTCGGTGATCCACACCTACGTCGCCGAGAACGCCAACGACGGTCAGGCGTCCACCTATTGGGAGGGAGCGGCGGGCAGCTACCCGAACTCCCTGACCGTGCGACTGCGGGCCAACGCCGATGTCCGGGCGGTCGTCATCAAGCTGAACCCGGACCCGTCCTGGGGCGCCCGCACCCAGACCGTGGAGGTCCTCGGCCGGGAGCAGAAGGCCGCCGACTTCACCACGCTCAAGGCGGCCGACAGCTACTCCTTCAGCCCCTCGGGCAATCAGAACACGGTCACCGTCCCGGTGTCGGCGAGGGTGGCCGACGTCCGCCTGAAGTTCACCGCGAACAGCGGGGCGACGGCCGGGCAGGTCGCCGAGTTCCAGGTCATCGGTACCCCCGCCCCCAACCCCGACCTGGAGGTCACCCGGCTCACCCACTCCCCCGACGCGCCCGACGAGAGCCAGGAGCTGACCCTCGGCGCGACCGTGCACAACGCCGGCAAGGAGGCGTCCGCCGCGTCCGACGTCACGTTCCGCCTCGGCGGCGAGAAGGCCGGCACCGCGCCGGTGGGCGCCCTCGCGGCGGGCGAGTCGGCGACCGTGAGCGTCAAGGTCCCGGCGCGCGGGGCGGGTTCGTATCCGTTCGCCGCGACCGTCGACGCGGCGGACGAGGTCATCGAGCAGGACGAGGGCAACAACACCTACTCCAGCCCCGATCCGCTGACCGTCAAGGCCGTGCAGAGCTCCGACCTGATCGCGTCGGCGGTGAGCTGGACGCCGAGCGCGCCCACGGCCGGCAAGGAGGTCACCTTCGGCGTCGCCCTCAAGAACCAGGGCATCCAGGCCTCCGCGTCCGGCGGCCACGGCGTCACGTTGACCGTGCAGAACGCCAAGGGCGACACGGTGAAGACCCTGACCGGCGCCTCCAACGGGACCATCGGCGCGGGTGACACCACCGCACCGGTCAAGCTCGGCCCCTGGACCGCGGCCAACGGCCGGTACACGGTCAAGGTCGTCCTCGCCGACGACGCCAACGAGATCCCGGCCAAGCGCGCCAACAACACCAGTACGCGGCCGCTGTTCGTGGGCCGCGGCGCCGCCATGCCGTACGACACCCTGGAGGCGGAGGACGGCGTACTCGCGGGCGGCGCGAAGGTCGTCGGGCCCAACCGCACCATCGGTGACCCGGCGGGCGAGGCCTCGGGGCGCAAGGCGGTCACCCTCGACACCACCGGCGCCTCGGTGGAGTTCACCGCGCGGCAGCCCACCAACACCCTGGTCACCCGCTTCTCCATCCCGGACGCGCCGGGCGGCGGCGGCACCGACGCCACCCTGAACGTGTACGTCGACGGGGTCTTCCGCAAGGCGATCGACCTCACCTCCAAGTACGCCTGGCTGTACGGCGCGGAGGCCTCTCCCGGCAACTCGCCCGGTGACGGCCCGGCCCGGCACATCTACGACGAGGCGAACCTCCTGCTCGGCGAGACGGTCCCGGCCGGCAGCAAGATCAAGCTGCAGAAGGACGGCGCCAACACGTCCACGTACGCGATCGATTTCGTGGACCTGGAGAAGGCCACGCCGAAGGCGAACCCGGACCCCGGCGCGTACACCGTCCCGGCCGGATTCACCCACCAGGACGTGCAGAACGCCCTGGACAAGGTCCGCATGGACACCACCGGCAAGCTCACCGGTGTCTATCTGCCGCCGGGTGACTACGAGACGAGCAGCAAGTTCCAGGTCTACGGAAAGTCCGTGCAGGTCACGGGCGCCGGGCCCTGGTACACCCGCTTCCACGCCCCGCGCTCGCAGGCCAACACCGACGTGGGATTCCGGGCCGACGCCGACGCGAAGGGCTCGTCCTTCTCGGGCTTCGCCTACTTCGGGAACTACACGTCGCGGATCGACGGCCCCGGGAAGGTGTTCGACTTCCAGAACGTCTCCGACATCACCATCGACGACGTGTGGAACGAGCACATGGTGTGCCTGTACTGGGGCGCCAACACCGACCGCATGACCATCAAGAACTCGCGGATCCGCAACCTCTTCGCCGACGGCGTCAACATGACCAACGGCAGCACGGACAACCTGGTCGCGAACAACGAGGCCCGGGCGACGGGCGACGACAGTTTCGCCCTCTTCTCCGCCATCGACGCGGGCGGCGCCGATATGAAGAACAACGTCTACGAGAACCTGACCTCACTGCTCACCTGGCGCGCCGCGGGGGTCGCCGTCTACGGCGGCTACAACAACACCTTCCGCAACATCCGCATCGCCGACACTCTGGTCTACTCGGGGATCACGGTCAGCTCGCTGGACTTCGGCTATCCGATGAACGGCTTCGGCACCGATCCCACGACCTTCGAGAACATCTCGATCGAGCGGGCGGGCGGCCACTTCTGGAACGGCCAGACCTTCCCCGGCATCTGGCTGTTCTCCGCGTCGAAGGTCTTCCAGGGGATCCGCATCAACGACGTGGACATCACCGACCCGACGTACCACGGGATCATGTTCCAGACGAACTACGTGGGCGGGCAGCCGCAGTTCCCCGTCAAGGACACCGTGCTGCGGGACATCACCATCACCGGTGCCCACAAGAGCGGTGACGCCTACGACCACAAGTCGGGCTTCGGCGTCTGGGCCAACGAGATGCCCGAGCCGGGGCAGGGGCCCGCCGTCGGCGAAGCCACCTTCCACAACCTGAAGTTGAGCGACAACGCACAGGACATCAAGAACACCACGTCCACCTTCAAGCTGAACATCGAACCCTGACCGACCCCGGTGCGGCCGTGGGGCCCCGGCAGCCCGATGAGGGGTGCCGGGGCCCTGTCGTCCCACGGCAGGAAGGCCGCACAGGACCGTAACTGGCTTGCACTGCTTGCGATACTCTTGCGCATATGACGCGACGACTTGCTCAAGTTGCGAAGAAGGTGGGGGTGAGCGAGGCCACGGTGAGCCGTGTTCTCAACGGCAAGCCCGGTGTCTCCGCAGCGACCCGACAGTCCGTGCTGACGGCGCTCGACGTACTGGGATACGAGCGGCCCACCCAACTGCGCGGTGAGCGGGCCCGGCTCGTCGGACTCGTGCTCCCCGAACTGCAGAACCCCATCTTCCCCGCGTTCGCCGAGGTCATCGGCGGCGCGCTCGCCCAGCAGGGGCTCACCCCCGTGCTGTGCACGCAGACGCGGGGCGGCGTATCGGAGGCCGACTACGTGGATCTGCTGCTGCAACAGCAGGTCTCCGGCGTGGTGTTCGCGGGCGGCTTCTTCGCGGAGACCGACGCCCCGCACGAGCACTACCACCGGCTCGCCGAGCGCAACATCCCCGTCGTCCTCATCAACGCGTCGATCGAGGGCCTGGACTTCCCCTGCGTCGCGTGCGACGACGCCGTCGCCGTCGAGCAGGCCTGGCGTCACCTCGCCTCGCTCGGGCACGAGAAGATCGGCCTGCTGCTGGGTCCCAGCGACCATGTGCCCTCGCGGCGCAAGCTGGCGGCCGCGCGGGAGGTAGCCGAGGCGGCGGGCACGCGTCTCGCCGACGAGTTCGTCGAACGGTCGATCTTCTCCCTGGAGGGCGGGCAGGCCGCCGCCACCCGGCTGCTGGGGCGCGGTGTCACCGGCATCGTGTGCGGCAGCGACCCGCTCGCGCTGGGCGCGATCAGGGCGGCGCGGCGCCGCGGGCTCTCCGTCCCCTCGGACGTGTCGGTCGTCGGGTACGACGACTCGGCCTTCATGACCTGCACGGAGCCGCCGCTGTCGACGGTACGGCAGCCCATCGAGGCGATGGGGCGCGCGGCCGTCGACCTGCTGTGCGCGCAGATCCAGGGCAACCAGAGCCACCCCGGGGAGCTGCTCTTCGAGCCCGAACTGGTGGTGCGGGGTTCGACGGCGCAGCGTTCGAGCGGCTGACCCGCCACGGCCCCTTCCACCTCAACTGGCACCACGGTCCCGGTACTTCACGCCTATCATCTGTTCGGCCCCGGCGCGCATGCGCGCCGGGGCCGACGCAGGCTTTTCAGTGAGAGGACAACGGGGACTTGAGTTCCATACGGAAGCGCGGCGCGCGCAAGCGCCGCATCACGATGGCAGCGGTGGGTGCCGCCGCGGCCGTCGTGGCGGGGGTACAGCTGTCGCCTGCCGCGTTCGGCACCGACGACAAGGAGCCGCGGACCGCCGCGCGCGCGGCGTCGGGGCCCGCGGTGCCGGTCGCGGCGAGGCACGCCGACGCGGAGGACAACGGCTCCTCCCGCGTGGACGGCACGCCGTTCGAGAACGGGGTGATGTCGCTGAAGCCGGCTCCTTCGGCGCCCTCCGCGGCGTCGTCGAGGAGCGCAGCCGCCGAGGCGCCGCACGGTGAGGGCTGGAAGTCGGGCGGCATGTCGAAGTCGCTCGCCACCGGCTACACGATCAAGTTCTACGACAAGAAGGCCGCGGACTGGCTGGGCCCGTACGTGAAGCGGTCGGCCGCGGACCTGCACCGCGTGACGAACCTGCCGATCTCCGTCGACACGCGTCCGGTCGGCTGGGACTACGTGCGGCCCAAGGGCGAGATCGTCGTCGGCCTGCTCAAGCGCCCGTGCATCCCGCCGGCGGACGGCGGCAGCCACGGCTGGAAAGTCGTCCGGGACGGCTCGGGCAGCAAGAACCTCAGCTGCGGCTTCTACTCCGCGTCCGTTCCGGACACGGTGACCAGCGGGCACGCGTACATCGACGACGAGTTCTTCACCGCGGACGGCAAGCCGGTGGCCTCCATGGGCGAGACCTACATGCGCAGCCACATCAGCCACGAGCTCGGCCACACGATGGGCCTCACGCACGCCAACCGCAGCGCGACCCGCGGCGACTGCGTCAAGGGCACCGACTCCGGCGAGACCCCGGTGATGTGCACGCCCATCAGCGCCTACCAGGACAAGCGGGCGGGCAACTACGTCCAGCAGTTCGACATGCAGGGGCTGCGCTACCTGGCGCGCGGCGGCGGCGCGAAGCTCGCCCCGCAGGGCAAGATCACCGGCATCGGCCGCAAATGCCTGGACGTCAAGGGCGGCAAGGCGGCCAACGGCACGCAGATCCAGCTGTACACCTGCAACGGCGGCGTGGCGCAGTCCTGGATCCTGCAGCAGGACGGCCAGTTCCGTGCGCTCGGCAAGTGCCTGGACAACTACCGCAACGCGAACACCAACGGCAACAAGATCAGCCTCTACGACTGCAACGGCGGGGCGTCGCAGCGCTGGTCGGTGAACGCGAAGGGCCAGATCGTGCATGTGGCGACCGGCAAGGTCCTCGACGTGACGGGTGGCTCCACGGCCAACAGCACGAAGGTCCAGCTGCACTCGGCGAACACGTACAAGCGCCAGGTGTGGGTGACGCCGAAGTAGCACCCGGATTCCCGGACCACCTGGGTCGCCGTGCTCGTCCGGCACGAGCACGGTGATCCGGGCGGGGGTGCCCGCACCGGCCGGTCCGGCGGCTACAGTCGCCTGCGATCACCCCCGCTCATCTGGGAGAGCCTGCGACCATGGCCGTCGACGAACTCGACACCCGTATTCTTCGGCTGCTGCTCGAGCAGCCGCGTACCAGTCTGCGTGAGTACGCGCGCATCCTCGGGATCGCCCGCGGGACCCTGCAGGCCCGGCTCGACCGGATGGAGCGGGACGGGGTGATCACCGGCACGGGGCCGTTCCTCTCGCCCGCCGCGCTCGGCCATCCGGTGCTCGCCTTCGTGCACATCGAGGTCACCCAGGGGCACCTGGACGAGGTGGGGGACGCGCTCGCCGCCGTGCCGGAGATCATCGAGGCGCACTCGATCACGGGCGGCGGGGATCTGCTGACCCGGGTCGCCGCCCGGGACAACGGCCATCTGGAGGACGTCATCCAGCGGCTCATCAACCTGCCGGGCGTGGTCCGCACCCGTACCGAGATGGCGCTGCGCGAGCGGGTGCCGCACCGGCTGCTCCCGCTGGTCGAATCGGTGGGCAGGTCGGCCGCCGGACCGGGATGACCTGGCGGTTTGGCATGCTGGAGGTCATGAGCACCTTCGGCAGCACCTCGGTCGTCTTCGACCTCGACGGCACCCTCGTGGACAGTGAGCCCCACTACTTCGAGGCCTCGCGGGCGCTCCTCGCGGACCGCACCGGCCGGGAGTACACGTGGGCCGACAACGAGCGGTTCGTGGGCATCAGCTCCCACGAGACGCTCGCGCTGTGGAGGACCGAGTACGGGATCGAGGCCCCGGTGACCGAGCTCATCGCCGACCTCGACCGCCGCTATCTGGCGCTCGCCCGCGCCGGCACCCACGTCTACCCGGAGATGCGCGAGCTCGTCGAGCGACTGTACGAGGCGGGGGTGCCGATGGCCGTGGCGTCCGGGTCGTCCCGGCCGGCCATCGCGGCGATCCTGGCCGGCACGGGCCTGGACGCCCGGCTGACCACGTTCGTCTCCGCCGAGGAGGTCCCGCGCGGCAAGCCCGCCCCCGACGTGTTCCTCGCCGCGGCCGCGCTGCTCGGCGCGGAGCCCGCGGACTGCGTGGTCTTCGAGGACGCGGCGCCGGGCGCGAGGGCGGCCCGGGCGGCGGGGATGCGGTGCGTGGCGATCCCCTACGTGGCCGCCCACGCCGACGACCCGGCGTTCGCGGACGCCGAGCTCCTGTTCCCCGGCGGGCACGCCGAGTTCACCGCCCGGGCGGTGCTGGACGTCCTGGCGCCCGAGTAGGGGGCGCTTCGGAGCGCCCCCGGTCCGCTCAGGCCGCGCCGGCCACCCGCTCGGGAGTGAGCAGCTCCGCCAGCCGCTCCGGCGGCAACAGCCCCTTCTCCAGGACGAGTTCGGCGACACCCCGCCCGGTGGCCAGCGCCTCCCGCGCGATCTCCGTGGCGGCGGTGTAGCCGATGTACGGGTTGAGCGCGGTGACCAGGCCGATGGACGTCTCCACCGAGGCGCGCAGCACCTCCGTGTTGGCGGTGATGCCCGCCACGCAGCGCTCGGCGAGCGTCACACAGGCCGCGCGCAGCGAGGTGATGCTCTTCGCGAGGGAGTGCAGGATGATCGGCTCGAAGGCGTTGAGCTGGAGCTGGCCCGCCTCCGCGGCCATGGTGATGGTGACGTCGTTGCCGATCACCTCGAAGGCGACCTGGTTGACCACCTCGGGGATGACCGGGTTGACCTTGCCCGGCATGATGCTCGAACCGGCCTGCACCGGCGGCAGGTTGATCTCGTTCAGGCCCGCGCGCGGCCCGGACGACAGCAGCCGCAGGTCGTTGCAGCTCTTGGAGAGCTTGACCGCGATCCGCTTGAGGACGCCGGACAGATGCACGAACGCCCCGCAGTCCTGCGTCGCCTCGACCAGGTTCGCCGCGGTCACCAGCGGCATCCCGGTGATCCCGGCGAGGTGCCGGCGGGCCGTCTCGGCGTACCCGGCGGGGGCGTTGAGGCCGGTGCCGATGGCGGTGGCGCCGAGGTTGATCTCGTGGACCAGCTCGACGGCCTCGGCGAGCCGCATCCGGTCCTCGTCGAGCATCACGGCGTACGCGGAGAACTCCTGCCCCAGCGTCATCGGCACGGCGTCCTGGAGCTGGGTGCGCCCCATCTTCAGGACGTCGCGGAACTCCAGCGCCTTCGCCGCGAACGCGTCCTGCACGACCGACATCGCGCGCAGCAGCCCGTGCACCGCGCTGACCGTCGCGATCTTCACGGCGGTCGGGTAGACGTCGTTGGTGGACTGGCTGAGGTTGACGTCCTCGTTCGGGTGCAGGTGTTCGTACGCGCCCTTGGGGTGCCCGAGGAGTTCCAGCGCCCGGTTGGCGACGACCTCGTTGGCGTTCATGTTGGTGGAGGTGCCCGCGCCGCCCTGGACGACGTCGACCACGAACTGGTCGTGCAGGTGTCCGGCGCGGATCTCCCGGCAGGCGGCGGCGATCGCGTCGGCCTTGGCCTTCGGCAGGAGCCCCAGCTCCTCGTTGGCGCGGGCGGCGGCCTCCTTGACGGCGGCGAGCGCGTCGATCAGCTGCGGGTACACGGAGATCGGGATGCCCGTGATGGGGAAGTTCTCCGTGGCGCGCAAGGAGTGGATGCCCCAGTAGGCGTCGGCGGGGACGTCCCGGTCGCCGAGCAGGTCGTGCTCGCGGCGGACGGCGGGGGCGGGGGCGGTGCTCATAGTGCTGTTCTCTTCCGGCGCGGAGCGCCCCGTCAGGGGCGCGGGGAACTGCGCGACCAGCCACAACCGGCCCGCAGCAATCTGATCGGTCTTTCGCGGTGGGAGCTCAGGCGGCCTGGCCGGTGGCGTCGTCCGTGACCGCAGGTGCCGTCTCACCGACGATGCGGCGCAGCTGAGCCGTGCGCTCGGCCGGTCCGGTGGCGGAGAGCAGCGCCGCGAGGACCGCGCTGCGCGCCTGCCCGGCGCGCAGCGTGCCGGTGAGGACCGCTCCGGCGGCCGAGAGGTCGACGGCGCCGCCGTGCGTGTAGATCTCGGTGACGGGGCCGGCCGGGACGCGCGTGGTGAGGGCGACGACCACGCCGCGCTCGATGGCGGCGGTGACGGCGGCGACGAACTCGGGGGTCGCGTTGCCGGCACCGGTGGCGACCAGCACGATGCCCTCGGCGCCGGCCTCGACCGCCGTCTCCAGGAAGAGCGGGTCGGCGTCGACGTGGTGCATGACCATGTCGATGCGCGGCAGCGATCCGGTGGGGACGGCGGCGGGCAGCGGCAGCGGCTCGGGGCGCACCGGGCGGTTCAGGACCGACACCTTGCCGAAGCCCACCTTGCCGACGGGCGGCCGGGACGGGTCGGCGAACGCGTCGGTGGCGAGGGTCTGGGTCTTCACGGTGCCGCGCGCGGCGTGCACCTTGCCGTCGAAGACGACCAGGACCCCGAGGTCGCGCACGGTGGCGGCGGTGAGCAGCGCGTCGTAGAGGTTGCCGGGCCCGTCGCCGCCCTCGGCGCCGAGGGGCTTCTGGGCGCCGGTGAAGACGACCGGGCGGGGGTCGGCGTGGTGCAGGTCGAGCAGGTAGGCGGACTCCTCGAGGGTGTCCGTGCCGTGGGTGACGACGATGCCGTCGACGGCGGGGTCGGCGAAGACCTCGCGCACGGTGCGCAGCAGGGTGAGCTGCTGGGCGGAGGTCAGCCGGGGGCTGTTCACGTTGAACAGGTCGATGACCTCGGAGGCTATGCCGTGCGGTATCGAGGCGGTGGCGAGCACCTCGCGGCCGGGGGCGTCGGCGGCGAAGCCGGTCCCCTGCCAGCGGCTGGCGATCGTCCCGCCGGTGCTGATGACGACGATCCGTCGCGCCTGTGCTTCCACGTCTGCGTACCTCCCGGGGATCCTGAGGACCATCAGCCCCCGAGCGATGGGGCAGCCTCGGCGCAAGGATAGGTCGAACAGAGCGCAATGTGTTTGCCAAATTCAGGCGGTTCCGCAATATACGTGGTGGATAATTGCGCCATGGATGAGATCGACCGCAGTATCTTGCGCGAGCTGCAGAACGACGGGCGGCTGACCAATCAGGAGCTGGCCGCGCGGGTGGGCCTGAGCCCGTCGCCGTGCATGCGGCGGGTGCGGCAGCTGGAGCTGGACGGCGTGATCCAGGGATATCGCGCGGTCGTCGCCCCGGAGGCGGTCGGCCGGGGCTTCGAGGTGCTCGTCTCCATCGAGGTGCGCCGCGACCGCGGGACGGTCGAGGCGTTCGAGGCGGCGCTCCAGGAGATCCCGGACGTCATCGAGGCGCACCGCCTGTTCGGGAGCCCCGGCTGCCTGCTGCGCATCGCGGTCGCGGACCTCGCCGCGTACGAGCGGCTCTGGATCGAGCGGCTCACGGCGCTCGCGGGCGTCACGGAGGTCAACTCGCAGATCATCATGAAGCGGATCAAGGAGCCGCAGGGCCTGCCGGTGGACGGCTGACGCCGGCCGTTCCCGCCGGCCCGCCGCGCCGTATCCACTCGTCCGGCCAACTCCCCTTTGGTACAGACCTATTGACGACTGGTCTGGTCCAGCCTAGGTTGACGCACCGCACCAGACACGTCTCCAGGTCCCCACCGCACCCAGGGAGCACAGCGTGATCGGTCGGACGTTACGCCTGCTGGGGTCCGCCCTGGCACTGGCCTGTGCCGCACAACTGCCGGCCGTCGCCTCGGCGGCCCCCGCCCCGCCCACGGAACGCCGGGCCGCGCCCCAGGCGGACACCTGCGCGCCGAAGCCGAAACCGGCCGGCAAGGTGCTCCAGGGGTACTGGGAGAACTGGGACGGCGCGTCCAACGGCGTGCATCCGCCGTTCGGCTGGACCCCGATCACCGACCCGCGGATGCGCCAGCACGGCTACAACGTGATCAACGCGGCGTTCCCCGTCATCCGCTCCGACGGCACCGTCCTGTGGGAGGACGGCATGGACGCCACCGTGAAGGTCGCGACGCCGGCCGAGATGTGCCAGGCCAAGGCGGACGGCGCGACCATCCTCATGTCCATCGGCGGCGCCGCGGCCGGGATCGACCTGAGCTCGAGCAAGGTCGCCGACCGCTTCGTCGAGACGATCGTGCCGATCCTGAAGAAGTACAACTTCGACGGCATCGACATCGACATCGAGACCGGCCTGGTGGGCAGCGGCAACATCAACCAGCTCTCCCCCTCGCAGACCAACCTGATCCGCATCATCGACGGCGTGCTCGCCAAGATGCCCGCGGGCTTCGGCCTCACGATGGCGCCCGAGACGGCGTTCGTGACCGGCGGCAGCGTGGTCTACGGATCGATCTGGGGCGCGTACCTCCCCATCGTCAAGAAGTACGCGGACAACGGCCGCCTGTGGTGGCTGAACATGCAGTACTACAACGGCAGCATGTACGGCTGCTCCGGCGACTCCTACTCCGCCGGCACCGTCCAGGGCTTCACCGCCCAGACCGACTGCCTCAACAAGGGCCTGGTCATCCAGGGCACCACGATCAAGGTCCCCTACGACAAGCAGGTCCCCGGCCTCCCCGCCCAGCCGGGCGCCGGCGGCGGCTACATGTCCCCGAGCCTGGTCGCCCAGGCCTGGAACCACTACGGCGGCGCCCTCAAGGGCCTGATGACCTGGTCCATCAACTGGGACGGTTCGAAGGGGTGGACTTTCGGGGACAACTTCGGCCGGCTCACATAGCCGGTCAGCCCTTCGAAAGCCGACGCCCGGAATCCTCTTCCACGGGCGTCGGCTTTTCGCTTTTCGGGCCCGCATGAATTCGACCCGACAGAACTCCTCAGGAAAGCGTGACCCGAAAGGCGCGCCGCGTCAATGGTGTCGCCATCTATCGCCGCGATCCTGCCCGACCGCACAAACGGCGTTGCCCGAAAGGGCAGTGCGCGCCGCCGTCGGGGGCACCCCCGAAACGGCGGGAGCCGGTCCCGGCGGTACGGGAAGCCGCCGGGACCGGCCCTCACCCGGCCGCTGTCAGCAGAGGGCGCAGGTCGTGCACGTACGGAAGCGGGACTCGTCGGAGAAGCCGCCCGCGGCGCTCTCGGCGTCGACGTCCTGGATCGCCATTTCGGTGAGGTCGATGTCGAAGAGGTCCTGCGTCGTGTTTTCGGACATGGGAATTCCTTCCTCGGAAACCAGTCGAACCTGTGAAACCTGTGGAACCTGCCCAATCACCGCACTGTGGCGGCACAATCGGAATCTAGGTACGGATAGCGGACGGAGTCAAGGGGTACCGGTAAGGGCGTACCGGGGTTACTGTGGCGACATTCCCGGGGCAGGAGGAATCGGGTATTTCTCGGCCCGTTTCATGGTGCACGGAGTGGGGGACGCGGCGGAAATGCGGCCTGAGCAGAGCGCGGAACCGATGTTTCGCTGTGCGGAGGGGGTGCTGCTGCGGGCGCCGCTGCTGCCCCGGTCGAGCGTCCGGGCGACGTGGCGGGACGCCGAGGACCCGGGGGCGGAGCCGGCCGGGCCGGGCGGCACTTCCGTAGCGCCCGGTGAAATCCGCCGGCAGCTCCTGGAGTTGCTGGACGACCCACGGTTCCGGGAGGCCCTCGACGTCTCCAGCCCCTCGCTCGCCCGCACCCTCGACGCCGTCCGCGCCGACTCCCCCGTGGCCGCCGCCGAGCTGCGCAAGGCGCACCGGGCCGTGACCCGCTATCTGCTCAGGGCCGCCTCCCGGCCCACGCCCTTCGGCCTGCTCGCGGGCGTCCTGTGGGGCTCCTTCGGCGAGGCCACCAAGGGCGAGCTGACCGGCGCCGGGCACCGGGCGGTGCGTCCCGACGCCGGGTGGCTTGCGGGCCTGGTCGCCGCGTGGGAACGCGACCCGGCCGTGCACACAGGGCTCAGCGTGGTGGTGAACGGGCTGTGCTTCGTGCGCGGCGGGCGCCTGGTCCTGCCGTTCGCCCCGGCCGGGGCGCCAGGGGCCGCGGGTGGGGCGGGTACATCGGCTTCGGCGGGTACGGCGGGGAATCGTCCCGCCTCCCGGACCCTCCGCCACACCCCGGTCGTCCGTGCCGTGGTCGAGGCCGCCGCGCGCCCCGTCCGCTGCGCAGACCTGGTGCGGGAGGTCGAGTCGCGCTTCCCCGGCGCGCCCGAGGGGGCCGTGGCGCGCCTCGTCGCCCAGTTGATCGGCGCGGAGGTCCTCCTGACCGAATTTCGCCCGCCGCTGGACGCCCCCGACCCGCTCGCCCACGTCGAGGCACTGCTGCCGGCGGCCACGCCCGCCGCCCGGTGGGTCGGGGAGCTGCACGCGTCACTGGACGCGTACCGCCGTACGCCGCTCGGGGAGGGCCGGGCCGCTTGGCGCGCGGCACTCGAACGCGCCGCCGAGGGCCCCGGAACCGGTGCCGCGAGCCGTGCCGCGACCACCGCCCCGACCGCCCCGTCCCACACCGTCCAGGTGGACCTCCGCCTCGACGGCACGGCCGTCCTCTCGCACGCCGTGGCCAGGGAGTTGGAGCGTGCCGCCACGGCCCTGTGGCGCCTCTCGCCACCCGGCCCCGGCCGGCTCACCGCATACCACCAGGACTTCGTGGAGCGCTACGGCCTCGGACGCCACGTCCCCGTCAAGGAGGTCCTGGACCCCGACATCGGCCTCGGCGCCCCGGCCGGGTACCGGCTGCCCCCGAGCCACCGCCCCGACCCGGGCCCCGTGCCTCCCGGGCCCGAGCGCCGGCGCCTGCTGCTGGGCCTCGCCGCCGAGGCGCAGGCGCGCGGGGCGCGCGAGGTCGTCCTCGACGAGGATGTGCTGCGCAGATTCGAGGAGGCCGACCGCGACGAGGCGGCCGACGCCACCGTGCGGCCGTCCGCCCTCGAACTCGTCGTGCAGATCGCGGCGGAGTCCGCCGACGCCGTGGACCGGGGCGACTTCACCCTGGTCCTCGGCGGCGCGGCCGGTGCCTCCGGTGGCCTGATGGGCCGCTTCGCACACCTCTTCCCGCCCGACCGGCGCGAGGCGATCCGGGACGTCGTGCGCTCCGCGCGCGAGACCCCCGGGCGACTGTCCGTGCAGGTCCACCACCAGGCGTCGCAGCACCGGCACGCCAACGTCGCCCAGGTGCCGACCTGGCTGGACGGGCGGCTGGTCGTCGGCGCCCACCCCGGTCCTGCCGCGCCCGGCGTCACCGACCTCACGCTCGACTCGATCGCCGTGAGCGCCGACTCCGAGGGGTTCCGGATCGTCTCCACGGAGCTCGGCCGCGAGCTGACCCCGTCGGCGCTGCACGTCCTCAACCGCGAACTGGCCGCGCCCAACGCGGTGCGCTTCCTCGTGGAGGCCGCCGCGTTCGGGCGCCGGCAGTGGCGGCTGTGGGAGTGGGGCGCCGCGGAGGACCTGCCGTTCCTCCCCGCCGTGCGCACCGGCCGCACTCTCCTCACCCCGGCCCGCTGGCGTCTCGACGCGGCCGGTCCGCCCCTCGACGAGTGGCGTGCCCTGTGGCGCGTGCCCGACCACGTCCTGCTCACCCTCGGCGACCATCGCATCCCCCTCAACCTCGCCGTCCCCTCCCACCGGGAGATCCTGGGCCGCGAGTGCGCGCGCGAGGGCGTGGCCGTCGTCCACGAACCGCCCCTCAGCCAGGACAGCGACGGCGGCTGGCTGCACGGGCCCGGTGGCGCCCACGAGGCGGAGGCCGTGGTGACGCTGACGCCGCGCGCGCCCGCGCCCCAGCAGGCCGGGGCCAGGGGGCACGCCCCCGGGACGGATGCCGCCCGGCCCGCCGCACCGCCCGCCCCCTCCCCCCGCGTCACGCGTCCGGTGACCCGCCGCGGCACCGGCGAGATCGCCCCCGGCGGCCCCTGGCTGTACGCGGCGCTCTACGCCTCCGCCGAGCGTCAGGACGAACTCCTGACCGGGCCGCTGCGCGCGTTCCTCACCGGCCCCGACGGCGGGCCGGAGGGTGTCGACCGGTGGTTCTTCATCCGATACGCCGATCCGGACCCGCATCTGCGGCTGCGGCTGCACGGCGACCCCGCGCTGCTCAACGGCGTGCTCCTGCCCCGCCTGCACGAACTGGCCGGGCGGCTCGCCGCCGACGGGCTCGCCCGGGGACTGCGCCTGGACAGCTACTCCCCCGAGACCGAGCGCTACGGCGGCCCGACGCTGCTGCACGCGGCCGAGGAGGTGTTCCACGCCGACAGCCACCTGGTCCTCGACCGGCTCACGGCGCCCGCCGACGACCGGATCCTGTCCACCGCGTACGACGTGACCGAGCTGGTACGGGCCTTCCACCGGGGCTACGGCGGCGACTGGCGGCAGTGGCTGATCGCCACGTACCCCAAACGCGAGCTGCACCACAAGGCGTTCGCGGCCCGCAGGAGGACGGCGCTCGCCACGATCACCGCCGAGGGGCGGCCGGACCCGGCAACGCTGCCGCTGCTCGCGGCGCCGGAGCGGTTCGGGCGGCTGGTGCGCGCCGAGGAGGAGCGGGGCACCCTGACCGTCTCTCCCGACGCGGTGCTCGCCTCCCTCGTCCATATGCACGCCAACCGGCGTCTCGGCACGGACCGTACGGCCGAGGCGCAGACCCTCGCGGTGGCCCGCGGCGCGGTCCGGGCGCACCTGGACCGGGAAAGGGCACACGCATGACCGAGGACCTTCTCGCGCGGCTCGCGGAGCGCATGGCCGATCCGGTGGCGCTGGCCGAGCGGGTGACCGCCGCCGAGCCACCCGGGCCCGCCACCACCCGCTCGCTGTGGCATCCCCAGTCCCTCGCGGACGGCCACGC
Source organism: Streptomyces sp. NPDC041122 (assembly GCF_055592445.1). Taxonomy (NCBI): domain Bacteria; kingdom Bacillati; phylum Actinomycetota; class Actinomycetes; order Kitasatosporales; family Streptomycetaceae; genus Streptomyces; species Streptomyces sp. NPDC041122. The sequence continues at coordinate 111,486 of NZ_JBVIYQ010000006.1, read as the reverse complement.
CGGGGTGGGGCTCCTGTTCGCGGCACTGGCCCACGGCGACCACGGCTACGCCGCCGTCGCGCACGCCCATCTGTCGGCGGCCGTCAGCGGGGTGCGCAGGACCGCGCGGGAGGGGCTGTACGCGGGGCTGCCCGCGGTCGCCTTCGCCGCGAGGACCGCGGTCACCCGGCCCGGCGAGTACGCCGCGCTCCTGGACCGTCTCGACGACCAAGTCGCCCTGCTGGCACGGCGGTTGGTGGCGGAGGACGCCGCCCGGGTCGCGGCGGGGACGGGCGGGGCCAGGATGGCCGGTTATGACGTGATCGCCGGGCTCTCCGGCATCGGGCGGCTGCTCCTGGCCGCCGGGCCCGGGCACCGCGCGACCACCGAGCTGGTCCTCTCCCACCTCGTCGCCCTCACCCGCCCGGTCACCGAACCGGGCGGCCGCACCGTGCCCGGCTGGTGGACCGCCGATCCGATCCTGCTCAGCGAGCCGGACGGGATTCCCGGCGGCCACTTCAACGCCGGTCTCGCGCACGGCATCCCCGGGCCGCTCGCCCTGCTGTCCCTCGCTCATCGCGCCGGCGTGCGGGTGCCGGGCCAGGAGCGGGCCATCCGCACCATCGCCGAGTGGCTCCTCGACCGGCGCGACCCGGCCGGCACGGGCTGGCCCAACATCGTCCCGCTCGACGCGGAGTTGGCGGCGGCCGCCGGTGGCCGTCCCGCGCTGGCGGAGGCCCGTAGCGGCTGGTGCTACGGCACGCCCGGTGTCGCCCGCGCCCTCCAACTCGCCGCGCTGGCCCTCAAGGAGACGGAGTGGAACCGCCAGGCGGTCGCCGCGGTCGCCGCGGTGTGCGACCACCGGGGCCCGGACCGCGCCTCAGGTGACCCCACGCTCTGCCACGGCCTGGCGGGGCTCACCACGATCGTGGCCCTGATGGCGCGCGAGCCCGGCGGGGCGGAACTGGCGGCGCGGTTGCCGGCGCTGGCCGACGCCCTGGCGCGCGCGGCCGACCCGGCCCACCCCTTCCTCTGGCCCGCCGCCGCCCCCGGAGGGCCCGCCGTTGTGCACCGTCCCGGCTTCCTCGACGGGGCGGCGGGTGCCGCGCTCGCCCTGCGCGGCGCGACGGCCCCGGACGCGCCGAGCGGCGAACTGCCCTGGCAGGCGGCGCTCCTGCTGTGCTGAGCGGCGTCGACAGTTCTCCCCCTGCTCACCCTCGCTTGAAGACGGCCACGGTGCGCGCGGGGACCGTGAAGTCCCCCGAACTGCGCTCGTAGGAGGCTGACTTGACCCTCGCGTCGGCGCCGGACGCCTGCACCGGATGCAGGGCGTACCGGGCGCCGCGCACGGCGGTGACGCGCTGCCGCTGGGTCCGCGGGCTCGCGTTGAGGACGACGACCAGGTCGTCCAGCTTCATGGTGATGACGCCCGGTGTCTCGGCCCGGGTGCCGGAGAGCGGGAAGGAGAGCGCCGACTGGACCTGTTCGGTCGTCGCAAGGGAGAAGGCGGGCTCGGTGGTGCGGATCCTCAGCAGGTCCCGGTACGCGGCCGACGTGCCGTTGATCTGCGCGCAGCCCGGGGTCAGCGAGGGTGATGACGTCAGCAGGGGCTTCGCGTAAGGCCACTTGGCCCTGTTGTCGGCGGCCGGTGGCAGCCCGCGGCCGAAGCCGTTGCCGGTCCGGCAGTTCCAGTGGATGGCGTTGAACCAGTCGCCGCTGTCGAAGGAGTTGCGGTCCAGGGACTTCGAGCGCAGCAGGTCCGTGCCGGCCTGGGAGAGCGCCGGGCCCTGGGACAGGGTGGCCGTGGCCATCGCCAGGAGCTGCATCCTGGCGCGGTCGGCCGCCGGGGTGCCCTCGGGCAGCTTGAAGGCGAGCGCGTCGTAGAGGGTTTCGTTGTCGTGCGCGTCGGCGTAGGAGAGTGCGTCGCCGGGGGCCGCCGCGTAACCGGCGGGCGCGCCGTTGTAGTCGACGTCCGCGCCCTTGACCGTCACACCGGCGGAGTCCCGGAAGGTGAAGCCGGCGAGGTTGCCGGACAGGCCCACCTTGATGAGGTCCTGGTAGTGGAGGAGCCGGGCCTTCTGTTCGGCCGGAGTGCCGTTCGCCTGCGCGGAGTTGGGGTCGGTGTAGAGGCCGCTGGCGAAGCCCTGTACGCGAGGGTCCTCGTCGAAGGGGCCGCCGCCGCGCAGCGCGTCGCGGGAGCGGTCGGAGAAGGTCGCGACGCCGGTGCCCGCCATGTTCTGCTGCGTGGCCTGCACGAAGCGCGCGTCGTCGGCGACCTCACCGAAGTTCCAGCCCTCGCCGTACAGGACGATGCTCCTGCCGTCGACGCCGTCCTTCGCCACGGTCAGCTCGTCCAGGGCCTTGCGGACGGCGAGGATGTTCGCCTTCGGGTGGTGCCCCATCAGGTCGAAGCGGAAGCCGTCGACCTTGTACTGCCTGGCCCAGGTGACGACCGAGTCGACGACCAGCTTGCCCATCATGGCGTTCTCGGGGGCCGTGTTGGCGCAGCAGGTGGACGTGGCCACGGTGCCGTCGGCTTCCAGGCGCTGGTAGTAGCCGGGCACGATCCTGTCGAGCACGGACTTCTCGTCCTGGCCGCTCGCGACGGTGTGGTTGTAGACGACGTCCATGACCGTGCGCAGCCCCGCGCCGTTGAGCCCCTGCACCATCCTGCGGAACTCGACGGTGCGCCGGGTCCCGTCCGGGTCGCTCGCGTACGAGCCCTCCGGGACGGTGTAGTGCAGGGGGTCGTAGCCCCAGTTGTACGCGTCGTCGGCCGCGCTCTTGGACACGCAGGCCTGTTGTGCCGCGGAGTCGGGGGCGTACGACGGCAGGTCGCAGTCCGGGGTCGCCTGGTCCGACGCCCGTTCGGGGACGGTGCCGATGTCGAAGGCCGGCAGCAGGTGCACGTAGGAGGTCCCGGCGCGGGCGAGGTCGCGCAGGTGCCGCATGCCGGCGGAGTGCTCGTCGGTGAACGCCAGGTACCGGCCGGGATGGTCCGATGTGCGGTCCTCGACGGAGAAGTCGCGGATGTGCAGTTCCTGGATCTGCGCGTCGCGCAGCGGGGTCGCCTTCGGCTTGCGCAGCCCGGACCAGCCCCTGGGGGCGAGCCCCGGGTCGGCGAGGTCGACGGCGAGGCTCCGCAGGGAGTCGCCGGTCACGGCGGTCGAGTACGGGTCGGTCACCCTGTTCGTGACGACCTTGCCCGCGCTCGGCGCCCACACCCGCACGACGTACCGGTACGCCTTGCCCCGCCAGTGGCCGGGGCCGGTCACCGACCACACCCCCGACGCCCGGTCCCGGCGCATCGGAACGGTGCGGCCGCCGATGTCCAGCGCGACGTGCTGCGCCGTGGGCGCCCAGACCGCGAGGGTGACCCGGCCGTGGACGAAGCGCGGGCCGAGCCGCGCCGGGCCGGCGGAGGCGGCGTACAGGTCGTCGAGGACGCCCTGGGTCTGTACGCCGGTGGCGGCGCGCAGGGTGCCGTCGGCGGAGCGCCCGGTGGCGACGAGCTGGCCGGTGAGCGCGGCGCGGACCCGGTCGCGGTCGCGGCGGTCGACGGTGAAGGCGGCGTAGTCCTTCAGGTGCGGGAACCTCGCCTTCTGGGCATGGGTGAGGCCTCCCTCGACCGGAGTGAGGCGCAGCCTTCGGGCCGCGCCGCTCAGCTCGCCGTCCTTGACGGTGAGGCCCCCGCGGCGCGCGTACCACAGCTCGTGCCCGGTGCCGGTGGCGCCGTCCCAGGCCAGCGTGGAGCGGTCGATCCACTGGGCCCGGGACGTCGACAGGTCGAGGCCGTCGGCAGGCCCGGCCGCCGCGTCCGGTGCGGCGGGCGCGCGGGGCGGGGCCGCCGCCGACGCGCTCAGGGGCGCACAGGCGGCGAGCAGGGCGACGGCCACGGTCACGGCGGCGCGGCGCGGGGAGCCGGTCACGTCAGCTTCTCCTTGCGGGGTCGGAGGCGTTCAGGGGTTGCGGTGCGGGAGGCCGCGGCCGGTACGCGGAGGGGTGCGGCCGCCCGGCGGCGGGGACACAGGCGGGCCGGACGGCCGGTCGGAGGGGGCGGGGTCAGCAGCCCTTGGCCCCGGTGTGCAGCGCGAGCGCCGTGTTCGGTGCGACCGAGGCGGTGAACCGACCCGAGCCGTCCACGCCGACCTTCCGGCCGCTCTGCACGTCGCAGTAGGTGCCCGCCGCCAGGGACGTCTGGAAGGTGCGCTCGACGGTGGCCCCTTCGTGGTTGATGACCACGTACGCCTTGTCGCCCCGGCCGAAGGCGATGGCGTCGTCGCCGTTGTCCCACCAGTCGGTGACGGCGGCTCCGCGCGCGGTGTTGCGGAGCTTGACCATGGAGCGGATCTCCGGCCACGCGTGCTGGCACTTCCAGCCGTCGCTGTAGCAGGCCTTGACCAGCCCGCCGTCGGGCGACCCGGCGTCGATGTCGCTGAACTCGTAGCCGGAGTGCACGTCGGGCGAGCCGTAGGGCCAGGCCAGCATGAAGACGTGCGCGAGGGTGTAGTCGGCGCCGTCCTTGTAGCTGAGGGTCTGGCCGTGCCGCTCGGTGTCGTGGTTGGTGACGAACACCGAGGCCGAGCCGCTCGGCAGGTACCCCCAGCCCTCGCCGAAGTTCTTGAGGTAGGCGAGCTTCTCGTCCTTGAAGACCCGCTTCAGGTCCCAGCCGTAGCGGAACTCCTGGGGGTCGCCGGTGGCGGTGTACTCGTCCGGCGAGACCGCCTCGCCCGCCCCGTACAGGGTCTCCTGCTTCCAGTGGACGCCCGGGTCGGTCAGCCGCGACTTGATGTTCTTCAGGTCGTCGACGGGGATGTGCTTGGCCGCGTCGATACGGAAGCCGTCCACGCCGAGGGAGAGCAGGTCGTTCAGGTAGCCGGCGATGCGGCCGCGCACGTACTCCTCGCCGGTGTCCAGGTCGGCCAGGCCGCCCAGTTCGCAGTGCTGGACGTTCCACCGGTTCCGGTAGTCGCTGATGGGGGCCTTGCAGTCGTCCATGTCGGCGGCGGAGTAGGTGCCGGGGTAGTCGTACTTGGTGAAGCGGGAGCCTGCGGAGCCGGTGCCCGAGGCGTTGGTCATGTGGTTGATGACCGCGTCGGCGACGACCTTCACCCCGGCGGAGTGGCAGGTGTCGACCATCCGCTCGAAGTCGGCGCGGTTGCCGAGCCTGGTACCGATCTTGTAGCTGACGGGCTGGTAGGCGGCCCACCATGCGTCACCCTGGATGCGCTCCTGCGGCGGCGACACCTGCACGTAGCCGTAGCCGTACGGACCGAGTTGCGTCGTACAGGCCTTCGCCACCGACGCGTACTTCCACTCGAAGAGGACGGCGGTGACGTCCTTGGCGCCGGGCGGTGCCGCCTGGGCGGCGGGGGCCTCGGCGACGAGAGCGCCCGCGGCGCCCGCCACGAGGGCGAGCGCGGCGGCGAGGAGTCTGCGGGGCTGCGTGGGGCGGCCGGTCATGGGGTACCTCCCGGGCGTTGAAGGCTCTTGCAGCAAGTCATGGAAACTTGTTGCGAGTTGGACCGTAGGGCGCCCTCTATGCGCGGTCAACCCTCTGCGCACGGGCCTGCGCGGTGGATCCCCGTACGACCAGCTCGGGCTGGAAGACGAACTCCGTGCGCTGCACGGGGTTGTGGCCGATCTCCTCCAGGAGCGCCCCCACCGCGGCGGTCGCCATCGCCCGCACCGGCTGGCGCACGGTGGTCAGCGGCGGATCGGTGAAGGCGATGAGCTGGGAGTCGTCGAAGCCGACCACGGAGACGTCGCCGGGCACGGTCAGGCCGCGTTCGCGCACCGTCCTGACGGCGCCGAGCGCCATCAGGTCGCTGCCGCAGACCATCGCCGTGCAGCCGAGGCCGAGGAGCGCGCCGGCCGCCGCCTGTCCGCCCTCGACCGTGAACAGGGTGCGCCGCACCAGCCGTTCGGCCTCGGCCGCGGGCAGGCCGAGCATGCCGTGCAGGGCGGCGGTGAACGCCTCCGCCTTGCGCAGGGAGGGGACGTACCGGGTCGGCCCGACGGCCAGACCGATCCGCTCGTGCCCCAGGTCGACGAGGTGGCGCACCGCCATCCGTACGGCCGAGCGGTCGTCGGGCGAGACAAAGGAGGCCGGGATGTTCTCGTTGTAGCCGTTGACGAGGACGAACGGCACCTTGCGGTGGGCCAGTTCACGGTAGCGCGTGGGGTCGGCCGTCAGGTCGGCGTGCAGGCCCGAGAGGAAGATGATGCCGCTGACCCCGCGGTCCTCCAGCTGCTCGACCAGCTCGTCCTCGGTGGCGCCGCCCGGCATCTGGGTGCAGAGCATCGGGGTGTAGCCGTGGCCGGCCAGGACCTGCTCGATGGCCTGCGCGAAGGCGGGGAAGATCGGGTTGGTCAGCTCGGGGATGACCAGGCCGACCAGGCCGGCGCTGCGCCGTTTCAGCCGGGTGGGCCGCTCGTAGCCGAGGACGTCGAGGGCGGCGAGGACCCGGCGCCGGGTGCCCGCCGCCACCCCGGCCCTGCCGTTGAGCACCCGGCTCGCGGTGGCCTCGCTGACCCCCGCCTGGGCGGCGATGTCCAGGAGCCGCGGGGCGCCCCGGTGGGCGTCCCGCGGCGTGGCGGGCAGCGTCACACCGTCCACCAGACGGTGGTGTCGGCGGGCAGGACCACCGTCCCGTCCACGACCTCCGTCTCCTCGACGGCCAGCAGGACCTTGCCCGGTGCCGGGATCCGTACGGGTTCGCCGGTGGTGTTCACGGTGCACACGAAGCCCTCGCGGGCGAAGGCGAGCACCCCTGCGGGGGCGTCGAGCCACTCGACGGCGGTGCCCGCGCCGAGCCCCGGCTCCGCGCGGCGCAGAGCGAGCGCGCTGCGGTACAGCTCCAGGGTCGAGCCGGGGTCGCCGGTCTGCGCCTGCACGCTCAGCTCGCCCCAGCCGGCCGGCTGCGGGAGCCAGCTGCCGCCCGCGCCGAAGCCGTACGACGACCCCTCGGTGGTCCACGGGATGGGCACCCGGCAGCCGTCCCGGAAGCCGTCCTGGCCCGCGGCCCGGAGGAACGACGGGTCCTGGCGCACCTCGTCGGGCAGGTCGGTGACGTCGGGCAGGCCGAGCTCCTCGCCCTGGTACAGGTAGGCGGAGCCGGGCAGCGCGAGCATCAGCAGGGTCGCGGCGCGGGCGCGGCGCAGGCCCAGCTCCCGGTCACCGGCCGTCCGCAGCTGGGTGCCCATGCCGGGCGGGTTGGCGAGCCGGGTGGTGTGCCGGGTGACGTCGTGGTTGGAGAGCACCCAGGTGGCGGGCGCCCCCACCGGACGCATCGCGGCCAGCGACACGTCGATGACCGCGCGCAGCTCCTCCGCGTCCCACGAGGTGCCCAGATACTGGAAGTTGAAGGCCTGGTGCATCTCGTCGGGGCGCACGTAGTGCGCGGAGCGTTCGACGGTCGGGGTCCACGCCTCGGCCACGAGGATGCGGGCACCCTCGTACTCCTCCAGGACCTGCCGCCAGCTGCGGTAGATCTCGTGCACGCCGTCCTGGTCGAAGAACGGCATCACGTCGTTGCCGAGCAGCTTGAGCTGGTCGGCGCTGCCGATGTCGGGCAGCCCGGCCTCCTTGACCAGGCCGTGCGCGACGTCGACGCGGAAGCCGTCGACGCCCATGTCGAGCCAGAAGCGCAGGATGGAGCGGAACTCGTCCCGGACGGCGGGGTGGTCCCAGTTGAAGTCGGGCTGTTCGGGCGCGAAGAGGTGCAGGTACCACTCGCCGTCGGGCACCCGGGTCCAGGCGGAGCCGCCGAAGATGGACTCCCAGTCGTTGGGCGGGAGTTCACCGTCGCGGCCCCTGCCGGGGCGGAAGTGGTAGCGCTCCCGCAGCGGGGATCCCGGCCCCTCGGCGAGGGCGCGCCGGAACCAGTCGTGGCGGTCGGAGGAGTGGTTGGGCACCAGGTCCACGATGATGCGCAGCCCCAGCCCGTGGGCGTCGCGGATGACGGCGTCGGCGTCCAGGAGACTGCCGAACATCGGGTCGATGGCCCGGTAGTCGGCGACGTCGTACCCGGCGTCGGCCTGCGGTGACGCGTAGAAGGGGCTGAGCCAGACGGCGTCGACGCCGAGGTCCCTGAGGTACGGCAGCCGGCTGCGGACGCCCGCCAGGTCGCCCATGCCGTCGCCGTTGCCGTCGGCGAAGCTGCGCGGGTACACCTGGTAGATCACCGCGTCGCGCCACCAGTCCGGCTGTGTCTCGGTGGCGGCGGCGGCAGGGGCAGCGAGGTGCTGGGTCATGTCTTCCCTGGGATCGAGTGGGGTGGAGCGGCGGGACGCCGTGGAGAGGGACGTCTCGGAGACAGGACGCCTCAGGACTTCGTCGCGCCCGCCGTCAGACCGGAGACCAGGTGGCGCTGGGCGAAGCCGAAGATGATCGCGGCGGGTACCGCGACGATCACCGCGGACGCGGTCAGCGAACCCCAGTCGCTGGTGTACTGGTTGACGAAGGTCTGCAGGCCGCCGGCGAGCGTGAGGTTCTCCTCACCGGTCATGAACGCCGAGGCGTAGGCGACTTCGGCCCAGCCGGTGATGAAGCTGTAGAACCCGGTGACGGCGAGGCCCGGCTTGGCGAGCGGCACGATGAGCCGCCAGAAGGTGCCGAACGGGTTGAGCCCGTCGACCCGTCCCGCCTCGTCGATCTCGACCGGGATGGTGTCGAAGTACCCCTTCATCATCCAGGCGCAGAACGGCACGGCGATCGTCAGATAGGTGACGACGAGGCCGATGGGCTGGTTGAGCAGGCCGAGGTTTGCCAGCAGGTTGTACAGCGGCACGATCAGCACCGCGACGGGGAACATCTGGGTGATCAGGAGCAGCCACATCAGCGGCCGCATGCCGGGGAACTTGAAGCGGCTCACCGCGTAGCCGGTCGTGGCCGCGATGAAGACGCCGATCACCGTGGTCAGGCCCACCACGACGAGCGAGTTGAGGAGCCAGTTCGGGAACTCGGTGTCGTTGAGGACGTGGTCGTAGTTGCCGAGGGTGAAGTCCTTGACCAGGTCGGTGGAGAAGGCCTCGCTCTCCGGCTTGAACGAGGTGACCAGGAGCCACAGCGGGGGCAGCACCGCGACGGCACTGGCGAGCAGCAGCGTGAGGTGCAGGCCCACGGAGGCGAGCGGTCCGCGCTCGTCGCGTCCCCTGACCTTCCGCTTCTTCTCCTTGAGTCGGTTCGGCACGGTGGTCACCACACCTCTCCCTGCTTGCGGAGGGCGCGGCGGTAGGCCACCGCGATGATCGACAGGAGGGCAAGGATGAGCACGCCCCAGGCGGCGGAGCCCGCGAAGTCGCGGGGGCTGACGACGAACGAGAGCCGATAGGCGTACGTCACCAGGATCTCGGTGGCGTCTCCCGGTCCGCCGCGGGTCAGCAGGAAGATCACCGGGAACATGTTGAAGGTCCAGATGCCGCTGATCAGGATCACCGTGCCGGCGACGGTGCGCAGCCCCGGCAGGGTGATGTGGCGGAAGCGCTGCCAGGCGCCCGCGCCGTCCATCTCGGCGGCCTCGTAGAGCTCACCGGGGATGGACTGCAGGCCGCCGAGCATGGCCACCAGCATGAAGGGCACGCCGAGCCAGACGTTGACGGTGATCACCGAGATCTTGGCCCAGGTGGGGTCGTTCAGCCACGGGACCGCGTCGATGCCGCCGCCTTCGAGAATCTTGTTCAGGAGGCCCTTCTTCTCGTTGAAGAGGAGCCGCCAGGTGAAGACGGAGACGAAGGCCGGCACGGCCCACGGCAGGATGAGCGCCATCCGGTAGAGGGAGCGGCCCGCCAGCCTGCGGTTGAGCATGGTGGCGAGTGCGAGTCCGAGCACGAAGGAGAGCGCGACGCAGGAGACGGTCCACACCACGGTCCAGGTGAGCCGGTCCCAGAAGACGCCGTCGGAGAGGATCGACGTGTAGTTGTCGAGTCCGACGGACTTGTACGTCGCCGGGATGTCGTTGACGCCGATGTGCCGTTCGACGTTGGCCTCGTTGGCGTCCGTCGTCGACAGATACAGGCCGCGCACCAGCGGGTATCCGACGATCACGCCGATCACGACGACGACGGGGGCGACCATGGCCCACGCGTACCAGTGGGTGGCCAGCGCTCTGCGCAGCCTGCCCGGGTTCTTGGCGGGCCGGTGGTCGCGGCCGCGGACGCCGCTCGCGTCCGCGGCCTTCGCCACCGCCCGGCCGGTCTCGACAGCCATGGGTCGGTCGGCCCTCCTTCTTACTTGTAGCCCTTGAGCAGCTTGCGGTAAGCGTCACCGATGCCCTCGGCGCCCTTCTGGGGCGAGGACTTGCCGCTGAGCACCTTCTCCATCTGCAGCCGGATCGGCTCGAAGAGCGCGTTGGCCTCCGGGATCCACGGGCGCTGCACGGACTTGGCGACGGCGGGCTTGAAGAACTGCACCATCTGGTTGTCCTTGACGGACTTCACGTCGTAGACGGAGGTGCGCGTCGGCAGCAGGCTGAGCTGCTCGGTGGTCTGCTGCTGCACCTTCGCGGAGCTCATGTACTTGATGAACTCGTACGAGGCGTCGAGGTTGCCGGATCCGGCGTACGCGGCGAGGTTCCAGCCGCCCTGCGGGGCGCCCTGGCGCGCGCTGCCGGCCGGGGCCGGGGCGACGCCGAGGTTGCTCTTGTCGCCCGTGAACTCCTTGCCCTTCAGGGCGCCCTCGATCGACCAGGGGCCGTCGAGCGCCATCGCGACGTCGCCGTCCTTGAAGGCGTTGAGCTGGTTGTTGTAGCCGTCGCTGGCGTCGGTGACCGCCGCCTTGGAGTCGACCAGGTCCTTCATCACCGAGAAGGCCTCGGCCCCCTCGGGGGCGTCGACGGTGACCTTCTTGCTCTTGGTGTCCAGGAGGTCGCCGCCCTCGCCGTAGAGGTAAGGGAGGTAGTAGTACGGGTCGTCGCCGCGCAGGTAGAGGCCTGTCTTGCCGGACTTCGACCTGATCTTCTTCGCGGCCGACTTCACCTCGTCGAAGGACTTCGGGACGCCGACGCCGGCCTCCTTGAGCATCCTCTTGTTGTAGAAGAGCGCGAGGGTGTCGATGGTCTGCGGCGCGGCGTAGGTCTTGCCCTTGAACCTGGTGCTCGCCGCGGCCTGCGGGAGGTAGTCGTCGGGCTTGTCGAGCGCGACGGTGCCGTCGAGCGGGGCGAGGTAGCCGAGCGAGGCGAAGTCCTGGGTCCAGGCGACCTCGGTGCGCATCACGTCCGGGGCGCCGGAGTTGCCGCCCGCGGCGTTCTTGAACTTGGCGTTGGCCTCGCCGAACGGGACGTTCACATAGTGGACCTCGACGTCCGGGTGGAGCTTCTCGAACCCCTTGGCGAGCTTCTCGTACGCGCCCTTCTCGGCGTCGTTCGAGGTGTCCCAGAAGGTGACGGTGCCGGAGAGCTCCCCCGAGCCCTTCTTGCCACCGCTGCCCCCGTCGTCGCCCCCGCACGCTGCCGCTGTCAGGGCCAGGGCCGCGATCAGCCCGGTGGCCGCTATGCCACGCCGCATGTGAACTCCTTCAACTGATCCCGGAATCACGGGGAGACGCAGAGGTGCCTCCTGCTGGCCGCACTCGACGCGGCGCCGGGTTGCCAGGAACGTAACAGCGCTGGAATGCCACCGAAAGAGGTTGCGGAAACTTTCTGCAAGTCCCGGCGATCGTTACATCTGCGTGTCCGGACCGTTGCCGCCACCGCGCTTGACACCGCTCCCGGTGGCGGACCTCACCCCTCCCGGACCGCTGCCGCCTGCGACGACGGCACGGCGGCGGCCCTGGAATCCGGCTGCAAGACTCTTGCAAGGCAGCACTTTCCGCAAGCTTTCACCGGCGGTGCGCAATCCTCTCGGTGACCGGTACAGTCCGGTGCCATGACCGCACGGCTCGTCGACATAGCAGCTCACGCGGGGGTCAGCGAAGCGACCGTGAGCCGTGTCCTCAACGGCAAGCCCGGAGTGGCCGTCGCCACCCGCGAGGCGGTGCTCGCCGCCCTCGACGTCCTCGGGTACGAACGCCCGGTGCGGCTGCGCCGGCGCAGCGCGGGACTCGTCGGGCTCATCACGCCCGAGCTGGACAACCCGATCTTCCCCGCCTTCGCCCAGGTGATCGCCCAGGCGCTGACCCGCCAGGGCTACACGCCGGTGCTGGCGACCCAGACGCCGGGCGGCTCCACCGAGGACGAGCTCACCGAGATGCTGGTGGACCGCGGCGTCGCCGGGATCATCTTCGTCTCCGGGCTGCACGCCGACACCACCGCCGACATGTCGCGCTACGAGACGCTGCGCGGCCAGGGCGTTCCCTATGTCCTGGTCAACGGCTTCTCGCCGGAGGTGAAGGCCCCGTTCGTCTCCACCGACGACCGCGCCGCGGTGCGCCTGGCCGTCACGCACCTGGTGTCGCTCGGCCACACCCGGATCGGGCTCGCGGTCGGACCCAGGCGGTTCGTCCCGGTGGTCCGCAAGATCGAGGGGTTCCGGCTGGGGGTGCGCGAGCGGCTCGGCCTGACGGACGAGGAGTCGGCGGAGCTGATCCAGCACTCCCTCTACACCCTGGAGGGCGGGCAGGCCGCGGCCGCCACCCTCATCGGCCGCGGCTGCACGGCTGTCGTCTGCGCCAGCGACATGATGGCGCTCGGCGCCGTCCGGGCCGCCCGCGACCTGGGGCTCGCCGTCCCACGGGACATCTCGGTGGTGGGTTTCGACGACTCGCCGCTCATCGCGTTCACCGACCCGCCGCTGACCACGATCCGCCAGCCGGTGCAGGCGATGGGCCAGGCGGCGGTGCGGGCGCTGCTCGAGGAGATCGGCGGCACCCCGGCCCCGCACGGTGAGTTCGTCTTCATGCCGGAGCTGGTGGTGCGGGGCTCCACGGGGTCCGGCCGGTTGGAGCGGCGGGCGGCGTCCTGAGCGGGCCGCCCCGGTCCGCCGGCCGCTGACCTTCATGTGGTGCACGGCGCGGGGCGGCGAAGGGCCAACCCCTCACACCCCAAGCATGGTTGGCGACCACTGCGGCCCGCCACCGAGCACCGCGTCGCGTGCCGCGGCGGCCAGCGCGCGCCGGTCGGTCCCCACGAGCGGGGCATGCGCCGTGACCCGCACGGCCAGTTCGCGGGCGCCCGCCACCCGCCGCAGCGACGCGGTGAAGTCGTCCGTACCGAGGAACGCGGCCACGGTGCTCGGCGCACCGCCCTCGCGGTACTCGACCGTTACCGGCCGCACGAGGGCGCCCGCGTCGGCCGCGGCCTGGAAGGCGGCCCGCCGGAAACGGCCACCCGACGCCGCACACCACGTCGTGGCCTGCGGAAAGACGAGGACCGACGTCCCGGCCCGCAACGCGTCGGCCAGCTCCGCGACGAGATGCGGCAGCCGTCGTGGCCTGTCGTCCCGGTCGATGAACCGCGTGCCCACGCGCCGCGCCAGCGCCCCGACGACGGGCCACTGCCCCACCTCACGCTTGGCGAGGACGGTCACCGGCTCGACGGCGAGCAGGGCGACGGCGTCGAGCCAGGAGACGTGGTTGGCGACGACCAGGGTCCCCGGGCCGCCGTCCCCCGCGCTCAGCCGCTCCGCGTGGTCCGCCTCCAGGCGCACCCCGAGCGCGCCGAGTACCGCGCGCGCCTCGGACCGCAGCGCCCGCGGTTCGGCGAGCCGGTCGCCCCGGGCCACGGCCCTGGTCAGCGTGTACGTCAACGCGGCGTAGCGGCGGGTGAGTTCGGCCAGCGGCACGCGCGTGACCGGTTCGGTGACGCAGTCCACCGGGCAGCCGCGGTCGACCGTGAAGGGGTTCACCGCGCGTCCTCGCCGAGGAAGTAGCGGCGGTGGCGTGCGCTGAGCCGTTCCGTGTCGAGGAGCACGAAGAAGTCGGCGACGTCGAACTCCGGGTCGTACGCGGGAGCTCCGCACACCCACGCGCCGAGTCGGAGGTAGCCGCGCAGCAGGGGCGGCAGGTCGGCGGCGGTCGGACGCTGCGGCGGCGGCCCGGCGGGGGCCCATGGACTCCGGGGGTGTACGCGCAGCTCGGGCGGCGAGGCGTGTGTGGCCGTGCCGAGCAGCCAGGCACTGGCGGCCGCCCGGCCACCGTCGGCCAACGGCACGGAGGCGCAGCCCGCGAGGTACCGGTGGCCGGAGAGCAGGACGTACCGGGCGAGCGCGGACCACATGAGGGTGATGACGGCGCCGGAGCGGTGATCGGGGTGCACGCAGGAGCGGCCCGCCTCGACGGTGGCCGGCCGCAGTCCGGCGAGCGCACGCAGGTCGAACTCGCGGTCGGAGTAGGTCGGTTGCCCTTCTCCGGTCCGGCCAGGGGGCAGCAGCCGGTACGTCCCGACGATCTCGCCGGTCGAGGTCTCGGTGACGATCAGGTGGTCGGCGAGGTCGTCGAAGGCGTCGACGTCGTGGCCGGGCAGGGGTGTGTCGAGGTGTGCGCCCATCTCCTCGGCGAAGACGCGGTACCGCAATCGCTGGGCGGCACGGATCTGGTCGGGGGTGTGCGCGACGGAGGTGACGTACGAGCCGGCGGCCGTCGGGCGGGGCGAGGTGGCGGGGGATGCCGTGGGAGACGGCGGGAGGGGTGTCGAGGGCATGACAGACATGGCGGTTCCGTTCTCGGTTCGATGGGGTCGAGACGAGGGGGAGACGGAGGGCGGGACGGAGCGGTGAGGCGGGGAGGATGTGTGTGCGGGGACGGCGGGGCGGGAGACCGCGACGTCCGTGCCGTCGCCCTACTCAGCACGGTGGCGGCACCGGCTGAACTGTGCGCTTCGGGCACGCGTCGACCCGCCGTCCGGAGCGCGTCCGATGGCCGTCCGGTGCGTCGGTTGCGGCCCGACCCACATGTGGCCCGCGAGCCCCGCCCCTGCGCGACCTGCTTCGGCCGGGCCGGGAGCCCGCCGCACGCGCTCTTGAGCGTTCCGGCGTCGACCGCGCCGGATCAGGTGGCCCTGATCCGCCACTCCCCCGCACCACCCGGCGAGCTCCGCGGCGGCACCGGCTTCTCTGCGTCTTCCTTCGGGGCGCGCATGTGCACGGCGAGGCCCAGGTCCGTACGGGACGACCCGTGAAGATCACTCCACGGCCCGCGCGGCGTCCGGAGGCTTCATTGACGCCGATGGCCACGGACCGTAGAAACGCGGCATGCCCTCACCCTCGCCCCTCCCCCTCGCAGGCATCACCGTCGTCAGCCTGGAGCAGGCCGTCGCCGCGCCCTTCGCCACCCGACAACTCGCCGATCTCGGCGCGCGCGTCATCAAGGTCGAGCGCCCCGGCGGCGGTGACTTCGCCCGCCGCTACGACACCACCGTGCACGGACAGGCCAGCTACTTCGTCTGGCTGAACCGGTCCAAGGAGTCGCTCACCCTCGATCTCAAGGCGCCCGAGGGCAGGGCGATCCTGGAGGAACTCCTCGCGGATGCCGACGTGTTCGTGCAGAACCTCGCCCCGGGCGCCGCGAACCGCCTGGACCTCGGCGCCGAGGCGCTGCAAGAGCGCCACCCGTCGCTGATCCCCTGCACCGTCACCGGATACGGCACGGACGGGCCCTGGGCCGACCGCAAGGCGTACGACCTGCTGGTGCAGTGCCAGACCGGGCTCCTCCAGCTCACCGGGACACCGGACGAGGTCGCGCGCGCCGGCATCTCGGTGGCCGACATCGCGGGCGGGATGTACGCGTACAGCGGCATCCTGTCGGCGCTGTTCACGCGCGCGACGACGGGGCGCGCGCCCACCGTCGAGGTGTCCCTCTTCGACGCGCTGGCGGAGTGGATGGGCCAGCCCGCCTACTACACGCGCTACGGCGGGAGCCAGCCGCCGCGTGTCGGCGCCCGCCACGCGACGATCGCGCCGTACGGCACGTTCACCGCGCCCGACGGCAAGGACGTGCTGCTCTCGGTGCAGAACGAGCGCGAATGGGCGGCGCTGTGCCGCGAGTTCATCGGCCGCCCCGAGCTGGTCGACGACCCGCGGTTCGCCACCGGGTCCGACCGGGTGGCCCACCGCGACGCGCTCGACGCGATCATCTCCGCGCGCTTCGCCGAACTCGGCAGCGTGGCGGCTACGGAACTGCTCGACCGCACCGGCATCGCCAACGCCGGGGTCAACTCGGTCCAGGAGTTCCTGGACCACCCCGTGCTCACCGAGCGCGGGCGCTGGCAGGACATCAGGGTGCCCGGCACGGCCGAGCCCGTCCAGGCGCTGCTTCCGCCCGCCGTGCTCTCCGGTGTCGCCCCGCGCATGGGGCCGGTGCCGGAGGCGGGTGAGCACACGGCGGCGATCCTCGCCGAGCTGGGGCACGGCCCGGACGCCGTCGCCCGGCTGCGCGCGGACGGGGTCTGCGGGTGAGCGCCCTCGACGGCCTCACCGCCGAGGAACGGCTGATCGTCACGACGGTACGGGAGTTCGTCGACCGCCAGGTCAGACCGGTCGTCCGGGAGTTGGAGCACACCGACACCTATCCCGAGGCCCTCATCGAACGGATGAAGGAGCTCGGCGTCTTCGGCCTCGCCGTCCCCGAGGAGTTCGGCGGGACGCCCGTCTCCACACCCTGCTTCGTCCTGGTCACCGAGGAACTGGCACGCGGCTGGATGAGTCTGGCGGGCGCGATGGGCGGCCACACGGTCGTCGCCAAGCTGCTCCGGCACTTCGGCACCGAGGAGCAGCGGCGCCGCTGGCTGCCCCGGATGGCCACCGGCCAGGTGCGCGCGACGATGGCGCTGACCGAGCCGGCGGGCGGCTCGGACCTGCAGGCGCTGCGCACGGTGGCCCGGCGGGCCGAGGACGGCGACGGGTATGTCGTCGACGGCGCGAAGACGTGGATCACCAACTCCCGCCGCTCCGGGCTGATCGCGCTGCTCTGCAAGACGGATCCGGACGCCGAGCCGCGCCACCGCGGGATCTCCGTGCTGCTCGTCGAGCACGGCCCGGGCCTGACCGTCTCGCGCGATCTGCCGAAGCTCGGCTACAAGGGCGTGGAGAGCTGCGAGGTCTCCTTCGACGGCTACCGCGCCCCGGCCGGCGCGCTGCTCGGGGGCGTCGAGGGCCGCGGGTTCGGGCAGATGATGAAGGGCCTGGAGACGGGGCGGCTACAGGTCGCGGCCCGTGCGCTCGGCGTGGGGCGCGCCGCGTTCGAGGACGCGCTGCGCTACGCCCAGGAGCGCGAGTCGTTCGGCGTGCCGATCTGGCGGCACCAGTCGATCGGCAACTACCTGGCGGACATGGCCACTTCGCTCTCCGCCGCGCGTCAGCTCACCCTGCACGCGGCCCGGGAGGCGGACGCGGGGCGGCGGGTGGACATGGAGGCGGGGATGGCCAAGCTGTTCGCGTCGGAGACCGCCATGCGGATCGCCCTGGACGCGGTGCGCGTGCACGGCGGGCAGGGGTACTCGACGGAGTTCGACGTCGAGCGCTACTTCCGCGACGCCCCGCTGATGATCGTCGGGGAGGGCACCAACGAGATCCAGCGCAATGTGATCGTGCGTCAACTCATCGCGCGGGGCGGCCTGGAGGAATGACCGGGGCGCCCCGGCGCCGCCGGGCCCGGTCAGCCGTCGACGGCGACACCGAGCCCCTCGACGACGACCGCGTTCGGCAGCCCCGGGAACGTCTTGCCCGGCACGATGAGCTTGCCGCGCCGGCTGCCGCTGCCCACCAGGACGTACGGCAGATCGGCCACGGCGGCGTCGATCAGGAGCGGCCATGCGGCGGGCAGCCCGATCGGCGTGATGCCGCCGTACTCCATGCCCGTCTCACCGGTGGCCGTCTCCATCGGAGCGAACGAGGCCTTGCGTGCGCCCAGTTGACGGCGGACGACGCCGTTCACGTCGACGCGCGTGCCGGACAGGACGACGCAGGCGGCGAGCGTGGTCTCGCCGCCGCGCTTGCCCGCCACGACGACGCAGTTGGCGGACTGCCCGAGGAGCTCGGGTCCGTAGTGCTCCAGGAAGGTGGCCGTGTCGGCCCACTGGGGCTCGGTGTCGACGTGGATGAGCTCGTCGGCCGGTACGGGACCGCTCCAGCCGCGTACGGCGTCCGCGACCGCGGGCACCAGCAGGTCGAGGGCTTCGGGGGCGGGGCTGACGACGTCGAAATCACCGAGAGGAGCACGCATGGCGGCACGCTAGCAGCCGCCGGCCACCGGCCGGCGACGTCCCTGGGCGACCGACTGCCGTCAGTGGGAGGCCGCGTGGGCCGGCGGCACCGACACCGACATCGTCATCTCGACGACTTCGCCGCCCTTGTTGTGGTAGCCGTGCGCCACGTTGGCCTCGAAGGACGCCGCCGATCCGGCCGGCACGACATGCTCCACGCCGTCCACGACGAGCGTCAGGGCGCCGCGCGAGACGTGCAGCAGCTCGACGGTGCCCGCCGGGTGCGCGTCGGAGTCGCTGCCCTCACCCGGCTCCAGACGCCAGGACCACAGCTCGAAGGGGCCCCGGGCCTCGGCCCCGACGAGGAGCGTGGTGTTGCTGCCGGCCTCGGTGGACCACATCCGCACCGCCTGCTCCGGCGGCACGAGCCGGACGTGCGGCCCCTGCTCGTGGTCGAGGAGGGTGGTGATGCTGACGCCCAGCGCGTCCGCGAGCTTCACCGTGATGCCCACGCTCGGGTTGGTCCTGGCCTGCTCGATCTGGATGATCATGCCGCGACTCACGCCCGCGCGGGCCGCCAGGGCGTCGAGGGTGAAGCCCCGCTCGGTGCGGTACCGCTTGAGGTTGCGCGCGAGCGACTGGGTCAGCTGGTCGAGGTCCGACACATTCCGTCCAATATCCTGGATGACGTGGTTCACGGCACTGAACTGGGGTGAGGTGCACCCCATCATCCCAGATGGTCCACCGCACTGTACTGCGCGGGGTGCGGCGGCGCGGTCTTCCGCGCGGTCCTGGACCCCGCCCCTCGGACCCGTCCCTCAGACCTCGCCCAACTCACCCAGGGCGATGAGCTGTTCCGGCGTGACACCGTCGGGTATCGGCACCGGCGCCGGCGTGCGCAGCGGGGGCTGCCACCCCTGGTCGGCGTCCCAGGTGCGGACGACACGGGCGGGCGCGCCCGCGACCACGGCGTGGTCGGGGACCTCGCCCCGGACGACCGCGCCCGCGGCGACCACCACGTTGCGGCCGATCCGGGCGCCCGGCAGGATCACCGCGCCGGTCCCGATCCAGCAGCCCGGGCCGATCTCCACCGGGTCCATGCGGGGCCACTGCTTGCCGATGGGCGTGTGCGGGTCGTCGTAGGAGTGGTTGGTGGACGTCACGTACACGTAGGGCCCGAAGTAGCAGTCGTCGCCGATGGAGACCGTGGTGTCCGCGATGACGTGGCTCCCGCGGCCGAGCACCACGCCGTTGCCGATGCGCAGGATCGCCTCGGGGCCGAGGTCGAGGTCCGGCATCATGCCGGCGGTGAGCGTGACGTGCTGGCCGACGATGCAGTGGTCGCCGAGCCTGATCCACGGCTCACCGAAGACCGTGCCCTGCGGGAAGGCGAGCCGGGTGCCCTCGCCGATCGCGCCGAACCGCAGCCGCCCGGGGTGCGCGGCGGTCACCGCGCCGGTGCGCTGCGCCCACTCCCAGCCCGCGTGGACGGCGCGCTGCGCCAGCCGGCGCGGCGCGGCGGCGAGGGATGAGAACGTGTTCCTGTTCTTCGGCACGGGCTCACGTTACTCAGTGCCACCCCGCCCCGCAGTCCCCCGGCCTGTGATCTTCACCCCACGCGGCGGCACCCGGGCCCGCGTCCCGTACCGTGCCGTCAGGCGCGACACCACACGGATGTGACGAAGAAGGAGCGAGTCGATGGGCCACGAGGCACTCATCACCGGCATCGGCGGCAAGGACCCGAAGATCGACGGGGAAGCCTTCACCGCGCCGACGTCCGTCGTGCTCGGCGACGTGACGCTGCACGCCGGGGCGAGCGCCTGGTACGGCGCGGTGCTGCGCGCCGACTGCGGGCCCATCGTGGTGGGCGCCGACAGCAACATCCAGGACAACTGCAGCCTGCACGTCGACCCCGGGTTCCCGATCACGGTCGGCGAGCGCGTCTCGGTCGGCCACAACGCCGTCCTGCACGGCTGCACCGTCGAGGACGACTGCCTGGTCGGCATGGGCGCCACCGTCCTCAACGGCGCGGTGATCGGCGCCGGGTCCCTGGTGGCCGCGCAGGCCCTGGTGCCGCAGGGCATGCGGGTGCCGCCGGGGTCGCTGGTGGCGGGGGTGCCCGCCAAGGTCCGCAGGCCGCTCACCGAGGAGGAGCGCGCGGGCATCTCCCTCAACGGCACGATGTACGTGGAGCTGGCCAAGGCCCACCGCGACGCGCACGCGGCGGGCTGAGCGCTTTCCCGTCAGTCGGCGGCGGGCACGGTCCGCGGCTCGGTCGCGTCGGCGCCGGCCGTCTCCGCCTCCGCCGCGGCCTTCTGCGCCCGGCGCTTGACGAGCAGCATCGAACAGACGCCGATCAGGACGGCGATGCCGAGTCCCACGTACGAGAACCGCTTGAGCCAGTCCTCTGCGACCACGCCGATGTAGTAGATGACGGCGGTGGTGCCGCCCGCCCAGACGACGCCGCCGAGCACGTTGGCGATCAGGAACTTCCAGTAGGGCATGCGCAGGACGCCCGCGAGCGGACCGGCGAAGATGCGGAGCAGGGCGACGAAGCGGCCGAAGAAGACCGCCCACATGCCCCACTTCTGGAAGGACCGCTCGGCGCTCGCCACATGGGCGGCGCTGAAGTGCTTGGGGAACTTCCGTTCCAGCCAGGCCAGCAGCGGCCGGCCGCCCTTGCGCCCGATCGCGTACCCGATGGAGTCGCCGATGATGGCGCCGACGGTGGCGCACGCCCCGAGGATCACCGGGTTGAGGTCCCCGTGCTGGGAGGACAGCAGCGCCGCCGAGACCAGGACGATCTCACCGGGCAGCGGAATGCCCAGGCTCTC
This sequence comes from Streptomyces sp. NPDC041122, assembly GCF_055592445.1. NCBI lineage: Bacteria > Bacillati > Actinomycetota > Actinomycetes > Kitasatosporales > Streptomycetaceae > Streptomyces > Streptomyces sp. NPDC041122. The sequence continues at coordinate 90,599 of NZ_JBVIYQ010000006.1, read as the reverse complement.
CAGTCCGATGACGAGGCCCACCAGCGCGTAGATGCTGACGGCCGGTACCTGCTCCAGCCACTCCTGAACGTGCAACGCCGGTTCCTCCCGTGGTCCCAAGTGTGTGTGCCCGGCGCGCGCTCCCCCCACGGACGCGCACGCCGGGCAGCCTACCCGGACGGGCTCACCCGGCCGGAACGGCGTCCCAGAGCCCGCACCGGTGCTCGCCGTGCACCGTCGCGCTGATCGTGGTCCCGCCTGCCGACGCGGTGCGCAGGGACAGCACACGTCCCGGCCGGGTGCGCTGGTCGTGAGCGGTGGGTGCGCCGTCGGCGCGCGGCGGCCCGCCGTGGACGAAGGAGCCCCAGTACTGGACCATCTGCCGCGCCAGCGCCCGCTGTTCGGTGTTGAGCGGGGTGACCAGGCCGAAGTGCTTGAAGAGGTACTGGACCTCGTTGACGTGGGTCGCGCCGAAGTCGAAGTCGGTGCCGAGATCGCGCAGCGACGCGAACGGCGGTGAGGTGCGGTCCGCGAACTCGTAGGCGTAGACGGGCCCGCGGTGTGCGAGGGCCGTGTTCATGCGCAGGGCCGAGCAGGCGAACATGCGGTCCCCGAGCGCCGCCGCGTACGCGTGCGTGGGCGAGGAGTACGCCGCGAGCGGGTAGCGCCGGAGCACTCGGCGGCCGACGTCGGCCCCGAACGCCTCGGCGAGCGCACCCGGGTACCGCTCGGCGGTGAGCGGCTCGCCCTGACCGTCGAACTGTCCGAAGGCGAAGAGGCGCCCTTCGTCGCTGTTCGCGCCGTTCAGCACGGGCACGCGCGCCGCGCTCCCGTCCTCGTACGCCTCCTCGGGCTGCACCGGCAGGAACGTGCCGCCCACGACCGGCGCCCAGTCGAAGCCGGCCTGCGCCGCGAGGATCTCCTTCGCCGGCCTGGCCCGCAGACAGGCGAGGGCGGTCTTCGGGTCCGGGCAGCCCGCCTTCTTCGCGAAGGCCGCCCCGTCCGTGACGGCCCGCCGCCGCTCGCGGGCCGCGCAGTCGCCGTACGCGCCGCTCTCCACGATGCCCGCGCGGTACAGGCCGCGGGCGGCCGGCGAGGCGAGCTGGGTGCACACGGAGCGGCCGCCCGCGGACTCGCCCGCGAGGGTGACCCGGTGCGCGTCGCCGCCGAACCGGCCGATGTTGGCCCGCACCCAGCGCAGCGCGGCCTGCTGGTCGAGCAGCCCGTAGTTGCCCGAGACCCCGTCGGACGCCTCGCCGTCGAGGCCACCGGTGGCGAGGAACCCCATCGCTCCCAGACGGTAGTTGACGGTCACGACGACGGTGCCGGTCCTGCGGGCGAAGGTGTCGGGTACGACGTCCTCGCCCGCGCCCGCGGTGAGCCCGCCGCCGTGCAGCCACACCATCACGGGGCGCCGCTCCGCACGGCCCCCGGGCGCGTAGACGTTGAGGTCCAGGCAGTCCTCGGTGTGACTCGGCCTCTCGTAGCCGGGGTCCCAACTCGACGTCTGCACACAGCGGTTGCCGAACCCGGTCGCCGGGCGCACCCCGTGCCAGGCCTTCGCGGGCCGCGGCTCCGTCCAGCGCAGGCGGCCCACGGGCTGCTCCGCGTAGGGGACACCGAGGAACCGGCGCCCCTCGGCGGTGACCCGGCCGCGGATCCAGCCGGCGTCGGTCCGCACGAGCGGGCCGCCGCTGCCGCCCGTGCCGACGGGCGCGCCCCCGGCCTGGGCCGGCGGCGGCACGAGGGTGGCCGCGACGGCCGCCGCGAGGACCGCGACGACCGACGCGGCACGCCGTATCGGACCGCCGGCGCCCCTGCCGCTCCCCCGCCCGCGACGCCTCCCGCCGCGCGCCCTCATGACCCGGCTCCCTTGACCACGGTGGTCGTGGAGAGGACCACGTCACGTGCCGATGTACCCACCTGCACGGCGCGCCGTCCGGTGCCGCGCACCCAGCCGTGCCGCTCGGCGTCCCACGCCGACAGGGCCCGGCCGTCGACGTGGACGGTGACGCGCCGCCGCTCCCCCGCGCGCAGCGCGAGCCGCCGGTAGCCGCCGAGCGCCCGTTCGGCCTGCGAAAGGTCCAGGTCCGGTGAGGGGCCGACGTACACCTGGGCGACGGTGACGCCGTCCCGCCCGCCGGTGTTGCGCACGGTGAAGCCGACGTCCACACCCCGGCCCGACCTGCGCACGGTCAGGTCCCGGTAGGAGAACGTGGTGTACGAGAGGCCGTGCCCGAAGGGGAAGAGCGGCCGCACGTCCTCGGCGTCGTACCAGCGGTAGCCGACGTGGATGCCCTCGGAGTACTCCTCGACGCCGTCGAGGCCGGGGTAGCGGCGCGGGTCCCCCGCCATCGGGTGGCGGTCGTCGTCCACCGGGAAGGACTGGGTGAGCCGGCCGCCGGGGTCGCAGTCGCCGAACAGGACGGCGGCGGTGGCGGCCGCGCCTTCCTGACCGGGGTAGTACATCTGCAGCACGGCGGCGGTCCGCTCCAGCCACGGCATGGAGGTGGCGGACGAGGTGTTGAGGACCACCGTGGTCCGCGGGTTGGCCGCGGTCACCGCGCGGATCAGCGCCTCCTGGTGGCCGGGGAGCGCGACGGTCGTGCGGTCCTGGCCCTCGGTCGCGTCCTCGTACGCGAAGAGCACCACGCCGTGCGCGCCGCGGGCCCTGCGCACCGCCTCGGCCACGTCGGCGGCGCGGGTGGCCCCGGTGACGCGGCGCAGCCGGAACGTCTGGCCGGTGTCCCCGCCCTTGGCGGTGATCCGCAGGTGGTGTCCGGCGGGGCCGAGCCGCAGGGTGGCGCGGCGCACGTTCAGGCCGTCGGGGGCGGTGGAGACGAGGCCGCCGGAGAAGAACTCGCCCACGCCGGGCAGCTTCGGGTAGAGCTCGGTGCCGTCCAGCTCCACCGTGGGCCGCTCGCCGGAGTAGTGGAGGACGAGCGTCCACTCGTCCGGTTCCCCGGGCGTCAGCGTCCCCTCGTACCTCCAGGTCTTCCCGGCGCCGACGCGCTGGCCCTCCGTGTCGAGACCGGGGGTGAGGGCGCGCCGGGGGATGGCCTTGCCGTAGAGGTCCTCGCCGAGCGCGTAACGGACGTCGGCGTGCCGGCCGGCGCGTGCGGTGATGGCGTGCAGCGGGCTGTCGGCGCGGTCGGGGACGACGTGGGCGCTGCCGCCGCCGCTGACGAACGGGTAGCGGCCGGTGGGGCCGATGACGGCGATGTCGCGGGCGGCGCGGCCGGTCAGCGGCAGGGTTCCGTGCGCGTTGCGCAGCAGGGTGGCGCCCGCCTCGGCGACCTCCCGGGCGACGGCCGCGCCGGCCTCGGGGTCGCGCCGGGGCCGCGGTGGCGCGCTGCCGTCGAGGAGCCCGAACCGGTCCATGACGCGCAGGATCCGGCGCACCGAGCGGTCGACGTGCGCCTCGGGGACGCTGCCGTTCCGGACGGCCTTCTTCAGCGCGGCCCCGTAGTAGGCGTCGTCGGGCATCTCCATGTCGAGGCCTGCGGCGAGCGAGGCGGCGGTGCTGTGCTGGGCGAACCAGTCGGTCATCACCCACCCGTCGAAGCCCCAGCGCTCGCGCAGGATGTCGTCGAGCAGCGCCTTGTTCTCGCAGGCGAAGGTGCCGTTGACCTTGTTGTACGCGCCCATGACGGCGCCGGTTCCGGCGCCGACGGCGGCCTCGAAGCCGCGCAGCTCCGTCTCGTGCATGGTCCGTTCGTCGGCCCGCACGTCGACGGACATGCGGTCCTTCTCCTGGTTGTTCAGGGCGAAGTGCTTGACGGTGGCGATGAGGCCCTCGCCCTGGATGCCCTCGATCTCCGCGGCGACCAGGTCGGCGGCGAGCAGCGGGTCCTCGGCGAAGGTCTCGAAGTTGCGGCCCGCGTACGGGGTGCGGATGAGGTTGACCATGGGCGAGAGCAGCACGTCCTGCTCGAGGGCGCGGCCCTCGCGGCCGATGACCTGGCCGTAGCGGCGGGCGAGCGCCGGGTCGAAGGCGGAGGCCAGCAGGACGGGGGCGGGCAGGGCGGTGGCGCGGGCCGTGACGCGGACGCCCGCGGGTCCGTCGGCGAGGCGCAGCGGCGGAATCCGCAGGCGCGGCACACCGGGGACGTACCCCGCCTGGCCGAGGCTCTTGGGGTCGGTGGCGCCGTGCAGCAGGGAGATCTTCTCGTCGAGGGTGAGTCTGCCGATGAGTGATTCGACGCGGGGGCCCGCGCCGGGGCCCTCTCCGGCGCGGCCGGCCGCGTAGGTGGGCACCGCCACGCCGGCGGTGGCCGCGGCGGCCACGGTGATCGCACCGCCGACCAGCCTGAGGGCTGACCGCCGGGACACGGAGTCGGACATGAGCCGTCACTTCCTTCTGTGCCTGGTGCGCGAACACGACTGTGCGAAGCGAAGCGTGTACACGTGCCACTGGTGGATCGTCGTTCGGCCTTTGAACGCACTATGCGTCAGGACGGACTTGACACCCCGTGAGACACCACGTGTGGCGGCGGGAAAACTATGGCCGGGGATGACTCGTGTCAATGAGTCGAACAAGAGTTGAACAAGAAGCGGGATGCGCGGCGGGATGCGGCGGCGCATGACAGAGGCCCGCGGCGGTGCCCTCAGGGCACATCCGCGGGCCTCTCCCGCTGCGTTCGCGCTCCCGGCCGCGCCGGGCCCGGCTCAGCTGGGGTTGTTGGGCCGCAGCGTCCACACGACGGTCATCTCGCCGGTCACCGCGCCGTCCTCGCGCCGGATCTCGATGGCGACCGGGAACTCGGGGCGCTCCCCCGCGTCGAGCTCGGCGATCACGTCGGCGGCCGGACGGCCGAGCGTCGCCGTGGCGGTCACCGGGCCCATCGCCAGCTTCTTGTACGCGATCTCGGCGCTGACGGCGAGCGGCACGGCCCGCGACAGCTCCGCGCCGAACGCGGCGAGGACGATGGCGCCGCTCGCGGACTCGCCCAGCGTGAACATGGCGCCGGCGTGCGGGCCGCCGACGTGGTTGTGGTACTCGCTCTGGTCGGGCAGGGCGACCACGGCCTTGTCCGGCGCGGTCTCCCGGAACTCGAGGTTGAGGGTCCTGGCCATCGGAACCGTGGCGGCGAGCATCTCGCCGATCGACATCTGGTCTGCGCTCATGCGGGGATGTTACCCACCGGTAGCGTTTCTTGGCCAGGGCCCGCCTCCGCACGGATCACCGTCACCTAGGGTTGGCGCCCATGTGGCAAGGACAGCAGCCGCCCGGGGGCGAGCAGAACCAGCGGGGCCAGAACCCCTACCAGCAGCCGGGATACCACCAGCCCAACCCCTACGGGCAGCAGGCTCCGTGGAACGCGCCGACCATGCCCGGCGGCGCCGGGGGTACGCCGCCGTCGGCACCCGAGCCGCCGCGCGGCGGCGGGAACCGCACCAAGCTGATCGCCATGGCCGCGGCCGGCGCCGTCGTGGTCGCCGCGGGCATCACCGGCGTCGTGCTGATCGGCGGCGACAAGGACGACACCGCCGCACCCGACCCGACGGCGTCCGCCTCCGTCTCGGCGGGCGCCGCGGACGACGACGCCCATCCCCGTACCGGCGACGGCATGCCCGAGCCGACCGTGCCCGGCTGGAAGGTGGTCGTGAACCCCAAGCTGGGCCTCGCCTTCGACGCGCCCGCCGACTGGTCCCTGGAGTCGCGGGACTGGGCGGGCGGTGTGGTGGACAACAAGGACGCCGACGACGACAACGCGGAGTTCCTCGCCGCGTTCGCCGCCCCCGCCTACTTCAAGGAGAAGTGGTGCGCGAGCGACGACGACAAGGACGGCACCGAGGACTACAAACCGCTGGCGGCCGCCGGCACGCGCGGCAACCGCGGCGCCAAGAGCACCGCGGAGGCCGCCCGGCACGACGCGGCCAACTGGGTCTACGGCGTGTACACGCAGCCGGACCGGAAGCGGGTCACCACCGGACCGACCGAGGCGTTCACCTCGAAGTCGGGCCTCAAGGGCAGCCTGGTGAGCGCCAGTTCGTCCGGCTCCGACACGACGGACAAGTGCGCTTCGGACGGCAAGGCGACGGTTTTCGCCTTCGAGAACTCCGAAGGGCGGTTCGTCTCCTGGTCGTTCCACGGCGCCAAGGACGTCAAGGACGAACTCCCGGACGCCACCGTCCAGAAGATGGCCGCCACCGTGCGCGAGTACGACGCCGACAAGAACTGAGCGGCCGCTCGGGGCGGCTGTGATCTTGTATGACCGGCCCCCGTATCGTTTCCCGCCATGTGGCCAGGAACGCAGCCGCCCGGGGGCGAGCAGAACCCGCAGGACCAGAGTCAGAACCCGTACCGGCAGCCGGGGTATCAGCAGCCGAATCCGTATCAACAGCCGGGATACCAGGCGCCCAACCCCTACCAGCAGCCCGCGCCCGGAGCGCAGGGGCAGTGGAGCGCCCCGACCGCGCCGGCGACCGGTGTGCCGGGGGTGCCGGAGGGGGGTGGCGCCGGTGACGGCGGGAGCGGCCGGAGCGGTGGCAGAACGAAGGCCGTCTCGCTGGTGACGGCGGCCGCCGTCGTCGTGGCCGCCGCGGTGACCGGGTTCGTGCTGCTCGGCGGCGAGGACGACGAGGACGGCCGGAGCGACAAGGACACCGCGGCGGGCTCCCCCGGGCGCCCCGGCCATCAGGGGCCGGGTGCGCCGGCGGACGACGGCGGCCCCAACGGCGGCTCGGACGGTTCCGGCGCCGACGACGACTCACGCGGTGCGGACAACGGTCTGAAGCCGACCATCAAGGGCTGGCGCGTCGTGGTGAACCCGAAGTGGGGCACCGCCTTCGACGTGCCGCCGCAGTGGGAGGTGCAGAACCCGGGCTCGGGGATCGCCCTGGAGGACATCAAGACCGGCAAGCCGCTGATGACGATGTCGGCGCCCGCGTACCTGGAGCCCGCCTGGTGCGTCACCGATGACAACAAGGACGGCAGGAAGGAGGACCACGAGCTCGCCGCCGTGGGGACCAAGGGCGCCAAGGGCGCGCGGAACACCGACGAGGTCGCGGTCAACCAGGTCGGCTGGTGGGTCTACGGCGTCTACACCCAGCCGGACAAGAAGAGCTTCACCAACGACGACAAGGCCCAGCCGTACACCACCGCGTCCGGTCTCAAGGGCAGCATCGCCCGGGCCCGGTCCACGAACACGCCGCAGAAGGGCAAGTGCGCCACGGACGGCAAGGCGATCACCTTCGGCTTCAAGAACGCGGCCGGTGAGTACGTCTCCTGGAGCCTGTACGGCGCCAAGGGCGTACCGGACGAGATCCCCGAGAAGACGGTGATGAAGATCCTCAGCACGGTGCGCACGCACGAGGACCCGACGGAGTCCTGACCCGTACCGCCGCTTTCTCCGCACGATCTCCACATGCCGGGGCCCGGTACCCCGCGCCCCAGGGGGCGCGCATGGCACCGGGCCCCCGGCACCTCTATGGTTACTGGCCATGTGGCCAGAAAAGCAGCCGCCCGGGGGCGAGCAGAACCCGCAGGACCAGAGTCAGAACCCGTACCAGCAGCCGGGGTACCAGCAGCCGAACCCGTATCAACAGCCGGGATACCAGCAGACACCGCCTGCGGGGGGCTACCAGCAGACGCCGCCGCCAGGGGGCTACCAGCAGCCGCACTCGGGCGGTTTCTCGCAGCCCGAGCCGTCGCAGTGGTCGGCCCCGACGCCGCCGCCCGTGCCGCCGCAGCAGACGGGCGGACCGGGCGGCGGCAACGGCAACGGCAACAAGACGAAGATCACCGCCATCGTGGCCGCGCTCGCCGTGGTGGCGGCCGCCGGCGTTTCCGGCTTCCTGGTCTTCGGCGGCGACAAGGACGACGAGGCGGGCCCGGCGAAGCCGTCCGCGTCGAAGTCGAAGTCCGCCAAGCCGAGCCCGAAGCCCAGCGACGACGGCAACGCGCGCGGTGAGGGCGGCGAGGACAAGCCGACGATCCCCGGCTGGCAGGTCGTGGTGAACCCCAAGTGGGGCACCGCCTTCGACGTGCCCCCGGAGTGGAAGGTCGAGACGCCCGACACCCTCATCGGCTTCGACGACCGCAAGGACGAGGGCGCGAAGTCGATCATCATCATGTCCGCGCCCGCGGTCCTCAAAGAGAAGTGGTGCACGTCCGACGACGACAAGGACGGCGAGCCCGACGACACCTCGCTCGCCGCGGTCGGCACCAAGGGCCAGAACGGCGCCAAGAACACCGAGGACGTGGCGCGCAACGACTCGGCCTGGTGGGTCTACGGCGGCTACACCGAGCAGACCAAGGCCGACAAGAAGAAGATCAAGATCGGCAAGGTCGAGGACTACACCACCAAGTCCGGCGTCAAGGGCAGCCTCGTGACGTCGACGACGTCCGGCGCCGCCACCTCGGCCAAGTGCGACTCCGAGGGCAAGGCCACCACGTTCGGCTTCAAGAACGAGGCGGGCGAGTACGTGGCGTGGACCCTCTACGGCGCCAAGGGCGTCAAGGAAGAGGTGCCCGACGCCACGGTGAAGAAGATCCTCGGCACGGTCCGCTGGAGCGAGGCGGCGTCGGAGGACTGAGCCACCGCCCCCGGACGCGGGGGTGGCGCACCCCGGGAGGACTTCTGAGCCACCGCGCCCCGGGACACGGGAACAAACGGTTTGGCAACCGGCCCACCGCCCGGGGATAGTCCCGAGGTGACCACCGCCACCCCCGCGCCGCGCCGCCGCCCCTCCTGGGCCGGCCGCAACTACACGCTGTTGACCGCCGCCGCGATCGTGACGAACCTCGGGAGCCACGGGGCGTTGATCGCGGCGGCGTTCGCCGTCCTCGACGCGGGCGGCGACGGCGGTGACGTCGGACTCGTGGCCGCCGCGCGGACGCTGCCGCTCGTGCTGTTCCTGCTGATCGGCGGCGCGGTCGCCGACCGGCTGCCGCGCCACCACGTCCTGGTCGCCGCCAACGCGCTCAACTGCGTGTCGCAGGCAGCCTTCGCCGCGCTGGTCGTCGCGGGCGAGCCACAGTTGTGGCAGATGATGCTGCTGACCGGCCTCGGCGGGGTGGGGCAGGCGTTCTTCGGCCCCGCAGCCGAGGGCATGCTGATGTCGTCGGTCGGCGGCGAGCAGGCCGGCCGGGCGTTCGCGCTGTACCGCATGGCGATGCAGGGCGCGGGGCTCGGCGGGGCCGCGCTCGGCGGTCTGCTGGTCGCGGCGCTCGGGCCCGGCTGGGTGCTGGCCGTGGACGCCGTGGCCTTCGCGGTCGCGGGGGCGCTGCGCGCCTTCCTCGACGTCGGCCACATCCCCGAGCGCGCGCCCGGCGAAGGGCTCGTCGCGGATCTGCGGGACGGCTGGCGCGAGTTCGTCGGGCGGCCCTGGCTGTGGTCGATCGTGGCGCAGTTCTCGGTGGTGGTGGCGGTGGTCGGCGCCGCCGAGTCGGTGTTCGGACCGCTGGTGGCGCGCGACGAGCTCGGCGGGGCCGGGCCGTGGGGGCTCGCGCTCGGCGCGTTCGGCGCGGGCACGGTCGGCGGCGCGTTCTTGATGATGCGGTGGAAGCCGCGGCGGCTGCTGTTCGCGGGCACCCTCTGCGTCTTCCCGCTGGCCGCGCCCTCGGCGGCGCTCGCGGTGCCGCTGCCGGTCGCCGGTCTCGCCGCGGTGATGTTCGTCAGCGGTGCGGCGATCGAGGTGTTCGGCGTCTCCTGGATGACCGCGATGCACCAGGAGATCCCGGAGGAGAAGCTGTCGCGCGTCTCCGCCTACGACTGGTTCGGCTCGGTCGCGATGGTGCCGCTGGCCACGGCGCTCGCCGGCCCCGCGGAGTCCGCGTTCGGCCGGACGGCCTCGCTGTGGGGCTGCGCCGTGCTGGTGGTCCTGGTGACGGCGGCCGTCCTGTTCGTCCCCGACGTACGGAACCTGACGCGGCGCACCACCGAGGTGGTCGCGTCGGCGAAGCCCGTGTCGCGCGGCGCCGCCGAGCCCTCACCCGACGGAGAAGGCGCCGTCGGGCGGCTCGGGTGAGGCCACCGCGTCCCCGTCGTGCACCGGCTGCGCGCCCCCGATGAGGCGGCGCAGCGCGTCGCCGTGCTCCACCCGGGCGGGAAAGACGTCGGAGGCCGTACGGCGGGCCAGCGCGGCGACGTCGATCGGGGCGTGCCCGGCGATGAGCACCGCGTTCCCGAAGCGCCGCCCGCGCAGGACCGTCGGCTCGGCGATCAGCGCGACCTCCTCGAACACCGCGGCGAAGGTGGCCAGTTGGGAGCGGAGGAAGGTGAAGGGCGCCCCGTCGGCGAGGTTCGCGGCGTAGTGCCCGCCCGGGCGCAGCACCCGGTCGGCGGCGCGCGCGTACGCGACGGTGGTGAGGTGCGCGGGGACGCGTGAGCCGCCGAAGACGTCGGCGAGCAGGATGTCGGCGCTGTTCTCCGGCGCCGCGTCGAGCCACTGCCTGGCGTCCGCCCCGTGCACCGCGACCCCACTCGGTTCGGTCAACGGCAGACATTCGGCGACCAGTTGGAGCAGCCCCCGGTCCGCGTCGACCACGTCCTGCCGGGAGCCGGGCCGGGTGGCGGCGAGGTAGCGGGGCAGGGTGAGGGCTCCGCCGCCGAGGTGGACGACGTCGAGCGGGGCTCCCGGGTCGGCCGCGATGTCGAGGAGGTGCGCGAGTCTGCGCGCGTACTCGAACTCCAGGTACGTGGGTTCGTCCAGGTCGACGTAGGACTGGGGCGCCCCGTCGACCGTGAGCAACCAGGCGCGCGGCCGGTCGACGTCGGGCATGAGCTTGGCGGTGCCGTGATCGACCTCCCTGATCACCGCGACCGGTTCCGGCATGCCCTCGAACTCCTGCTCGTCCACGCCGTCCATTGTGCCCGCCCGTACGCGCTGCTCAGGCCGGCCGGCGACGGGGGCCGGGGGCGGGCCGCAAGACGGCCGGAACCGGTGTGTTCGCGCGACGGCGCAACGCCGGTCGGACGCCTTGCCCGCCGGGGCGGGGCTCAGTCGGCTTCCGTGTGCGGCTCGCGCGGCGCCCCACGCCAGGGGGCATGTGAGTGCTCCACGAGGAGCGCGCCGGTGGGCGGTAATGCCGACCGGCGCGCTCAGCGGCCTCCCCCGGAGGCACGTCCCGGGCGGCGTGGGGCCGGACGCGTCCGGTCAGGCGATCCCGGTCACCGTGCCCGCGCCGACCGTGCGGCCGCCCTCGCGGATCGCGAAGCCGAGACCCGTCTCCAGCGGTACGTCGCGGCCGAGTTCGACCGTCATCGTGACGGTGTCGCCGGGCCGGGCCACGGCCGCCTCACCGAGGTCGACGTCGCCGACCACGTCCGCGGTGCGGATGTAGAACTGCGGCCGGTACCCGGTGGCGATCGGGGTCCTGCGCCCGCCCTCGCGCGCCGCGAGGACGTACACCTGCGCGGTGAACCGCCGCCGTGGGGCGACACTGCCGGGCGCCGCGACCACGTGCCCGCGCCGTACGGCGTCGCGTGGCAGCCCGCGCAGCAGCAGCGCCACGTTGTCCCCCGCCTGCGCCTCCTCCATCGGCTTGCCGAACGTCTCCAGGCCGGTGACCACCGTCTCCGTCTCCGCGCCGAGGACCTCCACGCGGTCCCCGATACGGACGGTGCCGCGCTCGACGGCGCCGGTGACGACGGTGCCGCGCCCGGTGATCGTGAGCACGTTCTCCACGGGCAGCAGGAACGGCGCGTCGAGATAGCGCTCGGGCATCGGCACGTAGGTGTCCACCGCGTCGAGCAGCGCGTCGATCGCCGCCGTCCACCGCGGGTCGCCCTGCAGCGCCCGGAGCCCCGAGACCCGTACGACGGGCACCGCGTCGCCCCCGTACCCGTGCGCGGAGAGCAGGTCGCGGACCTCCAGCTCGACGAGGTCCATGAGCTCCTCGTCGCCGCCGTCGGCCTTGTTGAGGGCGACGACGATGTGGTCGACGCCGACCTGGCGGGCGAGCAGCACGTGCTCGGCGGTCTGCGGCATGATCCCGTCGAGCGCCGACACGACGAGGATCGCGCCGTCCAGCTGCGCCGCGCCGGTGACCATGTTCTTCACGTAGTCGGCGTGGCCCGGCATGTCCACGTGCGCGTAGTGCCGGGTGTCCGTCTCGTACTCCACGTGCGCGATGTTGATGGTGATGCCGCGCTGCGCCTCCTCCGGGGCACGGTCGATGCGGTCGAAGGACACGTACTGGGTGCCGCCGCCGGTGCCGCGCTCGCTGAGGACCTTGGTGATGGCGGCGGTCAGGGTGGTCTTGCCGTGGTCGACGTGGCCCATGGTGCCGATGTTCAGGTGCGGTTTCGTGCGGACGTAAGCCGTCTTGGACATGGTGGTTCCTTCTCCGGAACTCGAAGCTGTTGGCCCGGGACCGCGCTTCGCGCGCGGCCGGGACGGGGACCCCGGGTCCGACCGACCCTCCCCCTCGGGGGTCCGCCGGGGTGTCCGGGGAGGGTCAGCTTCGGGCGCCGTCGAAGGCGACGGGTGCGAGGACGGCAGCCTTCGCAGCGCCCGCGACTGCGGGCGTGGCTGCGAGGAAGGCGTACCGGAACATGGGTCTGATCCTCACCGAAGGAAAGCGCCACGTCGAATGATTTATGGGCGTGAACCCACGGTTTATGGGCGTGAACCCGGCACACGGACACGCGTGCGAACGCCGCCGCCGGGCGGCCGGGTTGCCTTCGGCCCACGCCGCCCGCGACGCGGGTTCAGAGGTTCTTGAGGGCCTCGCGCACCGACAGTGGCGAGAGCCTCTCGCGCTCCCTCTCGACGAAGGCGCGCACGGCCGCGGGATCGGTCTTGGCGTACTCGCGCAGACACCAGCCGATCGCCTTGCGGATGAAGAAGTCGGGGTGCCCGGACTGCCGTACGCAGTAGGCGAAGAGGCGCTCCGTGTCGGTCGCCGACTTGTGGCGGAGCTGGTGGAGGAGGGCCGTGCGGGCCACCCACAGGTTCTCGTCCTCGATCCACGCGTCCATGACGCGCCGCAGCTCCGGGTCGGCCGCGACCAGTGCGCCGACCACGTGCGCGGCGAGCGCGTCGACCGTGTCCCACCAAGGGTGTGTGATGACGAGGTGCCGGGCCACGGGCAGGAAGCCGGAGGAGCAGCGCTTCACGTGCCGGCGCAGATAGTCGACGGCGAAGTAGGCGTACTCGCGTTCGGGGAGTTCCCAGCACCGCAGTGCGATCGCCGTGCAGTCGTTCTCGTCGGGCAGCGGGGTGCCGGCCAGGACGGTGCGGGACAGTTCGCGGCGCACCGGAGAGGTCAGGCCGAGGAAGGGCGCGACGTCCTTCATGTACGCCCTCATCTGCGCGGCCCGCTCCGGATCGGCCGCCTCCGCGTACCCGGTGACGAGGCGTCCGACGACCGTGTCGGCCAGCTCGCTGCCCGGCACCCGTCGCGGGACTGTGACGCTCATGAGACGCACCATACGGCGATCAGACACCTGACCCGGTTACGCTGCCCGAATGTTCGAAACCGCCACCACCCGTCCGCAGGGCCTCGCCGTGCGCTGTGCCAGAGCGCTGCTCTCGCCGTGGTCGCGGCTCTCGCTGCTCGTGGTGCTGCTGGCAGCGGCGGCCACGTGTGTGCTGGTCTTCGAGCCGCAGCGGATCCTCTCCGACGGCTGGCCCGCGCAGTTGGGCGGCGCCACGGCGGTGCTGCTCTTCGCGGCGGCGTACGGCGTGTGCACCGCGGCGTTCGTGCCGCGTCCCCTGCTCAATCTGGCGGCGGGGGCGCTCTTCGGTTCGCAGGCGGGGCTCGTCGCGGCGATCGCCGGTACGGTCCTCGGCGCGGGGATCGCGTTCGGGCTCGGCCGGATGCTGGGGCAGGACGCATTGCGGCCCCTGTTGCGCGGCCGCTGGCTGAAGGCCGCGGACGGCCAGCTCAGCCGGCACGGTTTCCGCTCGATGCTGGCGGTGCGACTTTTCCCCGGGGTGCCGTTCGCGGCGGCCAACTACTGCGCGGCGGTGTCGCGCATGGGCTGGCTGCCGTTCCTGATCGCCACGGGCCTGGGGTCGATACCGAACACGGCCGCGTATGTCATCGCGGGTGCCCGCGCCTCGACGCCGACGTCCCCCGTCTTCCTGATCGCGATGGGCTTCATCGCGGTGACGGGTGTGGGCGGGGCGGCGGTGGCGTGGTTCAAGCGCCACCATTTCCGGGACCGGGACCGGGCCAGGGACCAGGCGGTCGGCGAGGACCGGGGCCGGGCCGAGCCCCCGCCGCCGTACGACGGTGACCGTGCGACGTAACCACGCACGCCACGCACGCCACGTATGTCACGCATGTCACGCATGTACGGCGGCCGGACCGCACGCCTCCGTTCGGCCCTCCCCCTGTCCCGTAACCCGGGCCCGCTACGCTGCCCCACGACGAGGGACGTGATCACCCCTCGCACTTCGGCGTTCCGCCCCCGACCCCGGCGACGCCACAGCAAGCGTCCCCATGCCACAGCCAGCCTCAGCCACGCCCCGCTATGACCGCTACGACCGCATCCGCGGCCTGATGATCAGTACTTGGACGGCGCAGTTTCATGTCTTGGCTTGAATCCTTCATCCTCGGACTCGTCCAGGGACTGACCGAGTTCCTCCCGATCTCCTCCAGCGCGCACCTGCGGCTGACCGCGGCGTTCGCGGGCTGGCACGATCCCGGGGCCGCGTTCACGGCGATCACGCAGATCGGCACCGAGACCGCCGTGCTGATCTACTTCCGCAAGGACATCGCCCGCATCCTGTCGGCGTGGTTCGGCTCGCTCGTCGGCAAGGTGCCGCGCTCCGACCACGACGCGCAGATGGGCTGGCTCGTCATTGTCGGCTCGATCCCCATCGGTGTCCTCGGCATCACGCTCAAGGACCAGATCGAGGGCCCCTTCCGCGACCTCCGCCTGATCGCCACGACCCTGATCGTCATGGGCGTCGTCCTCGGCATCGCCGACCGCCTCGCGGCGCGCGACGAGACGGGCGGCAAGCACCGCGCCGTACGACGCCGCAAGGACCTGCGGGAACTCGGCGTCAAGGACGGCCTGATCTACGGCGTCTGCCAGGCGATGGCCCTGATCCCCGGCGTCTCCCGCTCGGGCGCCACCATCAGCGGCGGCCTCCTCATGGGTTACACCCGCGAGTCCGCGGCCCGCTACTCGTTCCTGCTCGCCATCCCCGCGGTCCTCGCGTCGGGCGCGTTCGAGCTGAAGGACGCGAGCGAGGGACACGTCGCCTGGGGCCCGACGATCTTCGCCACGATCATCGCCTTCATCGTCGGTTACGTGGTCATCGCCTGGTTCATGAAGTTCATCACGACCAAGAGCTTCATGCCGTTCGTGTACTACCGGATCCTGCTGGGAATCGTGCTGTTCGCCCTGGTGGGGGCGGGCTCGCTGAGCCCGCACGCGGGTGAGTCGGCGGGATGAAACCGGGCTGCACAGGTGGCGCTATCCGGCATTTCCTGGCGCCTGATTGCGGCACCGCGCCATGATCATCTCCCACTTTTCTCCCACTCATCTCCTACCGGAAGGCGGGATACGCCCCACCAGGGCGTGTGCAGCCGCGAAATGCAGGGATGACGCGGAAGGGCCCGCACGGCTTCTGTTAGCGCGGCACGGCCATACGCCGACGCACAACTTGCAGGGCCCCCTGACCTGTGAGGACAGAGACCGGGGGGCTTCCACTGCGACCTCGACGACATCGCAAGCCTGGTGTCGGCCGACCTTGACCCGGCGCTCAAGCTGATGGGCACCACGCCTCCGAAACAGCTCGTCCATGGACTACGTCGTCCAGATCCACACCGAGATGCTCTCCGGACTCCGGCTCCTCCGATCCACACGGGCCGAGTGAGAGATCCGGTCGCTCGACTATGCTGACACCAGCGTTGCGCCCGTGCCCGCGATCCGGGATGAGGGCCCCTGACCTCTTCGAGGCGCCTGGAGGAAGCCGTGACCGCCGAACTCCCCGACTGGATGATCCCGCCCAGGATCAGCGGCTGGGAAGCCGATGACCTCGACCTCCTCCCCCAGGCACCGCGGCACACCGAACTCATCGACGGGGCCCTGATCTTCATGATGTCGCCGCAGCGGTCCTGGCACGCCCGGCTGGTGGAGAACCTGACCTTCGCCCTGCGCCAGGCTGCCCCCGTCGGGTTCGACGCTGAGCGTGAGATGACAGTCAGGCTCGACAAGAAGAGCCGCCCCGAGCCGGACATCCTGGTCACGACCGCTCCGTACGACCCCGACCGAACGTGGTATGCGCCCGAAGACGTCGCCCTGGTCATCGAGGTCGTCTCGGAAGAGTCGGCGGACCGCGACCGTTCCCTGAAACCCTTCAAGTACGCACAGGCCAGGATCCCCCACTTCTGGCGCGTCGAGGACGAGACCGGCGCCCCCACCGTCCACACTTACGAACTCGACACCATGACCAGCACCTACGTGGCCACCGGCATCCACCGCAACCGGTTGAAGGTCTCCGTCCCCATCCCCCTCGACATCGACCTCGACAGCCTCGTGCCCTGACCGTCCCTTCCGGACGCCAGGCCACGGCTTCGCGAGCTGGAAGCGTAAGCCGCCTCACGCCCCCGCGAGGGCGAAGGTGAACGGTTCACGGGGGTGCCGTTGAGATTGATCATGATCCGGCTGGCGCCGGGGTGAGCGGAATGTCCCGGCGCCGGATGGGGACTCGGCGGGCGCGAGCGATGTCGTCGGCGTCCTGGATGTCGGCGAAGTGGGCATGCGCCTGGGCGACGGCTTCGGGGTACACCTCCTGCTTCTCCTACTCGGCGAGCGCGCGGTAGATGTCGGGCTATCCCGACGCCGCCGGGGCCAGGGCAGTCCGCTCCGCAGGGCCGACCTGACCCGGCACATGCCGAGCGGACGACCTGTCGTCGTCGGTGCTCGCGCTCTGGAACGAACCGCAGGAATGCCTGGCTGACCAGGCCAAATGCGGCCCACACACATCAGGCCATCTCTTTTGAGGGCACATCCCGGGGACTAGCGCAATTGGATGCTGATCCTTCGCGTGCGCCCCCCCCATGCTCCGTAGTCTGGCCTCAAGGCGCGGCCATCGCACAGCAGGTCAAAACCGCCCAGAACCTCGACTTGAACTGGTCCATGAGGTCCATCACGACCAAGAGCCTCATGCCGTTCGTGTACTACCGGATCCTGCTGGGAATCGTGCTGTTCGCCCTGGTGGGGGCGGGCTCGCTGAGCCCGCACGCGGGTGAGTCGGCGGGATGAGGGGCTGACCGGGCGGGACACCGGCGGACCCCTCGGAGAACTTCGCGAGCCGGGGGTTGCCACCGCTCCCGCCCCCGCTCGTCGCTTCTGCCCTACGGTGTCCTTCTGGCTCAACCCTGGGGGGTACATATGCGCGTTCGCGCTACCGCGGTCACAGCTGCTCTGCTGCTGGCCGCTCTCACTGCGTGCGGCGGCAGCGACGGTGAAGGCAAGGCCGACGCGAAGACGTCTGGGGGCGAGAAGCCCGCAGCGTCGAAGAAGGTCGACTGCATGGACGAGGACATCAGCCAGTCCGACTGGATGGAGCACTGCTCCGACGAGGGCGCCGGCACCGGCGGCGACGGCACCGGCGGCGACGGCACCGAGGGGCAGTCCGCGAGCCTGGAGTTCGGGGAGACGTACACCTGGCCCGACGGGGTCAAGGTGAGTGTCGTCGAGGCTCGCGTCTTCACCGACTACGACTCCGAGCTGGGCGAGTCGGCCGAGCCCGGAGATCGGGACTTCCGATTGAAGATCAAAGTCACCAACAAGAGAAAGGTCCCGTTCGCCCTCGGTAGCCTCTCAACTCTGGTCGAGGGTGCCACCAATGGGGGCCAAGCGCGGATGGCGATGCTCGACCGGGGGTCCGATCCGCTCGAGGGCCGCCTGGGAGCCGGCGTCACGGCGACGAAGACCGACGACAACACCCTGAAGACCAAGTACGGACGGAAGATCATCGTCACCGTGCAGCGAGACGACAACGACTTCAGCACGGAGGAGTCGCCAGAGTTCAGCGGAACCATCAAGGACTGAGCGCGACTGACCGCGACTGACCGCACAGCGAAGCCGGCGACTTCGGGTCCCTGGCCGTACGGTCTGGAGACGCCCACCATCGCGACGTTCGGCGTGTCCTCCGGGCAGGCGCTGACCGGTGTGGTCGGTCCGCTGAACGCGGTGCCGGTGCTGATCGGCCCGGTCCGTGTCGCCCTCGCCGGCCGCCGCCGCTTCCCTCCCCTCGTCGCCCCGGCCTCCTGCCGGGCCGGGCCGCTGAGGGTGCGGTGGGGCTCGTGGGGGTAGACAGCGCGCATGACGCAACCTGTGGACGCTGACGAACTGTTGACCCGTATGCGTGGGGCCCGCGACTGGGCGGCGCGCGAGGCGGAGCGGAAGTCCGACCTGACGAAGACCCTGCGGGGCGAGGACCGGCAGAGGGAGGCGGGCGAGGCGGACGTCGAGGCGCGGGTGTTCCGCTCGATCTGCGTCGTGCTCGACGAGATCCTGCATCCGGGGTCCCACTCCGACCGCGCCTAGCGAGCGCGGTGTCGCACTCCGCCCCGCCCACCGCTCCGCGGCCCGCCCCGCAACCGTCGCTTCTGCCCGGTGGGGAGGCGCTGGTGACGGCTCATCAAGGGCCATTGTCAGTGGCTCCCCATAGAGTGAAATCACTCGGCAAGCCTCGGGAGAAGGAGCAGAAGCATGTCCGCCAAAAGGATCCAGCACAAGGTGAATCATGTCGCGCTGGTAGTGGACTGTTCGGGTTCCATGCGTCCGCATCAGCATCAACTCGTGCGCGTCGTGGATGAGTTCGTGGCGGGCCTCAAGGCCGAATCGGACAGCCTCGGTCACGAGACCCGGATAAGCCTCTACTCATTCGACCACCGGGTGGAGAACCTGGTGTGGGACATGGACGTGAAACACCTTCCGTCCATGCGGGGCCTGTATCAGGTCAACAACGGCGCGACCGCTCTCATCGAGGC
The DNA here is from genome assembly GCF_055592445.1 of Streptomyces sp. NPDC041122. Taxonomy (NCBI): domain Bacteria; kingdom Bacillati; phylum Actinomycetota; class Actinomycetes; order Kitasatosporales; family Streptomycetaceae; genus Streptomyces; species Streptomyces sp. NPDC041122. Next base: position 71,710 of record NZ_JBVIYQ010000006.1, on the reverse strand, counting down.
CTCCCTGAAGTCCCTGGACGACCTGGGACACATATGGGAGGAGTACGGCGAGCACAGCTTCCTCCAGATCGTCGTGACGGACGGCGAGGAGAACGCCTCCGGCGGCGACCGTCGGCACGACGGCGACATGGCCATCCTCGGCCCCTGGCTCGACAGGATCACGGCGAAGATGGGCGGCCTCCCGGGCCACTGGACCTCCGCGATCCTCGTGCCGAACTCCCTGGCCAAGCGCACCGCCCAGAACTACGGCTTCCCGGCGGGCAACATCGCCATCTGGGACGCGGACTCCCAGGAGGGTGTCGAGGAGGCCATCGGCACCGTGCGCGCCGCGGCGACCAGCTTCCTGCGCGCCCGCGAGCAGGGCGTGCGTGGCACGAAGAATCTGTTCGCCGTCGGCCAGGACATATCCGTCGACGAGGTGCGGGCCAGCCTCGAACCGATTCCGGCGAACAAGTACCGGCTCCTGAAGGTCGACAAGGAGGCCGAGATCCGCCCCTTCGTCGAATCGCACCCGGGCGTGACGTACGAACGCGGCTCCTGTTACTACCAATTGGGCGCCCGCGCCCAGGTCCAGCCCAACAAGGAAGTCATCGTGGTCGAAAAGGACACCGACCGCGCCTACACGGGCGACGCGGCACGGAGCCTTCTTTTCGGTACGGGCATTCAGGGCACCGTCTCGGTAAAAGCGGGGAACAATCCCCAGTTGGAGGTGTACGTGCAGAGCCGCTCGGTGAACCGGAAACTCAAGCCGAATACGCGGCTGCTCATCATGTTGTGATTCTCGGCGCCTCTCGCCGGGACGTCCGCCTCAGCGCCCGTCGGCGACCTTGTGGACGGTCGTGTCGTCGGGGTCCAGGCGCCGCCCGTCCTCGGACAGCACTGCCGGCGCGCGCAGGCGCCGCCCTTCCCGGCGGTCGACCAGTTCCGAGCGCGGCTCACCGGGGGCGAAGAAGTTCTGCTCGCCCCACTGACGCAGCGCCACGACGACGGGGAGGAGCGCCTTGCCGTTCGGGGTCAGCACGTACGCGCGGTAGGCGCTGCCGTCCGAGGCCGGGACGGATAACGAGGCATTGGCGCGGGCCTAGGCGGACGAGGGTGTCGTACGGGAGTGGCTGCGGGGGCTGGCGAGCAACCCGGCCCTTCCGGCGCCGGTGCTCCGACGGCTGCTCTCCTTCCCGGAGTTTCCGGTGCACGGGTCGTGGCTCAACTGGCGGATGCTGGACGCGGAGGCGACGGCCGTCGTGGTGGCGTCGTCGCGGATGCGGCACCGGATGGACGCCCCCGAGAATCCGACCGCCGACGTCGAGGTGCTCACGGCACTCGCGCACGACGTGGAACCGCGGGTGCGGTTCGTGTACGCGGTACTGCTCGGGGAGTTCGGGCGGCGCGTTCCCGAGAGGGTGGCGGAGGTGTTGGCGCGGGACTCCAGCGCGAAGGTGAGGCGCGGGGTCGCGGGGCGACCGGAGCTGTCGCGGGCCGCGCTGGACCGCCTCCTCGGCGATGAGGACCCGGGCGTTCGGGCCCGTGTGCTCGGCCCGTGTGCTCGGGCCCGCCCTGTGGGACCGGCTCGCGGAGCCGGAGAGGAGGCGGTTGCGCGCCGACGCGTCGCCCGAGGTGCGCGCCCGAGTCACCGAGCTGTGCCGCGTCGAGCGGGAAGTCGAGCCGGAACCGGAGACCTGGCGCGCCGAGGCGCGGGGGAGGCACACCGATCCGCACGTCAGGCGCCGGGCCGCCGAGGACCCGTCCGTACCGCTCGCGCTCGCCCTGCGGCTCGCCCGCGATCCCGACAGCGCCGTGCGGCTCGCCCTCTCCCTGCGGGAGGAGCTGACCGAGGAGCAGCGCGCGGCCATCCGGTACGAGGTGCCGGACGTGGTTCCGTTGCCCCCCTGGATCCGGCGGGGTGCGACGGCACGACGGATCGCCGCGTCGGCGCACGTCGGGCTGCGCCGGGCCCTCGCCACGCAACCGCGCCTGCCGGCCGAGGTGGTGGCGCGGCTGGCCGCGGACGACGATCCGGGGGTGCGGCGCAATGTGTGCGACTTCTGCGAGGACGCGCCGCACGAGCTGCTCCTGGAGCGGTACGCGACGGCGCAGGACCGCAACTGGTCCGCGGCACGGCTGCACCGGAACTTCGCCGTGCCCGGCCTGGCCGGTACGCGGACGACCCCAACCCCCGGCTGCGCCGTGCCGCGTTGGACGACCCGGCCGCCGGCCCGGAGTTGGTGCTGCGGCTCGCCGACGATCCGGAGGTGGCGGAGTGGGCGGTACGCGACTCGCGCCTGCCCGGAGCCGAGTTGCTGCGCCGGCTCACCCTCCCGCACGGCGCGTCCGCCGCCGCGGGCAACCCGGCGCTGCCGCCGGGAGCGATGCACCGGCTGGTCGACCTGGCGTGGAGCCGGTGGGCCATGGAGGACCGGACCGAGGAAACGCGCTCCACGCCAGGCACCAGGCCCGGCTCCGCGCAAGACTGACGCGGCCACGAACTCGCCCCGCCCAAAGCCCCGTTGACCGACATGCGCGAACGCACGACCGCGGCTCCCGCGCCGGCGCCGCGCACCGTGACGGAGCGCGGCGTCAGCGGGGGGCCGCCCAGCCCTGTGCGGCCCTCCGTGTCGTCACGTCATGAAGACGTCGCCGCGCAAGCGTGGTCCGTGGAGGGGTAGATGTTGAGGACCAGGTCGGCACCCGTGGTCTCCAGCAGGCGCCGCAGTTGCGGTTGCGGGGCGGCGATGCGCAGCGTCGTGGACTGGTGGATCACCAGGAGCAGGTTCAGCGCGGACGAGTCGGCGAAGGTCACCTCGGCGACGTCGAGGACCAGGACCGGGAGGGCCGCTGCCGCCGTCTCCATGGCGCGGCGCAGGGGCGGCACGGTGTGCATGTCGAGGTCGCCGCGCGCGACGACGACCCAACTGCCGCCCCTGGGATACTGCTCCACGGCGGGGTCGGGGCTGCTCACGCTGTCGGACATGGAACGACTCCTGGCGCGCGGGGGCTGGACACCCGCATATTGTTACCTCCCGCGCGGGCGCCGGACACCGCCGCCCGGAAGACTGCCGGGAGCGCGACAGCCCGACCGCCGCCCCAACGGCCCAGCGTGCCGCCCGAACTCATGGTCAGTCAGCGCTGCGCCGTGGGGCGGACCACGATCTCGTTGAGGTCCACCGAGTCCGGCTGGGCGATGGCGTACACGATGGCGTCCGCGATCGCTCCGGGGTCCAGCGCCATGGCGTCGCGGCGGGCCCGCAGCGCCGCGCGGGCGTCGGGGTCGGCCACCGCGTCGACGAAGTCCGTGTGCACGAAGCCCGGCGACACGACGGTGACGCGCACGTCGCCCGCCTCCTGCCGCAGCCCTTCGCAGACGGTGCGCACCGCCGTCTTCGTCGCCGCGTACACCGCCTGTCCGGGAACGGTGCGGTACGCGGCGGTCGACGCCACCGTGACCAGGTGCCCGGCCCCCTGCCCGCGGAAGACGGGCAGCGCCGCGGCGACGCCGTACAGGACACCGCGCAGATTGACGTCGATCATGTCGTCCCACTCCTCGACCCGCAGGTCCTCCAGGGGCGAGATGGGCCCGATGCCGGCGTTGTTGACCAGCACGTCGAGCCGGCCGAACGCGGTGACCGCCGCGTCGACGAGCCGGACCAGGTCCGCGCGGCGCCGTACGTCGGTCGGTACGGCGAGGGCGTCGCCGCCACGGCCACGTATCTCGGCGGCCGTTGCCGCCACGCGGTCCTCCCGCCGCGCACCGAGGACGACGCGCGCACCGCGTTCCGCCAGGGCCAGCGCGGTAGCCCTGCCGATCCCGCTGCTCGCGCCGGTCACGGCGACCACCTTGCCGCGGACGGCCTTGGCCTCCCCCGCCCCGTCCGCCCCGTCCGTCGCCTTCTTCTTCCCGTCGTCGGTCTTCGTCATGGCTCGTTCTCCCTCGGCTGTCGCACCTGCCGTGCCCGGCGTCCCCGGCGCACGGGTCGTGCGGGGCTTCCCTTGATCTGCCGGTTCAGCCTGCGGGATGCTCAGCCTGGTATACAGAGCCGGTTCATTCTGGAACTGGAGGTGGTACCCGTGCCGCAGCACACCGTCGAGCAGCGCCGTGAACTGGGCGTCTTCTTGCGCAGCCGCAGGGCTCAGCTCACCCCCGAACAGGTGGGGCTGCCGACGACCGGCCGCCGCCGGACCCCGGGCCTGCGCCGGGAGGAGCTCGCACTGATCGCCGGGATCAGTGCCACCTGGTACACGTATCTCGAACAGGGGCGGGACATCCGGGCGTCACCGCAGGTGCTCGGCGCGCTCGCGTCGGCTCTGCGTCTCGGCCGCCACGAACGCGAGCACCTCCTCCGGCTCGCCGGCCACGCCCCCGCGCCCGCCCCGCACGAGCCCGAACCGCTCGCCGCCGAGGTGGCGGAGATCCCGCACCTGCTCCACCCGCGGCCCGCCTACCTCATCGCGGGCGACTACGACGTGCTCAGCAGCAATCAGGCGGCGAGCGAGCTGTTCCCGAACCTCGCCCCGTCTTTTGACCGGCCCGCGAACCTGGCCCGCTGGGTCTTCCTCGAACCCGCCGCCCGGGACGTCGTGGTCGACTGGGAGCCGGAGGCGCGCGGCCTGCTCGCCCGGCTGCGCACGCTGCACGGACGCCACCCGGGCGACGCCCGCTGGGCGCGGCTGATCGACGAACTGCACGCGGGCAGCGCGTACGTACGTGACTGGTGGCCCCGGTACGACGTGCAGGCCCGGCAGAGCGGACGCAAGCGGCTGCGGCCACCGGGGCGTGCGGTCACCGACTTCGTCTACACCGCGCTCCACCTGGCCGAACAGCCGGAAATCACCCTCGTCGTCTACACCGAGGCCAGCGCGGGCGAACAGGACCCGAGCGGCGGCGGGACAGGCGGAACACCGGCGGCGGCTCCGTGGCCTCGCGCCGGTGTCCGGTGTGCGTGATGGGCGGCGCCTCGCGGCGCCCCACGACCCCGCCTCAGGACTGCGGGCGGCTTCCGTGGTTGGCCGCGTGCTTGCGGCGGGCCTTCTTTTTGCGGCGTCGCTTCGAGGACATACCGCCACCCCTTTCTGCGGAGAACAGGCGATTCCTGCCGGTTTCCACCGTTCCACATGGGTCCGCGCCCGGCGACCGGGCGCGATGATCACGTGGTGGAGGTGTGCGGTAGCTGACAGTTCCGATTGTCGTGGGCATCGCCTAGGGTTGAGGCATGCCCTTAACCCCTCCTCCCCCTGGTTCCGCGCGGTCTTCGGTCGAACTGAACGAGCGGATCCGCGGCCTCTGGCTGCGCACCGGCGGCCGGCTCACCCCTGAACAGCGCCGGGAGTACGAGCACCTGGTGACGGAGTGGGCCGCCGCGGTCCGCGAGGAGATGGTGAAAGCCGCATAACCGTGCGGCCGCGGCTTTCCACGAAGAGCGGGGCCCTCAGGCGGACTCAGGCCGCAGGCGCACCGGCAGGGTCCGGTGGCCGTTGCTGAGGAGCGAGCCGAACGGCTGCAACTCCCCTGCGGGCACGCCGAGTTCCATCTGCGGGAAACGTTCGAAGAGCAGGCTCAGGGCCGTGCTGACCTCCAGGCGGGCCAGCGGCGCGCCGAGGCAGAAGTGCACCCCGTGGCCGAAGGCGAGGTGCTCCTTGAGCGTGCGGGTGACGTCGAAGGAGTCCGCGCTCTCGCCGTGCCAGTCGGGGTGGCGGTTGGCGGCGGCGTAGGAGGCGAGGATCGCCTCGCCCCGAGCGATGGTCCGGCCGTCCGCCAGCTCGATGTCGGTGACCGCGAACCGCAGCGGCAGATGCCGTACGGCCGGTTCGAGCCGCAGCGTCTCCTCGACGGCGTCGGCCCAGTCCGCCTTGCCCGAGCGGAGCAGCGCGAGCTGTTCCGGGTGGGTGAGCAGCTGCGTGATGGCCTGGTCGATGACGTTGACGGTGGTCTCGTACCCGGCGCTGATCATCAGCAGCAGGGTGTCGCGGAGCTCGTCCTCGGTCAGGCCGCCCTCCTCGTCCTCGTCGCGCGAGGTGATGAGGAGCGAGGTCATGTCGTCGCCGGGCTCGGTGCGCTTGTCGGCGATGAGCTGGTGGAGGGCCGCGTAGAGCGCCTTGGTGTTGGCCTCGGACTGCTCGGCGGTCAGGGTGGTGTCGAAGACGCCGTCGACGACCCGGCGGAAGGATTCCTGCCGCTCCGCCGGCACGCCCATGAGCCGGCTGATGACGGCGATGGGCAGCGGGTAGGCGAGGTGCTCGCGCAGGTCCACGGTCTCGCCCGGCGGAAGCGCGTCGAGCCGGTCGAGGATGTCGGTGACGACCGTGTCTATGCTCGCCCGCAGCGCGGTGACGCGGCGGTGGCTGAAGGCGGGAGCGACCATGCGCCGCAGCCTCCGGTGGTCGGCGCCGTACGCCGTGAACATGTTCTCCACCGCGACCCACAGGGCGAGCGGCCAGCGCTGGACCGCGTCGGCGTACTCCGGCCAGTGGGCGCGGGCGTCCTTGGAGACGCTCGGGCTGGTCAGCAGCTCTTTGAGGAGTACGGGGTCGGTGACGGACCAGGCGGTCACGCCGAGGATGTCGACACGGACCGCCTGCCCGTGCTCCCGCAGCCGGCGGTCTTCGTCGTGGGCGTGGGCGCCGGTGGGGTCGAGGATGATCGGCTTCGTGGACAGGTCCATGGTGCGGGTCCCTTCAGACGGACGCGGCGGTGGGGAACTGGACGGGCAGGGAGGTCAGCGCCCGGTGGAAGGGACCGGGGCGCCAGACCAGGTCCGTGGGGGCGGTGGCGAGATCCATCTCGGGCAGCGCGTCGAGCAGGTGGGTGATGGCCGTCTCGGCGATGAGATAGGCGTGCGGGCGGGCGGGGCAGGCGTGCGGACCCGTGCTCCACGACAGGTGGGCGCGGTTGCTGGCGATGCGCTGGTCGCCGAGGGCGGGGTCGTTGTTGCAGCCGGCCATGGAGATGACCACCGGCTGGTGCGCGGGCAGCAGGAAGCCGTCGACGTCGACGGGGTGCGGCGGGTAGCTGATGCAGTAGTTGGCCAGGGGCGGGTCGGTGTAGAGCACCGTGTCGAGCGCCTCACGGACCGAGGAGCCGCCCGCGTGCAGGTCGCCGGAGAACTGGTCGTCGGTGAGGATCCGCAGGACCGTGTTGGCGATGAGGTTGGTCAGGGGCTCGATACCGGCGCCGTAGAGCGTGACGAGCTGGTGGGCCATCTCCACGTCGTCGAGGGCCGCCGTGTGCGCGAGGAGCCGGGAGGTGACGTCGTCGCCGGGCTGTCGCTGGCGCAGGGCCACCAGGTCGGCGACGGCCTGGGAGAGGATCTGGTTGCCGCTGGCCGCGTCCACTCCCTCGAAGATCTTCGCCATGCCGTCGGCGATACGGCGGCCCATCTCGTCCGGGCAGCCGAGCAGGGCACTGAGGACGCGGAAGGCGATGGGCCAGGCGTACTGGGTCAGCAGGTCGGCGCCCTCGGCGTCGCGGAACTCGGCGATGGTGGCGTCGGCCACCCGCTCGACGACCGTACGCAGGGCGTGCTGGTCCACACCGTCGATCGCGGCGGTGTTCGCCGAGCGGTAGCGGGTGTGCGCGGGGCCCGCCGAGCGCAGCGCGTTCGGGCGGTACTCCATCATCGGGCGCACCGGGCAGGTCTCGGGGACGGACTGCTCCCACGTGCGCGGGTCGGCGGGGAACCGCAGCGGGTCGTTGAGGATGCGCCGGGCCTGCGCGTATCCGATGACGAGGGTCGCCGGGACGCCGGGGATGAGGTCCACCGGGACGAACGGGCCGTATGTGGCCCGCATCCGCGCGTAGGCGGCGTGCGGGTCGGCCGCGAACTCGGCTTCGTGCAGGGCGACCCGGTGCTCGGGGGCCGCGTCGGTCGTGGTCGGGCTGGTCACGGGCGGGGCTCCAAGACGGGTGCGTGCAGGTCGGACAGGTACTCGCAGAGGGTGATCAGGGCCAGGACGCTGGAGGTGCTCTCGCGGGCGTCACAGGTCGTCAGCGGCGTGTGCGCGTCCAGGTCGAGGGCCTGGCGGATCTCTTGAAGGTCGTAGCGGGGCGCATCGTCGAAGAGGTTGATCGCCACCGCGTACGGGGTGCCCTGTTCCTCGTGCAGCGCGAGGATCTCGAAGGACGCCTCCAGGTTGCGGGTGTCGACCAGGACCAGCGCGCCGAGCGCCCCCTCGGTCAGCCCCGCCCACATGGGGCGGAACCGGCCCTGGCCGGGGGTGCCGAAGAGGTAGAGCACGAGGGCGTCGCTCAGGTGCAGGCGCCCGAAGTCCATGCCGACGGTCGTGGTGGTCTTGCGCGGGGTGCGCGCCAGGTCGTCGACGCCCGCGCTGGCCTCGGTGATCCGCTCCTCCATGCGCAGCGGCGGGATCTGCGAGGCACTGCCGACGAACGTCGTCTTGCCGACGCCGAAGCTCCCCGAGATCACGATCTTCGCGGACCGGGTGACGCCGGGTGGCACATAGATGAGGCCGTCAGACGAGGGCGCGGAGACCACGCAGTACCTCCTGGAGCAGATCGGTTTGGGGTTGGTTCTCATCAGCGGCGACCGGGCGGGCCAGCAGGCCCTCGTCGATGAGGGAGGAGACGAGGATGCGCACCGTGGAGGGAGGGAACTCCAGGGCGGCCGCGATGTCCGCGACCGCCAGGCCGCCGCCCCGGGCGTGGCTGAACAGGCCCATGACGCGCCGGGCGTCCGCGCCGAGGCCCTCGGTCGAGCCGCTCGCGGCGAGCACCACGGTCTCCAGGCGCACGTCCGGATCGGCGCGGACCCGCCCGTCGGTACGGACGTAGGGTCTGACCAGGTCCGGGTCTCGCCGCGGGCCGCTCACGTCGTCGGCAGGCCGAGACCGGAAGGCCGGCGCGGGGCGACCTTCATCTCATGGCCGACGCGCTGCGCCAGCTCCAGCATGTGATGGGTGATCAGGCCGATGTCCGCGTCGGGACCGCTGGTCTGCACCGACAGCATGGTGTTGCCGCCGGCCTGCGTGATCAAGCCCACGTGGTTGGTGAGTTCGATCAGCGCCTGCCGGGTGCCCCCGCCGCCGGTCTCCTCGTCGTAGGCGAGCGCGGCGGCCCGTACGGCCGCGGTGATCGCGGCGAACTTCTCCGCGTCGTCCTGTCCGATCCCGGAGGTACGGGAGTGCAGCAGACCGTCGGAGCTCATCAGCACCGCGTGCCGGACGCCGTCGAGGGACCCCAGTGACTGGTCCAGCAGCCAGCCAAGTTCGTTGCCGGTGGTCACGGTCAGGCTCCTTCGTGCGTGGTGGTCGGATCTTCGGTACGGGCGCTGCGCGTGCCCTTGGCCCAGGCGGCGGCGATGGAGGGGCGGCCCGGCGCGGCCTGGCCGTCGGCCGCCGGGGTCCGGCCCGCCGGCGTCCGGCCGGCCGGGGCCGCGCCCGCGGTCGCCCGCGAACGGACGGTCAGTCCGCTGGCCGTGGTGCGCCGGGCGGGGGCCGGCTCGGCGGCCGGGGCCGGAGCCGGGGCCGAAGCCGGGGCCGGGACGGACCGGGGGGCGGGCGCCGGCGCGGACGTCGTCAGCAGGCTCTTGGGGATGAACATGTAGACGCGGGTGCCGCCGAACGGGTTCGGGGCCTCCAGGTCGATGCGGAACCCGTAGTCGCCGGCGAGGGCCGCGGCCGCCCGCAGTCCGGTCTGCGGGTGCGCGCCGAGCTGGTTGATGTCGTCGCGCTGGTCGCCCGTCAGGATGCGCCGGGCCCAGGTCAGTTGCTCCTCGTTCATGCGCAGTCCGGCGTCGTCCACGATGACCGAGACGCCGTGGTGGCCTTCCTGGAAGGCCACGTGCACCCGGGCGGAGGACGGCGAGTAGCGGACCGCGTTGTCCAGGAGCACCGCGAGGGCGTGGACGACGGGTCCGACCGCCCGGCTGGTCACCGTGACACCGAGCTCCTGGTGCTCGACCCGCTCGTACTCCTCGATGCTGCCCATGGCCGCCCGCACCACGTCGGTCAGCGGGGTGGCGGGCCAGCGGCGCGACAGCTTGCCGCCGGACAGGACCACGTAGTTCTGCGCGACGAGCAGCATCTGCTGGGTGGGGTGGTCGATGCCGACCAGCGTCTCGTACGCCTCGTCGCCCTCGTGCCGCCGCACGCCGTGGCTGACCCGCTGGCTCAGCTTGGAGGCCATGCCGACCATCGCGGAGGAGACGGCCCGGACGGCCGCGCGGGTGGACTCCTCGGCGGCCTGCCGTGCGCGGGCGCCCTCCTCGGCCGCGGCTTCCCGTGCCTCGGCGACCTGGGCGGTCATGGCGGCCTGGGTGTCGTACTGGGCCTTGCGCACCGTGTGCGCCGCGGAGTCGGCGAGCTGCGCGAGCCGCCCCGCGAGCGCCGTGTCGGCCAGGGCTTCGGGGAGTTCGATGTCGACACCGTGGCCGGTTCCCTGGCGCTCGGCCTCGGCGCCGAGCCGGGGGATCACCCCCTCGGCGAGCTGCGCCAGCACGGCTTCGGTGGCGTGCTGGCGGACGGCGATCTCCTCGGCCTGGGCACGGAGGCGGCCGCTGGTGGCGCGCTCACCGCGGTACTGGTCCCAGAACCGCCAGGCGGCACCGCCGGCGGCCAGGGCCAGAACCGAGGGCACCACGCTGGTGGCCTGTATCAGGTCTGTCATCACGTCCTCTACAGGTGTCAAAGGGGGCGAGGCGGCCTGGTGCCGCCGGCTGGACGGGGTGACTGCGGCAGGGGCGGGCGGGCCACGATCGGCCGCCCGCCTGTCCGGGGCGGCGCGTGGGTCGCGCGCGATCGGCGGCGGGTTCCGCCGCGTCGCGGGCCCGCGCCGGCTAGGGGAGGTGCCGCGCGGGTGGGCGGACGGCGCCGGGAGCCCGGGGGCCGGGCGCCGCGCAGGCGCCGCGCCGGTGGGCGTCTCGGGGCAGCCTGTGGGGCCCGGCCTGTCTGACCGTACGCATCAGCACTTTCTGGCTTCCCTCGGTTCACGACGAGCTTCCATGGCACTATTTTCGGCCAACTGGCATCGAAAAGGAGCCAGTTGGACACAGCTCGTCAACGATATCTTGTCGTGTCCACCGCCCGAGGCCAAGCGTCCGTTTATCCGCCGGTGAAATAGCCGGAAAGCACTTGGAACCGCGTCCACCAGCGCGACCAGCCGTACCAGGGAGGCGAAGTGCCCGCCCTTGTCGAGTTCGTTCCGGTGTCGCAGGCCAACACATCGGGGTGCAACGAGGCGGCGAGTTGGCCGGAAATCGCCGGTCGGGAGGGCCGGGCATCCGACCGACGGCGGACCCGGCCGCTCCCTCAGCTCAGCTGCCGCCGCACCAGCTCGTGCAGCCGGCCACCCGTGTCCGCCAACAGCTGGGCGGGCGGGCCCTGTTGGACGACGCGGCCCTCCGACATCACGATCACCCGGTCGGCGTCCAGCACCGTGGAGAGGCGGTGGGCGATCACGACGCGGGTGGCGTTCAGGGCGCGGGTGCTGTCGATGACCGTGCGCTGCGTCTCGTTGTCCAGGGCGCTCGTCGCCTCGTCGAAGAAGACGACGCGGGGGCGACGGATCAGCGCCTGGGCGATCATCAGGCGCTGGCGCTGGCCGCCGGAGACCGCTCCGCCGCCGGAGATCATCGTGTGCAGGCCCATCGGCATCCGCTTGATGTCCTCGGCGAGGCCCGCCATCGCGGCGGCCTCCCACGCCTCCTCCTGAGTGAACGACTCGGCGCCGCAGATGCAGTCCAGGATCGAGCCGGTGAGCGGCTGCGCGTTCTGCAGGACGACGCCGCACTGCCGGCGCACCGCCGACTGGTCCAGGGCCGACAGGTCCTGGCCGTCGTAGAGGACGCTGCCCGAGACCGGCTCGTCGAAGCCGATCAGGAGGCGCAGGAGCGTGGACTTGCCGCAGCCGCTGGGGCCGACGACCGCCACGAACTCGCCCGGCCGGATGGCCAGCGACACGTCGTCGAGGACGAGGGGGCCGTCGTCGGTGTAGCGGAAGGACAGCGAGCGGGCCTCGATCCCGCCCTGGAGCTCGCCCGGCTGGGTGCTTCCCGCGCGCACCTCCGGCGCCTCGTCGAGGACGGGCTTGATCTGCTCGAACATCGGGAGCACCGCGGCCGCCGAGATGAGCGCCCCGGTCAGCTGGGTGACGGAGGTCAGGAGCATGGTCACGGCGGTGGAGAAGGTGAGGAACTCGCCGGCGGTCAGGCTGCCCCGGGCCGGGCCCGCGAGCAGGACGAACATGACGAGCGTGCAGAGCGGCAGGTAGACGGAGTTGAGGACGGTCGTGAGGTTCTTGATGCGGCCGGCCCGCCGCTGCAGCTCCCTGCTGCGCGCGAACTCCCCCGCCCAGGCCGCGTACGCGAAGCTCTCCGCCCCGGCCACCCGGAGCTTGGGCAGGCCGCGCAGGGTCTGGAACGCCTGGTTGTTGAGCTTGTTGCCGAGCTCCACAAGGCGTCGCTGCCAGCGCAGTTCCCACAGGCCGAGGGAGAGGAAGACGGCGGCGATGACCGCCAGCATGCCGAGCGCGGCCAGCGCCAGCGGGACGCTGTAGACCATCAGCAGGACCAGGTTCATCGCGCCGACCGAACCGGCCTGGAGCGCCACCGGTCCGATGCCCGACATGACCCGGCGGATCGCGCTGACCCCCATGGCCGCGCTCGCCAGCTCACCGGTCGAGCGGGACGCGAAGAAGCGGGTGGGCAGCCGCAGCAGGCGGTCCCAGACGGCCGGTTGGAGGGCGCTCTCCATGCGGCCCTCCATCCGCAGGACGGTGAGGTTCTGCAGCAGCATGAACGCCGCCGAGACGATGCTGGTGATCATGACGGCCAGGGAGACCTGGACGATGAGGCTCTTCTGCGCGTTCGGCACGAACACCCCAAGGACCTGCCCCGTCGCGATCGGCACCAGGGCCCCGATCGCGACGGTCACCAGACCGGCGAGCACCAGGTTGCGCACGTCGCCGCCGGTGCCCCGCAGGCTGAAGCGGAACAACCGCCACGGCGTCAGCGGCCGGTCGGGCAAGGACCGGTAGAACATGACGGCCTGCGGCTCGAACTCGTCGGCGTTGGCGGCGTCGACGCGGGTGCGCCGCCCGGACGTGGGGTGCACCGACTCGTAGCCGCCCCGCCGCCACAACAGCGCGACCGGCGCGCCGCTCGCCGCACGGTGTCCGACCAGCGGGCCGGCGTACTCGCGCCACCAGCGGCCGTCGAGCCGGACGGCGCGGGTACGGACCCGCGAGGCCACCGCCACCTGCTCCACCGGATCGATCCGTTCGCTCACCGCGCCGCCCGCCGAGGGGCCCGCCAGGGTGATGCCCGCCGCCTCGGCGACCAGTCGGCAGGCGGCGTACGTCGCGTCGTGGCCCGCGGCCTCCGCGCGGCGCGGGGCACGCCTGCCGGAGCGGCCGATGGAGGCGATCAGGGTCCGGTCGGCCTGCTCGCGGACGCTCTCGCCCGCCTTGATGCCGGCCGCCGTACGGTCCTCGTGGGCCCGCTCCAGGCGTTCGATCCAGCGGTCGAGGGTGGCGAGCAGCCGGTACTGCTGGTTGACCATCCGCTGCCACATGGCGGCGTCGACGAGCAGGTCGCCGGTGGCCTCCGCGCTGTAGGCGGACCCGTACTGGACGCTGCCCGGCGCCACCGGCATCCAGAGGATGTCGTCGTCGGCCACCACCTCGTCGCCCATGGTGCGGCCGTCCAGCGGTGCCTCGAACAGGACCCGGTGGCCGCGTCCGATGCCGAGCGCGAAGGCGTGCTCCAAGATGCTGAGGGCGGCGTCCTGGGTGTCGTAGTGGGTGGGGTACTGCTGCTCGTAGGACCAGGTGTCGCCGTGGTCGGGGCGGTACAGCTCGCGCAGCGGGACGCGGCGCAGCGCGCAGCCCTGGAGGGGGCGGCCGACCAGGGTGTGCTGCGGGCCCTCGACCGGGCCGAGCAGCAGCGTGCCGGGCTCCAGGCGGCCGAGGTAGTGCCAGTGGCCCTGCTGCACGGCGTCGACGGCGAACAGGTCGAGGGCACCGGCCACCACGAGCCACAGCACCTGCGGGCCCTCCAGGTGCACGCTGCGCAGCCCCGCGCAGTCCACCGGCGTGCCGAGCGCGCCGAACGCGGCGGCGACCGTGTCGGCCATGCCGCCGGAGTATCCGTGGCTCTCCGGTACCGAGGTCACCTCAGTGCTCCTTGACCAGGTCGGCGTAGGGGCCGCCGGCGGCGACGAGATGTTCGTGCCGTCCCCGCTCCACGACCTGGCCGTGGTCCAGGACGACGATCTCGTCGCTGTCGCGCACGGTACTCAGGCGGTGGGCGATGACGACGCAGGCGCAGCCGCGGCGGCGCAGGTTGTCGATGATGACCTGTTCGGTCTCGGCGTCCAGGGCGCTCGTGACCTCGTCGAGGACGAGGATGCTCGGGCGGCGGACCAGGGCGCGGGCGATCTCCAGGCGCTGGCGCTGGCCGCCGGAGAAGTTCTGCCCGTCCTGCTCGACGCGGCCGTGGATGCCGCCGGGCCTGCGGGCCACCACCTCGTACAGGCAGGCGTCCTGGAGCGCGGCCACCACGGCGTCGTCGGTGATCGAGGGGTCCCAGAGGGCGACGTTGTCGCGGACGGTGCCCTCGAAGAGGAAGACGTCCTGGTCGACGAAGGAGACGGAGGCGGAGAGCGCGCCGCGCGGGATGTCCTCCAGGCGCTGCCCGTCGATGCGGATCGTGCCCTCCCAGGGGCTGTAGAGCCCGGAGATCAGCCGGGAGACGGTCGACTTGCCGCTGCCCGAGCCGCCGACGAGCGCCACCTGCTGCCCCGGTCCCACCGCCAGCGAGAAGCCGGTCAGCAGCGGCTTGTCGAGAGGGCTGTAGCCGAAGGTGATGTCCTCCAGGGTGACGTGGCCCTTGAGACGGCGGGTGCTCGCGGCCGGTTCGGGGCGGGAGTACAGCGTGTCGACGGGGAAGTTCTCGACGTCCTTGAGGCGGGCGACGTCGGCGGCGAAGTCCTGGATGCGTCCGGCGACGCCGTTGAGGCGGGTGATCGGTGCGGTGAAGCGGGTCACCAGCGCCTGGAAGGCGACGAGCAGGCCGATGGAGAGGTGGCCCTCGACCGCGCGCAGGCCGCCGATCCACAGGATCAGGGCGCTGTTCAGGGTGGCCAGGGTCGGCGCGACGACCCCGAGCCAGGCGCTCGGCACGCCGAGGCGCTGCTGCTCCTCCAGGGTGGTGGCGTGCTGCCCGGCCCAGCGCCGGAAGTAACCGTTCTCGCCGCCGGTGGCCTTCATGGTCTCGATCAACTGCAGGCCGGTGTACGAGGTGTTGGTGAGCTTGGCGCTGTCGGCGCGGAGCTTCTGGGTGCCGGTGGCGCGCAGCCGGATGACGACGCGCATCGCCACGATGTTGAGCAGGGCGATGCCGACGCCGACGAGGGTGAGCTGCGGATCGTACGTCCACAGCAGGGCGGCGTAGAGCAGCACCACGACGCCGTCGACGCCGGCGGCCGTGAGGTCGCGGGCCAGGGTCTCGGCGACGGCGTCGTTGGAGGCGAGGCGCTGCACCAGGTCGGCGGGGCTGCGCTGGGCGTAGAACGTGACGGGCAGGCGCAGCAGATGGCGCAGGAAGCGGGCGCTGCCGAGGGTCGAGGAGATGATGCGGCCGCGCAGCAGGTTCGCCTGTTGCAGCCAGGTGAGCACCACGGTGAGCGCCACCATCGCGCCCATCGACGTGAACAGCGCGCCGAGCAGCGAGGTCTGGTGGCCGACCAGGAAGAGGTCGATGTACGTCCGGCTGAGCGCGGGCAGCGCCGCGCCGACCGCGACCAGCAGCAGGCTGGCGAGGAGCGCGGCGAGCATCGTGCCGGTGGTGCCGCGCAGCCGGGCCGGGAGGGCCTTCATGACGCCGGGCCTGCGGCCACCGGGGCGGAAGTCCTCGCCCGGTTCGAGGACCAGGACGACGCCGGTGAAGCTGGTGTCGAAGTCCTCCGCGGGCACGAAGCGGCGGCCCTTGTCCGGGTCGTTGATGTACACGCCGCGGCGGCCGAGGCGGCGCCCCGTCCCGTCGTAGACGACGTAGTGGTTGAACTCCCAGAAGAGGATCGCGGGCGCCTCGACCTCGGCGAGCACGGCGGGCTCCATCTGCATGCCCTTGGCCGTGAGGCCGTAACTGCGGGCCGCCTTCAGGACGTTGCTGGCCCGTGAGCCGTCGCGCGACACGCCACAGGCGATGCGCAGCTCCTCCAGCGGGACGTGGCGTCCGTGGTGGGCGAGGACCATGGCCAGGGCGGCGGCGCCGCACTCCACGGCCTCCATCTGCAAAACCGTGGGGGTACGGACGGTGCCGGGGCGCCTGCCCTTGGCGGCGGGGCGGGGCGCCGACCTGCGGCGGCCGCGCCGCGGCGGTTCGGGGCGGTGCCTGCGGCGGCCGCCGGGCGGCGGCAGTTGCTGCTGGTGGGCCGGGGAGGGGTGCGGTGCGCTCACGGGAGCAGCCAATCGATCGGGTGCTGCTCGGCGAGGTGGAGGGCGCCGGTGGCCGGCGTCATGGAGCCGGGCGTGAAGGGCGGTCCGCCGGCGGTGGACCAGGCGTAACCGGACTTGTTCGCCGCGGACCTCTCCAGTCGTACGAGCACGGCCACGGGTGGCCCGTCCTTGGTGAACTGCCCGGCCAGGTCCTTGTCGCCGAGGAAGCCGGTGATCTTCTGCCGGGTCTGCGCGGCCCGGCCGACGGCCTTCACGCGCCCGCGCAGGGTGCCGAACTCCTGGCTGGGCACGGACTGGACGGTGAGGTCGACCGGGGCGCCGACGGGGATGCCCGCCGCGCTGTCGGCGGGTACGTAGAGCATGGCGAGGAGCGGGTCGTCGGCGCCCGCGACGCGTTCCAGGGTCGCGACGTCGGCGCCGGTGGTGACCACGGTGCCGATCCTGGCGACGAGTGCGGTGACCCGGCCCGCGGCGAGGGCGCGCACGACCTTGTCGCCGCGCTCCGTACGGACCTTGAGGACGGGGGCGCCCGCGGACAGCCGCTTGCCCTCGTCGGCGAGGACCGCGGTCACCTGTCCGGTGACGGGGCTCTGCAGGACGTAACTGCCCTGTCCGTGGGTGAGGATGCCGGGTGCCCGGAGTGTCGAGGCGACCGATCCGGTCACGGCCCAGACGCCCGCGGCGGCCATGACCACGAGGGTGACGGCGAGGACGAGCAGGCCCTGGGGGCGGGCGTAGCGCACCGGCAGGTCGAGTTCCTCGGGCGACTGCAGCTTGGACAGGGCCTGTTGGCGGAACTGCACGGAACGCTTCCCTTACTGTGCCTGTGGCGTCCGTGAGCCCCGGAACCTGAGGTTCCGGGGCTCACGAATCATGGCGTCTCGGTGAGCGGGAGGCTCAGAGACCGGCGGTCAGGCCGGAGGCCAGGCCGGTGACGGCGCCGGTGTTGAGGCCGGTGACACCCTCGACCGTGTCGACGACGCCGCCGACGACGCCCGAGACGGGGGCGATGGAGTCGACGGTGCTGGTGACGTTGCTCGTGACGCCGGCGACGAGGCCACCGGAGACGTTGTCGAGGTCAGCGTCGGAAATCTCGAGGGTCTCGACCTGGGGGGTGTGGTTCATGGTGTGAGCTGCCCTTCTCATGAATGTTGCAAAGGTGTTTCCAACTCCGCGGAACGTGGGATGCGAATTCCGCGTCGGCCAGGATCAAAGCACGTTCGCAGCTCGTACATCCAATCGATGTCACGCCGCCCGGTCACGGTTGCGGTCTTGAATCACCGCTGCGTGCAGGGGATTTCACCGCGTGGCGGCAGCTCCTTCACAAGATTCACAGAAGGAAATCAAGGAAGCGGAGTGACTCCCTCCAACAAATCGGACACTCCGCCGTCAAAGAGCCGACCCGATGGTTCGTGCATCGAAATTCCGGGGTCTCGTGGGCGGAATTCCGTGACCGGGGTGCACATTCGATGTGCAGGTTCATTGAAGGCGTGCTCAATCGTGACCGAAGGGGACAGGGAGGGACACGCCGTATTCCCGTCGCGGCGGTTCCGGACCCTGCACGCCCCTTGGCTCGGCTCCGCCCGTGCCCAACACTGAGCCGATGACGCAGCGCGTGGAACTCGCCGCCGTGATGGACCGGTTGGCCATCGATGCCCTCATCACCGAGTACGCGGTGACCGTCGACGACGGCGACTGGGACGCCTACCGGCGGCTCTTCGCCCCCGGCGGCACCGCCGACTACCGCTCCGCGGGCGGCATCGAGGGAGGCGCCGAGGAGATATCCGCCTGGCTGGCGGAGACGATGCGGATGTTCCCCATGCGCCAGCACCTGATCACCAACCGCAGGCTGGAGTTCGGCACGCTGGAGCAGGACACCGGCGACACGGCACGGGTCCAGGCCGACTACGTGAACCCCATGCGGCTGGCCGAGCGGCCCGGTGCGGCTCCCGACTCGAAAGAGCCCTCCACGGCACCGGACTTCGTCTGCGGCGGCCGCTACGCCTTCACGCTCCTCCGTACGCACACGGGCTGGCGGCTGCGCCGGGTGGTCGTCTCGGAGAAGTGGCGCCAGTTGGCCGGTGAGCGGCGCCGCCGGGAACCGGCCTCCGGCGCGTGACTCCCCCTCATCCCGCTGCCGCTCCCACCCACTGTCCTAGATCGTCCGGGGCGCGCACACTGGAGGCACGGTCGGCCGTGCGGCACGACCGGTGTTCGGGGACCGAGGGAGCGCTGCATGGATCTGTACGGCGACGACCGCTGGGAGCGGCACAGGCGGCGCGCCGCGCGGGCGCTCGCGTCGGGCCGGCGGCGGGCCGTCGTCGCCGTGGCGGCCGGCGCGCTGCCCGCCCTGGCCTTCCCCGCACCCTCGTTGTGGTGGTTCGGATACGTGGCGCTGGTGCCCTGGATGCTGCTGGCCGCGTCGGCCCCGACCGGTCGGCTCGCCGCCCGCGACGGCTGGCTCGGCGGCCTCGGGTTCATGGTGGCCGTGCACCACTGGCTGCTGCCGAGCCTGCACGTGTTCACGGTCGTCATCGCCGCGCTGCTCGGCCTGTTGTGGGCGCCCTGGGGGTGGCTCGTACGACGGTTCCTGGGCGGTGCCCCGACGTCCGGGCGGCGTGCCGCCGCCGCGCTCGTGGTGCTGCCGTCGGCCTGGCTGATGGTCGAGTTGGTCAGGTCCTGGCAGGGGCTCGGCGGGCCGTGGGGTCTGCTCGGGTCCAGCCAGTGGCAGGTGACGCCCGCGCTGCGGCTCGCGTCGGTGGGCGGGGTGTGGCTGGTCAGCGCGGCGGTCGTGGTCGTGAACACCGGGGTCGCGCTGCTGGTCGTCGCCGTGCGCGCCTCGGCGTCCCGTACGGCGCTGCGGACGCCGACGTCACTCCTGACCGTGTCCGTCTCGCCGTGGCTCGCGGGGCCCGGGACCGCCCCGGTCCACCCACGCTCGGCCGTGCCGGGCCCACGTCCGGCCGCCCTGTCCGGGTCCGGCCCGGCCGGGGCCCGCGGCTTCTCGCCCCTGTCTCCCGGCGCCACCGCCGCCGTCCCCGCCGTCGCGGGCATCCTCGCCGTCGCGGCCGCCGCCACGGCCGCATGGGCGTGGGCGCCGCGCCCCGAGGCCGCCGGACGCACCCGGATCGCCGTCGTACAGCCGGGCGTCGTCGACGGCGTCAAGAGCCCCGAGCGGCGGCTGGCCCGTGAGGAGGAGCTGACCCGCACGCTGGCGGGCCGGGACCTCGACCTCGTCGTCTGGGGCGAGAGCAGCGTCGGCTTCGACCTGGCCGACCGGCCGGACGTGGCCCGCCGGATCGCCGCGCTCTCCCGGGAGGTCGGCGCGGACATCCTGGTGAACGTCGACGCGCGCCGCTCCGACCGGCCCGGCATATACAAGAGTTCCGTCCTGGTGGGACCGGACGGGCCGACCGGCGACCGCTACGACAAGATGCGACTCGTGCCCTTCGGCGAGTACATACCGGCGCGCTCCCTGCTCGGCTGGGCGACGTCGGTGGGCAAGGCGGCGGGCGAGGACCGCAGGCGCGGGGACCGGCGGGTGGTGATGGACGTCGGACGCGATCTGCGGATCGGACCACTGGTCTGCTTCGAGTCGGCGTTCCCCGACATGAGCCGCCGCCTCACCCGCGACGGCGCCCAGGTGCTCCTCGCGCAGTCGGCCACCTCGTCCTTCCAGCACAGCTGGGCGCCCCCGCAGCACGCCTCGCTCGCGGCCGTGCGAGCCGCCGAGTCGGGACGCCCGATGGTGCACGCCACGCTCACCGGGGTCTCCGCCGTCTACGGCCCGGACGGCTCCCGGGTCGGCTCCTGGCTCGGTACGTCGGCGAGCGCCGCGGCGGTGTACGACGTACCGCTGGCCACCGGCACCACGGCGTACGTCCGATGGGGCGACTGGCCGGTGCACGGCGCGCTCCTGGTGCTCGTGGCGCTGTGCGCGGCCGAGGGCGCACGGGCCCTCAGGCTCCGGCGGCCTGCTCCTGGGCTGCTCGGACCACCCGTTCGCACAGTTCATGGGTCGCCAGTGCGTCCCGGGCGCTGAGCACCTCGCCGGCGCGCACCGCGTCGAGGAAGGCGAGGACGACCTGCTCGATGCCGCGCTGGCGGGCCACCGGCACCCAGTCGCCGCGCCGCCGCACGCTGGGCTGGCCCTTGTGGTCGACGACGTCGGCGAGGTTGAACACCTGCCGCTTGGCATCTTGGCCGGAGACCTCGAGGATCTCCTCGGTCGAGCCGCTGAGCCGGTTCATCATGCCGACCGCGGTGAATCCGTCGCCGGCGAGCTGCAGCACGACGTGTTCCATGAGGCCCTCGACGACGCGGGCGCGCACGCCGACGTGGTCGACCGGCCCCGGCGCGAGGAAGCGCAGCGTGTCGACGACGTGGATGAAGTCGTCCAGGACCAGGGTGCGCGGGTCCTCGGGCAGGCCGACGCGGTTCTTCTGCAGGAGGATCAGCTCGCGCGGGTGCTCGACGCACTGGGCGACGCCGGGCGCGTGGCGCCGGTTGAAGCCGACGGCCAGGCTGACGCCGCGCTCTTCCGCGAGGTCCACGAGACGCTCGGAGTCGGCGAGTTCGTACGCGAGGGGCTTGTCGACGTAGGTCGGGACGCCCGCCTCCAGGAGCCGGGTGACGATCTCCGGGTGCACGGTGGTCGGCGCGTGCACGAAGGCGGCGTCGAGGCCCTGGGCGAGCAGCGCGTCCAGGTCGGTGTGGCAGCGGGAGTCCGGGATGTGGTGGGCGGCGGCGACCCGGGCGAGGGTGGCGGGTGTCCGCGTCTGCAGGTGCAGCTCGACCCCGGGCTGCGTGGTGAGCACGGGCAGGTAGGCCTTCCGCGCGATGTCGCCGAGTCCGATGCAGCCGACCTTCAGGGCCGGCTTTCCGCTGCTGTCCACCGGTTTGACCTCGTCATTCGTCGTGTGCGCGGGGCTATGGTCTTCTCACGCAACTCTCCCATGCGCGGCGCGGGCCGCGCCGCGGGGGCATGACGTGGGCCGTGGCCGCGCTGTGCGGGCGTCGAGCGTCGGCCCTGCGCGCACTTCCGTGGGCCTTCCGGCAACCCCCGAGACCCGTTGCGCTCGCGTTCCGCGTTCCAGTCCAGCGTTCCAGGCACCTGATGTTTCCCCTGGTCAGAGGCCGTTCCCGCGTTCCAGCGTCCCCAAGTCGCCGACTTTCCTGGCCGTCGGGACGGTTTGGCCCACAAGCTCGATCCGTGCCCATCGGGAACCTCTCCGCGCCCCACCGCGAGATCACCACCGCATGGGGCGAGCCGGCTGAGCCCGGCCTCGGGCACGGCTCAGCAGCAACGACATTGGAGTTCGCAGATGCTTCGCAAGCGCTCACGTCTGATCGCCGCACCGGTCGCGGCGGTCGCCCTGACCCTGACGGTCGCCGGCTACCAGGCCAGCGCGGCCGGATCGGCAGACTCGAACGGTGCCGGATCCGCCGCCGCGTCGGCCCGGGCGAGCGGCCCGTGTCTGACCGACGCCACGACGCTGCTCGGCGACCTCGACGGTGACGGCAACCCGGACAGGATCGCGAACCCGGGGCACACCGGCACCAGGATGACCGTCCAGTGGGGCACCGCGAGCGGCACCTTCGGCGCCAAGCAGTCCGTCGGCAAGCTGCTCGGCGCCAAGCGGGGCGAGGTCGCCACCGCCGCCGTCGCCGACTTCCGGCACAACGGCACCCTGGACATGGTCGTCGACATCGTCGAGCCGTCCGGTGTGGACGACCCCAACACCGCGCGCGTCGCCGACTACCGTCCCGGGCCGCTCAAGCGCGCGAACCTCGGCTCGGCCCACGCCCGCCACCTGGACATCGGCGACGCCGGCGAGGTCAAGGAGCTGCGGATCGCCGACTACGACGGCGACGCCTACCCCGACCTCGCGCTCCTCAGCAACGCCGGTGACGGCGTGTGGGAGCGCGGCGTGCGCCTGTCCGCGCAGGGCAGCGGCCCCGGGAGCTACGACCAGGACGCCCAGCAGAAGTACGGCGAGACGGGTACCCCGGCCGAGCCGCCGGCCATGCCCGCCGACGGCTGGAAGCACTTCTTCACGTCCTGCTCCTGACGTTCTGCTCCTCACGTCCTGCTCCTGACCGCGGGGCCGCGTGCACCGCACGGCCCCGTACACCGCGAGGCCCCGTGAACCGCGCGGCCGTCCGAACCGCAGGACCACCTGATCCGCCGGGCGCCGCCCACCCCCGTTTCGGGGCGGCGCCCGGCCCGGGCCACGGCGCGAAGCCGCACCGGCGGGCACCGCCGCCCGCCACGGGGCCCGCCGCCGTCACAGAAGTAAGGAAGATCCCTTGCCCAGCTCGTCCCCGGCCGTCCTGACCGCCCCCCTCTCCGCGACAGCCGCTCTCCCCGCCCCCGTCGCACCGCCCGTCCCGAGGACGAACCGGGTGCGGGTCTCCGTCAGCGCCCCCGATCCGATCAGCCGCGAGGGCGTCCTCAGCCAGCTTCGCCGACACCCCGAGGTCGAGTTGTGCGAGGACTCGGGTGCCGCCACGGTGGCCCTGATCATCGAGGACACGCTCGACGACGCCGCGCTGACCCGGCTGCGCCGCACCGTGCGCAGCGAGGGAGCCCGGGCCGTCCTCATCGCGGGTTCGGTCCGCGAGCACGAACTCCTGGACGTCATCGAGTGCGGGGTCGGAGCCATCGTCTGGCGCCGCGAAGCCACCGCCCAGCGTCTGGTGCACGCCGTGCTCACCGCCGCGAAGGGTGGCGGGGAACTGCCCGCCGACCTGCTGGGCCAGCTCATCGGCCAGGTGCGGCGGCTGCACCGGGGCGGCGACGAGCAGCCGGGCTTCTTCCTGAGCTTCACCAAGCGCGAGGTGGACGTCGTCCGCCTGGTGGCCGAGGGGTTCGACACCTCGGAGATCGCGACGAAGCTCTCGTACTCCGAACGCACCGTCAAGAACGTGATGCACGGCCTCACCACCCGCCTCCACCTGCGCAACCGGGCACACGTCGTGGCGTACGCGCTGCGCGAGGGCTACATCTGAGATGCCCCGTTCCTGACGACGGGCGCCGAACCATGAGCGTCTCCTTCCTCGACGAGGACCCCTGCGACCCCTTCCCCGCGGCCGGCCGGCCGCGGGGCGCCGGCGTTGCCGGGCAGAGCCCCTTCGCGCCCGGCCGGGGGCACGCCCGCCGGATCCTGCCCTCGGTGGACTGGCAGGACCTGGTCCTGCCCGCCGCGCCCCTCACCCGACTGCACGACCTCACCCTGCGGGCCCGCCTCGGCGCCCGCGGGGTCCTCGGGCTGTTCGCGGGCGGGCCCGGCACCGGCAAGACCCTGTCCGCCGAGGTGATCGCCGCCGACCTCGGCGTGGAGTTGTACGTGGTCCGTCCGGAGAACCGCCACGGGGAGAGCCTCCGAGGGGCGGGCCTCGAACGGATCCTCGCTGAGGCCGAGCGCACGGGCGCGGTGCTTTTCTTCCATGACGTCGGCCGCCACGCCGTCGACCTCCGCGCTGCGGACTCCCACGGCACCGGCGCCGCAGCAGGCTCCCTGCTCCTGCGGCGACTTGCGTCGTTCGGCGGGGTCGCCCTGCTGTCCACCACGAGCCGTGCCGCCTCGGGCGACGCCGCGGTCCGCCGCATCGGCCACATGGTCGACTTCCCCTTCCCGGAAGAACAGCACCGCCTCGCGCTGTGGCGGCACGGCCTCGCCCACGTACCGCACGGGGAGGACCTCGATCTCGCCTCGCTCGCCCGGGAGTTCGAGCTGGCCGGCGGCGCGATCCATCGGGCGGTGGCCATCGCCGCGGGCCGCGCGGCCGGCCGCAACGAGCCGGTCGGAGCGGACGATCTGCTGGCGGGTGCCCGCAGCGAGTACGACAGGGCCGGCCGCCGCCCGGAGCGGCGCGCGGTCAGACGGTGAGGCGCACCGCCTCCAGCGGCAGGTTCAGCTCCATGGGGGAACCGTGGTAGGTGAACTGGCCGGGGTCGGTGCACACCTCCCCCAGCCACTGCTTGTCCTGAACGTACGTGTCACCGCACACGGCACCGTCGAAGACCTTGTAGGTGAACCCCTCCAGGGCGGGGTCGGCCTCTTCGGTGCTGCCGAAGTACATGTCCTTGCCGTCGTCCGCGTTCGACCACGGGATCTCCTTGCGCCAGCCCTCCCCCACGAAGGCGCCGGTGCCGGTGACGCCCTGGGTGTTGGTCACCGCGATGTTGAGGGACTTGATGGGCGTGCCCTGACCGGCCGCGCCCGCCTCCTCCCCGTCGCAGACGGGGTCCTGCCAGCTGTCGCCGACGTAGGCGCGGTAGCAGATGTGGCGGCCCTCGCTGCCCTCGGAGAGCTCGCGCACGGCGTCGGCGGCGGTCTTCTCCTCGGGCTGCTGCTCCTCGCCGCCGCCTCCGCCGCCGTCGCCGTTCGCGTCGCCCCCGCCGCCCCCTTCGGGCTCCGCGGGCGGCGCTTCCGACTTCTCCGGGGCGGGCGGCGCCTTCTCCTTGGGCGGGGGCGGGCTGTCCGGCTTGAGCTTTCCGCCCTGTTCCAGCTTCTCCCGCGCCTGGGTCTGCATCCGCGGCTGGTTGGACATCCAGATCGTCACGAAAGCGATCGTCAGCGCGAGGAGCACGCCGACGACGGCGGTCAGCCACCCCGGCAGCACCCCGCGCTGGACGAACGTGCCGTCCACGGGGAGCGGTTCGCTGCCCGAGCGCCGCACGGCCACCGAGTAGGGGTGCTCCTGCCTGGAGCCGAACCAGGTGATCTGCCGGGGCCGCAGCGTCGCCTTCACGAACGCGGCCCGGCCCGGCTCGATCCGGACGTTGCCGGGCGTCAGGTCGTACGAGATCCGGTCGCCGGTGTCGCTGCCACTGAGCGACGCGGTGACCTGGGTGTTGCCGAGGTTGTCCACGGCCAGCTGCGGCCGCCCGCGGAACCACCCCTTCACCGTCGGCGGCACCAGCTCGGCGCGCACCTCGGTGAAGGGGGTGACGGTGAGGCTGCCCTCCGCCACGACGACGGCGCTGCGGTGTTCCGCCGGTGTGATCCGTACCGCGTACGGGTGGGGGCCCGCGACCGCGTCCGGTGTGCGCGGCGGCGCGAAGGTCACCTCCACCGTGCCGGTGGTCCCCGGATAGAGCCGCAGCAGGGGCGGCTCCACTCCGGCCCACGGGGCGAGATCCCCGACCGGTTCGAAGCGGTACTCGTCGACGATGTCACCGGTGTTGCGCACCCGCAGCTGCACGGTGGCGCTGCTGCCGGGGTCGACGGTCGAGGAGGCAGGTTCCAGGGAGGTCCAAAGGCTCACGCCTCGACCGTAGGAGGCCCCGCTCGGCCCGTCAGGAGGCCGTGGGGCAGACCCCGTTGCCCGGAGGGGCGGACCTGCTGCCCACAGGAGCAACGGCTACGCGTGGTTCGGTTGCCACTCCCGCCTGAGCAGCCCGAACACCCACGAGTCCGACACCTCGCCGTTCACGACGCAGTCCTCCCGCAACGTCCCTTCACGCACGAATCCGATCTTCTCCAGCACCCGGGCGGATGCCGCGTTGCGCGTATCGGTCTCGGCCTGGACCCGGTTCAGGTCCAGTGTGTCGAAGGCCCACCTCAGCAGGGCGTGCGCGGCCTCCGTCGCGTAGCCGTGACCCCACACCGTCTCGTCGAAGACGTAGCCCAGTGACGCGCTGCGGTACTCCGGGTCCCATTCGGTCAGACCGCACCAGCCGACGAACGCACCGTCACAGGCACGGTCGACGGCCACCCGCGCCCCGGAGCCTTCGTCCGCCATCTTCCGGGACATCGTGAGGAAACGCTCGGCACGGGCCCGGTCGGTCCATGGCGGGGAGTCCCAGTAGCGCATCACATGGGCGCTGCTGTGCAGCGCGTAGAGGTGGCTCGCGTCGGCGTCGGTGACGGGACGCAGTCGCAGGCGGTCCGTGTGCAGCACGGGGGTGGCCAGAGTCATGCGCGCCATCTTGTGTCCTCAGGGGGCGGCCGGACCACCGAATATCCGACTCTCCGGGGCGCGGGGACACCCCCCTCACACGCGGCCGCCATCTGAGGCGTCCGGCGCGTGCGAGGTGCAAGGGGCCTGCGGGGGACGCCAGTTCGTGATGGTGGAGAAGCTGCGCAGCACGGCGTCCGGGGCGATCCTCGCCGCCGTCGCGACGAAGGCGTTGCGTGCGGCGATCACCGGGGCCGCGGTGAGGTGCGTGACGCGGGCGGCACGCGCCGCCCGGCGGACGATGTCCGTGGTGCGCGGTACCCGTGCCGCGCTGTACGCCGCGAGCCCCGCGCCGAGGTCGGCGCCCGGGGCCGCGTGGTGGGCGAGGACGACGGCGTCCTCGATCGCCTGGTTGCCGCCCTGGCCGAGGCTCGGCGTCATGGCGTGCGCGGCGTCGCCGAGCAGGGCGACGCGGCCTCGGTGGTGCGCGGCGAGGGGCGTCGTGAGGTGACGGACGTCGTTGCGCAGGATGTCCTCGTCCCGCACGGCGGCGAGCAGCCGGGGGATCGGGTCGTGCCAGTCGCCGAACCGCCGCTCCAGTTCGGCCCTCTCGCTGTCGGGCGCCCTGCCGCCCGCGGGCAGCCGCGCGGTGCAGTACGCGTACACCCGGCCGTCCTTGAGCGGCTGGGTGCCCCACACGCCGCCGCGGCCCCACGTCTCGTGCGGCGCGAAGGGCTCGGCGGGGGCCGGCACGACGAACCGCCACGCGGTGAAGCCCGCGTACACGGGGCGCGGGTGGGCGGGGAAGAGGGCCGCGCGCACCGCGGAGTCGATGCCGTCGGCGCCCACCACGAGATCCGCCTCGATGTCGCCGTCATCGGTGCCGACCACGGCGCGCCGGGTGGCGGTGCCGGGGTCCGCGAGGCGGGCCCGGACGCCGGTGCGCAGCGCCTTCTCCGGCAGCGCGGAGACCAGCAGGTCGACGAGGGTGGCCCGGTGCAGCATCACCAGCGTGCCGCCGTGCGCCGCCTCGGCGCGGTCGGCGCGCGTGTGGACCAGCCAGCGGCCGTTCTGGGCCCGCATGCCGCCGTCGCCCTGCCAGGCGGCCAGGGCGCGCACCCGGTCGCCGAGGCCGAGGACGTCGAGGGCGCGCTGGCCGTTGGGCGCGAGCCCGATGCCGGAGCCCACCGGCTCCAGGGAGGCGGCGCGTTCGAGGACGGTGACGGACCATCCGGACGCGTGCAGGCCGATGGCCGCGGCGAGCCCGCCGATGCCGCCGCCGATGACGACCGCGTGGGGCTGCTGGTTCATGGCTCCTCCTCCAGGACGCCGCACACGGCCTCCGCGTGCGTTCCGCTCGCACCGGGTGCGTTCCGCTCGCGCCGGAGGCGCACGCAGCATCCGGCGTCGCCCGGCACCCTCAACGCGCTGCGCGAGCAGAGCACCGGGCCGGCCAACTACATCTGTAGTGAGCGATGAAACAACCGTACTACATCCGTAGTGAAGGAGGTAGGGTTCCTGCCATGTCCGCACGCAGCACGGGAGCCCCCCGCACCGAACTCATCGCCGACGCCGCCCTCGCCCTGCTCGCGGAGCGCGGCATGCGCGGCCTCACCCACCGCGCCGTCGACGAGGCGGCGGGGCTGCCGCAGGGCTCCACGTCCAACCACGCGCGCACCCGGCTCGCCCTCCTGGAGGCGGCGGTACGGCGTCTGGCCGAACGCGAGGCGGAGGTGCTGAACCCCGCCGAGATGCCGGCCCCGGCGGCCGGCCGCGACCAACTGGCCGCCGGCCTGGCCCTCGCCCTGCACCGCTATCTGACCGGCGACCACCGCCGCCTTCTCGTGGCGCGCTACGAACTGGCACTGGAGGCGACCCGCAGGCCGGAGTTGCGCGCCTACTACGACGCGGCGGGCGCCCAGTTCAGGCAGCCTCTGGAGGCCCTGCTGCGGGCAGCGGGCTCAGCCACCCCCGAGCTGCACACGCTCTCACTGGTCGCGTGGTGCGACGGCTTGATGTTCTCGTGCGTGGCCGGGTCGTACCACTCCACGGTGCCGACGCGGGAGGAGCTCCAGCGGGGCGTGGGCGAGCTGCTCCGGGGCATGCTGGACGCCTGAGCCCCACCGCGCTGGGCCCGTACAAGGCGGTGGTCGCTGTGGCACCTGCGAGGAGGAGAACCTCAAGCGGGCAGTTTCGTGTCGATGACGAAGCTGATTTCGATGACCTGGCCGGGCAGGGTCAGTTCAGTGACGCCCAAGACCGTGCTGGCCGGGCGGTGGTCGCCGAAGTACCCCAGGTTGCCCTCCGCCGCCGCCGCGGCATTCTGCCGCAGGTTCACGACGTACAGGGTCTGCGAGACGATCTGGTTCCGGGTGGCGCCGTAGTGGTCCAGGACCTTGTCCATGTTGGCGTAGGTCTGTTCGAGCTGGGCGGCGAAGTCGCCCGCGTGGAGGAACTCGCCTGCCTCATCGAACGAGAGCTGTCCGGAGACGTGGATCAGCTCGCCGGACTTGATCGCCTGTGAGTATCCGAAGTCGCTCTCGGCCGGCACGTCGTAGGTGAAGCCATCAAAGGCGGCCATGGTGCTCACCCTCCCGGTTCGCTCTCTTGTAGTTACTCGGGAACTTTAGGAGAGTGAAGGCTGACCTGGAAGAACGCACTTCTCGGTAACTGAGGAACCTGATGGTGACCAAGTCACTCCTCAAGGGCCTGCCCGAGGAGGCCGACCTGCGGCGCGCCGGCCCGGGTCCACTCCGTCCTCCCCGCCCTCACCCGTGCGGGGCAACCTCACGTTCTTCGTACGCCAACGCAGGCCGGACACAGCAGAGTTGCGCGGGTGCATCGATCGACCACCACCGCGCTCCTCGTCTCCGTCGCCGTCACGGCCACCGTCTCGGCCGCCGTCTCCGGGTGTGTGAGCGTCGAGCGCCCGACGGGATCGGGGGCCACCGCCTCACCGCCCGCGCCCCGCGCCGACGGACGCAGCCGCCCGCGTGTGGTGCAGGCCCCGGCCCGCGAGGCCCTGGAGCGTATGGACCCGCCCCGGAGCCCCGCCCACCGCACCGCCACCCCCGAGGCCGCACCGGCGGCCCAGGCCCCCACCTCCGACCACCACCCGCCACCCCCGGCGCCGGTACCCGCCCCGGTGCGCAAGCCCCCGGCGCCCCGGCCGGACGCGGGCGCCACCCGCCCCGCACCGAGTACGGCCCCCGCCGTATCGGGCGCCGACGTGTGCGCGCTCGGCGAGGCATACGGGAACTGGCACCCCGACAGCCCGCAGGCCGTCATCTGCCGGAAGGCATACGGGCATTGAGCCGAGCGGCCATCGGCGGGGCGCCCCTCCCCGCACCCGGCCGCCCCCGCTCCCGCCCCTACTCCTCCTCGCTGCCCTCCCCCACCTCACCCTCCAGGCGCGCGATGGCCTGCTTGACGCCCTGTCCGTACCCGTCGTCCTCCAGCGCGCCCACGGCGCCCCGCGCCCGGCGCAGGTGGCTGCGGGCCGCCGCCGGGCGGCCGAGCTTCACGTAGTCGGCGGCGAGGTTGAGGTGCAGGGAGGGGTAGAACCCGCGCACCGCGAGGGACCCGTGGTGCTCGGTGAGCCGCGCGTCGGTGAGCTCGTCGGCCGCCGACAACGCCCGCAGGTCCCACGCCAGTTCGTCGGAGGGGTCGACCTGGGTGTCCGCCATGTAGTGCGCGAGCGTGCAGCGGTGCAGCGGGTCGCCGTCCTCGCCGATCTCCCCCCACAGGCCGAGGAAGCGGTCCTGCGCCTCCTCGCGGTCGCCGCCGTGGTGCAGCATGACCGCCTGCCCGATGCGGGTCATCATCGCGTCTTCCGCCGTGTGCTCCTGCTGCTCCGTCACCGGGTCCTCCGTGGTCGTACGGCCGTCGCCCCCATCCCTCACGACGCTAGCCGCCCCGCCCGGCAATCACGGTCAGGCTCGTTCGGCGGCCGGGGCGCTCACGCGCGGCGCTGGGCCAGGGCGGTGACGGTCGCGGCCGGCTCGGCGCGGCATCCGGGCGGCCCTGGCACCTCCGCGCCGAGGGTGAGACGGAGGATCTCGCGCACGCCGCCCGGACGGATCAGCCGAGGTCCGGGATCCGCCAGTCGATCGGCTCGTGCCCCTGCGCGGCGACGGCGTCGTTGATCTGCGTGAAGGGGCGCGAGCCGAAGAACCTCTTGGCGGAGAGCGGCGAGGGGTGCGCGCCCTTCACCACGATGTGCCGCTCCTCGTCGATGAGCGGGAGCTTCTTCTGCGCGTAGTTCCCCCACAGCACGAAGACGGCCGGGTCGGGGCGGTCGGCCACCGACCGGATCACCGCGTCGGTGAACTTCTCCCAGCCCTTGCCCTTGTGGGAGTTGGCCTCGCCCTCGCGGACCGTGAGCACCGCGTTCAGCAGGAGGACGCCCTGCTCGGCCCATGGCATCAGATAGCCGTTGTCCGGCACGGGGTGGCCCAGCTCCTCCCTCATCTCCTTGTAGATGTTCCGCAGCGAGGGCGGCGTCTTCACGCCGGGGCGCACGGAGAAGCAGAGGCCGTGCCCCTGGCCCGCGCCGTGGTACGGGTCCTGGCCGAGGACCAGGACCTTCACGCGGTCGTACGGCGTCGCGTCGAGGGCGGCGAAGACCTCCTCGCGCGGAGGGTAGACAGGGCCCTTCGCCCGCTCCTCCTCGACGAAGTCGGTGAGCTCCTTGAAGTAGGGCTTCTGCAGCTCTTCGCCGAGGACTCCGCGCCAGGACGCGGGCAGCATGGCGATGTCGGTCACGTCAACAACCTCCGGGGTGCGATCACTTCTCATCCCAGAACCTACCGGCGCCCACTGACAACCGACCCCTGTCACCCGGCCCCGCCCCGTGCCACCCCGCCACGAGCCGTCCCGCTACCAGCTGGTCTTGCGCTGCAGCTCCCACATCATCATGATCGCCGAGGGGTCGAGGGCGCGCTCGCCGCCCGCGATCTCCTCGCTGGAGAGGATGTACTGCTTGCCCTGCCAGAGCGGCAGCAGCCTGACGTCGTCGACGAGGACCTCCTGCGCCCGCTCGAACTGGTCGACCACCGCGCTCCGGTCGGCCTCCCTGCGCTCGCGCGGCAGCACCTCGTCGGTGATCTCCTTGGACGGATAGGGCGTGTTGAGGACGTTCTTCGGGCCCACGAACGGCGTGATGAAGTTGTCCGCGTCGGGGAAGTCGGGGAACCAGCCGCGGCCGAAGACCGGGTACTCGCCCTTGCTGTATCCCTCCTGGAACTGCGTCCAGGGGCGGCTCTTGAGCGTGATCTCGAACAGGCCCGAGCTCTCCAGCTGCCGCTTGATCTCGGCGAACTCCGGCTCGGTCGCCGAGCCGTAGCGGTCGGTGGTGTACCAGAGGGTGAGCGGCACCGGCTGATGGATGCCGGCGTCGTTCAGGATCTTCTTCGCCTTGGCGGCGCTGGGGTTGCCGTACTTGTCGAAGAACCCGGTGGCGTGCCCCGTGAGCCCGCGCGGGACCATCGAGTACAGCGGTTCGACGGTGTCCTTGTAGATCTTGTGGGCGATGGCGCCGCGGTCCAGGACCTGCGCGAAGGCCCGCCGGACGGGCAGCTTCCGCGCCCAGGGGTCCTTGGTGTTGAACACCAGGTAGCGGATCTCCGTGCCCGAGCCCTCGACGAGCTCGATGTCCTGTTCGCGGCTGCCCCGGCCCTGCATGTCGACGATGTCCTCGGAGGCGAGGCCGCGGAAGGTCACGTCGATCTGCTTGTTCTTCAGGGCGTCGATCATGGCCGACGACTTCTGGAAGTAGCGGATGGTGACGGCGTCGTTCTTGATGTCCGCCGCGCCCTCGTAGTGGTCGTTCCTGACCAGCTCGGCCTTGTCGTTCGCGGAGTACGACTGGAGGGTGTACGGGCCGGAACCGGTGATCTCGTCGCCCTCGCGGAGCTTGTCCGCGGGGTACTCGCCCGGGTCGACGATCGACATGGCCGGCGTCGCGAGCACGAACGGGAACGTCGCGTCCGCCTTCTTGAGGCGGAAGACGACGGTCCGGTCGCCCTTGGTCTCGACCTTGTCGAGCGAGCCGAGCAGGCCGGTCGGTCCGCCCTTGGCCGCGATGGTCCGCATCCGGTCGAAGGAGTACTTCACGGCCGCCGCGTCCAGCTTGTCCCCGTCGGAGAAGGTCAGGCCCTCGCGCAGCTCGCAGACGAAGACCGTGCTGGTGGCGTCCTTGAACTCGCAGGACTCCGCCGCGTCCGGCTCGGGCTCGGTGGCCCCCGAGGGGAAGCTCAGAAGGGTCTGGAAGACGTTCCTGTACAGCTCCCAGGAGCTGTCCCAGGCCTTGGCCGGGTCCAGGGTGCTGGGCGCGCTCATCGTGCCGACGGTGATCTGTTCCTCGTCGTCCGATCCTCCGGAGGACAGCACACCGCAACCGGCCAGCAGGGATATGGACGCGATCGCCGCCACCGGTCGCAGACCTCTGGTCCGCCTGGCTGCGGGAACTTCACTGAACACGCGCACGCTCCTCGATCGGCCATGCCATGGAATCGGGAGACAATATCGCAGTGCCCCGCCGGCCCAACTGTGGACGCCGACAGGGCACTTGATGTGGCTGTACGTCACCGAAAGCGGCGTACTGGCCGGGTGTGGGGCCTTCGTCAGCCGACGCCCGCATTGAGGAAGATGCCGCCATCGACCACGAGTGTCTGGCCCGTGATCCAGTCGGACTGGACGGAGGTGAGGAACGCCGCGGCGCCCCCGATGTCCTCCGGCACACCGAGCCGGCCGAGCGGGTAGGCGGCGGCCGCCTCCTCCTCGCGGCCCTCGTAGAGCGCCTGGGCGAACTTGGTCTTGACCACCGCGGGCGCGATGGCGTTCACGCGCACCTTCGGCGCGAACTCGTGCGCCAGCTGGAGGGTGAGGTTGACCATGGCGGCCTTGCTCATGCCGTACGCGCCGATGAACGGCGAGGGGGCGACGCCGGCGACGGAGGCGATGTTGACGATCGCGCCGCCGTTCTCGCTCTGCCAGGCCCTCCAGGTCTGCTGGGCGAAGCCGAGCGCCGAGATGACGTTGGTCTCGTACACCTTGCGGGCCACGTTCAGGTCGAGGTCGGCCATCGGGCCGAAGACCGGGTTGGTGCCCGCGTTGTTGACCAGGAAGTCGACCCGGCCGAACGCCTCCATCGTGCGCTCTACGGCGACGGCCTGGTGGGCCTCGTCGTGCGCCTTGCCCGCGACCCCGATGACCCGCTCGGCGCCGAGCTTCTCGACGGCCTCCTTGAGCGCGTCCTCGTTGCGCCCGGTGATGCAGACCCGGTCGCCGCGGGCGACCAGCGCCTCGGCGACGCCGTATCCGATGCCGCGGCTCGCACCCGTGATGAGCGCGACCTTCCCACTGTCCTGCACAGCCATGATCTTCGCCTTCCAGCCTTCCGGATCAGTTGAGCGGGCCGCCGGCGACGTACATGACCTGCCCGGAGACGAAGCCCGCCGCGTCGCCCGTGAAGAAGGCGATGGCGTTGGCGATGTCCTCGGGGCGGCCGACGCGCTGCACGGGGATCTGGGTCGCGGCCGCGGCCTGGAAGTCCTCGAAGCCCATGCCGACGCGCTCCGCGGTGGCCTTCGTCATCTCGGTGACGATGAAGCCGGGGGCGACGGAGTTGGCGGTGACGCCGAACTTGCCGAGTTCCTTGGCGAGGGTCTTGGTGAAGCCCTGCAGACCGGCCTTGGCGGCGGCGTAGTTGACCTGGCCGCGGTTGCCGAGCGCGGAGGACGAGGAGAGGTTCACGATGCGGCCGAACTGGGCGTCCACCATGTGCTTCTGGCACGCCTTGGACATCAGGAAGGCGCCGCGCAGGTGCACGTTCATGACCGTGTCCCAGTCGCTCGCGCTCATCTTGAAGAGGAGGTTGTCGCGAAGCACACCGGCGTTGTTGACGAGGATGGTGGGCGCGCCGAGCTCCTCGGCGATACGGGCG
Source organism: Streptomyces sp. NPDC041122 (assembly GCF_055592445.1). NCBI lineage: Bacteria > Bacillati > Actinomycetota > Actinomycetes > Kitasatosporales > Streptomycetaceae > Streptomyces > Streptomyces sp. NPDC041122. The sequence goes on along the minus strand of NZ_JBVIYQ010000006.1, from coordinate 37,457 downwards.
ACGGCCGCTTCGACCTGGGCCTCGTCGGACACGTCGCAGCCGACGGCGATCGCCTTGCCGCCGGCCGCGGTGATCTGCGCGACGGTGTCCTTGCAGGCGGCCTCGTCGAGGTCGATGACGGCCACGGCACGGCCCTCGGCGGCGATCCGTACGGCGGTCGCTGCGCCGATGCCTCGCGCCGCGCCGGTCACGACAGCGACGCGCTGCTCTGTGGTGGACATGCTGGTTCTCCTCGCCCTTGGATACGGCTCTTGGGGTGCGGCCCACGGTACGCCCCGATGGTGAGCGACCGCTTAGTACCTTCAGCTGGACGAGACGCTAGAAGCCCTGGCACCGGGTGTCAACGGCCCACCGGACAGGTGTGACGCTTTACCTCACGAGCAGGTCGAGGAGACGGTCGACCTCCGCACCGGGATCCGCCGTCAGGCCGGTGTGCACGGGGCCGGGCTGCACCACCGTGGAGCGCGGCGCGATCAGCCAGCGGAAGCGCCGCCCGGCGTCGTCCCCGGCCGCCTGTCCCGCGGCCTCGCCGCCCGCGCAGATCCGCTCGACGGCGCCGAGCGCGGCCCGGATCCCGGCCACGTCGGCCGCCGGGTCGAGGGCGCGCAGTCTGGCCTCGTCGAGGTGGGTGCGGGCGGCCACGAAGGAGTGGGCGCGGCAGTAGACCACGACCCCCGCGTTGATCTGTTCGCCGCGCTCCACGCGGGGCACGACACGCACCAGCGCGTACTCGAAGACGTCCCGTGCGGGCGTGGTCTGCTCGGTCACTTGGCGCCGTCCTTCGGCTCGGTCTTCCGCTCGGTCCGTGTCCCGGCTCCGGGCCCGCTCTTCGGCAGGGTGATCCGCTCGTGGACGGTCCCGGCGCGCGGCAGCAGGGCCGCCACGTAGGCGCGGCGCACGTCGTCCGGCGTGTCGAAGCCGGGCTCGTCGGTCAGCCACGGCGTGGGCACCTCGGCCACGACCTCGGTGAGCAGTTCCTCGGTGACGAGCGGGGCGAGCTCGGCCGCGGCGGCCTCGATGTCGGGCCCGTAGGGGGCCAGAACGTGGTCCGACGCGTCGTACGGCCGGGCGGCGGCGGTTTCGGCGGTGCGCCAGTTGTGGTGCCAGATCATGCTCGCCCCGTGGTCGATGAGCCACAGGTCGCCGTGCAGGCGCAGCAGGTTGGGGTTGCGCCAGGAGCGGTCCACGTTGTTGATCAGGGCGTCGAACCAGACGATCCGGCCGGCTTCGGCCGGGCCGACGTCGAAGGCGAGCGGATCGAAGCCGAGCGCACCCGACAGGAAGTCCATCCCGAGGTTGAGGCCGCCGCTCGCCTTGAGGAGTTCCTGCACGCGTTCGTCGGGCTCCCCGAGCCCGAGGACCGGGTCGAGCCGGATCCCCACGAGCCGCGGCACCCGCAGACCGAGCCTGCGGGCGAGTTCGCCGCAGACGACCTCCGCGACGAGCGTCTTGCGTCCCTGTCCCGCGCCGGTGAACTTGATGACGTACGTCCCGTACGTGCCGTGGTCGTCGGCCTCGATGACCCCGGGCAGCGAGCCGCCCTCCCGCAGGGGCGTGATGTAGCGGACCGCGGTGACTTCGCTGAGCATCGCCCCAGATTACTGCGGGTTCCGCCCTGTTCGATCACGTGTGGGGCTGCCTACAGTGCCCGCCATGGACGCTTCCGATCTTCCTCGCCAGTTCGCGCGCACGCGCCGCTTCTCGTTGGGCGTGCCGCGCGGCTTCACGGTCTCCCGGGACGGCGCCCGCGTACTGTTCCTGCGGTCGACCGCGGGGGACGACCCGGTGGCCCGGCTGTGGTTGTACGAGGACGGGGCCGAACGCCTGCTGGCCGACCCGCTGGCGCTGGGCGCGACGGGGCCGGTGCCCGAGGCGGAGCGCGTTCGCAGGGAGCGGGCGCGGGAGGTGTCACAAGGAGTCGCGTCCTTCGCGACCGACCCGCACGCGCGCGTGGTGGCGTTCGCGCTGGGCGGCGCGCTGTGGGTGGTGGACACCGGCGGCGGGGCGCCGCGCCGGATCCGCACGGCGGGCCCGGTGGTCGACCCGCGTCCTTCGCCGGACGGGTCGCTGGTCGCGTACGTCTGTGCGGGCGCCCTGCGGGTGGTCGGCGTGGACGGCACGGGGGACCGGGCGCTCGCGGAGCCCGAGAGCGGGGAGGTCACATACGGGCTCGCCGACCATGTGGCCGCCGAGTCGATGGGCAGGTCGCGCGGCTTCTGGTGGTCTCCCGAGAGCGACGCGCTGCTGGTGGCGCGGGTGGACGTGACGCCGGTCCAGGTCTGGTGGCTGTCGGATCCGGCCCGGCCGCAGTCGCCGCCGCGGGCGGTCCGCTATCCGGCGGCGGGCACCACCAACGCCGAGACGTCGCTGCACATCGTGCGTACGGCGGGCACCGGCGCCGGCGCCCGGGTCCGGGTCGACCTTCCGCAGCGCGCGGCGGGGCACGGCGCCGAGGCGCCGCCGGACAACGCCTGGACGGACGGCGCCTTCGACTACGTCCCGACCGCCGAATGGGACGGCCACGGGCCGCTGATCACGGTGCAGACCCGCGACCAGCGCACGATCCACGTCCTAGCGGTCGACCCGGAGACAGGCGGGACCCGGCGGTGCGGGCACCGGCACGACCCCGCCTGGCTGGAGTTGCTGCCCGGCACGCCCGTACGCCTGGGAAGCGGTGGTCTGGTGCTGCCGCGGAACGTGGCGGGCGGCACGCGCGGGCTGCGGGCCGGCGAGACGGAGACGCCCGGCGGTCTGCAGATACGTGAGGTGCTCGCCGTCACGGACGAACGCCTGTGGTTCACCGCGTCGACCGAGCCCACCGAGGTCCATGTCTGGTCGCTCGACCTGAGGCCCGGGGCATCGGCGACCAGGACCCCGCGACGGATCAGTGAGGGGCCCGGCGTGCACACGGCGGCCGTCGGGGGCGGCACCGTGGTCCTGGACAGCAGGACTCCCGAGGGGCAGACGGTGACCGTGCTGCGCGAGGGCGAGCCCGTCGGACGGATCGCCGTGCACGCCGAGGAACCGGTCGTGGTCCCGCGCCCCCGCCACCTCACCCTCGGCGAGCGGGAGTTGCGCAGCGCCCTGTACCTGCCGTCCTGGTACGAGCCGGGTGCCGGGTCGCTGCCCGTGCTGCTCTCCCCCTACGGAGGCCCGGGGTTGCAGATCGTGGTGCACGCGCGCGCGTGGTGGACGGTCGTGGCCCAGTGGTTCGCCGAGCAGGGGTACGCGGTGCTCGTCACGGACGGGCGCGGTACGCCGGGGCGAGGTGCCGACTGGGAGACGTCCGTGCACGGCGACCAGTTGACGCCCGTGCTCGACGACCAGGTGGCCGCGCTGCACGCCGCCGCGGAGCTGTACCCCGACCTGGACCTGACGCGGGTGGGCATCCGCGGGTGGTCGTTCGGCGGGTATCTGGCGGCAGGCGCGGTGCTGCACCGGCCCGACGTCTTCCACGCGGCGGTGGCGGGCGCGGCCCCCTCGGACCTGCGGCTCTACGACACGCACTGGAAGGAGCGCTACCTCGGCCATCCCGACGTGCGGGCGGACGCGTACGAGAGGTGCTCGCTGGTCGCGCACGCGCACCGGCTGAGCAGGCCGCTGATGCTGGTGCACGGCCTGTCCGACGACAACGTCCTCCCCGTCCACATGCTGCGCCTCTCCTCGGCGCTGCTGGCCGCCGGACGCCCGCACACCGTGCTGCCGCTGTCCGGCGCGGGCCACCTGGTGAGCGGCGAGGACCAGGCGGCGAACCTGCTCCGCCTCGAACGGCATTTCCTGGACGCGCAGCTGGCGCCGACCAGGCCTTCGGCCGACGCTCCGGCTCCCGGCCGTCCGTCCATCCCCACTCCTGCGGACGCAAAAACGTTGAGCGGCTGAACATCGCGGCCCGCGGCCGCGTACCCATGGCCATGACGACTTCCGAAGAGACGGCCTGCGGGCCCTGTCGCCGTACCGTCGTGGCCACGCTCGGCGCCGCGGGGTTCGCCGCCGCCCTCACGGCCTGTGGAGCAGGCGACGACAAGGACTCGTCCGAACCCGCGGGCGCGCGGGAACCGGACGGCGACGGGGCCGCCGAAGGGTCCGTGCTCGCCGCGGCGTCGGACATTCCGGTGGGTGGCGGCAAGATCTTCAAGGACGCGGGCGTGGTGGTCACCCAGCCCACCAAGGGCACGTTCAAGGCGTTCTCGAACCGGTGCACCCACAAGGGCTGCCCGGTGTCGAGCGTCTCGGAGGGCACCGTCAACTGCCCCTGCCACGGCAGCAAGTTCGACGTGGCGGACGGCAGCGTGCAGGGCGGACCCGCGCCGAAGCCGCTGCCCGCCGCGCGGATCACCGTGGCGGGGGGCTCCATCAAGCTGGCCTAACCGGTCCGGCCCGGGCGCTTCCAGGCGCCCAGCACCTCCTCGGTGGTGATGACGGTGGCGACGAGCGCGAGGGTGTGGCGGATCATCACGGGCGTGTAGTCGGCGGGGACACCGGCGATGGCGTCGGACGGCACGACGGCGGTGTAGCCGAGGTTCACGGCGTCGAACACGGCGTTCGGGATCGCCACGTTGGCGGACACCCCGGTGACCAGCAGGGTGCGGCAGCCGAGGTTGCGCAGCAGCGGGTCGACATCGGTGCCCGCGACGGGTGAGAGGCCGTGCAGACGGCGTACGACGAAGTCCTCGTCGGCCACTTCGATCGGCGGGGCGATCCGGACGGCCGCGGTGCCCGAGAGCTGCTGCACGGGCAGCCGTCCGGCGGCGCGGAAGAGGCGGGCGTTGTGGTTGGCGCCCCGCCCGTCGGGCCGCCGTTCGGCGACCGCGTGCAGGACCTGGACGCCGCTCCGGTGGGCCGCGGCCACCAGGCGTGCGACGTTGCCGAGCGCACCCGACGACCGTGCCTCCGCGGCGAGTTCGGGCAGGGCGCTCTCGGTGCCGACGACGCCCTGTTGGCACTCGACGGTCAGCAGGGCCGTGGTGGCGGGGTCGAGGAGTTCCCTGAGCTGTTCGTAGGACGGCATGGCTCCTCCTGGTCGCGGAATCCGCGCGAGGCTAACGGCCATTGCGTCACGAAGGAAGAGCCCCCATTCTTTTCTGACGCACAGTCAGCACACCTGGTGACACTGGCACTTGGGAGGAACACATGGCCGTCACGCAGCGCCGGGGCCGAAGGATCATGATGACACCGGAGGAACTCGACGCGTTCCTGACCTCGGAACGCACCTGCCGGGTGGCGACCGTGTCCGCGGACGGCGCCCCGCACGTCAGCACCCTGTGGTTCGCGTGGGACGGCACCTCGATGTGGCTGTACTCCGTCACCCGCAGCAAGCGCTGGTCCGACCTGCGCAAGGATCCGCGGATCGCGGTGGTGGTCGACACCGGCGAGGAGTACGGGGAACTGCGCGGAGTGGAGCTCTCGGGCACGGTGGACTTCGTCGGCGAGGCACCGCGTACGGGCCGGCCGTGCCCCGAACTCGACGCCCCGGAGCGGCTGTTCGCCCAGAAGGTCTTCGGCCTGACCGAGATGCCGCACGACGGCCGGCACGCGTGGGTCCGGCTGACACCGGACGCCGTCGCGTCGTGGGACTTCCGGAAACTGGCCGCCATCGGGCGCGGAGGAACGACCTGAGGCGCACTCCAGCGCAGCCGCCCTTCCCGGCCCCCTCCCCCGCCGATCCTCCGCCGGCTACCGCAACCCGGCCCCCGCCCCTCTGAGCGCCTCCGCCGCCGCCCTGATCGACGGGCGGCGGTCCGCGTCCGCGCGCCACACCACGTACACATGCCGCCGCACCCGGTGCCGCACCGGGACCGTGCGGACGCCCGCCGGCATCGGGTCGCGGCCCAGCTGTGGTGCCACGCACACGCCCAATCCGGCCGCCACCAGGGCGAGTTGCGTGTGGTGCTCCTCCGCGCGGTGTGCGACACGCGGTTCGATGCCCTTGCCGCGCAGCGTGAACATCAGCCACTCGTGGCAGAACTCGCCCTCGGCCCAGGTGATCCAGTCGTCGTCCGCGAACTCCTCCAGGTCCACCTCCGCGCGGTCGGCGAGCGGGTGCGCGGCGGGCATCGCCACGTCCGCGGGGTCGTCGAGGAGGGGCTCCTTGACGAGTCCGTCCGGGATCGGCATTGGTTTGTTGTACCAGTCGAGGACGATCGCCATGTCGATGTCGCCGCGCACCACGGCGGCGACGCCCGGGGTCGGCTCCATCTCGTGGCAGCTCACCCGCAGCCCGGGGTGCTCGGCGCGCAGCGCGGACAGCGTGGCGGGCATCAGGCCGCGCATGGCCGTGGGGAACGCGGAGATCCGCAGCTCGCCGACCGCCTTGCCGCGCTGCTCCTCGAGGTCCGCCTGGGCCAGCTCGACCTGCGAGAGGATCCGTGCCGCGTGCTCGGCGAGCAGCCGCCCGGCGTCGGTGAGCCGCACTCCCCTGCCGTTCTTCGCGAGGAGTTGCTGCCCCACCTCGCGCTCCAGCTTCGTCATCTGCTGGGAGACCGCGGACGTCGTGACGTGCAGGCCCGCGGCCGCGCCGCCGACGGAACCGTGCCGGGCGAGGGCGTCGAGCGTACGCAGCCGCTCCAGATTCAACATGTAAGCGATGCTACGCGATACCGCGCACGGAATCTCGCTTGTGCTACGAGATCGCCGGGGTCCATCGTGACCGCATGAGCACCGCGCCCTCGCCGTCCCGATCGCCCCATGCCGCAGCCGCCGACGCCTCCTCGACGCCCGCGCCCCCGGCCTCCCGCACCCCCGAGCCCCCTCCTGCCCCCTCCGCCTCCTCCGCCCTCGACTGGCGCATCCGCTTCGGCGCCCTCTCCTTGATCTGGGGCTTCAGCTTCCTGCTGATCAAGGTGGGCACCGAGGGGTACGCACCCTTCCAGCTCACCCTGGGGAGGCTGGCGTTCGGCACCGTCGTGATCGTCGCCGTGCTCGCGGTGAAGCGGCAGCGCCTGCCGCGCGACGTGCGGACCTGGCTGCACCTGACGGTGGCGGCCCTCCTGCTCAATGCCCTGCCGTTCTCGCTGTTCGCGTACGCGGAGCTCAGCATCCCGTCGACGCTCGCCGGGATCTGCAACGCGACGTCGCCGCTGTGGGGCATGGCGCTCTCCCTCGTCGCGCTCTCCGAGGACCGGCCGTCCCGGCGCCGCGTCGCGGGCCTCGGCATCGGATTCCTCGGGGTGCTCACGGTGCTCGGCGCCTGGCAGGGCTTCAGCGGCCTTGACCTGCGGGGTACGGCGCTCGCCCTGCTCGCCTCGCTCAGCTACCCGGTCGGCTGGATCTACGTGCGCCGCACGCTGGCCGGCTCCGGACACTCCAGCCTGACGCTGGCCGGTGCCCAGCTCCTCGTCGCGACCGTCGAACTGGCCGTGGTGACCCCGCTGTTCACGAGTTTCCCGACGCACCTCCCCGTGGTGCCGCTGCTGGCGATCGCGGCGCTGGGCGCCCTCGGCACCGGCGTCGCCTTCCTCCTGCAGTACGCGCTGGTCGCCGAGGTCGGCCCGACCACCGCCCAGATGGTCACGTACTTCGTCCCGGTCATCGCGACCGCGGCGGGCGTCGCCGTGCTCGGCGAGTCGCTGAGCTGGTCCACGCCGGTGGGCGCGGTCATCGTCCTGGCGGGCGCGGCGCTCACTCAGTCCAGGCCGCGGGCACGCGCCGAGGCGGCACCGACCGCCCCCGCGGCACCCCGTCAGTCGTAGCGGCGCGCCGGAGCGGGACCGGTGGCGGAGGCGACGGCGTCCGCCACCGCGATGATGTCGTCGTCGCCGAGCGCCGCCACGGTGATCCGCACCCCGGGCGGCGTATCGAGCCGGAATCGCGCCCCCGGAGCCACGGCCCAGCCGGCGTGCAGAAGCCGCGCGACCGCCCCCGTCTCGTCGGGCACGGGCACCCATACGTTCATGCCACTGCGTCCGTACGCGACCACGCCCCGCTCGGCGAGCGCGGCGATCAACGCGTCCCTGCGCCGCGCGTAGGACGCCGCCACCACGCGGGCGTCGACCGCGCCCTCGGCCCAGAGCCGCGCCACGGCACGCTGCTGCAGCCGGCTCACCCAGCCGGGGCCGAGCCGCTGGCGCCCCTGCACCCGGTCCACGGTGACGGGGTCGCCGGTCAGGACGGCGAGCCGCAGGTCGGGGCCGTACGCCTTGGCGGTCGAGCGGGTGAGGGCCCAGCTGCGGGTCGACCCGGCCAGCGGGTGCAACGGCAGGTCGACGATGCCGTGGCCGTGGTCGTCCTCGATGAGCAGCACGTCCGCGTGCGCGCCGAACACCTCGCGCAGGGCCCGCGCGCGCGGCGCGGTGACGGCGGCACCCGTGGGGTTCTGCGCGCGGTCCGTCACGATGGCCGCCCGCGCGCCGGAGGCCAGCGCCCGCTCCAGGTCGGCGGGCAGCGGCCCCTCGTCGTCCACGCCCACCGGGACCGGACGCAGCCCCAGTGCGGGGACCAGGTCGAGCAGGCTGCCCCAGCCCGGATCCTCCAGGGCCACCGCGTCGCCGGGCCTGAGGTGGGCGGCAAGCACCCGCTCGATGGCGTCGAGCGAGCCGGAGGTGACGGCGAGGGGCGCGCGGGGCACCCCGTCGGCGTCGAAGGCGGCTCGCGCGTGGCGTTCGAGCTCCGGGTCCACCGCGGCCTCTCCGTAGAGGACGGGGTGCCGGTCGGCCTGGGCCGCGGCGGCCGTGAAGGCGGCGGTGAGCGGGGGCAGGAGCTCCGGGTCCGGATTGCCCTGGGAGACGTTGCGCACCCCGGGTGGCGCGTCCACCCTGATCAGCTCGCGCGTGGTGGTGGCGGGCTTCGGGCGCACACGGCTGCCGCGCCGCCCGGCGGTCTCGATGACGCCCCGCTCACGCAGGGTGCGGTAGGCGGCCGCCACGGTATTGGGATTCACGCCGAGCCGGGCCGCCAACTCCCGTATGGGCGGCAGCAGTTGGCCCGGTTCGAGACCGCCTTCACCCACGGCCCGCTCGACGCTGGCCGCAATCTCGGCTGCGCGCCGACCTTCGATCCGATACTCTCCTAGCACAAAGCAGATTATGCACTAATGCAATAGCTCCCGCAACCGGCAGCAGTACCGCCGCGCGGGAGCGACGGCTTCAGCAGCAGCACGACGTACCAGTACAGGGAGAGCACCATGCAGACGTCGACGCCGAGCAGCACCGCCCCCGGGCCGGAGGACAGCGCCGCTTACCCGCCCACCGACCGCACCGTCCCCACCCGCTCGCGGGAGCGCGCCGCGTACGACCACGCGTCGGTGCACGCGATACTCGACGAGGCCTACGTCTGCCACCTCGGGTTCGTGCGTGACGGCGCCCCTGTCGTGCTGCCGACGCTCTACGCACGGGTGGGCGACCATCTCTACGTGCACGGCTCGACGGGATCCCGGCCCCTGCGGATGGCGGGCTCCGCCTCCGCCGTGGAGCAGGAGGACCCGGGCCTCCAGGTGTGTCTGACGGTCACCCACGTCGACGGCCTGGTGCTCGCCCGCTCCGCCTTCCACCACTCCATCAACTACCGCTCCGTCGTGGTCCACGGCACCGCCCACCAGGTCACGGACCCGGAGGAGAAGCGGGCCGCCCTCGACGCCCTGGTCGACCACGTCGTGCCGGGCCGCTCGGCCGACTCGCGCCCGGCCGACGCCAAGGAACTCGCGGCCACCGCCGTCCTGCGCCTCGACCTCGCCGAGGTCTCCGCGAAGACGCGCGCCGGCGGCCCGAACGACGAGCCGGAGGACATGGACCTCCCGCACTGGGCCGGCGTGGTCCCCCTCCGCAAGGGTTACGACGCCCTGATCCCGTCGGAGGACCTCGCGCCGGACATCGACGTACCGGCCTACCTGACCGGGCGGTGACACCGGCCGGCTCCCGGAGGAACCGCGCCCTCGCGCCGTCACACCGTCGCGAGCGGGCGCGGTCCCGCCTCCCCCTCCTCTACGCGGGCGCGATCCCCCGCCGCTGGGCCACCGCGTCCCGCGTCTCCGCGACCGCGAGGCCCGTCACCGCGGCCAGCATCAGCGCGGTGCCGGCCACGGTCGCCGCCGTCAGCGCCTCACCGAGCAGGGCGACCGCGATGACCGCCGCTCCCACGGGTTCGAGGAGCATGATCACGGAGACGGTCGCGGAGCGCACGACGGCGGCCCCGGCGAAGTACAGCGCGTAGGCGACCGCCGTGGGCACGGCGGCGATGTACAGCAAGTAGCCGCCCACCCGCAGGGGTTCGGCGGTGTGCGGCAGCAGCCCCTCGACCGCGGCGAGCGGCAGCAGGCAGAGCGAGACGACGGCGAACACCCAGACCGTGGTGTCGGACGAGTCGGCCCCGCCGGCTCGCCCCCACCGCCGCGTGAGCAGCGTCATCGCGGCGTACGCGGCGGCGGAGAGAAGCCCCCAGACCACGCCCACCGGCCGCACGGTCGCGCCCGCCCCGCCGTCGCCGCCCCCGAGCACCAGCACGACGAGGCCGGCGAGGGCGCCCACGACGGCGAAGGCACCGCCGCCCCCGAGCCGCTCCCCCAGCGTCAGCCGCGCGCCGAGTGCGATGAGGACGGGACCCGATCCCATCGTGACGACGGTGCCGACCGCGAGGCCGGTCGCCTCGACGGACGCGAAGTAGGCGGTCTGGAACACCGCGAGGGCCACGCCGGTCACGAGGACCTGGCGCACCCGACCCGCCGCCGCGCCCGGCTTCGCCCGCCCGGGCCGGCCTCGTCGCCCGGCCGCGCGGGCCGCGAGCAGCAGCACGAACCCGCCCGCGCACCGCCAGAAGGAGAGGCTCACCGGCCCCATGTCGCTGGCCCCGAAGACCAGCGCGGCCGCGGCACCCGCGGTGCCCCAGGCGGTTCCGGCGACGATCAGGTAGAGCAGCCCCCGCCCGACGGACGGACCGGGCGTGACGGGCACGCCGGGTGAGGCGGATGGGACGGAAGAGATGGAAGGGACGGCTGAGACAGCTGTATCGGCAGCTGTAGCGGCAGGCGAGCCGACGGGCATGCCGGACGTGCTCGGCAGATGTGACACGTGAGTTCTCCGCAGCAGAGAGGGATGACTGGCTCCGTCTGCGGGCAGCACCGTTCCGCCCCGGCCGGCACAGGCCCGGGCGAGATCCGTGAGCGCCCCGCGCTAAGCGGCGGGGGGCGGAAGAACGAGTGCGCGCGAATGCATGTCCGGCACCCTAGGCCGGGCCCCCGCTGCGCGACAACTCCGTTTCGGACTCCGGGACCACGCCCGGCACGACCGGTTCGGACGGCGCCGAGGACTGGGCGATGAACGCGCCCACGAGCACGATCGCGCCGCCGACGACCTGTGGCGCGGAGAGGTGCTCGCCGAGGACGACCCAGGCGAGCGCCGTCGCGATGACCGCTTCCAGACAGGCGACGACACCGGCCACCTGGGGCGAGAGCCTGCGGACGGACAGCACACCGGTGACGTACGCGACGACCGTCGCGATCAGCACGATCCAGGCGATCAGCGCCCAGGCGGGAACGGACGAGCCGTCCAGGTCCGCGTCGCCCGCGAGCACCGACCAGTCCATGCCCCACGGCCGGGCGACGACGGTCAGCACGGCGGTGCCGACGAGCAGCCCGTACGCGATGACGCCGAGCGGATCCGGGGCGTCCGCACCCGCGTCGCTGCCCTGGTCGGAGAGGACGAAGTAGCCGACCTGGCAACAGGCGGCACCGAGCGCGAGCAGCAGCCCGACGGCGTCGAAGCTCAGCCCCGACCACACCTCGACGACACAGGCGAGCCCACCGACCGCGAGCACCACACCGAGCGCGGCGGACCGGGTGACGGGGCGGCGCTGCACGAAGCGCACCCAGCCGAGGACGAGCGCGGGGGCGAGGTATTCGATCAGCAGCGCGACGCCGACGGGGATACGGGAGAGGGCCGCGAAGTAGCAGGCCTGGACGCCCGCGACGGCGAGGAGGCCGAACCCGACGAGGAGCGCGGGCCTGCTCCGCACCAACCCGCGGTGGCGCCAGGCCACGGGCAGCATGACCAGGGCGGCGCCCGCCACCCGCAGCCACACCACGTGGAGCGGGTCGAGCCCCGCCTCGATCAGCGGTTTCGCCGCGACACCGGAGCCGCCGAAGGCCACCGCCGACACCAGGGCCAGCACGAGGCCGACGCCCCTGCCGCCCTCGCCCCGGCCACCGCTCCGGTCACCCGCATCGCCCTGGACCATGCGGCCGTCCCGGCTGCCGTGGCCACCCCGATCGCCGTGGCCCCCGAGGCTCGTCCGGCTCTGCTGTATCCCGTCAGACGCTTGCACCGGCACATCATGGCAGGCGGCGTCATGACCGTCACCCCGCCAGACCCCTGTCTCACGGTGCGGACGCCACAGAGCCCCGCACCGGATATCGGCACACAGGAATGGGGCCCCCACCTCTGGTCTTCCCCTGCCTCACCGCAGTGCCCCGGCACGCAAGAAAGGCCCCTCACCAGGGCCGCCCCGCATCCATGCCGGTGCCGCGTACCGCGGCCGCGCTCAGCGGCCGGTGTCCCACCCCTCGGGCTCCGCCCGCCCGCCGGCGAACCCATGGCCGCCGGACGCGTACTGCCGGCAGCCCGCCTCGATGCGGCGCAGCAGCACGTCGACGTCGACCCGGGCCCGGCCGAGGACCTCGACGGCGCGGCAGTCGGGGTCGGCGACGAGGCCGGCGAGCAGGTCCATGCCGAGCGCCCGCGACTCGCCGCGCAGTTCGGCCCGTTCCAGGGCCACGTCCATCGCCGTACCGGCCGCGGGCGACCAGCCAGCCTCCGCTACGGAGGACACCACCGGCACCGCGCCGGAGTCCTCCACGGTCCCCTGCCACCGCAGGCCGTAGCCGATACTGCGCTGCACGAGGTAGCCGAGGACCCGCACCGCCTGCGCGCCGCTCTCGAAGACGGCGCGCACCTCGGGGTCGGTCTCCATCAGGGAGTGCAGCAGGTGCGCGGTGTCGATCTGCCGGTCCCCGTCCCGCAACGCGCGCCGGCGCGCGCCGGCCAGGACGGACGCCAGCTCCGCGCTGAGTCTGGAGTCGGGTTCTGCTCGGGTCGGGCCGGGTTCGGCGCCGGGCGGGGTACGGCTTTGCACTCTTCCACCTCATCAACCCCTGGCGGCATATGCATCGGCGGCGGGAAGCATCTTGGCGTCCGACACAGGTTGGGGAAGCCCGCGTTGGTTGTCCTCCTTACGGATGAGATCCGACCTGTTGCCTCCTCCGGGGCGCGCGCCCTTCTGCCGCGCGCCGCCCCGCTCCACATCGGTCCGCAACCACGGCCCGGCGCCACACGTCTCACTGGCATGGGGCACAGGTGCTGGATGGTCGCCCTGCCGGCGGTCGACGGCAGGAGTTACGTCTACCGGGTGTACGCACCCGACGACGCGCTGCCCGCCGACCTGTTCTGGGAGGCCTGGCACTGCCACGACGAGAGTCCGTACCCCCGGGCGTCGGACCTTTTCGACGCGGCGGTGATACGACGGGTCGGCTGAGGCGTGCCGAGGGCGTGCCGAGGGCGTGCCGGATGAGGCGTGCCAGGTCAGCGTGTCGGCCTGTCCGCCGTGCAGCCCTCGGACCTCCAAGCCTGAGGCCCAAGAACCTCAGGCGCTCCGCGTCCCGATGACCACGGTGGCGTACAGCTCCTCGTCTTCGACGACGCGAGCCGCGAGACCGGCCCGTTCGACGGCGTCGACGGCGGCGGGCACCTGCTGCTCGCTCGTCTCGAAGAGCAGGTGGCCGCCGGGAGCGAGCCACTCGGGCGCCTCCCGGGTCACCCGGCGCAGCACGTCGAGCCCGTCCGCCCCGCCGTCGAGCGCCACCCGCGCCTCGTGGACACGGGCCTCGGCGGGCAGCAGTCCGACCTCTCCGGTCGGCACGTAGGGGACGTTGGCGAGCAGGATGCCGACGCGGCCGCGGAGGGCGTCGGGCAGCGGGGCGTAGAGGTCGCCCTCGTGGACCTCGCCCCCGGCAGCGGCGACATTGCGGCGGGCGCAGCGGACCGCCGCCGGGTCGATGTCCGCCGCGTGCAGCTCGACCGGGCCGAGGCAGGCGGCGAGCGCGGCGCCGAGCGCACCCGATCCGCAGCACAGGTCGACGACGACGGGTTCGCGCCCGGCGAGCGCGACGGCCCGGCCGACGAGGAACTCGGTGCGGCGGCGCGGCACGAAGACCCCCGGGTCCACGGCGATCCGCAGTCCGCGGAACTCCGCCCATCCCAGGACGTGTTCGAGCGGGAGGCCGCCCGCGCGGCGCTCGACCATGGCGGCAAGCTCGGCCTGTGTACGGGCGGCGGAGAGAAGCAACTCGGCCTCGTCCTCGGCGAAGACGCAGCCCGCGGCGCGCAGCGTGCCGACGACGGAGGAACGGTCCGCCGGGGAGAAGCGGTCTGCCGATGAGGAGGAGTTGGGGGAGCTGGGGGAGGCGGGGTGCGCCGAAGAGAAAGCTGGAACCGACATGCGAAGAAAAACCTTTCGGGATCCCGACGGGGCTCCCTCGGTCACCTATGCCGGGTGAACCACGCGGTCGCGAAGGGGGAGCACCCGACCTGTCACTGCGGTAATGGGTCTCACCTCCAAAGCGCGCCGCCTGCGTCCCTCACAGGGCATCAGCACACTACCCCATGACCCACAGGCCGCCCGAGGCCCTGCGCCACCGCTCCGGACTGCTCCCATCGGTCGCCGGCCCACGCCCCGGCAAACCTGACGGTTCATCAGTATTGAATGTTCCGGACCCGGCGGCTACGTTCCGCGACACCGTAGCTGCGGCCGTCGCAGCGCCCGACGGGAAGGGGTGGCCGCATGGCCGAAGTCAGCGCGGAGGCACGCATCGAGGCGCCCGCCGAAAAGGTCTGGGCCCAGCTCACCGACTTCTCCTCGTACGGCGAGTGGAACTCCACGCACACCAGCTTTCCGCAGGGCGGTCCCACCACCCTGGAGACGGGCGGCACCTTCGTGGAGAACATGAAGCTGATGGGCTTCCCCGCCGAAGTCAACTGGACCATCGAGGAGCTGGAGACCGCCCGCACCCTGGCCATCGCGGGCAAGGGCCCGATGGGCGTCAACGTCTCCACCCGCTACTCCCTCGCGCCCGAGGGATCCGGCACGGTGGTCCGCATCGAGGGCGAGTTCACCGGCGCCGCCGTCTCCCTGATGGCGGGCAAACTGAAGGACTCGGCGACCGCCGCGCTCAACGAGTCACTGCGCAAGCTGGACGCCTTGGTGACGTGACACCTCCACCCCCACGTCCATCCCGCCTGTACCTCCACCGGCAGAACGAACGAGGCGCCCCGCACCATGCGTGCGGGGCGCCTCGTCGCGGCGGGGCCTTCGGCCCCGACCACGTCAGTCCTCATCGGCGAGGATCAGGTACAGCTTCTTGCGTGCGTCGTTGATGACGGAGACCGCCTTTTCGCGCTGCTCCTTGCTGCCGGTCTTCCAGACCTGGCCGAACGCCTCCATCAGACCGAAGCCGGCCTGCCGGATCTCGTTCAGCGTCTCCCAGTCGACGCCGCGCCCGGCCTCTTCCCAGGGCGCCTCCGGACCTTCGGCGGCCGCCTCGCGACCGGCGTCGGTGAGGGAGAACAGCTTCTTGCCGCCCTCGCTGGCGCTGCTGATCAGGCCCTCGTCCTCCAGGAGCTGGAGAGTGGGGTAGACCGAGCCGGGGCTGGGCTTCCACGCCCCGCCGCTGCGCTCGGCGATCTCCTGGATCATTTCGTAGCCGTGCATGGGCCGGTCCTTCAGAAGGGCCAGGATCGACGCGCGTACGTCACCGCGCCGAGCCCTCCCACGAGGGCCGCCCCGCCCGCCGCGCCCGCCCCAGGGGCCGCCGGGGCCACCGGGGCCTCCGGGCCCGCCGAAGCCGGGGCCGAAGGGGCCGAACGCACCGCGTCGCCCCTCGAAGCCGCCGAAGCCGCCGAATCCTTCGCGGCCGAATCCTTCACGGCCCTCGGGGCCGCCGCGGCGGCCATGTCCATGGCCGCGTCCGTGCTCGTGTTCAAAACCGTGGGAACGCATAGCGATCACTCCTTGGTGTGGTCGATCGGACGATCCGATCTTTGATCAGTCGCGAACCTGTCGCGATGCCTCAACGATATATCGGTATAGCTCGCCTGGCAACCCTCTGCCTGACCTGCGGGAACGAGGGGCGCGGCGGCGAGACCCCGACTTCCACCCCCCTCCTGGCACCCCTCGCCCCCGCTCCCGACCCCCTCCACCCCACTCCCCCACCACCAGGTGCCAATCGCCCCCGAAGATCAGTCCAGTGACACACAATTGGCCTTACCCTTCGCCCCGCGCGGCCCTCTACCGTCGACTCCATGCCGACTTCGACCCCGACTCCGACGTCCCACCGCATCCGCGTCGTCGACGCCTTCACGGACCGCCCCTTCGCCGGCAACCCGGCCGGGGTCCTGCTCCTCGACGCCTTTCCCGACGACACCTGGCTGCAGCAGGTGGCCAAGGAGGTCAACCACGCGGAGACCGCCTTCGCCCACCGGCTGCCCGAGGGCGCCGACGCCGACTGGGCGCTGCGCTGGTTCACACCCGCCACCGAGGTCGACCTCTGCGGCCATGCCACTTTGGCCACGGCCCACGTCCTGCACACCACGGGCACCGCGTCCGGCACGGTCCGCTTCGCCACCCGCAGCGGTGTCCTCACGGCGACCGCGCACGAGGACGGCTCCCTCACCCTGGACTTTCCGACCGCCCCGCTCACCGAGGCCGCCGTCCCCGACGGCATCGCGGAGGCCCTGGGCGCCGTACCGCTCACCGCGTACGACACGGGCCGGCAGGTCGGGGACCTGCTGGTCGAGCTCGCCGACGAGAAGACGGTCCGGTCGCTCGCCCCGGACCACAAGGCCCTCGTCCACCACTCCGAGCGCGGCATCATCGCCACGGCCAGGGCCGAGAACCCCTCCGGTGACTACGACTTCGTCTCGCGCTGCTTCTTCCCGCGCGTCGGCATCGACGAGGATCCGGTGACGGGCAGCGCGCACACCGCCCTCGCCCCCTTCTGGTCCGAGCGCATCGGCCGCGCCGGACTGACCGGGCTGCAGGCCTCACCCCGCACCGGCCTGGTCCGCACGGAGCTGCGCGGCGACCGCACCCTGCTGACCGGCCACGCGGTCACGGTCATCGAGGGCGAACTCTTCGCCTGACCCGCATCCACCGGGGACCCGTCCGGGAAGCGCAGAGACGACGGTGGGGACGTACGAGTTGCTCGTGCGTCCCCACCGTCAAGTCCCGTCGGTACGCTCACATACCGTCGATCCGTTCGCGCGCCCGCGCGCACCCTTGGCCTCACGAAGGCGTCGGCAGCCAGTCCACCTTCCCCGCGAGCAGCGCGTACCCGACGAACGCCCCGACGTCCAGCAGCGTGTGCGCGACCACCAGCGGCCCGACCCGCCCCCACCTGCGGTAGAGCAGCACGAACACCACGCCCATCGCGACGTTCCCGAAGAACCCGCCGATGCCCTGATACAGGTGGTACGAGCCCCGCAGCACCGAACTGCCCACCAGCGCGGCCATCGGCGTCCATCCCAACTGCGCGAGCCTGCGCAGCAGATAGCCGACGACGATCACTTCCTCCAGGACCGCGTTCTGCACCGCGGACAGCACGAGGACGGGGTACTTCCACCACACGTCCGGCAAGTCCTCGGGCACCACGGTGAGGTTGAAGCCGAGGCCGCGGGCCGCCAGGTAGAAGGCGATGCCGGTGCTGCCGATCACCGCGGCGACCGCGGCGCCGCGCCCCAGGTCGGGCCACGGCCGCGTCCGGTCGAACCCGATCGTCCGCAGCCCCGCCCGCTCCCGCAGCAGGAAGTGCGCGACCAGCGCCACCGGCACCAACGCCGTCGCGATTCCGAACAATTGCCATGCGAGATCCAGCCAAGGACGCCCCGGCGCCGCCGAGCTGTTCAGCGTGGCGGCCTGGTCCTTGAGACCACCCGGCTTGGTGACCGAGCCGACAAAGCTGATCAGCGCGGACACTCCGCTCGCCCCGAGCGAGAGGGCCAGGACGAGCAACGTCTCATCCCGGAGCGTGCGCCGCGAGGGCCCGTCCGCTGGAAAAGAACCGGCCATCGGCCCCGGCTCCGCTTGCACTTACGCCTCCAGTTGAGTAATCCCGCCTCATCCCCATCCTCGTCCCGCTAGGGTCTCGAAAGAAGTTACGAAGATCGTGCGCGACAGGCCGAGGGGGACGGACGCCGGTTCCGGGCGTACAGCCCCCTCTTTCCTTGCTTCATCGATCAAGGAGGGGCACCACCGCCATGGGACGTCACAGCTTGCCCGATGAGCACGGGACGGCCGCGCCCGACCCCCGGCCGCGTGCGCGCGGCCGCACGGTCGCCCTGGCCGCGGCGCTCGTCCTCGTCATCGCGGGCGGCACGGCTGCGGCGGTCGGCAGCGGACTGCTCTCCCTCGGCGGCTCCTGCGCGGACGACGCGGTGGACCTCGACGTCGTCGCCGCCCCCGCCATCGCCCCGGCCCTGCGCAAGGCCGCCGACAACGCCCGCGAGGAGGAGCTCACCTCCGACGGTCACTGCATCGACGTGAAGGTGAGCGCCCGCGACTCCTACGACGTCGCCACCGAACTCCGCGCCGGCAAGGGCGAACCGGAGTACGACGTGTGGGTGCCGGACTCCGGCCTGTGGGTGCGGCGCGTGGGCCTCGGCGCGAAGCAGCACAAGATATCCCCCGCGGGCAACATCGCCTCGTCACCCGTCGGCATCGGCATGATCCCCTCCGCCGCGGAGTCCCTCGGCTGGCCCGAGAAGACGTACGACTGGCCGAAGTTGACGGCAACCGCCATGAAGAGCGACCGGCTCCGCCTGGGCGCCGCCGATCCCGCGCGCAGCGCGACCGGCCTGCTCGCCCTCGCCAAACTGGGCGCGTCCGCGAAGAAACAGGGCGGCGAGGAGGGCGGCACCCAGGCCGCAGCACTGGCGAAGTCGCTGTCCGCCCGCACCACCGACAGCGACGGCCGGCTCCTGGAGACCCTGGCCCGCGACGACTCCGGCACCGAACGGGGCAACCCGCGCCGCAACCAGGCCCTGATCGTCTCCGAACAGGCCGCCTTCGCGCACAACGAGGCCGCCGGCCAGGAGAACGACCTCGATCTCTTCTACCCCAAGGACGGCTCACCCCGGCTCGACTACCCGTACACGCTCGTCGAGGACGACCGGATGTCCACCGACACGAGCCGTGCGGCGCTGCGCTTCATGACGATGTTCAGCGACGAGGAGGGCCGGAGGATCCTGGCCGAGCACGGCTTCCGGACCGACCTCGAGCGGCCCACCGACCGGCTGATCACCGCCGCCGGGGGCCGCACCCCGCAGCCCTACGCCGCGGAGTCCCCGGACCCGCCCTCCGACAAACAGCTCCAGGAAACCCTGGGCATGTGGACGATCACCGTGCAGAGCGCCCGGCTCAACACGGTCGTCGACGCCTCGGAATCCATGCGCCAGGTGGTGCCGGGCCGGGGCCAGTCCCGCATGGAGGTCACCAAGTCCTCACTGCTGCGGGCCCTCGCCGGCTTCACGGACGAGGACGAGATCGGCCTGTGGGAGTTCGCCACCGGTCTCGACGGCACGCGTGACTACCGCGAGCTGGAGCCGACCGAGCGCCTCGGCGGCCACCAGGGCGGCGCCACCCACCGGGACCGTCTGACCGAGGCATTCAGCGGCCTGCACCCCGTGCCCGGCGGGGCGACCGGGCTGTACGACACCACGCTCGCCGCCTACAAGGAGGCCCGGTCGACGTACGCACGCGGCAAGTTCAACGCCCTGGTGATCCTGACCGACGGCGCCAACCAGGACCCGGACAGCATCTCCCGCAGCGCCCTCATCTCGCGGCTGGAGGGTCTCGCCGACGCGCGGCGGCCGGTGCCGATCATCGCCATCGCCGTCGGCCCTGAGGCGGACAAGGACGAGGTCCAGCAGATCGCCGAGGCGACCGGCGGCTCCGGCCACCAGGTCGACGACCCGGCGCAGATCCACGCGGTCATCCTCAAGGCGATCATGGAGGCGGGCAGCAACCAGGGCTGACCGCCGGGCCGCGTGGCATCGGCCGCCGACCCGTGGCGTCACCCGCCGAGCGGCACCGCCGGCTGCCGGAGCCCCACGGGCCACGTGTGCACCGGCTCCCCCGTGTGCATCAGCTCCCCGTACCGCTGTGTGGTCGCGGCCAGCGCGGCCTCCCTCGCCATCCCGGCCTCCAGCGCCCGGTGGTAGGTCGTCGCCTGCCAGGACGCCCCGTTGACCCGCAGCCGGCACCGCTCCTCGATCACCCCGAGGTAGAGATCCCGGTCTGCTGCCTCCACGCCCCACGCGTCCAGACCCGCCGCCGCGAGCGGCAGCAGCTCGTCGCGTACGAGGTCGACGGCCGCCACCTCCGCCGTGCCGCCGAGCCTGCCGCGCCGCGGCCACTGCAGCGTGGCGTCGATGCCGTGGCGGCACGCGACGTCGAAGTTGCGGGCGGCGGCCTCGAAGGGCAGCCGGGTCCAGACGGGCCGCGCTTCCTCGGCGAGCGCCCGCACCAGGCCGTAGTAGAAGGCGGCGTTGGCGATGACGTCGGTGATGGTGGGGCCCGCGGGCAGCACCCGGTTCTCCACCCGCAGATGCGGGACGCCGTCGGCGATGCCGTACACCGGGCGGTTCCAGCGGTAGACGGTGCCGTTGTGCAGCACCAGCTCGCCGAGCTGTGGTACGCCGCCCGCGTCCAGGACCTCCCGCGGAATCTCCTCGTCCATCAGCGGCAGCAGCGCCGGGAAGTACTTCAGGTTCTCCTCGAAGAGCTCCAGAGGTCCGGTGATCCACCGCTCCCCGAACCAGGTGCGCGGCCGCACCCCCTGCGCCTGCAGCTCGGGCGTCCGGGTGTCGGTGGACTGCAGGAACAGCGGCGGCCGCGACTCGCGCCACAGCTCACGGCCGAACAGGAACGGCGCGTTGGCCCCGACGGCGACCTGCGCGGCGGCGATGGCCTGCGCCGCGTTCCACACGTCGGCGAAGCGGCCGGGCGTGACCTGCAGGTGCAGCTGCACCGACGTGCACGCCGCCTCCGGCGCGATCGACGCCGAGGTGCAGGTCAGCCGCTCCACGCCCTCGATGTCCAGGACGAAGCGCTCCCCGCGCGCCGCGACGATCTGCTCGTTCAGCAGGGCGTAGCGGTCGACGTCGGACAGGTTCGCGGAGACCAGATCGGCGCGGTTCAGCGTCGGCAGAATACCGATCATGACAATTCCGGCGTCGACCTCGTTGGCCTTTCTGTGGGCGTAGTTGAGGCCGGTACGGAGCTCTTCGGCGAGCCGGTCGAGCACTCGGCCGCCGAGCCGGTGCGGGGCAATGTTCACTTCCAGATTGAACATTCCGAGTTCCGTCTGGAAATCCCGGCTCGCGATGCGCTCCAGCACCTGCGCATTCAACATCCTCGGCAACCCGTCGGGCCCGACGAGATTCAGCTCGATCTCCATGCCCATCAGATTCTTGGGCCGGTCGAAGCGCTCCTCCGCCAGCAATCGCTCCAGCCCGGCAAGGCACTCGCGGAGCTTGCCTCGGTAGTGGTGCCGATCGGCCAGGTCGAACGTGCCTGCCGCGACCTTCTCCCCCATCGAAGCGTCCCTCCTGGAGCGGGCGGCCGTGGATCGGGCCGCTGTGTACGGGGGATGATGCCCAGGCAATGTGATCGATAACGCCCCGCGCGCCGCCGCCGGACGCTACGCTCGACACACCTTGCTGTCCGGCACATTCACCAGGCATGCGGCACAGTGAAGATTCCGTTCCGAAGCACCTGGTCAAAAGTACCGGCAGGAATCGGCCGACCGCGTACCGGCGGAAATCCGAGGTCACGGCGACGGGGCCCCTGCGAAATCAGGATAAACGTCTCACAAGGACGGCGCATTTGCACCTTGCCCGTAATATCCGGTGCGTCTAGGTGAAACACCGTCCGAACACACTTCGTATAAACTGCGCAAGCTAGGCAGAGAGTTGGCGCTCGCGGTTTCCAGCCCCCGCCCCTCTGACCCAGAGCCTGACAGCGCCGTCACGCACCCGCCCCCGCTCCACCGTGCCTGTCGAATGAGAGAGGCGACCCACCATGCCGCTGCATGTCCCCCCGGCTCCCGCGCCCGCCCTGCGCAGCGTCCTCGCGGCACTCGGTTCCCCCACGGCCGTACGCGAGGCCCGCACCCCGTCCCTGCGTGCCGCGCAGGGACCGACGAGTCCCGAACTCCCGCTGCCGGTCCACGTGTTGGACCGCATCACTCCCGAGGGGACGTCACCCACCCGGCTCTCCGGCTGGCGCTTCCTGATCCGCTGCGGCGAGCGCGCCGTCGCCGCGGCCGACACGATGCTCACACCGGACGGCTGGGCGTTCTCCCACTTCTTCGAGGGGCCCTACATCACCTCCACGGAGCGGTCGCTGCGGCACGCCGAAGCCATGCAGGTGCCCTATCAGCCCCGCCTGCTGTCGGTGCCGGAGCTCTATATGCTCACGCTCTGGCTGCACCGCGACTGCACGGACGACGGCGCCGAGGGGGCGCTGGCCGCCACCGACCTGCTCGTACCCCTGGCTCCCGCACCGCCCGGCATCGCGGCCCACCGTCCGCACCGCGTCGCCGAGCTGCTGCCGATGCTCAACCACCGCCTGGCCCCGGCACCCCTGCTGAGCTCGCCCGCCTGAGGTCGCCGGGCCGAGGTCGCCCGTACGTCCGCACGGTGCCCCGCCGCCCCGGCCGCGGGGCACCGTGCTGCCCACCCAGGTGGACTAGCCCACTCGGGTCACCCCGAACCACCCGAAGAGACACTGGAGTTGAGCTGAACCGTCCGCGCGGGTGATACGTCCTTAAGCAGTAGGAGCCGCTGCGGCGAAATCCCTGCGGATTGACGCGCGGAGGGCAACACTGGGACCGGACCGACTACAACGGGGGGCGGTTATGAACACCGCATCGAGCCACAGGACCGACGTCACAGCCATCTCATCGCAGCGAAAGAACCCTTCCATGTGCCAGCACCAACCACCGTGCCCGACAGCCGACTCCGCCGACCGGGAAGCCGCGCTCCTCATGGCGAGCCACCCGGAACAGGGCTGGAGCCTGCTGTGCAACGGCGTCCTGCTCTTCGAGGACACCGGTGAGCTGCTGCCGGACGGACAGATCATCGCCCCGCACCGACCGCTGGGCACCGACCGGATCATGACGGCGGCCTGACCACCGCCGGCAGATGGCACCACGGCAGGACCGCACCGCCGCACCACCGCACCGCCCGAAAGACGAGGGGCCGGCCCGGAGAAGAACTCCGAACCGGCCCCGCCGCATGCCCGCGTCACCCGGGCGCGGTGATCAGTCCTCGTACGCATCCAGCGGCGGGCAGGAGCAGACCAGGTTCCGGTCGCCGTACGCCTGGTCGATGCGGCGCACCGGCGGCCAGTACTTGTCCGGGGCGACGACGCCGGCCGGGAAGACGGCCTCCTCGCGGCTGTAGCCGTGCTCCCACGCACCGCTCAGCGCGGCGGCGGTGTGCGGGGCGTTCCGCAGCGGGTTGTCCTCGGCGCTCCACTCACCGGTGCCGACCTTCTCGATCTCCCGGCGGATGGCGATCATCGCGTCGCAGAACCGGTCGATCTCGCCCAGGTCCTCGCTCTCCGTCGGCTCGATCATCAGGGTTCCGGCGACCGGGAAGGACATGGTCGGCGCGTGGAAGCCGTAGTCGATGAGCCGCTTGGCGATGTCGTCGACACTGACGCCGGTCGCCTTGCTGAGCGGGCGCAGGTCGACGATGCACTCGTGCGCGACGAGACCGGCGGGGCCGGTGTAGAGCACCGGGTAGTGAGGCTCGAGGCGCTTGGCGATGTAGTTGGCGGAGAGCACCGCGACCTGGGTTGCGGTCTTCAGGCCCTCGCCGCCCATCAGGCGCACGTACGACCAGGAGATCGGCAGGATCCCGGCCGAGCCCCACGGCGCCGCGGAGATCGGGCCGACGCCGGTCTCGGGGCCGGCCGCGGGCTGCAGCGGGTGGTTCGGCAGGTACGGCGCGAGGTGCTCGCGCACGCCGACCGGGCCGACGCCGGGGCCGCCGCCGCCGTGCGGGATGCAGAAGGTCTTGTGCAGGTTCAGGTGCGAGACGTCGCCGCCGAAGTGACCCGGCTTGGCGAGGCCCACCAGGGCGTTCAGGTTGGCCCCGTCCACGTACACCTGGCCGCCGGCCTCGTGGACCTCGGCGCAGATGTCGGCGACGTGCTCCTCGAAGACGCCGTGCGTCGAGGGGTAGGTGATCATCAGCACCGACAGCTCGTCGCGGTGCTTCTCGATCTTGGCGCGCAGGTCCTCGACGTCGATCTCGCCGTCGTCGGCGGTCTTCACCACGACGACCTTCATGCCGGCCATGACGGCGCTCGCGGCGTTGGTGCCGTGCGCGGAGGAGGGGATGAGGCAGACGGTGCGCTGGTCGTCGCCGTTGGCCCGGTGGTACCCGCGGACGGCGAGGAGACCGGCCAGCTCCCCCTGCGAGCCGGCGTTGGGCTGCAGGGAGACCTTGTCGTACCCGGTGACCTCGGCGAGGCGCTCCTCCAGCTCGCGGATGAGCGTGAGGTAGCCCTGCGCCTGCTGGGCGGGAGCGAAGGGGTGCAGCTGGCCGAACTCGGGCCAGGTGACCGGCTCCATCTCGGTGGTCGCGTTGAGCTTCATGGTGCAGGAGCCCAGCGGGATCATGCCGCGGTCGAGCGCGTAGTCGCGGTCGGCGAGCCTGCGCAGGTAGCGCAGCATCGCGGTCTCGGAGCGGTTCTGGTGGAAGACGGGGTGGGTGAGGTAGTCGTCCGTGCGCAGCAGGCCCTCGGGCAGCGTGTCCGCGACCGTGGCGTCGAGCGCCTCGATGTCGGCCTCGACCCCGAAAGCGCCCCAGACGGCGGCGAGTTGGGCCCGCGTGGTGGTCTCGTCACAGGCGAGGGAGACGTGGTCGGCGTCGACCGGGCGGATGTTCACGCCGCCCTCGCGGGCGGCCGCGACGAGCTCCTCCGCGCGGCCCTCGGCGCGCACGGTCAGGGTGTCGAAGTAGGAGCCGTGCACGACCTCGACGCCGCCGGCCGTGAGCCCGGCCGCGAGCAGCGTCGCGTACCGGTGGGTGCGCCGGGCGATGGACTTCAGACCCTCGGGGCCGTGGTAGACGGCGTACATTCCGGCCATGACCGCGAGCAGCACCTGAGCGGTACAGATGTTGCTGGTGGCCTTCTCGCGGCGGATGTGCTGCTCACGGGTCTGCAGCGCGAGCCGGTAGGCCTTGTTGCCGTCGGCGTCGACGGAGACGCCGACGAGCCGCCCGGGAAGGCTGCGCGCGAACTTCTCGCGCACCGCCATGTAACCGGCGTGCGGGCCGCCGAAGCCCATCGGCACACCGAAGCGCTGCGTCGTGCCGACGGCGATGTCGGCGCCCAGCTCGCCGGGCGAGGTGAGCAGCGTCAGCGCGAGCAGGTCCGCGGCGACGGTGACGACGGCGCCGATCTCGTGCGCCTGGTCGATGAGCGGCTTGATGTCCCGTACGACGCCGGAGGCGCCCGGGTACTGCACGAGAACGCCGACGACGCCGCGCTCGGCGACCTCGGCGGGGATGCCGTCGCTCAGGTCGGCGACCACGATCTCGACGCCGGTGGGCTCGGCGCGGGTCCGGATGACGGCGATGGTCTGCGGCAGCGCGTCGGCGTCGACGACGAAGACGCCGTTCTTGACCTTGCCCATGCGCCGGGACAGGGCCATGGCCTCGGCGGCCGCGGTGCCCTCGTCGAGGAGCGAGGCCCCGGAGGTGGGCAGGCCGGTCAGCTCGGCGACCATCGTCTGGAAGTTGAGCAGCGCCTCCAGGCGGCCCTGCGAGATCTCCGGCTGGTACGGCGTGTACGCGGTGTACCAGGCGGGGTTCTCCATCACGTTCCGCAGGATGACCGGCGGCGTGAAGGTGCCGTAGTACCCGAGTCCGATCATGGAGTCGAGGACCTGGTTGCGGTCGGCCAGGGAGCGCAGCTCGGCCAGTACCTCGGCCTCGGTGCGCGCGCCGGGCAGGTTCAGCGCCTCGGCGTTCTTGATCACATCCGGCACCGCGGCGGCCGTCAGCTCGTCGAGCGAGCCGTACCCGACCTGGGCGAGCATCTTGGCCCGCGCTTCCGCATCGGGCCCGATGTGCCGCTGCTCGAAGGGGATGCCCTGCTCGAGCGCGGAGAGCGGGATGCGATTGGTGGCAGTCATTGCGGAGGCCTCCTGGTCTGCACGACCTGCGAGGGGTACCACGGCGCGGGTACCCGGAC
Source organism: Streptomyces sp. NPDC041122 (assembly GCF_055592445.1). Classification (NCBI taxonomy): domain Bacteria; kingdom Bacillati; phylum Actinomycetota; class Actinomycetes; order Kitasatosporales; family Streptomycetaceae; genus Streptomyces; species Streptomyces sp. NPDC041122. The sequence continues at coordinate 11,213 of NZ_JBVIYQ010000006.1, read as the reverse complement.
GGCCTCCCCCTCTGTCATCTCAACCTGAGAGCTTCACAGTCCCGTCGTGTCGACAGATCTGCTTTCACCGTCGGTGAGGAGGGGTTTCGAACGTGCCCGCCCGACGCCCGCCCTGCTTTCCAGAGTGACCTCGTCCGTGCGGTACTGGATGCCTGAGAGATTCCGGGGAGGATTTGCTCCTTCGGCGCCTCCGGGAACCGTGTTCCGGAGAGCTCTCCCGCACGGGGTCAGCAGCCGAACGTCAGCCTACCAGCGAGGCTCACGGCCGATCCCTCGAGTGGCCGCCCGCCCCGAAGTGCTCTTTCGTAGTGACTACGAACGAATAAGGATGAGTTACGCCCGGTTTCGACAACCCGCGACCATCTGGAGGGCCCGTGCAGACCGACATCGATCCGCGCAATCTGATCGGCCGCAAGGCGTTCGACCGGAACGGGACGAAGATCGGCACGATCGACGAGGTCTACCTCGACGACGCCACCGGAGCCCCGGAGTGGGCCGCCATACGCACCGGCCTGTTCAGCCGCGACGCGTTCGTGCCGCTGGAACCGAGCGAGCTGGGCGAGGACGGCACCGTACGGATCCCCTTCGACCGCGACCTGATCAAGGACGCCCCGGACTTCGGGGTGGGCCGCCACCTCTCCCCCGAGCAGGAACTCCAGCTCTACCACCACTACGGCCTGGACACGACACCACCGCGGACGCCTCCTCCACCCGACCAGAGCTTCGGCCGCATCGCGGGCACGGAACCCCCCTGACCCCGTCCGGCACCCGCCCTGCCCCTGTCCCCCGTGCCCCGTCCCGCGGCGGGCCTCAGCCCTCGCCCTGGTCCCCCACCTCCGCACGAGCGACACCGGAGGCGCTCTCGAGCCCGGCCCCAGACGGCTCCGCCCCAGTCACGCCCGGCAGCGGCACCGCTTCGACCAGCGGCAGCGGCTCGGCGGGCACCAGATCCGGATCGTCCGTCCGGAAGGTCTTCACCCGCCCCGGAGCCGAGTACGGCGTCTCGAAACGCACCGTGACCCGCCCGAGCCCGCTCCCCTGCACCCACCCGTGGCCGTACTCGCTGTGCCGTACATCGATCCCGGCCGCCCACCGCCGCTCGCCGAGCGTGACCGCCTCCTCGGGCAGGACATCGCCGGCCTTCTGCTCACCGGCCGTGCCGTCACCGCCTCCGCCGCCCTCGCCCCCAGGAGCGCCCTCCACGCCCCCCTGCGCCGCGCCGGCCGCCTCGGCCGACCCGACCGCGACGACCTCCGCCTCGGCCGCCAGAGCAGCCGCCTCGGCGGCCTGAGCCTGCGCCTGCGCGAAGAGGTCCTCCTGCGTGTAGTCGGCGAGGCCGGAGACGCCGACACCGAGCAGCCGCACACCCCCTGTGGTGTCCACGGACTCCAGCAGCCGCGCGGCGGCCTCCCGCACCACCCCCGGGTCGTCCGTGGGCCCGCGCAACGTCTCGGAGCGCGTCAGCGTCGAGAAGTCGAACCGCCGCACCTTGAGCACGATGGTCCGCCCCGAGTGCCCCGCCGCCCGCAGCCGCTCCACACACCGGTCGGCGAGCCGCGCGACCTCGCCCCGGATCCGCACCCGGTCGTGGATGTCCACGTCGTACGTGTCCTCGACGCTGACCGACTTGCTCTCCCGCTCGGCCACCACGGGCCGCTCGTCGAGCGCCAGCGCCATCGCGTACAGCGAGCCCCCGTGCGCCTTGCCCAGGAGCCGTACGAGCTCGTCCTCGCCGGCCTCCGCGAGCTCCTCGACCGTGATGATCCCGGCCCGCCGCAGATGGTCCCCGGTGGCCGGTCCCACGCCGGGCAGCGTGCGCACCGACATCGGCCCGAGCATGGCCCGCTCCGTCCCCGGCGCTATCAGCCGGAGCCCGTCCGGCTTGGCCTCCTCGGAGGCGATCTTGGCCAGCATCTTGGAGACGGCGAGCCCCACGGAGCCGGTCAGTCCGGTCACTTCCCTGATGTCCGCCCGCAGCTGCTCTCCGACGGCCCGGGCCGACTCCGCGTCGTCGGCGACACCACCCGCCTCCAGGTCGACGAAGGCCTCGTCCAGGCTGAGCGGCTCCACGAGCGGCGACAGCTTCCGCAACAGCCCCATCACCTGCTCGCTGACCTCGCGGTACAGCCCGAAGCGCGGCACGAGGTAGGCGGCGTTCGGCGCCAGCCGCCGGGCCTGCCCCATGGGCATCGCGGAGTGCACACCAAAACGACGCGCCTCGTAGGAGGCGGTCGCGACCACGCCTCGCGGCCCCAGACCGCCCACCACCACGGCTTTTCCGCGCAGACTCGGTTTCGCGGCCTGTTCCGCGGACGCGTAGAAGGCATCCATGTCCAGATGCAGAATCGTCGGCGCGCTTCTCACGTCTCTGATGCTGCCCTATGCCACTGACAACGCGACCGCGGACCGCTCCGGAGCCCGCCTAGACAGCCTTGTTGCGCCGTCTGGCCAGCTCGTCGGCCGGGTTGTGTCCGATGAGCGTCTCACCGGTGTCGACGCGCTCCCCGTGCAGCTGGGACAGCGCCGCCTCGACGTCGCGCCACACGACCCCCACGGCGATCCCGAAGACGCCCTGGCCGCCCTGGAGCAGTTCGTGGACCTCACCGGGCGACGTGCACTCGTAGACCGTCGCGCCGTCGCTCATCAGCGTCATCCGCTCCAGATCCTGGAACCCGCGCTCCCGCAGGTGCTGGACCGTCGTCCGGATGTTCTGCAGGGACACACCGGTGTCGAGGAACCGCTTCACGATCTTCAGGACGACCACGTCGCGGAAGCTGTAGAGCCGCTGGGTCCCCGAACCGCCCGCGGCCCGCACGCTCGGTTCGACCAGGCCCGTACGGGCCCAGTAGTCGAGCTGTCGATAGGTGATGCCCGCTGCCGCGCACGCGGTGGGCCCCCGGTAGCCGACCCGCTCGTGCCCGGACGCCGCGTCCCCGCTCCCCTGGACCGCCATGGGGCGACTCGGAGAGTGATCGGTCACGCCGCCGTGGAGCGGGTACGGCCCGCCCACCGCCGTACCGTCGCCGCTGCTTCTCACGCCGACCTCCCTCCTTGACCTGCCTCATCGACGGTAGGCAGTCGCCAGGGGCTCGTCAACGATCGCCACACTCGGCACGCCGAGTGATAATCACCCTGAGAGTGGTTTCCCGTGCCTCGTCGCGGGGAAAGGCTAGCCGAATGGTCCGACGCGGGCCGTCTTAAGCGGCTCACTGGCTGTTGGTGCCGAAGTCCTCGGGCGAGATCTGGTCGAGGAACTCGCGGAACTTCTCCACCTCGTCCTCCTGCTCGTCCGGAATCGCGATGCCGGCGTCGTCCAGCACACCGTCGCTGCCGAAGATCGGCGTGCCGGTGCGCAGCGCGAGCGCTATGGCGTCGGACGGCCGCGCGCTCACCTCGACACCGCTGGCGAAGACCAGCTCCGCGTAGAAGACCCCTTCCCGCAGGTCCGTGATGCGCACTTCGGAGAGCTCCTGGCCCACCGCTTCCAGCACGTCCTTGAACAGGTCGTGGGTCAGCGGCCGTGCGGGTGCCATGCCCTGCTGTGCGAAGGCGATGGCGGTCGCCTCACCTGGTCCGATCCAGATGGGAAGGTACCGGTCGCCTCCCACTTCACGCAGGAGCACGATCGGCTGGTTGGAGGGCATTTCGACCCGGACACCTACGACGTCGAGCTCGTTCACACAGCAACCCTAGGACGTGGCTGGCAGGTTTGGGTAGTCGGGCACCCGCCGAGTACCGGCCGGACGCACGCGTGGTCAGGGCAGTCTGATCCCGAGCGCCGTCTGCACGAGCGCCGAATGCAGCCTGCCGGTGAGCCCCGCCAGCTCTTTGGTACGGGCCTCGGCATGGGCTCTGGTCTGCGGATTTCGATGCCGCCGCAGCGGTGCGACCACTTGGTCGACGAGCCCGGCCTCGCGCTCGGCCGCGGCCTTCATGGCCCGCAGATGCCGCGGCTCGATACCGAACCGGCCGAGTTCCACGACGAGCGTGGCGACCGTGACGGCCTCCGCGTCGTACCCGCCGTCCGGCAGCGGGGCGACCAGGCCGTACGCCTCCCACTCGGTGAGCTGGACCTCGTCGATCTCGGCGGCGGCCAGCAGCTCGTCACGGCCCACCCGGGCCGCCGTGGGCCCCTCGGCGTCGTCCGGGCCCTGGGCGTCGCCACCGTCCCGCTGACGCCCCAGGGACGGCATGGGAGGCCGCTCGCCCCGCTCCAGCGCGTCGAGGTGCTCCCGGATGACCTTGAGCGGCAGATAGTGGTCACGCTGCATCCGCAGGACGTGCCCGAGCCGCTCGACGTCCGCCGGGGCGAACTTCCGGTACCCGGACGGCGTCCGCTGCGGCTCGATGAGCCCCTCGGACTCCAGGAACCGGATCTTGGAGATGGTGACCTCGGGAAACTCGTCCCGCAGTTGGTTCAACACGGTACCGATGCTCATCAGCCGACGGTCCGCGGCGGCGGTGCCGATGTCGGCACCGCCCCTCGGTGTTTGAAGCATGGACCTTCCCTGGGGGTGTGCCCCCCAGACCGTGTCTGGGGGTGGTTCAGATGGCCCGCTGGCTCGCGTAGAAGACCAGGCGGTACTTGCCGATCTGCACCTCGTCGCCGTTCGAGAGCGCGACGGAGTCGATGCGCTCACGGTTGACGTACGTGCCGTTGAGGCTGCCCACGTCGGCGACGGTGAACGAACCGTCCTGGAGGCGACGGAACTCCACGTGGCGACGCGACACCGTCACGTCGTCGAGGAAGATGTCGCTCTGCGGGTGACGCCCCGCCGTGGTCAGCTCGCCGTCGAGCAGGAAACGGCTGCCCGAGTTGGGTCCGCGGCGCACCACGAGCAGCGCGGAACCGAGCGGCAGAGCGTCGACGGCCGCCTGCGCCTCCGGGGAGAGCGCGGGAGTCGGGGTCTGCCCCGTCGTCTCGGCGTCGTAGGCCTCAAGGCCCGAGATGGAGATCGTCGAGGTCGTCTCGGACGGGCGCTCCGGCGAGGCTCCGGCGCGCAGCGGCGCACCGCAGTTGGAGCAGAACCGGCTCGCCTCGGCGTTGCGGTTCCCGCACCTCGTACACACCAGGGCCATGGACGGGTCCTCCTGCCGTGGCTGCCCCGCAGGGGCATTCGATGCGTACGGGCCGGGGGCGAACCCTCCACCCGTACCTGAGGTTGAAGGTTCCCCGAAACCTATGCGGCCGGGACCGGCAGGGTCAACAGACGACGCGCCCTGTGCGCCCGAAATGTCACCACCTGGCCCAGCGACCTGATCACGGAACATCGGGCGCTCCGCGCCCTGCTCCTCACCATCTCCGTGGCGCGGGGCGCGATGACGGGCAGTGGCCGGATTGCCGCTGTCCTCTCGCGCGCTCTTGCCGAACAACTTCGCAAACAACTTCACGGGCGATTCCCCTTGACCGAAACAGACCCGCCCGTGGGGCAGGACGAACCCTGATTGCACACACCGGCATTCATCGGTGAGCCAGACATCCTCACAACGTCTGTGGCCACCAAACAGTTTCCACCACGCACCACGCTTACGGTGCGCCGACCCCCCGCAACCTCATGCCCTCGCCTCGCGGCCCCCATGCGTCCGCCCCTCACTGGGAGGACGACCGAGCGTAGTCAGGCCGCTTCGCAGGTCGCAAGGCGTTCACGACGATCTTCTCCGAGCGTTCCACGGTCACCGTGGCCTGCTCCTTCTCCAGAGTCTGCACCACACCTCCCGGGATGTTCAGCGCAGGTTCGAGATCCTGCGGCTTGCCGATCACCTTGAAGAGGTACGGCTCGCTCACCTTGTGACCATCCACCCGTACGCCACCGCCGGTGGCGTCGGACAGATAGGTGTTGGCCACGACCCGTACGTCATTGATCTGGATCGCCTCGGCGCCGGCGGCGCGCAGCTCCTGAATGGCGTCGAGCAGCATGTCCGCCTTGACCGCCCCCCTCTTGTCCTCGATGGTCAGCGTGATGCCGGGCCCCTGGGCCGCCACCGTGCCGGCCAGGATGCCGAGTTGCCGTTCCCGCTCGACCGTCTGCTTGCGCGCCTCTTCGGCCTGGTCCGAGCTGTTCTCCAACCCGGTCCGCTGGTCCTCGAGGCGTCGCTTCTCTTCTTCCAGACGCTGAGTTCGGTCATCCAGTTCATCGAGGATGCGTACGAGATCTTCTTGTCGTGCGCCGCGCAGCGCGCTGCTGTCGCTGTTGGACCGCACCTGAATGGCCAGTCCGAGGCCCAGCACGAACAACAGCAGGGCGACGATGAGTTGGGGCCGGGTCACCCGCGGCGGCCACAGGCCCTGCCGCAGCCGCTGACGGCCGGTGAGCTGCGGCTTCGCCGCGGGCCCCGCGGACGCGGCGGGCGCGGCCGGTGGCCCGGGCACGCTCGGGATCTCCGCCGGGAGCTCCCTGCGCGGGTTGAGGTCGGGCCTGTCGTCGGAACTCATCGGCGTCACGCCCTGAAGACATGCCGGCGGATCGCGGCGGCGTTGGAGAAGATGCGGATGCCGAGGACGACCACGACACCGGTGGACAGCTGCGCCCCGACGCCGAGCTTGTCCCCGAGGAACACGATCAGCGCGGCCACCACCACGTTCGACAGGAACGACACGACGAACACCTTGTCGTCGAAGATGCCGTCGAGCATGGCCCGCAACCCGCCGAACACGGCGTCGAGGGCCGCGACCACGGCGATCGGGAGATACGGCTCGACCACCGCCGGAACCTCGGGCCGAACCAACAATCCGGCCACGACTCCCACGACGAGGCCCAGTACGGCGATCACGATGTGCCCTTTCCTGCCTTCGGCTCTGCTGTACGTACGGTGACGCTCGGCGCTGCCGGGAGCCTGAGCTCGTCCGACACGGAGATGCTGGTCCTGATGCCGAAATTCTCCTGCAGAGCGTGCAGGTACTGACCGTCGCGGCTGTTCTGGAACCGGGTGCTCAAGCGCTTCGCGTCCCCCACCGCGAGCACCGTATACGGCGGCACCAGCGGTCTGTTGTCGACCAGTATCGCGTCACCCGCGGCCCTGATCGCCGAAAGGGCGGTGAGACGCTGGTCGTTGATGGAGATGGCCTCGGCGCCGGACTCCCACAGGCCGTTGACGACGCGCTGCATGTCGCGGTCGCGTACCCGGCCGGTGTCGGAGAAACTCGCGCTCTCGCGCGGTCCGCCGCCACCCGGATCGGCCTGCTTCTTGTCGTCCACGACGAGCTTCACACCGGGCCCGTGGACTTCCGTGGCACCCGAAAGGAGACCCACCAACTCGCCCTGGCTCCCACCGTGCTTCTTCAGCGCGGCCTCCTGCCGCTCCCCGACGTCGTCGCGGAGCTTGTCCACGTCGTCCTCGAGCTGGTCGGCGCCCTCGGTGGCCGATTCGACGCGGTCGATGAGCTCCTCGCGCTCCTTGGCCACCACCGGGGCCTCTATACGCGCCTGCGCAGCTCCCACGGTGACCACCAGCGCGGCCAGCACCAGACCGGCCGCGAGGCCGAGTTTGGCCCGCAGCGGGCGAGGAACACCACTGTCCCCTCGGGCCTTCTTGCGGGCCGCCGCCTCCGCGTATCCCTCGTCGAGACTGTGGTCCATGACGGTGGTGAGCAGCGACATGGAGGCGTCCGGGCGCCGAGGGCGCGAGGGGGTGCTCCGAACGGGGGGCTGCTGCGGCATGCCGCACATCGTCGCACGTCGCGACGGCTACCTCCGAATGGCCCCACCGGCGAGCCGGGCGGCACCTGTTGTGGGCGCCGCCCGGCTCCGCGACGGGTCAGCGACCCGCGCTGTCCACCACCGTGGACCACTCGTCCAACAGCGCCTGCGCGGACGCGTCGTCGGGCCCCTCGGCCCACAGATGGGTGACGGCCTCCGCGGGGTCCGGCAGCACCAAGACCCAGCGCCCGTCGGCCTCCACGACCCGCACACCGTCGGTGGTGTCCACGGACCGGTCACCGGCGGCCTCCACGACGCGCCGCATCACAAGACCCTTCACGGCCCACGGAGTCGCCAGGTCACGCTTCAGCACGTGCGCCCGCGGGATCCGCGCGTCGATCTGGCTCAGGGTGAGCTGAGTCCGCGCCACGAGCCCGACGAGCCGCACAAAAGCGGCGGTCGCGTCGAAGACACCACTGAACTCGGGGACGATGAACCCGCCCCGCCCGTCCCCGCCGAAGATCGTCGAGTCCTCGCGACCGACCCTGGTCAGGTCGTCCGGCGACGTGGTCGTCCAGTCCACCTGGGTGCCGTGGTACGCCGCGACCTGCTCGGCGATGCGCGTCGTCGTCACCGGCAGCGCCACCCGCCCGCTGCGCCGCTCCGCCGCGACCAGGTCGAGCATGACCAGCAGCGCCCGGTCGTCCTCGACGATCCGCCCCTTCTCGTCCACGAGCGAAAGACGCTCGCCGACCGGGTCGAACCGCACACCGAAGGCGGCCCTGGCCGACGCCACGATCTCCCCCAGCCGCACCAGCCCGGCCCTGCGGGTGTCCGCGGTCTCGGTGGGCCGCGACTCGTCGAGCCCCGGGTTGATGGTCAGCGCGTCCACCCCGAGCTTCCCGAGAAGGCTCGGCAGTACGAGGCCGGCGCTTCCGTTGGACGCGTCGACGACGACCTTGAGACCCGACTCCGCGACGCCGGTGGTGTCGACGTTGCGCAGCAGAGAGCCCGTGTACGAGTCGAAGACGCTGGACGGGAAGTGCAGGTCGCCGATCTCGCCCGGGAAGGCCCGCCGGTATTCCTGACGCGCGTACACCCGGTCCAGCTTCCGCTGGCTGCCCTGCGACAGGTCGGCGCCCTGCCCGTCGAAGAACATGATGTCGACGGAGTCGGGCACTCCGGGCGTCGTCCGGATCATGATCCCGCCGGCGCTGCCTCGCGCGGTCTGCTGCCGCGCGACCGGCAGCGGCACGTTCTCCAGGTCCCGTACGTCGATGGCGCTGGCCTGCAGCGCCGAGATCACCGCCCGCTTCAGGGCCCGCGCACCACGGGAGTGGTCACGCGCGGTGGTGACGGTGGAACCCTTCTTCAGGGTCGTCGCGTACGCGCCCGCCAGGCGCACGGCGAGCTCGGGCGTGATCTCCACGTTCAGGATTCCGGACACGCCGCGCGCCCCGAAGAGGTGCGCCTGGCCTCGGGATTCCCAGATGACGGAGGTGTTGACGAACGCGCCGGCCTCGACCGTCTTGAACGGATAGACCCTGACGTTCCCCTGGACGATCGATTCTTCACCGACCAGGCACTCGTCACCGATGACCGCGCCGTCCTCGATGCGGGCGGCGCGCATGATGTCGGTGTTCTTGCCTACGACGCAGCCCCGCAGATTGCTGTGCTGCCCGATGTAGACGTTGTCGTGCACGACCGCCTTGTGCAGGAACGCGCCCTCCTTGACGACGACGTTCGAGCCGATGACGGTGTGCTCACGGATCTCGGCGTTCGCCTCGACCTTGGCGTAGTCACCGACGTACAGCGGCCCGCGCAGCACAGCGTCGGGGTGTACTTCCGCCCCTTCGGCGACCCACACGCCGGGCGAGATCTCGAAGCCGTCGAGCTCGACGTCGACCTTGCCCTCCAGCACGTCGGCCTGCGCCTTGACGTAGCTCTCGTGCGTGCCGACGTCCTCCCAGTAGCCCTCGGCGATATAGCCGTAGACGGGCTTGCCTTCCTTCATGAGCTGCGGGAAGACGTCACCGGACCAGTCGACGGGAACGTCGGCATCGACGTAGTCGAACACCTCGGGCTCCATCACATAGATGCCCGTGTTCACCGTGTCGGAGAAGACCTGCCCCCAGGTCGGCTTCTCGAGGAAGCGCTCGACCTTTCCTTCTTCGTCGACGATGGTGATGCCGAATTCCAGCGGATTCGGGACGCGCGTCAGACAGACGGTGACGAGCGCACCCTTTTCCTTGTGGAAGGCGATCAGCTCGGAGAGGTCGAAGTCGGTGAGAGCGTCACCGGAGATCACGAGGAACGCGTCGTCCTTCAGCGCTTCCTCGGCGTTCTTCACGCTGCCGGCGGTGCCGAGCGGTTTCTCCTCGTTGGCATAGGTGAGCTCCATCCCGAGCTCTTCGCCGTCGCCGAAGTAGTTCTTGACGAGCGATGCCAAGAACTGCACTGTCACTACGGTCTCGGTGAGCCCATGCCTCTTCAGCAGACGCAGCACATGCTCCATGATCGGCCGGTTGGCCACAGGAAGGAGCGGCTTGGGCATGCTCGAGGTCATGGGGCGAAGGCGCGTGCCCTCACCACCGGCCATCACGACGGCCTTCATGTCGGAAACGTCCTCCTCAATAGAGACGACCTAGCCGACCCAGCTCACCAGGGATGGCCCGCGTACGGCAGATGCGGGCCGTGGAGCTTCTGCAGCCGCCGAATCGGCGAGCTCAATCGGCCGGTCTGTCCACCTTGACAAGTCGGCGGACCTGAACCACATACAGGATCCCTGCCCACCAATACAGGGTTGTACCCCATCCGGCGAACGCCCATCCGAAAATAGCAGCGAGAGTGGCGAGCCAGCCGCTTCCGTCGCTGAGGAGCAGTAGTGGAAAGGCGTACATCAGGTTGAAGGTCGCGGCCTTGCCCAGAAAGTTCACCTGCGGCGGCGGATAGCCGTGCCGGCGAAGGATCCCGACCATCACCAGCAGGACCAGCTCACGCAGCAGAAGTGCCGCGGTCAGCCAGAGCGGAAGAATCTCCCGCCACGTCAGTCCGAGCAGCGTGGAGAGGATATAGAGCCGGTCGGCCGCCGGATCGAGGAGTCGTCCGAGGTTGCTGATCTGGTTCCAGCGCCGGGCGAGCTTGCCGTCCAGGTAGTCGCTGACTCCACTGAGCGCCAGGACAAGCAGCGCCCATCCGTCACTGTTGGGCCCCCCGAACTCCGGCCTGAGGATCAACCACAGGAAGAGGGGCACGCCGGCGAGGCGCGCCATGCTGAGGATGTTCGGGATGGTGAGGACACGGTCCGTCTGGACGCGTGTCTCCTGGACCTCCACCCGGGGGCCTCCTGTGAGGAAAGAGCCAATGATGCCCCCTGACCTTACCCTCAGTGGCCGGACGCCGGTGCGGAGGGGTGCCGGCACCACACCCGCAAAACAAAAAAAGCCGTGGTCCCTGGAATTAAATCCAGGGACCACGGCTATAAAAGGAGTTCGGCGGCGTCCTACTCTCCCACAGGGTCCCCCCTGCAGTACCATCGGCGCTATGAGGCTTAGCTTCCGGGTTCGGAATGTAACC